>NZ_JAMYJX010000009.1:0-117890 GCF_024136965.1 Haladaptatus sp. AB618 | reverse complement strand
CGGGATTCAGGCTCTCCATCGGGTCCTGGAAGATGATGGCGATTTCGGTGCCGCGAATCCGCTTCCGCATCTCTTCGTTCGACAGCATCTCCTCGCGTTCCCGCATCTCTCCATCCGGTCCCTCCTCGACGCCGAACAGCAGTTCGTCCCGGAAGCGGACTTCCCCGCCGACGATTTCGCCCGGCGATTCCACTAGTCGGAGGATGCTCTGTGCGGCGACGCTCTTCCCGGCCCCGGATTCGCCTACGAGACCGACGATTTCGCCCTCCTTTACGTCGAAGGAGATGCCGTCCACCGCACGGACGACGCCTTCCTCGGTGAAGAACTGTGTCTTCAGGTTATCGATGTGTAACAGTGTATCAGTCATTTTCGTCTCCGTCAGTTGTTGATTCGCGGATCGAGTGCGTCCCGCAGGCCGTCGCCGAGCAGGTTGAACCCCATCACGGTGACGAGGATGGCCAGTCCCGGCCAGAGGCTGAACCACGGGTCGGGTAGCATGTACCCGCGCGACTGGCTCAACATCTGGCCCCACGAGGGCGTCGGTGGCTGTGCCCCGAACCCGAGGAACGAGAGGCCAGCGACGATGAGGATGCTGATGCCGACCTGCAACGTGGCTTGGACGAGAACCGGTGCGAAGCTGTTCGGGATGACGTGACGCAGGATGATGTTCCGGTCGCGCACTCCCGCCGCTCTCGCCGCTTCGATGTACTCTTCCTCGCGCACACTCACGACCCGCGAACGGATGAGGCGGGCGAAGACGGGAATCGTGGTGATGCCGACACCGATCATCGCGAAGGTCAGGTCGCGGCCGAACGCGGCCATGAACGCGATGACCAACACGAGGAACGGAATCGCGTACAGCGTTTCAGCCAGCCGCATCAGTACGTCGTCGATCCATCCGCCGTGGTAGCCTGCGACCGCGCCGAGTATCGTCCCGCAGATGAGTCCGAAACCGGTCGAGATGATGCCGACCTGCATGGCGATGCGCGAACCGTAGACGAGTCGAACGAGGATGTCCCGTCCGCGGTGGTCCGTCCCGAGCGGGTACTCCCACAGCCCCTTCCCGAACGTGTTGCTCGTCATCGCCGGAGGGCGCAGGATCTTGGCGTTCGTCGGATCGTTCACCGGGTTGTGCCAGAAGCTGCTCACGATGGCGTAGTCGAACAGCTTCGCGTCGATCCACGCGAACACCGCGAGGACGACGATGAACCCGATGATGTAGAGGCCGATCCTCGCGGTGGTGTCCCGTCGGACCTGTTCGAGCGCATAGCGCCATCCGACGTTGGCCTCGACTTTCGCTTCCCCTCGGTCAGTCGCGTTGGCGTTTCGAACGTCCGTCGAATTTGCTTCTCCAGTTCCCATTTCAGTCCACCTCGTCGTAACTCACTCGCGGGTCGATGTACGCGTAGGAAATGTCGGTAATGACGACGCCGACGACGAACGTCAGGCCGAAGAAGATCGTCGTTCCCATGACCAGCGGGTAGTCCTGATTGTTGATTGCCGTGATGATGAGCCGTCCCATTCCGTTGATGTTGAACACCGTCTCGGTCAGCACCGCCCCGCCGAGCGCGGCGGTGAGTTGCAACCCGACGACCGTGATGACCGGCAGTTGGGCGTTCCGAAACGCGTGTTTTCGGACGATCTTTCGTTCCGCGACGCCGTAGGCGCGCGCCAGCTTCACGTACTCCTGCTGGAGCACTTCGAGCATCGAAGAACGCTCGATACGCATGATTGCGGCCATCTGGAGCGTGCCGAGCGTTATCGCCGGGAGCAACAGATGCATGAATGTCTGCCAAAAGACGCCGAGTTGCGTAGACGCACCCTCGACCGCGCTCGGTTTCTGCCATGGTTCGACCAGCCCCGTTGCCGGGAACCAACCGAGGTAGTAGGCGAAGACGATGATGAGCATCAGGCCGATCCAGAAGTCGGGCGTGCTGACGCCGATGAGCGCAACGATGCGCGTGACGTGGTCGGTCGGCTTGTTGCGCCGTTTCGCGGAGATGATACCGAGTGGAATCGCCACGACGAGCGCGAAGGTGAAGCTCGACAGCATGAGCAGGAGCGTCACCGGAAGCCGCTGCATGATCTTCGTCGTGACCGGAGTCCGGTAGTAGATGCTCTCGCCGAGGTTGCCCTGTGCGACGGA
The DNA here is from genome assembly GCF_024136965.1 of Haladaptatus sp. AB618. Classification (NCBI taxonomy): domain Archaea; kingdom Methanobacteriati; phylum Methanobacteriota; class Halobacteria; order Halobacteriales; family Haladaptataceae; genus Haladaptatus; species Haladaptatus sp. AB618. Next base: position 115,744 of record NZ_JAMYJX010000009.1, on the reverse strand, counting down.
GGTGAGGTAGTGTACGTATCGCACCGGAAGCGGCTGGTTCAATCCGTACTGCGCGCGTATCTGGTTTACCATCTCGGCGCTCGGTGACGGTCCGAGCATGATCTGAACGGGGTCGCCCGGAATCGCGTTCGTCAAAAGGAACGTGATCGTCACGATGCCGAGCAGTACCGGAATGGCCTGTAGTAAGCGTCGAATCGTATAGCGAAGGATTCCCATGTGTATTGTCGTTGAATCGTATCGAAAGGGGGTGTCGCGTTACTGCTTCCCGATGGAAGCGTTGGTGTACTGCGTCGCGAGGACGAAGCTCAACACCGGATGCGGTTCGAACCCGTTCACCTTGTTTTTCACCCCGAAACTGTTCTTCAGGTTGTACGCCGGAAGGTGTGCCCGGTCGTGGAGCACCTTGTTGATGGCCTCGGTGTACAGCTTCTTCCGTTTGGCGTGGTCAGACGACTTCCGCGCCTCGACGATCTGCTTGTTGACCTTGTTGTAGTAGGTCCCGTCGTTCGTCCCGTGGGCGGACTTCGTGAAGAAGTAATAGAGGAAGTCGTCGGGGTCAGGGCCGCCCGACCAGCCGAGGGTGTACATGTTGTAGTCGCTCGTCTTGCCGGTGACGAACTTGTTGAGGAACGCACCCCAATCGAGCCGCTGGACGTTGGCGTTGTACCCCGCCTCTTTCAGTCCGTTGGCGACGGTGACGCCCAACTGTTGGCGTTTGTCGTCCGGGGGAACGATGATTTTGGCGTTCCAGTTGTCCGGAACGTTGTCCGAATTCTTGAGCAACTCCTTCGCCTTGTCGATGTTCTTGTCGTGTGGAATCTTCTTCCACTTGTCGAGCGGGAAGCCCCACTTCTTCGAAATCTGTTCCGGTAGCGGACTGTACTGTCGGACCCCGCTCGGTTCGACGAAGTTCGAGACCGCTTGGTCCATGTCGAAGCAGTAGTCGATGGCTTCCCGTACCTTCGGGTCCGTCGTCGGCCCGTTCTTGCAGTTGAAGGCGAGATAGAAGTAGCCCATCCCGATCTTCGACTCGATGGACGTGTCGCTCATGTTCTGGACCTGTTTCCAGAGCTTCGGCGGGATTTCCTCGATGATGTCGTTTTCGCCTGTTTGAAGGCTCGTCAACCGGGTCGTCGGTTCCTCGACGGGAACCATTTTCACGTTTGCGAGGTTCGGTTTCGGCTTCCCCCAGTAGTCGTCCCACCGGGAAATCTTGACGTAGTTGCCTTCCTGCCAGTCATCGAATTTGAACGGTCCGGTGCCGATCGGATTCTTCTTGTTGAATTTCTTTTTGTCCTTCTCCCGAACCGACTTCGGGACGACGGAGGACGTCAGGACGTTCATGAACGGCCCGTATGGGTATTTCAAATCGAACTTGACCTTCCGTTTGCCCGCCTTCGAAACCGAGTCGATCATCGTGAACGTGGACGCGTTCTCGGTCTCCTCCTTGACGGGTGCCGTGAAGGAGTATGCGATGTCCTCGGCGGTCAATGAGTCGCCGTTCTGGAACTTGATCCCCTTCTGGTACTCGACGATGTACGTCTTGCCGCCGTTCTTGACCTCCGGCTTGCCCGTCGCCATCTTCGGAACGACGTTGATTCCGGAGTCGTACGTGTACAGACCCTCGAAGACGCGGTCTGATACCTGTGCGGAAGGAACGTCGTTGAGGACGATGGGGTCGAACTCCAGCGGGCTTTTCACCTGCGCGAGTTTCAGCGTCCCGCTGGTGTTGGCTCCGCCGCCCGAATTATTGCCGCCACCGCCAGAGTTATCTTGATTCCCTGAACATCCAGCCAGCGCCGCGATGCCGGTTGCACCGAGACCTTGCAGAAGCCGTCGTCGCTTGATCGAATCGGGTATCGTGCTTTTTTTCGTCATACTTTTTGTGATTTGTTGATGGGGGTCGCCGCTCGTCCGCAGTCCGCGGACATGTGAGCAACTGTCGAATATTTTTTACTGAGCCAACCATTGTTATTGGGTGCCTGAAACGAACTATCGGAAGCGGTAATCATTGCCTACGGAGGTGATGCTTCAAAATAAATTCGGGAAAGATTATAACTAAAATCGAGCGACAACTCGCCAACAGTTCACGAGTACTACTCCGGATACCAACCCCTATTGGCAATTTTATGATATTATTTCGGTCGGTCGATCACAGTGAGAAGGTTGAGCAAAAACGATCAATCGTATTGTATTTCATTCCGTCGAGAGTATTTAAAGACCGGACAGTTGATGCGAATTCCACACCACACTGTATGGTGTGCGTGAGGGTGAATCGATCCGTCGAAGACGGATACGAATCGGAAGCATCCCGGACTGGTACTGATCGCCATCGTCGGAATACGATGGAGTAATCCTGTCGTAAAAGTTGGATGACGGCCGCCGTTCAGTCATCGTCATCGAACACCGACCGAAGCTCCCATACGCCGGAATCGAAGAAGGGTGATTTCGGATAGCCCGCACCCCGCCAGAGTGCGTCGAGGGGGGGGCGCGAGTTGGGTTCGAACGTCGGCATCGAAGTTGTCGAGCGTGACGGGGAACGGTGCGAGCATCGGCTCTCGAATCGGGCGCGCGTCGTCGCTCGACTCGACCACACCGGTGTCGAGCAGACAGCCATCGACGCCGTACATCGTGAGCGTGACGTAAATCGGGGCCGTCCGCTGGTGGTACGCGAGCACGCGAAGGTACCGCCGGACGCTCCGTGTCAGGTCGAGTTCGAGCGCGCGTCCGTCGATTCGTGGCGGTTCCGTCCGGGATTCCTCGAACGGAATCGCGGCAACGGATTCGACGACACCGTTCGAGAAGAGATGTGCATACCCGGCACAGCCGTCCCGTTCATCCGACGGGACGACTGCCCCGAATCCGTCGGCGGTCCACGAACCGCGCGCACCGTCCCGCCCGAGTATGGGAAGCTGTTTCGGCCACATGGGATCGGCCTCGGGTAACACGCTGTGCTCGCCGAGGTCGATCGCGTAGCCGTCGTCGTACACGCCGGTCGGGACGACGTGAACGACGATACCCCGTGGCGCGTCGAAGTCGAAGTAGCCTTCCCCGTTCACGACCGCTTCGAGTCGTCGCTGATGAAGCGCCGTCGCCTGTTCGTTTGCCCCCCCGGCGTACTTGGCCGCCATGATCGCGTCTCGATAGCTCATTCGCTACCGACCAAACCCGGTGAAGATGGTTAAATGGACTGATATACCGAACGGACCTGTCGACAATGAAAATACTTTTTATTTCACCTAGAAATCTGACGCACAGTGACTGATCCCCGCCCTCCAAACGACAGCCCTCCCCGAAAGCGACCTCCCTCGCCCACCCGTCGACGATTTCTCGGCCTCACTTCGACTGCCATTTTTGGCACCCTCGGTGGGTGTAGCGCGCTGTACCCCGCCGCTTCCCGACCGGTTTCCGCGGACGATTGGCCGCTCGTCGGCTACGATTCGGCGGGCGCGGCATACAAACCGGACGGCCTCTCGCTCCGAGCGAAACCCGCGGTTCGGTGGAAACGGAAGCTTCCGAACGTGACAGGACGTTCGCCGACGCCGCTCATCTACGACGGGACCGTCTACAGCACGGCCGGGAGTTTCCTCACCGTCGATGCGACGGACGGAACGACGCAAACCCATCGGCGACAGCCGTTCGGGGTGACGCCAGCCATCGCAACGGAGACTTCATACCGCAACGAGACGGTCGTTTCGAACGACGGGCGTCGGGTTTGTGGCGTCAACCCGGGCACCGGCCCGCGCGGTGACCTCCGCTATCGCTGGCGGACGCCCAACCCGAAGTCGTCGTTCATTCAGTCGTTGTTACCGAGTGGTGACGCCGTCTCGCCGGTCATCGCCGATGGACACGTCTTCGTTCCACACGATACAGGTGTCGAGAGTAGCGTGCGCGCGCTCGACCCGAGTGACGGACGGGAACGGTGGCGCTATCGGTCTGACGGCCTGTCCTCACGAGTTTCCGTCTACGACGGCGTCGTCTACATCGCGACGTGGGTCAACGAATTCACCGCGCTCGACGCCGAAACAGGGGACGTTCGCTGGCGACGACAACCGTTCAAAGAGGTGCTCACGTGGGGGTACGTGACCGCCGCCGACCACGGCGTGTACGGGACGCGTGACGACTACGCCATCGCCTTCGACAGGAAGACCGGGAAGCGTCGGTGGCTCCGTCACCTCACCGGCGACGGAAAGTACGCGAGGATACAGGGAACACCGACCGTCACCGACGAGACGGTGTACGTCCAGATCACACGGGACGACGAGGACCACCTCCTCGCGCTTGACCCACGCTCGGGAACGACTCGATGGGAGAAGTCGGTTGGCGAGTACAAACGAACGCCCGTCGTCGCGGGCGACACGGTCTACGTCCCCGATTCGCGAGCCCTCCTCGCACTCGACGCGAAGACTGGAGACGAACGGTGGAAATCCGAGACCGAAAAAGCTCCGTCACCACCGGCAGTCGGTGCCGGGATGGTCGTCTTCACGGACGGGTTCGAACTGTACGCATTGGAGGCGTCCCGATGAGCCGAGACAAGCGAATCCGCGGCTCCGAGATCGATCGCGTCGGTTCCGATTCGCCGCCCGACGACTCCATCACGGCCTTCGGATTGCTCGTGGGTGTCCTACGGGACATCCGCTCGCGTCCCTCGCTCGCCGTGCCGTTTCTGGTGACGAGCATCGTGCTCGCCGCCTGTAACGTCGCCCGACTCCGTGACCCGGTAGCGACACAGGTCGCCACCGTCGCTCGGACGGGACTCGCCCATTTCGTCGTGCTGTTATATCCCGGTGACTCCTCCCTCGTTACCCGACCGGTCGGCGCGATTTTGGGGCTTCGGCTCCCGATCATGGCGGAGGTCGCCGCCATCTGGATCGTCACCCAGATAGCGATCGCAACCGCGGTTGCCGCCCTCGTGACCCGTTCGGATGGTGATTCAGTCTCCGTTCGAAGCGTCGCGTCGCTCGTCGTCTTCCAATGTTGTCTGTCCGGTCTCGTCTGGGCGGTCGGCGCGATAGGAACGATGCTCGGCTTCGTCGTCCTGCTCGTCGGCGTACTCCTCGTCGCGTTCGTCTCGGCCCGACTGTTCGCCGTCCCGGTGTTGCTGGTTCGCGGGAGGTCGATGGGTACGGCGGTTCGGCGGAGTTACGGCTCGATCGCCGGGAACACCCTGTCGGTCGTCGTCTTTGCGGGAATCATCGGGACGCTCCAGTACTGGGTTGGGAGCGTTCCGATGCTCGACTCGCTCGCCTCGTACGGTGGACCCGAACTCCACGTCGCGCTCGGGACGGTTCTCGGAGTGTCTATCTTCGCCCCGTTAGGAGTCCTCGGCGCGATACGTGTAGCGGTGATCGCAACCGACGAGTGAGCTTCGTCAACCGTAGGTTTCCACGAGGTGGTCGAGCAACTCGTCCACCGTCGTCGGGTTGTACGTCCAGAATCCGAAGAATTCACCGTCGTCACGTTCCTCGGCGACCAACGCGCATTTCTGGTCGTCGTCACCGCCACCGTCGTAGACGAGGAACCACACCCGTCCGATCTCTCCCGAAGTTCTCGCACAAAACGTCGTGTTGGGAATTCGAGGCGGTTGCCAGTCCGCCCGTCCGTAAATGTGGATATCCAGATTCGTCTCGGACGCGAGTCGTCGATAGAGGTCCATCTGGTCCTGAAATGCCGAGAACGCCTGAAATCCGACGTGTAAGGAACCGACGGCGATACGCCACGCGCGGTCCTCGATTTCGCGGCTGGTCGACAACATCTGCCGTCGGTCGAACGACGTGAACAGGGTTTCATCGAGAAGAGTTCGCAGGTCGCGGAACGAGGACGGATCGAAATCATCGCTCCACGGGACGAGAACCGGCGGGGTGAGGAATTCCTGAAGCGCGGTCAACCCGATCGCTCCCTGAAAACCGTCTTCGTCCCGGATGACGAGGAATTCGTTCGGTCCGACGCTCCGAAGCCGTTTGTACTTCACCGTGACGTTTTTCGTCTCGAACTGCGCCGCGAGGTCCGTATTCGAGTCGCCACCGTACACTACGAGCGTCTTTCGTTCCCGCTCGACCGCGTCGATGGCTTCCCGGAAGTTCATCAGTGATTCCACTCCTTCGTCTCCACTCAATTCTCATACTCGTGTGCCAGCGCCCAATGGAGTAGCCGGACGACCGATGGGGAGAATTCGGACCTGACGAGCAGTTCTTCACGTGGATCGTAGTCGACGAGCCCCGACTTGCGTAGCATACGGATGTGTTGTCGCCGGAGTTCGGCCAGCAACTGTTCGCGGTCCTCGGCCGTCGCCATCCGATATTCGCTCGCGTACAGCCACCCCGTAAGCACGTCGGCCAGTTCGTCCAGCGAGATTCGGTCCCACTCCAAGAGCGTGTACAGCGTATATCGTCGAGGCGTACTCGACAGTGCTCGATACACGTCGTCGTCCAGCGACGTATCTAACAAAATTTCGTACAGAACGTCTTCGGAGTCATTCCCCATCTCGACTCCCCGATACTGCTACTATTCGGGAATGCCTAAATCTTCGGTCCCGACGTGTGTTACAGTCGTCGGGCGAGCAACCGACTGGTGACGAAGAGGACGGCGCTCATCGTGACCGAGGTGGCCGAGACGGCCAATACGCTCAGGCCGGTTCCCGACGCGTCAAAGGGACTTCGTCCGGCCGCCGTCGTGTACTGGTGGATCGTCTCCACGCCGTTGTAGCCCAGGAGGAACACCGCCAACGTGATGACGAGCAGGAGAGTGCCACCGATCAAGCCATAAAACGACGCTATCTCCTCGACACTCAGGAGCTGTTGCATCCGGCGCGTGCTCAGGTCCTCCTCGCCGGAGAGTATCGTCGCGGCGACGGCGACGTGTCCGGCCGCCGCTCCGAGTTCGAGGAGGAGGACGAGCGCACCCGGCATCAGGATGATCGGCGATGCCGTCAGTGGAGCACCACCCGGAAACAGCGCCGCAACCGAGTCGGAGTAGCTGAGCGTTATCGGTGCGATGAGGGCCAGCACGAGCAGCAGGGCGCTCTGCCAGGCGAGTTTCGTCGGGATTGATTGGTCGAAGAGGCTGTTCCGTCGGACGCGCAGTCGCTCGTAGGGCGAGCCGTTGAGAATTGCGTCCGCGATTCTGTCGTCGAGGTAGTCTGTCTGTTCCGTCACGGTACCACGACCGGGGAACGGTCGTTTTCAGCCGATATCATCCTCGGGGATATACCTGTATCGATTCGTCGAAACACCAATATTCGGACGTTTCAGAGCGTTAGGACAAAAATATCGCGTACCGTCGAATAGGGGACTGCGGTGGAATCGTCATCCAGAGGGGCCCCGAATCGCAGGGGTGAACGACGGATTTCGAGCGTCAGCACAACCACGACGTCCTGCCACGGCACCATTCCGGGATAGATTTAGCCGCGTCGCGGACGAGGTTCGGAAGTTCATCGACGGGAAATCGGATTCGGGGTCCGAAGTGTGATGCCGTTGATCGCGGAACCGTTCAGGCCGATTCCAGACAGTACAGCGCCGTCGATTCTCCCTTTCCAGGGCGGCAGGCCACGAACAAGGCACCGTCGGCGACGGCGAGTCCTTCGACGGCCAACGAGGTCGAGTGTGACCACTGCTTTGCGTCGTACCGGTACCCTTCCATGCCGATACCGCCGTCGAGCGCGAACCCGTGGACTGCATCGCCGCTGCTGACGTACAGGGTGTCACCGGCCGCGACGGGGTCGGCCCGATCGAACCGCCCGTTGTAGCGCCACTTGGTCTTCTTGTCGTAATCCCGGTGGGCCGAAAGGGAGTCGTATCCGGCCGCGAAGACTGTGTAATTGCCGTAAACGGGTGCCGAGTTCGCCTGCTTCGCGGGCACTTTCCACCGTGTCGTTCCCGCGTGCGCACCGTCTTGTAAACAGCGGAGCGGCCCACCGAACGTATCGACGAGAATGCCCTCCGAGGTGGGTACCAACCCCTGGATTTGTGCCCCGACTTTCCGTCGCCATTGCTCGCCGAACGGTCGGTCGGTACCGCGTTCGAAAAGCGCATACACTTCACCACTGGACGTTCCGACGTAGAGGATGGGAAGCCGGTATGCCATCGTCGTAATCTCGCCGAACAGGTCCGTCCGTCGGAGAATTCTGCCCGTCTTCAGATCGAGTTTCAGCAGTTTTCCGTTCTCTGTTCCCACGAACAGTTTCGAGGGAGAAACGTGCTCACCTGCGACGAGGTGTGGGGAGGTGTTGATGTCCTCGACATCGGTGAGCGACCACGCTTTCTCGCCAGTCTTCACGTCGAGAGCGTGAAGATCGCCGAGCGCGTTGACGTAAACGAGTCCATCGTGGACGACCGGGCCGTCGGACCATCCGTGGTCGAGGTCGAACTGCCACAGTACGCCCCCGCTACTCGAATCGAGCGCGACGAGCGACTTCCCAGTCGGGAGGAACACCCGACCGTCCACGATGGCGGGCGTGCCCGTCGCCGAAGCGCCCTCGAACGTCCATCGTTCCAGGACGCCGTGACGTGGGGCTTTCGCTTCGGGATTGTAGGCGGTGTTGGTCGTATCGAATCGCGGCATCGGCCAGTCGGTGTCCTTCGCGGTCCCGTTGTTGGAGGAGCCACCCGAGGACCCCGAATCGCCAAGACATCCGGCGAGTCCGGCGGTTAGCGCGCCGCCGACACCGGCGAGAACGTGTCGTCTGGAAGTCATTTTTGGAGTTTTAGTGCCGGATTAGATAAGTTTTCTGAAAATATGGGTGATGAAATCCTCCGCGCCGAACTACCCACGTTCATTGTCACCGCCGATCACGACACGAGTATGACCGAATACGATACCATCGTCGTCGGCGTCGGCGGCATGGGAAGCGCGACGGCGGCCCACCTCGCAAAGCGCGGCGAGAACGTTTTGGGCCTGGAACGCTACGATATTCCGCATTCGATGGGGTCGTCACACGGCGTGACGCGGATCATCCGGAAGGCGTACTACGAACACCCGGACTACGTCCCGCTGCTGGAGCGTGCCTACGAACTGTGGGACGAGTTGGATGCCACGCATCCCACGGAACTCCTCCACACGACCGGTTGTATCGTCGCTGGCCCGGATGGCAGCGAGAAGGTCGCCGGTGCGCGCGAATCCTGTGAGACACACGGATTGGCGTACGAACGGCTTTCCGCCGAGGAGGTGGGCGAACGATATCCGGGCTACGACCTACCCGAGGACTTCGTCGCGATTTTCGAACCGGACGGCGGTTTCCTCCACGTCGAACAGTGCGTCGTCGCGCACGTGAACGAAGCACACCGACACGGCGCGGATATTCGCGCCCGGGAGGGCGTCCTCGACTGGGAGCCAACCGCCGACGGCGGTGTCCGCGTCGAAACGAGGGAGGGAAGCTACACCGCCGACACGATGGTCGTCACGGCGGGCGCGTGGGCCGCGAACCTGCTGCCGATGCTGCGGGTCGAGGCGAGACCGGAGCGGCAAGTGCTGGGCTGGTTCCACCCCGACGACTCCGAGGCGTTCCAACCCGATTCGTTCCCGGTCTTCACCATGGGTTGCGAGGAGGGCTACTTCTACGGCTTCCCGGAGTACGGCGTGCCCGGGTACAAGGTCGGCAAGTACAACCACTTCCACGAGAACGTCTCCCCGGACGACGTGGCCGACCCGACGCCCGCCGACGAGCGCGTCCTCCGCGATTTCACGGAGCGCTACTTCCCCGAGGCGGCCGGACCGACGATGCGCTTGGAGACGTGTCTGTTCACCAACTCGCCGGACGAACACTTCATCATCGACACGCTTCCGGACCACCCGCAGGTCGTCGTGGGCGCGGGATTTTCGGGTCACGGGTTCAAACTGTCGAGCGTCGTCGGCGAGATTCTGGCCGACCTCGCCATCGACGGCGAGAGTCGCCACGATATCGAGTTATTCTCGCTCGACCGGTTCTGACTTCGATCCGATCACCGTTCGACGCGGTACCACAGGTGAGTCACGTCGGGCGAATCCACTACCCTCGTCTTTTCGAGTTCGAGCGGTTCGAAGTCGAGATGGTCGAACAAGCGAACCCCATCCCCGAGCAGGACGGGAACGATGTGAAGCCGAATCTCATCCAGAAGGTCCGCACCGAGAAACCCCTGAACGACGTTCGCCCCGCCCGCGACCGACACGTCGTCGGTACCCGCGGCCGCTCTTGCCCGTTCGAGTGCGCTCCCGACGCCGTCGGTGACGAAAGTGAACGTCGTGCCACCCCGTCGTTCCTCCGTTCCTCGATGGTCGTGCGTGAGGACGAACACCGGAACGTGAAACGGCGGGTCGTCACCCCACGGTTCCTCGCCGGTATCGAACATCCGTTTTCCCATCACGACCGCGCCGACGTTCTCGAACGATTCGGCGAGGATGTCGTCGTCGATACCCGTTTTCCCGCCGTCGAGACCGTGTAACTCGCGCCAACTCGCCAGTTCGTACACCCACTCGTGGAGTCGCTCGCCGCCGTCCCCCAGCGGGTTGTCGATCCCCGCGTTCGGCCCGGCGATGAACCCATCCAACGACGTGGACAGTTCTGCGACGACGTTTCCACTCGTTTCCTCAGTGTCGGTTTCCGACGACTCGGAAATCCCTCCGTTTGTCATCGTCTATTTCCCCCAGGACATTCGGGACGCCGGCAACCCCCTTAATTCTCGCCGCCGTGCGGCCCGGCCACTGGGGTCGTTCGTCCCGCTACTCGAACCGCTCCACGCTGAACCCCTCGATATCGACCGGTTCGCCCATGATCTGATCGGCGACCAGTTTTCCGCTGTAGGGGCCGAGTTGGAGTCCGGTCGCGCCGTGACCGGTCGCCAGGTGGACGCCCTCGACGGTCGGAATTCGCCCCAAAACGGGCAGTTGGTCGGCCGAGCGCGGACGGAGGCCGACACGGATCTCCTCGATCGCCGCGTCGCCGAGTCCGGGCGCGACGCGAAGCGCTTCGCCGAGCACCTCGTGAACACCTTCGGCCGTCGTGTGGGGTTCGAAGCCCGACCCGACTTCACGGGTCGCGCCGACGGCGACGCGGTTGTCCGACCACGGGACCATGTAGTGGCTGTGATACGGGCTGAGGATGGGCCACGAGGAGGTGTCGGTGTCGCCCAGATCGAGGTGGATGATCTGCCCGCGTTGGGGTTCTACTGGGATCGACACGCCGAGCGAGTCGGAAAATCGGTCGGACCACGCGCCCCCGGCGATCACGACCGCCGGTGCCTCGTAGGTCGTCGCGTCGGCGGTTTCGACGCCCGTGACGGTCCCGTCCTCGTGGTGAATCTCGGTCACGTCCTTTCCGAAAACGGTGAGTCCGTGTTTCTTCGCCCCCCGGAGCAGCGCGCCGGTGAACGTCCGGGCGTCCACCCGCGCGGCACCGTCGTAGGCGCGACAGCGCCGAGTTTCGGCGAGGGCCGGGAATCTCGATTTCGCCTCCGCGGACGATATTTCCTCCGTCGTTCCGGGTGCTGGCTGGCCGTATTTCTCCTGTCGCTCCCGAATCCGTTCGGATGCCGCGTCGTACTCCGGTACTTCGTCCTCGTCCACCGCGACCGAGAGCAGGGGACAGTCGGAGTAGCCCGTCTCTCCGTCCTGTTCGTTTTCGAGGTGTTCGACGATTTCCGGATAGTACGCCGCGGCATCGAGTGCGAACTCGAACCACTGGGTCGAGGCGGTTCGACTGCTGGTCGCTGGAGAGATGATGCCCGCACCGGCATCCGTCGCTCGTCCGGTGTCGTGGCGGTCGATGAGAAGCGTGTCCACGTCCTCACGTGCCAGGTGGTAGGCGACGGAGGCACCGACGATTCCGCCCCCGACGACGATTGCGTCGTACATGGGAGATGGTCGCATGCCGTTCACTTTGACGTATGGATACCGACAATCCGGACGGTGGGTCGATGCGAAAAGTATGCCCTGATAGTCACGGGAGAGAATGCCAGCACCGATTGATACCCGATCGATTATTGACGAATACGTTCGATGATCAATCTCAACAGCGTTGAGACGGCGAGCAGGACGCCGGTAATAAGTGGGAAAAATCCTGCCCAGTAAACCCCACCAGGGGCAGTGTTCAGGTTCCAGATCGCATACAGACAGAGTATGAGCGTAATGGCCGCGAACGCCGTGAGCGCGCGGCGACCGATTCCACGCGGATTGGTGGAGCGTCCCCTGAATAGAAGTATGGCTATCGAGAGTATCATCGGTGCAATGGCGCTTGGCGGCAGTGTGAGTGGTCCGGTATGTATCCATTCCGGATACCACGGGTTGTAGTCCAGGGACAGGTCAGTGCTAACGAGGGTGGCGAGCGCGAGGAGTGTTTCGAGTAGATGCGTAGTGCGGTCGGACGGCCAAGTACTCATATGTTCTTTCGGCGAGTTGGAAGGAAATACTTCTGGGAGACGTAAAACGAATTTTAAGCCCGAAACGAACTAGCGGAGTCGCGCCCAGATCCCCCAGCAGAGCACGAGCACAAGAACGAAGAATCCGCCTGTGAAGAACGTGATGAACGAGATATCGAGGAGGCCGTGAGATGTCGGATCGCTCCCGGGTGGCCCGCTGCTGTACTCGAACGTCCGGTAGAGGACGTAGATAGTCGCGCCAAGGAGTAGTATCCCAGCACCAAATACGCGCGCGAACAGATCACGCAGGCCGTTTTTCCGGTTTTCGGTGCCGACGAAAAGCACGACCGGATCGTCGGGTGCCGCGTACACCGCCATCTCTCGCCCTTGATCCGAGTACCGAGTATCTGCGACGCGAACGAGACCTGCGTTCTCAAGCTTCCCCAAATGATACGAAATCGTTTGCAGCGAGTTGTCAGTACGGTCGCGCAGGTCACTAGGAGTTACCGGATCGCTGTAAATCTCCGTGAGTAGTGTGCGAGCAGTGGCCGAAGAGATCGCGTCGAGTGCTTCGTCGATATTCTCGTCGTCAAGGCCGATGAGACGTGGATCACCACGTTGTGTCCCATCCACATCGCGGGCGGGCAGCCAATCCATATCCAAGATGGTTGGTTAATTGCCATAAAAATATGGATGCTTTGGATGGATACTTCCATCACTGTACAACCGCTACTGGCGACGAGTCTCATAGCCTGGATACACCCTGTACTCAACACGGGGACAACCTACCCGACCAAGAGACAAAACACGGACGAGAGTTGCCGATCAGTTTATCCGAGTTCTGGGATTCGACTCTCTGAAAGCCGACTGTCAACTCAAATCCGGGTCGGTGTCGACGAACCGGTCGATTTTCTCCGGCGCGCACCAATCCGTCGCCAGTTCCAGCAGTTGCACCAGCATCCGTCCCGTCGCGCCCCAGACGGTGAAGCCATCGACGTGGAAGTAGTGGATTACCACCTCGCCGTAGTGGGGGTGGTCGCGGTGTTCGTTCTCGTAGTTGTCGAAGTTCGTCAGTTCCGACACCGGGAGGATGGCGATTTCCGCTACCTCGCGCTCGTCGGGGTCGTACTCGCGGTCCGGGATTCTGACGACGAACGGGCTGATGGAGTAGCCCGTTATCGTCCGGATGTCGTCCAGTCGCCCGACGTGCTCGACTTCCTCGGGTCGAAGTCCGATTTCCTCGTGTGCTTCCCGGAGTGCGGTCTCCCAGAGGTCGTCGTCGCCCGGTTCGTGTCCCCCGCCGACGAAACTCATCTGTCCCGGATGTTCGCCGAGGTGGTCCGCGCGCTTGGTGAAGAGGAGGGCGGGACCATCGTCGCGGTCGATAATCGGCACGAGGACGGCCGCCTCGCGTTGCTCGTCCGTGACCAACCGTGGTTCGTGGTCGGCCACCCGACCGAGGTTCATGTGTTTTCGTCGGTCCGTCCGGCCTTAATTTGCCCGGTCGGCGTGCGACTCGTTCTCGGAGCGCAATCGTTCGACCTCATGACTCGTCCAGTCTGTCACGCACGTTGCCCGCCTCCACGGGTGCCCACGCTTCGAGGTCGTAGCTCACGTCCACGAGGTACTGCGCCCGCTCCTCGTCGGCCGTTTCGGCCTCCGCGGCGAGTCGCTCCTTCACGCGTTCGCCCAACCCCTCGCGGTCCGTGGTCCGCTCCGGGACGTCCATGATATGCGGCAGGTCCTCCGCGTTGTCGGGCAACGCCGGGAACGCCACCGGACCGGGCACAAGAACCGTTTCGCCGGTGTCGGTATCGGCGCGTGCTTCCACGAGATAGAAGTCCCGCACGCCGTCCTCGATGACCGACTCGAACGCCGATTCGTCCACCTCTTTTCCCTGCTTGAACGCCAACTCGGCGAGCGCCTCGGCCAGTTCCGCACGTGTCAGTGCCCCGAACAGGTCCACCACGCCCGCGAGTTCGTCTTTCGTCTCACTCATTTCGTCTCACTCGTTACCGGGAAGCATCGGGCCACCGATATTAGTGTTCACTTTCCGGCACCGGGAACGATGAACCCGGTCGACCTTCGTTCAGAACAGAAAGCATTTATTGAAATGGAAATATGGACTGAATATGGTCTCCCTCAGCATGATGCTCACCGGACTCGGTGTGCTCGCCCTCGGTGCCCTCGGCGTTAGATACGGGTACCAACTGTCGACGCCCGACGAGCAATCCGACTCCATCGGCAGTACGAACCCGGTCGATGAGGTCGAACCTGCGGGTTGGCGGGTGGCACTCACGCGACTTTGTTTCGGAATACTCGGTACGACCGGCGCGGGGATGATCGTCATGTCGATGTTTTCCTTCTGACCCGCGAAAACAACGATCGAACGAACAAAAAGAGCGATCGAACGAACAGTAGAGAAGCTACATCCGAGACAGCACTGCCTCGGTGACGTCCGCGGTGGTCCCGTCGCCGCCGAGGTCGGGCGTTCGCGGCCCGTCCGACAGCACGGATTCGACCGCCTCACGAACCGCCGCGCCCTCCTCGTCGTACCCCAGATGCTCCAGCAGCATCGCGGCCGAGAGGATGGTTGCCGACGGGTTCGCCACGCCCTCGCCCGCGATGTCCGGCGCGGTGCCGTGGACGGGTTCGAACAGCGCGTTGTCCGGCCCGATGTTGGCCGAGGGGAGCAGTCCCAATCCGCCGACTAATCCGGCGGCGAGGTCCGACAGCACGTCGCCCGCGAGGTTCGGGCAGACGATGACGCCGAACTCGTCGGGGTGCAAACAGAGGTGAGTCGCCAGCGCGTCCATCAGCATCTCGTCGTGTGAAACGCCCTCGCCGTCCGCCACGCGGTCCACCGTGTCGCGGAACAGGCCGTCGGTCTCGCGCATCACGTTCGCCTTGTGGGCGATGGTGAACTCCTCGTCGTCGCGTCCCTCGACGTACTCGCAGGCGAATTCGGCGAGTCGCTCGGACGCGGATTCGGTGACGACGCGGGTCAGTGTCGTCACGTCGTCGCTCAGGTTCGACTCGTGGCCCGCGTAGACGCCCTCCGTGTTCTCGCGGAGGAAGACGAGGTCGGTCTCGGGTCGGAGCGCTTCCGTTCCCGGATACGCCCTCGCGGGGCGCACGTTGACGAACGAGTCCACGACGCCGCGAAGCGGCAAGATGACCTCCGCCGCCGTCTCGCCCGCCGCGCCGAACAGCGTCGCGTCGGATTCCGACACGAGACTTCGGGTTTCCTCCGGCAACGCTTCGCCGGTTTCCGCCTTCACGGCGTCGCCCGCGTCGCCTTCCACGAACTCGAACTCCGGTCCGACGGCTTCGAGGACTCGCCGTGCCGCTGGTACTACTTCCTGTCCGATTCCGTCACCGGGGATGACAGCGATTTGTTCGCTCATTGTTCGACGTAAGGGAGGCTCTCGGCCGTTTTCTCGATTTCCGCTTCGTTCGACTTCATCAGCGCCGTCGTGTCCCAGACGCCCTCCACGAGCGCCTGTCGCTGGGCGTCGTCAACGTTCGCCTCGACGGTTCGGCCGTCGTAGCGTACGGTTTCCTCCGCCACGTCGACCTCGATTTCGGCGTCTGGGTTCTCCTCGACGAAGTCCTGCAACGCCTCCACGGTCTCGGCGTCAGCCGTGACGGTCGGGATGCCCAGCGCGAGGCAGTTCCCGGCGAAAATCTCGGCGAAGCTCTCGCCGACGATGGCGTCGATTCCCCAGCGAGCGAGCGCCTGCGGCGCGTGCTCGCGCGAGGAACCACAGCCGAAGTTACCGTTGACGACCAGTATCGACGCGCCCTCGTGATCGTCCTCGTTGAACGGGTGCGGTTGCGGGTTGTCGTCGGAATCGAACCGCTGGTCGAAGAACGCGAACTGTCCCAGGCCGTCGAAGGTGACGACCTTCATGAACCGCGCCGGGATGATCTGGTCGGTGTCGATGTCGTTGCCGCGCACCGCGATGCCGGTTCCGGATTCGTAGGTGATCTCTTCGGTCATGCGCTCACCACCTCCGACAGTTCGCGTACGTCGGTCACTTCGCCGCGAATCGCGGCGGCCGCGACCATCTCGGGACTCATCAACACCGTCCGGCCGTCCGGACTGCCCTGTCGTCCAACGAAGTTACGATTCGAGGAGGACGCGCTGGCCTCGTCGCCGTCGAGTTGGTCGTCGTTCATACCCAGACACATCGAACACCCGGCCTGACGCCAGTCGAAACCGGCCTCGCGGAAGATTTCGTCCAACCCTTCCGCCTCGGCGGCGGCCTTCACACGCTGGCTGCCGGGGACGACCATCGCCCGTACGTCGTCGTGGACTTCGCGTCCCTCGACGACTTGCGCCGCGCGGCGCAGGTCGGGCAGTCTGGCGTTGGTACAGGATCCGACGAACGCCACGTCGATGTCGTAGCCCGCCATCGTATCGCCGGGTTCGACGCGCATGTGTTCCTGTGACTGTCGCGCCGTCTCCCGCTTCTCCTCGGGCAGGTCTTCTGGTGCGGGAATCGGTTCCGTGATGCCGACGCCCTGTCCGGGCGTCGTACCCCACGTCACCATCGGTTCGAGTTCGTCGCCGTCGATGACGACCACGTCGTCGTACTCGGCATCCTCGTCGGAGCGCACGGACTCCCAGTAGGATTTGAGTTCCTCGAATTTTTCAGGATTATCCGCGAATGCGTCCGTTTCCCGCAGGTACTCGTAGGTGGTCTCGTCGGGGTTGACGTAGCCCGCGCGAGCGCCGCCCTCAATGGACATGTTGCAGATGCTCATCCGGCCTTCCATGTCCAGATTTTCGATTGCCTCGCCCGCGTACTCGTACACGTAGCCGACGCCGCCGTCGGTGCCGAGTTGGCGGATGATTTCGAGGACGATGTCCTTCGCCGAGACGCCGGGCCCGAGTTCGCCCGTGACCTCGATCTTTCGGACCTTCTGTTTCTCCATCGCGATGGTTCCGGTCGCCAGCACGTCACGAATCTGGCTCGTACCGATACCGAACGCCAGCGCGCCGAACGCGCCGTGCGTCGCGGTGTGGCTGTCGCCACAGACGATGGTCATGCCGGGCTGAGTCAGTCCCTGCTCCGGACCGATGACGTGAACGATTCCTTGGTCGCCCGATTTCGGGTGCGAGAACTCGATACCCGCTCCCTGCACGTTCTCCTCCAACTCCGACATCATCTCTTCCGCTGCCTCGTCGGCGTACGGACGCGACTGGTCGGCCGTCGGGACGATGTGGTCCACCGTCGCGTGGGTGTTCTCGGGATACGCGACCTCCATGTCGCGCTCCTCCAGCATGCCGAACGCCTGCGGACTCGTCACTTCGTGGACGAGATGCAGACCGACGAACAGTTGGGTCTGTCCGGTCGGCAGTTCCGTTACCGTGTGGCGATCCCACACCTCGTCGTAGAGCGTTCCCTCACTCATCGGTACTGTACCCGATATTCGTGGCCGCGCTCGAAAACGCCCACCGAGTCAGCGGCACCCGTCGGCGGCTCGTGCGATATTTCGGCCATCGTCTTCATCGTCGATTCCTCGTCGTCCCCGCCATCGGTGGCGACCTGTCCACGGCTGAACAGCTGTGTCATCGCGCCGCGGTCGGCGTGGGGATGGACGTGGTTCACGTCCGCCATCGTTTCCGTCCGTCCGTTCCGGTTTTCCTCAGTCATCTGCTGTCACTCGCTCTTGTTCTCCTTCCTCGGATTCTGATTCCTCGTCTTCCGTTTCCGACCACGAGAACAGTTGGCGGAGACGGTCCCCGACCTCCTCGATTTCGTGGTTCTTCTCGGCCTTCCGCTTCTGACGGTACGACGGCCGCCCGGCCTGATTCTCGACGATCCACTGGCGAGCGAACTCGCCGTCTTGTACCTGCTGGAGGACCGTCTCCATGTTCTCACGGGCGTGGTCGTCGACGACGACCTCACCGCGCGTCAGGCCACCGTATTCGGCGGTGTCGGAGACCGAATCCCACATCTCGCCGAGGCCGCCCTCGTACATCAGGTCCACGATGAGTTTCATCTCGTTCAGGCACTCGAAGTACGCCATCTCGGGCGAGTAGCCCGCATCGACGAGCGTCTCGTACCCGGCTTTGATGAGTTCCGTCACGCCGCCACAGAGGACGGCCTGTTCGCCGAACAGGTCGGTTTCCGTCTCCTCCTGGAACGAGGTCTCGACCACGCCTGCGCGGGTACAACCGATGGCTTTCCCGTAGGCGAGCGCCTCCTCCTTCGCCTCGCCGCTCGCATCCTGATAGATGGCGAGCAGTCCCGGCGTTCCCTCGTCGGCCTCGTAGTTCCGGCGGACGAGGTGGCCCGGCGATTTCGGGGCGATCATCGTCACGTCCACGTCCTCCGACGGTTCGATCTGGCCGTAGTGGATGTTGAACCCATGGGCGAACTGGAGCGTGTCGCCGGGTTCCAGTTCGGATTCGATGTCGGCGTACACGGCCGGTTGAACGGTGTCCGGCACGAGCACCGAGACGACCTGTGCTTCACTGGCCGCCTCTTTCGGCGTCGCAACGCGCAGGCCGTCGGCTTCCGCGGCCTTGCGCGAGGACGAACCCTCTCGCAGGCCGACCACCACGTCCACCCCGCTGTCAGCGAGGTTCTGTGCGTGGGCGTGGCCCTGACTGCCGTACCCGAGTACGGCCACCGTCTTGTCGTTCAGATAGCTGTCGTCCGCGTCTTCGTCGTAGTAGATCGTTGCGTCGTATTGGTTCGTCATTGTCGTATTCCTCAGTTGTCTGCTTCGTCGTTCGTCGCGCTATGCGGGTCCTCGGGTGGTTGGGTCGAATGACCCGGTTCCTCGCCCGGCGTCGTCGGCGTGTCGCCGCGCGCCAAGGCGGTCTGGCCGGTCCGTGCGATCTCGATGATGCCGAACTGGCGGAAGGCGTCCACCGCGTCGTCGATCTTCTGCTGGTCGCCGGTGATCTGAACCGTGATGGTTCGCGGCCCGGCGTCCAGCGTCTGGCCCTCGTACATCTGCGTGATGGCGTGGACCTCGTCCGGCTTGTTGCCCCGAACTTTCAACAGCACCAGTTCGGCGCGCACGGCGGGGTCATCGACCTCGCCCACCTGAATGACCGGCTTGAGTTTCGCCAACTGTTTTTCGACTTGGTCGATACCGGATTCGGTCTCCTCGACCACGAGCGTGATACGGGCGTGGCCGTCCACGGTCGTCTTCCCGACCGTCAGACTCTCGATGTTGAACCGTCGCCGGGAGAACAACCCGGAGACGCGCGAGAGGACGCCCGGTTCGTGTTCGACCAGCGCGGAAACCACGGCGGTTCGCCGTTGCGGTTCGGCCTCCGCCTCCGGGTCGATGCGGATGCCCTGCTCGTTCCGGCGACCCTCGGGATGTGGTCGCTCGTCGGGAGCCGTGCCGGGCATGCCCGCGGATGAGGTTTGAGACGGGGCGTCGTCCGTCGATTCTTCGCCGCTCATAGTTGGTCCTCCGAGAGGGCGAACTTTCCGTTGGCACCGCCGCTCGGCACCATCGGATAGACGTTTTCTGCGGGATCCACGTGGAAATCGATGACCGACGGGCCGTCGTAGGCCAGCGCCTCCTCGATGGTGTCGGCCACTTCGTCGTAACAGTCCACGGCGAACCCCTTCGCGCCGAACGCCTCGGCCAGTTTGTCGAATTCGGGACACCAGTCGTAGTCGGCGGCCATCCGCCGACCCTCGAAGAAGGCGTCCTGCCACTGGCGGACCATCCCGATATACTCGTTGTTCAGGATGGCCACGGTGATGTCGAGGTTCTCGCGCACGGCCACGGAGAGTTCCTGCATCGTCATCTGGAAGGAACCGTCGCCGTCGATGCAGACGACCTGCTGGTCGTCGTCCGCTCCGAAACGTGCGCCGACTGCCGCAGGCAGTCCGTAGCCCATCGTTCCCAGTCCGTGACTGGACACCCACGTGCGCGGGCTTCGATACGTCCAGAACTGGGCGGCCCACATCTGGTGCTGGCCGACGCCGGTCGTGACGACGGCGTCGTCGTCGGTGGCCTCGTCCAGCGCCTCCACGACGAACTGCGGCTTCAGCGGTTCGTCCTCGGGCGTGTCGTAGGTCAGTGGGAACTCGTCCCGCCACGTTCGACACCGCTCGCGCCATGCCGTCCAGTCGTCTCGGTCTTCGTCCCCGTCCGTCGAGAACGCCGCATCGACCTGTTCGATGACGGTCCCCGCGTCGCCGATGAGCGGGTAATCCGCGTGGACGTTCTTCGAAATCTCGGCCGGGTCGATGTCGATGTGGACGACCTCTGCTTCCGGGGCGAACGTGTCGATACCACCGGTCAGTCGGTCGTCGAATCGGCAGCCGACGGCTATCAGCACGTCACAATGCGTGACGGCCATGTTGGCGTAGCCGGTTCCGTGCATGCCCGCCCACGAGAGACAGAGGTCGTGGTCTTCGGGCATCGAGCCGATGGCTGGCATCGTCGTCACCACGGGAATCCCGTGGTCGGTGGCGAAGTTTCGCGCTTCCTCGCAGGCGTTCCCTTTGACGACGCCGCCGCCGAACAGCAACAGCGGTTTTTCCGCGTTCTCGATGGCTTGCGCGGCGGCTTCGACGTTTGCCGCGTCGGCCTCCATCTGCGGCGAGCAGGTCGAAGGGATTTCGGTCTTCCCCGGTTCGTTCTCGGTCTCGCCCATCGTCGCGTCCTTCGGCAGGTCCACGAGCGTCGGGCCGGGTCTGCCGGTTTCGGCCAGCGCGAACGCCTCGCCGACCATGTCGCCGATGGCGTCCGACTCGTCCGCGAAGTAGTTGTGTTTCGTGATGGGGGCCGTCACGCCCGTGGTATCGGTCTCCTGGAACGCGTCGGAGCCGACCAGTTCGGACGGGACCTGTCCCGTCAGCGCGACCATCGCGTCCGAATCCATGTTCGCGTCCGCGATGCCGGTGACGAGGTTCGTCGCACCCGGTCCCGAGGTCGCCAGACAGACGCCCGGTTCGCCGGTGACGACGCCGTAAGCATCTGCGGCGTGGGCCGCACCCTGCTCGTGAGCCATCGTCACGTGATGGATGTCAGAGTCGTACAGCGCGTCGTAGACGGGCATGATGGCCCCGCCTTGCACGCCGAACATTGCCTCGACACCGGCCGATTCGAGCGTCGAGACGACCGCGTGAGCGCCAGTCACTCGCGCGGGCTCGGTCGATCCGTCATCGGCGGCCGAGTCGTCGGTTTTCGGGGCGGCCGAGTCCGTGACACCCGTTTCCGGGTCCTCGTCCCCCTCACGGGAGACGGGTTGTGCCGTGTGCTCGCTCACGCCTTCGTCACCTCTGTTCGCGTGTCGGCCGACGGCTGGTGGGCCGTCGGTCGATAGTCGTTCGTCGGTCGATACGTGCCGGTTTGCTGTCGTGTGCCTGTCATCGGTTTGGACCTATGCGTCGTGCTGTTGGGTTGCGATTCGTTCGAATTCGGGGTGAAGAATAGATGAGGGGTAGCTAGACCCCTACAATAATGAGCACGCGCTCCGCGGCCGCAACGCTCGACACCGCTGAACCGTGGGTCAAGCGTCCTCGTGGCATCTGTGTTATCACCGTTCGTGGTGATACCCAAATAATCCTTGCGTGACGGGCAATTCTTGCACCCGCGTGTCAGCGGCCGCTCTCCGTCCGTGTAAAAAACGCGAGGGGACATGGTTATGCCTTGACCTCCTCGTGAGAATCGACGCCCAGTTCGCGGGCGAACCGTTGTACGTCGCTCACCGTCACGCGGTTCTTCGCCGCGCCGCGGTCCTTGACCTTGCGGGTGATCTGCCGGACTTCGGCCTCCGTCGGGACGAACCCTGACTGCCGGAGGTGTTTTCGCACGGCGTGCGTTCCGGTGTGTTTGCCGAGGACGAACTCGCGTTCCGCCCCGACCATCTCCGGCTTCATCACGCCAGTCTCGAACGTGTCGCTGTTCTCGATGACGCCCGCCGCGTGAATCCCGCTCTCGTGAGCGAACGCGTTCGCGCCGACGACGGGTTTGTTGACCGGTGTCTCGACCTCGCTGTACTCCGCGATCATCTCTGACAGCTCGGTGATTCGTTGCGTGTCGATACCGGTATCGACACCGTAGACGCTCTCGACGGCCATGACGACCTCCTCGAAGGCCGCGTTTCCGGCGCGCTCGCCGATGCCGTTGACGCTGACCTGAACTTGGTCGGCACCGGCCTCGACGCCGGCAATCGCGTTCGCCGTCGCCATGCCGAAGTCGTCGTGCGTGTGCACGTCGATACGCGCATCGGTGTGCTCACTGACGTGGGCCACCAACTCCGCGAAGCGACTCGGCGTCCCGACGCCGCAGGTGTCAGGGATGTTTATCCACTCGGCACCCGCCTCGCTAACGGCCTCGACGATCTCGGCCATGTATTCGGGATCCGTTCGCGTGGCGTCCATCGGCGAGAACATCGGAATCGCGCCCGCCTCGGCGACGCGTTCGACCGAGCTGACGGCGCGTTCCAGCACGTCCTCGCGCGTAGTGTGCATCGAATCCTCTATCTGCACGTCGCTGGTCGAAGCGAAGACGTGCACCATCTCCGCGCCGGTGTCCAGCGCGGTTTCCACGTCGCCGTCGACGATTCGTGCCAAAGCACACGTCGTGGCGTCGGTGGACTCCGCGATGTCGCGGACGGCCGCGAACTCGGCGTCGCCGTTGGCCGGGAAGCCAGCCTCGATGACGTGGGTTCCCATCTCGTCCAGCATCGCCGCGATCTCACGCTTCTCGTCGGGCGAGAACGAGGTGCGTGGCGTCTGCTCCCCGTCGCGGAGCGTCGTGTCGAAAATTCTAACTGATTCAATCTCGTCGGTGTGGGCTAGTGTGCCCTCGAAGAACTCGACCCCCCCCTTTTGGGGGTCATGTCGTTGTGTGACATTGTACT
The DNA here is from genome assembly GCF_024136965.1 of Haladaptatus sp. AB618. Lineage (NCBI taxonomy): Archaea > Methanobacteriati > Methanobacteriota > Halobacteria > Halobacteriales > Haladaptataceae > Haladaptatus > Haladaptatus sp. AB618. The sequence goes on along the minus strand of NZ_JAMYJX010000009.1, from coordinate 92,560 downwards.
CGATGTGAGAGCCATCCTCCTATTTATAAGTAACGCTAAGACAGGAGATGACAATAAATTTTAATTTGTGGTGCTCCAGCCCGGAGTGTGGAAACCGCACGACATCGTCGTGATGGTATGTGTATAAGGTAACTAAGGTACTCCGGACGATGCGGCAGTATTCATACTGCCGACACCGCCCTGATCACGCTCCAGTCCCCGATATTCCGACTATATTTGCCGTGAAAATCGTCGCGCGCACAGTGCGCCCTCGCCGAGGACGACACACATCGCCCACGTTAGCACAACTCGTATCAGCGAAAGTTGGACCCCAGTTTCACTCCAACTCAACGGCAATCTCGTTCCGGCGCATGAACGGCGGTGTCCACGGGTCGTCGTATCGCAACAGGAACGGTTCTCCGTTCGGCGTCAAGTCGTGTGCCGAAAGGGTGTCGAACAACCGCCGTCGGTTCTCCTCGACCCGATCCGCCGTCGCGTACCACGAAAACGGGCGTACCGCGAGGGTTCGCGCGCCGACGGCTTCGACCGAGACGTCCTCGTCGGTCGGTTTGGGTGCGCCTTCCGCCGTGTACTCGCCCGGCAGGAAGAATGACATCTCCATGCCCGCTTCCGATCGTTCGGACGCGACGGGTGCCGTCATTTCGATCGTCTCGGAGTCGGTGGACACCGGCGCGGTCATCTCGATCTCCTTCCCCAACCGGTTGTCCCCCTGAATGTAGCGGAACAACCGTTGGAACGCTTCGTTCTGGGTGTCGGCCGTCGTCCGCGCCACTACGGTGTCCGGATACCGTCGAATCTCCACCCCATCGACGTGTAGCGCGGTCGTGTACGGCACTTGATCCGTCTTCCGTCGAATGTACGCCCCCCATCCGACCCACGCGGCACCGAGCGCCACGGCGGTCCCGAGCGCGAGCGTTCTGCTGATTCGTGCCATCGAATGGCATACGCCGGGGACGGGCAAGTACCTACTCCCCAACTAGAACGAGACAGAAACGGCGACCGAATCTTTTCGAGAGGTCGGTCTCACATCGTCATCGTTTCGAGGTGCCGGGCGGCTTATCGTGTTCGGCCCGATGATCCAGCATCTCCTCGTACTGGCAGGCTTCCAGCGAGAGGTCCGAGCAGGGTTTCGCGGTGCACGGGAGGATCATGTCCTCCTCGCGGTCCACGTCGAAGTAGCGCTGGGAGTCGGACTGGTCCACATCGCCGGAGAGCAGTTCGGCCGCACAGGTGGTACACCACCCCTGTTGGCAGTCGGCGGGGAGCCAGATATCCTGATTTCGGGCGACGGCGAGGATGTACTCGTCCTCTGGAACGTCGATTTCGACCGTCTCGCCTGCCTGTTCGATGTCGCAATCGGCGGGGACTTCGATTTCGACGGTGTAGGAACTCACGGGCACAGTTACGGACGGGAGAAAATGTGGTTGTCGGCCGGAAATCGGTCGGGAGCCGAACGCTTACGCGGAGTCGTTGAACGAACGGTTCTTGGAGTAGGGCGCGTCGCCGGGCTGGTCGCGGACGAAGTGACCGGCGGGGTTGACCTCGCCGTCGCGCTCCATCGAGAGCAGTTCGATGAACCACGCCTCGTGGTCGATTTCCTCCTGCAGGATCCGGCTCGCCATGTCGTAGGTGCGCGGATCACAGTCCTGCGTCATATCACAGACTTCGGACCACGTTCGGATCGCACAGCGCTCCGCTTCGAGGAGGACTTCGAGGATGTTCTCCGCCGTCGGATCGTCCGGCAGTTCGGCGTGCGGGCAACTCGCGCGGTTCATGAAGTCGCCGATATCGACGGGGATGTGTCCACCAAGTTCGTACACGCGCGGCATCACGAGTTCGAAGTGCGAACGGTCTTCGAGTCGCGCGTCCTCGGTGATCTCCTTGTAATCCTCGTGGCCCGCGAGATGGGTTCGGAGATTGGTGTAATAGTAGTACGTGGAGAACTCCGCCCCGATGGCGTCGATGAGCGTCTCACGGATCTCCTCCGGATTTCCACCCCGCTCACGGATTACCTGCATTCCCACTCGATCGCTCGTGTCCCCCGGCGATACGCTTCCGGAGCCGTGCTTTTTACTATCTGACATAGTTTCTAACCCCCAAAAACCACAATTGGTTCCCATTTCCTTAAAATTTTCTTCGGAAATCTGGGCGAAGTTTTGAAGTACTCCTACTTTTTTGGGCGATATACGTTTTGGCGGGTCGTCGTGATTCGAGACGTTACCGACCAGTAGTGGAACGTGGAACGGCACGAGTCCCACGTTGAGCGGTCCCCTTATCCCGAAAGGGGGCGCGACAGCCAGACAACGTGCCGTAATCGGTGGTTACTCAAGGGGATAGCCAACATTAGGGGATACACAGCATTGAGAACGTCGCGTCGAAAGGGAAATCACCCCATTCGAAACGTCCGTGAGGGGCTACTTCCCGGCACGGTCTAGTTTCTCTTGGTATGGGTGGACATATTCCAATTTATTTCCTCTAGTTATCATTTAGAAAAAGCTATTCTTCCTGGGTGCCTGGGGCTATATACGATGTCCGAAAGCAATGACACGTTAACGACGTACCTGACTGAGAACCCGCGAATGATCGGCGTGCTGTTCACCATCTGCCTGCTGCTCACCCAGACGGGGAACGTGGCCGCCGCTGGCGGCGGAACCATCCGATAACGGGCGTTTTTACAGCGATTCGAGATTTAATTCTGTCGACCACGTGAGTTCATCGTCGATAACGACTGGAGACTGTTCGAGGCGGAGGAACTGGACCAGCGTCTCCTCGTCGACGTGGAACGTGTCTATGACCCCACCGCTCAAGAAATATTGCTCGATGTCGGTGATGAAGGGAGTAAACAGGGAACCCATTCCCGAATCGACGGTCGGATAAGTCATCAAACGCAGTTCGTATCCTCCCTCCGGGTCGACGTCGAGACGACAGAGGTACGGCGTCCCACTTTCGCTCTGAGCGATCTCGATGCTGCCGTCGCCGACGACGATGTACTGATTGCCGACCAGTTGCTGTTCCCGAACGACCACGAGAGCGGATCGAAGCGAGAAGCCCCGGTTGAGAAGGCGCGCGATGGTTCGACCGATGGGTATCGCGCTTTTGTTCGCGATTTCGCTGTAGGTGACGATGCCGCCGATGCTCCCGGAGTTGATGAGTTGGATTCCCGGTTCGTACGACCGACAGCCGTTCAACAGGAACGTATCGACCGCGACATCCTCGACCGATTCGATATCGAGTTCCCCGTCGGCACAGATGAAACGGCCCTCCTCGATGTGACCGATGTAGTGAAGGAAGTCGGTGGGGGTGGTAAGCACCGACTCCAGTTCGTCGGTCGAGAGGTTCCGATGAACGTCGATATCGAACGCGAGTTCGTCCCGTTTGCCGTAGAGGTCGTCCCCGGCGTCGAACTCCGGACTCATCTCCTGTTCGTTACAGACCACCGTGATGTCGATACCGTCCGTCGATGACGACCGCTCAAATTTGTTCTCGAAGGCGCGTTTGATCAGTTTGTTCGCACCGATAGGCATCCCGTGACCGAGCCACGCGTGTTCCAGTGCGTCCGTCGACGTCGGTGCGACGTACGGGTCGGACGTCGTTTGTTGTTGCCCTCTCTGTGTTTCCGTTCCTCGCAGGAAACTGTCGATCGGCTCCGGCGTCTTCGGTATCGACCGGCGATGGTTCTCGTCCGGCGTCGAGATGAGCGACAGGTTGTTCACCAGATACGGAATCGTCTCGACGTTGGCGATATCGTTCGTGACGGTCGTCGATAACAGCCACGTCGGCACGTGTTCTCGGATAACGTCGAACGGGATGTCGAGATAGGTCTCGACTTGTTCCGCGAGGTCGCGTTCGTACAACTCCTCGAACGACACGTCGAGGAACGGTTCGACCACCTGCCGCTCGTGAAGCGGTATCTGGTACAACCCTTCGGTTCGCGTCACACAGTCGAAGAACAACGATTGGACGAGCACTCGTTCGATTTCACCCTCGTACCCCCGTTCCGGGTGGTCGAGCGGATGAACGAAGCCCCGGTCCGTCACGAGCCTCGGTTCCTCGCCCGGAACGATGGTCGCTCCCAGATAATAGGCGAGCGAACTCGCCGAATAGATCATCGGCAGTTCCGGAGGGAGTTCTATCCGAACACCTGTCTCCGGCGGCGTCAGTTCGTCCGGAACGTGTAGTTCGTCCCCGAGTTCGATCTTCGGGGGATGTCCCCTGAGCGACGGCAACGACCGCTCACAACTCAACGTCTTCAGCGACGATCCGAACGTGGAGACGGCGGCCATCACGTCCGCCGGTTCCGCCGTCGTCGTAACGGTCCCCTCGGGGTGTTCGTGATACGACCGTGCCCCGATTCGGACCACCGTCTCCGTCCCGAAATCGAACTCCATCCGGTCGGCCGATGACGCGATGGTCAACTCACCGGCAACCCGCAGATAGATTCGAATCGGTGCGTTCAGTTCGACGAGATACTCGCCTTCGGGGAACTGTTCGTACGAAAACTCACCGGCTTCCGCCAGAACCGTGCCGTCCAACGAACGGACGTGCGTGATGACGATGTACGGGAGGACGAGTTTGTCCGTCCTGATTTCCGCCGCGTTGTCGACCGGGAAGTAGAACTGGTCGTCGTCCGCCGGAAGCGGACTGACGGAGGTCGGCGTCCGAATCGGGAACTGGCGTCGGTGAATGGGGTCGACGATGGTCAACCCCGTTTGCTCGACACTCTGTCGAAATATCGGTTTCATTTCACTTTGAGGGCTCGGTTTCGGGCTGTAGCGCTACGACGATACCGTCGACGGTGGGGGTGCGAACTCCGTCGGCACCCCGGCCGAAAAACGTCAGAGCGGGAACCACGTCGTCGTGTGGCTCGTCTCGTGCAGATGCCATCGCTGCTTCGGTCCGTCCGGGTCGAGCTTCAGTTCGATCGTTACGTCGAACAGCGGCTCTACGGCTTGAACGGAATCCGAATCGAACGCACCCGGGAAGATGTACTGACCGATTCCGGACAGTTCCTCGACGGTTTCCGTGATCTTCCGCAAGGAACGTTCCACAGCAACCGACCCTTCCTCGTTCGAAAGCAACTGTAGCGAATCCAAACAGAACCGTAGCTCCCCGGGCTCGAATCCCCGATTCCCGTACTGGAGTTCCAATAATTCGTCCTGTATCGCGGTTTGGAAGTCGTCGAGTGACCCCTCCACGGACGAGGCGGACGGTCGGTCCGGATACGCGTTCGATTGTGCTTGTGTCGCCGAGCGCACTGCCACTTCGTGGGTCAGGATGTGCGCTTGAGCGGGGTCTGCGTTGGCACGTGAAAGACGCTTCCGAGCCACGTCCACATCCCGCCCGAACAGCGCGAACAGGTGGGTCCTGTCGTTGGACGGCGCGCCCAGGAACTGCACGCTCAACTCCTCGAACAGATCCGCCGGAACGTCGCCGGTGAGCAGTAGGTTCCCACCGGTCCGTTTCAACCGACCGAGTTCGGATTCGATTTCGACCGTCCCGTCGCTGCTGGCGGTGATGTAGTGACCTGCGAACATGAACGTCAGCTTTCCGCTCGCGCGGGCCGTTCCGTCGGCGAGCGGTTGGAACAACTCCTCCAACGCGTCGGGGTCGATACACCCGTACAGCGGCTCCGGAATTTCGGTGGAACTCACCCCCGAACACTCAACCATTCGCTGAACGATAAACGAACCGAGCGCTTCCTCACTTCCCCAATCGTAGTGGAACCTCATCGGCTCCTCTACACCACACATGAACGGCGATGTAGCACTCTCCTCCATTGAACCCATAGCTCTGTAATCGTACTACCCCGACAGTCAAAAGCGCTTTTGGTGTTTCAAATCGAGATTCGATACCGTATGAGTTCTCTATCCGATATGAAAACCGGTCCCAATTACTACCGTTTTGGATCGGCGTTTACCGTCACCCCGCCACGCCATATTCGAATTCTATTCTAAAAAACCAATATTATTTGTTTAGCAAATAAATCCTCGTGTATCGGGTGATTCATACTTCCGAGCGTACTAAAACGGGTATGGGTAACACGTCGAACGACGGGCAGGGGACCCTCATGGAGTTACTACAATTTTTGGATACGGTGGGTCCAGACGTGCTCCTCTCCACACCGGACGCGGTGTACGAGTTGCTCAAAAACGAACAACGGCGCCACCTCGTACTGTTCCTTTCCGAGCAGGAAACCGCGACCCCGATTTCACTGCTCGCGACGAACGTCGCGAGTCGTTCCCAGGGAATACCCATGACGGACGTAACACAATCCGAGCAGGAATGGGTACGGATTCGCCTGGAACAGGAACACCTGCCGCGACTCGCCGACTACGGTATTCTCTCCTGGACGTACGGGGAGGATATGGTCGACCCGATTCCGTCCGTGTTGCCCTCGGACGAAGAGTGACGGCCGACGGTTCCCACTCAAACCGTTCCACAAATCGGGCTGTTACTCGTTCGTATCGTGTGGTTCACCAGTGACGAAACCGGTTAGAACGTTCACTACCAAACACCCCACAGTGCAGAACACCATCGACTGGCTGCGCGGGCGACCCTACTACGAGGGGCAAATCGCCCGCCACGAGACGCTCCCGGGGAACGACGGTGAATTTCGGGATATCCCGCTCGAATCGCGGTTGGAATCCGCCCTCGAAACCCGTGGCATCGACCGACTCTATCGCCACCAAGCCGAGGCAGTCGAGGCGGTTCGCGGCGGGGAAAACGTCGTCATCGCCACGCAAACCGCGAGCGGGAAGAGCCTGGGGTACACCATCCCGGCGTTCGAACGCGCGATGGACCACGGCGGGCGAACGCTCTACATCGCACCGCAGAACGCCCTCATCAACGATCAGGAGGAGACATTGGACGGCCTCGCCCGCGACTTGGGGTTCGGCAGTCGCGTCTCGGTCGCCCAGTACACCGGCCGACTCGACAAGAACGAAAAGCGGGACGTGCGAAACCGACAGCCAACCGTCGTCCTCACGACGCCCGACATGCTCCATTACGCCCTGCTTCCCTACGCCCACCGGCTCTGGGATTGGTTTTTCAAGGGCCTGGAAACGGTCGTCATCGACGAAGTGCACGAGTATCGCGGCGTCTTCGGGAGCCACGTCGCGCTCGTCCTGCGCCGACTCGCGCGGATCTGTGACCGATTCGATTCGAATCCGCAGTTCGTCTGCTGTTCGGCGACCATCGGCAATCCGGTCGAACACGCGAGCGCCGTGACCGGCAAGTCCGAGTCCTCGTTCGCCCTCGTGGACGAGAACACGAGTCGCACCGGACCGACCCACTGGCTCCTCTGGAACCCGCCGGAGTACGAGGACGACCGCTACGGCGGCGCGAAACGCAGAAAATCGAATCACGGCGAAACCAAACGCATCTTCGCCGACCTCGTCACCCGCGACTGCCAGACGCTCGCGTTCACCCGTTCCCGGCAGGGTGCCGAACGCTACGCGATGGAGAGCGCGGACGAACTCAGGAACAGAGGGGAGCGCTCGCTCGCCAACGACATCGCCGCGTATCAGGCGGCCCTGCGGAACGAGCGCCGCCGGGAACTCGAAGGAGGGCTTCACTCCGGCGAGGTTCGCGGCGCGTGGAGCACGAACGCGCTGGAACTCGGCGTGGACATCGGCGGCCTGGACGCCGTCCTCCTCGACGGCTATCCCGGTACGCGCATGGCGGCGTTCCAGCAGGCCGGACGGGCCGGGCGCGGAACCGAGGCCAGCCTCGTCGCGTTCGTCGCGGGCGAGGATCAGTTGGACCAGTACCTGATGGCAAACCCGGACGAGTTCTTCGCGGGCGACCCGGAGCGGGCGGTCGTCAACCCGGAAAACGAGGAGTTGCTCCCGGAACACGTGGTCTCCGCCGCCCGCGAAACGTGGCTCTCGCCCGAAGACCGGGCGTACTTCGGCGAGAACTTCCCCGACCTCGTCGCCGCCCTCGAATCGCGGGGGGAACTCGAACGCCGCCAAACGAGCGGTGGCATCCGCTGGACGTACGATGGCGACGGAAGCCCGCAACACGATATGAGCTTGCGAACTATCGACGACCGGGAGATCGACCTGTTGGACCGTTCGAACGGGAACGTCATCGCCTCGCTCCCGTTCAGCGACGCGCTGAACGACGCCCATCGCGGCGCGATCTATCACCAGCAGGGGCAGTCCTACGAGGTCGTGGACCTCGATCTGTCGCGGGACGTGGCCGAACTCTCGCCGACGTGGGCGGATTATCACACCAAGACGCTCACTGACAAGGAGATAACCGTCGAGGAGGACCTGTCGGAGAAGACGCTCTCGACCCGCGAGGACTGTACCGTCCGCTTCGCCGAGGTGACGATGCGCGAGCAGATCACCGGATTCGAGCGACGGGACGCGAAGCGAAACGAGACGCTCGGCCGCGAATCGCTCGACCTGCCGGAACTCACGCTCCGGACCAAAGCGCTCTACTTCACGATTCCGGACGACATCGAGCGCGAGTTACGGACGATGGACGGCGATTTCAACGGCGCGATTCACGCCGCCGAACACGGGATGATTTCGCTCTTCCCGCTGGATTTGCTCTGTGACCGTAGCGACATCGGCGGTCTCTCCACGCCGCTCCACCCGCACACCGGCACGAGCACGATTTTCATCTACGATGGCTATCCCGGCGGCGTCGGACTGACCCGAGAAGGCTACGAAACCGTCGAATCGCTCATGAAAAACACGCGGGAGATGATTCGCGCCTGCGACTGCGAATCGGGATGTCCCTCCTGCGTACAGTCGCCACAGTGTGGCAACGCGAACGATCCGCTCGACAAGGAACTCGCCGAACACCTCCTCTCAGATCTCACGGACTGAGTCGGAAGGCTTTTAGGCAACCCTAAACCTAAATTAGGTTAGCCTAAACATGGACGACATCCTCCGGCAAACCCGACGCGAGATCGAGGAGTTGGCCGCTGACTCCGGTTCGTTTTCAGTCACCTGTGCCGAAACCGGCGAATGCCCGACGCCGATTACGGGTACCCGATTCGAAACACACGACGACGCCGCGCGTGCCGCCGACCTCGCACGCGAGTACCGAACCGCGCTCCGAGAACACGACCCCGACGTTCCCGAATATCGGTTCGTCGTCACCGAACTCCCGACCGATTCCCTCCAAATGGTCGGCGTCCGCGAGCGAACGAACGACGTTCGAGCCAACGGGCTTCCGCAAACCGAGCGCTCGGTCACCGTCACCAGCGACCGTGACGGAGCGTGGCTTACGATGAAAAACGCGCCGCTCGTCCATCTCGCACGGGACTGTGGTCCGGTCGGCGACGCCGCCGTCGGTCGTCAGCTCGAATCGAAACTCTAAGCTATCGAATCCGCTCCCGAAGCTCCGGGATGAGGTCGAACTCCCCGTTCGTATCGCCCAGCACGAGCAGAGAGAAGTACCCGGTGTATGCCTGAATCGGCACTCGAACCAGCGCCAGTATGAAGATGGCACAGACGATGTAGGCGACGAGGAGCACGACAAACACGGCTACTATCGCCGGATTCGAAAACATCACAGCGAGCGCGCCGAACCCGCCGAACGCGACGATCAGCAGGATTGCGACGATGGCGAACGGAATGAGGACGACGATGGACAGAAAGCCGCCCACGAGCGAAACGACGAAACTCGCCGCGATGGCGATGAAAAACCGGAGGACGAGATATATGCCGTACTGTTTCCACTCGCGCTTGAGCGTCGGCCAGAACGCCTTCCACCCGGCGAGCACACCGCCTCCTCGAACCATCATCACGGGAACGACGAACGCCTTCGTCAGCGTGTCGACTAGCGCGACGAAGAAACCGAGGACGAACAGCACCGGCACGAGGAACAGCAACGGTCCGAGCGCGACGTTTTCCGGTCCGTTGAACAGTGCTGGAACGGTGACGAGTACGATACCAGCCACCGGCAGGAGGACGATGAGAAAGAGGACGAGTTGGAAGACGAACAGCGACAGCCCTTGGCCGAGATACGACTTCGCGTATCGGCGGACGTGAACCCGTTGCGTTCGAAGCGACTCCACGAACGCGAACTCCATTATCGCCCCGATTGCGGTGAAGAGCAGGCCCAAGAACACGGCGACGACGGCGAGGACGACGAGTACCGTCGCGACGCTTTCCCAGGGAATCGAGAGGTTACCAGGGGTGACGGGGAACGAACCGCCCGACTGTGGGGAGAACTGCATATTGGTTTGCACCGGCGACGCCGTACTCGTTCCTCCGAGAAAGAACACGATGACGGCGAGCCGAAGCCACGTTCCCGCATCGAAGGGGAAGAGCAATTCGCGTGTCCCTTCGATGGCGTCCTCTAACGCGTCGACGGCGTACCAAGACATACACAGCTGTTGTTCGTCATGACTGATAAACTATCGGACAGTCAGAGTCCGAAAACGCCCTCAGACGGAGCGATGCCACAGGTGAGCGATGTACTCCTCGGGCAACAACAGTACGTTGTAGGTGAACGTCGTCTGTACCCCGACGACGAGAAAGGCGAGCAGGCCGTGCAGCACGAACGTGAGGAGGTAGCTGACCAGCAGGTTACCGATGGTGGCGAAGACGTGGACGAACGACGTGGCCTTCGTCTTCTTGTCCATGTCCGGTTCGGCAGTTACGTCGCCGAACGTGAGGAGCGCAAGCAGTCCGAACGCCACGATGGCACCGCCGACGTACGCGAACACCTCGGCCGCCGACGGGGTGCCGAACTGGCTCAGCAGGAGCCCACCACCGCCCCAAATGGAAAGCGTGTAGCCATATGCCCGTGCTTCCGAGAGTAGGTTTCTGGAAAGCCGGCGCTGCGGGTTCATACCTGCTATTGATTCGACTGAAAGAAAGGCGTATTGGGTTATTCGCCGATCGCGTCTTCGATCTGTGAGCTGACCGTTTGACACAGGATCGCCGAGAATCCCGTTTGGGAACTCCAAATCGCACTTTCGTGATCACCGAGGATGCTGATGAGGACGGTATCGTCGTCCACGATGAGCATGCGTCCCGCGGGTTCGGCGTGGGGTTTGTCGTGGCGGATGACGACTCGGAGATCACTGAAGTGTTCCTGCATCGATGGGTCCTGGGAGATGATGAGGACATCGACGCCCGCATCCGACCGCTCGTGGAGGATCTCGACGAGCCGATCCGTATACAGCGACTCGTCGTGGAGACCGAAGACGATCCTCGATTCGGCCTCCTCCATCAGCTGTTCGATTCGACTGGTGACGGCGTTCTCGCCGTCGATGGACCAGACGTCCTCCCGCTCGCTCTCGGTATCGACGAACTCGTTCTGTGCCGATTCGAGATAGTCGAACGCGCGTTGCTGTGCGCGCTCGAAGCGGTCGCGGAGGTGCGATTTCGCCGCCGCCAAACTCACGGGGCGATACTGGATCGGCTTCGACTGTTTTACCTCCACGAGTCCGCGCTCCTGGAGGTCATCCGCCGCACCGTACACCTGTGACCGTGGCACGTCGGTGACGCCATGGATGTCCCGAGCGGTTCCGATCCCCAACTTCTGAAGCGCGATGAACACCTTGGCCTCGTAGTTCGAGAGGCCGAGGTCGGTCAGCGCGTCGATGGCGTCAGTTTCGTCCATGTCAGTCCTCACTTGGGGATGTGGCTGCGTCGGACTTGGTTTCGATGGTTCCGCGCGCACCCGGTCCGAAGTAGCGCGTCCAGACGACGAGCAGGCTCGGGAGCACCAGCACGCTCGCGATGAACGCGTAGATGATGGTCAGTCCGGTGATGATACCGAACTGCTGGAGCGCGGGCAGGATGGCGAAGGCGAGAACGCCGAAGCCACCCACGGTCGTCGCCGCACTGCCGAGCAGTGCGCCGCCGGTACCGGTGAGGCTGACGTGCAACGCTTCCCAGACCGAACCCTGTCGTTCGAGCTCCACGTTGTAGCGTTCCGAGAGGTGGATGCTGTACGCGACGCCCAGCCCGACCGTGAGGCTCGTAATCATCCCGGTCAGGATGTTGAACGGCATGTCGAGGAGGTACATCGTCCCCAGAATCCACGCCACGCTGAACACGACCGGGAGCAGGGTGACCGCTCCGAGGGTCGCGCTGCCTTCCGTGAGGCGGTAGATGAGCATCAGGAAGGCGAACACGGCGACCATCGTGATGATGAGACTTTCGATGACCGTGTTCAACAGGTCCTTCTGGATGATTTCGAAGACGATGGACTGTCCCGTCGCCGTCGCTTCGAGGCCGTCGAAGGAGTCAGCCACGTCACGCATCTGCGTCGTGACAGCCGAACTCGACGCGCCGCCCTTCAGCGAGATGGCGACGCGAAGCGCGTCGTAGTCCCCGTTATCGCGGTGAATCACACCGGCCGCTTGGTCCGGCGCGGCGGCGAACAGTCCATCGTACACCTTCTTCAGGTTCTTGTCGGGTACGCCATTGCCGTCCGTATCCGCCGTGGTGAACGTTTTGTTGAACGTCGCGTTCTCGGCGGCGACTTGTTCCATCACCGACAGCGGACCCTCGACCTGCGGTTCGTCGTTCGAGAGCTTGATCGTCACGTCCTTCTTGCCCGCTTTCTCCTTCGCCCGATGCACCTGTTCGAGGGTGTTATCTTTCGTAATATCCCCCTGTACCAGTATCTGTGCCTGTGAATCCTGCCTGACGAAGTTGTCGTTTACGTAGTCGAGGTTTTTCTTGGCCGAGTAGTTCCCGGGCTTGAACGGTTCCGGAAGCTGTTTCGTCCAGTGTGGCGGGCTGTCCGCGAGGAAGTCCGTCTGCGAGAAACTCGTGTCCACTTTGGTCGCCCCGTAGCCACCCGCCGCGCTGACGAGCAGGGTGAGGACGATGACCACGAGCGGCGCTTTACGTGCCGCCGTCGCACCGACCGTCAGGACGCGTCCGAGGACACCGCCGCCGGTTCCGAACGCATGCTTCCGGCGGTCGAAGCCGCGCGATTCGAGGAACTCGTCGGATTCGACTTTGAGCGCCGGAATCAGTCCGCCGAAGATGACGAGCGCTGCGATGATACCGACCGAACTCACGACGCCGAAGTCCTGAATCGGTGGGAGCGGGCTGACCATGTTCGAGAGGAAACCGATGACCGTCGTCGCGGTCACCCACGTCAGCGCCGCACCGACGCTGATGAGCGCGACGCGCATCGACCCGCGAACGTCCGCATCAGGGTGCTCTTCGCGCTCCTCGCGGTGACGCATGAAGACGTGAATCGCGTAGTCGATGGCCAGCCCGATGAGCAGGACCGGCACCGCGATGAACATCTGGTTGAAGGTGATACCGGCCCATCCCATCGCGCCGAACGTCCAGACGAGGACGAAGACGATGCCCACCACACCCAGAAGGATGTCGAGCAGGTCGCGGTACGCGATGATGAGCGTCAGGATGACGAACAGAAGCGCCAGCGGGCCGACGATGGCGAGGCTGTCGGTCATCGACTGGTTGATCTCCTCGCTGATGATGCCGCTCCCGAAGACGAGCGCGTCGTCGTCGAACTCGTCGTTCGCGATGGTTTTCATCCCCTGTTGGGTCGAGACGAGGATATCGGACGTGTCACCCTCCATCGACGACTGGCTCTTCTGTTTCTGGAAGACGACCATCATCGTCGCGTTGGCCGTGGTCGATCCGGGGTCGTAGGAGGTCGGCATGAACGCCAACGCCTGGCTCGCCATGCCGCTCGAACCGCTGCTGTCGCCGGAGAGAACGGTCTTCGTCACGGAGTCGATCTGCGACTGGTTCATCGACTGCAACTTGTCGATTTCCTGGGCAAGCGTCGGCATCGAGCCGTTTTGGAGCGCCTCCTGTCTCTGTTGCAGTTTCTTGCTCTGCTCGCCGAGTTTCTGGTACTCGTCGGCCAGCACGCCTTGCGTGCCGAGTTTGTACACCTTGCCGAACTGCGACTGAATCTCCCCTGCCTGCTGCTTGTAGGTCGATTGGTTGATCTGACCCTGCTGGTAGGAGGCGTTCAAGCCGTCGAGTTTGGCCTGCAAGCCGCGTGCCTGCGTCGCTGATTTGTTGAACGTCGCTCCCTGTTCGGCGGAGAGGTTTGCGGTCGCCTTCGTACGCACCCCGGAGAGTTGGGCTTCGATCCTCGCGGACTGGTTTTGGTACGCCGCGTCGTCGACCTGTCCGGATTCGTGGGACGCGTTCAACTGATCGTATTTGGCCTGCAGCCCGCGTGTTTGGTTGAGCGAGTCACTCAGCCCCTGCGCCGTTCGATTGAGCTGTTGGCCCCGCTGTTTGAGTTCCGCACCATCGGCACGGAGTTTCGCGACCTTGTCCTGTTGAATCGCGGCGATTGCGATGACGTTTGCGACGCCGCTGGTCGACGTCCCGTTCGACAACGTCGCGTTGATGGTCTCGTTCTCGTGCAGGCGCTGTTGGAACTGCAACGAGTTCACGAGTTCCTTCTTGCTCAGAACGTTATCGCCTTTGACGATGACCTGTACTGTCGTGGTGTTCTCGTTTCCGGTCGAGAAGTTCGAGTTGATGAAATCCAGCTTCTTCGCGGCCGCACTGTCGCTCTGGAACTGGTCGAGCGACGACGACTGCTCGATCATCGGTGCCCCTGCACCGAGGAGCACAGTGATGACGAGGAGCACAGCGATGACCGCGCGGCTGTGCTCGGTTACGTTTCCGAAAACCCGGTCGAGGAGGCTCACGAGCGCCCTCCCGGGCCATGACGGTGTTGAATCATAGCTGTTGTTAGAATACTACTGACAGCGTTGTCAAAAAGGTGGAGGTTTCCATTCGGACCATGACATGAAGACACAGACCACTTTCTCGAAACGCGAGTTGTTGGCGAGATAAAGGGGCAGACATCACAGTCGTCGAACGGTTTGCCACCAATGGTCGGACGGTTTGCCACCAACGTTACCACCGTGCTCGATGGAGAGTCACCTAATGATAGATCTGCTCACCGTCCTCGGGATACTCGGTGGAATATTCCTCCTACTGATGAACGGCTTCTTCGTCGTCACGGAGTTCGCCATGACGCGGGTTCGGCAGTTCGACAAGGCCGAGTTCGACGAGTCGAAGGGACTCCAACGCGCGTGGGAGATGACCGACCGCCTCGAAATCTACCTCTCTGGGTGCCAGGTCGGAATCACTATCGCCAGCGTCGGACTGGGCGTGGTCGCCGAACCGGCGGTCGTCGCGGCGTTTCATCCGATCATCGAAGCCGTCGGGATCGGTAGCGGGTCCACCGAGGCCTTTTCGGCGGTCCTCGCGCTCGCCGTCATCAACCTCATGCACATCATCATCGGCGAACAAGCGCCGACCTACTTCGGCATCGAGCGAACGAAGTTCGCGGCGCGATACGGGTCAGGAGTGCTGTACTGGTGGACGAAACTGATGTACCCCGTCATCATCCTCGCCGACAAAACCGCGAAGGGACTGCTCTCGCTGTTCGGTATCGACATCGAACGCTCCTGGACCGAGGGCGAAGAGGGCGAGGACGGCGAGCAGGAAATCGCGAGCAGGGCCGACCTGCATCGGCGGATGGGGGACGTTCTCGCCGCAGTGGAGGACCTCCCGGAGGAACGGGAGCAAGAAATCTTGGCCGCGCTCCAGATCGAACGCGTTCCGGTCCGGAACATCATGATCCCACGCGAGGACATCGTGGCCCTCTCGACCACGGAGCCGATCGAGGAGAACATCCGACGGATGCAAGAGACCCCAGTCGTTCGATTCCCCCTCATCGACGGGTCGCTGGACGAGTTCCGGGGCATCATCTACGCACCTAGCATCATCGGTCAGTACGACGAACTCAGGGACGGGGAGGTCTCCCTAACCGACATCGCACACGACCCCATGACGGTCGCTGGCGACACGAGCGTCGCCGACGCCATCGACCTGTTTCAGGCGCAACATCAGGAACTCGCGTTGGTGTTGGACGGAAGCGACGTCATCGGGTTGGTGACGGCGACGGACGCGTTCGAGGAGGTCCTCGGGGAGTTGGAGGATCCGACCGACAGAGAAGTCCCGGCTTAGTCGTGAAACTCACGCGCGTCTTCCGCCCGCATCGTCTTCCACTCGCCGTCCTCGGTTCGTACCTGCACGTATCCGTCCGGAATCTCCGCTTCGACCGTCTCGACGTGCGTTTCGAGGAGATGCGATTCGTACTGATTCAACGCGGCTCGCTCGGATGGCGCGATGGCCACCCAACCGCAGTCCGCTTGACTGCACCGAATCATCGAGTGTCGCCAACACACCACGGGTACTATAAAGGTTGAGAAACGCCTTTGAAATAGATTGGTGGTTGAAATCTACGTTCCGGTGATGGTTCCGGAGGAGAGGTCCCCGATAGTCCCCTTCACGGTGTAGTCCGGCGTCTGAACCGTAATCATCGACTGCGGTGTCACGTCGTAGAATTTGAGGTCGAGCGAATACGTGCTGTCCCCTCGGATTCCCGTTGCTTCCCGTTGGCCCGTCTTTGGATGGCGCGCCCACGCCGTTTTTCCGGCGGAGACTGAATCAGCGACGCCATCGATTTCGTAGGATTTGGGCGAGTTTGACGTATCTGCCCCCTCGATGGGATAGCCCTTGTCGTGCCACACCCAGAATCCCTCGTCGATGACGTAGACGTTTTCATATCCGTCGTTCATCAGCTTTCCTGCACGCATCGACGAGAGGTGGTGGGGACAGCCACAGTAACAGACGATTCGGTCTTTTTTCCCCCACCGAGAGACCGGGTCGTCCTTCTCGAATCCGTCCGGCGCAGGACTGAGCACCGCACCCTCGATGTGGGACGTGTCGTACTGCGTTTTTCCACGGGCGTCGGCGAACTCGGCACTGCCTTTTTCGTACCACTCGTGAACGACCGATATCGGTGCGAGCGGTACGTGAGCACCATATCGTTCCACCGTATCGAACCCCTCCTCGGATTTCGGATTCGAGTCCGAATCCGAACCAAACACGGTTCGGCCGAGACAGCCGCTCAATCCCGCGACCGGAACGGCACTCGTTGCCAGAAACTCACGCCGATTCATTACCGAGTCCGTAGCAGTTGCTTGGCAATTAACTTTATTGATGATATTTTGGATCGTATTTCAATCCTTCAAACGCCCCAAATCGGCAAATGAGGACAGTAACCTAACTGGTTTGGGATCGTCTTTTTTCAAAATAACGACGTACCAACTACTATTCTCGGGGCACATACGCCATGAAAGACACACACGTAGAAGCCGGGAAGGCGATACAGCAGCAAACCGGGAAGACGTTTCACCTCGCGACTCGGTTACTGCCCGAGCGAGTGCGCCATCCGACCTACGTGTTGTATGGCTTCTTCCGGATCTGTGACGAAGTGGTGGACGACGCTGCCGACGTTCCACCTGAAGAACAGGCGAAGCGACTGGAGTCGCTTCGAAACCAAGCGCTCGGGTCGAAACCGCCCGACGACCCCGTGCTGGAGGCGTTCAACGACCTCCGCGAGTCGCACGGAATCGCGGACGAGGAAGTGGCCGTCTTCATCGACGCGATGGCCGCCGACATCGAGAAATCGCGCTACGAGAACTACGAGGAGTTGGAGGAGTACATGCGCGGGTCGGCCGCCGCCGTCGGCCAGATGATGACCTCGGTGATGAACCCGGCTAACCCCGACCGGGCGCGACCGCACGCCACCGCGCTCGGCGAGGCGTTCCAACTCACGAACTTCCTGCGGGACGTGCGCGAGGACGTCGAAGACCGGAACCGGATTTACCTGCCACGGACGACGCGGGAACGCCACGGCGTCACGGACGAGCAGATCGGACGACTCGAATTCACCGACGGGTTCGCGGCCGTCATGCACGACGAACTCCGCCGCGCGGAGGCGCTGTATCGGGAGGGCGTCGCTGGCATCCAGTATCTCCCCGAGGATTGCCAGTTCGCCGTGTTGCTCGCGGCCGTGCTGTACGCCGAGTACCATCGCGTGATTCGAGCGCAGGGCTACGACGTTCTCTCCCGGGAACCGTCGTTCGGGACCACCAGAAAACTCGTGTTGCTCGCCAAGACTCGCTGGCACTGGCGAAAGACGGGCGACCCGGAAACCGTCTTCCGCGCCGTGAGTCCGGTCGGAACGCCCGAGCATCGAGGGTCGGACGTGGAGCGCCGGGATACGCTTCCGACGCGGTAACGACGACGTTCAGTCGTCGGAACGCGCTTCGTCCGGTCGCCCCCCGTCAGATTCGCTCGCGAAGTCCGGCAACTCCGGAACGGCAGTCGTATCGTGTGAACCGGTCGGCGGGAGGTTGACCGCCGCTGCGGGGGAGCCGTCGAGATCGGTTTTCGTGTTCAACGCCGTCATCTCGCCGTCGGCTTCGCGGGCGTCCTGGTCGATTCGCATCGAACAGAACTCCACGCCACACATCGAGCAGAAGCGAGCGTCCTTGTAGTTGTCCCCGGGGAGCGTCTGGTCGTGATACGACATCGCGCGTTCGGAATCGAGCGCGAGGTCGAACTGGCGTCGCCAGTCGAACTCGTAGCGGGCCTCCGAGAGGGCGTCGTCCCAGTCCCGCGCGCCGGGCAACCCGTTCGCCACGTCCCCGGCGTGAGCAGCGATACGGTAGGCCGCGAGTCCGTCCCGAACGTCCTCTTCGTCCGGAAGCCCGAGGTGTTCTTTCGGAGTCACGTAACAGAGCATGGCCGCACCGGCGCGGGCCGCTTCGGTCGCGCCGATGGAACTCGTGATGTGGTCGTAGCCGGGCGCGATGTCGGTGACGAGCGGCCCGAGGACGTAGAACGGCGCACCGTCACAGACCTCCTGCTGGCGTTCGACGTTCATCGCTATCTTGTCCATCGGAACGTGGCCCGGTCCCTCGACCATTACTTGGACCCCGTGGTCCTGTGCGACCCCCGTCAGTTCGCCGAGCGTGTCCAACTCGGCGAACTGCGCGTCGTCGCAGGCGTCGGCCAGACACCCCGGACGGAGACTGTCCCCGAGGCTGAACGTCACGTCGTGTTCGGCGAATATCTCGCAGATCTCCTCGAATTTTACGTACAGCGGGTTCTGCATCCCGTTTTCCTCCATCCACTGTGCGAGAAGCGAGCCGCCTCGGGAGACGATGCCCGTCTTTCGCCCGTCCGTGAGCGGCAGGTGTTCCATCAGGATGCCCGCGTGAATCGTCATGTAATCGACGCCCTGCTCGGCCTGTTTCCGGATGACGTCAAGGAGCAGTTCGTGCGTGAGGTCCGCAACGTCATCGACGCGCGTGACGGCTCCGTAGAGGGGAACCGTGCCGACAGGAATCGGGGAGTACCGGACGTTCGTCTCCCGTATCTCGTCGAGGTTTCCGCCGGTACTCAGATCCATCACGGTGTCCGCCCCGTAGTGAACCGCCGTGTGCAGTTTCCGGAGTTCGCCTTCGAGACCGCTCGTCGTCTCGCTGTTGCCGATGTTCGCGTTGACCTTCGTCGCGAACTCGCGGCCGATTATCATCGGGTCGAGCGCGTCGTGGTCGTGATTGGCCGGAATGACCGCCTGCCCGTCCGCGACCTGTTCGCGGACGAACTCGGCGTCCCTGTTCTCCCGCTCCGCGACCCGCTCCATCGCCGCGGTTATCTCCCCGGCGCGAGCGCGTTGGAGTTGTGTTTTCGGCATCGATTACTAGGTCATATTACTCGGTGATAACTCTTGCCGATGACGACGGGCACCAACGTTGACGGCGATTCGGCACGAAGCGGGGGTATGCACGTCGCAGTCCTCGACGAACCCGGTTCGTTCGTCGTCGAAGAGCGAGAGAGACCGAACCCAAGTCCCGACGAGGTGGTCGTGAAGATAGGCGAGGTCGGCATCTGCGGGTCCGACGTTCACTACTACGAACACGGCCGAATCGGCGACTACGTGGTCGAATCGCCGCTCGTCCTCGGGCACGAGAGCGCGGGCGAAGTCGTCGCCGTCGGTGAGAATGCCGAGGGTGATTTCGGCGTCGGCGACAGGGTGACGCTCGAACCCGGCGTCCCCTGTCGGCGCTGTGCCCACTGCAAGCGCGGCGAGTACAACCTCTGTCCCGACGTGACGTTCATGGCGACCCCGCCCGACGACGGCGCGTTCGCGGAGTTCGTCGCGTGGCCCGCCGACTTCACCTATCGGCTTCCGGACGACGTTTCGACCCGAGAGGGTGCACTCTGTGAACCGCTCAGCGTCGGGATTCATGCTGCTCGACGCGGAAACGTCGACGTCGGCGACTCCGTGCTCGTTACCGGGTGTGGACCCATCGGTCTATTGGCGATGGAAGCCGCGAACGCGGCCGGGGCGACCGAGGTGTTCATCTCGGACGTCGTCCCCGAAAAACTCGCGCTGGCCGAGTCGCGGGGCGCGGATGCGACCATCGACGTGAGCGAGGAGGACCTCGGCGAAGCGGTCTCCCGACTCACGGACGGCGAGGGCGTGGACGTGGTCATCGAAGCCTCCGGCGCAACCCCGGCGATTCGAACCACCATCGATGCGGTGCGGCGGGGTGGGACCATCGTCCTCATCGGCCTTTCACAGGACGACGAAATCCCGCTCGCCACGGGCGACATCATCGACAACGAACTCGACGTTCGCGGGTCGTTCCGCTACCGGAACACGTACCCTGCGGCCATTCAGTTGCTGGCGGACGGCGCGGTCGACGTCGAAGGTATCGTGGATTTCGAGATGGAACTGTCGGATGTCGGCGAGGCGTTCGAGCGAGCGAAGGCGTTAGGAACCGTGAAAGGAATGATTTCGATTTCCGACTAGCGCGTCCTGAAAACCGGCCGGAGGAGTAGATTTTTTCGAAGTACAACGTCCAATGTCTGTGAAGTTAGGACATGGTCAGCGACAACACGATTCTAAGAGACGCTTTACCGTGGTAATCTCTGTCGAAATTTTTACTCGCTAATGAGTAAACCTTATCAACGTCAGTCCGCTACGGTGCGTTGATGAACGAAACGAGCAACAAAACGAGCACAGAGGAGGTCGAACGATAATGTGGCAAGACATCGTTTTCCTGTGCGGGAGCGTCTTTTCGCTTCTCGTCCTCGTGCCGACCCTCCGCGATTCCATGGCGAACGTACCGCTCGGAACGTCCCTTCCATCGGCCATTATCGGTATCATCTACGGGACTGCGTTCCTCACGCTCGGTATGCAACTCTCCGCTGGCGGGTCGCTTCTCACGGGAATCATGTGGAGTCTCATCGCGTTCCTTCGGTCGCCGAATCCGCTCTCCGATTCCGAGCCAGAAACGCACGCCGGATATTCTACCCCGCAACACGCGGACTGAAGTCGCGAAAACACGCGGACCGACACAACGAACGACGAAAGCCGAAACGGCAATTCTCGATTTTTGTCGACCGAAACCACGACGACGAGCGGTCGCGCTGGCCACAACCAACACGACCACCGATCATCGTCCGCAACCGCCGATTACCGTCCGCAACCGCCGATTACCGTCCGCAGCGACTCGTTTTCCGATTTTGCCAGGTGAGCCTCATTCGTCGACCGGCAACGAGCGGTTCGCGAGCGTCATCAGGTCGCCATCGTCGGCGGTGAACGGCCGCAACAGGACGCTGAACTGCGTCGATGTCGCCTGAACCTGATACTCGTCGTACGGTTCGACGGGCGTCCCGCCGACGCCCGTCACCGCGTCGTCCAGATTGAACGCCACGCTGTCGGCTTCTTCGAGTTCGTACTGGTGGCCCGCCTCGGCCAAGTTCGAGAACCGGTTCGTGCTCACGTTCATCGATCCATCGGTCGCGACGCCGAGCAGGCCCGCGCCGTCGTCGTTCGCGAGCGCGGCCCAGCGCGTTTCGGCCTTGTTGCCGTTGTCCGTCGGCGGAACGTACGGGACGTACTGCTCCTCGACCGTTCCGGAGTACCGCCCGATGTCGGCACCCCAGCGGCGGTCGGGATACGTCTCGACGGAACCTCGGCCGTACCACTCGAACGTGTCGAGCGACGTCGGCGTCCGTAGTTGGACGCCCATCTTCGGCAGGTAGTCCGTGACGGTCGCTTTCAGTTGGTCGTTCGGCGTGGCCGCGACGTTCATCACCACGTCGCCGCTTCCGAACACGTGGTAGCTGTAGGTCGTCTCGAATCCGTGACCCCTGGGGCTGGACTGGGAGTCGTAGAACTCGTCGAAGCCGTACCACAGTACGGCGTCGTCCGACGGCGAGTCGGGTTGTGATGCGACCTCGTCGGCCGACAGCGCGCGGTCGTACACACGCACCGAATCGACCGTCGTGGCCGTGGCGCGCTCGCCGTGCTCCGAGTTGTGCGCGACTTGGAGCGGTTCGTCGGTTCCATTGACCGACGAGGCATCGTGCGTTCGGGAGGCAAAGAGTTCGCCGTCAAGATACAGACGGAGTTCGTCCGTATCGCAAACCCCGGTGAGCGTGTGCCAGCCATCGCTCAGGTCGCTCGGAATCGTGTCGTTGACGGCGACCCACGTCTCGTCGTAGATGAAAAACGAGAACTGGTCGTCGTTCACCTTGAGCGCGTACTGGTGGTCACCCTTGGCGACGAGCGGGTGGTCACCACCGGTCTCGACTCCGTCGAACGTGATGCTGACGGTGAAGCCCGGACTCGTGAAGTCGAGCGCTTCGGGTGAACCAGCATCGACGTAGTCGTCGCTGTCGAGTTGCACCGCCGACCCGCTCCTTCCGGAGACGATTTCCGGATCGCCCACGAGCGTGCCGTCGCTTCCGGTCGCGCTCGCATCGGGCGTCTTCCGGACCGTCGTCGGCGGCGCGCCTTGGACGAAGCCGTCCACGTCGATTCGGACGTGTGGATCGGAAACCCGCTCGACGGACACGTCGTCCACGAGCTGCGTGAGATGATCCAATCCCGCCGCGTACCAGCTTGACGCCTGCTCGCTTCCCCAGCCCTGAACCTCGTTCATGATCGGGGCGCGCCACGCGTTGAACTGCGGGCCGCGGTCCACGACGTCCGTCCCGCCGTAGTTCATCGCCGAGAAGGTTCCGGCGTCCGTGTCCAGCGCGTACTCGAACCCGTCACCGGAGACGGTAACGGCGTCGTCCGCCGTCGAGACGTCGAGCGCCGGAAGGTCGCCCTCGGCGACCGTCGGCGTGTCCGGAACGTCGAACGGGATTTCGAGTTGGTCGCGGGCCACGTCGTGGCCCGCGTCGGCGTAGGCGGTCGGTTCGCGGAGAGAGAACGAGACGTTGAGTCGGTACGCCGCGCCAGCATCGAGATGGCGCGGTTCCTCGAACGGGATCCGAACCCGTCGTGTTTCGCCGGGGTCCAAATCGAGGTCCAGACGGCCCGAATCGAGAACCCTGTCGTCCTCCACGAGTTGCCACTTCCCGCGCACCGCGCGCATGTCGGTGAACGCGAAGTGGTTGGTGACGTACACCTCCCCGTCGGTCAGTTCGGCGGTCGGCGCGACTTTGACGGGTTGGTGGCTGTGTTTCAACTGCGGCACGTCGGGTTGGACGCTCCGGTCGGCCCAGACGAGGCCGTCGAGACAGAACGGGTTGTCGTCGTAGAACGTGTATTCGACCTCCTCGCCGTCGACCGTTTTCGTGCGCGTGACGGCCTGGTCCTCCCACGCCCAGACGAACCCTCCTTGGAGGCTCTCGTCCCTGAGGAGTGCGGCGAACGTGTAGCCCAGAACGGGGTCCGTGGTGTCGCCCGATACCTCGTCGGCCGACAGCGGACGGTCGAAGACGCGAACCGAATCGAGCGTTATCGTTCCGCCGTGGCCGTGACCGTGGTTCCCGCGGTGGTCGTGGTCGTCGTGGTCACGACCCCATTCGTCACGATTGCCACGATGGTGTCCGTCGTGGTCGCCGTGATGACCGCCGCCGTGGTGATGACGGCCATCGTGATGATGCCCACGGTGATGGTGGCCGCCGTGGTGGTTTCCGTCGCTTTCGCTTCCGATGACGAGCGCCCCGTCGCCTCCCGGCAGTCGCCCGCCGTCGTGGTCGGTGGCTGCCAGGCGCTCACCGTCGAGGTAGAGGGCCAACTCGTCGGAGTCGCCGGTTGCGACGAGGGTGTGCCAGCCATCGCTCGCGTCCCTGGGAAGGCGGGCAGTGACGGAGTCCCGCCCCTCGCCGTGAACACTGAAGGTGAGTTTCCGCCCGCGGTCGAGGGTGAGCGCGTACTCGTCGTCCTTCGAGACGAGCGTCCGTTCGGTTCGGGAATCGACCCCGCTCAGTGTCAGCGCGAGCGTGAATCCGTCCTCGAAGTCGAGCGCCGGGGACGTTTCGACTTCGATGGAGTCGTCGTCGTCCAGCGTAATCGCGCCGCCGTCCTCCCCGAATCCTATCGTGGGCGTGCCGACCAGCACGCCGTCGTTGTCGTTGCCGGTTTCGTCGCTGGCCGTTCTGACCGGCGGTTGGATGTGTTCGGACCACATCGCGTGGACGAGGCCCAAACTGTTGCCCATCGCGTGGTTGTACTCGCCCATCACGACGGGACGTTTGCCGTCGCCGATGCTGGAGCCATCCGCGACGGAGAGCAGACTGTCCACGTCCGGGTAGCGCGGACCGAGCATGTCGCTGTACTCGACGTTCCACCCGCCGCCGTTCGGTTGGTGGTACATGAGACGGTCGGGCGCGAGTCCGTACACCGGGCCGTCGTAGGATTCGACGGCGCTGACGCCAGCGACGTCGCTGGTGTCCTCGGGGAGGTACTCCTTGGAATCCATGGCGAGCGCGGCCATGTTGAGGTGTTCGTTCCCCGTTCCGGCCTCGTTTCCGGTGGACCACGCGAAGATAGACGCGTGGTTGCGGTCCCGGAGCACCATCCGTCGGAAGCGCTCGACCATCGCGTCGTGGTAGGCCTCGGTGTTCGCCGCCAAGCCCTGCCACCAGTGCGTTTCGACGTCCACCTCGTCGGCGACGTAGATACCGTACTCGTCGGCGAGTCGGTAGAACGTCGGGTCGTTCGGGTAGTGGGAGTTCCTGATGGCGTCGATGTTGTTCCGCTTCATCAACGTCAGGTCTGTCTTCAGCGTCTCCAGTCGCACCGCACGTCCGGTTTTCGGGTCGCCCTCGGGCCGGTTGACGCCTCGAATGTTGACCGGCCTGCCGTTGACGAGCACCTGCGCGCCGGGCTTTCCGCGCGTGGTTTCGTACGTTCTGAATCCGATCTTGTCGGTCATCGCCTCGGTCGTCCGGCCGTGGCGAACGAGTTCGAGACCGACCGTGTAGAGGTTCGGGTGTTCGGCGGACCACTGCTCGGGTTTTCTGACGTCCGTTTCGAGCGTTACCGTCCCGCCGTCCGAATCGACGCGAACGCCGTCCCATAGCGATCTGACACGCCGCCCGTCGGGGTCGAAGAGGTGCGCCCTGACGGCGTATCGTCCCGCCGGGTCCTCGTCGTAGTTCGCGATCTCGGCGTCGATCCGGAGCTGTCCGTCCTCGTAGTCGTCGTCGAGTCCGGAGCGGACGTAGAAGTCCCGGAGGTGCACTTTCGGGGTGGCAAAGAGGTAGACGCTCCGATGGATGCCGGAGAATCGGAACATGTCATTGGTCTCCATCGCCTCCCCGTCCGAGAACCGGTACGCTTGGACGGTGACGGTGTGGTCGCTTCCCGCCGAAACGTACTCGGTGATATCGAACTCGCCCGGCGTCATCGACCCCTCGTGGAAGCCGACGTACTGGTCGTCCACCCAGACGAAGTACGCCTGTTTCACCGCCGCGAAGTGCAGGAACACCTCGCGTCCGTCCCAGTTCGACGGCACGGAAACCGACCGTCGATACGTTCCGGTCGGATTGGTATCGGGAATCTCGATATCGTATCGCGGATCGAGGTTGCCGTCGAGTGCGGGGTCGTAGCCCTCCCACGTGATGGAGTTGTTCAGGTAGATGAGTTGGTCGTACCCCTGCGTCTGCCAGTTACCCGGTACGTCGACCTTCTCCCAGTCCGTCACGCCGTCGTAGCTCTCCGGCCTACTTGCCGGATGCGTGTAAAACCTGAAATCCCACTTTCCGTCCAGTAGTTCGACGTACTCGGATTCGGCGAACCGCTCTTCGAGTTTCGTGAACGGTTCGTCGGCGTCCATCGCCGCACGGACCGACCCGAACGGCACCGCCGCGGTGGCGTGTGTCGGTTCGGTCCCTTGTTCGAACAGTCCGGGGTCCGCGATGTAGTCGGCCAGGTTCCCGACTCGTCCGGGGCCGGACGCCGTCTCCGGGGCGAGCGTCGAATCCGCCGCCGCGATCCCGATCGCGCCGTTCGACGCCGTCGCAGCGGCGAACGTCGCGACTCCGGTCGCTTGTAAAAACTCACGCCGTGACGTGCCTATCTTCGATGTCTGTTCCATCCGTCGTTCCTCGATTTTCTCACTCATTGATGCCTTCACCGCGATTGTCATGGGAAATCATGACACACGGAGTACATAGCAACATCATTCGTGAAACAATAAATTTACTCGTTGAGGAAATATAAAATTCTCTCGAATAACGTAATTTAACGGGAATATTTTGGAGGACGAGAGTCCGGAGAAAATTCGGCGTCCGTGCAACTCCTACGACTGGAACAGCGTCGTATCGACGGCGACGGGTTTCGGGCCGAGCGCGAACGTCTTCCACGCCTTCCGGACGAGCGGCGTTTGCGGCGCGACCGAAAACGCCGCCCGCGCGAGCGGTTTCTCCAACCACGGCGGAACGGAATCGGCGTGCCGGACGTACCACGAGATGGCCCGCTCGCCGCGCCGCTGGAGGGAGATCACCTCCTCGATCGCGGGCCGTCGAATCGACTCGAACCGACGAAGTCGCTCGGCCGGTATCGGCGCGTCGTCCGCTTCGAGCGCGTGGACGAGCGTCGAATGAGCGACGGCGGCGTCCTGAATCGCGAGTCCATTCCCCTGTCCGCCGACCGGCGACGCGACGTGCGCCGCGTCGCCGAGCAGGAGGAGACCGTCATCCACCCATTTCTCGGTGAGGCCGGGTTCGATGTGAAGGAGAGAGCATTGGTCGAAACCCTCCAAATATCGGGCGATGGTCGGGTCCACCGTCGCGATCTTTCGCCGAAAGGCATCGATGCCGCGCTTTCTGATGTCCGGGTACGTCCCTTTCTCGATGAACCACCCGGCCTGTGCGTCCTCGGACCCCAGTCCGAAGTAGAGCAGGATCCCGTTTCGGTCGATTCGCCCCTGTGCGGCGGTGTCCACGGCATCCGCCGGAAGCTTGAACCACAGCAACTCGATGGACGAGTCGAACAGGCCGGGGTCGAGTCCGGCCGCCTTCCGGACCGTCGAGAACCGACCGTCCGCGCCGACGACGAGTCGGCTTCGGAATTCCAGGTCTTCGTCGTGCTCGCGGTCGGTCGCCGTCACGCCGACGACCTGCCCGCCCTCACGAACGAGGTCGGTGACGCCGGTCGAGTGACGAAATTCGAAGTTCTCGAACTCGTCGGCCCGGTCGATGAGCAGGCGAAGCAACGCCGGTTGCTCCATCAGCAGGCCGTAGTCGTACGGTTTCGGCAGACGCGAGAGGTCCACGAACTCGTATGACCGCTCGAAGACGGTTATCTCCGGCCGTTGCACCTCGTCGTGGTCGAGCGCCAACACGTCGTCCAACACGCCCATCTCCGCGAACAACTTCACCGCGAGCGGTTGGAAGAAGTAGCCCCGAAACTCGCGGTCGAGGTCCGCGTGGCGTTCCAGCAGAACCACCTCGACGCCGCTTCTGGCGAGCAGATAGCTCAACACGCAACCGCCCGGTCCGGCACCGACGACCACGACGCTCGTTTCCTCGGTCGTGATGGAATCGTCGGGCTCTTCGGCGTCGGTGTCGGCGTCGGGCATCTCGTTTACTCCTCGTCGCTCCCTTCACCGTCGAGAAGCGCGCCCACGTCGGCGTGGTCGTGGAGCAGTTCGCCCATCCGCTCGACCGTCTCCTCGTTTCGAGTGCGTCCGCTCCGAATCACGTCCTCGGCGCGGTCGATGGTCGTCAGCGTGTCGGCCTGCACGAGCATGATCGGAACGCCCTTCTCCTCCGCCTTGCCGATGACGGCACCCGGCGGACGGAATCCGCCCGTCAGGATGAGACACTTCACGCCGGGCGCTTCGAGCGCGACGGTTTGCAAGTCGGGACGGTCGCCGCCCGTCACGAGGGCGGCGTCACGCGTCCGGCGGAGGTAACGAAGCGCCTTGTCGCCGCTCATCGCGCCGACGAGGAACCGTTCGACGAACTCGTCGGTGTCCGCCCGCGTGAGCACCTCGGCGTTGAGTTCCTCGGCGAGGTCGCCGACCGTGATTCCGGCAAGGTCCTGCTGGCGCGGGACGACGCCGAGCACCGAAATTCCCCTCCCTTCGAGGAACGGGACGACGTCCGTATCGAGCGGGTCGAAGTTCGTATTCGACACCGCGTTGAACAGCACACCCGCGAGTCGGTCGCCGATGTCGTCCACGGCGGCGAGCAACTCGTCCACGTCGGCCGGTGTTTCGTAGCCGGAGAGGAGGAGAACCTCCGCGTCGAGCAGTTCCGCGACTTCCGGATCGGTGAGACCGACGATGCCGCCGGTCGTGAGGTCGCCGCCGCCTTCGACGATCATCACGTCGTGGCCCTCGGCTATCGAGTCGAAGTTCGTTCGAATCTCCTCGCGGAGTTCGTCCGGCGATTCGCGGCCGCGAATCGCCCCCTCGATGAACGTCGGCGAGTAGACGACGGGTTCCATCTCGTGTACCTCGGCGTCGAGGCCGAGCAGTTCGCGGGCCAGCATCGGGTCCTCGTCCAGCGTCTTGCCGACGTTGCTCTGGAGGCGGGTCCCCTTCGGTTTCATGTAGCCCACCGACAGCCCGCGTTCCTGTGCGAGTCGTGCCAGCGCGAGGGCGACGGCGGTCTTGCCTGTACTTTCTTCGGTTGCGGTGACGAGTATCGTGTTCATAGTTCGTCCGTATCCACGGTCAGTCGAATGTCGATCGCTCGCGCGCCGTCCGGGGTGGCGACGAGTGGATTCACGTCCAGTTCCAGAATCGCGGGGAAGTCGGTCACGAGTTGCGAGAGCCGTTGCACGCACTCGACGACGGCGTCGATGTCGGCCGGTTCGCGTCCCCGCGCACCCCTCAGGAGCGGTGCGGCCTCGATGTCGTTCACCATCTCGCTCGCCTCGCGCTCGCTGATCGGCGCGACGCGGAAGGTGGTGTCCTCGATTATCTCCACGAAGATGCCGCCCAGTCCGAACAGCAACAACGGACCGAACTGCGGGTCGCGGTTCATCCCGATGATGGTTTCGGTCCCCGAATCGAGGTCAACCATCGCCTGCACCTGCACGCCGAGAATCGTCGCGTCGGGTTGGTAGTTTCTGGCCCGTGTCACGAGGTCCTCGTAGGCGTCCTCCACCTCGTCGTCCGCGACGCCGACTTTCACCCCGCCGATGTCGGATTTGTGCAGGATGTCGGGACTGACTATCTTCATCACGACGTCCCCCTCGATGTCCATCGCGGCAGTTGCGGCCTCCCCCGGCGAATCCGCGATGACGCCTTCGGGCGTCGGGATGCCGTACGCGTCGAGCAACCCCATCGCCTCCACGCCGAGGCGGTTGTCGCCGCGTTCCTTCGCCCGAAGGAGAATCTCCTCGGCGCGTTCTCGGTTCACGTCGAAGGTCGTCGGTGCCTCGTACTCGCGCTCGCTGATGTCGCGGTACGTGGTGAGCGCGTCCAGACTCCGGACCGCGCGGGCCGGGTCGAAGTAGTTCGGAATCCCGCCCTCGTGGAGGACGTCCGCCGCGGCTTCCGTCCGTTCGCCGCCCATCAGCGCCGCAGCGACCGGCTTGCCGTGTTTCTCCTGCAGTTCGACGGTGACCTCGGCGAGTTCGCCGTAGTCGATGACGGCCGTCGGCGCGGCGAGCACGACCGCAGTCCCGACGTTCTCGTCGCCGAGCGCGATGTCGATGGCCTCGCGGAAGCGGTCGAGACCGGCGTCACCGATGGCGTCGATCGGGTTGTAGATGTTCGCCTCCTCGGGTAACGCCTCGGCGAGCGCATCCAGTGTTTCATCCGTGAACGACGCCAGCGAGAGGGTCGAATCGCCCACCGCGTCGGTGGTCATCACCCCCGGTCCGCCCGCGTTCGTGATGATCGCCACGTCATCCCGTTCGGGCAGGGGCTGGCCCGCCAGAATCTGGGAGAAGTCGAACAGCCCTTGGACCGAATCGACCCGCAGGACGCCCGCCTGTTCGAGTCCGGCCTCGTACGCCCGGTCGCTCCCGGCCAGCGTGCCGGTGTGCGAGGAGACGGCCTGCGCCCCGGCGTCGGTGCGCCCGGATTTCACCATCACGATCGGAGTAGTTTGGGTGACCTCGCGGGCCGTTTCGATGAACGTCGCACCGTCCTCGACGCCTTCGAGGTAACCCAGTATCACGTCCGTTTCAGGGTCCTCGCCCCACGCGCGGATGAAGTCCGTCTCGCTCAGCACGGCCTTGTTGCCGAGCGACACCACGTCCTTGAAGCCGAGTCCCTCGTCGTTGGCCCAGTCGAGAACCGCCGTGATGAACGCCCCCGACTGGCTCATGAAGGACATCGACCCCGTGAGCGCGTTCTCCGGGCCGAACGTCGCGTTCATGCCGACCGGCGTGCTCATCACCCCGAGGCTGTTCGGGCCGACGAGGTTCAGGTCGTATTCGTCCGCAATCTCCTGTAACTCGCGCTCCCGCGACGCTCCCTCGCTCCCGGTTTCGCCGAACCCGGCGGTGATGACCACGACGTTTTTGATTCCGGCTTCGCCCGCCCCGCGAACCACATCCACCGCGACGTGCGGCGGGACGACCACGACCGCGAGGTCGATGTCCGGCGCGGACGCGAGGTCCGGGTAGCAGTCCAGTCCGAACACCGAATCGTAGTTCGGATTCACGGGCACCGTCTCGCCGTCGAACTCGTCGCGGAGGTTGGTCACGATTGCGCGACCGATGGAGCCCTCGCTCTCGGTGGCTCCCACGACGGCGACACGAGACGGCGCGAAAAGGTCTGTGAGTACGGTATCACCCATCGTCCTGAAGGTTCGTCGAGAGCGGGATTAAAACTAGTGTCCCGGATTCTGCTTTGGTAGATTCGGTTGAAAAACTTGGGTAAATGTATTATTTAAAATATATCTTTGCATTCATCATAAAATTATTGTCTTCTGAGTGAATGATAGATGTTGTGCTTACGATCTACGATGGAGGATTATTTGAAATCTGGTCTTTGATGGCAAGTCCGATAGGAAAGAAATTAATTCAATTATTAAATGTGCAGTCTGAATTTAGCTCTGACGAAGTTAATGGTGATGCAATAGACTATGCTGAAGAAGATTTTTTAGAGGTATTTGCGGTTCGCAGTTTCGAATATGTATTTGGATGGATTGGTGTAGTTTTGCTGACTATATTTGTTGTAGACTTATTCTCATGTGGGACACTCCCTAACCAAACATATGGTCTCGGTCTGGACGTAATTGGAGCAGTTATTTTAGGCAGAGGATTGTTAAAAGGAACATACAGTATTGCCGCAGAGACCGCCACGAAAGTAGGATTTTCAAGAGAAAAAATTGATTCACTCGTAGAGAATACTGTTGACGGTATTCTCGGAATTACTATTTTGGTGTTGGGTGTAGCTCTACAATTCCTCGCTACAGTAAACGCCTTTCCTAATCTTATTCA
This sequence comes from Haladaptatus sp. AB618, assembly GCF_024136965.1. Classification (NCBI taxonomy): domain Archaea; kingdom Methanobacteriati; phylum Methanobacteriota; class Halobacteria; order Halobacteriales; family Haladaptataceae; genus Haladaptatus; species Haladaptatus sp. AB618. Next base: position 61,039 of record NZ_JAMYJX010000009.1, on the reverse strand, counting down.
TTCATCGAGTACTTTCTGCTAATTAATATCCACATCGTTAGTCTGAGTGCGCCCGTCGAACAACCACTTCAAGCCGCTCCCTCTCATTCGAAAAATGCAGATGCGTATCACAGTCACAATCCGAAGCCCCGATTCCCGAAACCGCTTCGACCTCTTCACCCAATTCCCTCGCAACTGCACACTCCACGTCCTCGCCCTCCGTCCGAACATCATCCACCAATGCCGACCCATCGTGCCCAAGCAAATAATCGATGTGCCAGTGACGAGCGTCGTTTTCGCCCGACGCGACCCGCCCGTGACGAGCGATACGCGAGAAGCCACCCTGTCCGAAGGCGCTTCCCGTGTAGGCGTACCATCCCGAGTCGAGTTTCCGGGTGCCTTTCGCGCCGAACTCCACCTCTACGGGGGCGGCGAGTTCGACCAACAGCGTGTAGGTTCCTTTCATCGTATCGAGGTCAGACCGTCGCGGCCACGATTGCGACGATGCCGCCCGCCACGGCGAGCATCGTGACGCCGTTCAGGACGATGGACTGCTTGTGGTACTGTGCGAAGGCGTCGTCGCCCGCCGCTTCCATTTTCGGGATGAGCACCCAGCGGGCGTAGCCGTTCAGAACGACACCGACGATGGCGAGGACGGCGGCGACGAGGCCGTCGAACGCGCCCGTCGCGTTCCCGATGACGGCCGCGCCAAACGCGACGAATCCCAGTCCAAGCCCGAAGGCGTAGTATTTCGGGAAGATGGCGTTGACGACCTTCCCGGCGTCGTCGTCGAGCACGTCGAACGTGGTCGGCGCGCCGATGAACGAGAAAAAGACGATGCTCCCGAGCCAAATCCCCAGCGCCGCGTCCGCGACGACGAGGAGTCCGGTTCCGAGAAGGCTCATAGCCGAGGGTTGGGACGACTACTCAATCAAGGTTCTTCTTCGCGGGCGAGGGCGTTGTACACCGTCGCAACGATGGCTCCCGCGAGCGCGCCGTCCATGAACCCCCACGCTGCGCCGACGAGTCCCCCGAGGAAAGTCGGTCGATAACCGATGTACAGCGAGGAAAGCGTCTCGACCGTTTCGTCACCCCATCCGAACCGTGCGATCCACGCGTCCAGCATCACGTACAGTGACCACATCACCCCGCCACCCACCGCGAACGCACGAACGTCGAGTTTGTCCGTCATGATTCTCGAACGAGTTCACCGGGAACGCCCTTAGCTTTGGAGGCCGAGCGAGTACCGGCGGTTCCGTCCGAGTCGTTCAAAAGTGCGAACAGACGAGTCCGCCAACGAGCGAGAGCATACTCACACTGTTCAGGAAAATCGACCGGCGGTGGTAGTGGAAAAATCCGCCGTCGGCGCGTCTCATCTTCGGAACGAGGACGATCTGTGCGTAGATTGTCACGAACAGCGCCACGAGCAAGAAGGGGGAGATAAACAACGAGGACGTCGAATCGAGCATCGCCTCGCTCTGTGCGATAACGACCAGATTGATCGCGGTAAAACCGAGTATCGAACCGAAGGTCTGGTATCTCGAAAACAGGGTGGTGACGACGTCTTCGGCACCGTCGTCGAGCACGTCGAACGTCGTCGGCGCGCCGATGAACGAGAAAAAGACCGTCCCTCCGAGCCAGACCCCGAGGGTGACGTCCACGACCAACACCACCACCGTTTCGAGAAGTGTCATGGCAGAAAGTAAGAGTTCAAGGGAATTTGTACTTTCGCCCGACCCTACTCGCTCACGTCGGCGACCGTCGCCTCAGCATACGTTTTCAGTTCCTCGGGCGTGATCGGAAAGACGGCTTTCGGCGTCCCCGCGGCGGCCCAAACGGTTTCGAAGTCGGTCAGGGTCTCGTCCAGATAGACGGGGACACCGGCGTCGTGGCAGAACGGCGGAACGCCGCCGATGGACCAGCCAACCGCCTCCCGTATCGCCTCGGCGTCGGCCATCCCGACCGCCGACGCGGGGACGTCGAGCAACGCGGCCAACTTCTCCTCGCTCACGCGGTTCGCACCGCTGGTCACGGCGACGATGAGGTCGCCATCGGCACGAAAGACGAGGCTGCTGGCGATCTGTGCGACGTCACAACCGATCGCGTCGGCGGCGTCTTCCGCGGTTTTCGTCCCCTCGGGAAACTCGTGGACGTCCACGTCGAACCCGTAGCGCTCCTCGGCGCGCGTTTCGAACTCCTTCGCTCGCTGGTGCATGCGCGGTAGGTCTTTTCGACGGGATAAATCGGTGATGGTGGCGGAAACGTTCTCAGTTCGTCGAGTCGCCGCCGTAACTCACGGTGAAGTCATCGACCGTCGCGGCGAGTGCTTCGGCCTGTTCGGCGAGCGCTTCGGCGCTCCTCGCCACTTCGCTGACGGAGGCGGTCTGTTCCTCGGCGGCGGCCGCCACGTCCTCGGCTTCGGCGGCGGTCTCGTCGCTGATTCGCGTCACGTCGTCGACGGCGGCGACGACCTCCTCCGTCGTCGTCGCCTGCTCGTCCGTAACGTGGTTTATCTCGGCGATGCCGCCGGTCGTCTCCTCCACCTTGGAGACGATGGACTGCAACGACTCCTGTGCCTCGCGAACGGTATCGGACCCGTCGACCACCGCCTCACGGGTTTCCTGTACGTTTTCGACGGTCACGTTCGCCTGCTCGCTCACCGTGTTGATTCGCCGTTCGATATCGACGACCGCCTCCTTCGTCTCGTTCGCCAATTCCTTGACCTCGTTTGCGACGACTTCGAACCCTTCCGTATCGCCGTCGGCGTTCGCCGCTTCTATGTTGGCGTTCAGCGCGAGCATGTTCGTCTGGTCGGCGATGGAACGGATGAGGTCCACGATGTCGCTGATACGGTCGATTTCGACCGCCAGTTCTTCCATCCCATCGACCACTTCGTTCGTTCCGGATTCGATAACGGACATCTTTCCGATGGCGTCGGATGCCGCCTCGCGACCGTCCTGCCCGAGCGCCTCGGTCCGCCGGGCCGACTGTGCCACCTGTTCGGCGGACGCGGCGACCTCCTCGATTGTCGCCGACAGTTCGGCCATCTCCCCGGACGTCCGTTCGAGGCGGTCGGACTGTTCGACTGCCCCGTCCGACATCATCTGCGTCGATTCCGTCACCTGCTCGCTCGCCCGCTCGATTTCGTTGGTGCTCGCGGTCACCTCCTGACTCGCGGCCGCGACGTCCTCGGCGAACTCGTTGACGCTACGAATCGTCGCTTCGAGTTCGTCGATCATCTCGTTGAATCCCTCCGCGATGTCGGTCATCGACTGGGTGGGACTCTCGGTCGACATCCGCCGGGTGAGGTCGCCGTCGGCGGCCGCTTCCATCACGTCGCTGAACTCGACGGCTTTCCGGTCGAGCGCCGCGTTGAGCCGTTCCGCATCCGCCTGTGCGGCTTCCGCCTCGGTCTGCGCTTTTTCGGCATCCGCTTGGGCCGCCTCGGCGTCCGCTTTCGCCTCCTCCGCTTCGGCGCGGGAGCGTTCGAGGTCGGTGACCATCGTCCGCAAGTCGTCGCGCATCCGTTCGAGCGTCTCGCCGAACGCGCCGGGAACCGATTCGTCCAACACCGGCGCGTCGAACTCCTGTCGTGCGAGCGCGTCGGCTTGATCCGCGACCGTGTTCAGATAGCCGTGCATCGACTCGAACGATCCGTACAACTGCCCCATCTCGTCCTCCCGGTTCGTCTCTGGCGGGTCGGCGTCGAGTTCGCCCGCCGCGATTTTGTCGGCCGTTTCGGAGACGGATTCGAGGGATTTCGCCGTCCCGCGACCGATAGTGAGACCGACCGCCAACAGCGAGAGGATCGCCATCAACACCAGAATCCCGATATTCTTCGTGACGTGGGTCTGGAGTGCGAACGCGGTTCTCTTGGGTACGTGATACAGCAACACCCAATCCGTGCCGATAACCGGCGTGTAGGCCATCACCGACGATGATCCGTTGGTGGACACATGTTGAATGTCGCTGTGACCGGCCAACCCGTTCTCGATGGCCGAATCGAACACGCCCGGGGACGAGTTCATCAGCCCGACGTTTCGGTTGTCGAGGAGGACCGTCCCCTGCCCGTTGACGATGGTCACGTCACCGGTCGTCGTGGGCGACGAGAGAAGGTGAGAGCGTTCCGACAGGGACACCGTGAGGATAACCAGACGGGACGAATCCGTAGTCGGTGTCACGAACGAGGTCACCGGTTCGCCGTTCGCCTCGTACGGCGACGTGATGCGGACCGTGTCCCGCGTCGGAAACATGAGCGACTGGTTCGCCCACACCGCGTCCGAGACGCCGACTCGCGTCCCGACCAACTGCTCGTCGGTGCTCGCCAGTACGGTGCCGTTCCGATCGAAGTAATGGATCGCTTGGACATCGGACGGCATGTCCACCAACTGCTTTTCGATGAACGTCTGTCGGTCGGTGTTCGACGTCTCCTTGCCGATCACCGAGGCGAGGAAACGGTCGGTCGAGCGTTTCTTCGAAACCCACGCGTCGAGCGAGTCGGCTTCGATTTGCGCGGCGTTTCGTATATCCTTGTCCGTTTGGCCCGCCACGAGGCTTTTCGTATCGAAGTGGATGTAGGCCCCGCTGGCGGCGATGAGGACGAGGATGGCGAACAACACCGCACCGAACCGCGCCGCGTAGCTTCGACGGATTCTGAACGGCACGACCCGTCGTAGGCGCGCCGAAACCCGTTTTCGGCGCGAGGGGTCGGAGTCGGTCATTCCGTCGACTCCTCCTCGAAAACCCACGCACGCAGTAGTTCCAGTTCATCGAGTTCGAAATCGGTCACGCGTTCGATCACGTACGAGTCCAGCGGTTCGAGGTCGTCGTTCAGATCGACCGGTCCCGACGCGCCCCGATAGTTCACCGCTCGGCCCGCGGAGATGATCGTCTTCGCCCGCTCGAACTCGCCGACGGTGACGGTCTGCCCGACCCCGCCGGAAACGGAAACGAGGGAGTCGCTAATGGCGGTCGCATCCGCCTCTCCCGCTTGTTCTATCGCGAGGCCGAGAAGGAACGCGGCGTCGTAGGCGTGTTGCGTGTAGGGTGCGAGCGGTGTGATATCGTCGAGTTTTTGTGACAGTTCGATGGAACTCGACGTCCGCTCGGTTGCGACCGACGCGCTGTACATGTTGTTCATGTACAGCGGAACGTTCTCCGGGATGAGTCCCTCGCTGAGGACGGACTCGCCGTAATACGGGTAGCTGATTAGCTGTTCGAGCATCGCCGTATTACCGGGTTCGCTGACGAACGCGACGGCGTCGGCCTCGGACTGGACGACCGTCTCGACCCGCTTCGAGTAGTCGTCCTTTCCGGGTGTGAACGGAACGGTCGCGACCGTCTCGCCGGAGATGCGCTCGTCGATGGCCGTCGCAAGCCCCGTCCCGAAATCGTTGTCGGCGTGCGCGATGGCGACGGTATCGGCGGCCACGTAGTGGTCGTCGTCGAGTATCTTCGCCATCACGCGCGCCTGTTGGACGTCGTTGGCGGCGGTCCGAGCGAAGTACTTCGTTCCGTCCCGTACGGCCGCAGTCGCGAGGTCCGGATACGTGCTCGACGGACTGATGGCGATAATCCGCTCCCGGGTGAGGTCGTCGGCGAGGGACATCGAGATATCCGTGGTGACGGGGCCGACGAATCCGACGACGTCGTCGTCCACGAACGAGTCGAACGCCGTCTTTGCGGCCGACTGGTCGAGTTCGCTGTCACCGACCGTGAGATCGAGTTTCCGGTCGAGCGGCCCGCCAGCATCGTTGATATCCGCGACCGCCGCCTCGATGGCGCGACGGTGGTGTTTCGCCACCGTACCGAAAGCGCCCGAGGCCGAAAGCGGAAGGAGTGCACCGACGCGGATCGGTTGCTGGTTCAGTTCCCCACCGAGACAACCAGCGAGACCGCTGATTGCGGGAAGGGAACCTCCCGCGAGACGAATATATTGTCTTCTAGACACATCATCCAACATATATTGCCACGAATAACAAACCAGCCAAAGTACCTTTCGATCAAGATATGTTTTGTTTGTGACCAGTGAACACACCGACAGCGTTCGAAGCGCCCGTTCGACGGCCGCAGCGCCCCCTCTTTTTTACCGTCGTTCAGCGAAGCGTTTTATGATCGAACGTCGAAACCGAGCCATGGAATTCGAGGTTACCACTTCGAAGCACGTGGACATCATCGACATCACGGATCGAGTGGCCGAACACGCCGAGAACACCGAAACGACGTGTACCGTCTTCGTCCCCCATACGACCGCTGGCGTGGTCGTCAACGAAAACGAGCGCCGACTCCGCTCGGACTTCAAAACCCTCCTGTCACGCCTCGTCCCTCGGGGTGACGACTATAGTCACGACCAGTTGGACGGGAACGCCGACGCCCATCTCCGCTCGATGTTGCTCGGAGAACACGTCACCGTGCCCGTCGAAGACGGCGAGTTGCTGCTCGGGACGTGGCAGTCCATCCTCTTTGTGGATTGCGACGGACCGCGGACGCGTCGTATCGTCGTCAGATGAGCCGATCACCACAGTTGCGACACGAGACCGTTTTCTTGCCTGTCGCGGTTCGTTCGACTCGCAGCGACCCGTTCGAATTACAGGACGGACAGACGCTCTTTCCGGTTTCGACGGCTTGGTGTTGAGCCATCCACTTGACGTTCTGTTCGACGATACGCAGGCGGTCCTTCGTCGCTTCGAGTTCTTCACGGAGCGTTTCGACTTCCGACTTCGGGGTTGATTCTGCGGTGGACGATCCGCGTGGGGACGATTCCGTCGTGGACTCCGATTCGTTCGTCGTCATGGGTTTCACCCGTGATGGGTGCTACCCCTACTCACGATTCGTCAGAATAAAAGGTTGTGGGCCGGATCGATCGTTTCCGTCGTTCAATCGGTCGCGTCGAGCGTGTTGATTCGACGGTTCAGTCGGCCCGTGTCGAGTCGGAACCTGATTTCGATTCGAACCGCTCCAACGCGCTCTTGAAGTCGCCCTCGTCCTCCGTGATGGACTCCCACGCTTCGAGGCCGCGTTCCTCGCGGGTTCCCTCGACCGTGTTGTCGAGCACGAACGCGACGAGACCGCCGACGGCCATCCCCGTTCCGAGGACAACGTATAGCGTGTTCGAGACGATGTCGGTCCCGAGAGCGGGGCCGAGCACTGACACGCCCTGCATTCCCTGCTGGAATGCCGCAGCGTCGATGTTCCCGATGTACGCCGGGATGGCGAGCCCCGAGAACGTAGCGAGACCGACGATGAAGAGATTACGCGAGGAATCGAGATCGACGTACTTCAGGTTCGAGAGCCCGACGGCCGAAATCTGGCCGAACATGGCGATGAACAGGCCGCCGACGATGGGGCTCGGAATCGTCGCCACGAGTTGGCCGAAGTAGCCGACGAACCCGACGATGAGCATGACGACGGCACCGATCTGGACGACGTAGCGCGAGGCGACGCCAGTCAGGCCGATCGCGCCGATGTTCTCGGAGTAGGAGGTCGAACCGTTGCCGGTACCCATGAGTCCGGCGAAGACGCTGGCGAGACCTTCCATTCCGATACCGTGGTCGATGCGCTTCTTGCTCGGCGCGCCGACGCCCGACAGGCGGGCCACGGCGTGATAGTCGCCGAAGCTCTCGATCATGGAGGCGACGACACCCGCGAACATGCCGACGATGTACGGAAGCGTGAAGCGCGGCATCCCCCACTGGAGGGGCATAACCGGCTGGAAGAGGTTGGCGTGAACGACGCTCATGTAGTCCACGTAGCCGGGATTCGACGGCGTGTAGACGCCCGTGTACGAGAGCACGAACGCGATTGCCCACGCCGTGATGACGCCGAGGAGGACGGGAAACAGGCGGAACGCGCGATGGTTGTCGAGATACTGCGAGAAGAGGACGATGAGGCCGAGCGTGAGACCGACGAGCAACCAGTTCTGGTTGGAAGCGGTGATCTGTGGAACGCTGAACAGCGACAGACCGATGAGCGCGATGGTCGGCGCGATGACGACCGGCGAGAGGTGCTTTTTCAGTCGACCCATCAAGCCGAGATAGCCGACCAACACCTCGACCGCACTGGCCGCGATGACTGCGCCCTGCAGTTCGAGCAGGGTTACGCGCCACCCCGCGCCGATGACGCCGATGATGGCGAGCGCGGGTGCGAGCATCGAGAACGTCGCTCCCTGCACGATGGGGTAGCGATTGCCGAACGTCGTCTGGGCCAACGTCGCGATTCCGGAGACGACGAAGAACGTCCCGATGAACTGGGCCGTCTGTGCTGGCGGCATCTTCATCGCGCCAGCCAGCGCCAGCGGCACCGCGATGTTCGCCCCGATCATCGTCAGATAGTGCTGGAATCCCAGCAGGACCGATTCCCCCAGCGGCGGTTTCTCTTCGATACCATACTCCACGAACGACGCCTCTTCGAGCGCCGAATCCCCGGTCGTCTCGCCTGTGCTGTCACTCATAGCTCGTTGAACGTACTCTACTCTCCGATTTTCCGAAGGATGCTTAAAAGTGACGTTACGAATCCCGCCGTTTTGATTACGATTCTCGTAATTCGGCGACTGCGGCGCGATCGGGCAGCGCCGTCATCGCGCCGGGTTCGGTGGTCGTCAGGGCGGCCACGGCGTTGGCGAATTCGAGGACCGCGTCGAGCGAACCGCCCGATTCGTCGTCGGCCAGCGCCGCGAGCGCCCCGGCGGTAAAGGCGTCCCCAGCGCCGGTCGTGTCGACGACTGACACGTCGTAGCCCCCGTGAGTCGCGGACCCCGCCTCCCACGGTGCATCGTCGCTCGCGTGGGCGTGGGCACCGTCCCCACCGAGCGTGAGGAGGCACGTGTGTGGCCCCGCCTCGCAGACGCTCGCCGCGAGCGAGGCCGCATCCTCGCCGTCGAATCCAGCCATTTCGAGGTCCTCAGGCGTCGCCTTCACGACGTCCACGAGGGACAGCATTTCGTCCACGGCCTCAGCAAATTCGACCCCTTCGTCCGCGCCGCCGCCCTCGGACCAGAGTTCCGGACGCGCGTTCGGGTCGAAGATCACCGAACAGTCCGCCTCGTTGGCGCGTTCGGCGAGGTCGAACGTCGCGGTTCGCGCCGGATCGCTCGCCAGCATCACGCCGCCGACGTACACCCAATCGACCTCGGCGAGCGCCTCGTCCGACACCCCACCGGGTTGCAGTCGCGTGTCAGCCGTCTCGTCGCGGTAGAAGGTGAACGCCCGGTCGTTCGTCTCGTCGTGGGTAACGAACGCCAGCGTCGTCTTCGCGTCCGCGTCGCGCTCCACGAACCGATCCGGAAGGTCCACATCGAGCACCTTCGAGAGGTAGTCGCCGAACGGGTCGCAGGCGATTCGCGTCCAGAACCACGGCGTCTCGTTCAGTCGGGAGAGTGCCACCGCGACGTTCGCGGGCGCACCACCCGGACGGCGCTCGAACGTCGGTACCTCCGAGAGCGGGCCGGATCGTTCGGGGAGGAAATCGATAAGCGTCTCGCCGGAGACGAGAATCCGTGGCGTCGATGAGTTCGACATGGTTTTTCGTGGACGGGCTAGTAGGAAAGGATTTACTTCCGACGTCGGACACTACATGAAAGAATACCAGAACGTCACGTCCGTCGAAACGGCGATTTCGGTCCTTCCGATGGAAAGCAACTGTTCGGTGCGACACAGCGCCTACAGCAGTTCGTCCAGATACGTCTTGCTCGTCCCCATGTAGCCGTAGTCGAGGGTGAACATTTCGACCGAGAGCGTGCCGTCCATCATTAACTACACGTAGTCGAAATCGAGGTCACTTGCGATGTCGAACGCCTCCTCGTACTCCATGCCGGTTTGGGTAACGTACCCGGTCTTCGCGTTCATGCACATCGTTCGAGGGGATGTCCGATAGTTCTGGTTGCCAGTACGACGAGTCGAAAAAAATCGAGGGACGTCGTTAGTTTCCGTCGCCGTCGTGGTCGGTGTTGCTCCCACCGTTGTGACCGTCTCCCATGTGACCTCCATCGTTCCCGCTATGGTCACCGTTTCCACCCATGTGGTCTCCGTTGTGACCGCTTCCGCCACTGTGGTCGCCATCGTGACCGTTTCCACCCATGTGGTCCCCGTTGTGACCGCTATGGTCGCCGCTTCCACCCGAACCACCTTTGCCGCTCGTCCGTACCTTCCCGACCATCGTCGTCGGGTGGACGGTGCAGTAGTACTTCTCTATCTCGCTCGTGGCGACGAACCGGAGAGTCTGCGTCGCGCCCTTCTTCTGAACGATTTTCGTCTTGCTGATGGCGTTTTTCGGCGGTTTTGTGCTGCCGCTACCCATGTTTCCGCCGCCGTTCCCCATACTGTCGCCCCCACCGCCGTTCTCGTTCGTCCGTACGTTCGGATAGATGACTTTGAGGTTGTTCCCGTTGGAATCCTGGAGGGCGAAATCGTGCGGTTGGCCGTCCATGTTCGTCCACGTCACCTGATACACCTGTCCGGTCTGGAGCTTCAGCGTCGGGTTCTTCTGCCCTTTGATGGAGTTCGGGGCTCTCCCCTGCCACCCTTGAACGCGCCCACCCAGTTGGAACGATTCGTCCATTCGATGTCCGTTCTGCTGAGCGGCCCCCACGGCCGTCATACCGACGAGCGTACCGCCTGTCATCGTCAAGAACTGTCGTCGTGTCTGGCTGATCGATCTGTCGCGAGACATGCCCACAAACGATTGGCGAGAGCCAATAAACGACGACTATCGTTCGTATCGTGAAACGGCGGCACGCGAACGACGGGCCATCGTTTCGTGACGGTAATCACGACAACCGAATATCGACCGGATAAGGGTGCGATTACCCCACGGTTCCCATCCAGCGAAAATCGGTCGGTGTGGGTATCCGCCCCGTTCGGACGACCGGGAGTCATCGACTATTTGTCCGCCCCCTCTGGTGATTTAATCGACAGGTTTTCGGTACTATTGATATGCTGGAACGCCGGTGGTGATATATGGCGTCCGAAAAGATCGGGTTGACCGAATCGATTTCGATGGCGGTGGGTGGGATGGTTGGTGGCGGTATTTTCGCCGTTCTCGGCGTCGTAGCGGCCGCTGCGGACACACTGGCATGGCTCGCGTTTATCGTCGCGGGGATCATCGCGATGGCCGCGGGCTACTCGTTCGTTCGTTTGGGCAAACTCTCGAACGACGGTGGTGGGCCGCTCACCTACATCGAGCGGTTCACCGGAAGTACGAAACTGGCGGGGATGACGGGATGGACCTTTATCGTCGGCTACATCGGCACGATGGCGATGTACTCCTACGCGTTCGGCGGCTACTTCACCGAACTCGTCGGCCTCACGAGGATCGCGGGTATTCCGGCACGGCCGTTCGTCTCCGGACTCGTCATCGTCCTGTTCGTCGGTCTGAACGTGCTCGGCGCACACGCGTCCGGCCGAACGGAAGACGTGCTCGTCGGGTTGAAAGTACTCATACTGCTGTTGTTCGGCTTCGGTGGTCTCTATTACGGATACAAAAATGGAAAGCTCCACACCGGGTTCGCGAAACTCGGCGTCGGTCCGGTCATCGCGGCGGCGCTCTCGTTCGTCGCGTTCGAAGGCTGGGAACTGCTGTTGTTCGACCGTGACAGCATCAAGGATCCGGCCGAGACGATACGAAAGGCGATCTACATCTCCATCGTCGGCGTAACGGCGATTTACATCATCGTCGCCATCGTCACGACGAACCTCGTGCCCCCACACGTCATCAAGCAAAACGCGGAAACAGCGCTGGCAGTGGCTGCGAGGCCGTTCCTCGGGCAGATCGGATTCGTTCTCATCTCGATCGCCGCGCTGTTCTCGACCGGGAGCGCCATCAACGCGACGCTGTTCAGTTCCTCGCGCCTCCTCAGCGAGATGGTAACCGAGGACTATCTTCCCGCACAGATCGGTGCCAACGGCGGCGGCGAACCGGTTCGAGCGTTGGTCATTCTCGGGACGCTGACGGCGGCGTTCACCGTCGTCGGGAGTCTCAACGGGATATCGTCGTTCGCATCCCTCGCATTCATCACCATCTTCGGGGCCGCGAGCTATCTGGCGCTGAAAAATCGGAGCAGCGACGACCTGAAGACGGCAATCGTTCCCGCCATCGGGACCGTCGGCGCGATAGCGACCATCGTCGCACTGGTCTGGCACCTCTACACGGCGGAGAACTCGGTGTTCTGGACGGTCGCCATCATTACGATCGTCGTCGTCGTCGTCGAGGTGGCGTACTTCGAGCGGAAATCGATAGAAGAAAAAGCTGCGTCGGTAGAGGCCGAAATTGAAGAGTACGTCTGAAGGCTCGGGTATCGTCCGTTATACGTAGCCCTTGACGCTCGTGTGAACCCCCATCGCTTCGAGGGTTTCTTCCAGCGCGTCCAACACGACCGCGAGGTCCTGCTGAAGCGCGTATTCGCGATACTTTCCACCCGCGGAACCTTCGTTGATCTCCGAAACCGAGAGGATTCCGAGCATCGCGAGGTCGTCCAGGTGCTCGCGAAGCCAGCGAGCGGTCAGGGCTTCGCGCTGGGCGGTCACCGAGAGCGCCTTGTATCGGGAGTAAATCTCCCGGGAACGGGCGGGCGTCTCACCTTCCGCTTCGAGCGTCGCGAGCGCGTAGACGACCAGTCGCTCGTGATCGTTCAAATCGGCGATACCACGAGCGACCTGCTCGCGTTCGAGCAGGTCGCGACCGCGTCGAACGTGTTCTTCCGACACGCGAGCGGCGTTTTCCTCGCGAGCGAGGTCGCCCGCCTTCAGAAGCAAGTCGAGTGCCTTTCGCGCGTCGCCGGATTCCTGTGCGCCGAACGCCGCACAGAGGGGGATCACGTCGTCGGTCAGCACGTCGTCCTTGAACGCGACTTCCCGGCGCTGGTCGAGGACCGCGCGGAGCTCGTTCGCGTCGTAGGTCGAAAAGGAGATGGACCGCTCACAGAGCGAGGAACGGACTTTCGGTGAGAGTCCGTCACGGAACGTGAGGTCGTTGCTGATTCCGATGAGGCCGATCCGGGCTTCGGTAAGGTTGCCGTTTTCGCGTGCACGCGAGAGTTGATAGAGGATGCTGTCGTCCTTCAAGTGGTCGATTTCGTCCAGTACGAGGAGGATGATTCCGCCGTGGCTGTCGAGTTCGTCCCACATGAGTTCGTACACCTGCGAGCGCGAATAGCCGGTCTCGCTGATTCGGTTCGCGGGGTCCCGAAGAGTATTCACGAGGTGGCTCGCCACGCGATAACTGGAGTTGAGACCGTCGCAGTTGACCAGTTCGGTGAAGATGTCGAGGTCGTCGTACTCGTCGGCGTTGTTCTCCAGTTTGTTCAGCAAGAATCGCGTTGCGGCGGTTTTCCCCACACCGGCTTTCCCGTAGAGGAAGATGTTGTCCGGTTGTTCCCCGTAAATCGCGGGTTGGAGCGCACCGTGATATTCTTCCAACTCGGAATCCCGTCCCACCAGCGTGTCGGGCGTGTAATCGTCCAACAGTGCTTCACGATTTTTGTACGGAGAATGTTCGCGAACAAATTCGAATGAACCCATTATTCCATCGCAAACGGAGGAGTGGCATAACCCTTCCGAACCACCCGTTCCTTTGATTCCTGAGTTTCATCTGAATGGTGGAAAACGGACATAGCCTACCCGAGCCACCCGTTCTCGTGTGATACGTCGGGAACGGTGTCGAGGAAAAGACACGGTAAACCAGCCGTTCCTCTGATTCCGGTGTTTCTTCTGTTCCGATTGCTTAAATAACACCCCCACCCCTCGATTCCGCTGAGTGAGGAACGAACGGTGGGGTGGGGGAAGATGGGGTTTCTAGAATGGGAAGATTCAAGTCGATATCATCACAACAACATCCGTAAACTAGACTAAATCGACTATTTCACCGATATAGTCGATGAATGATATTCGGCTCCCGGTCGTTCGTCGACGTCGTATTTTCGTCGACCCACCTTCGACGTGGAGTTCAGCGGAATCGAGGGGTGGGGGTGTTTATAAATCTACGTTGACAAAGGAAACATCGGAAATGTCCCTTTGCTTCGTCACTCCCCATGACTATGAAGAACAACGGAACGGTGGGGTGGGGAAGAACTACCGTTCAAGTCGGTAAAACCCGGGACGAGCGAATAACCTTTTGAGAAAGACAGCGGAACGACGGTGTATGTTCCATGCCACTCAATGTCCTGGGTGTGGCATATTCCGCGACGAGCGACCACCTCCCTCGGAGACAAACTTAGTACAGTCGCCACCGAGTCGGTATCCTGTACTGACGTTGGTGCCGTTTCACACTAATGTTGGAACCGGTCTCCTTCCATTGGTGTTGGAACTTCTCTTTCACCTGCATCCTCACTTTTCGACAATCGTCTCTTTTCAACGGCTAGCGGATCGGTGTCCCACCGCTCTCGTAGCACGACGAACAGCGGAACGACGGGGTCCAATCAAACGGATAGGGACGACGAATCCGAACTATTTCCTGCAATTCGGTATCAAAAAACAGCGGAACGATGGGGTGGGAGAACAAAATCCTGACACGAGCCCCACTAAATCGTCAATTTCGGAACTGAGGGTGACAAAAGACAACGGAACGACGGGGTAGCTGTACAGCAACGTTCGGTGGAGAACTGACCACGACCGAACGGTCAATCGGAGCATCGGTGTGGAATGAACAGCGGAACGATGGGGTTTGGTGAGATGAGAATCCGCATTGATCACGTCCAAGATAGACGTTCCGTCCAACGACAATACCACATCTCCGCCAACGACAATACCACATCTCCGCTAACAGGTGAGCCGAACCGATCGAACCGATCAGTTTCGGCACCGGACCCTTCGGTGCCGAACTTGACTGGTTTCTCTTTTCACATTGTTCTACTAATATGGCTCATTTTTGGAACACGGGAACAAACAGCGGAACGACGGTGGGGGTCAAAACACCGATTTGGCCCACCAAAAGACAGCGGAACGACGGGGTTGCCCGTCTCTTCGATTCGGAGGGGTGTCCTCCCTATAATCACAGAAAAAAGCGGAACGACGCGTAAAAAACCAGTTTTGAATTTCGGCCTGTTCCGCGGAACGGAGGGAATATCCCGATTTTCGTGCCCGTCAGACACAGCGGAACGACGGGGTTCCCTGATGGCGTTCCTGTGTCAAAACAGCCATGGCTACGCTCCGATGAGACGTTACTACCGCCCGGAACGACGACCGTTGGAAAATCAACGAAATCAGATTTAGCGGCAGATTCTCTTCCGTCGAATTTAGAGGATGATGCTCTTGTGTCGGACCATCTCTTTGATCGTCAGGTTGAGACCCTGCCGACCGATTCCCGAACCCTTGTTCCCGCCGAACGGGATGTCACCGAGTCCGTGGCTAGGCGCGCCATTGATCCGGACTGCCCCGGCGTCGAGTTTGTCGGCCATCCGTCGTGCACGGTCGTAGTCGTCCGTGAACACGGCCGCGTCCAACGCGAGGTCACCGCCGTTCGAGATTTCGATGGCGTCCTCCTCGGTCTCGAACGTCGTGACCGCAGCGACGGGACCGAACTGTTCCTCGTGGATGATTCGAGCGTCGTGTGGGACGTTCGCCAACAGCGTCGGTTCGAAGAATTGACCATCTCGGTCGCCACCGCGAACGAGGTCGGCACCCTTCTCGACGGCATCTTCGACGAGTTCTTCCACCCATTCGGCTTGACTCTCGCTGATAAGCGGTCCCATCTGGGTGTCCTCGTCGAAGAGGTCGCCGACGGTCCACTCGTCCATCGCGGCGTCGATTCGGTCGACGACGTCGTCGTGGATGCTCTCGTGCGCGAGCACTCGGCTGACGGCCGAACAGCGCTGTCCGGCGTACTTCAGCGACCCTTTCGCACAGGCACCGGCGACTTCCGAGAGGTCCGCGTCCGGGAAGATGACGGCAGGCGCGTTGCCGCCGAGTTCCATGTGCAGGTTGACCATCCCGCTCTTGCGTGCGACGTGTTTTCCGGCCGCGCTGCTGCCGGTCATCGTGATCATGTTGATACGGTTGTCGCCGACGAGAAGGTCGCCGATTTCGCTCCCGCGTCCAGGCGTGAAGTTGAACGCCCCCTTGGGAAGGTCGAGGTCGGAGATCACGTCGGCCAGAATCGCCGCACTGACCGGCGTCTTGCTGGCCGGTTTGAGGATGACGCAGTTACCCGCCGCGAGCGCTGGTGCGACTTCCAGCGCGGTCGTCGCAAGGGGGTAGTTGTACGGCGTAATCGCCAGAATCGTTCCGACCGGTTCCGGCTTGAGGATCGCTTCCCAACCTTCGTGGCCGCCGGTCGTCCCTTTGCGGAACTCACCCTGCAGGTCGTGGGCCTCTTCCGCCGCACGGCGGAAGCGCTCGGCCGCGCTCTCGACTTCGCCGCGAGCGCTCGAAATCGGCTTACCGGCTTCGCGCACGATCACTTCGGCCAGTTCCTCCTTTCGTTCGAGGAGTCCGTCCGCGATTTCCTCCATCCACTCGGCGCGCTGTGGAATGGTGGTTTCGCGCATTTCGGCCTCTGCCCGTTCCGTGGCGGCGAGCGCTTTATCAGCCTGCTCGGCGTCCGCTGCGGCGACTTCCGCGAAGACGCCACCGTCCGCGAGGTCGGTAACGTCGAGGGTGCCGTCGGCGTCTAGCCACTCACCATCGATGTAGAGTTGCTCCCGTCGATGAATCGGTTTCTGTGACATGGTTACACCTTGGGACTCAGTAGGTAAATTATTTACTCACAACCGGATTAACACCGGAAGTTTGCTTTTATCGATTCGACAACGGAACGCTACCCCAGAAATACGACAAACGACTCGTTTTGGATCGATTCGGAGCTGTTTTCAGAACACCGACCACTTGTTCGAAACCCGCTCTCGAACCGAGTGGACGATGTATTCGGCCGAAATCAGATTCATCTCGATAGTGACGAAAACTGAACAGATGTCAACCTCGGTCGCGTGTCAAAATCGATACCCAACCCAAGGATCAACATGATAATTCCGTTGTTATCCACACGATGATTCCAGTGTTATATTGTTGATTAGTCACGCGAATCAACCACCAACTATCGTCCGAGTTGGCACGGGTTTGGAGAGGGATGAAAACGGTGAGCGAGGAGGGGATAGAAGCGGTAAGGAGTGGATGGAAACGGTGAGGAGAAGGGGATAGAAGCGGTGAGGAGTGGATGAAAACGGTGAGGAGAAGGGGATAGAAGCGGTGAGGAGTGGATGAAAACGGTGAGGGTAGTACGTACTGTTGGGAGCGTCGGTCATCTGCCGCCGGAATTCTGAATCGAAACCGAATCAAAAGCGAATCGAAACCGAACGAGAAACGGCCGCTTCAGAGCGATAGCCACTCGGTCGTCACGTTCCGTTGGACCAAATGCCATCGTTGTTCCACGTCGCTGCCGATCATTCGAAGTTCGATGGCGGCGTCGAAAACGGGAAGCAGGGTGCGGACGACCCTCGAATCCATCTCCGCCGGGAGGTGGAAGTGACCCATTCCGTTGACGGTTTTGATGCGGCCGGTCAACACGTGGAGAAACCGAAAGAGGGACTCGTGGTCGTGCGTCTCGACCAACGGCGTGAGCGAGTCGAGACAGACGCGGAGTTCCCCCGACGAGAGTGCCCCGCTCTCGCGTTCGAACTCGTCTATCGCGTTCGAAATTTCGATGCCGAGTTCGGCGAGGCCATCGGTTTCGAGCACGGTTCTGTCGGGGAGGTTCTCCGTGCTCGATGTCGTCGAGGTGCTTCGAACGGCGGTCGGTTGTTCGATAATCTTCACGTCGCTGGCGTTCGCGTTCGCGTTGGTGTCTGCCTTCGGCCCCGTGGCGTCGTCGCTCGGCGTGTGTATCTGGGAGGGTTTTCCGGCCGTTCGAACGAACACCCGTCGCCGTGGCTCGGCCGTGGCATCTCCGAGAAGACGGTCGCACGCCCGGTGCATGGCGGGTTTCGGACCAACGAGCAAGAGACCACATCCCCTGCGCTTGAGCCGCTCCAGCTCCCGAGTAAAGGTTACAGCAGTTTCCCCTGTCTCGGCACTGTTTTCGCCACGCTCGTCCATTGTTCCGGACACAATACCTAAAGTATGATAAGTTTTCGGATTACGTCGGGAGGAAGAGTCGGCAAATCCGGCGGCGTTTGTAGCTGTTTAAAGCATCCAACCCCTATCGAAAACCGATGACCGACGACCTGTTCAGTAGCGTCACGTTTCGAGAATCGACGGCGCGAAACCGTGTGATGGTGTCGCCGATGTGTCAGTACTCCTGTGCCGGTGACGGGCTGGCTACCGACTGGCATCACGTGCACCTCGGAAGCCGCGCCACGGGTGGTGCTGGCATCGTGATGACCGAAGCGACCGCCGTCGAACCGCGCGGTCGAATCTCGCCGGACGACCTCGGCATCTGGAGCGACGAGCACGCCGACGCGCTCGCTCCGACCGCCGAATTCATCCGCGACCGTGGTGCGCTTCCGGCGATTCAACTCGCCCACGCGGGCCGCAAAGCGAGCAAGACCAGCCCATGGGATGGTAACCAACCCCTCCAACCCGACGACGATGGGTGGGAAACCATCGCGCCGAGTCCCGAACCGTGGCCGTACGACGACACGCCGCCGGAACTGCGCGAGATGACGACCGACGACATCGCAACCGTCGTCGATTCGTTCGCGTCGGCGGCCGAGCGAGCGCTCGACGCCGGATTCGAGATCGCGGAAGTTCACGCCGCGCACGGCTACCTCCTCCACGAGTTCCTCTCGCCGGTCACGAACCGCCGCGAGGACGAGTACGGCGGCAGTCTGGAGAACCGAACCCGAATCGTTCGGGAAGTCACGGAAGCGGTCCGCGAGGTGTGGCCCGACGACAAACCCGTCTTCGTTCGCATCTCCGCGACCGACTGGCTGCCGGACCGGGAATCGTGGACCATCGAGGACTCGGTTCACCTCTCCGAGGAACTCCACGACCTGGGTGCCGATCTCATCGACGTGAGCGCGGGTGGACTGCACCCCGACCAGCAGATACCGAATCCCGGCCCGAACTACCAGGTCCCGTTTGCCGAGCGAATCCGCGAGGATACCGACATCCCCGTCGGCGCTGTCGGCGGCATCACCGAACCAGCACAGGCGGACGCGCTCATCCGAAACGGTCGGGGCGACCTCGCGATCATCGGCCGCGAGCATCTCCGTGACCCGTACTTCACGCTCCACGCCGCGGCGGAACTCGACGCCGAAGACCGCGTCGAATGGCCCCGACAGTATCGCCGCGCTGTGTGAATTCCGGAACCACGCCGTTCGTCCGACGGACGATTTAAGCCGCCACTCGTCCATCGATTTGTATGGCATTCAGTCGCAGGAATTACGTCCCGTGGGGACGGAGGAACGTTCATGCCGACTGACGACACGACTGGTCCGGACGAGTCGGAGCCGTCGGTCGAACTTCGGGCCCCGCCAACCCCGTTTTTTCTCGCCGAAAAGTACGTCGCCAACCCCGTCCTGCGGCGGTTGCTCCGTTCGAAGCTTCACTGGCTGGTGAGCGACCGACTCATGCTCCTCTCCTACGTCGGTCGATATTCGGGGACCCGCTACACCACGCCCGTCGCCTACGACCGTCGCGGTGACACCCTCATCGCGACCACGCTTCGTCAGCAGAGCAACTGGTGGAAGAACTTTCGCGAGGAACATCCCGCGACCATCTGGCTTCGTGGGTATCGCCGAAAGGCGACCGGACTCGCCATCACCGACGCGCGTGATATCGCCGAATTCGTCCGGAGCGCCCTCGTCCGCTACGGTATCGAGCGAGCGAAGTGGCTCGGATTGAAAATCACGGGCGACGAAACGCCGACCGTCGACGACCTCGCAACGGTCGCGGACGACCTCGTCGTCGTCCGCTTCTCGCTCGACGACTATCCGCCCGTCCGCACGACGCTTCACATCCGAGAAGAGGAGTCCTCGTCACGCTTCGGAATCGATTCCCCGTCTTAATCCTCCTCGTAGCGACTGTCCTCGCGGATGTTCTCCGGCATCGCATCGTCCCGACCGTTGTACTGGTCGCCGAACGTCTCCACGATGTCGCGTTCGCTCCCCCATTCGACGTAGTAGTCGGTGAGGAGTCCCGCGACCGTCTCCCCGAGTTCGTCCAACTCCTCGTTGATGGCCGAGACGGTCGACCACGAATCCACCTCCTCGTATCGCTCCTTGTCTTCCCAGTCGTCCGGGATTTCGGGCGTCTCGTACTCGACTTCCTCCCGTTCTGGACTCCAGTAGAAGTCGAACTCCTCGATGAACCCGAGGTCGAGCGCGACCCGGTAGTCGTCGGCCGAGAGCGCGGTCTCGTCCGCCCAGTCGCTGAACCCCTCCTCCCACGCGTTCTCCTCGTCGTCCAGATACGACTGCAAGTCGGCCCGTTTGTCCACGTCGGACTCGTACTGTTCGTCCCGTGCTTCCCGGTAGATGGTCGGTGCGGTGGGCGTCGCTACATCGAGGCTCATGATAGTAGAGAGGCTTCCCACGAGGATAAACTCTCACTCGACCGATTCTATCCTCACTCCTGCTCGAACGAATCGGAAGAATGAACGAGAAGTGCAACGACACAAACTTGCCAACCCTACTCTACCAACAGCGATAGTTCGGAACCGATCGGTAGGAGTGACGAACTCACAATCGATATGTTCACTGTCACTGATGAGGATCTATGATAGGATCACAGGTGGCTGTTAGTCCACGCTCGTCTCCGAGTGAGTCTCTGGTGGTGATTCTGCTGGGTCCGGTTTTTCATTTCTGATCCCGAGGACATGTTGAATCAAACTTCCATGGGCACGACGGAGTCGTTCGGAGAGCGCTTGATGGCTGATCCCGAATTCCTCAGCGAGATCGTCCGCTGTGGCCTCGCGTGGTACCTCATAATAGCCCCGATCAGCGGCAAGCTGAATCGCGGTGCGTTGACAGTCAGTGAGTCCGAATCGATTACTACCACGGTCGCCGAACTCCTGGATGTTCCTGACTTCGAAGTCGATACCCTGCTCTTTGCAGTACTCGTTGGTACTGGCGGCCGCTTCACGATCAGCGAAGATGAGTCGAAAGTTCCAGTGATCGGTTTGCCCCACCGCGGTCTGAATCGTCGCATTTTGATCGACCAGCACGCGAATCAGGTGGTCGATTCGGTCGGCCCAGTCGAATTTATACAGACAATCCGTCTCGAAGGTGGCGATTAGCTCGAAGCCATCGACACTGTCGTCGATGGCGAACGCCTCTTCGAGTCGTACACGATCGGTCGTTTCAACCCGCATGAACGGCATCAGACTGTCTTGATTGGTGGCGGCCACCTGTTCGACTTCGAATGTCACGTGCTCAAATTCACTGAGCGTGTATTCGAGGGCAAACTGTGCGGCTGGAACCGTTATTTCGACGATCGTTCCAGTCATCGTTCGAGGAGCACCTCCTGAATTGCGACCTCGTCACTTTCACGAAAGGCAACACGATTTTCCGACACATCGAACGAGACGAGGTTCGCATCGATTGACTTCGGCACGTGATGGTGGGACAGCGAGACATAAATCCGTTCGCGTTCGGCTTGTACCTCCGTCGGTTCTGTTTCCGTTTTACATCGAACGATTGCGTCGGCTACATCGCCTAGACACGCAGATTCAGGTTGTCTCTCTGCGAGCGTTTTCGATAACCGTTTTTCTGACTGGCCACCAACGTCACCAAGAATTCTGTAGAGGGCTTCCGGTTCATCGGGCATGAGAGAACAAAGATCAGAGAACGGGAAATGTTCGCGGTGCGTATTTACGCCCGATATATATTACGATCTGCTTTCATCCTCCGGATGGCTTACTGTTAATACGTTCGTGATTATATTTCTATGGGCACGGCGTAACAACTTCGAACATGATTGTTGTGAAATGCCCATCTCATCAGCTATCACGCCCATCGATACGGATCGTGGAATCTCGAAATATCCACGGTCTAATGCCGTAACTAAGGCATTACGTTGTTTCGGAGAAAGGCCGTACTGGCCGCCACCCCTCGGCTCTGAGGGATGGTACAGTCGGCGTAATTTGAAGGGAACGTTCTTCTCTCGGCAGAAGTCCTGGAACTCGGCAACGAGGTCTTCGTTATCGAATCGCATTCGAAGTTCCCAATTATCCGCGCGGCCAGTCGCTTCCAGGATGGTCGCTCCGATTTCGACGTACGCATAGACGATACTTTCGATATTTTGTGTCCATTCGGCCCGATAGAGCGTTCCATCCTCGTATTCATCGAGTTTCGTGATACACTGGGTAGTGGGGTCGTCGTCGACTACCGCTTCGAACTCGGTGTAATCGCCGCCTCGGATCCAGAAATACGGCATCACTCGGTCCGTGTCATGGGCTACGACGCGTTCGATTTCGACGGTCATCTCCGGCACTTGTTCGAGGGTCTCTGAGAGCGCAAGAGCATCGGCTGGGACCGTAAATTCAGCGATAACACTCATAGCGAATACACGGTTTGGGAATGAATAAGCGCAGTGGCGGTCCAGTACTTTAGAGACGATTCGGTGGCCTGGATGGTGACGGCTTAAATACCGTCTTTTCACTCGACTCAGTCGCCCCGAGTTCCGATCGACGATTCCCACTGTCGATAGCTAACCCATAACAGCCGACGCTCCGCACGTGGAACAAAATTGGAAGACCGCTGGAGACGGACTACTTCTGCTCGAACCGAATCGGGAGCGAATCGACGCCGTAGATGAACGAACTCCGCGTCGGTTCGAGCGTCGTCTCGGGAATCGTGATGTTCGATACGCGCGAGAACAGTTCCGAGAGGGCGACTTTGGCTTCGAGTCGGGCGAGCGGCGCGCCGAGGCAGTAGTGCGTGCTGTAGCCGAATCCGAGGTGCTGGTTCGGAACGCGGTCGGCGCGGAACTCGTCGGCGTCGTCGAACTTCCGTTCGTCGCGGTTGGCGGAACCCATCCAGACGGAGATTCGGTCGCCCTCCTCGATGGTTTCGCCCCCTATCGTCACGTCCTCCATCGCCACGCGGGTCATGGCCTGGACGGGCGACCGGTAGCGAAGCACCTCCTCGATGGCGGTGGTGAGCGCCTTGTCGTCGCCCGTCAACGAATCGAACGTGTCGTCCTCGTCGAAACACCGCATCGCGTTCGTGATGAGGTTCGTCGTCGTGATGTTCCCGGCGACGAGCAATAGGATACACGTCCCGAGGATTTCGCGGTGCGAGAGCGGTTCCCCGTCGATTTCGGCGTTGACGAGCGTCGAAATGAGGTCGTCCTGTGGGTTCTCCCGTCGGTCCTCCATGAGTTGGACGAAGTAGAACGCCATCTCTTGGCGCATCTCGCCTTGGCGTTCGTAGAACTCCTCCGTGTTCTCGTCCTCGCTCGCGGCGGAGACGATGGCGTCGGACCACGTTTTGAACTGGTCGCGGTCCTCGGCCGGAACGCCGAGAAGTTCGGCGATGACGATGACCGGAAGCGGGTAGGCGAACTCCTCCACGAGGTCGATCTCGTCTCCGTTGTCGAGGATGTCGTCCAACAGTTCTGTCGTCAATTCGCGGATGCGCGGTTCTAGCTCCCGAATCGAACGGGGGCTGAACTCGTCGTCCACGACGCCGCGGAGTTCGTCGTGTCGCGGCGGGTCCTGCAGGAGCATCGTGTCGAGCATGACACCTGCCTCCTCGCCCTCCGGTTCCTGAAAGCCGTCCGCGTTCCGCGGACTCACGGAAAAGCGCTCGTCGTCGGCGAGGATGGTCTTCACGTCGTCGTACCGGAACACGTCCCACACGTGCCGAACCGGGTCGTACCGAACCGGTTCCTGCTCGCGCATTTCCCGATACCAGTCGAACGGTTCGAGCCACGCTTTCCGTTCGGATAGTTCGTCGGGAAATGCCTGCAAACCCTGCGGGTTGGAGGAACTCATCCCTAGTAATTGATGTACGTATCCGTATCAGCTTTTTCCAAACTGTCTATCTATCGAACATGAATTCGGCCGCTCGTTTGGGAACCGCGACACCCGCATCCTCGACGGACCGAGCGACAAGAGTTGTGTGATGCTCGTCGCCGATACGGATACGGTTCGCTATTCGCTGACGTAACAGGGGAGCGAATCGACGCCGTAAACGAGCGACTGCGGGGAGAGATCCGAGAGGTCCGGTTCGATCACTCCGAACCGGTCCAGGAGTCGCTCCAAAGCGATGTCCGCTTCCAATCGGGCCAACTGCGCCCCCAGACAGAAGTGAATTCCGCCGCCGAACGTCAGATGTGGATTGGGATTCCGCTCGGGTCGGAACTCGTTCGGCGCGTCGAACTTGGACGGATCACGGTTTGCCGACCCGATCCGTGCGACGACCAACTCGTTTTCGTCGATTTGGCGTCCGCCGATCTCGACCGGTTCGGTCGTCACACGTCGGACCGCTTGGGCCGGTGAACGATAGCGGAGAACTTCCTCGATCAGCTTCGTGCGGTCGATTTCGCCCGCCCGGACCGCGTCGAACAGGTCGTGTTCTTCCAGACACCAGAGCGTGCTCGTGATGAGGTTGACCGTCGTGACGTTACCGGCGACGAGGACCGTTATGCAAAACCTGACGACCTCCTCGTGATTCAACTCGTCGTTCGAAGCGGCGAGGGTGATCAGATCGTCTCCGTCCCCGTCGACGCGGTCCGGGATGAGTTCCGAGAAATAGTCGCTCATCTCGCGTTGGGCCTTCTTTGCCTCTTCCTCGTCCGTCATCGCCAGTTCGGTGGTCGCTATCGACCATTCGCGGAACTGTTCGCGGTCCACTGCTGGAAGGCCCAGCAGGTCGGCGATGACGGTCACCGGGAACGGATGGGAAAATTCCTCGATGATATCGACCGTCGTCCCGGTTTCGGCGGTATCCAGAATATCGTCGGCGATTCGCTCGAAGCGTTCCCGACTCTCCGCCAACGTCCCGGGGAGGAATCGGTGGTTGGAGAAATTACGGAGTCGTTCGTGTTCCGGCGGATCGGTCCGGATCATCGACGGTGTCTCGGCTGTCGTGCCGAGCGGACTTCCATCCGTGAACCGAATGTCCGCACTGGCGATATCCGCGGTGAATCGCTCGTGGTCGCCGAGAACTTCGCTCACGTCGTCGTAACCGAACACGTCCCATCTTCGTCGTTGCTCGTCGTACCGCACGGGTTGGGTGCTGCGCATTTCAGCGTACCAGTCGAACGGTTCCAGTCGGGCTTGTTCGTCGGACAATGCTTCGGGTGGCGTACGGAAGGCCGTACCTCGATTGGAGGACCCCATGTACTGAACATTCAGTCAATTAGTTGTATATCTTTCGAACTTGAAAAAGAGAAATTAAGAATTTCCTTTATGATTTGAAATTGGAACGATATCGCTAATACAGCGGTCATATCCGTCTATATGTCGATTCATTGCTGTCGTCCATCGACAGTTGCTGGTGGTGAACGTCGGTAGTACGGGTCTTCCCCTGAGAAAGGCTTATGTTGTACTGAACGTTCATTCAGTATATGGAGCGAATGACGACACGGAAACGGCCGTGGCTCGCGGCGATGTTGTCCGTCCTCGCAACCGGCCTTGGGCATCTCTATCTCCGTCGTTGGAAGCGTGCGCTCGGATGGCTTGCAACGCTCTACGTCGTTGCTGTGCTGTTCGTCCCTTCCAGCGTGCTCGACGCCCTCTTCACGGGTGGACCGGTCGACCTCCTCGCCGCCGCACCCGTTCTCCTTGTCAGCGGCCTTTGCGTCCTCGATGCCTACCTCCTCGCACACGTCCAGAACACGTTCGAGCGACTCGTGACGATAGAGGTCAGCCAACCGACCGAGAGCGACGCGGAAGCCGTTCGTTGCCCGAGTTGTGGTCGCGCCCTCGACGCCGACCTCGACTTCTGCCACTGGTGTACGACGCAACTCGACGGCGATGGCTCGGCAACCGACGGGTCGCACGAAAACTAGTTGACACCGTTTATTCGTCCGCCAGAACGCACCGTTGAAGATAGCGGTCCGTCTCGTCCCGTATCGCTTCGAAGCGGTCGTCGTCGGTCGTCATCTGCTCGGTCATCGTGCCGACGATGATCGTCTGCAGCAGCGTCGCCGTCCGTCGGGAGTCCACGTCCCGAAAGACACCCTCATCGATACCCTTGCGGATGATCCGTGCGATCTGCTTCCGAATGAAATCGTCGCTGCGCGTGAAGTGCTCGCGGAACTCGGCGTCGTGTGTCCCTTGTGCGCGGAGTTCGACCATCGCTTGGGCGAACCCGTGGAAGTCGCTCGAACGGGGGTCGAAGAGCACTTGATCGAGGAGTTCGTCGAGATGGTCCGCGGCGCTCCCTCCTTCGGGGTACGGTATCTGGTCCTCGAACCGTTCCAGCATGAAATCGAGGAAATCCAATAGCAGGTCGTCTTTGCCGTCGTAGTGGTAGTAGAGAAGGGATTTCGATTTTCCGAACTCGTCGCTGATGTGCTGAATCGTGAGATCCTTGTACCCGTATTCACAGAGCGCATAGAAGGTCGCTTTCATGATCTCCTCCCGTGTGCCGTCCGCCTCATCGAGAAACGAAGGGGTATCAGTCATTGATACTGTGTATTAGGGTACCAACAAACAGTTTTGTCGGTCCACCCCGCGCCTGCCGTCACCAGCGCTTCCCGCCATCGCGCGATCCTCCTTCGAATATTCGCCCACGATTTCTAGAGCGGGGTACGGGTCCCCCGCGCCGTCGTAATCGTTTCCAACTACCGGTCCAAAATGACACAGTAATCGACTTGAAACCGAATTTGGGTCCGATCTGTATCCATTTATGCCCGATTTTCCACACAGTCGTGTGCGATCTCGGACAATCGCTTTAGGGTACCCGGCCATCGATGAAATCGGAGGCACACCCGAAACGATGGTCGAAAACGTGCGCCGACGTGGCCCACACGCTACCCACGCGATGAACGTCGTTTCGGGCAGAATCCACAGTAGAACACAGCAGTATCGAATCACCCCGACGCGTGCGACGGATGTCACCCCTGTCACCCCTGACAGAACGCATCACTCACCTTCATGGTTTCGTCCGCGCACCGTCGAACCCGTTCATCACTACCCACGCGTTATCACTGTCTGACGCTGGACGCGAGCCGTCATCCGCCTCCATTCGGTTCGCCGATGCGTCGTTCGGATGAGCTCCGACACTGACGACGGCGTGGCTGCGAACACCTCTCGAATCGATTTTTTCGGAAAAATACCGCCGCTAATACTCACAAATCCCCCATCCCCGACACTCACAGTTTTCTTGTTCTGTTTCCTGCTATCTCATCCGCCGCTCGTCCCCGTCACTTGTAGCTCTGATAGAGCAGGATGATGACCGAGACGCTGGCGAACATGTCCGGCAGGAACGTGAACGGTCCGAGCCCGCCGGGCGGTCTGAAGCCGAACAGGGTGGTGACCAACGGGTTCGCGGTGAGGGCGTACAGCGTCAGTGATATGGTGAACAACAGCAGGCTCATCGTGAACCGGTTCGGTAGATTACGGTAAATCCGAGCGTACGTCGTGAGGAGGACGAGTAGCAGGACGCTCGTGAACGTGGAGAAGAACGTTTTTACCTGAATGATCTCGGCCAACGGCTCCATCCCGCCTTGTGGCGGCCCGGGATGCCGGAAGATATACTGCGGCAGCAGGAACGAAATGAGCGCCGCGGCTACGAGCGAGCCGACGACATAGACGAGCGTCCGAACGAGCGCGCGGTCTTCAGTCATCGTCGAGGGATGCTTGTTCGGCGATTTCATCGAGCAGGTCGAGGTTCGATTCCATCCGGTCGGTCAGGAAGTACATCTTCCCGTACTCGTCACCCGTCGTGGTGAGCACGTCGTTTTCTTCGAGCATTTCGAGGTGGTGTTGGACGGTTTTGTAGTTCAGGTCCAGTTCGTTGGAGAGTTGGTTCGTGTTCATCGGGCGTCGGTTCAGCGACCGGACGATACGCAATCGGTTTTTGCCGCCCTGCGTCCCGCCGATGAGCCACCACAGTAGCTGTCTCATCGATTCGCTTGCCTGTCGACCCCTGTGGTACTCGTGCGTTGCATCGGTAGCGGGTTCCGGAATCGTGTATCTATTCGCGCTCTCGTTAACTTCCATCTTTCTACTCGACGAGGTGTTGCCCGAAAATCCGCCGCACCGACCGCCGTCGCAAGTGGTGTCGGCCACAGTTTTCCACTCTCGTTCTCCACCGCTCACGAACCCCCGTATAGTGTTTCATCCGTTTGTGGCTACTGTGTAGATCATCCATAAACGTTCACCGAACTGATGGATGGATCGGTCACTGATGAGGGGAAATTCAGGCCCAAATTCACACGAATTGTTTCTCTGCGCGCGCCGCCATTGCCGGTTGTTCTCGAACTAAATCGAACTGAATAATTGGGGTATCTGTGCCGAATTTGTGCCTCTTTTCCGACGAATCCATCCGCAACTTCGGCAATCGAATATAATCCATCGGGGAGCAGGCCTTCCCGAAAACGATGATTCGACTATCCGTTCGAGAACGACCAGTAAACCATGGATGGGGCTTCCACCGCGACGCCCGCTCCGCCGACGTGGGTGGTTTCGATGAGTAACGAAACGACGGACACCTCGCTCTCCGACCGGCTCTCGTCGTTCGCCGACGAGACGCCGATGGAGAAAGTCGCGCTGCTCGGCATCCTCTGTCTGTCGGCGTTTTTGAACCTGTATCGCGTTTCGGACGAAGGATACGCCAACCTCTACTACGCGGCAGCCGTGAAAAACATGCTCACGAGTTGGCACAACTTCTTCTTCGTCTCGTTCGACGCCGGGTTCGTCACCGTCGATAAACCGCCGCTCGGCCTGTGGATTCAGACGGCAAGCGCGTGGCTGTTCGGGTTCCACGGCTGGAGTCTGATACTTCCGCAAGCGATCGCGTGCGTGCTGTCGATCGCGCTGCTGTATCGCATCGTCGGCCGGACGTTCGGTTCGCGTGCGGGACTTGCCGCCGCGCTGACGATGGCGCTGACGGCGGTCGTCATCCCGACCAGCCGAAACAACACTGCGGACATGCTCGTCGTCCTCGCCGTGCTCGGCGGGGCCTACTTCGTACTCCGTGCGGCCGAAACCGGTCGCCGACGGTGGCTCTTCGCCTCCGCGGCCGCGGTCGGTCTCGGCTTCAACATCAAGATGATGGAGGCCTACCTCGTGCTCCCGGCGTTCTACCTCGTCTACCTGCTGGGCGCGGAGGTGTCCATACGGCGACGCATCACCGACCTCGTGCTCTCGACGGGCGTCCTGTTCGTCGTCTCGTTCGCGTGGGCAACCGTCGTTGCGCTGACCCCGGCCAGTCAGCGTCCCTACATCGGGTCGACCGACAACAACTCCATCTTCAGCTTAATTTTCGGCTACAACGGTATCGAACGCCTCACCGGAATGGGTGGTGGCGGCATCGGTGGCAGCAGTAGCAGTGGTGGGTTCGGCGGCGGTGGCGGCGGTTTCAGTCACGGAGCCATCGGACCGCTTCGGCTGTTCAACGGGGAACTCGCCGGGCAAATCGGCTGGTTGCTGCCGGTGGCAGTCGTCGCGCTGGTACTGCTCGTTTACCGACAGCGCGGTCAGTGGCCGTTCGACGGTCGGAGTCGGTCGGTCGTACTGTGGGGAATGTGGTTCCTCACGGCCGCGACGTTCTTCAGTGTCGCCGGATTCTTCCACCTCTACTACCTCGTCATGTTGGCCCCGCCCGTCGCCGCGTTGGTCGGCATCGGGTTGGTGGAGTTATGGGACGAGTACTGGAACACCGATTCGAGCACCCTCCTCGGATGGCTACTGCCAGCGACGCTGCTCGGGACCGCGGCCGTTCAGGCGTACATCCTGTCGCGATATCCTTCCTACAGCCAAACGCTCACTCCTGTCATCGTGGGTGGTGTCGTCATCGTCGCGGCGGCGCTCGTGATCGGACGGGTTCGCCGACGGACCGGCCGTCGTTGGCGGTCCGCGATGGGAACCGCGACGGCGCTCGGTCTCGTCGTCCTTCTCGTCGCGCCGACGGTTTGGGGTTCGATGTCCATCGCGTCGGGGACGAACGTCTCCATCCCCTCGGCGGGTCCGTCGTCCAGCGCGTTCGGTGGCGGCGGCGGGCCGAGTGGAACGGGCAACGGCTCACCCCCGTCCGGATTCGGTGGGAACGCCTCGTTCGACAACAGTACCGCCGGAAACGGCAGTCAGTTCGCGGGACCGTCGAACGCCTCCGGATTCACCGGCGGAGGCGGTGCATTCGGTTCGGGATCCGGCGGTGCAAGCAGCGAGGCGAACACTGCGCTGCTGTCGTATTTGGAAGCTCACCAGGGTAACGCAACGTATCTGGTGGCCGCGGATTCGGGAGCGAACAGTATCGCCCCGCTGATGCTGAACAGCGACGAACCCATCATCTCGCTCGGCGGGTTCGGCGGGAGCGACCCCGTCATGACCAAGAGCGAACTCGCCTCGCTCGTCCGGAGCGGCGAACTCAAATACGTTCTCGTCGGCGGTCGAATGGGCGGCGGTGCAGGGGGTAACGCTCCATCGGAAACGAACGGCTCGTACGGGTCCCAATCCGCAGCCAACGGCCAGTATTCGTCGAACGGTCCGAACGGCGGGAACGCGAGCTCCGGAGCGATGAATTTCGGCGATAGCCAGCAAAACGGGGTGTCCCAGTGGGTCGAAAACAGCTGTACCGTCGTTTCCAGCGACGAGTACCAGTCGTCCGATAGCAACCAGTCTGGATCCGCGGGCACCCTCTACAACTGCACCAGTGCGGTGAGCAACTGATGGGCGAACGGCTATCCATCGTACGGCGGTTCGGGACCCCGAAGAACCTGCTGTCTATCCTCTTTGCGGGCGTACTGCTGGTGCTCACCGCATGGAGTATGGCCGATATCGACTGGAATTCGGTCATCGGCTACCTCGGCGAGACCGACCTGCTCTGGTTTCTACTCGCGCTGGTGGTGTTCCACGCGCTGTCGCTCGTCCGTTCGCTCCGATGGCGGACGCTGTTGCGGAACGCCGGGTACGAACTGACCGCGACCGGAGCGCTCGGGACCGTCGCCGAACTGACGCGCATCATCTACCTCGGATGGTTCGTCAACTGCATCACGGTGGCGAGACTCGGCGACGTGTATCGCTGCTCGCTGCTCCGACGTTCGGCGGACGTCGAATTCGGCGTCACGGCTGGGACGGTGCTGACCGAGCGAGTCGTCGACTTCTCCGTTCTGGTCGTCGTTCTGGGAATCTCGACCCTGTTCGCCTTCTGGGGCGATTTCCCGACGTTCGTCGTGAACGCACT
Source organism: Haladaptatus sp. AB618 (assembly GCF_024136965.1). Lineage (NCBI taxonomy): Archaea > Methanobacteriati > Methanobacteriota > Halobacteria > Halobacteriales > Haladaptataceae > Haladaptatus > Haladaptatus sp. AB618. The sequence continues at coordinate 29,838 of NZ_JAMYJX010000009.1, read as the reverse complement.
CCTCGTCGGCGCGGCTCTCTCGGGATTCGGACTCACAGGCGTGTTGGCGTTGCGACACTCCAACAGGACTGTCGAACGACTGATCCCGACCCGATTTCGGCGCTACTACGTCCATCTCCGGCGGGGAACGGTCGGGTCACTCGATCGGATTCCGACCCTCGTCGGCTACACCGCCGTCGGGTGGATCATCGAGGGGGTAACCATGTATCTCGTCGCGGTCGCCATCGGCGTGTCGCTCCCCATCGCAGGCGCGTTCGTCACCGCGCTCGTCGCCGTCCTGCTCTCGACCGTTCCGGTGACGCCCGGCGGGCTTGGCGTCACGGAGGTCGGTATCGCGTTCGTCCTCGGCTGGGTCGGCGTGGATTCGACGGCCGTCGCGGCGGTCACCATCCTCAATCGGCTGATCAGCTACTGGAGCGTCGTCGGCGTCGGGGTCCTGCTCTCGCTCGTCGGACTTCGCGTTCCCATCGAACTGACGACGACACCCGCGACGAGCGGTGCTCCGACCTTCGGGGGTGAATCGCGCACATGAGTGAGTCGAGTGAGACCAGGGAGACCGGTACGATGAGCGGGTCGAATGGGACCAATGAGACGGACGAGACGAGTGGACCCAGTGAGATGAGCGAGATGACCGGTGACGTTCCCGAAGTGAGCATCGTCCTGCCCGCCTACAACGAGGCATCGACAATCGCCAGTGCGACCGAGATGACGATCAAGACGCTGGCGGGGTTCCTCCCCTCCGATTCGTTCGAAGTGGTGATCGCGGAGGACGGCTGTACCGACGAGACGCCCGAGATAGCCGCGCTGCTCGCGCGCGACCACGACCGAATCCGGCACTTCCACGGCGAGAACCGCGCCGGGCGCGGTGCGGCGCTCTCGCGCGTGTTCGGGGCAGTCGAAAGCGACGTCGTCGGGTACATCGACACCGACCTCGCCACGGACATGAAACACCTCGAAGAACTGGTCGAGAGCGTCCGCGTCGGACCGTACGACGTTGCGACAGGGTCGCGCCTCCTTCCGGGCAGCCAAGCGAACCGCTCGCTGAAACGCGGCACCGCCAGTCGCGTTTACAACGGCCTCGTCAGGATGTGTCTCTCCTCGTCGATGCACGACCACCAGTGCGGGTTCAAGGCGTTCGACCGAACGGCGCTCGACGACCTCCTCCCGGCCGTCGAGGACCGCCATTGGTTCTGGGACACCGAACTCCTGATACGCGCCCAGCGGATGGGCTACCGGATTCACGAGTTCCCCGTCGTCTGGAACCCCGGCCGGGACACGACGGTCGATGTCCTCCGGGACGGGGGTTTCATGGGCTATCGCGTTCTCAGGCTGTGGTGGCAACTCGGCAGGACGGAATAATTACCACAATCGTTTCATTTTGTGGCAAAATTTGGTAACAAACTCGTTCACCACCACAATTCTCAGGAGATGCCGGGATTGTTTTTCTAATCCAAAGATTCGAGCGGAACTGAGACGCAAAGCTAATATAATTATGCTATATGTTTTCATAGCATGGATAGACGGACCTACCTCAAAGCGAGTGGTGGCGCGTTCTCCGCGTTGGCACTGGCTGGCTGTCTCGGCGACTCTGACAACGGTGGCAGCGGCGACAACAATGGCGGAAAAACCAGTTCGGACGGGAACGGCGGTGCCGATAACGGTAAAATCATCATCGGTTCCGACATCCCGTACAAGCCGTTCGAATATCGCAAACAGGATGGGTCGCTCGAGGGGTTCGACCCGGCGATTGCCGAGTCGATCTTCAAGGGGCAACTCAACCGGAAGTATGAGTTCCAGAAGACCAGTTTCGACACCATCATTCAGAGCCTGAAAAACAAGAGCTTCCGCGTCATCATGAGCGCAATGACCATCACGGACGAACGCGCCGAGAAGGTCGATTTCTCCGACCCCTACTTCACGGCCTATCAGACGGTCGCGGTCCGAAAGGATGGTAATATCAAGAAACTGGACGACCTGAAAGGTAAGACGGTCGGCGTTCAGAAAGGAACCACGGGTGAAAGTGCGGCAGAGGACCTCAAGAAGGACCTCGGCGGCGACCTCACCATCAGTAGCTACGACCAGATTACAGGTGCGTTCAACGCGTTGCGGAACCAGCAAGCGGCCGCCGTCATCAACGACAACACTGTCAACGCACAGTTTGTGAACGAGATGGATGGCATCGTCTTCCTCAAAGGGAAAGGGGAGGCCGCAAAACAGGGCAAGAAGGCACCCGACTATCTCACTCTCACTGTCGAGGAATACGGGATAGCCTTCCGCAAGGATGACGACGAACTGCGGAAGAAGGTGAACAATGCTATCAAGACTATCAAGGACGACGGCACGTACGACGACATATACGGCCAGTACTTCGAGGGCTGATCCTCGGATCGTCAAAATTTAAAAGATTAGATATCATGGCAGAGACATATCACGAAGACGCGGCCGCCGAAGACCGCTCCGGTGACGGTTTGTTGACGGATACTCGGCTCAAATGGTTTGGAATCGTCTTCGCAGGTGGGTTTACGCTTCTCGTCGCGTACTTCCTCTTCCGAATCCTGACGGAGTTCGTCGATTACGACCTGTTGGTGGCTGTTTTCCCCCGGTTCGTCGATGCGTACATCCTCGTCCTCGAAATCGTCATCATTTCGAGCGTCCTCTCGCTCATCGGCGGGTTGTTTGTCGGATTGGGGCGCGTATCGAAAACAAAATTCACCCACGCCGTTGCGACGGGCTACGTTGAGTTCTTCCGAGGAACACCGCTCCTCTTCCAGTTACTCGTTATCTTCACCGGGCTACCGGCGTTCGGTATCGGCCGGTTCTCAGAATGGCGATGGTACGCTGCAGTCATCGGACTCACGTTGAACCACGCAGCGTACTCCGGCGAGGCCATCAAAGGCGGTATCACCGCCATTCCGGACGGACAGATGGAGGCAGCACGGTCACTCGGGATGTCGTATATTAGCTCGATGCGGAAAGTCGTCCTCCCGCAGGCGCTTCGTAACGCACTCGCCGCGGTGGGTAACGACCAGATCATCCTCGTCAAGGACACGTCATTGTTGACCGTTCTTGCCATCCCCGAACTCATCAGCGTGTTTCGGAACGTCAACAGCAACCAGTTCGACGCGTGGACGCCCATCGTTCTCGTTGCAGTCGCGTACCTCGCCGTCACGCTTCCGCTGGGGAAACTCGTTCGCATGCTCGAAAGCCGCGCCGCATGGGGTGAGGAACAATGAGAACCCCGAAGATCGAGTTCGACGGCGTTGACAAATATTTCGGCGAGGCGCACGTCCTGAAGGACGTGGACCTCGACATCGACGAAAGCGAAGTGGTCGTCGTCGTCGGGCCGAGCGGAAGCGGGAAATCGACGTTGCTCCGCTGCACGAACCGCCTCGAAGAGATTCAGGGCGGCGACATCCGCATCGAGGGCGAGTCCATCAATGACCCGAATGTCGATATCAACTTCCTGCGCCAGCGCATCGGCATGGTGTTCCAGAGCTTCAACCTCTTCCCGCACAAAACCGCGTTGGAAAACATCGCCCTCGCGCCGATGGACGTGAAGGGACTGTCCGAGATGGATGCCGAAGAGCGGAGCCAACAACTCCTCGCCGACGTCGGCCTCGCCGATCAGGCGGACTCCTACCCGAACCAGCTTTCGGGCGGGCAACAGCAGCGCGTGGCCATCGCCCGCGCGCTGGCGATGGACCCGCACGTCATGCTGTTCGACGAGGTGACGAGCGCGCTCGACCCCGAACTCGTCGGCGAGGTGCTCGGCGTCATGCGCGAACTCGCCCACGAGGGCATGACGATGATGGTCGTCACCCACGAGATGGGCTTCGCCCGCGAAGTGGGCGACCGAATCGTCCTCATGGCCGACGGGCGCGTCATCGAAACGGCTCCACCGGAGGAGTTCTTCGAAAACCCGCGCACCGACCGCGCGCGACAGTTCCTCTCGATGGTGTTGTAGTTCTCGATAGTGCTGTAGTCGCCGCTATTTTTTAGTCGTCCGTTCCCGAAAAGGGGCCGCAGTACTCCGTTTCAAAGACGATTTCTGGGACCATGTAACCGCAGTCTATCATTTGAGCCGAGCGCATGTGAGACTGTCTTGCTACCGGCACGACTCCGAAAAATCCGTGATAGTTGCCGAAACCGCTGCTTACGCCAGCGGGATGATCGTCGAGAGTACGAGCACCGTTACGAGACCGGTGATGGAGATGATGGTCGTCACCATCGTCCACGTCTGTAGGGTTTCACGCTGCGTGAGGCCGCCGATTTCTTTGACGAGCCAGAATCCCGAGTCGTTGTACCACGAGCAGATGTTTCCGCCAGCGCCGATGGCCATTACCATGTACACCGGGCTAACCGAAAGCTGTCCGGTCAGCGGTGCCATGATTCCCGCGGCGGTGAGCATCGCGGCGGTCGCCGAACCCTGTGCGATGCGAACGATGGCCGCTACGAGCCATGCGGTCACCAACAGGCCGATGCCGAGTCCCTGCAAGTGGTCCGCGATGTACGGGCCGATTCCGGACGCGGCCAGGAGCGCACCGAACGCGCCACCCATCGCCGTGATGGCGGCGATGTTTCCGCCGCTTTTCAATGCCTCCGTGAGTTCCTCCTCCCAGAGCGAGCGCGAGAGGTCGGACCAACGGAGGTAGGTGTACGCCGCCGCGATGGCGGCGATGGTCAGCGCGACGTTCTTGTCACCGACGAAGGCGACGACGGGTTGGAGCGGTTCGAGAATCGGATACGGTTTCTTGAACGTATCCACGATGGTGTACGAAGCGACGAGCCCGATGGCGAGGATGATGGGGAGCGCCGATTCGAGGAAGTTCGGAAGCGTGTCCGAACTCCGATTCGCACGCTCCTGGAGTTCCTCCGTCGTCGTCCCCATCGCGTCCCGAAGGGGGATGTCGATTCGCTTGTTAAGCCAGCGGCCGTACACCAGACCGGCTATGATTGCCGATGGGATGGCTACCAGCAGACCGATCAGGATGGTTAGTCCGAGGTTTTGAATGCCGAGCTGGTCGGAGACGGCCAGCGGGCCCGGTGTCGGCGGAACGAACACGTGGGCCACGGATGCACCTGCACCGACGACGATGAGGTACAGCGCGTAATTATCCCCCACTCGCGCACGCATCGAGCGTGCGAGTGGTGCCAGTAAGTAAAACACGCTGTCGAAGAACACCGGGATGGCGAGTACAGTACTGCTACCCCACAGCGCGATGTCCGAATTCTCTTTTCCGACAGCTGACTGGAATCCCCGGACGATACGTTGGGCGGAACCGCTTTCGAGCATCGATTTGCCGATGACCGATGCCATCAGAATCGGGATACCGATACCTGCCATACCGTTCCCGAACTCGGTCGCCGTCTTCGCCGCCGCATCGGCGAACGTGAAGTCGGCGACGAATACTGCGTTGAGGAGTCCAACACCGAACGCGGCGATTGCCAATCCGACGAACGCCGGGAGGTCCCAGACGACGAGTAAGAGGACGACCAAAATAAGCCCGACTGCGAACGTGAGCAGCGGACTCTGTGCCAATTCAATTGCCATAGATTGCGACTCCATGTCATTGATGTTCATTGAAAACATTTTCCTTTAAATGTGCCATTTTAATAAACATCGTTAATAAAAGATAAAAGTGTTTAATTTAGATTGTACTATTCTTTTACTATGTAAATGAACGCTGGTTTTATTGTTGGCCGTTTATTGGTGTCCGATATGGAACGTGCACTCGTGGTCGTCGAACCGACGGAAACGGCAAAAGAACTCGCGTACGAAGCGGGAACCATTGCCGAAGGAGTGGGGGCCGACATGATTTTGACGCATATCACAACGGAACAGGAGTACGGCGCTCGTCGGGACGCTATGGAATCGTTGATGAGTAGCTCGGCGAGTTACACGGTCGGTGAAGCCGAGGAAGGGGCGACCCAGTTCGCCCGCGACATCGGCGACGAAGTGCTCTCGGAACTCGACGTCGAGTACGAGGTGACGGGATTCCTCGGCAACAAAGCCGAAAAGATACTCGATGCGGCCGACGAGTACGACTGTGACCACGTCTTCCTGACGGGCCGCCAGCGGTCACCGACCGGCAAAGCCCTCTTCGGCGACGCGACACAGGGAGTCATTCTCGACTTCGAGGGCCCGGTTACCGTTCTCACGGATTGAGATTTTCTCGCCTTCTTCAGGAATCTTCACAATCTTTCACCGCAATTTATGCGGCAAACGTGGAAATCGCAATGAGATTTCCGGAAAAATAAAAAGCGAGGGGGGCGAGCACCCAACCATGGTGAACACACTCGACGGCAAGACTGCCGTCGTGACTGGTTCGAGTAGTGGTATCGGGAACGCTATCGCACGGGAGTTCGCGTCCCGCGGCGCAAACGTCGTCGTCAACTCCCGTTCGGAAGAGCGTGCGGCGGAGGCCGCCGAGGAAATCGCCGACGAAACCGATGCGGAGGCCGAATCCCTCCTCGCGATCGAAGCCGACGTGACGGATGGCGATTCGCTCGAATCCCTCGTCGAGCGAACCGTCGAGGAGTTCGGCTCGCTGGACGTGTGGGTGAACAACGCCGGTATCAACATCCGTGGTCCGGCCGAAGAGATGGCGATGGAGGACTGGCAGAAGGTCATCGACGTGAACCTCACCGCCCCGTTCCGCGGGGCACAGTTGGCCGGTCGGCAGATGATCGAACAGGGAACGGGCGGGGCCATCATCAACATCTCCAGCATGATGGGCGAACAGGGACAGACGGGTCGCACACCGTACAACACGTCCAAGGGTGGCGTGAACAACCTTACCCGTTGTCTGGCCGTCGAGTGGGCCGAACACGACATTCTCGTCAACGCCATCTCGCCCGGCTACATCCGGACCGAAATGGTGGGCGACGCCCAGGACCAGATCGGCTTCGACGAGGACGACGTCATCGATCGTACGCCTGTGGGCCGGTTCGGAACGCCCGAGGAAGTCGCCAACTGCGCGGCGTTCCTCGCGGAGGGCGAGCACTTCATGACCGGCGAGATTCTGCACCCTGACGGCGGATGGCTTTCGTTCGGTTGGGGAAGCAAATCGTAAAACGGCGGCTTCGAATTACCCAAACTCAGGTATCGATACGAAGCGACTGAAGACCGTAGACGATACGACTCTCGACCGGTCGGAAGTCGTCCTCGACGACTTCGAGGTCGGGATATTTTTCGAGGAGCAGTTCGAGGGCGACGTCGGCTTCGAGGCGTGCGAGCGATGCGCCGAGACAGTGGTGGATTCCTTTTCCGAAGCCCATGTGGCGGTTCGGCGAGCGTTCCGGGCGGAACTCGGAGGGTGCGTCGAACATTGCCGGGTCACGGTTTGCCGACCCCGTCCACGACACGACGAAATCACCGGCCTCCACCGTTTCCCCGGCGATTTCGGTGTCTTCCGCAGCAACGCGGGTGATCGCCTGTACGGGCGAGCGACAGCGTAGCGTTTCCTCGATCGCGGCCTTTCGGTCGACTTCGCCCGAACGCACGTCCTCCAAGCGGTCGTGTTCGTCGAGCGCCCAGACGGTGTTCGTGATGAGGTTCGTCGTCGTGATGTTCCCGGCGACGAGCAACAGGATACAGAAACCGACCTTCTCGGATTCGGTGAGCGAGTCGTCCTCCGCCGCGACCGTCAACAGGTCGTCACGCGGGTTTGCTTCCCGCTCTTCGAGAAGGCCGCGGAAGAATTCGCTCATCTCGTCCATCGCCCGTTGTCGTTCGCGTCTAAACGCCTGTAGCCCTTCTTTCGACGTATCTTCCGGCGACCCGACGACGGTGTCCGACCACTTCTTGAACTGATCGCGGCGCTCGCCGGGGACACCGAGCAACTCCGCGATGACGAGTACCGGGAATGGGTATGCGAAGTTCGAAACGAGGTCGAAGGTTCCGTCATCGGGGCAGTCATCGAGTACGTCGCGGGCGACGCGCTCGACATCCGATCGTCGGTCTCGTATCGCACCGGGGAGGAACCAATCGTCCGCAACGCTACGGAGGCGCTCGTGTTCGGGAGGGTCCGTTGCGATCATCGTCCGTGCGACCGGACGGTCGTCGGATACACTCCCGGGTCCGACGGCCTCGGTTCGATTCGACGTGAACGTGTCCGGGTCCATGAGGACTCGCTCGACGTCCTCGTACCGGAAGACGTCCCACGTTTCGCGGTCGTCGTCGTATCGGATGGGGACTTCTTCACGCATCTCCCGATACCAATCGAACGGTTCGAGGTGCGCGTCAGGATTCGCTATCTCCGCTGGAGGTCGCGCGATTCGCGCGGCCGGATTCGATTCCGACATCGAATCGACGGACGGTATGCAGGCGCAAAATCGTTCCCAAATCGTAAACAACAACGTGGTTGTTCATGTGTCCGTTCGGACCGGTCCCTCTTCGAACACCACCCAATTTTATATAGCAAAATGCGATTCATATGGTCGATACGAACCTATTTCTCATTGCCAATCAATTGTCAACTATGTCCGATTATCGCCCGCTGCCGGTCGAATACGAGGACGAGTATCGACGGTTTCTCCGCTACGCCTTCGAACCGGAGACGGATCCGAGCGACGAGGAGGATGAGGAGACATCGAATCTCGGCGACCGCCGTGGGATGTTCGACGGCGACGACCTGCTCTGTGTCTGCAAGCAGTACTGGTTCACGACGAACGTCCGCGGCGACTGGCACCAGATGGCTGGCCTGTCCGCCGTCGCGTCGCCTCCCGAAAGCCGCCACGGGGGATTGGTGCGGGAGATGCTCGCCGAATCGCTCGCCGAGTACCGTGAGAAGGAGGTGTACTTCTCGGCCCTCTGGCCCTTCTCGTACGAGTTCTACGGCAAGTACGGGTGGGCGACGGTGAACAAGTACACGCGATACGAGACCACGCCGGACGCGCTCGATTTGGGTACCGAAGCGGCGGGCGAGTTCCGTCGCCTCGACGCCGACGACTGGGAACTGCTCGTCCCGGTGTTCGACGCCCACGGTGAGAACTACGCTCTCAGCGTCGACCGAACGGAGGACTGGTGGCGCGAGCGGGTGTTCGAGGGCTGGAAGAAGGACCCCTACGTGTACGCGTGGCTACGGGATGGCGAGGCACGAAGCTACATCGTCTACAGCGTGGACGACGAGGACGACGGCAAACGACTCAAGGTGTGGGAGATGGCGTCCGCCGACGACGAGGCCTACCGCCACCTCCTTCGGTTCATCCAATACCACGATTCACAGGTCGAGACGGTCGAATTCTCCTTCGTCCCGGAAAACACCGACCTGCTCGACATCGTCGCCAACCCGCGCAACGTGGAGTGTGAGATTCGAACCGGGCCGATGTTCCGCCTCGTGGACGTCCCCCGAGCGCTCGAAGCCATTTCGTACGACGCGGAAACCGGCGTCGTCCTCCGCGTCACCGACCCGCTGGTCGGGTGGAACGACGGGACGTTCGAACTCGACACGAACGGGGTCGTTCGGTGTAACCGCACCGACGCCGACCCGGACGTGACCATCGACGTGAACACGCTCTCGCAGTTGGTCGCTGGATACCACTCGGTCGAGGACGCCGAGCGATTCGGAGAACTGGACGTTCACGAAGGCGACGCCCGTGACGATTTCGCCGCCCTGTTCCCGGAGGAGGACGTCTACCTGCGGGAGCATTTCTGACTCTTTCCGACCGACCAATACTTTTGTTCTGCGGTGTGTAGGGTCAGCCATGTCGAACGACCCGGACGACCACGACGACCGAAGTGGCCACGATGACCGGGAGGACAGGGAGGACCTCGAAAACCGCATCGAGGAGTTGGAAACCACGCTTCGCGGCCTCCAGACCGAACTCGGCCGACCGCCGCGTGGCCCACTCGGACTCCCGCGCCCGCCGACTCCGCGGGAAGTACTCTCTTTTACCGGCGAGTACGCCATCCCGACGCTCATCACCATGCTGGAGGCCAACGTCCGCGCCCTCAAAGCCCTCCAACAGATCATCCGCCTCGTTGATCCCGAGTACGACCCGACCGAGCAGGCCCGCTCGGATTTGAGCGCCCGCGCCGGTCGCGCTAGCCGTGCCACCCTCGACCGCCTCCAAGATACCCTGGACGACGTGGAAGGTGCTCTTACGGAAGGCGGCCTTCCGGAGGAACCCCGCGCGCGTAGAATCCTCGAAGACGCCCGCCGACTCAGCGACGACATCCGCGAGGAGGTTACCGTTGGCTCCGAGCAGGCCGACGAAGGCCGCGAAATCGCGAACGCCGCGGAGGAGGAGATGGAAGAAGACGAAGAGGAATCACCGCAAGTAGACGTGGACGCCGAACTCAAATCGATTCGGAGCGAACTGGGCGTCCCCGAGAACGGGGATGGAGATATGGGAGATGGCGATGCGTCGGGTGACGAATCCGACGATAGCGATGATGCCGACGAAAGCGGCGATTCTGCGGCATAATCGGTTTTTGATCTCTCTTCGGTACTTGATGCGGGGCGGTCGTGTTCTCTCGGTAAAATCAGAGCTCTCTCATCGGGACCGAACGAGGACGATGTACCCAAATCCCCGGATTTTCGACCACGAGAAAACTAAACACGTCACTCGCTATCTCACTCGACCGGTTCGAACCGATAGCCGTCCCACTCCTGACTCGCTTGCTCCCGGATTCCGGCGTCGGGGTCGCGCAGTTCCTCGGCGTACACCGGTCGCACCTCGTCGCCGATTTCGACACCGTCGCTCGTCAGTTGTCCGACCGCGCGCACCGACTCGCCGTCCACGTCGAACTCCACGATGGCGATGTGGTTGGGTTGGCGGACGCCGGGCGGGGTCGCGGTGCTGGTCGTCCACGTGATGACGGTCGCCGTTCTCTCGCTCAGATCGACCGTCTCCTCCTGCGGTTCGGCACATTCCGGGCAGCGCGGGTGACCGGGGTACGAGAGATGGCCGTTGGGACAGCGGTGCGCTTCGAATTTGGAATTTCCGCTCATGCTTGCTCCATGATGGTGGTGATGACACAATTACCGAACCCGCCGACGTTACACGCGAGGCCGACCTCGGCATCGACCTGCCGTTCCCCGGCGTTGCCGAGCAACTGTTGGTGGAGTTCGTAGGCCTGTGCGACGCCGCTCGCGCCGAGCGGGTGGCCCTTCGACTTCAGGCCGCCGGACGTGTTGATCGGTAACTCCCCATCGCGGTCCGTGACGCCTTCCTCGACTGCCTTCCAGCCCTCGCCCTGCTCGAAGAAGCCGACGGCCTCACTCTGGAGGAATTCGAGGATCGTGAACATGTCGTGGAGTTCGGCCACGTCGATGTCCTCGGGTCCTCGCTCTGCCATGTTGTAGGCGAGTTCGCTGCTCTCGACGGCCGCGCCCATCACCGTCGGGTCGTCGCGCTCGTGGACGACGTGGGTGTCCGTCGCGCCGCCGATTCCCGAGATGACGGTGTACTCGTCGGTGTACTCCTTGGCCTTCGATTCGGGGCAGAACAGTAGCGCCGCGCTCCCGTCCGTGATGGGACAGAAGTCATACAAGCGAAGCGGGTCGGCCACGATGGGCGACTCCATCACCGTCTCCAGGTCGACTTCCTTGCGGAACTGCGCGTGCGGGTTGTCCACGCCGTTTTTGTGGTTCTTTACTGCGACCTTCGCCAGACTCTCGCGCGGCGCGTCGTACTCGTGTAGGTAGCGCCGGGCGGTCAACCCCGCGAAACTCGGGAGCGTGAGGCCGTGTTTGTACTCGACCGGATGAGTCAGCGAGGCGATGACGTCCGTCGATTCGGCGGTCGTTTTGTGGGTCATCTTCTCGCCGCCGACGAGCAGCGTCAGGTCGCTCGCGCCGGAGGCGACCGACTGCCACGCGGCGTAGATTCCGGCCCCACCGCTGGAACTCGTCTGGTCGATTCGTTGCGTGTACGCCGGGAGCGCGCCGAGGTCGTGTGCCAGTGCGTTCGGTACGCCGGTCTGTCCTTCGAACTCGCCGCTCGCCATGTTCGAGACGTAGAGGTGTTCCACGTCCAGCGGCGAGACTTCGGCATCGTTGAGACAGGCCTGCCCGGCCTCCGCCAGTAGTTCGCGTATCCACGCGTCTCGTTTCCCGAACTGGGTCATCGACGCGCTGATGACTGCGACTCTATCCATACCTGCCACGAGGAGGGGACGGGTTTAGAAGTTTGAGATTCAGGGAAGAAACACCTATTATGTCGGATTTTCTATGATCTCCATGAAACGACGGACACTCCTCGCTAGCTCTGCAGGCTTTGTCGTGGGGTCGACCGCAGGGTGCCTTCACGTTCTCGACTCCGCCGCCGCGAGAATCGGGAACCTCGAACTCATCAACGAGGACACGAAACCGCACGACTTCCACGTCGAACTCAAGCGATACGAAACGACCGTCGCACAAGTCACGCGGCGAGTTGGCCCATCGGACGGCAAAAACAAGTCCGGCCACTCGACCGTTTCCGGTCACTGGCTGAAACCGGCGCGATACACTGCCACGGTCCGAGTCGAGGATTCACGGGCCGACGTGACAGTGACGAAAGACGATTGTAACGACCTGATAATCGAATACAACTCGGGACGAATCGGGTTCTTCACGGACCTCACGAGTAATGGCTGTCCGAGTGCTCGAACTGACGATAATCGGGACTGATATCCACGAACTGACTTGAGACAGAGCCAAGGTACTGGATAGCCTACTTCTTTCTGCCGTGGCAAACGACAAAGACGACCTGAGTTCCATAACGGGACTCCCGGAAGAACTCGGCATCGACGAAGACTTAGGGCGAACGGAGCAACGCCTCGTCATCCGAACCGAGAAACGGCGCTACGACAAGCCGGTCACCGTCGTAGAGGGGTTCGACCCGAGCGAAGTAGACGTGAAGGAACTCGCGTCCGAACTCAAACGCAAGATGGCGACCGGAGGGACGGTGCACGAGGGGGCAATCGAACTACAGGGGGACCACCGCGAGCGGGTCATCGACGTACTACAGGACAAGGGATACGCAGTCGATTAAGAATCGGGAATTAGTTGCCGAACTTCGAGACTTCCTGCTGCCGGAGTTCGATACGGCGAATCTTCCCGCTCGACGTTTTCGGCAGTTCGTCCACGAATTCGATCCGTCGCGGGTACTTGTACGGTGCAGTCTCCTCCTTCATGTACGTCTGTAACTCCTCCACGAGCTCGTCGCTTCCTTCGTGGCCCTCCGCGAGGATGACGTAGGCCTTGACGACGTCTCCGCGCTCGTCGTGTGGGCTGCCGACGGCGGCGGCCTCCGCGACGGCGGGGTGGCCAACTAGCGCGTCCTCGACTTCGAACGGGCCGATGCGGTAGCCCGAGGAGATGATGATGTCGTCGGCGCGGCCCTCGAAGAAGAAGTAGCCGTCCTCGTCCTCGCTCGCCAAGTCGCCGGTTCGGTAGTACTCCCCGGCGAAGGTTTTCTCGTCCAGTTCCGGTTTCTCGAAGTAACCGTCGAAGATGGCCGGGCTATCGACGGGCACCGCGACCTCGCCGATTTCACCCCGCTCGACTTCCTCCTCGTCCACCGTGTCGATGATCATCGTCCCGAGGCCGGGCGTCGGTTTGCCCATGCTACCCGGTTTCACGTCGATTCCGGGGTAGTTCGTCACCAGCGCGACGGTTTCCGTCTGGCCGTAGCCGTCGCGCGGCGTCACGCCGAACGCCTCCTCGAACGCCTGAATCGGTTCGCGGTTCAGCGGTTCGCCCGCCGACAGCGTCTCCTTCAGCGAGAGGTCGTAGTCGGCCATGTCCTCCTCCTGTGTGAACATCCGGTACTGGGTCGGCACCGCACAAAGTCGCGTGACGCCTTCCTCCTCCAGTAGCGAGAGGAACGTCGCGGGGTCGAAGTCCCCCCGGTAGATGAACTGCGGTGCGCCGGTCGTCAGCGCCGCGCCGAGCGGACTCCAGAACCACTTGGCCCACCCGGTCCCGGTCGTCGCCCAGAGCAGTTCGTCCGAGAAGTCCATGCCCTCCTCGACGCCCCACCAGTAGCGTCCGTTGACGCGCTCGAAGCAGTGCATCCAGCGATGGCGGTGAAGGACGGGCTTCGGTTGCCCCGTCGTCCCGCTCGTGTAGTTGATCGACATCGGCGAGTCCGCCCCGATATCCGGTCCGTCGTGCTCGGTCGATTCGCCGTCGATGAGCGCCGCAAAGGACTCCCACTCCTCCGATCCTTCGCCGTCGAGGACGACAAACGTCTCCAGCGGCGTCTCGTCCATCACTGGTTCGACCATGTCGGTCAACTCGTCGTGACAGACGGCCGCCGTCGCTTCGCAGTCGTCAGCCCGGAATCCGATGTCCTTGGGCTTCAGCATGGCCGAACACGGTACCAGAATCGCCCCGCGCTTCAGCGCACCGAGCTGAATCGCGAACACGTCGGGATGGCGGGGCAGCAGGTGGATCACCCGGTCGCCCTCGCCCACGCCCAGCGATTCGAGCGCGTTGGCGAACCGGTTCATGTCGTCCCGGATATCGGCGTAGGTTCGCTCCTCCTCGTTCCCCTCGTCGTCGCGGAACTTCACCGCCCGCCGCTCGCCGAATTCCGCCGCGTGTGACTCGATAACCGCCGGAAGGTTGTACCCCTCCGGAATTTCCCACTCGAACTCCGAAAGTTCGCGCTCGTAGTCGATTTGCATTCCCTTCGAAATGGGATGGTCGATTATTTGGTTTTGTCGTCTGGTATCACACGGCGAATAGGATTACGTGGACCACGTAATGTATCAGAATGATCACATATACCGTTACGATCGTGGTCGGCCGGGTACCGGTTTCGAACGAGAATCACTCCGTTCTCGCCTCTCTCTGAAAATTTATATATTGTAGAACTGTGTAGGAACCGCTACTGATGGCCATCCCAACGAAGATCACCGTTCTCGCCGTTATCCTCGCAGTCGTCGTCGCCATCATCACGGACGAATTTTCCCACAGCATGGAACTGACGGCGCTCGTCCTCCTCGTCATCGGCTTTTTTCTTCCGCTGTTCGTCAGCCAACGGTTGAAGCGACGCGGTTGATCCGCTCATCGAGACGCGCTTCACCGATGGAGTTTGCATTTTCGCCCCACCCGAGAGTGGAGCGCGTTTCGCATCGGCGAAAACGTATATACGGCTGACAACCGGTTCCGTCCGTATGGTCGATGTCAGTGGTCACTTCGCGATGGCATTGTTGTTTGCTGCTCCGGCGTGGTTTCTCTGGGGTCGACGCGCAAGCCTCGCGTTCGGGGCATTCACGCTCGTGACCGCGATGCTTCCCGATTCCGACCTGCTGTTACGGCACGTCATTCCGGGCGTCCACCACCACGGTGTGACGCACACGATTCTGTTCGTTACCGTCTTCAGCGTCGTCGCCGGTGCGCTCGCCGCATACCTGCTCACGTCCCATTTCGAGGCCAGTCGGTGGGTTCGAAGCGACGACATCGGTGAGAAGGCGGTGTTCGCCTTCGCCACCGTCGGCTTTCTGACCGGCGGGATGAGCCACCTGTTCGCCGACCTCCTCTCGGCCCCCGACATCGCTCCGCCGCTGAAACCGCTCTGGCCGGTGTACGCCAAACCCATCATCGTCGACGTCATCTACTACGACTCGCCCATCTGGAACTTCGGCCTGTTGGGGGTTGCACTCGCGGCCCACTACGCGCTCTACCGCCACGAACGCTATCCGTTGGAGACGGCGTACATGATCCGTGAGTCCTAACGGACCACCCGCACGATTATGCCTTCTGCAACCGTAGCTCTCTGCGAAATGGACGGCAAAAAACTGCTGATGATCGTCGGCGATTTCGGCGAGGATTACGAGATAATGGTACCGTTCCAGGCGCTCCAAGCCGTCGGCCACGAGGTCGATGCGGTGTGCCCCGAAAAGGACGCGGGCGATACGGTGAAAACCGCGGTTCACGACTTTCGCGGCGACCAGACGTACATGGAGAGCCGTGGCCACAACTTCACGCTCAACGCGTCGTTCGACGACATCGACGTGACGGAGTACGACGGTCTCGTCCTGCCGGGCGGGAGAGCACCGGAGTACCTCCGAACACACGACGAAGTTATCGAGGCGGTTCAGCACTTCGACGACGAGGACAAACCCATCGCCGCCATCTGTCACGCGGCCCAGATTCTCGCGGCGGCGGACGTCATCGAGGGACGGACGTGTTCGGCGTACTCCGCGCTGGAAGCGGACGTGGAGGGTGCGGGCGGCGAGTACTACGACGGCGTGACGACGGACGGAAACCTCGTTTCCGGTCGTGACTGGGGTGATCACGTCGAGTGGATTTCACAGTTCCTCGACGTGCTCGGAACCGATATCGAACACGGTCAGCCAGTCACTGCCGACGACTGATTCGCGTCGCCGATTTTTATCAAAAGGTGTGGTCAGAAGTCGATTCCCGAAACGCTCGTCAGAAAATGGCGAACGTATGGGATGGGGGATTACGACGACGACGAATTACCGCTGCTGGTCGTCGTCATCCCGCCACCGCTGCCTTCGAGGTTCGTGCTGAGCAGGTTGAGCGTGCTGCTGAACACCGACGCGTTGCCGCTGAACTGCCGGGTGTCGCCTTGGTTCAGCGAGACACCTTGTGCGAACATGAACGTGGTTATCTGTCCCTGGCCGCCGCCGCCACCACCGAGCAGGTAGCGGATGATGTAGCCGTTGTAGTTGTCCGGCTGGCTGATCTCGGAGACGTTGCCGCCACCCGGTTTTTCGAGCAACCGAACCGTCGTGGACTTCTCCAACGAGTTTACCACGCGGAACTCGACGTTCGGGTGGTAGTCGTAGGTGTACACCAACACGTTTCGGCCCTGCGCCGAGGCACTTCCTGCACTCCCCAATCCCAATGCGAGCGCACCTGTCGCGAGCGCGCCTTTCTTCATGAACGAGCGTCGGTCTTCCGATTCGACGTGTTCTTTAGTTTCACTTTCGGTCATCTCTACCTCGCCTCCGGTCTATGCCGGACTCGCTGATAAAGGGCACAGACCTTTCAGTTTTCCAAGTATATCCTACCTACCACTGAACGTGAATATTCTACGTTATCGACGTGATATTGTAGATTACGCGGCGTTTCGTACGGCCTGAAGACGAATGACGAACAGTGGTGATGGCCGCCTAAAGGACGGGGACGGCGGGAAAACCCGTCTGTGCGTGGAACGTGAACGTCGTGTCGAGCGAGGACGACCACTGCCGTTTCCCCGTCTCCAAATCGTACGCTTCGATCGTCGCCACAGGACCCTTATCGGTCGATTTCCCCCCGAGTGAGATAGACGCGGTCGTTGACGACGGTCGGCGTCGTCAACGGACCGTCCATCTCGACGTCCCATCGAACGTCCGAACACGTCGATGGAATCGTCGGGTTGTATCCACTGTGATTCGAATTCCGTCCCATCTGTGTCCACGACCCCTCGGCAGCGGGCGTTCCGCGCATTTTCGTTTCGTCTGTTTTCGTCTGTTCCGATTCCGTCCGGTCCGGTTTCGTTCCGGATCGTCTCGAACCGAGACAACCTCCGAGGAGGGCAGTACCGGTCACTGCGAGCACGCGGCGGCGCGGGAGGGACTTACGGGCCATGGTTTCGAGTCATACTATCGCGGCAAATGATTTTCAATCGTGAAATATTTATAGAGAATACAATAAGATATTGGTATAATTATCTTCGTCTGGGAAATGTACGTCTTTGATACACAACTATTCTGCCAAAACTCCACCATCAGTTTCGACCAGCTAATCAGAAGACGAATACCGACCGGATTTACTGGCTTTTCCCGCTCGTTCGCCGTTGTCTGACTCTCGATGTGTGACTGTTTAGCCAGCAGTACTAAGTAAAATCTCGTGATATTTGTATGCGGTGTGTTATTCAATGCGCGGTCACACAATATATCATACAATATCCGACAATATGGGCGGTGAGGCAGGCGTATGAGTACCGATCCCATCTGGGAGAATTCGCGCGATACCGAGGGTCCCGATATTTCGCTGAACGACTACATCGAGACCGGAACGGCGAACGACCCCGACGTGGGCGGAGCCAACCGTGCCACCGTTACCGTGGACGGTGAGTCTATCACGGTCGAGGAAGGCGACACGCTGCTCGACGCGGTCGAGCAGATCGAAACCGATGGCTACGTTCCGGCACTCTGTTCGTACGACGAGGACGACCGGATCGGCCCGCGAAGCGAATGCCGGACCTGTATGGTCGAAACCGAGGAGCACGGCGTCGTCCCGTCGTGCAGTTTCCCGGCGGATGACGGCATGGTCGTCCGGACGGACGCCGAGGAGGCGGCGAACGCCCGCGACGTGAATCTGGACCTTCTGCTCTCGAATCACAACCTGCGGTGTACGACCTGCGGGAAAAACGGCCGCTGTGAACTCCAAGACGTCTCCATCGAGAACGACGTCGTGGAACCGCGCTACGGTGTTTTCGACGACCGTGACGAGTACGAACCGATAGACGAATCCTCGCCGTTCATCCAGATCGACCGCAACAAGTGTATCCTCTGTAATCGCTGTGTGGAAGCCTGTAACGACGTGCAGGTCGAGGGTGTCCTGCGGATGGAAGGCCACGGGGATGACACGCGGATCGGATTCCAGAACGGCGCGGAGACGATGATGGAATCGACGTGCGTTTCGTGTGGCCACTGTGCCACCGTCTGTCCGACTGGATCGCTGGTCGAACAGGACATGGCCGACATCGCCACGATTCCCGCACCCGGTTTCAACCAGCACAATAGCATCGGCAAAGCCATCGGCGAGGACTACGAGCATCAGCCTCGGCAGATGACGCCGATGAAAGAGGAGCGAAAGGGACGTAAGGGAGGTGCACAATCCGACGATGACTGACGACGATACCGAAAAGAAAGGCGTTGCGGGATTCATGGCCCGAGCGAAAGAGCAGGCCCAAACTGCGAGTAGAAAACTCGACGGGAGCGAGGCGTTCCAACCCGTCGAGCACGTCGCCGAGAGTTTCGCGGCGAACACGATGTCCGAAGGGCGGCTGTTCGACATGGCCGACGCGCTGAGCGACTACCGACTGGACGACGTCGACGTCACGGACACGACGTGTGGCTACTGTGCCGTCGGCTGTCGCTTCGACGTTTACTCCAAGGACGACGAAGTGCTCGGCGTCCGTCCGAACCCGGAGAAAGCGCCGATCAACGGGATTTCGACCTGTGTCAAGGGGAAGTTTGGATACAAGTACGCGAACAGCGACGACAGGCTTACCGAGCCACTCATCAAGGAGGACGGCGAGTTCCGCGAGGCGTCGTGGGACGAAGCGCTCGACCGTGTCGCCGAAGGACTCTCCGAGATTCAGGACGAACACGGTCGAAACGGATTGAGCTTCGTCTCGTCGTCCAAGACATCGAACGAGGCGAACTACCTGATGCAGAAGCTCGCTCGGCAGGTGTTCGGCACGAACAACATCGACAACTGCAACCGGCTCTGTCACTCGCCGACCGTCGCCGGATTGTCCCAGACGGTCGGTTTCGGTGCCGGGTCGGTCGGCGTTGAGGCGCTCGAAAACACCGACTGCTATCTCATTACGGGGTCGAACACGACGGAAGCCCACCCCGTCATCGCCACGAGAATCAAGCAGAACGTCAAGGACGGGGCGGACATGTTCGTCTTCGACCCGCGAAAAGTCCAGATCGCCCAGTTCGCCACGCAGTACGCGCGCGTTCAACCCGGATACGACACTGTCTGGATCAACGGATTGACCCGCTACATCATCGAAAACGACCTCCACGACGAGGAGTTCATCGAGGAGCGAACCGTCGGCTTCGATGACGTCAAGGAAGGATTGGAGAAGTTCACACCCGAGTTCGTCGAGGAGAAGACCGGCGTACCGCCGGAGAAACTCGAGCGCGCCGCGGAAACCGTCGCGAACGCGGATTCGTGCGTGTTCTGCTGGACGCTCGGATTGACCGAACACAGTCACGGTACCGAGAACATCATCTCGATGGCGAACCTGGCGCTCGTCACCGGCCACGTCGGTACTGAACACTCCGGACTCGCGCCCTTCCGCGGACAGAACAACGTCCAGGGTGGCGGTGGCGACATGGGACCGCTTCCGGGTAACTTCCCCGGCTATCAGAAGGTGACGACTGACGACGCACGCGAGAAGTTCGAGGACGCTTACGGCGTGGAGCTTCCGGACGAGGAAGGCTACACCATCACCGAGCAGTTCCTCGCCGCCGAGCGCGGAGAGATTCGAGGGATGTTCATTCAGGGCGAGAACGTCATATACTCCGAACCGAACGTCGCACACGCCGAGGAGATCGTGGAAGATCTGGAGTTCCTTGCCGTCCAAGACATCTTCCTCACCGACACGGCGAAGTACGCGGACGTCGTCCTGCCCGCGAACTCGCCGTTCGAGACCAACGGGACGTACACGAGTTCGACGCGTCACGTTCAACTCGTCAAGCGGGCCATCGACCCGCCCGGAAACGCGAAACCCGACTGGGTCATCACCCAGGAACTCGCCGAGCGGTTCGGCTACGATTGGGGCTTCCGCAACCCGAGCGAGATAATGGACGAGATCAACGACCTGACGCCGATTTACGGCGGCATCACGCACGAACGCATCGAAACGGAGGGGAGCATCCCGTGGCCGTGTTGGGACGAGGACCACCCCGGAACACCTTACCTCTACGACGAGGAGTTCAACACCGACGACGGGAAGGCCCACATGTTCCCGACCCACGTCTCCGGTCCGGTCGAAGCCGACATGGACGACGAGGATTTCCCGTTGGCGATGACGACTGGTCGCGTCCTCTACCAGTACCACACCGGGACGATGACCAACCGGGACGCCGGTATCCGTTCGTACACCGACGAACTGTTCGTGGAAATCAACCCCGCCACCGCGGAAGAACTCGGGGTTTCCGACGCGCAGTACGTCGATGTGACTTCCCGGAAAGGGTCCATCACGGCCCTCGCTCAGGTCACCGAGCGACCCGGCGAAGGCGTCGTCTTCGTCCCGATGCACTACTTCGGACAGGGCGGTGCCGCGAACGAACTCACCGACGAACAGCACCTCGACGACCAGGCTCACGTGCCCGAGTTCAAGGTCACGGACGTACGGATAACCCCGGCCGAGACGAAACCGGACGTCGACGTGTCCGAACGGGCGGCCACTGACGGCGGTAGAACCGACTGATAACCGACGCCGGACGGCGTTTCACATCACCTCCATACGAATATGCCAGACAACCCAACCGCGACCGATCACGAATGTCAGTTCTGTCACGAGACGTTCGACAGCGAGGACGAACTCCGCGACCACATCTCGGAGGAACACACGGGGAGCGTATGAACCGAAGCTACGTCATCAAACGAGCGCTCGGCATCGACAACGGCGTCGTCGGCGTCGAGAGCGACCGCCAGCACGACGTCCACGAGTGCACCGTTTGCGGCGAGCAGTTCGAGACGACGGGGCTCACCTGTCCGGCGTGCGGGAGCCACCTCTTCCGGACGAAAACGGTGGTCCCGAACGCGCTCTTCACTCTGCTCGTCATCGTGACGTTGGCCGGATTGGGTGCCGCTTACAACGTCATCACGGGAGATGTCCCGAAAGGATAGCATGGGCGAGGAAGCCGACGGCCACCCAACCGCCGAAAGCGTCTGTCCGCGCTGTTCGGTCGGTTGCCGTGTCAGATACAGCGAGCGACGCGGCGGTGCGGTCGGCCGTGAGGGTGCCCCGGTCAACTCGCAGGGACGGCTCTGTGCGAACGGCATCCACGCGTTCGACGTGTTGGACGCCGAGAACAGGCTCACGACGCCGCTGATTCGGAAGGGCGGAGACTTGGTCCCCGCGACGTGGGACGACGCGTTCGCCCGAATCGAGGACGGATTCGAAACGCTTCGCGACCGCCATGGGCCGGACTCGCTCACTTTCTTCGGCGCGCCTCGATGCACGAACGAGGAGAACTATCTGTTTCAGAAACTCGCGCGCGTCCTCGGGACCAACAACGTCGATAACCGCGCTCGAATCTGTCATGGGTCGGTGGTCAGGGCGATGGTCGAGCGACTCGGTTCGCCCGGAATGACGAACACGCTGAACGATCTGACCGAGGCCGACGTGTTCCTCGTCGTCGGCGCGAACCCGGCCGCTCAACAACCCATCGCCTTCAACTCCTACGTTCGGCCGACGGTCAACGACGGCACGACGCTGATTCACGCCGACCCGCAGGCCAACGAAACCACGCGAATCGCGGACGTTCACGTCGCTCCGGACCTCGGAACCGACGCCGTGTTCGTGAACGCAGTGGTCGCCCAGGTGCTCGAAATGGGATTGGAAGACGGGGAGTTCATCGCCGAGCGGACGACTGACTTCGACTCCTTCGCTCGGTCGATGGAACGGTTGGACCTCGACGCCGCCGTCGAACGAACTGGCGTCGATGCCGAAACGGTCCGCCGCGTCGCGCGCGAATTCGCCAGTGCCGACCGCGCGGCCGTCATCGTCGGGACGGGTGCCGAGGCGGACGACCACCGGGGAACCGCGATACCGGACGCACTCATCGATCTGCTCCTCGTGACCGGCAACCTCGGGAAACCGGGAACCGGAATGAACCTTCTCAGGGGACTGACCAACGAACAGGGCGCGAACGACGTCGGCTGTCGCCCGTGGACGCTCCCTGGCTTTCGACCGATTTCCGACGACGACGCACGAGCGAACGTCGAGGCGGTTTGGGGGACCGAACTCCCGACCACGCCCGGACTCTCGGAACTCGACGCGGTTCGTGCCTTCGGCGAATCGATTCACGGCGCGTACGTCATCGGCGAAAATCCCGCCGTCGAGAAGCGGGACACACAGGCCGTTGCCCGGTCGCTCGCCTCGCTCGACTTCCTGCTCGTGCAGGAAGTCTTCCCGACCGAGACGGTGGAACACGCGGACGTCGTGCTTCCGGCGACCCTCTGGGCCGAGAAAGGGGGAACCGTCACCAATCTCGACCGCCAGGTGCAACGACGGCATCCGTTGCGGACGCCGCCCGAAGGCGTGCGGCGCGACCTCGATATCATCGCCGAGATCGGAAACCGACTGACCGACGTCCGATTCGAATACGACTCCCCGGAAGCGGTGTTCGACGAACTCACACGTCTCAACCCCCTCTACGGTGGAATGTCGTACGACGGAATCGGAAACGGCAGTCAGCGGTGGCCGTTCCCGGAGGGTGCGGAGAAGGGAATCGATATCCTCCACGCGGAGCGGTTTCGAACGGGACGGAAGCGGACGGCATTCGAACCGGTCGATGGTTTCCGGCGGGCCGAGCGCCCGTGATCGGTTTCGTCGGCCACTGGACGCCACCGGGCTATCGCCGCGATGGTTGTATTTAATGAGGGGACTGATCAATAATCCCACATGGTCTCGTCGGTCCACTCAGCACTCCTCGGTGCGAGAACGGAGGGCGCATAAATTCGGGCGAATTTGTGCCTGATTTCCGGAGAACTAGTACGGAATCTCGGAAATCCCTGATGACCGCTCGCGTATTTTCCCCTTCCATGGGAGCACGATCCGACACCCAACAAGGTGCCAGTGCGAAGCGCGATATGCTAGAATCATATCTTCGGCGAGAGGTCGCGGACGGTGGCCACTATTTCAAAAGCAGGAAGATCGCGGTTGACATCGATCTGTCCGCGAAGGAGATCGGCGCGATGCTTCGCCAATTCCGAGAGACGGGGTCCGACTTTTCCATTACCAAATGGGGATACAGCGGCGGGACGACGTGGTACATCGAACGGGATCCGGAGTGACCAACGATAGACCACCGCGCTCGTCCCATCGACTCACCGCGTCCCCCCGTCGAATCACTCAGCGGGTGATTCGACAGTTGGCGTGTGCCAACCTTGGCGTGCGCCAACCAAATTCGTATCTCGGTTCCGTGCCGACTATCTTCCACAGTGAGCGATAGTATCTCCGAACGCGTCCGGCGCTGGTGGACCGAACTCGAAAACGACTGGCAGGCGGTCTGTGTCGGTCTTTCAGTCGTCGCCATCGTCTCGTTCGGCATCACCATTCCGTGGTAACCCATGAAACGAACCGTCGTTCCCGGAATCATCGCCCTCCTCACCATCGGACTCCTCGCCCGGGCTCTCACGTCCGTCGTTCCCGGCGTCAACTATCTCATCGTCACGATACTCATCGGTCTCCTCATCGGTAACACGTACGGCGTTCCGGACTGGGCACGTCCCGGCGTCGAGACGCACAAGGTTTGGCTCGAAGCGGGTATCGTCGTCATGGGTGCGAGCGTCGCGCTCGACCGTGTCGTCGCCGCCGGACCCATCATCCTCCTGCTCGTCGTCGCCACCGTCACGACGACGGTTCTCCTCGTCGAACTGCTCGCACGGCTCGTCTTCTCGATTCACGAGGAGACCGGATCGTTGCTGGCCGCTGGCTCCGGTATTTGTGGGGTGTCCGCCGTCGTCGCCATCGCCGAGAGCATCCGCGTCGAGGAAAATCACATCGCCTACGCGGCCGCGACGGTCCTGCTATTCGATTCGACGACGCTCTTCGTCTATCCGGCCGTCGGTCACGCGCTCGGCCTTTCGAGTACCGTCTTCGGCATCTGGGCGGGGCTGACCATGTTCAGTACGGGACCGGTAACCGCCGCCGGATTCTCGTTCTCGCAGACAGCGGGACAGTGGGCACTGCTGGTGAAACTCACCCGCAACTCGATGATCGGACTCGCCGCAATCGCGTACGCTGTTTACTACGCTCGCCGGACGGGCGACGCTTCGGACTCGCACGATGGCGACGTCCCCGGCGGCTGGCGGTTCCTCTGGCGGACGTTCCCGAAATTCGTCTTCGGATTTCTGGGGGTCCTCCTCGTCGCGAACCTTGGTTTCCTCTCCGGCCAGCAGATCACGTCGCTTTCGAACGCGTCCGATTGGGCGTTCCTGCTCGCGTTCGCCGGGCTTGGGCTCGAAACGCGGCTCGACGAACTCCGCTCGACAGGGTACAAACCGATACTCGTCGTTTTCCTCGCCCTGCTCGTCGTCGCCACGGCCATGTTGTTCGTCGTACAGGCGTTGTTCTGAAATCGCCAACGGCAGTCTTTTTGCTCGCGCGGGAGTTCCCTCAACGTAGATGCGGGAGTTCACGTTTGCCATCGAATACGAAGCGGGTGCGGACCCGATCATGGATGTCTTCATCGATCATCCGACCGTCGTCGCACACTCGCTCGATGGATTCGTGACCGAAGACCGGTTTTGGCGAATCGAACGCATCTCCGGGCCACAGTCCGCGCTCGACCGGATCGAAACGGTTCGATTCGACGACGCGTGCTGTGGCGAGTCGATTACCGAGCAACGGTGTGACGCGACGCGCTATCACGACGTGCTCGAACGCTCCTCGAACGAACTCGTCCTCTACACATATCTGACGGACATTCGAGGCTGTGAGTCCGTTCACACCCTTGCGGGGAAACACCTCCCGGCGGGGTTGATATTCGAAACCCGCCGCCGCGAATCGACCCACTGGTGGCGGATTTTGATGCGCTCGGACCGGAACGTCGGCGTCTTCTACGACGACCTCGGGGCGCGACTCGGTCCCGGTCTCTCGTTTCGAATGGGGCACCTCCGCGATGCGAGTGGCTGGCGGCAGGATTCGTTCACCGTCTCGCTCCCCGAGGAACAGGAAGTCGCACTCCGCGCCTCGCTCGAAGCGGGCTACTACGAGCGGCCGCGCGCGGCGACGCTCAACGAAATCGCCGATGACCTCGAAATCCCCCGTTCGACGCTCTCCTATCGCCTTCGGCAGGCCGAAGCCCAACTCGTTCGTCGCTATGCCGGTGGGGACGAAGCCGATAGGTGGCTCGAATGAATCCCCATCTATCGGCAACATGGGATTAATGCGGCTCCCGGTGTAACGTTCCACAATGACAAACGATGCCACCAACGCGCTGGTCTCCGTCGGGTGGGTGATCGACCGACTCGACGACTTCCAGCGCGACGATCCCTCCTTTCGGTTGGTGGAAGTCGATATCGACCCGAGCAACTACGACGAGGGGCATATCCCCGGGGCGCTGAAGATCGATTGGAAAACCCAACTTCAGGACTCGACCAGGTTCGACGTGCCGACGAAAGCGGCCTTCGAGGAACTACTCGGGAGTCTCGGTATCTCCGAGGAATCGACCGTCGTCCTGTACGGGGACATGATGAACTGGTTCGCTGCCCACGCCTACTGGCTTCTCACTTACTACGGGCACGAGGACGTGCGGTTGCTGAACGGCGGACGTGACCGGTGGGTGGACCAGGATGCACCCCTCGCCGACGAGATACCCCAGTTCACGGAACGGTCGTATCACGTCACCGCGCCGAACCGATCCATTCGCGCCGACCAACCCGACGTCATGGACGCAATCGAACGCGAAGCGTCGCTCGTCGACGTTCGAACGCCGGAGGAATACCGCGGCGAAATCCTCGCGCCGCCCGGTTGGAACGAGGGCGTCCAGCGCGGCGGTCACATCCCCGGCGCGGTCAACGTCCCGTGGAGCCAAGTCGTCGACAGCGAGGGGCGATTCAGATCGGCGGACGAACTCCGCGAAATCTACGATGACGCGGGTATCGAGAGCACGGACGAGATCATCACGTACTGTCGGATCGGCGAACGCTCCGCGCTGACGTGGTTCGTGCTACACGAACTGCTCGGCTACGAGACCGTACGCAACTACTACGGGTCGTGGGTGGAGTGGGGGAACACGGTCGGTGCGCCGATAGAAAAAGGACAGCGGGCTGAAATCCGGCGTGAATAAGATCACCATCGATTTTCCGTCGGTTCCACTCCTATTCGCTCTCTAACCGTTCGACCCGCCGTTCTAACTCCACGATTTTGCGATTCGCCTCCTCTATCGGCTTCAGCAGTAACGACCCGAACAGAACGCCGACGACACCGCCGAACAGGAAACCGACACCCGCTCCGAGTACTCCGAACAAAACCAAACCGCAGCAAAATCCGATAACGGCCCCCAGCAGTGCCGATTTGAACATGACGCTACCCATACCGGTTAGTACAGATCATTTCTGCTAAATATTTTCTCATACTACTCCTGCTGCAGCGTTCGAGACGTATTTCGGCAATCGTCGTCTCCTGTCATCGGTTCCACCGTTTTCGCCCGCCAGAGATGATGGAAAAATGCCACCTCTTCCAACCGCTCCCCCGGACGCTTGATATAGCGAGATACGATTTATGTGTTCGAGAGGATCCTCGTTCCGCGAAAAATTATGTGGGTTGTTATCATGCAAAAGTAAGTCCTATCGCTACGAACCGACTGTCCAGTGTGGCGGTTTGCGGGAACGGGAATACCTTGCTCGGGCAGCGAGGACGGTTACAGTAGCGAGTAGATGTTCTCCTCGTACACTTCTCGGACCCTGTCGCCCCAGTTGTGCGTGTAGGTGTCGATGATGTCGCTCGCCACGTCGCCGCGGAGGTATTTCACGATACCGCGGTCGCCGGTTCGGTCGCGGAGATGTGTGGTGAAGAAGTGCCGGAAGTAGTGGGGGGTGACGTTCTCTTCCGCACCGCCGCCGGTTCGATACCATCCGGCTTCGCGGGCGTGTCGTTCCACGATGTTCCGGACCATCTTCGGCGTGAGCCGCTCGCCCCAATTGCCGCTCGTACTGACGAACAGCGGCTCTGCGGGCGATTGGGAGTCCGGCCGGATCGCTAACCACCGAAGGAGCACCTCTCGGAGTTCGTCGTCCACGGGGACGATTGTCTCCCGCTTTCGCTTGTTCGAAGCGGTTCGTTCCTCCCCATTGACGACGTTCCCACGAACCGCGTCCGCTCCGATAAAGATCGAGTCGGGACGGCCACTGAGCTGCGGCCGTCTCCCGAGGTCGTACGCCGACCGGACGACTTCGTCGGTGATATTCACGTCCCGCACGTCGAGGTTGCTCACCTCGCCGACGCGCATTCCCGTCTTCAACAGCGTGCAGACGACCGCCCGCTCCAACGGGTGGGAGATTCCGTCCACAAACTCCCGCATTTGTGCGACCGAAATCTCACGCCGAGTCGGGTCCTTGTCGATGGACTCGTTCATCTCCTCGACCACGAGCGCCATCGGATTCGATTCGAACGCGCCGACCTGCGTCATGTAGGCGTAAAACCGGTGGAGATAGGCCGCGTAGGTCGCAATCGTGCTCTCCGCGTTCTTCCCCCGCAGGGTGTGAATCCACGCCATGCAGTCACGCTGTGTCGCCTCCCCCGGGGCGACCGACCGACCCGACGGGTTTCGGTCGGGGTCGGTGATGAACGCCTCGAACCGTCGTAAAACGCGTTCGTAGGCGTCTCGCGTTCGCTCGCTCTTACCGTGATAGAGGAGGTCCTGGAGGAAGTACCCAACCGGGTCGTCGGGATTCGGATCGGTGGGGCTACTCGCCGCCATCCGTTCCCTCGACTAGCACGTACCCTCCGTGCCGCACGCTGTACTGAACACGGTTCCGAGATTGGAGTTCGCTGAGCACTTCGTCGAGTCGCTCCTCGAAGTCCCCCATGAGCTGCTCGATTAGTTCGTCCCCCGACAGGTTCCCCTCCTCTGCGAGGGTTTCGAGCACCCTCTCTTCGAGGTCATCACCCCTAGGGGTTGAGTCGCTAGAAGTGCCTTCCGCGGGATCGAGTTCGAACCCCCGCCGACCGGCTTGAACCATCGCCTTGACGAATTCGCTCTGGCTCATGTCGAGTTCGTCGGCGTCGGATCGCCACTCTTCTTTCTGATATTTTGGAATGTGTGTCTTGACGACGGTCCGTTCGGTTCCCTCTTCGACCATGATTTTCCATCTCACGCAGGGCATATCAAGCTGTCCCACGTTCTGTGATAAGCGAACTAATCTCCCTTTGTGGGACAACAACCTCCCCGTCGACGTATTGCGATTCTCTCGCGTCCTTGCAGGGTTAATTCGGTGTACCTTGCAGGATTTCCTTGCAGCCTTGCAGTCCATTTCGGGCTTTTTCGGAGCGGTCGTTCGTGTTGATTCGGTCGTCCAACGGGGGCACTATTTATAAATGTTTTGTAGATCGACCGTTTGTCATTTTCCTCAAAATCTTCGGACATATGTCTCATTCATATTTCTTTTTAGGGTCGTTCTGCAGGGCGTTTGGCCACACTGGCAGACGAGCGGGGTCATCGATTCGTCGCCAGTCACCGAGTAGCTATCATCCTAGCCAGCACTGTTCGACTCGTCGGTCGTTGGCACCCGGTCCGTCGGCCGATGGAGACCCCCAACCGTCCCATCGGGCGACTCTCTATTGGGCGGTCTACGATGCCCATCGTGGTCGTCACCACCGCCTGCCCCTCGACAGTGCAGCAACGACCGTGATTCACCGTTCCGACCTGTAAGGTTTATTCCTGCCCGGTCTGTGGCTGTCAGTATGCCCGGAAATACCGTCGGAATCTGGATCGGAGAAGACGACGACCTCATCGAGCGCTTCGACGAAGAGTTGGGAACGAAAGAACCCACGTACTCCCGTTCCGAATCAATCAAGGACTCGATGGAGTTCTATCTCCACATCCAGGACGCACTCGACGATATGGATCTGACGTTCCCATCCGAACGGGACAAGCGAATGTGGATTCGACAGGCGATCTTCGACCGTGCCCGTTCCGAAGCCCAGCCCGAATAACGTGCCTCCTCGCGATTCGCCGAAACTCTCCGTCCGATCCGGCACTGATAAATTCTATGTCGCTATATTGATCGCCACCCGATCATCGCTCGTGTAGTCGTTCCAACTTTCCAAAAATCAACTCCGTCGATTCGAATCCACGAACTCAATCGGCGTTGGACGTCCCTTGACTTCCATCCACGTCGATATCGCCCTCCTGGGGGTCTTCGATTGGCGGACTGTTCCAGTACTCGTGGGTCTCCTCGACGCGGAAGCAGG
>NZ_JAMYJX010000008.1:0-183491 GCF_024136965.1 Haladaptatus sp. AB618 | reverse complement strand
AAATTCGATTCGCCGCCTCCATTCATACTTCATTCATTAACCCTCACAGAGCCACTGCTCTGTGGGGGTTTTTCTATTTATTTTTCGACTGCTGATAGAGGTATCTCATCCGCATCGTGTCTCATCCGGTTTCTACCGTGGTGACACATCGACGGAAATGTTCGGTTACTATGCTTGTGATGCATAGTACTGGAATCGATGGATGTCGACCCGTTACGAAAACCCAATACTGCTTACAGTTTCGCGAGCCATTGAGTTTTAATAATCTGACCAAAGAAAGGTACATGTAGGTATGGTCTCCATCGATTCTACGAGTCGGAAAGTCCTCATCGTCGTCCCGTTGGTTCTCCTCGTCGCGGTGGCCCTTTCACTCAACTTTGTGAACCTTCCATTAGGTGGAGGTCACGACTCCAAATCCGAACCGCCGAAGCCCGTGAAAGGCTGTCGGACGATCTCGAAGCCGGGAAACTACGTTTTGGCGTCCGATTTCGGCGGTGCGACCGGACTGACGGGTAGTTGTCTTGTGATCAATTCGAGTCACGTCACGCTGAATGGGTCGGGTCACACGATCAAAGGGAGAGGCGTCACCGATACGACCGGCATTCTCGTCAATAATGCCAGTGGTGTCTCCGACGTGACGATCCACTCGGTTCGGGTGTCCCACTGGAATCGTGCGATTCATCTCCGGAACTCGTCGTCGGCGACGGTTCGGAACGTGACGACGGTTCGGAGCACGGAGGGAATTACCGTCTGGAACAGTTCGGACGTGACTCTCGCGCACTCGCGGTCGGCACACAACCTGTTCGGTCTCCTCGTGGATAACCGAAGTCAGAACGTCGATTACTCGACGCTACACTACCACGATAATCAATTGAACAGCACGCGTGGACGCGGTTCGGTCGGCGCGTGAGCTAGGGTTGTGGCTGTTCGTCGCCGGGTGCCTTCCCGGCGTCTTTTCTGATCCCGCTCGCCCATTCGGGGTACTCACGGCGTTCCGTGCCGTCGAATTCGGGCTCACCGGACATGGCTTTGATACTTCGGGCGTCGTCCAAACTCCATACGGCACCGTCCTCGTGAAACAGGCCGTTGAGAACGCCGTTTCGTCGCATGTAGAGCGAGAAGGCCGGTTTGAGCATGAGTGACCAGAAGAAGTTGCCGATGCCGGATTTGCGAATGGTGGGTGCGAGCGAGGAGTAGTCGGGGACTGCGGCGTTGCCGGAGACGTTGGCAAAGAACTTGTTCCCGGGCCGAATCCGTTGCCATTCCGAGAGCCAAACGGGGCGTCCGAGTTTTTCCTTGATGTTGTTAGCCTGTTGGAGCACGCGGTTGTACAGCGCCGGATTACGTGCGAAGTTGTAGTGGAACTGGAGGATGTCCATTCCCCATTCCAGATATTGGGCGTTGTTCGCCAGGCTGGTCGACCCGACTGAAAGGGGGATTTCGCCGCGGTAGTACGTCATCGTATCGACGATTTCTTTGAAGAATCGGATGTCCTTCGCGTTCCACCCGGGTTCGTTCGTCAATTCGATGGCCAGCAGGCGTTCGTCGTTTCGGTACAGTTGCATGAACTCCTCGATGAAGTGGCGTGGGTCGTCCCACAGGTTTTTGGTGACTTCCGTCCGCGTCGAGGGGGAAAACGTCTGAACGGCGGTTTTGGGGTCGTTTTTCACGAGGTTCTCGAACGTGGGTTCGAGTCCGACGCTGTCGAACAGACCGAGCAGGACGCGGATCCCGTGTTTGTCGGCGGTGTCCAACAGGTGTTCGAGCGACTCCTTGTGGTCTTCCGGTTCGACGAGCCAATATTCGTAGCTCAGCCACGTTCGAATCGCGTTGAGATTGAGACTCGCGGCGTAGCCCATGTCCCGTTCGATGACGTCCGGATCGTAATCGTCCCACATCTGATACCGGTTGAACGCGCGCGCTGGGAGGTAAATCGCGCCACGGACGTCCACTGGAGCATCGGTTTTCGGTGGGAGGTTCAGATCCCGTCTTCTCGTCGTCTGTGCGTTGTGACCGACGGTACGGACGCTTCCCGCAGCGGGGACACTGGAGAGCCCGACAGTTGCTCCGATACCGGAGAGGAACTGACGGCGACCAACTCGTCTGCTCATACCATCCATCGGATTTCGAGGATTAACAATCTATTCCTCGGCGTCCAGTCGTGCGAAAACTCCGTGCCAATTCGGGATTTGGTTCCATCGGATGAAGTTGTTTGACAACCCTGACGAGTGAATTCCGACTCGGTGACTGGGGTGCCAGTACCCAGGACAGCGGAAGTAGTAGTGATGAGGTCGGAAACGACGAAAACGGTAGCAGTCGAAGCGATGACAACGGAAGTAGTGGGGGTGGTTTTGATGGTGGTGACGAGGTCGAGGCGAGGACCGCTTTTCTGTGGTGTCCCTCGTGAGCCCTCGACGAGATTCTTCGCTACAGCGACCGAATCGTCTCAACGACGACGTCGACACCGATTTTCAGCGCGTCCTCGTCGATGTCGAACTTCGACGTGTGGTGACCGAACGGGTTGCTCGCACCGATTCCGACGTAGGTCCCAACGCCACCTTCCTCCTGCACCCGTTCGATGAGGAACGAGGCGTCCTCGCTCGCGCCGATGGGCGCTCGCTCGACGACGGTATCGACACCCTCGACTCCCTCTGCGGCTTGGGCGACGGCCGTAACCATCCCGTCGTCGGCGGTGAACGTCGTCGTCTTCCCGTAGAGCGACGTTTCGAACTCCACGTCGTGCATCGCGGTGGCGTGTTTCACGATTCGCCGCGCTCGGGAGAGCATGTAGTCGTTGAGTTCGGCGGTCTCGCCGCGGACTTCGATGCGCATTTTCGCCTCCTCGGCGATGACGTTCTGTGCGTTCGGGGAGTGAACCTGTCCGACGTTGATCCGCGTCGCCCCGTCCGCGTGCCGCGGAATCGCGTACAGGTTTCCGATGGCCGTCGTCATCGCCTGAAGCGCGTTCCGGCCTTGGTTCGGCGCTTTTCCGGCGTGTGCGGCTTCCCCGTGGAAGGTCACGTCTAGCTTCGCGTTCGACAAGGGGTGTTCGTAGGCGGCGATGACCTTCCCCGTCTCGTTGTCGAGGCCGAGGTGGAGCGCGAGGAAGTGGTCAAGGTCGGCGAGGTGGTCCGTCTTACTCATCGGGACGCCGCCACGTCCACCCTCCTCGGCTGGCTGGAAGAACAGTTTGAGGTGTCCATCGAACCCGCCGGTGGCGTTGAGTTCATGGGCGATTCCGACGCCGATGGTCGTGTGTCCGTCGTGACCGCAGGCGTGCATCTCCCCGGGATGACGGCTCACGAACCCCTCCCGTGCGGGTCGGTGATCGTCGTCGCTCGACTCGGTCAGTTCGAGCGCGTCCATGTCGATTCGGACACCGACGGTCGGCCCGTCGCCGGTTCCGTACGTCTTCTCGGCGACGAGTCCCGTCACGTCGCCCATTCGCTCCAGATACCGCTCCGGTGCACCTTCCTCACGCGCTCGGGCTTTCGCGCCCGCGATTTCGTCGTCGCTCGGCACGCCGAGGCGTGCGTCAACGTCGACGGCGTCCGCTCCGAGATGGAGCGTGAATCCCCGTTCGTCGAGTTCCGCCGCGACGAGCGCCGTCGTCCGGAACTCCTTCCACCCGGCCTCGGGGTGGGCGTGCAAATCGCGGCGCAGTTCGACAAGGGTCGGATCGCCCGTGTTCGCCTCGATATCTCGTGTTTCTCCTCCGTCCGTTCCGCCGTTCGCGTTCGTCATGTCACCTTCCTCGTGGGGGAAGGGGAAAGCGTTTACAAACCGGCAGACGGGGTTCTGTCGGTTCCCTTATCGCTCTCCCACGGTTCCCGGCACGTCCGCCGAAACGCTCACTCGACCGAGCGCATCCCACAGCGTCGCTTGATTGCTCGTCACCACCGGTATCCCGAGGTCCGATTCGAGGGGTTCGATGGCGGGGAACGTTCGGTAGTTCGTACACGAGACGAACACGGCGTCCACGGTACTCGGGTCCGAGACGGTATTCCGGACCTGTTGGTACGCGTCGTCCGGTGACAACGACCCGATGTCAGTGTTCGCCGTAATTCCCCGTCCGTGGAGATCGACCACCTCGAATCCGGCGTCGTCCAGGTATGACTCCTCACGGTCGTTCAGATCGGCGGTGTATGGCGTCACGACGACGATTCGCGTCGCGTCGAGGGCGGAGAGCGCCCGCTTGACCGACAGGGCCGTCGCCACCGTCGGAACGCCAGCGGCCTCGGCCAACGCGTCTTCGAGTTCCGCGTCGAACCCCGCCCCGTGAAGGAGACTTCCCGTCGTACAGGCGTAGGCGACCGCATCGACGTCCGCGTGGGACAATCGCTCCGCACAGTCCACGGCATCGTCCGCCATCGTGTCCAGTTCGTCCACGGTGACCGATTCGAGCGGCATTCGGGCCGTGTGGAGGCTCACGCCCTCCGGAAGCACCCGCCCGAATTCGCCCTCCACCGTCGTGTTTGAGGACGGGACGACGACGCCGAGACGGCCGCGCCATCCGAACATTACGGCCACCCCGCTCGTGTCATCGCTCTCACGATCATTCTTCCCACTCCATCTTCCCGTCGTCCCTATCCATCTCGATGGCGCCGGGGTCGCGCTCTTCCGCTGGACCGTGCCCGCCGCCGCCCGGCGTGAACACCGTGATGGTCGTGCCCGACTCCACATCGCGGGTGGCCTTCGCCGGAACGCGTTCCCCGTCGATTTCGTTACGGCCGCACCGTCCGTCCTCACCGCCGTCGATTCCGTGCGGAGCGACGCGCCGCCGTTCGGTCAGCAGGGAGACGGTCGCGTCCGTTTCGACGCTGACTGAGCGCACCACGCCGAGGCCGCCACGGAACTGCCCGTGTCCGCCGCTGTTCTCGCGGAGTCCGTACCGTTCGACGAATAGCGGGTATTCGGCTTCGAGGGACTCGACGGGCGTGTTCAGCGTGTTCGTCATCCCCACCTGTACGCCGTCCATCCCGTCCTTCGTGGGGCGGCCGCCGAAGCCACCCGCGATGGTCTCGTAGTAGGTAAAGCCGTCGTCACCGCCGTTCCTGCTCCCGATGGTGAGGTTGTTCATCGTTCCCTGTCCCTGCGCTGGAACGCGGACCGGGGCCGCCTCGGCGAGCGCGGAAAACATGACGTCCGTCACTCGCTGGCTGGTTTCGACGTTGCCGCCCACCACGGCCGCTGGTGGCCGGGGGTTCAACAGCGACCCGTCCGGAACCGAGACGGAAACGGGGTCGTAACAGCCTTCGTTCGGTGGGATCTCGGGGTCCGTCACACAGCGAATCACGAAGTAGACGGCGCTCTTCGCGACCGCGAGCGGCGCGTTGACGTTACCTGGAACCTGCGGAGCGGTGCCCGAGAAATCCACCTCTATTTCCTCGTCGTCGACCGTCACGGAAACTTCGATGGGTATCTCGTCGTCCGAGATGCCATCCCCTTCCATCACGTCGTGAGCGCTGTACGTTCCGTTCGGCAGGTCGGCGAGTTCGGCGAGCAGTCGATCCCGCGAGTACGAGATCACCGCGTCGAAGGCCGAGACGACGCGCTCCCGACCGTGTTCTTCCACGAGGTCTCCGAGTCGTTCCTCGGCCCGTTCGTTCGCGGCGATCTGTGCCCGGATGTCCGCCCGGCGCTCGCCGGGGTTCCTGACGTTGGCGAGCAGGAGGCTCATCACGTCGTCGTTGACTTCACCACGCTTCACGAGGCGAACCGGCGGCAGTCGAATCCCCTCCTGATAGATTTCCCGCGCTCCGGCGGGCATGCTTCCCGGCGTCATCCCGCCGACGTCGGCGTGGTGCGCGCGGGAGACGGCGTATCCGAGGATTTCGTCCCCGACCGTAACCGGCGACACCATCGTCACGTCCGGGAGGTGCGTACCACCCTCGAACGGGTCGTTCAGAACGAACACGTCGCCCGGTTCCGGGTCGTAGTCGAGCACCGTGTCCACGGCCTCGGGCATCGCGCCGAGATGCACCGGGATGTGTTCGGCCTGCGCGACCAGTCGCCCCTCGGCGTCGAACAGTGCCGTCGAGCAGTCGCGTCGCTCCTTGATGTTCGGCGAGTACGACGAGGTGATGAGCACCTGTCCCATCTCCTCGGCGACACCCTCGAACTGATTTCGCATGATTTCGAGCGTTACCGCGTCGATGTCCGTGTCAGAGTTCGAATTCGAATCGTCGTGGCTCATTCCTCTTCCCTCCCGAGCACCAGCGTTCCGTCCGCGTTCGTCGTTCCGGACCATCCTGGCGGTACGACCACCGTACTTTCGTCCTGTTCGAGGATTGCGGGGCCGGAAACCGAATCGGACTCGCCGAGTCCGGTTCGGTCGAACACCGGTGTCTCGTGGAACTCGCCATCGAAAAACGCCTCGCGGCGTCCCTTCTCGGCGTCGCCCGCGGTTCGATACGAAACCGATGGCGACTCGCGACCGACGACCGCCGTCGTCCGCAGGTTCACGAGTTCGATGGGGTCGTCCATGACGTAGCCGTAGGCGCTCTCGTGGGCGTCCTCGAAGCGCTCCGCGACCGTCTCGGCGTCGAACTCCTCGTCTACGGGAACCGTGAGTTCGAAGCTCTGGCCGACGAACCGCAGGTCGGCGGCCCGCTGGACCGCCGCCGCATCCCGATTCTCCACGTCCGAGAGTACCTCGTCCGTGAGGTCGTCGTAGGCGGATTCGATATCGTCCAGCGAAACGTCCGCCAACGGATTTCTCAACGTTCGAACCGAGTCGTGTTTCTCGTCCGCCGCGAGCAGACCGTAGGCCGACAGCACGCCGCAGGCGTGCGGAATCACGAGTCGATCCATGTCCAAACTCTCCGCAATCGCGGCGGCGTGCATCGGTCCCGCGCCGCCGAACGCCACGAGTCCGAATCCACGCGGGTCGTGGCCCCGTTCGACCGTGACGGCGCGGATAGCCCGCGCCATGTTCGCGTTCGCGACCCGGAAGACGCCCCGAGCGGCAGCGAGGGCGTCGTCCAACCCGGCCTCGTCGGCGAGTTTCGAGAGCGCCTCGTGGGCCGCGTCCACGTCGAGTTCGAGTTCGCCGCCGAGCGCCGAACTCCCGCCGATGTAGCCGAGGACGACGTTCGCGTCCGTTACCGTCGGCTCCGTCCCGCCGCGCCCGTAGCAGGCGGGGCCGGGGTTCGCTCCGGCGGACCGCGGCCCGACGCGGAGGGCGTTTCCGGCGTCCACCCACGCGATGGAGCCACCGCCCGCGCCGACCGTGTTCACGTCCACCATCGGCGTCTTGATGGGTCGGCCGTTGATTTCTGCGTCCGTCGTCCGTTCCACCTCGCCGTCCTGGACGAGGCTCACGTCGCTCGACGTGCCGCCCATGTCGAAGGTGACGAGGCCGTCCACGTCGTCGGCCGCGGCGGTCTCCGCCGCGCCGACGACCCCACCCGCTGGCCCGGACATCGTCGTCGTCACCGCGTGTTCGCGGACGGTTTTCGCCGACGCGATACCGCCGTTGGCCTGCATGATCCGCGGTTCCGGAACGCCCCGGTTCCCGGCGCGTTCCTCCAAGCGACCGATGTAGGCGTCGATTGCTGGCGTCACGTAGGCGTCCACGACCGTCGTGGACGTTCGCTCGAATTCGCGGAACTCCGCGAGCACCTCGTGGGAAACCGAGATCGGGACGTCCAGTTCCTCGCGGAGCACTTCGGCGACCCGTCGTTCGTTTTTGGGGTGCTGATACGCGTGTAACAGGGAGACGGCGACGCTTTCGGCACCACTGTTACGGATCTCCCCCGCCAGTTCGCGTACTTCGTCCTCGTCCGGTTCCGTCAGCACGCCATCGACGCCCGTCCGCTCGGCGACTTCGAACCGCCGCCGTCGCGGGACGAGCGGCGCGGGTTTGTCGATGTTCACGTCGTAGAGGTCCGGTCGGGCCTGCCGCCCGATTTCGAGCACGTCGCGGAATCCCTCGGTCGTCACGAGGGCCGTCTTCGCGCCGTTCTCTTCGAGCAGTGCGTTCACCGAGACCGTCATCGCGTGGGTGAACGCGTCCACGTCCGTCGGGTCGATGCCCGCTTCCTCGCAGGCTTTCCCGATTCCCTGCACGACGCCGACGCTCTGGTCGTCCGTGCTCGGCACCTTCGCCGTCACGAGTTCGTCGTCCGGCAGGAGGAGGACGACGTCGGTGAACGTCCCGCCGACATCCACGCCGACGCGCGTTCGGTCGTTCCCGCCCATTCAGAACCCTCCGATGACGGTGTAGAGCGCACGTACTCCGAGCCAGACGACGACGAGCGTGACGACGATTCCGAGGACGTTCTGCGTCGTGTCGTTCACGTACTCCCCCAGGATGTCCCTGTCGTTCATGATGTAGATGAGGAAGAGCGCGACGATAGGTAACAGGACTCCGTTCGCCACCTGCGCGAAGACGATGGCCTGCACCGGTTGGTAGCCAGCCGCGGAGAACACGACACCGATGAATAGGATGACGGCCCAAACGGCCCGAAACTTGAACGATTTGAGGTCGGTGTCCCAGCCGAAGGCTCCCGCGGTCGCGTACGCACCGGCGAGCGGTGCCGTGGTCGCGCTCGTGAACCCGGCCGCGAACAGACCGATACTGAACAGAACCGTCGCGTAGGGTCCAGCGAGCGGTCGTATCTGGTCGGCCATCCTGCTCACGTCGCTGATCTGGGTTCCGACGGGGAACGCCGCGGCCGCGGTGACGAGG
The DNA here is from genome assembly GCF_024136965.1 of Haladaptatus sp. AB618. Taxonomy (NCBI): domain Archaea; kingdom Methanobacteriati; phylum Methanobacteriota; class Halobacteria; order Halobacteriales; family Haladaptataceae; genus Haladaptatus; species Haladaptatus sp. AB618. The sequence continues at coordinate 174,799 of NZ_JAMYJX010000008.1, read as the reverse complement.
ATGGCGATGGTGATTGCGCCGCCGATGAGGATGGAGAGTATCGTGTCGGCGCGCGACTCGGGCAATTCACCCGGTCCCGACCAGCGTTCCTGGACGCTCCCGGCGTGCAGGAACAGGTTGTAGCCGACGACGGTCGTCCCGATGAGTCCCGTGATGAGGAACGTCGAACCTTCGGGGACGCTCGGGACGAATCCCGCCGCGAGCGCGCCGAGGTCGGGTCCGATGAGGATGGCGTCGATGACGAACGAGAGCGCCATGATGGCCACCAACGCGACGAGCGCCTTCTCGATGAGTTTGTAGCGTCCGGTCCAGAGGAGCGCGGCCGCGAAGAGACCCATGGCCGGACCCCAGATGTGCGCGCTGATGCCGGTAATGCCCGCTAACCCGGCGGCACCGCCGAGGATGTTTCCCGTCTCGTAGGCGGCCGTCCCGATGCCGATGGCGCTCACGACGAGCGCGATGCTGAGGGTCGAAAGCAGGGGGCTGTCGAACTGTTCCCGAAGCGCTTCGCCGAGTCCCTCCCGGGAGACGACGCCGAGGCGGGCGCTCATCTCCTGGAGGACGATGGTGGCGATGATCGAGAAGACGATAGTCCAGACGAGCGCGTAGCCGAACTCCGCGCCGGTCACGCTGGCGGTCGTCACCGTTCCGGGGCCGATGAAGGCGGCGGCCACCATCGCGCCGGGTCCGATAGAGCGTAGTCGTTCACTGATATTCATGGTTGTGGTGTGCTATGATGCCACAATCCATGGACTGGAGATAAATCCTGTTGAGAACGGTGTGTATCGCCGTCTCTCGCCGTATGAAATCGTATGAAAGAGTATGAACGGGAGACGGACGACGGATACTGACGATTCGGACTAATATCGACGGATACTGACGAATAGCGACGACGAACACTGAGGGATGACGATGAACTCAGACGACTGACGAACGGATCAGCGTTCGGGGTCGACTTCCGTCATCAGCACCTTGGAGACGCCTTCCTCCAGTTCGATTTCGAAAGGAAGCCGGGCGCTGCTTCGCTCGACGAATCGCGTCATGAACCATTTGACCGACTCGGTTGGGAACACGACGTGATACGTGTCACCCTGCGTTCCGCGAACGGTCAGGAAACCACAGAACGAAAGCCAGTCGAGCAGTTCCCCGAGCGTTTCGAATCGGTGTTCGTACTCGCGGGCGTGATAGTTCGAGACGCTGTCTGCCAGTTCGATAAACGCCGCATCCGGCTCACCGTCTTCGTCCTCGACGTACTCCAAGAAGCAGTGGAGAAAGTCCACGTCGAGCAGGACGTGTTCGCCGCTCGCCAGCATTTGATGGTACGCTTCGAGGCTCGGTCCCGCTTGGGTCGTGGCGGCGTCGTAGTTCGCGGCGTAGAAGACGAGCGCCTGCCTGACGAGTTCGCTCTGGGGTTTTCCGTCCCGACTCACGAGTTCGTCCAGCGCGACCTGTGCCTCGTCGTCCAGCGACACCGTTACCCGGTTCGTCATGCTCCCACTTACCCACCCAACCCATTTATGCGTTCGTCCGGTTTATCGCCCGTTCGGGCGACAGGTCGAGCGCTACCACACGTACTTTCCAAAAATTTCCATCCCGATACCGCTGCACGTTTGTGCATCCTTTTATTCCGGAGACCGTCGTACACGGTCCGGGGGATTTCAAGGATGACAACCGCGGAGACGTACGACAGGGAACGACTGGCAAACACGATTCAAGATACGTGGCGACTCCTCATGGGTGTCGGCGTCGTACTCACTATCGTCGGCTTACTGGCGATCCTGACGCCGTTCTTCACGGGAATCACGCTGTCGTTTCTGTTCGGCGTGTACCTCGTGATCGGTGCGGTCGCCCACTTCGTCCACGCGTTTTCGGGGCGCGGGTGGACGGGATTCGTCTTTCAACTGCTGTTGGCAATCATCTTCGCCATCGGCGGTATCGCGTTCCTCCTGAACCCGCTGGTCGGACTCACGGCGCTAACCATCCTCCTCGTCATCTTCTTCCTCGTCGAGGGGGCCGTCGAGTTGGCCATGGGGTTCCGACTCCGACCGGAGCGCGGGTGGCTATGGATCGCCATCAGCGGAATTGCGTCGATCCTCGTCGCCTTCTTCGTCTGGCTGTCGTACCCGAGTTCCGCGACGTGGGCCGTCGGACTCCTGTTCGGTATCGGCCTCTTCACGAGCGGTCTCTCGATGGTCGCGGCCGCGATGGGCGGCCGCGAAGCGGTAAAGAAAGCGACGGAAACGCGGGCGGAAACGGGATAACTGCTTCCGTTCTCCCAATTCGATCGTCGTTTCGCTCGCTTTCCCGAACACTTACGCGTGATCAACCGTCCGCTGTGAGCGTGGTCCTCACGTGGATTGTGATGGATGAGGGGGTGGCGATGAACGGTGACGGGTGGTGATCGACGAGTTCCGGATTCGGGTTCACTCGTCACCACTCGTATCAAATAATTATTAGTATGGTCGCTACTCGTTAATAATTCAAATTTTTGAGTAATAATTATAACTACTCAATAAGTAGTATTTTATTGCGATTGATCAGGGATTAATCGCACAGCAGGACACGAACATATGCACGAGCCAACTCGCAATTCTGCCGACGAACGGCAGAGTCAGACGGACGAATCGGACGAACCAGCCGAATCGAACGACGGGCTATCGCTCTCGCGGCGCACGTATTTCAAGGCGTTCGGGGCCGCCGGACTGGCCGGCGCGGCGGGGATTCCCGCACCGGCAATGGCGGCAAGCGACGTTCACGGCGTCGGCAACGGAAGTTACGCCGGGACGAAGCCATCGGGAGAGGACGGACCGCCTTCGACGCTGTATACGACCGGGAACGTCCAAGCGCCGCTTCCATCGAACGATTGGTGGACGTCGGCACTGGTCGAGGGGTATTCGGAGAACCTCTTTTTCGACCCCGGATACGGACAGGCGGTGGAGGCCGGTCTCGAAGTCGGCAACCCGTCGACGTGGACGATCTCTGACACTGCCGCGATAATGGACGTCAGCAGCGACTTCACGCTGGGCCACACCGCCACCTCATCGTTCGCCGACACGCGCGTAGACGGCCACAGCGACTGGTCCGTGACGCTGAAATGGGGAAGCGCAACGGGGACGACCCTCAGGGCGTCGCTGACGACGGGGTTGCCCTTCGTCTTCTGTGAGTACACGGGCGGCGGTGCGGAACTGGACTTTCCGGCGGCCCCGAACGTCTGGGCCGACCGCGGGAACGTCCTCGGCGTGACCCACAACGGCAACCACTACGGCCTGTTCGCGCCGTCGGGCGACGACTGGTCCGGCACCGGTTCGGCCACGCTGACCAACGGGCTGTCGGGCGGTTATCTGTCGATAGCCATCCTCCCCGACGGTAACACCTCGACGCTCGACACGTTCGAGGAGTACGCCTACAACTTCGTCATGGACACCGGGGCCGGTGACGCGACTCGCGTCAGTCCGACCTACGACCAGTCCGCGAGCGAGGTCCGAACGACCTACTCGTTCAACACGGACGACAAGGCCGAGAGTCAGGCCAGCGGGACGATAACGGGACTGTATCCGCACCAGCACAAGTACACGGACGAGGCCCTGCTGAGCGACACGTACGTGTGCCCCCGCGGGACGATGAAGACGACCAGCGGGTCGTCGTTCACGACGACCCACCCGTTCCGAGGTGTCCTCCCGTATCTCCCCGACCGAGGCACGTACGACGAATCGGAACTCTCGGGCTACGTGGGTGACGTGTCGTCGAGCCTCGGCGGCAGCGACACGTACTCGACCGGGAAGGAGTTCGGTCGGGCGGCCGCGGCCGCACCCATCGCCGACCAGGTCGGTAACACGAGCAAACGCGACGCGCTGTACGACGCCATCCAGTCGCGGATGGAGGACTGGCTGGTCGCCGGAAGCAGCGAGAGTTCGAACCTGTTCTACTACGACGACAGTTGGGGCACGTTCATCGGCTACCCCGACTCGTACGGGTCGGCGTCGGGCCTCAACGACCACCACTTCCACTACGGCTACTTCGTCCGCGGTGCCGCCGCCCTCTCGCGAACCGACGACTCGTGGGGCGACGACGGCAACTGGGGCGGCATGGTCGACCTCATCGTCCGTGACTTCGCCAACTGGGAACGGCCGAACCGCGCCAACGCACAGGAACCCGCGACCAATCCCGCCGATTCGTTCCCGTTTTTGCGGAACTTCAGCCCGTTCGGCGGTCACTCGTGGGCCGCCGGTACCGCGGAGTTCGCGGACGGCAACGACCAGGAATCGTCCTCGGAGGCCATCAACGCCTACGGGGCGATGGTCGAGTGGGCGGTGTACACCGACAACGACGAGATGCTGAACTGGGCGGCCTACCTATACACCCACGAGGTCATCTCCGCGATGGAGTACTGGTTCGACGTGGACGACGGGAACCAACCCGACGCCTGGGGTCACGACACGGCGGGTATCGTCTGGAGCGACAAGTACTCCTACGCGACGTGGTTCAACGCCGACGCCGAGGCGGTACACGGCATCAACTACCTGCCGTACGCCGGTCACTCGCTGTATCTCGGCTGGGACGCCGACTTGGCCGAGCGAAATTACTCCGAGGCGGTGGCCAACGACGACAACGGCGGCGCTTGGAACCTCTGGCCCGACATCATGTGGAACTACCGCGTGTTCTCGAACCCGAGCGACGCCAAGAGCATGTTCCAAGCCAAGAAAGGCTCCTACACGCCGGAATCGGGCGAGACGAAGGCGCACACGTACCACTGGATTTACGCCATCGACGGCATGGGCAACCCCAACCCGTCGGTCACCGCGGACTATCCGCTGGCGTACGTCTTCGGGAGCGGGAGCGACAAGACCTACGTCGCCTACAACGGCGGGAACGCGGCGATCACGGTGAACTTCTCGGACGGTACGTCGCTCTCCGTCGGAGCCAACTCGATGAATTCGAGCACCGGCGGGAGCAGCGGTGGCGGTTCGGGAGACTCGACTGCACCGTCGTCCCCGTCGAACCTCTCGTCGTCCGGCCACACCACGTCGTCGGTCGATCTCGGTTGGAGCGCCGCGAGCGACACCGGCGGGTCGGGACTCGACCACTACGCGGTCTACGTGAACGGTTCGCAGAACGGGACCGTCTCGGCGGGTACCACGTCCACGACGGTCTCCGGACTCTCCGGCGGGACGACCTACGACTTCTCCGTGACGGCCGTGGACGGTGCGGGCAACGAGTCGAGCGCGTCCAACACAGTGAGCGTCACAACGAACTCGTCGGGCAGTGGCGACTTCAACCAAAGCGTTTCCCGCATCGACGGGTCGGACAGCGACTCAACCGTCGACGAACTGTCGTTCACGTTCGTCTCGAACGTCGGGTCGAACTGGGTGGACGTTCACTACACCGTCAACGGCGGGTCACAGTACAACTACCGGATGAACAAGAGCGGCGACACCCACACGCTCGAAACCACTCCCGACTACGTGGTCGGCGACTTCTCGTCCGGTGACGCCATCGACTACTACTTCACCTACGAGAACGGCGGCACCGGCAACGACTCCCAGCACTTCAGCCTCACCTACTGAGACGAAAGCCGAAAGTCACCGGAAGGTCGAAAATCGCTGAAACCTGAACCGGGGAAAACCGAACCGGGGAAAACCGAACCGCGGAAAATCCAACCGCCGTCACCACCCGAGCACGCGGCGTCGCCGCGTGCTCGGGACTTTCACTCGGGATTCTCATTCGAGACTCCCGCTGTCTTCGCGATACATACGTCAAAACGCTCGACGAATCTCACAGCGGGACGTTTTCGGAGACGAACTCCCGGTCCTCCCGCTCGATGCCGAGCAGGTAGAGCACCCCGGCGAAGACGGCGAGGCCGACGACGCCGCCGACCACACCCTGTGCGAGCGCGGCCGCGGTCGTCGGGAGGTGTGCCGAGAGCGGTCCGCCGACGGCGGCCTTCACGCCGAGCATGGAAACCGCGGACAGGACGCCCGCGATTATCGGCTTGGCGTATTTTCGTGAGTACGGGAAGAGACCGACGAAGTGCCACACCTCGACGACGCGGAGTGCGTTGACCGAGATGATGACCGTCGCCGTGGCGATGGCGGCCCCGATGAGGCCGAACTGCTGGATGAAGACGTAGTTGAGAACCACGTTGCAGACGCCCAGAATCCACTGGTTCGCGAGCGCGAGGTACTGGTTGTCGGTCATCATCAACACGTAACCGCTCGGGCCGACGCTGGCGTTCGCCAGTTGCGCGACGACGAGCAGGAACAGAATCGCTTCCCCCTGCGTGAACGCGTTACCGTACAGGAGGAGCAGTTGGTGGGCGAAGACTACCGCGCCGACCGCCGGAAACAGCGCCATCGTGAACGTCCAGCGCGTGACCCGTCGATACAGCGATTCGAGGTCGTCCATCTTCCCGTTGCTGTACAGTCGGGAGGCGATGGGGGGAAACAGTTGGCTGAACGCGCTCAGCGGCAGAATGAGCAGTCCGGCCAGTACGGCGGCGGCCCGGTAGATTCCCGCGGCGTCCGACATCGACGTGACGAAGATGCCGATCATGATGATATCGACGCGGTTCGAGAGGACGTACCCGGCCTGATTCAGCGTCAACGGCAGCGAGAAGTTGTAGAACTCCTTGATTTCGCCTTTCGACGCCCGGAACGACGGCACGAGGTCGGTCTTCGACCACACGAGCCACGCCGCCGCGGCGAAGACGAGAATCGTGGCGACGACCGTCGCCGCCGTCACGCCGACGAGTTCGTACCCGAGGAGCAGCGCGACACCGACGAGGGCGAACCGCACTACCGGCGTCAGGACGTTCATGATGAACACCTGATACTCCGGCAGTTCGAGGCTCTTGAAGACGCTCTTGATACAACTCGTGAGCGTGAAAAACGGCACGATGACGGCGAGGACTCGAAGCACGTCGGTCAGGTACGGCCGAAAGGACTCGGCCGCGATTCCCGTGATGACTGGTGCCCCGATGTAGAGCCCCAGGCCGACGGCACAACCGGCGATCAGCGACGTGAGATACGCCAGTCCGACCATCCGCTGCCGTTTCCTCGGTTCGTCCTCGTACTGGGGGATGAACTTCAGGATGGACTGGTCGGTGCCGAGGTTTGCCAGCACCTCCACGAATTGGATGACGACGAACCCGAAGGTGTAGACGCTGAACATGACAGCGTTTCCACCAGTAGTGAGCCCACGTGCCAGCACGATGCTCAACAGAAACCGAAGCCCGCTGTCGAGCCCTTTCCCGACCATGAAGAAGGACGCGCCACGGGAGATCGATTTCAGTGGTGAGTATGAGTCCGAGGAGTCGTCAGCCATTGGCGTCTGCTGTTGGTATCCGACCGTCGGTGGTTATTTCTTGTGTTTCGTCGGTCCGGCGTCGAACCGTCGGTATCCCTCCCCCCGGAGGGATGCGGGATCCACTCACAGATATCCCAGCTCTCGCAGGCGCGACTCGGTCGATGCGTCGATTTCGTCGTCCGATTCGTCCCGGTCTTCGCTTTGGGCCGTCGCTTTCGCCTCGGCGATGGCGTCCGCGAAGAACGGGGACTCGTCGTCCGGTTCGTCCGCTCCGTCCTCGTCCGATTCGACCTTCCGCTGCCACGATAGCCGACTCGGGTCGAGTTCGTACTCGGTTCGCGTCCCGAGCGAATCCCAGACCGTCTTTTCCCCTTCCTCGTACGCACAGCGCATCATCCGGTCCCAGTACTCCCGGTTTTCCGGCGGTTCCGGTCCGGCGCTCAGCCCGACCAGTTCGGCCGGTATCTCGTCGTGCGAGACGTCGGGCGTCTCGCCGTTCGCAAGCCCAGTGACGAGACGGCCGAGTTCGAGTTGCGAGACGTACCCGGTTTCCTCCGGTTCGTAGCCCGCCGGTGGGTTGATGATACAGAGGGGCACGTGCAACAGCCCTTCCGAGAGGCTGCTCTTGTGGTTTGCGAGGTAGTCGTCGGCTTCCTCGGCGTGGTTCTCGCCGTGGTCCGCCGTGACGATGATCGTCGTCTCGCGCCGCGACGAATCGAGCACGTCGTGGACGAACGTCGAGAGGAGTCGATCTATGTACTCGATCGTCGCGCCGTACACCTGCCGACGGATACGCCAGTAGTCCTCGTGCTCGTCTTCCCCGTTCATCAGTTCCCAGACGCCGTACTGTTCCGAGGTCCACGAGTTCGGCACGCCACGAAGTAGCTCCGAGTCGTACGCCCGGCACGGCTGAAGTGGCGTGTGCGCGTCCATCAGGTTACAAAAACCGAAGAACGGTTCGTCGGCATCGTCGGCCCGTCGTTTCGTCGCGTCGAGCACCGCCGACCCACCGTTGTCCACCAGTTTCGGGACGGGACCCGTCTTCGTCGTCTGGTGGAGCACACCGTAGGCCGTGTTTTTCAGGCTCTCTATTGGGTGGTCGTCCGCCATCGCCGCCCGAAGGAACTCCGTGTACTTCTCGGAGCCGTCGGTTTCCTGGCCGACCTCGTTGAGGCTCGTCGCCTCCGGATAGCGGTGTTTCGGTTCGACAGCGGCGAACTCGTCGAACCACGAATCGAAGCCGTACGTCGGGCTGACGAAGGCGTTGGCGCTCACGCCGAACGTCGTGTACCCGTCCAACTCCGACAGGAACGTCTCGTCGCGGTCGATGGTATCGAACTGGCGGTTGTACGTGTGGACGCCGTGTTTGGAGGGTAGCTCCCCGGTAAACATGCTCGCGTGACTCGGAACCGTCCACGAACTCGCGGCGCGACACCCGGTGAACGTCACGTCCGAGAGTCGTTGGAGACGCTTCGCGTACTCGGCGAAGAAGTCCGCCCGAACGGTATCGAGACAGATCAGGAGGACGTTTCGAGCGCGGGATGCTGGAGGGGCGTTCGCTGCCATTGCTACCCATCAGGGAGATGGCATCCAAAACGCTATTGGCCAAAAAATTACACGACAGGATTGTTATCCGAATCGTTCATAATAAATAAATTCCCCAGTTTCACCACCTCTACGGACGGTTATCTCGTGTTCCGAACGCATAATTGTGGACAGCTTGATGATTCTCACCGGCGTATCCCCTCCAGGGTGGGTGAAGATGTCACACGTCAGTTCGGATAGTCCTGGGGAACCACACGACGCCGAAACACCGTCGTCCCGCGACGACCGTCCGGCGCAGATAGACCATCACGGCCACGAGGGGATGTTCCGGCGTCGGTTCTGGGTCTGTCTCGTTCTCTCGGTACCGGTGCTCTACTTCAGCGAGTTCGTTCAACTGACGCTCGGCTACACCGCGATCAGATTTCCGGGGAGCGAGTGGGTAACGCCGGTTTTCGCCGTAATCGTCTTCGCGTACGGCGGGGTTCCCTTCCTCTCGATGGCGCGGGTCGAGTTCGAAAACCGCCAACCAGCGATGATGATGCTCATCTCGCTCGCCATCACGGTCGCGTTCGTCTACAGCATCGCGGCGGTGTTCGTCCTCCCCGGGACGATGGGCTTCTTCTGGGAACTCGTGACGCTCATCGACGTCATGCTGTTGGGTCACTGGATGGAGATGCGGAGCGTCCGGCAGGCCTCCGGTGCGCTGGACGAACTGGCCCGACTGATGCCGGATACGGCGGAGCGAATCACGGATGACGGAACGACGGACGAGGTTCCGGTCGCCGACTTGCAAGTCGGCGACCGAGTGCTCGTCCGACCGGGGGCGAGCATTCCCGCGGACGGTACGGTCGAGGACGGCGAGTCGTCCGCCGACGAAGCCATGATCACCGGCGAATCGCGCCCGGTGGGAAAACACCCCGGCGACGACGTCATCGGCGGAACGGTCAACAGCGGGGACGGAAGTCTCCGGGTCCGAGTCGGGGCGACCGGCGACGAGACGGCCCTCGCCGGTATCGTGCGACTCGTCGAGGAGGCACAGGGGAGCAAATCCGGAACGCAACTGCTGGCCGACAGGGCCGCCGGGTGGCTGTTCTACGTCGCGCTGGGCGTCGCCGCCGTCACGGCGGTCGCGTGGATTCTCGCCACGGGGTTCGGCCTCGACGTGGTCGAACGCGTCGTCACGGTGTTGGTCATCGCCTGCCCGCACGCGCTCGGGTTGGCGGTCCCGCTGGTCGTCGCCATCACCACCTCGATGGCCGCGACGAACGGCGTCCTCGTCCGTGACCGCACCGCGATGGAGGACGCCAGAAACCTCGATATCGTCATGTTCGACAAGACGGGGACGCTCACGGAAGGAAAACAGGGCGTCGTCGACGTCGAGACGGCGGACGGATGGGACGACCGGCGGGCATCGGCCGTCGCGGCCGCCGTCGAAGCCGACTCCGAACACCCCATCGCCGAAGCGGTCCGTCGCCACACGAACGACGAGGACGTCTCGATCCCGACCGCGAGCGACTTCGAGAACATCAAGGGTCGCGGCGTTCGCGCGACGGTCGAGACCCGAGAGACGATCGTCGGCGGGCCGAACCTGCTCGATTCCCTCGATGCCGCTCTCCCCGAGAACATTTCGGACTTCGCCCGAACTGCCGGTGAGAAGGGCCAGACCGTCGTTTACCTCGTCTCCGACGGGAACGTCGTCGCCGGATTCGCGCTGGCGGACGTGGTTCGGGAGGCGAGCAAGCGGACCGTCGATGCGCTCCACGGGATGGGAATCGAAGTCGCCATGCTGACGGGCGACAGCGAGGCCGTCGCCCGTTCCGTGGCCGACGAACTGGGTATCGACACCTACTTCGCCGAGGTGCTGCCGGAGGAGAAGGACGAGCGAGTCACGGACCTCACGGCGGGCGGCGAGCGCGTGGCGATGGTCGGCGACGGCGTGAACGACGCACCGGCGTTGACGCGCGCGGACGTCGGCATCGCCATCGGGAGCGGCACCGACGTCGCCATCGAATCCGCCGACATCGTCCTCGTGGAGAACGACCCGCTCGACGTGGTGAAACTGATCCGCCTCAGCCGTGCGAGTTACCGGAAGATGCAGGAGAACCTCGTCTGGGCGACGGGGTACAACGTCTTCGCGCTCCCGCTCGCGGCGGGCGTCCTCGCGCCCCTCGGCATCCTGCTCTCGCCCGCCGTCGGTGCCGTGCTCATGTCCGCGAGCACGGTCATCGTCGCCATCAACGCCCGTCGATTGCAAGGGGCCGACCTGTCGGTCTGATCATCGTAACCCCGACCCCGTCGCCAGATAGCGGTCGGGAACCGTTCGCCCGTCGAGCAGGGCGAGCGCGTTCGTCGCCAAACGGTCGATGCAGGCCACGCTCGCCTCCTCGGTTCGCGCCGCGATGTGCGGCGTCAGCGTGACCGTTTCGAACCCGTGGAGCGGCGAATCGGGGGTCAGCGGCTCCGACTCGAACACGTCGAGTCCGGCACCGGCGATGGTTTCGTCGCGGAGCGCCCCGATGAGTGCCGATTGGTCGATGACTGCCCCCCGTGCGACGTTGACGACGACGGCCGACGGTTTCATCGCGGCGAACGCCGCTTCGTCGAGCATGCCGCGCGTCTCGTCGGTCAACTCGGTGGTGATCACGACGGCGTCGCTCCGTTCCAACAGGGAATCGAGCGTCGTCATCGCCGTGCCCGTCAGTTCCGCGTCCTCCTGCTCCACGTACGGATCGAACGCGAGCGTTTCGGCGTGGAACCCGTCGAGCAGCGTGGCGAACCGCTGGCCGATTCGACCGTAGCCGACGATGCCGACCGTCTTCCCCGAGAGTTGCCGACCGATGGGCGTTTCGTCCCGCCAGCCGCCGGATTCGAGGACGCGCTGGGCGTGAACCGTTCGTCGGAGCGTCGCCAGCAGGAGGCCGAGCGCGTGTTCGGCCACGGAGAGCGCGTTGAGTCCGGGCGTGTACGTCACCGGGATTCCGTGGTCGTTCGCGGCTTCGACATCGACGTTGTCGAGGCCGGTGCCGAACTTGGCGACCACCGAGAGGTTCGTCGCTTCCAGGACTCGCCGCGAAATCGGCAGGCGAGAGGTCGTGAACACCACGTCCATGTCGGCCAATTCGTCGACGAGCGCGTCCTCGTCGGGGTCGCCGCCGACCGTGAGTTCGACGCGCTCCCCAACGCGCTCATGTAACGCCGACAGCGGTTGTACGTCCACGTCCACGAGTCCCCGAACCGGTTCCGATTCCGTTTCCATCGTCCGAGCGATGACGACCCCTATCGACAAAACCGCTCCGGCGAGGGGGGCCGGGTATCGTCGTGACGGCGGAATACCGGTGAAGATTGGGTGACATCCGCCCATTTAACCGGCCGCCGAACCATCCTCGAACTACCAGATGTCCGCTCGCTATCGTTCGCTATCTCGACAGTTACGGGAGACGGTTCGCGGCCTCCGCGGTGACGGCCGGGGCTGGCTGCTCGTCACCGTCGCAATCGGGTGGGCGTTCACGCTCGGTATGCGGTTTATCCTCCCGACGCTGTTGCCCCAGATCGAATCGAATCTCCACATCTCCGACTCGCTCGCCGGACTCGCCATCACCGCCCTCTGGATCGGTTACGCCTTGATGCAGTTCCCGGCGGGGGTGTTGGTCAACCGTCTCGGGGAGCGACGGCTGTTGACCGCGAGCCTCGGTCTGTCCGGATTCAGCATGCTCCTCCTCGGGTTCGCGCCGGCTTTCGGCGTCTTCTTCCTCGGCAGCGCGGCCTACGGACTCACGTCCGGCCTCTACGGCCCGAGTCGGGGGACGGTCCTCTCGCGGACGTTCACGCGGAACGCGGGCGCGGCGTTCGGCATCACGTTGGCCATCGGTAGCCTCGGGTCCGCGTTCCTCCCGAACATCGCGGCGGCGGTCGTGACCGATGTCGGCTGGCGGGCCATCCTCGCCGGGTTGGCGGTCCCGTTCTTCGTCATGGCGGTGATGGCGTGGAACGTCGTCCCCGAACGTCCCGCCGAGGACGACCGTCGGAGCGACGACCCGTCGGAGACCGACGCCGTCTCCGACGGCGGTGAATCCGACACGGCCTCGTCCTCCACGCTACCGGAGTTCGGCGAACTCGTCGGGACGCTCTCGGACCGCTCCATCCTGCTCGCGACCCTCTCGGTGGCGATATTGCTCTTCGCCTATCAGGGGATCACCGCGTTCCTCCCGACGTATCTCCAGACGAAGGGACTGAGTCAGGGAACCGCCGCCCTGCTGTTCGGGTTCATGTTCGTCGTCGGCGCGGCGTCCCAAATCGTCGCGGGCAGTGCCGCCGACCGAATCGGCATCAAACCCGTCCTCCTCGTCGTCACCGCCATCGGCGTCGTCGCTCCCATCGCACTGACGCTCGTCTCTGGAAAACTCGCGATAGCGGTCGTCGTCGGGATTCTCGGTACGCGCATGGCGGTCAACGCCGTCACGAACTCCTTCATCGTCGGCGCGCTCCCCGACCACCTTCAAGGCTCGGCGTGGGGATTCATCAGAACCGGTTTCTTCCTCGTCGGTTCGCTCGGTTCGACGTTTATGGGGGTCTTCGCCGACGCGAACGAATTGAATCTCGCGTTCATCATTCTGGGCGTGTTGTCGGCGATGGCACTCGGACTGTACGCGCTGTTGCCGAACGAGTGAGAACGAATACTCCTCCCTTGTGCTCCTATATCGAATTTCAAGCGAGGAACGCGAACGCTCGGGCTTCGATCTTTCGCATGTGTTCGCTGACCGTGCTCGCGTCGATTCCGACGCGCTCGGCGATTTCCCCGTGGGTGGCACGGCGCGGATTCTCGTAGTAGCCGAGTTCCATCGCGATGTCCAAAATCTCCTGTTGGCGGTCGGTCAATAATCCGGTGAGATCGCTCGTCCCCGGAGAGTACACGCCGATGCGCTCGACGCTGATGTCGATTTCGTCGGGGATTGCGGCGAGCGCCCGCTGCAACACTTCGTTAGTCTCGCCGATCATGGTCACGCGGATTTCCTCCTCGGAGATGTATTCGATGGACTCGAAGAACACTTCGTGTTCGTCGAGGGGGCGGAGGACCCCACGTATCGGTTCCGGAAATTGACTGTGAACGTACATGAGGCCGGTACCGTCCCCTTCGTCCGAAACGCTGTAGTCGATCACGTCCGGGTTTTGCTCGATCAGTCGACGCGTGCGGTCGGGATTCCCATGGACGTGGGCCAACATGACCATCGTCCCGTCGTCCAGTGTGTTCAAGTGGAGGATGGATTTTCGGACGGGGGCGGATTCGCTGGCGAGCAGTTCGTGGACGGCCGGGTAAAACCCGTCAGGTCGAGTGATGGTGAACGTTATCGATCTCATGCAGTATCGCGTATCCTGTCCGATTTGGTCGCCTACCGTGCTACTACTCATGCGACGTTCCCTTAAATACTGCCCCACTTTCGGGGCAGTCGGTGCATCCGCCGGGGAGACGTAGCGTTCGGTGTGGTCAGACAGCAACACGATGCGTCCGACGGCGCGGACGAAAAACGCGCACAGCGCGGTACAGCACGACCACGAATTCAGGAGAAATCACGGATGAAAGCAGTACGTATTCACGAGTTTGGCGATGCATCGAATCTCCGGTACGAGGAGATAGAGACTCCGGAACCGGCCGACGACGAGGTCCGCGTCCGGATTCACGCGGCCGGTGTGAACCCTGCCGATTGTAAAATTCGGCAAGGAGCCCCATTCCCCATCGACCTCCCGTGGATTCCGGGATGGGATATCGCCGGGGTCGTCGATGAAGTCGGCATGGACGTGACCGAGTTCGAACCGGGCGACGAAGTGTACGGGATACTGCCGTTTCCGGGCGACGGCGGCGCGTACGCGGAAGCGGTCGCGGTTTCCCCTACGGAAGGAAAACTCGGTCAGAAACCGGAGTCGCTGTCGTTCGAGGCGGCGGCCGGTGTTCCCATGGCGGGACTCACCGCGTGGCGGTCCATGCAACTGACCGACCTCAAACCCGGTCAGAGGGTGCTGATTCACGCCGCGGCGGGCGGCGTGGGTCACTTCGCCGTCCAGTTCGCAAAGCGGCGAGGTGCCCACGTCATCGGAACCGCTTCCGGTTCGAACGAGGAGTATCTCCGCGATTTGGGCGTGGACGAATTCGTCAACTACCGCGAAGAGCGCTTCGAGGACGCCATCGAACCGGTCGATGTGGTGATCGACGCGATCGGTGGCGGTACCTTCACCCGCTCGCTCGAAATCACGAAGGAGGGCGGGGTCATCGACAATCTCCCGCTGAACCTCACGCCGGAACAGGAGGAGGCGGCCGACGAGCACGGCATCCGCGTCGAACGGTCGGACACCCTCGACCGGGAATGGCTCGACGAGATTACCAAACTCCTCGAAGACGGTACCGTCGCGCCGACGCTCGATACGGTGTTCCCGCTGGCCGAAGCACAGCAGGCACACGAGTTGAGCGAGAACGGGCACCTCTGCGGGAAGATCATTCTCGAGACGAGAGAAGGGGACGGGAACTGAATGGAAGTCGTCGTGTTTGGGGCGACGGGGCGCGTCGGCCGTCACGTCGTGGATACCGCGCTGTTACGGGAGCACGAGGTACGAGCGTTCGTTCGCAGTCCGGAGAAAGTGGATTCGATCCACCGCGACAACAGCCATCTGTCGATTGTCCAGGGTGACGCTCTCGACACTGATGCGGTCGAACGCGCCGTGCAGGGGGCCGATGCCGTCCTCAGCGCGCTCGGCCCCGCAGAAGGTTCCCCTATCGACGTGGCGATTCGCGGCGGGGAGAACATCCTCGCTGCGATGCAAGCACACGACGTTCCACGGGTCGTGATTCTCGGCGGCAGAGTTATTTCCCATCCAAAAGACCCGTTCTCCGTTTCGGGACGAGTTCTCTCGTCCGCGGTGGACCTCGTCGCAGGTGATCTCACCGGGGGAGGAGAACGACTCATGAGAACGCTCGCGGCGAGCGATTGCGAATGGGTCATGGTCAGACCGCCGTGGATCAGGAGCGGCCCACGCACTCGTGACTATCGAACGGGGTATCTCGGACTCACAACCTTGTCAACGGTCTCGCGAGCTACTGTGGCGGCGTTCATGGTTCGTGCGGCGGAGACGGACAGATGGGTCGGCGAGGCTCCGATGATCGTTAACTGAATTGACGCCTCAGTACCGTCCAGTTGCGCCGGTGTTGCGAAGTGGGCAATCGGCCGATTCCTCCAATGTCGTCCCCGTTTTTTCACTCGGCCAGTTCGCTCGCGGCCGAGAGCCACCAGAGGTGGCCTCGGCCGCGCGCTTCCGTGTGTTCGAGGACGCCATCGGCGACCAACTCGCGGAGTTGGTCGCCGAGTCGCTCACGGGGGACGCCCAACTCGTCCGCGAGATACGACGTGTTCACCACCGGCGCTGGCGCATTTCGAATCGCAACAACGATCTCTTTTCGGCCGATCTCGGTTGCCATGATGGCTCCCCTACGATAGCCACGGACAACTGCGATTCGGCCGCCATGGCGGCCGAATCGCTCGCTCGGTCACTCGCGTTTGCCACCGTCTCTCACGCCCGCGAAACCCTTTTGCCCGCAACTCCCGGAGTAGCAACCGGCATGTCTTCGTTCACTACTGCCGGTGGTCGATTTTGGCCGACCACGGCATAGTCAACTGATCCTGTCGTATCGTTTCACCGATAGTCCGTTCTCCACCAGCGATTCGCTCGGCGGTGATGGCCGATGACCGACATCGACCCGTGGGGCGACGTCGAAATCGCCGACTACTCGGCGACGATGGAGGGGTTCGGCATCGAACCCATCGGCCCGCTCGCCGACCGTCTTCCCGATAATCGCCTCGTCCGGCGCGGCATCGTCTTCGGCCAGCGCGACCTCGAAACCGTCCTCGACGCCCGCGACCGGGGCGACCCGTTCGCCGTCATGACTGGCCTCATGCCCTCCGGCGTCTTCCACTTCGGCCACCTCGCCGTGGTCGAGCAGGTCCGCATGTTTCAGGAGATGGGTGCCGAGGTCACCCTCTGTGCGGCGGATATCGAAGCCTACGCGACGCGCGACGTGTCGCTCGAAGACGCCCGCGAACTGGTGGTCGAGGAGTACCTTCTGAACTACGTCGCGGCGGGGCTCGATCTCGACAGGACGGATTTTTACTTCCAGTCGGGGGCGGGTAACGACCACCTCGCCCGGAGCAAACTGTTCTCGCGGTACATCACGGAAAACGAGTTCGAGGCGACCTACGGCGCGACCTCACCCGGAAAGATATCCTCGGCGCTGACCCAGTACGCCGACATTCTCCGGCCGCAGGCACCCGAGAACGGCGGGCCGAAACCGACGGTCGTCCCGGTCGGCATCGACCAGGACCCGCACGTTCGCCTGACGCGGGACGTCGCCTCGCGCTACCGCGAGACCGCGTACGTAAAACCCGCGAGTACGTACCATCGGTTCATGCGCGGGCTACAAGGGGGGAAGATGAGTTCGTCCGACCCGGCGAGTTACATCGCACTCACGGATACCGTCGAGGACGCGAAGCGGAAAATCGACGCGGCGAAGACCGGCGGTCGCGCCAGCGTCGAGGAACACCGCGAGAAAGGGGGAACCGTCGAGGACGACATGGTGTTCGAACTGCTCGCGTTCCACCTCGTTCGGGACGACGACGAACTCGAACGAATCCGGCGAAAGTACGAATCCGGCGCGATGCTCTCGGGCGAACTGAAACAAATCGCCAAGGAGCGCCTCGAAACCTTCCTTCGTGATCATCAGGAAAAACGCGAGGCGGCGCGACCGGACGTCGAGCGATATCTCGCCGAACACGGGTTCGGAGAGGCGACCTGATGCGAATTCGACGACTGCGAGCGGGGGAACTCGTCCGGTTCGTGGACGACCTCTGGGTCCCGTTCGCTCGCGAGATGGCGGAGATGGACGACTTCGACACGCTGGCCGACCACGGGGTCAGGGCGAACGTATTTTCGTACGTGAAAGACCGTTTCTCCGACGCGAGCATCGCCACGTTCGTCGCGGACGACGACGGCTTGATCGGCTACGTATCGGTCGAAAAACGGGATTCCCCGCCCGTCTTCGCCCGCGGCCCACGTGGCTACATCGACGGCCTGTTCGTCCGCCGAAGCCACCGACGGCACGGAATAGCTACCGCGCTCCTCTCGCGGGGCGAATCGTGGGCACGACGGCAGGGGTGTGAGTTTATCTCGCTCGACGTTCACGCGGAAAACCACGTCGCTCAGTCGCTCTACCGGCGCGACGACTACGTGACCAAGCGCCATCGAATGACGAAACGACTGTAATTCGACTCGACGTACGCTTCCGGCGGGATTCCTGCTCGACGCACGCTTCCGGCGGGACCGTTCGAAACTCGGGTCCAACGTGACAACGTGGAATACGCTTATTATCGTCGCCACCGAGGACATACTCTGGTAACAGACCTCGCTATGAGCGTTGCATCCGTGGCCCCGCAACTCGACCAGCACGAACGTCGGAGACTCATCTGGTTGCACGGTCTCCTCGTTCTCCTCGGACTGTGGATCACGTTCTCGCCGCTCACGCTCCGCTCCGAGTTTCGAGTCGAGGATCACGCACTGTTGGGCCTCGCGATAGTTTTGTTCGCGGGCCTCTACATCGTTGGACTGCTTCGAAGTCGGTCGCTTTCGTTCGTGAGCGAATGGATGATCGCCCTGTTGGGGCTGATAGTCTTCGGCATCTCGACCGTTTCCAGTCTCGTCTCGGACAACGTTCTCTGGAGCGACGTCATCGCCGGTGGCCTCGTCACGCTCATCGCGGTGTACGTGATTTATACGCTCGGTCGGGTTCGAAAACGGGAACGGGAGGCCGTCGATGCCGATGCGTAAGTGCGTCCCGTCGTGTGGCTACTCCGGGTCGATTCGAGGACCCAATCCGAGCAGTCGCGTCCTCGTGTACGACGGATGGTGACGGAGCGACTCGGCCTCACGGAAGCCGTTTCGTTCGCCCTCGGTGGGATCATCGGCGGGGGGATTTTCGCCGTCCTCGGCGTCGTGGCACGGGTCGCAGGCCCGACCGCGTGGGTCGCCTACCTCATCGCCGGTATCGTCGTCATGGCGACCGGCTACTCCTACGTCAAGCTCAACGAACGGGTTCCGACGACCGAAGAGTCCGGCGGTGCGGTCGCCTTCATCGAGGTCTTTCTCGACCGGCCGACACTGGCCGGGATGGTCGGATGGACGCTGATCGTCGGGTACGTCGGCACGATGGCGATGTACGCCTACGCGTTCGGTGCGTACTTCGGAGCTATCTTCGGCATCACCGAACTCCCGTTCCTCGGCCTCCCGTCGCGGCCCGTCCTGTCCCTCCTCGTTATCGTCGGCTTCATCGGCGTCAACCTCCTCGGCGTCCACGAATCCGGCGTGGTGGAAGACCTCCTCGTCGCCCTCAAACTCATCATCGTCCTGTTGTTCATCATCCTCGGCATCAGGTACGGTTACACCCACGGACAACTCGAATTCGGGGTCGAACGGACACTGAAACAGCCGGACGCACCCGTTCTCGCGGCCGCGGTCGCGTTCGTGTCGTTCGAAGGGTGGCAACTCCTCTTTTACGATCAGGAGAGTATCGAAAATCCGGTCGCGACGATCCGAAAAGCGGTCTACATCTCCATTCCCGTTTCGGCGCTTTCCTACATCCTCGTCGCGTTCGTCGCGCTCAGCGTGGCGAACCAGCGGGCCGTGATCGCCAGCCCCGACCTCGCGCTCGCCATCGCCGCCCGGGAGTTCTCCGGGAGAATCGGGTACGTCCTGATCGGCGTCGCGGCGGTGGCCTCCACCGCCAGCGCCATCAACGCGACCCTGTTCAGCACCGCACTGTTCGCGAAGGGGATGAGCACCGACGACCTGCTTCCCGACCGACTCGCCCCGACGCGGGAAGCGGGCGTCCCGACGAAAACGCTGTTCGTCATCGGCGGACTGACGATTCTGCTGACGGTGTACGGCAGCCTCACCGCAATCACGGAGTTCGCGTCCCTGTCGTTCATCGTCGTCTTCGGCGCGATGAACGCGCTCGCCTACACGCAACGCTCCGAACTGATCTCGGTCATCCCGCTCGTCGGACTGATCGGAACGGCGCTCTTTCTCCCGATCTTCGTCTGGCACCTCTACACCGCCGAGTTCGGCGTGTTCTGCCTCGTCTTCGGCATCGCCATCACCCTGATCCTCCTTGAAGGTCTCTACTTCGAACGCGACGAAGTCATGACCGGGGTCGAGTCCATCGAAAAGCGGTTCTGATTGTGGGTTCTCGCTCGCCGGTCACCGCCTGTCCTAGGAGAATCGTTTTCCGGCGTGCTGAAATTTATGCCCTCTCGGCACCCTCCCTCTCGTATGTACCTCGCCGACCAAGCGTGGCCGGACCTCGGGGACTACGTCGCGGAGGAATCCGTCGCCGTCGTCCCGTTGGGTTCGACCGAACAGCACGGCCCGCATCTTCCGCTCGCCACCGACCACCTCATCGCCGAAGCGTTGGCCCGCGAGGCGGCCGACCGGGCGGGCTATCTCTGCACGCCGACGATAAACGTCGGCGTCAGCACGCATCACATGCAGTTCCACGGGACGATGTCGGTGGACCCGCCGCAGTTCCGCGATTACGTCGAGAGCTTTTCGCGCAACCTCACCTACCACGGTATCGACCGCATCGTCTACGTCAACGCCCACGGCGGCAACATGGAGCACTTGCGGGAGGTCGGACGGCGACTCCGTCGGGACGAAGTCGCCTTCGCCGTCGAGTGGATGTGGGACGAATCGATTCCGGAACTCGTGAGCAGCATCTTCGAACACAACGGCCCTCACGGCGGTCCGAAGGAGACGGCGATGATCATGCACATCGCGCCGGAACTCGTGCACGAGGACCGACTGGCGGAGGCCCGCGACGACGGATTGATGGACATCTCGGCCGGAAACCTCACGAAGCACGGCGCGCGGAACTTCTACGACGCCATCGACAACAGCGAAAACGGTGTGTTCGGCGATCAGACCGACGCGACGCCCGAGAAAGGGGCGGAACTGTTCGAGGCGGCAACCGAGCAGTTGGTGCAGTTGCTCGACTGGTTGGACGACGCCCGATTTTCGGATCTGATGGCGAAACCGCACGTGGACCCGCAACCCGGCAGTCGGCGGGACTGAGAACCCGGCCTCGTTCGGAACGACCCACTTTTTCGGTGTTTTGATCTCCCGTGCCGCCTACTGATGGATTTCTGTACGGAATTCTGAATGGATTTCTGGATAGCTATCCAGAAATATATCTTGATACTGATGATATTCTCTGCTACCGATATTCTCTCTGCTACTGACGACACTCTCTGATATTGATGAATCCCTTCGACGGGCGACGCTCGGATTTCCGAGGTAGGCAACCACCAAGTCTCGTGGTCAGGGTCGTAACCTTCGTTTCGCGTTTTCGGTGTCACCAGAAAACTGATGACTGGCTGTGGCGGATGGATACGTGGATGTCTTCGTCCCCATTCCCGGCGATTCGTCGGGCCGACGTGTACGCGTACAACTTCGTACTGTTCGGCCTGTGGTTCGTCCTCGACAACGCCGTGACGGCGTTCACGGACGGCGTGACCGCGAGTTCGGCGGGCGGAACTGCTCTGGGCGCATTCTCGATTCTCGCCGGAGCGTTAGTATATCGGAACATCGACGGTTCTGAGCGGAACGAACGGTCTGCGCCGACCTATCTGCTCGCCCTCGCCGGTATCGAAACCGTTCTCGTCGCGTACCTTATCCTCGACACGCTCGGACGACTCGGATGACCTCCTGAAGGCGCTCGGTCCTTCGTTCGTCCCTACTTCAAGTGCCGATTATATTTTATATTTTCGTGGCCAGAACACCTTTCAATCCGATTTTTGACGTAAATACCCCTTGCACACACAGCCATGGGGAAATAACGGCCGACGCCCCACGATACTGACAGAATGGCAACGAAGAGCAGTGGGCAGTCGAAGATAGCGCAGTATTCGGAGGGCCTCCGCGACGCCACGAGCGGCTTCTTCCAGAAGTACGGCCTCGGGTTCGTTATGGTCGCGAGCTACTTCGGGTCGGGATCGGTGTTCATCGCCAGTTCCGCAGGGGTTCGGTACGGCTACGGTCTCCTCTGGGCGGTCGTGGGCGCGGTGTTCCTCGGGTTCATGGCGCAGGATATGAGCGCTCGGCTCGGGATTTTCGGCGAACCGTTGATGTCGTTCGTCCGTAAGAAAATCGGGGGAACCGGCGCGACGGTACTGGCCGTACTCCTCTCGGTCGGTTGTGTCGCGTGGACGCTCGAACTCACCGCCGCGGTCGGCAAGGCCGTCTCGATTCTGCTCGGCGGTGCCATCGGCTGGCAACCGCTCGCGCTGGTGACCGGGGTGCTCGCCATCCTCGTCGGCGTGATGAACTACGACGGTATCGAGCGGATCATGACCGCGATGATGCTCATCCTGCTCGTGGTCTACATGGTCGTTGCGGGCGTGAGCACGCCATCCGTGACCCATCTCGTGGGTGGGTTCATCCCGAAGATTCCGGCCGTCGGCGCGCTGACGCTCGCCGCGTCAATCATCGGAACCACCGCCCTGTGGCCGAACTTCTTCCTCGAATCGAACCTCGTCTCGGAGAAGGGCTGGGTCGGCAAGGACGACGTCCCGGAGATGCGCCGCGACCTTGGCATCGGCTACGTCGTCGGCGGATTGACGACGGCGGCCATCGTCGTCGTGGCGGCCGCCGTGTTGCGCCCCGCGGGATACACCCAACTCGACACGTTCATCACGCCCGGCAAGGCGCTGGCGGGCGTGTTCGGCAAGTGGGCGATGTACGTCTTCCTCATCGGGACCGTCGCCGCCGCGTTCAACAGCATCATTCCGATAATGTGGACGCCGGCGTACCTCTTGCAGAACGCGCGCGGCAAGGTCGCCGACAGCGCGAGCCGTGAGTTCAAGATCATCTACGCCGTCGGCGTCGGTCTCGGTAGCCTCTCGCCGCTCGTCCACCAGTTCGCGGGCCTGAGCATCATCGACATGATACTCCTGTTCCCGGCGTACAACGGCATCGTCGGCCTGCCGATTACGGCCCTCGTGCTGTTCTGGGCGGTCAACGACCGGAAGACGATGGGCGAGCACAAGAACGGCATCGTGATGGCCGGGCTGAACGTCCTGCTCGTCCTCCTGTCGATTTACCTCGCCGTGACCTCGCTCCCCGGCTTCATCGACGCGCTGACCTCCGGAGGACTCTGATTCCCGACGGATGCTCCCCGAACCGACGACGCTGACGATTCTCGTCGTCATCGCGTTCCTCTCGGGCGTCGGCATCACCGCCGTCGGCCCCGGCGGAATCTTCATCACGGTCGCCCTGTTCGCGCTCACGGACGTCTCGTCGTCCGTCGTCGCCGGGACGGCGATGACGACGTTCGTGTTCACGGGTCTCCTCGGAACGTTCACGTACGTCCGTTCCGGCGAACTCCGGTCGCGTTCGGGCCGACGACTCGCGGTTCTCGTGACGGTTCCGAGCATCGTCGGTGCCGTCCTCGGGGCGTTCGCCAACACGATTCTCGCCGCCGGTTCGTTCGGCACCATGCTGACGGCGTTCACCGCCCTCGTCGGCGTCACCATCGTCTATCGGGAACGGCACGGCCTCGGGTCGAAGTGGTCGTTCGACCACGATTCGACGGTCGGAATCGCGGTATTCGGCGGTCTCGGGCTCGGTATCGGCGTTGTGGGTGGATTGCTCGGCGTCGGCGGTCCGGTCATCGCCGTCCCCGTCCTCATCGTACTGGGCGTCTCGATGCTCGACGCGCTGGCGGCCGCACAGGTCCAGTCGGTGTTCCTCTCTGCGTTCGCGGCGATGACCTACCTGACGCAGGGTGCCGTGTCGGTTCCGCTGGCCGTCGCGGTTGGCGTCCCCGAACTCCTCGGCGTCGTCGTCGGGTGGCGGGTCGCCCACCGCGTCGAACCGTCCCGACTCAAACTCGCGCTCGGTGCGTCGCTCGTCGCCACCGGATTCGCGCTCGCGCTGTTCTGATCTTCCTTCTCTTCCCTCCCCCCTCTTCCCGACTTATCGTCGATAACTCACGGCGATTCCCTCGCCCAGTGGAATCACGCTCGTCTCGAAGTCGGGGTCGTCGCGCACCGCCAGCAGATACTCCGCGATGCCGCGGGTGTTCTCGTTCATCTCCGGGTTTCCACCTTCGATGGCGTCGAGAATCGCGTCGAAGTCCTGCCGCCCGGCGATCATCGCGTTGTCGGCGATGACGACGCCCCCGGGTGCGACTTTCCCTCGGATCGACTCCCACGCTTCGGGATAGCCGTCCTTGTTGTGGTCGATGAGCACCACGTCGAACGGGCCGTCGTGATGATCGACGATTTCGTTCGCGTCGCCGTTCTCGAAGGTGGCGCGGTCGGCGAACCCGCCCGCTTCGAGGTACTCCCGTGCTTCGTCGAGTTCGTCCGCGTCGTACTCCGTGAGGACGATTTCGCCGTCCTCCGGCAGCGCCTCGGCGAACCAGTAGGCCGAGTAGCCGAAACCGGACCCGAACTCGAAAATCCGCTCGGCGTCCACCGCGTACGCGAGCAACCGCAGAAACTGCCCGACTTCCCGACCGACGGTCGGGAAGTCCTCGCCGCGCTCCTCCATCGCTTGCAGGGTTTCGTCCGGTTCGGCGACCGCGGCACGTACGAAACGCTTCGACTTCTCGGGAAGGATCTCCGTCATACGACGGCCTACACGTGGAAGGACGATAATTCTCGTGGGTACGTGCTCCAAATTTTCACCGGTACGAATCGCCGGTTTCACCGGTATGAACCGCCGGTCTCACCGGTATGAACCGCCGGGTTCCCAGGTTTGAACCACCGGTTCGCTGGCGGGCGGCGGCGAACGTTCGCCGCCGCCCGCCTTCCTCCGCCGTTTCGATTCCGTGGCGGTCAGTTCTCAAGTCCCGCTTCGACCCGTGCGCCGTCGCCGACGGCGCACGGGAAGACGTCGGGTTCGATGCCGGTTTCGGCGAGATACGCCTCCCGAACGGTTTCCGCGAAGGATTCGACGGATTCCGCCCGGACGAGGCTCACGACACAGCCGCCGAACCCGGCACCAGTCATCCGCGAACCGAGTTCGGCGTCGATGTCGCCCGCCGTTTCCACCACGAAATCGAGCTCCGGACAGCTGACCTCGTAGGAGTCCCGGAGGCTTCGATGCGATTCATCCATCAGTTCCCCGACGTGCGCCATCTCGCCTGTTTCGAGCGCGTTCGCGGCCTCGCGAACGCGCTCGTTCTCGTACACGACGTGTCCGCACCGCTCTCGTATCGTCTCCGGAAGTTCGTCCTCGACCGCCTCGAACTCGGCGACCGACACGTCACGCAGTGCGCTCACGTCGTCGGACAGGAGTTCGTCCAGCAGTTCGACGCCTTCCGCGCACTGGGCGACCCGCTCGTTGTACGCCGAATCGACCAACTCGTGTTCGACGTTCGTGTTCGTCACGACGACGCGAACGTCCTCGTCCAGCGAGTAGCGCTCGTAGTTTCGGGTGCGGCAGTCGAGAAACAGCGCGTGGTTCCGCTCGCCGAGCGCGACGACGAACTGGTCCATGATGCCGCATTCGACGCCGACGAACTCCCGTTCGACCCGCCACCCGAGATCCGCGAGTTCGGTCGGGGTGTAATCGAAGTCCCACGCCTCGTTCAGCGCTGTCGCAGTCGCCAGTTCGAGCGACGCGGACGACGACAGGCCGCCCCCCATCGGAACGTCGCCGTCCACGACGAGGTCGAACCCCGAAACTCCCGGCGCTCCCTTGGCGAGTTCCCGGGCGATTCCCTCGATGTAGCCGAGCCACGATGATCCCTCGCTCGGGGGCGAATCGAGGGAGAACTCACGACTCTCTTCGAAGTTCGTCGAGTATGCGCGAACGGTACGGTCGGGACGGTCGCGGGTTCCGGTGCGGGGGCGCACCGCGATTTCGGTTCGCCGATCGATCACGACGGGGAGAACGAAGCCGCCGTTGTAGTCCGTGTGTCCGCCGATGAGATTCACCCGGCCGGGTGCGGAAGCCCGCACGAATTCCGCATCCTCGTCGCCGAACTGCTCGACCGCGATTCTCCGGAGGTCAGAGCCTTCGTCACCATCGTCACCATCACCCACGTGTCATCATCTCCGCTCGCCGACGCGTCGTTTTTCCCGTCCGATTGGAGGGCCGCTCGTCTGCAACGTGCATGGCCACGGCTTCGGCACCGACAGTGATAAAATCCGAGAATCGTGGGTGCTAGTCGTAATCGGACCGTTCGGTGGGTGGCCAATCGGACCGTTCGGTCGGTGGTCGTTCGACGGGGTTGCTCCCCGGCGACCTGAGATCGATGAAGAACTCGACGGTGGCGACCGTCAGCGCGAGCGAAACGGGTGCCGAAAGGACCGCCCCGATAACGATACCGGCGATACCGAGATTGATGAAGAGCGTTCCGACGAGCGACAGCAGGAAGACGACGACGAGATAGCCGACGCCGAAAGTGGCGTACTTCGACTCTCCCGTGGCGAGTTCGTAGCTCCGTCGGAGCGCCTCGGTCAGCGAACGGTCGTCCACGACGACGATGAAGGGAACGCCGTAGAACACGAAATTCAGAACCAACAGTACGAGAAGTGCAACGAAGATGAGCGGCGCAAATACCAACGCGGCACCGCCTGTTGCGAGGATGGCGACCCACACCAGAACCGTGTAGCCCAAGAGCGGAAGGAAGTAGTTGCGAGCGTTGTACGTGAAATCGTAGCTGCCGGTTTCGATGCCGTCCCGGATACTTCCGAGAAAGCCGCCCATGAGGATGCTCGTGACGACGGCGTATATCGGCACGAAATACCACATCGGCGAGATGTGAATCCCCGTCGTCGTGTTCGGGAGGCTCACGAACGTCCAGAACGTCGGTAGGCCCGTCGGAAAGTGAAACGACACTCCAAGTCGGAGCCCGTTCACCTCCGACACTTTTCGAATCTTGTCGATGTCGATGAAAGTTGCGAGGAGCGGCACTACCGCGAGGGGGAGCAGGTCTCCGAGACGGTCGAAGCCGTCGGAGAGATATTCGAGGAACCTCACGGCGAATCATCACCGTTCCGGACGACGGATTTCTTCGTTGGAGGGAACATACGCAAACAAACACAGACAACTGGGATAACTGTTCTCCATCAATCAAATACTCGCGGCGTCAGTACTCGTCCATCCCCGAGACGAAGTGCGAGACCTGCGGCGGTTCGTCGCCGACGTGAAACGACACCGCTCGGCTCTGTATCTCCCGGTCGGCTACCGAAACGCGCTCGTGTTCGCGGAGGTGGGCCATCCACGTCCCCGTGAGATACACTTCGAGGTAGCGGTCGTCGGTTTCGGTGTCGCGGAACACGTTCCAGTATCGCGCGCCGTTCCGCCGCCGCACGCGCCCCAACTTTTCCACGGCCGCCAGAAAATCGTCGGCCGTCGCCGGGTCGATTCGATACTCGACGCTGACGAGCACCGGGCCGGTGTCGGGGGGCGGTTCGAACTCAGTTCTGGGGTTGAACCAGTCCCCGGAGGGTCGCAGGTCGAGGTCGTCCGTCTCGGGAATCCGCCAGTGAATACCCCCGACGAGGCCGCCGACCAACCCGACTCCGGCGATGACGAACGCCATCGGCGTGCCGAGATGGTCGGCGACGACGCCCCATCCGAGGCTGCTGACCGCCATCCCGCCGAGGAAGAACAGCATGTACACCGACAGCGTCCGTGCACGGACCCACTCGGGCGAGAGCGTCTGCACGGCGGTGTTCAGGCTCGATAGGACGGAAATCCACGCGAGACCACCGAGCGCGACAGCGACCAGCGCGACGAGGACGATGTGGACGGTTCCCAGCACCACTAGCACGAGGCCGAACAGGGCTGACGCCCCGAGGACGACTTGGTTCGTCGTGAAATGCTTTCGCGCCCGTTCGAGGACGGTGATTCCTGCCGCCGACCCGAGACCCGTGACGCCGAGGACGATGCCGTACCCCCCCCGCGCCGAGGTGGAGTTGATTGCGGACGAGCAGGGGCAACAGCGCCCAAATCGCGCTGGCGAAGGTGATGAACAGCACCGTTCGAGCCAGCACTGACCGCAAGGCCGGGGCGTTCCGGACGAACCGCACCCCGCGATAGATCGACTCCGATAGCCGCTCTGGCGGTAGGTCCGATGTCGTCGGTTCCCGCTTCCAGCGATACACGACGACGAGGACGGCGACGAACGACACCGCGTTGAGGAAGAACACCGTCGCCGTGCCGGTCGCAGCGAGGATGAGGCCGCCGACCGCCGGACCGACTGCGCGGGCGATGTTGAACCCTACTGCGCCCAGCGAAATCGCCGCCGGAAGCTCCCTTCGCGGGACCAACTCCGGCTGAATCGCCTGCCACGTCGGGTTCAGGAACGCGGTGCCGAAGCCGAGCGAGAACGTTAGCAACAGCAGTACCCATGGCGTCGTCGCGCCGACCGCCGTCAGCCCGCTCAGTATCACGGCGCTGATCAGCATCCACGCCTGAACCACCAACAGCAGCCAGCGCCGGTCCACGATGTCGCCGATGGCACCCGCTGGAAGCGACACGAGGACGACCGGGAGCGTCGTCGCAGTCTGCACCAGCGCGACCAACAGCGCCGAGGTGGTCAGCGAGGTCATCAGCCACGCCGCGCCGACGTTCTGCATCCACGTCCCGACGTTCGACACCAGAGCTGCCGTCCACATCGCCCGGAAAACGGGTTCGCCCAAGGGTTCCCAGACCGAAACCGCGTCCTCCGTGTCCGCTGCGTCCGCCTCAGCCACGACTCCCTCCGTTCACCTCGCTCGTTCCTCTCCCCTCTGCGTTCGATGGTACGAACTTCATCGTCCCCCCGTCCCCGAAGAACTTCTTCGTCGGACCCTAGAAACGTTCGCCTCGGCTAAATCTCTGTCCCGTCAACACGATCCGCGCAGTCCGAAGGATCGAAGTAGTGGACCGCCCGTCGTTGCCAACAACGATTATGGCGTGTCGGGTTGTTTACGGGTTATGGGTGGGAGTGAAGACGAGCAGATAGAAAGATCGCTTCGGGAAGAAGACCTGTACGACGTTACCACGTGGGAGAAACGGACGGTGCTCGACCGGGTGTCGGTCGGTATCTACAGTGGGCTCACGAACAACTGGCAACGGATATTCGTCGTACTCGCGGTGTTGCTGTTCGTCGCGCAACTCGCGGCCACGGGGTTCATCCTGTTCGTGGAACCGGCGCTGGGGGTGTTGACGTTTCTGTCGGTGATTCCGGCGTTCGTCCTCGCGGCGCTCATTTGGTACGGCGACGACGTCCAGCGGGAACCGCTCGCGCCGCTCGCGGTGACGTTCCTGCTGGGCGTGTTGTTCGCGGGGTTCGCGTCCCTGCTCAACACGGCGCTGCAACCCGTTTTCCAGCTGATTCCCGTCGTCGGAACGGTTCTGTTCTTCTATCTGGAAGTCGGTCCGGTCGAGGAGACGTCGAAGTGGCTCGCTTCGCGGTTGTACGCCTATCGAACCGAGTACCTCTCCGCCGCCATCGACGGCGCGGTGTTCGGCGCGTTCGCCGGACTCGGCTTCGCGACCATCGAGAACTTCACGTACATCACGAACGCGCTGTTCACGGCGGGCAAGCTTCCGATGTCGAGGCTCGTCAGCGTCGTGGTCGGCACCGCCGCACAGCGGTCGTTCGTCGGCCCGGGCCACGTCATCTACGCGTCGTTCGCGGGCTACTACCTCGGCTTGGCGAAGGGGAACCCGGAAAATCGCGGTCCCATCATCGTCAAGGGCCTGCTCATCGCCGCGCTCATTCACGCGACCTACGATACGCTGGTGACGTACCTCCCGCTGACGGGGGTGACGTTCATCGCCTTCGTCATCGTTTACGACGGCATCTTCCTTGCGATTCTCTACCGAAAGATATCGCGGTACCGCCACAAGTATCAGCAGGCGACGGAACAGCCCGAACAGAGTCCCTCGTAACTGAGGTCATCGAATGGCTCCGGAATCCTCGCACCGGGACGGAGATACGGACGGTGGACTCGTCGAATCGGTCCTTCCGATCGCTCGCTGGCTTCCCCGCTACGATGCGTCGTTGTTCCGTCCGGACCTGTTCGCGGGCATCACGGTTGCCGCCGCCATCCTGCCCGAGGGGATGGCTTACGCCTCGCTGGCCGGTCTACCGCCGGAAACAGGCCTGTACGCGAGTCTCCTCGCCCTCCTCGCGTACGTGTTCGTCGGCACGTCGAAACAGGTCATCTACGGTCCGACGTCCGCGCTCGCCATCCTCGTCGCGTCGGGTGTCGGCTCGGTGGCCAGCGGCTCCCCGGCCGACTACGCCTCGCTCGTGGCGCTGACGACGCTGCTCGTCGGTCTCGTCTCCGTCGTCGCGTGGCTGTTCCGACTCGGCTTCGTCGTGAACTTCATCTCAGAATCCGTCCTGACCGGCTTCTCGGCGGGCGCGGCGCTGTACATTACGGCGACCCAACTCGACAAACTGTTCGGGATTCCACGGGCCAGCGGCACCTTCTTCGACCGACTGGGGTTCGTCGTCTCCCACCTCGGAGCTACGAACCTGCCGACGCTCGCGGTCGGCATTGCCGCCATCGTCCTGCTCGTCCTCGGGGAACGCTACGCGAGGCGTTTTCCGACCGCGCTCCTCGTTGTTCTCCTCGCCACCGGACTGGTTGCCGTGACGAATCTGGAGGCACGGGGCGTCGAAATCGTCGGGAACATTCCGAACGGCTTGCCGCCGCTCTCGATTCCGACGCTGACCACGGGAACACTCCCCGACCTGCTCCCCGTCGCGTTCGCGCTCTTCTTGCTCTCCTACGTCCAGGGGATGGGAGCCGTCGAGACGTTCGCCCGGCGGCACGACGACTCCGTGGACGCGAATCAGGAACTCCTCGCGGACGGTCTCACGAACCTCGCGGCGGGAATCGGTCACGGCTTCGTCGTCGGGGGGAGCATGTCCCGAAGCGCGCTCAACGACGAAATCGGCGGAAAGACACAACTCACGAGCGGCGTCGCGGCGGTTGCTATCACCCTCGTCCTCCTGTTTTTGACCGATCTGTTCACGACGCTTCCCGAAACCGTCCTCGCCGCCGTCGTCATCGTCGCCGTCTCGGGACTCGTCGACGTGTCGGAACTCAAGCGCATCTACCGCATCGACAAGCCGGAGTTCGCCACGGCCGCGTCCGCGTTTCTCGGCGTCCTCTTCTTCGGGATGCTGTCGGGCGTGTTCATCGGCGTCCTCGTCTCGATCCTCGTCGTCGTGGCGCGGGCGACCTACCCGCACACGGCTACGATTGGCAGGGTTCCGGGGTCGGACGAGTTCAGCGACCTGTCGCGCCATCCGGAAAACGAACGCGTTCCGGGCGTGCTGGTGTACCGCGTGGACGCCGAGTTGTTCTTCGCCAACGCGCCGACAATCCGTGCGGCAGTCATGGACGAGGTCGATACCCGCGAGCGCCCCGTCTCGCTCGTCGTCCTCGACATGCGCTCGTCGCCGACGGTCGACCTCACCGCCGCCGACATGCTCGTATCGTTAGCCAAGGACCTCGAAAAGCGCGGTATCGACTTTCGATTGGCCGAGGCCGACGGCCCGGTTCGGGACACCCTCGCCGCCATCGATTCCGCGAAACCGTTCGGCGACGTGCCGCTCAACGAGCGCGTCGTGACGGTCATCGACGAGTGGCAACGGGAGTGGTGACGCACTGCTATCACGGATTCGAAACGATTATCAGAAAATAACGAAACGAAAGTGTATGAGTCGGACGACTGACATCCTCCTGTTCGCCATTCTCCTCGTGCTGGTTGCCATCTGGATGACTCTCGATTACGACGTTCCCGGAACTCATGGCGATTTGATAGCCTTCGGTGGGTTGTTCATCGGTCTGATCGCGTTCGGTAGTCAATTGATCACCCTTCTCCCCGACGACGACCGGTCGGAATGACCCACCAAACTATCATCCTTCTCGATGTATCCTCCCGTATCCGGAGGAGTTCATGAAATTCGAGCGCGACGATGGCCCGAGTTCGACCGAACTCGGTTGGTGGGTGTTCGCCGCCGCGTTGGCCGTCGTGCTCGTCACGTCGCTCGATTCGTATCTCGGCTGGTTCGTCTTCGGCCTCTTTTTGTACTACGTCGCCCGACCGATCGCCAGATGGCTCCAGGAGCGGGGAGTGCCGTCCGGAATCGCCACTATCCTGACGCTGGCGCTCATCATCCTGCCGTTCATCGCGCTGCTCGCGGCAATCGCCGTGATCGCATTCGGCCAGCTTTCGGCCGTCCGCGCCGCAGACGTCGAACGACTGGTTCGAACCCTGTTTCCGGGTTTCAATTTTGGGGCGATTCCGGCGACACCCGAGGGGTGGTACGATTCGGTCTCCGAACTGCTCAGCAACCCGTCCATTCGATCGTTCGTCTTCCGGATTCGTGGGTTCGTGGGGGCGTTCGCGGCCCAATCGTACAACCTGTTTCTCACGCTCGTCTTCGTCTTCTTCCTCGTCCGCGACGAGGCGACGATCACGGGTTGGTTCCGGCGGACGGTCGCGGACGAGGAAACGAGTACCTATCGGTACCTGCAAGCCGTCGATCAGGGGCTGAACTCCGTTTTCTTCGGCTACACCTTGACCATCTTCGTCATCATCATCCTCTCCGCGGTCATCTACAACCTGCTCAACCTCGTCGCGCCGCCGAGCATGGCGATTCCCCAGACGATGCTCGTGGCGGTTGCGACCGGCCTCGCCACCATCGTCCCGCTCGTCGGGCGCTCCATCGTCTACTTCTTCGTCGTCGCCTACCTCGCCATCGTCGCGCTCGAAACCGACCCCGTTCGGCTCTGGTTCCCGATCCTGCTCCTGCTCATCATGGAAATCGCGTTCGACAACGTCGTCCGGACCTACATCCGTCCGGTTCTCTCGGGACGGCTGTTCCCGACGAGCCTCATCGTGTTCGCCTATCTCCTCGGCCCGCCGATTTTCGGCTGGTACGGTATCTTCCTCGGCCCGTTCATCATGGTCGTCGTGGTGCAGTTCCTCTGGGTCGTGTTTCCGACGTTGTCGTGGCCCGGATCTCCGGAATCGAATGACGGTTGATGATTAAAAGAGATAGCCGCCCTGAATGGCAACCACGAGCGCGGTCAGGATGACGACGCTGAGGACCGTCGTGACGAAGATGACGGTACTCATGTACTCGGCGGTCGAGAGCGACTCCTCGTCGTGGTCGCTGTAGGCGATGGTGAGGGCGAGCGGGGTGACGGCGGCGGGCGTCGCACATTCGAGGATGAAGATGTTGCCCACGTGCGGTCGCGTGAAGCCGACGACGACCGCGATACCCGCCCCCAGAACCGGCGCGACGACGAGTTTGAGCGCCGTCGGGAGCGCGATTCGGTGCAGTCCGCCGAGGTCCACCTCGGCCAGTTGGATGCCGACGACGGTGAGCATCAACGGGACTGACGCCGACCCGACGCTATCGAGCGTCGTCATGAACGTTCCATCGACGGGCGGAACGAGGCCCAGAAAACGGACGAGCGCTGCGAGGACGACGGCGTAGACGAGCGGCAGTCGAAACACTTCTCGGACCGCACTTCGCACGCCCGCGGTGTTGTCGCTGCTCGCGGAGACGACGTAGACGCCGACCGTGTAGAGGATGACGCTCTGTATCGTGAGAAACAGCGTCGCCGTTGTTCGCCCGACGTCGCCGAAGACGAACTCCGTGAGCGGGATTCCGACGAACCCGGAGTTCGGGAACGCGCTCGCCAACACGACGCCGGGCAGGGCGGCGTCCGGCAGGTCGAGCGTTCGCCCGCTGAGGTACGCGACGCCCATCATTACGAGCGTGTACGCGAAGACGGCGAGACCGAGGTTGAGCACCGTCTTGCCGCTCAAATCGGTGGTGACGATTCCGTGGAAGACGAGCGCCGGGAGAAAGAAGTTCAGCGCGACCGTGTTGAGCTGACCGACCGAGATGCCGGTTCGCCACCCGATGACGTATCCGACGCCCGCGATGGCGATGATCGGGAGGATTGCGGAGGTGAACGCGGATATCGCACTCATCGACTGCTCCTCGCATCGGCTATCGTCTCGTAATCCATCGAACGATACTCTACTGACGACCGAATTAAAGCCACGTTCTGCGGTCAATCCCGCATATATTTGGATAATCGTTATGTTTTATGATGAATCAGGATAGTTCAACTGCAACTGGACGGGCGACGAAACGACTATTCGAGTTCGCCTTCGCCGATGACGAGCGCGTTCGCTATCAGGTTCGTGTACGCACGACGGAGTCGTTCGGAGAGGGCTTGGTGTGAGATTCCGAGGTCACGGGAGAGTTCCTCGCCCGAAATCGTCCGCGGGATGTCGTAGTAGCCCTCCTCCAGCGCGGCGACGAGGGTGTCGTACTGCTCCTTCGTGAGTCCGTACTGTCCCCGTCGGGGGGATTCGTCGAGTCGGTAGATCTGCTCGATTTCGAGCGGAATGCCGTGTTCTTCGCAGTACTGGTACGTCGCGCCCAATGCGTCCCGAGTGGGAAACAGGATCCGTAGTTTCCACTCGTCGCCAGAGCCGTTCGCGTCGATTATCGTTCCGCTCTCCTCGACGAGGATGTGGATGACGAATCTGGTTTTCCCGATCCACTCCATTCGAAACAGCCATTCGTCGTCCAGGTCCGCGAGAAGCTCTATACCGTCGGTTGTCGGGTCGTCTTCGAGGGCGGCGTGGAGGGCGTCGAACTGGTCCGGGTCTGCCGTCGCCCAGACGTAGGGCATTACCCGCTCGGCTTCGGGTGCGACGACACGTTCTACTTCGAACGTAACGCCTGGAACCCGTTCGAGTGTCGCCTCCAGTGCGAAGTCCGATGCCGGAAGTCGCACGATGGCGATTGTACTCATGGAGATAGAGCTAGGCGCTTCCGAGGGATTACTCTGCTGGTGGCTGATGAATTTTCTTGCTGGAATATTCAGCCAGTACGCTCTTACTCCCCCGCCCGAGTGTGCTGTACGATGGCTACCTCGGACGACTTGTCACTATTCGATAAAACACGGGAGACGGCGCTCACGGGTATTACCGTCGTCGTTCCCCTTCTCATAACGTTGTACGTCGTCGTCGTTTTGCTAAAGTTTGTCAGGAATATGCTGATTCCGATCTTGGGACTCGTTCCTGTCAGCTCCATACTCGTCCTCGGTGGCATCGCGGTACTGGTCATCGTGTCCATGATAATGATGGTCGGGTTCGTCGCGCACTCGCCGGTCGGCGAGCGCGCCATCGACAACTTCGATTACGCCATCAGCCAGATTCCGGGACTCGGAACCGTCTATCGAAGCTTCCGGCGGATGGGGGACGCGATGGTCGAGAGCGACGAGGACCACTTTCGGGACGTGAAACTGCTCGAATTCCCGACCGATGACACGTACACGTTCGCGTTCGTCACGGCGGAGACGCCGGACGAGGTGCGAAAAGCGACCGGCGAGGAGAAGATGACCACCGTCTTCCTTCCAATGGCTCCAAACCCGGTGATGGGCGGCTTCGTCGTCAACGTCCCCAACGACGACCTCCTGGACGTCGATATTCCACTGGAAGTCGCGTTCCGCGCCCTCGTCACCAGCGGCGTCGGACTGGACGAGATGGGAGCCAGTACGGAGGGGCTGAGCGAAGACCAACTCCGACGTCTGACGGGGCAAGACGTGGCTCGATATCAGGACTGATCCTCTGTCTCAGAATTGAGCGCCCGCCAACGTGGCAATCCCACCGGCGAGCACTCGCGTCGCCGTCGAACAGTCCTCCCAGTCGGTCCATTCGGCGGGGTTGTGCGAAATCCCGTCGCGCGACGGCGCGAACAACATCGCCGCGTCCGTCACGTCCGCGATGTGCATCGTGTCGTGGGCCGCCCCCGAGTGGAGGTCGAGCGTCTCTATTTCCGACTTTTCGCCCGCCTCGTGCACCGCTTCCCGACAGCGCTCGCTCATGTCCGTCGGTTCGAGGTCGAAGTCACGGGAGAGGGTCGTCTCGACGCCGCGCTCCGATTCGAGAATCGTGAGCGACTCCTCGGCACGGGAGACGAGTTCGTTCATCGACTCGTATTCCACGTCCCGAATATCGACGCCCATCGTGACCGCTCCGGGGACGACGTTCGTCGCGTTCGGCCGCGCGTCGATCTTTCCGACGGTCCCAACGGCCGTCTCACTGATTTCGTTCGCGGCCCGCTCTACGTCTTGAACGAACTCGCCTGACGCGACGAGCGCGTCCGTTCGCTCCGCCATCGGGGTCGCCCCGGCGTGGTTCGCCTCGCCTCGAACTTCCACGTCACAGTGCGTGATCCCGGTGATCGTCGTGACGACGCCGACCGACACGTCGGCCCGTTCGAGGCGTCGGCTCTGTTCGACGTGAAGTTCGAGCCACGAGTCCCATTCGCTCGCATCGAGTCGTCCCTCTCCCCGAAATTCCATCGAATCGAGCGCGTCGGCCAACGTCGTTCGTCCGTCGGTCAGCGCCAGCGCGTCATCGACCGACCGCTCGCCGACGGCGACCGAGGACCCGAGCAGGCCGCTGGCGAACCGCTGACCTTCCTCCTCGGTGAACGAGACGACGTCGACCGGACGGGTCGCCTCGATTCCCGAATCCTGCATCGCCCGAACCGCTTCCAACGCCGAATACACGCCGAGTGGGCCGTCGAAGATGCCGCCCTCCGGAACCGAATCGAGGTGGCCCCCGGCCGCGACCGCAGCGGCGTCCGGGTCGGCGCTTTCGGGCGTCCACCGTCCCGCGATGTTGCCGACGGCGTCCACGCGAACGTCCAATCCGGCGTCCTCCAGTCGCTCCACGAAGTACTCCCGTGCCTGTCGGTTCGCTTCCGTTCCAGTGAGGACGGTTCGCCCGTGTTCGGCATCGTCCAGCGCACCGAATTCGGCGTTCGCCTCGATGTCCTTCCGCAGTCGGTCCCGGTCGATTCTCATGCGTTCCGTGTCGTCCGCGCGCCCCAAGTAGGTCGGGGTGGGTGGTATGAACTGCCGGAAGTCACCCCGTCGTCACGTCATGGGGACGGTTCGCCCATTCGAGCGGTGAAATCCCAACTGTGCAGGCGGTTCGGTTCGATCCGGATGGTCACCTCGCTCCGGTCGTCCGACAGCAACTCCCGTGCGAGTCGCGAATCGGCGTCCCCGAGATACCGAGTCACCAACTCCCGGAGCAGTTCCTTCTCCGAATCGGGTTCCACGCTCGCGGTTCCGTTCCCTCGTACCCCGGTGTACGGCGGGTCGTTCGTGGACACCTCGAAGGCGACGGACGGACCCTTCCGAAGCAGGTCGACGATATCCGCGCTCGCGGCGGTCGCACAACACAGGGCGTCGCCGTCGTACAGGTACCAGAGCGATACCATCCACAGGTTCCCCGATGGGGTCCTACAGGCCAATCGAAGCGGAACGGTCGTCCGCTCGAAGTACTCGATCAGTTCGTCCTTCGACCACACGCCTGATAGTTCGGTCATCGGAAATTCACCGATGATATACGCTCCCGACGATCGAATAACCCGCGATCGTGGAGACGGAAATTCCCCGGTGTGCGAAACGTTTCACGTTCCGAACCGGCGACGATGAGTGTAACACCGCTCCGTCGTTATTTTT
Source organism: Haladaptatus sp. AB618 (assembly GCF_024136965.1). Classification (NCBI taxonomy): domain Archaea; kingdom Methanobacteriati; phylum Methanobacteriota; class Halobacteria; order Halobacteriales; family Haladaptataceae; genus Haladaptatus; species Haladaptatus sp. AB618. Next base: position 137,330 of record NZ_JAMYJX010000008.1, on the reverse strand, counting down.
CCCGCACCCGGTATCGTGTTATGGAGTAGGGTTTAGACTGTCGGGATAGTAACCTGTACTATGGCAGCCAGCCACTCGGCGAGTTCCGACGAGGGGCAGAGAGATGCGGTGACACTGACGGACGTTCGAAAAACGTACTTTCTGGGGGAGCCGGTTCACGCACTCGACGGCGTGAACCTGTCGATTCCACGGGGGGCGTACACGGCAGTGATGGGACCGAGTGGGTCGGGAAAGAGCACCCTCCTCAACCTCATCGGATGTCTCGACACGCCGACCGAGGGACGCATCTCCATCAACGGACGCGATGTCACTGACCTGTCGGACAAAGAACGGACGAGGGTTCGTGGGGAGGAGATAGGGTTCGTCTTCCAGACGTTCAACCTGATGCCGCGTCTCACCGCCCGTGAGAACGTCGCACTTCCGCTCGTGTTTCGCGGCGTCTCACGAACCGACCGCCGGGAGCGGGCCGACGACTTGCTGTACCGGGTGGGGCTTCGCGGTCGGGAGGACCACCGGCCGAACGAACTGTCAGGTGGCCAGCGTCAGCGCGTGGCCATCGCCCGCGCACTGGCGAACGACCCGGCCATCATCCTCGCCGACGAGCCGACCGGCAACCTCGACAGCGAGACGGGCCAACAGATAATGGCCCTGTTCGAGGAACTCAACGACGAGGGGAACACCGTGCTGATGGTGACGCACGAGCGCCACATCGCCGAACACGCCGAGCGCGTGGTTCACATCCTCGACGGCACCGTCGAACGGGTGGAGGAGATCGATTCGCGGCGGCGGGTCGAAGGGACGCGGTAGCGAGACAAATGGAGTTCCGCGAAACGCTCCGAATGAGCCTCAGGGCGATCCGAAGCCATCGTGTTCGGTCCTCCCTTTCTGCGTTCGGCGTCGTCATCGGCATCGCCGCCGTCATCACGCTCGTCACGCTCGGCACCAGCCTCCGCGTCGATATCCTTCACGAGTTCACCGGCGGCCACGCCCCGAACGTGTACGTCTGGGCGGGTCCACCCGGCGGCCAAGCCGGATTCGGTGCACAACCCGTCTTCACCGCCCACGACGTCGACCGACTCCGCCACATCGATGGCGTCGCGACGGTGGTTCCGAGGGGCATCCTCCCCGTCATCGCGCTCTCCCACGGTGGCCAAACGGTGAGCCAAAACCAAATCGTGGCGACGACGCCAGCGCAGTTCCGAACCCGAAAATTCGCTCACGGCGAGTCGTTTCGGCAGGGAAAACGCGAAGTCGTGGTGAACCCGGCGGCGGCGACGATGTTCGACGACACCCTCCGCGTCGGTGACACAGTCGAGATCAGAACGAGCGACGGCAGTACCGTGCGCGCTCGCGTCGTCGGCGTGTTACGCCACTCGAACGGGAACGGCCAGTTCGACAGCGGCGGGTCGCTCCCGCAGGTGTACGTCCCGACACGGCCGTTCTACAGTTCGACGGTGAAGAGTCCGACGCAGGGCACCGACGAGCGCGTCTACCCGCTCCTGACGGTGGTCGCAAAGAACCACGCGACGATTCCGGAAAGCAAGCGGGCGGTGAAAGCCTACCTTCACTCCAGTTCCGACGCGGTCCAACTCACGCCCGACAAGTACGCCATTCGGGTACGAACCGACCAGGACCTCGTGAATCGGTTGAAGGACGTGCTCACGACGCTGACGACGTTCATCACGAGCATCGCGGTCATCTCGCTCGTCGTCGCGGCCATCGGAATCGCCAACATCATGTTGGTGAGCGTAACTGAACGCACCCGCGAAATCGGCATCATGAAAGCCGTCGGCGCGCAGAACCGCGACGTGCTCCAATTGTTTCTGATGCAGGCCGTCCTGCTCGGCGTCGTCGGGTCGATATTCGGCGTCGCACTCGGTGCCGTCGGTGGGTACATCGCCACGCAGTACGTCGGCCTGCCGCTCGTCTTCGCGTACGAGGTCGTCCCCGTCGCCATCGGGGTCGGTATCCTCGTCGGCATGATCACCGGTCTCTACCCGGCGTGGAACGCCGCGCGTGTGGACCCCATCGACGCGTTGCGGTACGAGTGAGACGCGCACAACGGTCGAGCGGTTGGCCGACGAAACGACCACCATGCACATCGAGGGCATCACGACACGGATGGACTATGGAAAGTAGCGATGTGCAGATTCGGGGTTTGACACCCGGATACGCCCGTTTTCCACCGATGATTTCTCAGCAGGGTTAAGAAGACGGACTCCCCCAGTTCGGATATGCGAGCCTACCGGGCCAAAGTCGTCGAACCGATTCACCTCCCCGACCGCGACGAGCGCGTCGCGAACATCGAAGCGGCGGGCTACAACGTCTTCAACCTCGACTCCCAGGACGTGTTCATCGACCTGCTGACCGACAGCGGGACGGGGACGATGAGCGATGCACAGTGGGCCGCCATGATGCGCGGCGACGAAGCGTATGCGGGCAGTGACAGTTTCAAACGCCTCCAAGAGAGCGTTTCCGACGTGATGGGATTCGACAAAATCGTCCCGGCCCATCAGGGTCGCGGCGCGGAAAACGTCCTCTACGGTGTTACCGTCTCCGAGGGCGATTACGTCCCGAACAACACCCACTTCGACACGACGCGGGCACACATCGTCAACAACGGTGGAAAACCGGTCGATTGTCCCGTGGACGTCGCGCCGGACGACCCCTTCCAGGGCAACCTCGACCCCGACAAGGTCCGCGAGTTGGCCGACGAGGTCGGCGAAGAGAACATCCCCGCGGTCCTCGTCACCATCACGAACAACTCGATGGCAGGCCAACCCGTGAGCGTCGAGAACATCCGCGAGGCGCGCGAGGTAGCCGACGAACTCGACGCGCTGCTGGTCATCGACGCCTGCCGGTTCGCGGAGAACGCGTACTTCGTCCAACAGCGCGAAGCCGAGTTCGAGGGGGAAGACGTGGCCGACATCGCCCGCGAGGAACTCTCCTACGCGGATGCAATCGTCATGAGCGGGAAGAAGGACGCGCTCGCCAACATCGGCGGGTTCGTCGGCGTGCGCGACGACGACCTGTTCGAACACGCGAAACAGCGCGGCATCCTCTACGAAGGGTTCACGACCTACGGCGGGCTTGCCGGACGCGACCTGGAGGCCATGGCGGTCGGTCTTCGTGAAGCGGTCACCCAACCCTACATCGAGTCGCGCGTCGAGCAGGTCGCCGAACTCGGCGACCTGCTCCTCGAAGCGGACGTTCCGATTTACAGTCCCACCGGCGGCCACGCGGTGTACGTGGATGCGGAGGAGTTCCTGCCGGAAATCCCGCGCGAGCAGTATCCCGGACAGGTTCTCGTCGGCGAACTGTACCGCGAGGGCGGCGTTCGCGCCGTCGAACTCGGCGAGTTCGCGTTCCCCGGCGAGGACCGCCCGCAACTCGTCCGGCTCTGTCTCCCCCGCCGGACCTACTTCCGCGAGCATCTGGAGCACATCGCCGAAACCTTCGAAGCGGTCGGCGAGAAGCGCGAAGAACTCTCGGGCTTGGAAATCGTCTGGGAACCGCCGATGGAGGAACTGCGTCACTTCAGCGCGGAACTCGAACCCGTCGAATAGGGAACCATTGGCTGCCACGTCTCACGAGTCCTATTGTGAAATATAGCGGCAATAGAGTTGCCGTCTCGCAAGCTATTTGACCGCGCTACCGAATTCTCACGTAGCGAACCATCACTCACCGCGACAGATGAACACGAACGACATTCCCATTACCGTCCTGTTCACCGTCGATTCGCTTCGAGCGGACGCCCTGCCGAAGGACGGCGAGATTGCCGACCTCGAACGACGGGGTACCACATTCAAAAACGCCTTCGCACACGGCAACTGGACGCCGTTTTCCTTCCCCTCGATTCTCGGCGGTGACCACGTTTTCACCGATTCGAGCGACATCGGGCTTTCCGATCGACCGACGCTCGCCGAAACGCTTCGGGACGCCGGAATTCCGACTGCGGGGTTCAACGGCGCGAACGGATTCCTGACCGACCATTGGGGCTACGACCGTGGCTTCGAGGCGTTCGAGACGTTCACGTCGAGCACGACCGACTCGTTTTACAGCAAATACCTCACCGCCCATCCGACCGTTCAGGCGTGGCTTCAAGTCGCGGCGTCGCCGTTCCGGCGACTGCTCGGCGGCGACGGCGGGGCACGAAACGTCTCCCGGATGCAAGACGTGGAGCGTCACGCCATCGACTTCATCGAGCGCGCGGAACCGCCCTTTTTCCTCTGGGTGCATTACATGGACGTTCACACCCCGTACGTCCCCGCCCCGAAGTTCGTCCGCGACGAAACCGGGGTCAACGTCGGGTCGCTGAAGATGCTCAAGGCACACGCCCAGGCAGGACTCGGCCGGGAGGTCAGCGGCGAGACCCTCGATAACCTCCAGTCGCTCTACCGCGCCGCGATTCGGCAGGTCGACGAGAGCGTCGGGCGCGTCCTCTCGGCGCTCTCGAAGCGGGGGCTACGGGACGATGCGTTCCTCGTCTTCGCGGGCGACCACGGCGAGGAGTTCATGGAACACGGCCACCTCGCTCACTACCCGAAACTGTACGAGGAACTGATACACGTCCCGCTCCTCGTCTCGCATCCCGTCGGCGACGCCGATGCCGTCGAGCGTGCCGTCGGTCTCGACGCGATTCCGCCGACGATTTGCGACGCGATGGGCGTCGAACACGACTTCGACGGCGAGAGTTTGCTGGACCGGAAATCGGACTCCACGCCGGTTACGTCCGTTGCCGTTCGCGGGGCGAACGTCACGTATCAGCCGATTCCGCGACGATTGGACGACGGCGAACTACTCGTGAGCGCCAGGACTCGGGAGTGGACGTACATCTACCACACGGAATCCGAAAAACGCGAACTGTACGACCGGATCGACGACCCGGAAGAGTCGAACGACCTGCTCTCCGGCGACGAGAATATCGCGGTCCCCGAGGGCCTTCACGAGGCCGTCGAGGAACGAATCGCCGCGATGGTGTCCGAGGGGACCGCCGACGAGAATCGAAGCGACGAGGGCGGGGACGCCCCGCCCGAGGAGATAACGGACAGGCTGAAAGCACTCGGGTATCAGTAGAACCCGATCATAGCGCCCGGCCATACGGTTTACGACGGCGGCGGACGACATGACATGGGGGAATGGGAGATGCAATCGGGAATGGGATTTCTCGTCGCCGTGGACGCGACGGATTCGAACGGGAGGAGTCAGTAATGGCACGCGTACTCGTGTTGTACGGTACGTCCGAAGGACAGACCGCGACGGTCGCGGAGCGAATCGGCGACGTGCTCGAAGCGGCGGGCCACGACCCGACCGTCACGCACGTCCTGTACCGACCCGAGACGCTCCGACTCGCGGACTACGACGCGATCATTATCGGCGCGTCGGTTCACGGCGGGAAACACCAGCGGTACGTCACGCGCTACGTGAAAAAACAGGTGGACGAGTTGAACCGACTGCCGTCCGCGTTCTTCTCCGTGAGCCTCACCGCCGCCGAAGACACCGACGAGGCGCGGGACCGCGCCCGTCGAGAAGTCGCGGCGTTCCTCGCGGAGACGGGGTGGAACCCGGACGAAACCGCCGTCGTCCCGGGGGCGCTCAAATACAGACAGTACGGCACGCTCAAGCGGTTCGTCATGAAACAGGTCGCGAAACGGACGAGCGTCGACAGCGATACGTCGCGGGAGTACGAGTACACGGACTGGAAGGACGTCGAAAGCTTCACGACCGACTTCGTCGGGTCGTTTGAGAAGTCGTCCGCGAGGTAATTTTACTCGTCGGAAAGCGACGCCAGCACGCGGTCGAACCGACTTTTGACGTCGTCGGCGATGCCATCCAGTTCCGGACTGTCCACGACCGAGAGCATCGTTTCGGGGTCAACCATGCTGACCACCACGCCGTCGTCCGTCTCGTAGACGACGACGTTGCAGGGGAGCAGGGTGCCGAGGTCGGATTCGGCGTCGAGTCCCTGCTTCGCCAGCGGCGGGTTGCACGCGCCGAGAATTCGGTAGTTCGGGTAGTCCTCGATGTCCAGTTTCTTCGCGAACGCCTCGCTCACGTCGATGTCCGAGAGGATGCCGAACCCCTCGTCGGCCAGCGCGTCGGTCGTTCGCTCGACGACCTCGTCGAATTCGCCGTCCACTTGCCGCTTTTCGTAGTACGTCATCGGCTTTCCCTACGGCGTCGGGGATGTTAGTAGTTGAGGTTTCGGTCAGAGTGTCTTGCAATGATGGAACAATACAAGTGGCTGCAGCACCTATCTTCACCCGTGGCGTTCGTCGCCCTATCCGTCGAAACGACTACGGCGACGAACGTCGATAACGGAGAACCATGAACCAGCGAACCGATTCCGGCGACGCGTGTACGATCGACGACGGGCCGAACTGTCGCACGTCCCCCGTCGAACAGTACGCTCTGTTCGTGAAACGAATCGCACGAAAAGTACGGAAAATCGTCGGTTCGAACCCGGAACGGGAGCGGTAAAGTCGTCTTTTCAGCGGTTGCTCGGCCTCGAATAGCCAAAGCGGGCAACGAACGTGGAAACCCACAGGTTTATCAATACTGTATTTCATAGTATTGTGTATGACGAGCAATACCGATATCAGCCCGACGGAAGTCGCTGCACGGCTCCGAGACGGTGATAACGACCTGTACGTCCTCGACGTTCGAAACGAGGACGACTACGAGGAGTGGAACATCGATGGAAGCCACAACGTCCCCGTCTACGACCAACTATCCGGCGGGAACACCATCGGACTCGAACAGTCGCTCGATGACGTCCCCGACGACGCGGAAGTCGCGACCGTCTGTGTCGCTGGCGTCATCTCACAGCGGGCCGCACAGGTGCTCCGAAACAACGGCTACGACGCCAAATCGATGCAAGGTGGCATGCGTGGCTGGGCGATGGTGTATCAGGCCTACGACGTGACGGACTCGGACGCCGTCACACAGATCGTCCGTCCCGGTACCGGCTGTCTTTCGTACCTCGTCGCGGACGGCGGCGAAGCGCTCGTCGTCGACTCAGGCCAGCACACCGAAGTGTATCAGAACCTCGCCGACACGCGTGACCTCGACATCGTCGCCGTCGCGGATACGCACGCTCACGCCGACCACATCAGCGGCGGGCGTGACCTCGCCGCAGCGGAGGACGTTCCGTACTATCTCCACGATACGGACGCCCGCGAACTCGACCGGTACACCGCGGTCGAAGACGGTGACGTGATTTCGGTCGGAAGCTACGACGTCGAAATCCTGTTCACGCCGGGGCACACCCGTGGAAGCATTTCCTTCCTCGTCGGTGACGCCCTTCTGAGCGGTGACACGCTGTTCGTTCGAAGCGTCGGCCGACCCGACCTCGAAGGCGGGAGCGATGTCGCCCGTGAGGGCGCGACGCTCCTTTTCGACAGTTTGGATCGACTCGCCGACCTCTCGGACGACACCGTCGTCCTCCCCGGACACTTCAGCGACGAGGAGATACGACCGCTCGGCGCGACCATCGAACACCTCGAAGCGAACAACGAACTGTTCGGCATGGACACGAAGTCGGCGTTCGTCGAGACGATCCTCGAAGACCTGCCGGACACGCCCGCGAACTACAACCGAATCAAGCGCGTGAACACCGGCAAAGAACGAGCTACGGCGGAAGCTGAAACGCTCGAACTCGGCCCCAACAACTGCGCGTCGAACTGATCTCGAATCTCCCTTCGAATGAACTACACACAGGGTATCCGACGCAACTGGCGGCAGTTCGCCCTTCAGTTGTTCGTCGTGTTCGCCGTCGGACTCACCATCGGGTCGGAACGGACCGTCGTTCCGGTCCTCGGCCGCGACGTTCTCGGCGTCGAGTCGCTCCTCGTCATCGGGTCGTTCGTCGTCAGTTTCGGCTTCGTCAAAGCGATTCTGAACCTCTACGGCGGCAAGTGGGCCGAGGAGTTCGGTCGTCGGCGCGTGCTCATCGCCGGATGGCTCGTGGCGCTGCCGATTCCGTTCGTCCTCATCTACGCGCCCAACTGGTGGTGGATAACCGGAGCGAACGTGCTACTGGGTGTGAACCAAGGCCTCACGTGGAGCATGAGCGTCAACGCCAAGATCGACCTCGCGGGAAGCGAGGCACGCGGACTCGCGGTGGGGTTGGACGAGGCGTTCGGCTACGGCGGCGTCGCGGTCGGGTCGTGGGTTACCGGGGTCGTCGCGGCACGATACGGACTCCGACCCGAACCGTTCTACGGCCTGCTCGGCGTCGTCATTCTCGCCGGCCTCGTTTCCGTCCTCTTCGTGGAGGAAACGCTCCCGTACGCACGGGCCGAGTCCGACGGGAACGAGACGGACGCCGACTTGTCGTTTTCCGAGGTCGTCAAACGAGCGACGTACGGTGATCAGACGCTGTTCGCGGCGGCACAGGCGGGCAGCGTGGAGAAGTTCGTCGACGTTCTCGTCTGGATCGCGTTTCCACTGTATCTCTCCGCGTCCGGCCTCGGCGTCGCCCATATCGGTCTCGTCGTCGGCGTCTACGGCGGCGTCTGGGGAGTACTCCAACTGTGGACCGGCCGACTCGCCGATAAAATCGGGCGTCGGCCGCCGGTCGTCGCCGGAATGTTCGTCGCCGGTGCGGGCGTGCTGGCGACCACTCTCGTCTCCGGATTTTCGTCGTGGGTCGTCACGGCGGGCGTGACGGGCGTCGGGATGGCGTTGTTGTATCCCAACCTCATCACGGTCATCGGCGATGCCGCACATCCGTCGTGGCGAGCGACCGGACTCGGCGTGTATCGGATGTGGCGCGATGCCGGATACGGGTTTGGAGCGGTCGTCATCGGAATCACGGCCGACGTGTTCTCCATCCACGACGCGTTCTACGTGACGGCATACGCGATGTTCATTTCCGGGGTCATCGTTCTCGTCTCGATGCGCGAGACACACCCGACGCTCGGCGAGTACGAACGGCCGCGAACCGCCGAGCGGAACTCGGTTTCTGACGAGTAAACGAAAAACGTGAGAACGGATTTCAGTCCGCGTGGGCGGCCATCTCTTCTTCCCCTTCGCCGCTCGATTCGAAGTAGGTGACGTACAACTGCGCGGCGAAGACGACGGTGAAAATCACGTCGAGCACCGTCGTGTAGGCGTGCGGGACCGATCCGCCCGTCGCGTTGTGCTTCGGAATCAATCCACCGGCGGCCCACGCGTAGTGGGTGACGATACCGGCCACGGTCGCTACGACGAAGATGGAGACGAACAGCACCGCCGCCAGCCGTTTGCCGTAGTATTTCCGGTACATGTCCACGATGTTCGGGACGATGAGGTCGGCGTAGATGAACGACATGACGCCGCCGAACGGGATGCCCGCGTTCCACAGCACGAGCGCGAAGGGGACGTTCGCCACCGAGCAGACGAACGTGATGATGCCCACGAGGACGCCGATGGCCGACCCGAGGACCACCCACCCGACGGTTCCCTCCGGAACGAGCGTGAACAACTGTGCCCACCACGCTCTGGGGATGAACGCCGCGAGGAGCGAGGCGACGATGAACCCGACGACCAGGTCGTCCCACAGCATCTGCCACTCGCCGATGGCGTTCCGGAAGGCGTTCTTCCACCCCGAGACGGTGAGCAGTTTGTCCTTCCACGTCGCGTCCTCCTGCTGATTGACGAACGTCTCCTTGCAGGATTGTGAACAGAAGTACTCCGTCCCTCCCTCCGTCTCGACGCTGAGCGTGCTCTCGTCGTTCGGGTCCACCTCCATGCCACAGACGGGGTCACGGACGGTACCGCTCTCCTCCTCGTCCGACCGAACGTGATCGCGGGCCGCGTCGAACCACGAGTCCGGGACGACGTACTTCGTGATGGCGGCGAGCAACAGGATCATCAGAATCCCGCCGAACACGTCGGCGGCGACGAACTGCCACCCGAGCAGGATCCACATCACCAGTCCGATTTCGATGACGAGGTTCGTGCTGGCGAACTGAAACCCGGCGAACGAGGCTTCCGGCGATGCACCCTTTTTGAACAGCGATTTCGTGGTCGCGACGGCCCCGAACGAGCAACTGGAGGAGATCATCCCGAAGAAACTCCCGATGGTGATCTCCCGCAATCCACGCCCCCCCAGCAGGTTCGTCATCCGCTCTTCGCTTACGAACGCCTGTACCGCTCCCGAAATCGTGAATCCGAGGACGAGCGCCCACCACGTTTTCCACGTCATCTCCCCGAAGAACGTGGCGGCGTCGGTCAGACTCCCTGCGATGTTCATGGAAACTAGTACGGCATCGAGGTTTTCTACAGTTGCGGCTAAAGGGGAAAATCCTCTGGCGTCCCGTTTCGCCCGACTAATGGCCTGCGCCAGCCGCTGTAACGCCGAATTCGATCGGAATGGCCATTACCGAGCTGGCTTTCGAAACTCTATCTCCACCTCGAACTAATATCCTTCGATTAAAAGACGGCCGTTCCTTTCTTTCTGAGATGATACCGTGCTCTCGTATCGCTGTGAGTCGTCGTTCCGACGACTCACTGGCGTATTTCCATGCTCGTGTTCGCCATCAGCCACTGGGTGTCCGAATCGTCGGGGTTCCGTAACTCGACCCAGCCGTTGTCACAGAACAACATCTCGTACTCGGCGTCCGACGATGGTGCATTTTCCGTCGTCTCGTTGTCCTCGACGGACATCTCACGCGCCCCCACTGGCCGCGTGCAGGTCGGATACGATGCTGAATCGGCCGCGATCGTGAGCTTGGAACATGATTTCCTCGTCTCTTTCGGCGACCGATTCGTCCTTTGTTATGCGGCGCGATACCCGAAGTAAAGGGTGCCTACCGTCGATAGATCGTCCCTTCGAACGGGGTCGTCGGAATCAGTTACCGCCCGTGACGATGTCCGACACTCGCCCACGGTCGAACAGTTGTTCGTCCGCCGGAATTTCGGGATAGGGGTCCCCGTTCGTGTATCCGGGCCACTCGCCGAACTGCTCGGGATACAGCTGTTTCGCCGTCATCTCCAACTGGAAGAGGTTCATAAGCGGACCCTGAACCGGGTTTCCGGACGGATAGACGGCGTCGTTTTTGACGGCCGTGAGCTTGCTCCCGATCGGATCGTCTTCGAACTGCGTCCGGATTTTCTCCACGTTGTAGTACGAAGCGATTCCGTACCGATGCAGGATGACGTCGGGATCGACCTTCAGCATCGTTTCGTAGTCGTACGAGGTTTGGAACGTCACGTCGCTCTCCGCGAACGCGTCCGTCGCGCCGAGCGGTCTGACGTGAGCGTTTGCGAACCCGGCCGTGTTGATCTTCGACGGGTAGAACGTCCCCTGCATGAAGATCACGGAACCGACGGTGGGTCGCTCGTCCTTCGGCGGCAGGTTCGACTGTATCCTGTCGACGAGGTCGTCGTGAACCGCCGCGAGTTTCGCGTGGCGTTCCTCTTCCCGGAAGACGGCCGCGACCTTCTCCGCGATTTCCCACAGCGTGTAGTACTGGTAGTCGTCCCGGTACGCCTTCGGCGGTTGGCTGTTCCGACGGCTGTAGTTGTTGCCGAACCACGGTGCGACGTTCTTTTGAATCTCCTCGATATCGGATTTCTCCCACCCCTTGAACGAGACCACGAGCGCCGGGTCGATCATGTGGAGGTCGGAATCGAGCTTGTAGAACAGCTCCTTGTCGATGTTGACGCCTCCCGACCCGCTGTTGAGTTGGGTCAACCCGTCCCGGTCGAAGGAGACGTCGTCGAGGCGCTCGTAGTACGCGTCCAGCGTGTTTCCACCGGCCTCGGAGTCGAAGCCGAGGGAGTTCACCGCGTCGCCGTGTCCGTACGCCACCGCCGCGTCGGCGTACAGTAGGCTGTAGATCATCACGTTCTCCGGGACGCTCTCGAACTCGACCTCGCCGACCGGCGACATCGTCACCGAGTACGGCCCGTCATCGCCGCTTTGGTCCGTCGTTTTGCCCGTCTCGCTCGTTCCGTCCGTGGAACTCGTCTCTCCGGTCGAGGTGTTCTCCGACGTCTGTTCGCCTTCGCTGCTCGAACAGCCCGCTAGCACGCCGCCGGTGACGACTGCGCCGCCGTATTTCAGGTACTGCCTTCGTGTCGGTACGCCGATCCTACTGTTATTGCTGTCTGTCATGTTCAAAACGCTCCGTTGACGATATCTCTCACTCGTTGTCTATCGAACAGTTTCTCGTCTGCGCCGAATTCGTCCGGATACACCTGCTTGACCGTCCGTTCGGTGTTGAACAGGTTGAGAAGCGGTCCCGCCTGTGGCGGTCCGCCGGGGTAGACGGCGTCGTCTTTGACGGCCGTGAGTTTCCTCCCGACGGCGTGGTCTCGCATGGGTTCGACGTAGGTACGACGCCACTCGTCGGTCCCGCGGAGTTCGGTCGAATCCATCGCCGACGGAATCTGTGCGTCGTAGATGAGCACGTCGGGGTCCACGTCCAGCAGCGTCTCGTATCCGACCGTCGGATACTCCCCGGCTTGGACGTCCATCGACGCCCACGCGTCCTCGAAATCGGCATCGCGGTAGTGCATCTGCCGGAAGCCCTCCTCTCTGAGTTGAATGAGCTGAAACGATCCCTTCGAGGGGTTCGACCCGACGAAGAGGACGCCGACGGTCGGCCGGTCGCTCTCGGCGGGCAATCGGCCCTCGATGTCGTCGAGCATCCCCGCGTGTAACTGCCGGAACTGTTCCCCGCGGCCCTGCTCGCGGAACACTTCGGCAACCTTGTCGAAGAGATCGTACAGCGACGGCATGTAGTCGCTGTTCCAGTCGTATGGCCGGGCACCGTACGCGCCGAAGAACGGGCCGACGTTCTTCGACACCTCCTCGATGTCCTTCTTCGACATGCCGTACGCCTGCAGGTAGTTCGGGTCGGCGAAGTGCACGTCGGAGTCCGCTTCGTAGAACACCTCCTTGTCGAAGCCGCCGTCCTGCCAGATGACGGGAATTTCGTCGGGATCCACGTCGATGGATATTCCCGTCGCTTCGAACGCCACGGCCGGGAACAACCCGAACCCGGTGGCGACGAGTCCGTCCAGTTGCCCGAGCGCGATGCCCATATCGAGGTACGCGGGACCGCCGGGGTTCGACCAGCGCACGGGCACCGACTCGAATTCGACCGCCCCGACTGGCTCCATCGTGACCGTGTACGACCCGTCGGAATCGGTCGTTTTCACCGTTTCAGCGTCGGACCCGTCCGTCGATTCGCTCGTCGTCTTCGTTTTCCCGTCTTCGGGGGTCGAATCGCTCGTACACCCCGCCAACAGTCCGCCGCCGATGACGACGCCGCCGTATTTGACGTACTCGCGTCGCGTCGATCCGTCGCTCCCGTCGCGCATTCAGAACTCTCCCTTGATGATGTCTGCAACCCGCTGACGGTCGAACAGTTGTTCGTCGTTCGTTACCTCGCCGAACGTATCGGGATACAGTTGTTTCGCCGCGCGCTCGGTCAGGAAGAGGTTCTGAATCGGTCCCTGAAACAGGTAGCCGCCGCGATAGACCCGCCCGTTCTTCACGGCGGTTAGTTTGCTCGCAACGGGGTGGTTCCGCATGAATTCGAGGACCGTGTTCCGGAATTCGGTCGCTGACTGGCGCTCGTGAGCGCGCAGTAGTATCATGTCGGGGTCGATTTCGAGCATCGTCTCGTAGTCGATCCGCCCGCGGTCGGTGGTGCTGATGCCGTCGATTCCAGTACTGGAGAGCGCGTCGCTGACGCCGAGATCGTGCCACTGCTTCTTGCTGGTCCCCTTGTCGTTGAGCCGATACGGCGAGAACTTCACTGGTTCGTTGCTCCCTTCGTACACGAGCAACACGTTCGGACGCTCGTCGGCCGGTGGGAGTTTGGCTTGAATATCGGCGATAAACTCGTCGTGGAGCTTTTCGAACGCCTCGTACCGTTCCCGTTCCTGGAAGAGTTCGGCTATCTTTTCGAACGCCTCGTAGAGGGTGTAGTACCGATAGTCGTGCCACTCGTCCTCGCGGCGGAAAATCACGTTTCCGACGAACGGTCCGACCTTCGTCGTGATCTCTTCGACGTCCTTCTCGCTCCAGTCGAACCAGTTGACGAGCATCTCCGGGTCCATGACGTGCACGTCGTTGTCGAGTTCGTAGAACAGTTCTTTGGACATCCCGGCTTTGCCGAAATCGTTCTTTTCGAGCGTCTTTCGGTCGACGCTCACGCCGGGCAGTTCGTCGTAGACGCCCGTGTAGTACCGGTCCGGACTACCGATACCCGTCATCCCATCGGCCTTCCCCAGCGCGACGCCCATGTCCGCATAGCCGCCGTCGTATGCGACCCATCGACCGGGAACCGACTCGAACGTGACCTTCCCGGTCGGTGCCATCGAAACCGAATAGGACTCGTTCTCCGTCTCCGTCGACCCGTCGGACGACTTCGATGTGGTCGTCGTTTGCGTCGTGGATGATGCTTCCGTTTCCGTTTTGTTTGCACATCCCGCCAACAACCCGCCGCCGATGACGACGCCACCGTACTTGACGTAGTCGCGTCGTGTCGGCATTTCGTGGCTTCCACCGTCTCTTGCCATGTTTTTAGGCTAGCCTAATAACTGATAACTACTTCGATTTTTTAGGCTAGCCTAAAAGACGTTGTGAAAGAAACGTCACTCCGCTCGTCCGTCGCTTCCCTCGGCTCCACGTTCGTCCCTGATTTCGCGGGCGGCATCGAGGATGAGTTCGTCGTCGATGTGTTCGAGGAGGGTTTCGTGTCCCTGCCGACGCCGCCGTTCAATCTCTTCGTCGGGCAGATACGCGTCGAACCGCCGGTCGATTTCCCGCTCGCGGAGTTCGGTTCGTCCGTCCTCGTCGAGGTCGTAGTCGTCGGGTACCTGCTCGGCGAACCATTCACGCCATCGGTCACGGTCGCTCCACTCGCCGGTTCTCCCCGCCTCGCGTCGTATCCAATCGTACTGGCTTGCGATCGTTTCGGGGTAGCCGCGTTCCTCCCGAACGTCTTCGAGGAGCGTGATACCGACGCGTGCACCGCGTCCGGCGGCCATGAGCGTCTGTCGATCCGCCGCCTCCGCGGGTGCCGCGACGTACAACCCATCGATTTGCGTCGTCCCATCGTCCTCGGCGTACGACCTGTCGAATTTTTCGTACTCGTCGCCGCCGTACTCGTACGTCTTGAACATCGACCCGTCGTCCAGCGATGAGAGATACTCGCCGCCGTAGCGGGTCGCGGCGACCACTCTGTCCGTCGTGACCCGGCGTCCGTCTTGCGTTTCGACGACGAACCCGTCTTCCCCTTCCTCGACTAACTCCACCGATTCGACCAAATCGGATACGAGTTCACACCCCGCTTTCTCGACGTGGTCGTGCATCAACTCGTAGAACGTTTGGATGTCGATACCCCCCGGAAATCCGAGGTAGTTCTCCAGATGGCCGCACCGTCGGAGCGAGGACTTGCCGCGGTCGAACACCACGACGTCGAGTCCGTATCGTGCGGCGAACACGCCGACGGCACTACCCGTCGGGCCGCCGCCGACGACGACGACGTCGTAGCTGTCCTCGGTCGCCGTCATCGATGATCACCGTATCGGACCCTCTGCAGTCCCATTCGTGAGATATCGTCGTTTCTCCCGTTTCGAGCCATGTTTTTAGGCTCGCCTAAAACAGTAAAGCGTTTTCGGATTCCGAGATGTCCCTCGTTCCGCTCACCAGGGCATCCCACAACCGGGGCACAACGGTGGCCCCGCGTCCGGGAGTGCGAGTCCACAGTTCGGGCACACGTTCTCCTCGTCGGGCGACGTGAGTTCGTCGAGGGCCTCCTCGGTCGTCTCGCGGATCCCATCGAGTGTCCCGATTTCGCCGTTCGCTTCGTCGGCCGCCTCGGGGTCATCGATCGCATCGAGCGCGAACACCGCTCTCTCGCGGACGAACTCCGCTCCGTCCTCGCATCGGGCCTCCAACAGCGAGGTCGTTTCCGGCGAAAACGACCCCTCCTCCGTGCGTGTGAACAACCCCAGCGCTTCGGCGGCACGCCCCTGAACGTAGTCGCATTCGTCGTTCAACCGCAGCGTGAGCGCGTCGGTTGCCTCCCCGATTTTTTCGGGTTTCGCACAGCCGACAGCCACCAGCGCCGTGCAGAGATGGTAGCGGACGAGTTCGTCGTCGTCATCGAGGTGGTCGGTGAGCTTCGAGACGCGATGGGCGAGCCGATTCGGATCGCCGAGCGAGACGTGTTCGAGCGCTTTCGCCAGCTTCCGCTTTACTTCCGGCTCGTCGAACGACAGCCCGACCTGCAGATCGGCCATCAGCTCGGGCGACGTGACCGAATTTGGATGGTCGAGGGCGACGTAACCGAGCGCCTCGGCTGAGCGAGCGCGAACGTAGTAGAACTCCTCGTCGTCCGCGAGCCGTTCGGCGAGCGCTGGCGCGACCAGCGCGACGGCGTCGGGTTCGTGTTTCGCGACGGCGACGAACGTCTTCGCCGTCGTCAACCGAACCGACCGCTCCGCGTCCGTGAGGAATCGAACGAGCGCCGGGACGACCGGTGCCAGCGCGTCGGGCGTCTCCTCGCCGACGCGTTGGAGTTCCTGTGACAGCCCTCTTCGGTCGTCGGCCGGTGCCGTTTCGAACCGCTTCAGGCAGGCAGTCACGTCGTCGTACGCCCGTGCGTCGAGCAGTTCGCTCACTTCCTCGACGGTCGGTGGCTGGGATACGTCCTCCATTTTCTCCGTGTCACCTGTAGCGTCTCACGGAGACACCAAAAATACGCGGGACGATGGGTCGATCCGAATCCGACCGATTCCGACTACTCCAACATGGCGACGCTCCGTTCGACCGCTTCCCGCTTTCCGATAAGTGTCACCACGTCGCCCTCTCGAATCCTCAGGGTCGGTTTCGGGACGATGAATTCGTCGTCGCGGCGGAACAGTGCGATGACGGCGTCGTTCTCTAGTTCGATTTGTTGTATCTGTTCGCCGACGGCCGCGTCCGACTCGACGACGACCTCCGCGATTTCGTTCTCGTCGCCGACCGCCGACAGCCACTCGTAGAAGTTCGGCCGGAGGATCAGATCGTCCATCATGTCTACCGTCGCCGTGACCGGCGTCACCGGCTGAACGCCGAGGTCGGAGAAGGCATCCGCGTTCTCGAGTTTGTTCACCTGTGCGATGAGCCGGTCGATGCCGAACCGCGTTCGTGCCGTCTGGCAGGCGAGGATGTTCTGGTCGTCGTCGCTCGTCGCGGCGATGACCATCTTCGCGCGATCACCCCCCGCCTCTTCGAGCACGGCCGCGTCCGTTCCGTTGCCGCGAACCACCGAGTAGCCGTCCGACCGCAACTCGTTGATAACCGCATCGTCGCGTTCGATGATGACGGCGTTTTCGCCGCGTTTGTCCAACCTGTCCGCCAACGCCCGTCCGATTCGGCTCCCGCCGATGATGAGTACGGTCATGGGTATGATGTCGAGTGTTTTGGCCGCGAGCGGCGCGCCGCCTGCCTCCACGACGACGGTCACCAAAATCACGAGGAAGACGACGTGAACGACGCTCTTCGCGTTCGGCACCCCCGCGTTGGCGAGTTGTAGCGAGAACAGCGTCGCGGTCGAAGCGGGGATGATCCCGCGCGGGCCGACGGCGGCAATGAACGTGCGTTCGTTCCACGTGAACTGCGTCCCGGTCGTCGAGAGAAACACCGCTAACGGGCGAATCACGACCATCGCCAAAACCACGACGATGAGACCGCCCACCCCGAGCGTGAGGAGATGCCGGAAGTCCAGCAGCGACGCGAGGATGATGTACACCACGCTCAACACGATGGTCGTGATATCGCCGCTGAATCCCGCTATCTCCCGCTCGAACGGGATATCCACGGTGCCCAGAATCAGGCCCGCGACCGCCACGGTCACGATGCCCGCTTCCGACGCTAACGCGTCCGCGATGGCGTAGGAAATCAGCGCCGTCCCGATGACGGTGATCCGCGAGTTCTGTGGAGACAGGCTCAGGTATCGAAGGACGTATCCCGCCAGCAAGGCCGTGATGATCCCGATGAGAACGCCGGTTCCGATTCTCGATACGAAATCCACGATGACGTCCGCGCCCATGTGCCCCGCGAACGGGTCGGGATGGTAGCCCAACGCGGCCACGCTGAAGATGACCGCGCCCAACACGGAGGCGGTCACGTCGTTGATAACGCCTTCCGTCTCCAGTAGCGTCTTGACGCCCTCTCGAACCTCGATTTGATTCAACACGGGCGTGATGACGGTCGGTCCGGTCGCCACGAGCAGCGCGGCGATGAGACACGAGAGGTTCCACTGGAGGCCGAGAAGATAGTGGACGAGACCGCAGAGGGAGACGAACGTCAGTGCCGCCCCGCCCGTCACCAGTTTCAGCGTCGATTTCGGCGCGTCACGAATATTCGACGCGGACAGCGTGAACGCCCCTTCGAAGATGATGATGGCGACCGCCAGCGAGACGATAGTCGAGAGCGAGTCGTCGAACAGCGTCGGGTCGATGAGTCCAACCCCTGCCGGTCCGAACAGGATGCCGAAACCCAGCAGAAACACCACGTTCGGAATCTCGTACCGGTCCGCGAGCAGTTTCGACGCCGCTCCGAGCGCGATTATCGACGCCGACACGAGGAGCAGATCCGATGACATTGGCTGGATGGACTTCGCTGATGGGTTCTCGCATCAATTGAACGTCATGAATCACGATAGGTCTTGCTCCGACGTTCGTGGTGAGGAGCTGGATCTGAAGTCGGGTTTGCTGTAATCGTAGCTACAGGAGCGCTGACTTCGAACGTCCTCAGCCGCTTGCGACGAACGAGTTTGATTCTGTTGGGATTGCAACGACTACAATCACGAAACTTCCGGACACGTCCGCTTCGACCCATCAAAACTACCGTGAGCCGAATCCTTTTCTCGTCCCTCTTCGCACGCTATAGCATGCCAACCACGCCGTATCCGCTCACGCGCTATCTCGGTATCGACTCGGCCAGTTCCCCGACCATCGCGGTCGATGGGACGCTCGTCTTCCTCGCCGACACGACGGGGACGCCGCAGGTCTGGTCGCTCGACGATCCGGATTCGTTCCCGAAACGACTGACGAGCCACGACGAGCGAGTCTCGTTCGTCTCGGCGTCGCCCTCGCGTCCGGAGGTCGTCTTCGGCATGGACACCGGGAGCGACGAACACGACCAACTGTACCGCTACGACCTCGAAACGGGGACCGAAACGCCGCTGACGGCGACCCCGGAGGCCATCCATCAGTGGGGCGGCTTTAGTCCGGATGGCGAACGAATCGCGTTCACGGCCAACCGCCGCGAGGGATCGACGTTCGACGTGTACGTGCAGGGCCGCGACGACGAATCGGCCACGCTCGTTCACGAAGGGGCGGGCGGCTTTCTGACGGTCGAAGCATGGGGCGAACCCGGTCTCGTCCTCTCGAAGGCGAACGCCAGTTTCGATCAGAACTTGTTCCTGCTCGATCCCGAAACCGGGGAGCATCGGCGACTTACCGACGACACCGACGCGCAGTACCACAGCGCGCGGTTCGACGCCGACGGGAACTGCTACTGCGTGACGAACCACGATTTCGACACGACCGTCATCGCCCGACTGGACCTCGACGATGGAACTCTCACGACGGTCGAGGAGGGCGGCGACTGGGACGTTTCTCACTTCTCGCTCCACAGTGGAACGGGTCGAGTCGTCTGGGCGCGCAACGTGGACGGCTACTCGGAGGTGCACGCGGGCAAACTGGACGCCGAGGCCGACGAGATCGAGCGAACGGCGACGCCTCACTTCCCCGATGGCGTGCTCTTTGGTGCGGGATTCGGCCCCGACGGTGAGCAGTGCGCGCTCACGTTGAGTCGGAGCGACGACCCGCAGAACGTTTTCGTCCTCGATCCGGAGGCCGGAAGCGTCTCGCAGTGGACCGACTTCGGCACGCTCGGCATCCCACGCGACACGTTCCTCGAACCCGAAACGGTTCGGTTCGAATCGTTCGACGGGCGTGAGATTCCGGCGTACTGGACGCTCCCGCCGAACGCCGAACCAGGAAACACGCCCGTCATCGTGGACATCCACGGCGGCCCGCAGCATCAGCGTCAGCCGTGGTTCTACCCGACCAAGCAGTACTTCCTCCAGCAGGGGTACGCGGTTCTCGAACCCAACGTCCGTGGCTCGTCGGGCTACGGCGCGGCCTACGCCCATCTGGACGATAAGGAAAAGCGCATGGATTCGGTGGCCGACATCGAGGCCGGTGTCGAATGGCTCCACGCGCAGGACGCCGTCGATCCCGACCGAATCGTCGCCTACGGCCGCTCCTACGGCGGGTTCATGGTCCTCGCGGCGATCACGGAGTACCCGGACCGCTGGGCCGCCGCCGTCGAGTTCGTCGGCATCGCCGACTTCGAGACCTTCCTCGAAAACACGGGCGAGTGGCGACGGAGTCACCGCGAACAGGAGTACGGCTCGCTGGACGACCCCGAACTCCTCGAACGGATCAGTCCGATTCACGATGCCGAGAAGATCGACTGCCCGCTGTTCATCCAACACGGCGCGAACGACCCCCGCGTCCCCGTCGGCGAAGCCGAGCAAATCGCCGCGAAAGTCCGCGAGCAGGGCCTCCCCGTCGAAACCTGTATCTTCGAGGACGAGGGGCACCACACCACCTCCCGCGAAAACCTCGTGGAGGAGTTCGAGCGGATTTCGGCCTTCTTGGACGAACACGTGTAGATCGAATTGCTGTATCGGGACGGCTACCTATTTTCATATCATCGCTCTCACCGTTTTGATTCCAACCGCGATTCGCACTCTCTCAACCGATTCCCGCCGTTTTCGTTCCCGGGTTACTGGCAGTATTTCTACACAACAACCAGTACCCTGCGAGTAAACATACGAGGCGGAGGATTTGGGGTGAACGGGAAAATTACGACAGCGACCGGCGCGAATCTCGATGAGGCGAGCGAATGAGCGCGATCTGGAACCCGAAGACTCGGGCGACGTTTACCGCAGTCGGATTGGGATTTGGAGGGTACGCGTTCGCGGTCATCGTCGTCCTGTTCACGGCGATTCTGTTTTCCGCGGCCGGTATCGCCCTGCTCTCCCGACCGACGTTGCTCGTCGCGGTTTCGATCGTCATGGGACAGGGCGTTTCCTTCGGTCTGTTCGCACTGGCGTATCTCCACTACACGGGACGCGGCCTCGGCTACGTCCACGCACGAATTCCGACGCTCTCGGACCTCGGGTGGACGGTCGGCGGATTCGCCGTCTTCTACGGCGGTCTCATCGTGGTGTCGCTCGTGCTCACGACCTTCGGGATTCAGTCGGCACAGAACGAACTGGCGGCCATCGGGGAACGCGACCCGAACGTGTTCTTGCTCCTGATTCCGCTCTCGTTCCTGCTCATCGGTCCCGGCGAAGAACTGCTGTATCGCGGGGTGGTCCAGGGGCGTCTCCGGGAGTCGTTCGGACGGTGGCCCGCCATCGCGCTGGCGAGTCTGATCTTCGCGCTCGTCCACTTCTTCTCGTTGCAGGGTGCGGGAAAACTCGTCTATCTCGCCATCCTGCTCGTGCTCTCGCCGGTCCTCGGTGCGGCATACGAGTACACGCAAAACCTCGTCGTCTCGGCGCTGATCCACGGCGCGTTCAACGCGATTCAGTTCGCGCTCGCCTATCTGATGGTGACCGGTCAACTCAACCCGTAGTCACTGATTCTCGCTTCCCTGCCAGCGAACGACGAGAAATTCGGTGTAGCCTCCGTAGGCGATTTCGAGCGACCCGACCCACCAGTTCCACTTCTCGGGGAGGGACATGTCGTCCGGTGCGTCCTCCAGATGACCGACGATGGCAGATGCGGTGAGTTCGATGCCCGCGTGTTTCCGATACCGGCCCGAATCGGACAGGTCGCGGGCTTCCCGGACGACGACCCTGCGTGCACCTTCCGGTGCGTCGAATCGCTCGCGTAGCCGTCGGTCGAGTTCGCTCGGGTTCATTTTTAATATCGTTCCGTGCATCGATTCACCCATGCCCACGGTCTTCGCGGTAGACGAATACGAGGCACAGGACTACGACGCGGTGCTCGTGCAGGAAAACGCGGTCGTCTGTATTAATGCTGACCCACCGCTGGCCCGCGTCATCCCGTTCCAGAAGGTGAATCACGTCGATTCGGACCCCGAACTGCTCCTCACGGATTCCGAGGTGCCGGATTCGTTCTTCGGCGGTGCCGAGTACGCGTTCGTCGAGGTCGATAAGTTCGACCGAATTCAGCGCCATCTGGAGGACATCGATAAGGAGCAGTACTGATCATCGGGTTTCGTTCCCGAAGATTTCCCATCTCCACCTTTCGTCCCTCACGTGGGACTCGTAGTGTCGTCCTCGTCACGGTGACTCTCGTCCGGGAGGTTGGTCGCGTCGTCCTCGGTCCCGTTCCCCGATTCCGTTTTGCCATCCGATTCCGCTTCGTCGTCCGATTCCACTTCATCGTCCGATTTCGTTTCACTCTCGTCGGTCCGTGGCTCCCTGCTTTCGGCCGGTTTTCCCGTCGCGTGCCGTTTCGGAAGCGGTTCTCCCTGTATCAAATCGGGGAGGACGACGCGATTGAACTGGATGAGCAAGACGAGCAACAACGGCCCGAAAAACAGCCCATACCAGCCGAACAGCAACGGCCCGAAGATGTACGCGAACAGCATCAACCCGACGTGTAATTCCCGTCCCGTGATATACGGTCGGATGACCGTTTCCGCCACGAGATCGATGACGATGATGAACAGCGCGACGAACGCCACCGGGAACCAGATGGTTCGAATCCCGGTATCGAGCGATTTGACGAGGAGGTAGGCCGCGATAGGCACGTAAATCAACTTCACCCCGACGATCGGAACGAGGCTAGCGATTCCGGTGAGCAAGCCGAGTAGCGTCGGAAGCGGCACCGCGAGTCCCGGCGGTGCGAAGACGTTGGCGAGGTTGTACACCACGGCGGCGGCGAGGCCGACGACGAAGGCGTTCAGGATGTTGCCGAAGTACACCGTTTGCAGGCTTCGGTCCACCGCAGCGAGGTAGCTGTACGCCGTGCTCCGCTCGCCGCCGATGTCGCGCACGAACCAGCGGACGAGTTTGTCGTCGTCCCGGAGCAGGTAGAAGGCGAACGCGAGCGCGACGAACAACTGGAGGAGCGCGGTTCCGAACGCTGCCGCCACGTCGACAGCCGTCTTGAGCAGTTCTGGCCCGCCCAGTCGCATGATCTCCCCTTGGCTCTGTTGGAGGAGATGGATGATTCTCTGTGGATGGACCGTCAGCGATGAGAGGTCGAAATACGGCCGGAGCACGCCTTCATACCCCTTCAACGATTCGCCAGCGATCGACGCTACCTCGACCGCGCTCACGGCGACGGCGTAGGAGATGAGCACGACGACGGGAAGTGCGACTGCTATCAGCGACGCGAACGCGGTCAGTCCCGGATGGCCGAGTCGGTGTTCGAGACGGTTGTATATCGGCCGCGTCGCGTAGTACATGAACAGGCCGAGTACGAACGTCCCCTCGAACGAGTAGAAGACGAACAGAACGATGATCGCAAGGACGACGCCGACCACCCACCACGCGAGACGAGACCGCTCCATCGGCAGCGCTGTATCGTCAGCCATCTGCGTTCGGGTTCCCACCCATACAGCCCTTACGTGGTCCGTGATTATATCGCTCAGGGTAAAATCGATGACCTCCCTCGAATCCCGATCAGTCCGTCGGCACGGGAGGTCGTTATTCGGTGACTTCCCTGCCCGGCGTGGCTGGCAGACGGCGTTTGTGATGGGTTTCGAGGTGTCTGTTGACGACTTCCCAGACCGTCTCTATCGGAATGTCGAGTTCCTCCGCGACCGTTTCCGCCCGGTAGCGTCTGTCCACGACGTAGTGGAGGACCGCGTCGATTCGCTCGTAGGACGCACCCAGTTCCTCTTTGTCGGTCTGCTCGGCCCACAGCCCCGCCGTCGAGGGCTTTTCGACGATCCGCCGGGGGAGTCCGACGTGCCGGGCGAGCGCGCGTACTTCCGTCTTGTAGAGGTTCGCTAACGGGAGGAGGTCACACCCACCGTCTCCGTGTTTCGTGAAGTAACCGAGCAGTTGCTCCGACCGATTGCCGGTTCCGAGCACGAGTTTGGATTGAGTGTTTGCCGCGTAGTACGTGCTGGTCATCCGGAGGCGTGCGATGGCGTTACCGAGCGCTTGCACTCGACCGTCGCGCTCGGCGTCGCCGCTTATCAGTTCTTCGAACCCACGAATGAGCGGTTGGAGGTGGATCTCCTCGTAGTCGATGTCGAGCGCCTCGGCCACGGTCAGGGCATCGTGACTCCCCGCTTCGGCGGTCAAGTTACAGGGGAGTAGGAGTCCGAACACGCGGTCGGAGCCGAGCGCCTCGACCGCGAGGTACGCGGCCAACGTCGAATCGACGCCGCCGCTCATTCCGACGACGACGCCCTCGGCCCCCGACCGTTCGACGTACTCCTCGATGAAGAGCGTGAGTTGCTGATATGTCGCAGAGACGTTTTTCTCGTCGGTCAGCATCTCTGCTGGGGGAAGGTAGGACGTCGTCACGTTCCCATCCCCCCCACATCACACGGGCGACGGTTCGCACTGCCGAACGAACTAGAACAACAAAGGGGGCAATTCGGGCGATATTTAACCACGTTTGTATTTCTGCTCACGAAATAACGAAACAATACGGCAGTATAAAACACTTCTTGTGTGCCAATCCATATTTTCGGATCCTGTAATAGGACCTTTAATCACGCCGCTTGTGCACGGTGAACATATGTAATTATGCACAGTGAAGTACGTTCACTGATAGCGCGCAGCTCGAATTCTCGGCCTCGGACATGTCAATTTATAATGTTTACATCCGTCCGATTTTGATTCCACATACATCCTATTTCTGTACGCTTTACAACCTTATATGGAATATATTCGATTGTAAAGTGGCTGTTCGTCAACAATGGTTTGATTAATTGGACGTTTGTAAACGATCAATTTTATATCCTTATGAATCACGACTCTATACCGTGACTTGGATTACGAACGCAGTCAAAATGGGTGAAAAGGCAAACAATCTTGTTATCGATACCCCTCCAACGGGGTTCGAGGAGTGTGACGGCTGATGGTTGACATCGGCACTGTCGCGGACGGAGTCAACAACGTCTGGATACTCACCGTCTCGTTCCTCATCTTCTTCATGCAACCCGGGTTCGCCATGCTGGAGGCTGGACAGGTTCGGGCGAAGAACGTCGCGAACGTCCTCATGAAGAACTTAATGGACTGGTCGCTCGGCGTTCTCATCTACTTCCTCATCGGGTCCGGCATCGCGGCCATCGCCGCGACGTTCCTGGCTCCCGGTGGACTTTCGCTGGCCGGTGCGTTCTCCTACGTCAACAGCCCGGATTCGTGGATCGGTTGGCTGTTCGGCGCGGTGTTCGCCATGACGGCGGCGACCATCGTCAGTGGGGCAGTCGCGGAACGCCTGCAGTTCAAGGCGTACCTGTTCTACTCCATCGCCCTGACGGCGGTCATCTACCCCGTTATTCAGGGATTCGCGTGGTCCGACGCCGGTCTGCTGACTGCCAGCGGATTCCTCGGTCAGGCGGTCGGTTCGATCTACGGTATCGCGGACGGCGTCGGGTACATGGACTTCGCGGGCGCAACCGTGGTTCACATGCTCGGTGGCATCGCGGGGCTCGTGGGCGCGTACATGGTCGGACCTCGCCGCGGACGGTTCGACAAGGAGGGCAACAGCGTCCCCATCCCCGGCCACTCGCTGACGCTCGTGATGCTCGGGACGTTCATCCTCGCGTTCGGCTGGTACGGCTTCAACGTCGGAACGCAGGCGACCGTCCTCGATGCGTCGAGCGGGACGCTGACGTTCACGGGTGCCGCGCTCGGCCGCGTCGCGTTGAACACCACCCTCGGCATGGGTGCGGGTGCCGTCGCCGCGGCAATCGCGACGACCTTTCTCGAAGGTAAACCCGACCCGCTGTTCACGGCGAACGGTTTGCTCGCCGGTCTCGTGGCCGTCACGGGTGCAGTCCCCCACGTCACGTGGTTCGGCGGAATCGCCCTCGGTGCCATCGCGGGCGTGCAGGTGCCCCTCGTCTACCGCTGGGTCGTCGACACGCTCAAAGTCGATGACGTGTGTGGCGTGTTCTGTGTCCACGGAAGCGCGGGTGCGATCGGTACGTTGTTGATTCCCGTGTTCGCCGTCTCCGGTTTCTCGCTCGCACAGTTCACGATGCAGACGGTCGGTATCTTGACCATCGCGATCTGGACGCTCGTCACCTCCTACCTCGTGTTCAAGCTCGCGGAAGTCACCGTGGGCCTGCGCGTGGACGAGGAGGACGAACACACCGGTCTGGACAGCTCCGAACACGGCATCGTGGCCTACCCCGAGTTCGTCGAATCGTTCGACGAAACCGGCGGTGGCTCGCCGACGGGAGCGACGGATGGTCACGCCATCGCGGACGGAGGTGAACACAAATGAGCGCCGCAGCCGACTCCGGAATCGAGATGGTCGTCGCGATAATTCGTCCCGACCGATTGGCGGACGTAAAGCGTGCGCTCGTGGAAGCCGGTGCGCCCAGTCTGACCGTCACGAACGTCTCGGGGCGTGGCAGTCAACCGGCCACCAAGAGCCAGTGGCGCGGCGAGGAGTACGTCGTCGACCTCCACCAGAAGGTCAAAATCGAGTGCGTCGTCGCGGACACGCCCGCCGAGGACGTCGTGGAAGCGATCCGTGAAGCGGCTCACACCGGCGAACCCGGCGACGGAAAGATATTCGTCCTTCCCGTCCTCGACGCCTGTCAGGTCAGAACCGGGAATCGCGGAATCGACGCAGTGTAGGTTCGGATCATCTGTCGGTTCGGAACGTCGCTTCGAAGCGACGTTCGGCGATTTATTCAGCAACCTTGTCCCGGTCTTCGTTATTCGTTTTTCGCCGCCGTCCTCGTTTCCAGCGGACGCTTCCCTTTCGGAATTGCCCCGGAGCACCAACTTTTACGCTTCGGGTTCCGATATTCGAGACATGACGGACGCTTTCGCGGAACGAACCCGCCGGTGTCAGCAGCGATTGGATGCGGCCGACGCCGATGCCCTCGTCCTTTTCCCGAGCACGAACCTGTTTTACCTCTCCGGCTTCCGGGAACATCCCGGCGAACGACACCTGCTCCTGTTCGTCCCGAAGGATGACGACCCCGTTTTCGTCGTCCCCGACATGTACGGCGAGCAGATAGCCGACGAGTCGTGGATTTCCGACGTACGAACGTGGAGCGACGGCGACGACCCGCTCTCGCTCGTGGGATCGGTCGCCGACGAGTTCGACCTCCACGGCGGCCACCTCCTCGTGGACGACCGGATGTGGGCGCTGTTCACCCAAGGCCTCCGGCGTACTCTCCCCGACGCGACGTTCGGACTGGCCAGCGAGGCGATCGACTCCCTCAGAATGCGGAAGGACGAAACCGAAATCGAAGCGCTACGAACGGCCGGCGAAGTCGCGGACCGAGCCAGCGTCGGAATCCGGGAACTCGGCGAGGACGCCATCGGGATGACGGAGTCCGAACTGGCCGCCGAAATCGAAGCCCGCCTGTCCGACGCGGGGGGCGACGAACTCGCCTTCGACACCATCGTCGGTTCCGGTCCGAACGGCGCGAAACCACACCACGGCCACGGTGACCGCGAAATCGGCTCCGGCGACCCCGTCGTCCTCGACTTCGGCGCGTTCGTCGGCGGCTACCCCGGCGACCAGACCCGAACCGTCGTGTTCGCGGGCGACCCGCCCGAAGGGTACGAAGAGGTACACCGGGCCGTCCTCGAAGCCGAACAGGCGGGTGTCGACGCCGCCGAACCCGGCGTCACCGCCGAATCCGTGGACCGTGCCGCCCGCGAGGTCATCGAATCCTACGGCTACGGCGAGGAGTTCATCCATCGCACCGGCCACGGCGTCGGGTTGGACGTACACGAGGGGCCGTACATCGTGGAGGGCAACGACCTCGAACTCGAACCCGGAATGGTGTTCAGCGTCGAACCCGGCATCTACCTCCCCGGCGAGTTCGGCGTCCGAATCGAGGACTTGGTCGTCATCACCGAGGACGGCTGTGAGCGCCTGAACGACTCGCCCCGGACGTGGCAGTCGCTGTAAGGTAGAATCTAGCGCGCAGTTTACTCGTTCTCGCCGTAATGCCGCGCGTACATCATGGCGAAAATCCCGAATAGTGGAATGACGTTCGCTACCGTCCCGGTGAACTCGTCCATCGGGACGAGTTGGTACAACGCACGGCTGACACCGCCGAGAACGAGCAGGGAACCGGCGGCCATCGATAATGGACCGTCCGCTCCACGGAAGTACAACTCCGAAACACCGACGAGAACGAACAAGGTTGGGAATAACCACCACACTACGGTCCCGAACGGTGGGTAGAACAGCAGTGCCGCGCCGATGACGGTGATTCCGGCGATGAGTATCACTAGACGGCCGAGGGGATGGTCGGTGAGTCGTCGTGCATACTCCGCTGTGCTCATGATGTCTCTCCGGTAATGTCATTCGAAAACATTTCTTCCTCCGTTAAAAACGTATGCCTCTCTCCATTCCTGATTCCGAAAAAGAATCCCGCAGAGTCGTTTTTAGCAGTCCTTCGAGGTCGTAGTCGTCGTGTAGGTCGTGGTCATCCCGTCTGTGGTAGTCGTGGTTTCGTCCGACGTGGTCGCTGTTTGGTCAGTCGTGGTGGTCGTGCCGCTGGTTGTGGTGGTCTCGTCAGTCGTCGTTTCTTCGGTAATCGTGGTGGTGGCAAACGTCGTCGTAGTCGATGTCGGTGTGGTGGTGGTCGTCACAGTGTCTGTCGCGGTTGTCGTGTCCGTCTCGTCGTCCGTCGAAGCGATGACGGTGTCGCCGTCGAGGAGTCGTACGGTATCCGGACTCGTGTTGTTGAGCACGTAGCCGTCGTACTCGGCGCTGTAATCCGTATCCATGCTGGTGTGCGCGCCGGTTCCGACGGTCACCGTCTCACCCGAACCGATTTCCACTCCGTCGTCGAACGTGTAGTTCGTCTGTCCGTCGTCGAACGAGAGCGTCTTTCCCGAGAGGTCGAATGGTTGGTCCCCATTGTTGTGAATCGTCACGTACTCACCCTCCGCGTTTTGCGTCAATTTGACGTTTGATCCGCTGTTTTGAGCGCTTACGAGCGCGAAGCCAGCGGCCGAGAAGATCAGGGTCAGTGCCACTACGATAACGATTCCGCGTCCATTTCGTGTCATGTATCGATTGATGTATCTACCGAGTATCGAACGTTCAACATCGGCACAAGTTACTCAGGAATCATGAATACTTGAAATATGTTGACGATCTCACAGATATTCCAGGCTCGATACCTGACGGATTTGTGGCTGAAAAAGAATGGTTCCCGGGCTGAACGTACCGCCGCGACCATTTACAGCGGTCGTTGCGGGTTCACGACCGGTCCTTCCGGTCCGAGGCCGACCGTCGCTTCGACGCCGAACACCTCGGCGAGCAGTTCCTCGGTCACGACTTCGTCCGGCGGTCCCCAGTCGTAGGGTTCGCCGTCGCGGAGGGCGACGAGGTTGTCGGCGTAGCGGGCGGCCTGCGAGATATCGTGGAGGACGATGCCGATGGTCAGGTTCTCCTCGCGGGCGAGCGTTTTGACGATTTCGAGGACGTTCAGCTGATGGCGCAGGTCGAGGTACGTCGTCGGTTCGTCCAACAGCAGCACGTCCGTGTCCTGTGCCAGCACCATAGCGATCCACGCGAGCTGTTTTTGTCCGCCGCTGAGGCTGTTCATCTCCTCGTCCCTGAGGTGCGTGACGCCGGCGCGTTCGAGTGCGGTATCGACGGCCTCGTGATCCGCTTCCGTCTTCGACTCGAAGAGCTTGCGGTGCGGGTATCGACCGTGGTATGCGAGTTCCTCGACGGTCAGGCTTCCGGGCGACTTGTTCTGTTGTGAAAGGAGCCCGAGTTCCCGCGCGAGTTCCTTCGTCCCGAACGACTGGATGTCACTGCCGTCCAACCGAACGACGCCGTTTTCGGGTTCCAGCTCGCGGGACAGCGCCTTGAGAAGCGTGCTCTTTCCGCTCCCGTTCGGGCCGACGAGCGCGGTTATCTCCCCCGCCGGGAGGACGATGGAGTTACATTCCACGATGATTCCGGAGGTCGGATAGCCGATCGCCAACTCCTCGCCGAACAGTTCGCTCGCGCGCTCGTTCGTCGGCTCTTCAGTTCGTTCGTTCTCCGATTCGTCCGTTTCCTCGTTCATCGTTTGGTCTAGCTGTTCACTCATTCTGATTCCTCCGGCAGGCGTCCGGTTCCGTCCCGGTCGTCCCTTCGTTGGTGGCGGTGGTGCCTTCGTGTGCCATCAGAGCTCACCCATGTTCTGCTGTTTCCGCATGAGATAGAGGAAGTACGGCCCGCCGACGAGCCCAGTGACGATACCGACCGGAATCTGGATCGGCATGAGTGCGAGTCGAGCCCCCACGTCGGCGGCGACGACCAGCGCAGGTCCGGCGA
This sequence comes from Haladaptatus sp. AB618, assembly GCF_024136965.1. Taxonomy (NCBI): domain Archaea; kingdom Methanobacteriati; phylum Methanobacteriota; class Halobacteria; order Halobacteriales; family Haladaptataceae; genus Haladaptatus; species Haladaptatus sp. AB618. Next base: position 106,841 of record NZ_JAMYJX010000008.1, on the reverse strand, counting down.
ACAGGCACCCGATCATGAGCTTTCGGTAATCGCTCCCGACGATGTTCCGGACGACGTGGGGAACGATGAGGCCGACGAAGCTAACGATTCCGGCCACTGAGATGGCGGAACTCGCCGCGATGATCGCCAGTATCGAGAGTCCGAACCGGACCCGTTCGACCGACATGCCGAGCGACCGCGCGGTTCGTTCGCCGAGGAGAAGGACGTTCAACTGCCGGGACACGATCAGCGAAATCGGTATGACGATCAGCGTCGGGATGAGGACGATCCGAACCTGCTCCCAGCCGGTTCCCGTGAGCGACCCCGTGGTCCACGCGAGGGCCTGTTGTACCACGCCGATGTCGTCCGCGAAGAAGAAGAGGCCGCGTTGGAGCGACGAAAAGACCGTGCTGACGATGACACCCGCGAGGACGAGTCGGACGGGACTCGTCCCACCCTTCCACGCGATGGTGTAGACGATGATGAACGCGACGACACCGCCGAGCGCCGCGAACACGGGGAGGAACAACGAGAGGCCGCTGAACACGACGAGCGTGAGCAGCACCGCGAGTCCGGCACCGCTGCTGACGCCGAGGATGTACGGGCTCGCCAGTTCGTTGCGCGTGACAGCCTGGAATATCGCGCCCGAGACGGCCAGGTTCACGCCGACGAAGATTCCGACCAGGACTCGTGGAAGCCGCAGACTCCAGACGACTGTCGTGGTGTTGCTCAGGTTCGTACCGTCCGGAATCTCGCCCCCGAACAGGAGCGCCCCGAGTACCTTGGGATCGGCGATGACTTTCGGGTTGAACACGGCGTGCCACGCCTGCGAAAGCGTCGTGGAGTACGCGCCGAAACTGACCTGCACGAGCGCGGAAACGATCACGACTCCGACACTCGCCAGAATAAGCCCCGCCAGTGACCCGTCTATTCGTTCTCCTATCGTCGCCTCGACTTCCTCTGTCATGTGTCCGACCCCGTACTCGGTTTTTCCATCGTTGTCACTACCCGGTGAAGCGACTCGTGCTTCACCTCTTGTTCACCTTTTAGGTCTGCCTAAACACCGATAAGAGCTTTGGTTTTTCTCCCGGAGTGCTAATTACGCCTCTATCGCGCACTCACTGTCCATTCCAGGTTTGTTGCACGGCTCCATCCTCGATTCGATGGGTTACGATTTCGCTCTGAAAAGTGATGACTGGGGATCTCGTCGAAGTGATATGGGATGACGCGAGCGGTTGATGCCTACCGTGCCCGCGTCGCACTGAACTGGGTTATTCCTCCGGAAGTCGCCGACCGTCTTTCTCCTTGCTTAAATATCTCCCTTTACGATGTTCGCGACCCGTTTCTTGTCGTAGAGGTCGCCCGAGGCGTCGTACACCTGCTTTGCTGCGCGTTCGGTGAGGACGAGGTTCGTGATCGGCCCCTGGTACAGCCCGCCACCACGGTACACGTCGTCGTTTTTGACGGCGGTGAGCCGTTTGCCGATCTTGTGGTTCTTCATGAACTCGACGACCGTGTTCTGGAACTCCTTTTTCGTCTGGTTCTCGTGTCCGCGCAGGAGCAACACGTCGGGATCGATCTTCAACAGCGTCTCGAAGTCCACCTCTCCGCGCGTCGCGTGGAAGTCACGGACGTCCGTATTGGCGAACGCGTCTTGGACCTTCAGGTCGCGCCACTGTTTGAAGCTCGTCCCCTCCGAGATGAGGTACGGCGAGAACGACTCGGGTTTGTTCCCGTTCGCCCACATGATAGCAACCGACGGCCGTTTCGACTTCTTCGACGGGACGACCGATTCGAGGTTCGACTGGAAGTCGGTGTGCAGGGACTTGAACGCCTCGTACCGGTCGGTGCGTTTGAACACCTTGGCGAGTTTTTCGAACGCCCCGTAGAGGCTGTAGTATTTGTAGTCCTTGTGCCACTTGTATCCGGTCGAGAAGATGCTGTTGCCGAAGAACGGCCCGATGTTCTTTTCGACTTCGTCGACGTCCGACTGGGACCACCCTTTGAATCGGTTCATCAGGAAGTTCGGGTCGATGACGTGCACGTCGCCGTCCAGTTGGTAGAACAGCTCCTTGTTGACGCCGTCCTGGTACAGGTCCTTCATCCCGCTCTTGTCCACCGAGACGCCGGGTATCTCGTCGTAGTACTGTGTGTGGTACCGACTCGTCAACCAGACCGCTTTCGGCGGTTCGAGACCGAGCGCGATGCCCATGTCGGCCCAACTGCCGTTGTTGGCGACCCAACTCTTCGGGACGGAATCGAACTTCACCGACCCGACCGGTTCCATCGATACCGAGTACGGACCCGACTCCGACGTTTCCGTCTCGGTTGTCTCCGTGCTCGTCCCGTCCGATTTCGAGCCCGTCGTCTCGCTAGTGTTCGTCGTGTCCGTTCCTGCTCCTGAACTCTCGTCGCCGCCGAGACAGCCAGCCATGATCGTCGCTCCGGCGACGCCACAACCGAACAGATACCGTCGACGGCTCGTGGTCTTAGGGTCGTCTGCTACCATGCCCATGTTTTAGGCTCGCCTAAAGGTACGTAAATGTTCTCATTTTTTGGCAGCCCTAAAACTACACTGTCGTCATACCGATAATTCATCCACTCGGACGGGGTACCTGACGGTTCAGTTTCAAGTACTCCCCCGTCGTACCCGAGTTCGGGAACGGGGAAACGACACGATGGGGAACCACGACGACATCGGACAGCGACCAGCAACGCGCTCGCTGCCACGGAGACGACTGGGGACGATGGGGCGGCGACGGTTCGTCACGACACTCGCGGGTGCAGGGCTCGGTTCGATGGCCGCCCTGCTCACGCCCGACGACGTGCGGGCGGCCGGAAGCGACGAAGTGCCACTCGTGTACGGTCGGGGGTCCGATTCCGAACCGCTGACGACGACAGTTCCGGCGGATTGGTTCGCCGACCTCCGTGCCGCGTTCGACGCACACGAGCGCCACGACTTGCTTTCTCGTCACGGAATCGTCGGTAGCGCCGTCGTTCCGGGCGAGTTCGGCGGACGAAACGCCGCCCTCGCCTTGGACGTGACCGACGACGAGGCGACGGGTTCCGTCCCCGAACGAATCGGCGACGTCGCCATCGAAGTGAATCACGTCGAAGCCGCCGATACGACCGAAAAAAGTCGGACGTACGATGCTTCGTTCGACGACGACCGCGTGCCCGGAAGCGTCGAGTGCGGGAGCAAGCACGCCGCCGCAACGCTCTGTCCGGCGATGTACGACGACGGAACGCCGTTTTTTGCGACTTCGAACCATCTCTACGGGGACGACGACGAACAACACCGCGGCGAACCGTTCTACGTCAAGGGACGCACCGGATGGCGAAAGGTCGGCAAAGTGGGACGCGGCTACGCGTTGGACGACTTCGTACGCATCGACCCGGTGAACGACGCGCTTCCGACGAGCGCCATCCACGGCGCTTCACCATCCGCGGTCATGGGGCAGTTCACGCGCGCGGGACTCGCCCACCTCAAAGCACGTCGGTCGAAACTGCAGAAAGTCGCCGCCGTCTCCGGTTACTCGTCGGGTCGGATTCAAGCCGTGGACGGGATGACCTGCGCGTACGGAACCGTCTGCAAACACGGACAACTGAAATGGGGGTCACGGTCCTCGTTTACCGACGGTGACAGCGGGAGCGTCAGTTTCCATCCCGACCTCAAACGGCCGGACGACGGCGTCCTCGTCGCAAGTCTCAACAACGCCCGGACGTGGTGGCCCGTCGAGGACTACATCTGGGGCACGGCCGCCTACCGGATCACGGCCGACCACGGCGTCACGTTCTCGCCACCGACTGCTGGCTTTCGGTGAACTGCAGTTCGACTATCGTCCTCCCGTCGAGTTTGGCGGATATCTTCCCGGCGAGCTTCTTCGCCAGCCCGGGATACCGCTTTCCGGACGGCTTGGTCACGAGCACCGTCACGTGCTGTTTGTCGTCGACGAGGCCCATGTCGTCGAACTCGACGTTCACCTCCACGAGTTCGAGTTGCTCGTACTGCTTCGATTCCAGTATCTTCTGTACCTCCCTGTTCGCCGTGTTTTCGGTGTGGACCTGTTGGGTCATCAGCGCTCCCGCGCCGACGAACGAGACGAGCAAAATCGCGGCCGCGACGATTCTCGGTGCGGCATCCCGAATACTCCCTTCGTTTTTCGGTCGGTAACCGAGTGCCCAGAGGACGCTACCGGACGCGGCATTGATGGAGACGACGTTCACCACCAGCAGGACGAACGCGCCGAACGCCAACACCGGCGGTCCCCACGCCAATCCGACGCCGACGGCGGCGGCGGCGGGAATGAGTGCCGCCGCGATCATGACGCCGACGAGCGAGACCGGCAGTGCGGTTGCGACACCCAACGCCCCCGCCGCGCCAGCACAGAGGCCGACGGCGAGCGAGAGGAATCCAGGAGAGGTGCGCTGGCTTATCTGGTTCACCGTCGCCACGTTGAGGGCCGGTGGGATGAACTGCGCGGACTTGAGCGACCACCCGAAAATCGTCGCGCTGACGATGGCCACGGCGAGTCCGAGCACCTGCGACGACAACCCGTCGCGTATCATGTTGCGGTCGTTCAGGACGAGTCCGACGCTCGTGGTCATCGCCGACCCCATCTGCGGGGCGATGACCATCGATCCGACGACCAGCGCGGGCGAGTTGAGCAACAACCCGGCGGTCGCGACGATCGCCGACAGCACGGTCATCGCGTAGTACGTCACGGGACTCGGGTTCATGCCGAGCGCCTTCGTCCGAATCTCCTCGGTCGCGATGCTGTCGTCCTCGTCTTGCCCCCTGACGAAGCGTTCCTCCAACTCCTGAATGTTCGGTGTCCGGGCCGTCTCCAAACTGCCGACGACGGTGTAGCCGTTCTCGTCCAGACCTGCGTCTCGAAGGCTCGTGAGAACGGCGTCCACTGCTTGCGTCGGCACTGGAAACTGCACGACCGCCGAATCGCCCCCGTTGCCCTCCTCCCGTGTGAGCACGTAATCGATGTCCTCGTCGTCCAGCACAGCGAGAACGTCGCTCCGGCAATCGTCCGGAACGAGAACTTGAATGAGACGCATGACGGGACAAACCGAGGAGGAGGTGAAAGTCCCTCCGGTCGATATCGCCTCACCTATCGGTCGAAAAACGTCTTCAGCACCTTCGACTGTGCGTGTCGCAGGTGCTGATGAAACGTCGGTGCCGAAACGTCGAGCAGTTCCGCGACTTCCTCGCCCGTGCTGTTTCGCGGCCATTCGAAGAACCCGGCGAGATACGCCGTCTCCATTGCCGTCCGTTGTCTGTCGGTCAGCGACTCCGCGAGTTGCATCCTGAACTCCGTCGCCGTCGGTTCGGGTTTTTCCCGCTCCCGCTGGGCGACGACCCGAGCGGTCGGCGCGATGCGCTGCACCGCTTCGACCATTCCCCTGATGTCCGCGTCTCTCGGTAGTTCGATGGTTCCTCTGGCCTTCTCCGGCCCCGCTTCGACGTGTCCGAGCGTCGCCCCCCTGTCCACGAGCGCCTTGACGAACGATGGGCCGTCGTAGCTGACTTCGAATATGCACTCGTCCTCGCGCTCGTGGACGACTCGCGTGTCCGTTACTCCATCGTACTGTTCGGTTCGCTCGCGGATGACCTCCGGTGGCGCACCTGAAGCCGTGACGAAACAGAGGATTTCGCCGGTCGGCGAAATCGTCGTTCCCTGCAAGACGAACGTACACCCGAGTTTCTGCGGAATATCGATGAGATAGTGGTCGGCCTCCAGCGCTTCCATCTCGACTTCCACCACGCAGTCGGAGACGAGCGCCTTTCGGCTCTCCATCGCGGCGATAGCCATCCCGATAGTTTCGCCGAGTTCGACGAGCACCGACTGTTCGCGGCTATCGAACGCCCCTTCCCGGTCGGCGTGAACGACGAGGACGCCGTATTGAGTTTCGTCGTATCGAATCGGAAGCGCCGCCAACGATTGGTAGTCGCCGTCGAGCGCTTCCGTCACCCACGATTCGAACGCCGGATCGGTCGGTACGTCCTCGACCACCACCGTCTGCCCGGATCGCAGCGCTTTGGCGACCGGACAGTTCCGTTGTCCCGCCTTCTTGTCGGCCGATTCGTAGTAAGTATCATCCCCCGCGTTCGCCACTGCTCTGACGGTTTCGACTCCCATCTCGTACTCACCGATCCACGCGAATTCGTACGGTCCGGCCGACGCCAACCGCCCCACGACCGTCTCCTCGATTTCCTCCCTGCTCGTGGCCTGCACCAGCGTTCGATCCACGTCCCGGATGACTTCGTTGATTCGGTTCAGTTCGACCAGTTCGCCTCGCTGTGTCGCCAACGTTTCCTCGCGCTCCGCCCGATCGAGCGCCGACTGGACGTTCGTCGCCAAAATCTCGGCGAAATCACGGACGTATTCGTCGAACCGTCCCGTGGAAGGGGAACCGAGCAGAAAGACACCGTGAGCCCCCAACGGAATCACGATCCCCTGTTCGACTTCCATTCCTTCCTCGCATACTTCGAGACCGTCGTCCGACCCATCGAACATGACTGCTTCACCCGATTCGAACGCCGACCACACCGGATCATCGTTCTCCTCGAAACGTGGAATTTCGTCCAGTAGCGTCTCGGTCGTCTCCGTCATCGCAGCGGGAACGAGCTCGTCGCCTCCCTCGTTCGTGAGGTGGAGTATCGAGAGGGGAAGGTCGAGTTTATCCCCGGCGGCTTTCACCGCGATTTCACAGATGTCCGTCTTCGTCTCCGCCGTCATGAGTCGACGCGTCGCGGAGCGCAGATATTCGAGCGTCCGTTCGCGGTCCTTCCGATCCGAGATATCCTTGAAGATGGCGTTGACGAGCCGTTGGTCGCCGACTTCCGAAACGTTCGCGCTGATCTCGACCGGCACTTCCTCGCCGTCGGGGCGAACGACCGAAAGGTGATCCACGTTCCGTATTATTCCCTCCGCCTCCGAGTGATTCTCGAAAATTTGTCGATACTGCTCCCGTCGCTCTACTGGATGAATCTCCGACTGATGCATCCCACAAATCTCGTTCCGAGGGCGTCCGAGCAACTCCTCCGCCGCCCCATTGGCGTCCACGATGATACCCGTCTCAGCATCGGCGACGAGAACTGCCTCCGGACTCGTGGCGACCAACCGCCGATAGCGTTCCCGTGACGCTTCGAGTTCCGTCTCCACTGCTTTTCGTTCCGATACGTCGCGGATGATGCCGGTTATCAACTCGTCACCGCCACACATGCCGTTGTGAAACGAGAGCAGTACCGGAACTTCGTGGCCATCACGGTGCCGTGCTATCGTTTCGACGTGCTCCCAGTCGAGTTGGCGCTCTCCGGTTTCGACGTATCGGTCGAACGATTTCCGATGTGTCGACCGGAGGACTGACGGGATCGCCGTCGTCAACTGTCTCCCGAGCATTTCGGTCGGGTCGTACCCGAGAACGCGTTCGAGACCGTCGTTGGCGTAGCGGATACGTCCCTCCTCGTCTATCGTTACGACGGCATCCGCCAACCCACCGAGTATCGCCGTTGCTTGTTCCAACTCCTGTCCGGTTCGGTAGTCGTTTATGGCGCGCTCGACTCTGTGTGTGAGTAACTCGGGACGGTCGGGATTGACACAGTCGGTAACCCCTGACGAAAGCGCCCTCGTTATCGTCCGGTCGTCGTCGGTGACGATGAAGAACGGCAATTCCGTGTCGCGTTCGCGTACTTCCTCCAACACAGCCACCGCGTCACGTTCCGGCGGTGACTGCTCACAGACCACGCAGTCGGCGATATCGAGTCGGTCGAGCACCTTCGTGGCACTCGTTCGCCGCTCCGTGGCTCCCTGTAGTCCAACTCGTCCGCTCTGACCAACGTAGACGATTTGTGGCGTGTCCAGGTATGATTCATGGAGGGACATGGGAATATTAACACTGCCGAGCTATCTCTACCTTTCGGTCAAACGGGAACGATTAATACTCGTCCGTGTCAGCCGATAGGTATGAGGCTGGAGGATTACTGGGGCGTCGGGCCGAAGACGAGCGAGTTACTCGCATCGGAACTCGGCGTCGAACGAGCGATTCACGCCATCGAATCGAGCGACGTTCGCGCACTGACGAAGGCGGGGCTTCCCCGAGGACGGGCGACACGTATCCTCCGGCAGGCCAACGGCGGCGAGGGGATGGACGTTCTCGCCACGCGGGATGCTCGTTCGGTGTACAAGTCACTGCTCGACCTTGCCAGCGACTATGCCGTGACACCCGACGCGGGCGACCGAATTCGCGTCTTCACGCCGGTTCGATCCCGGGAGAAGGCGGAGGAACGACTCGACTCCGCGATGGCGGCCGTAAAATCGTGGGATGAACTGGACGACGAGACGCGGGAAACCGTCCTCGATGCGTTCGACGCCTACGACGGCAGCGAGCGAACCGCCGTCGAGACGGCGCGGGCGCTCCAACGAACCGGCGTCGATGACGGCGCGTTTGCCACCGTCGCCGGAATCGACCCGGACGACCTCGAAGTCGCGGACGGTGCCCTCGGGAAACTCGACGACGGATCGGTCGCGGAGGGTGCCGACGAGGAACTCGACCGCCTCCGGGAGACGCTCGCGGCGGCCGAACGACTCGAAAGCGGGTCCCTCGACGTGCTCGAAGCCGTCCAGTCCGGTGACGTTCGAAACCCCGACGAGTTCCGCGAGAGCTATGTCGAGTACGTCGCCCGCGAGACCGGCATCGAACCGCAGCGGATCCGCGACGCGACGGTGGGCGAGGCGACCGACGCCACTGACTTCGTCGGCGGGTCGCTCCGCGAACTCGTCGCCGAAAGCCGTGCTGCGGCCGAGGAACGGGAATCCTCGGTGGTCGAGCGACTCGAAACCGACATCGAAACCGCCCGTGATGCCATCGATGCCGCCGCTTCGGCCGTGAGCGACCTCGCGGTTTCGCTGTCGCTCGCCCGCTTCGCCGCAGCGTTCGACCTCACGCGTCCGGAGTTCGTGGACTCCGGGTTCGCCGTCGAGGGTGCACGGAACCTCTTTCTCGCCACGGGGAGCGGCGACGTCCAGCCCATCACCTACGGCATCGGCGACCACGCCGTCGCGGGACCACCGAAAGGTGATCGCGTGACCGTTCTGACCGGCGCGAACAGCGGTGGGAAGACGACCCTGCTCGAAACGCTGTGTCAGGTCGGCTTGCTTGCACAGATGGGTCTGCCCGTCCCCGCCTCGCGGGCACAGGTGTCGATTTCCGACGCCATCGTCTTCCACCGCCGCCACGCCAGTTTCAACGCTGGCGTGCTCGAATCCACGCTCCGGAGCATCGTCCCGCCGCTCACGGACGACGGACGGACGCTCATGCTGGTGGACGAGTTCGAAGCGATTACCGAACCGGGGAGCGCCGCGAACCTCCTCCACGGCCTCGTGAGTTTGACCGTCGACAGGGGTGCGCTCGGCGTGTTCGTCACCCACCTCGCGGACGACCTGAATCCGCTCCCCGAACAAGCCCGGAAGGACGGTATCTTCGCCGAAGGGTTGGACGAGGAGTTGGACCTGCTCGTGGACTACCAACCCCGCTTCGACACGGTCGGCAGGTCCACGCCGGAGTTCATCGTTTCGCGGCTCATCGCGTCCGCCGACGACCGCGCCGAACGCGCCGGTTACGACGTGCTCGGCCGAGCAGTCGGCGAGGCGCTGGTGCAGGAAACGCTCGATTCCTGGACGGTCGAGGAGTGACGGGGTTACTCCTTCGGACGTTTGAACACCAGCGCGCTCGTCTCGCTTTTGGGCCGTCCGCCGAGTGACCTGTTCGACCCGGTCAACGATGCCGCCAGTTCCCAGCCCCGTTCGCCCAGTTCGTTGAGGCTCGCTTCCGTCGGTTTCTCACTATCTCCGAAGAGGCCGCCGTCCGACAGTTCCACTATTTTGTACTCCCATTCGTCCATGGAAACACCTTGTCCCGGTTTCAGTTATAAACTTTCGCGCGTCGGGAGACGAGTAAAAATCGCGCCGATTTCGATCATTCGCGTTCGAGGTTTCGCTCCCGATCGGTTCGGAATCGGTCCTCGACATCTTCCACGGTGTCGTTTTCCATGAGTTTCTCCAGTTTTCGCTCGAACTGTTCGTCGGTGAGTTCGCCGCGTGCGTAGCGGTCTTTGAGCGTTTCGAGGGCGTCGCGGTTGTTCGCCGCTCCGCGTGTGCTTTCGTCGTTTCCCTGCGGGTCGTCTTCCCACCGGTCTCGTCGTCGGTTCCTTCTTCTCTCCCTGCGCTCCCGCCGTCGCTGTTTCCGCGAGGACGGTTCATCGTCCGCTTCCTCCTCGTCTTCGTCACCGAACAGCAATTCGACTATCGGAATAACGACGATGTAACCGCCCAACAGTGCCCACAGCCACCATCCTTGGCCGGTGAGCAAGGCGAGGAGCCAAATCCCCGTCACGAGGATCGACGCGATTTCGGTCGCGTTCTCCTGAAATCGCTCGCTCGTGGTCCCGCTCATACCAGTTCGTTTCTTCGCCGAGGTATAAAACGTCCTTCTTCTCCGATCCGTTACCGTTTCGTGACCACCGCGACGGGAGCACTCCGAGTCCGTTCGAGTCGAAGGAGCGTCGGGGAAATCACGACAGGTGGACGCGTTTCGACACTTGGTCCTGAAGCCCGAAAGCGATGGCCATCAGCAGTACGCCGGTTAGAACGACGGGCGAGAACTGGAGGAATCCCCAGGTCGGGGAGATGGTGAGTGCCGTGATCGCACCGCCGAGACCCAGCAGAACGACTCCGAAGCCACCGATCGTTACTCGTCCAATTCGACTCCTTCGAGCACCGACTGACACGAGTGGCGACACGCTCACCGTGAGCAGGAGGACGCCGATCGCGGGAATCCAGACGTATTGACCAACTGCCGTGAGCGTCCGGTCGAGCCACGGGAACGTAACGGACGGGACGTACGACGTCGTCATGATACTCACGACACCCCAATACAGGAGGAAGGCTCCAACGATCCCCACGATTCCGTACAGCACTCCTGACGAATCCGATTTATTCATTACTAATAACAATTCTTCTCTGATAATAAATGTTCCGCGCTGAATTACGATTCGAATTCCGAACTCCCGACGTCGAGCGTCGGAGGGGGCGCGAACCCCACCGTAACTGTTCTCTTTTTCGGGGGAAATTATGGCCCGAGACCGCCACCTCCTCACCGAAGCGACGATGTTCTGCCCCGTTAGCCCGCTTCCGTGTCTACCGACGAACGAGTGACCCGCGAACTCACTCGCCTCTCTCATCTAGTTTTATCCCCCGACCCCGTCTCGATATCGTCGTGTCTCTCACCGTCTCCTCCCGATTCGCCGTCTTCGCCGTTCTCCTCTTGGTCGGGACGAGCGTGCTGACCTCCGGGTGTACCTCCGTACAGCAGTCCACGACGACCGGACAGTCGAACCCGGAGTCCGCCCACAGTTGGACGGTGACCATCACTCGAATCGTTGACGGCGACACGGTGAAGTTCCAGTACGAGAACGGAACGACTGACACGGGACGACTGCTCGGCGTGGATACGCCCGAGGTCCACACCGAAAACGACCCGACGGAGTTCGAGGGTATTCCGGACGACGCCGCCGGTTCGAGTTGCCTGCGCGACTGGGGCCACAAGGCCAGCGAGTTCGCCGACACCGAACTCGCGGGCAAGCGGGTGACCATCACGCTGGACGAGAACGAGGGGCCGCGCGGCTACTACGGACGACTGCTGATCTACATCCGCGAGGGGGACGGCACGCTGTTCAACTACCAACTGGTCAAGCAGGGCTACGCGCGGGTGTACGACAGCGAGTTCACGAAGCGCCAGCGGTTTTACGCCGCCGAATCGGCCGCACAAAAGACCGGTCTCGGACTCTGGGAGTGTGCGAGCGGAGGGAGTGACGGCGGGCAGACGACGACAACCGCCACCTCGACGACTGGAGGGAGCACGACCAGCCCCCTCGCCATCAGCGAAATTCGTGCGGACGCCCCCGGAAACGACAACGAGAATCCGAACGAGGAGTACGTCGTCCTGAAGAATACGGGGAACGAACCGCTCGACATCTCCGGTTGGTCGGTTTCGGACGCGGCGGGGCACAGCTACGAAGTGCCGACCGGGACGACGCTGGCCGCCGGTTCGACGGTCACGCTCCACACCGGCAGCGGAAGCGATTCCGCGTCGGACCTGTACTGGGGCGAGGGAAGCGCCGTCTGGAACAACGGCGGCGATACGGTCGTCGTTCGGAATTCGAGCGGCGGCGTAGTTGTGCGAAAGGAGTATCCAACCGAGGAATAGTGCGATGTCGACGGTACCGTGTACTTTGGTATCACTGACCAACAGGGATACTACCTCCGGTAGCGTAGCAGGTTCGCCGCTCCATCACCGGGCGCGGTACGGAAACGATCGGGGGGAGAAAGCACATCCGAGGAATCCACCGTAATCGATTCCTCGTGGGGGGAGACTCATGACACAGACAGAAGACACAGCTAGTTTGCGAAATCGGCTCGAAAACGGCGAAATCGTACTCGGAATAGCCGACGACACGTACGCGCCGACGGTCGTCGAACTGTACGGTGATCTTGGACTCGATTTCGTCTGGATCGATTTCGAGCACGCGGGACCGAGTCCATGGGATGCCGGTGCAGTGGAATCGTTGCTTCGCGCGAGCGAACTCACGGGGACGGAACTGTTAGTTCGGGTTCCGGTTACGGAACCGGCGCTCGTCCGGAAGGTACTGGACGCCGGTGTGAGAAACGTGTTCCTCTCGCACGTCGATACAGCGGACGAGGTGCGGGATATCGTTCGAGCGTCGTATTTCGGCTACGACGGCGAACCGGGAGAACGCGGCCTCGCGGTTCCGCGAGCGAGTCGGTGGGGACGGGAGGACGATTACGTCGCTACCGAGGACGCAGAGGTCCTCATCGGTGTGACGATTGAGTCGCGCGAGGCGGTCGAGAACATCGACTCCATTCTGGACGTTCCCGACCTCGGGTTCGTCTTCGTCGGCCCGTTCGACCTTTCGGTCGCGGTCGGCTCCCCCGGCGAACTCGACCATCCGGACGTACGGGACGCCGTCGAAACCGTTCGTACGGAGGGTATCGACCGAGGCGTTCCCGTGGGAAACCTCGGTTTCGGGATGGACGATGTCAACGAAAAAGCTCGGAACGGGTATCAAATTCTGAACATCGGTACGACGACCCTCGGGATTCAAGAAATAGTCGGCGACTGGTTGAGCGAGTACGATGGGGCCTGAAGACGCGACCCGGGCGACCCTCCACGCTCGGTCCGTTTTACGTACGGAATCCGCGTTCCGTACCTTTCCGAACTTAGCCGCTTTCCGGGCTTTTAGGACCCTTCCCGACGACGCCGTGGTATGGAGTATCGAACTCTCGGTTCGACGGGCACGAAGGTCTCGGAACTGTGTTTCGGGACGTGGCGATTCGCCATGGAATCGAACGGCACGGTCGAAACGGATTACGACACGGCACAGACCTGCTCGACACGGCGTGGGAGAACGGCATCAACTTCATCGACACGGCGAACGTCTACGGTGACCCGAACGGCACCAGCGAGGAGTGGATCGGCGACTGGCTGTCGGAGTACGACCGCGAGGACTTCGTCATCGCCTCGAAGGTGTACTTCCCGTTCGACGGCTGGGGCGAACCGGGACCGAACGACTCGGGGCTCTCGCGCAAACACATCCGCGCCCAGATAGAGGGGACGCTCGACCGCCTGGGAACGGACTACCTCGACGTGTACTACATCCACCGTTGGGACGAGGAGACGCCAATCGAGGAGACGCTTGCGACGCTGACGGAACTCGTGGACGAGGGTAAGGTGAACTACCTCGGCGCGTCCACGATGGCGGCGTGGCAACTCACGAAGGCGCTCTGGAAATCCGACGTGAACGGCTTCGAGCGCTTCGACGTGACCCAGCCGATGTACCACGCGGCGGCCAGCGGCCCGGTGGAGGACTACCTCGACGTCTGTGCCGACCAGGACATCGCGGTCTGTCCGTACTCCCCGCTCGCGGGTGGCTTCCTGACCGGCAAGTACGAACGCGACGGCGACATCCCGGCCGGGTCGCGCGCGGACCTCGTGGACTACTTCGAGGATTACTACATGTCCGAGGAGGGCTGGGAGATTCTGGACGAGATTCGAGCGGTCGCGGACGAACTCGACGCCACCCCGGCGCAGGTCGCGCTCCGATGGCTCATCCAACAGCGCGAGTTCTCCTGTACGCCCATCGTCGGCGCGCGGACGACCGACCAACTGGAGGAGAACGTCGGCGCTGCCGACATCGAACTCTCGGGCGAGCAGTACGACCGGATCGAGAACGTGGGTCGAGACGAATAAGCGACGAAATTGACGACTATTTTTCACGATTGGTTGGCGAGAGAGTGAAAACCCAGGGCTACGGGCGTGGAAACCTCCCTGTGGGAAAACATCATTATTCTCCGTCCCGTCTCTCTCCCAGAGGTGTCGTCGAGTGGGAGAGTCCGGCGCACCAAAACGAGGGCATTCAGATGTCAAATACATATGTCGGCGCTATCGACCAAGGCACGACCGGAACCCGGTTCATGCTGTTCGACCACGACGGTCGGGTCGTCGCCAGCGCGTACGAAAAACACGAACAGAAATACCCGGAACCGGGGTGGGTCGAGCACGACCCGCTCGAAATCTGGGAGAACACACAGGAAGTCGTCACGGCCGCGCTGGAGGAGGCGGACGTCGCCGCGGATCAGCTAGAAGCCATCGGCATCACCAACCAGCGCGAGACGACGCTGCTGTGGGATAAAGATAGCGGCAGTCCGATCCACGACGCCATCGTCTGGCAGGACCGGCGGACGACCGACCGCGTCGAGCAGTTGGAAGCGGACGGAAAGGTCGATGAAATCCGAAAGAAGACGGGGTTGGAACCCGACGCGTACTTCTCGGCGACGAAGGCCGAGTGGTTGCTCGACAACGCCGACCCCATCAAACTCCAGCGCGCACGACCGGCGGATATCCGGGAACGCGCCGAGGAGGGCGAAATCCTGTTCGGAACCATCGACTCCTGGCTGATTTACAACCTGACGGGCGAGCACATCACGGACGTGACGAACGCGTCGCGGACGATGCTGTTCGACATCCACGAGATGGACTGGGACGACGAGTTGTGTGAGGAGTTCGGCGTGCCGCGCGCGATGCTCCCGGAAGTACGTCCGTCGAGCGACGACGAGACCTACGGTTCGACGGACCCCGACGGCTTCCTCGGCGCGGAAATTCCCGTCGCGGGCGCGTTTGGCGACCAGCAGGCCGCCCTGTTCGGGCAGACCTGTTTCGACGCCGGTGACGCGAAGAACACCTACGGCACGGGCAGTTTCTTCCTCCTGAATACGGGCGACGATGCTGTCGAGAGCGAACACGGCTTGCTCACGACCGTCGCGTTCCAGCGCTCGGGCGAACCCGTCCAGTACGCGCTCGAAGGCTCCATCTTCGTCACCGGCGCGGCCATCGAGTGGCTCGTGGACGTGGGATTCATCGACGACGCGGCCGAAACGGAATCCCTCGCCCGAAGCGTCGATTCGACAGACGGCGTCTACATGGTTCCCGCGTTTACGGGGCTCGGTGCGCCGCACTGGAATCAGCGCGCCCGCGGGACCATCGTCGGCATGACGCGCGGAACCCGTCGGGAGCACATCGTCAGGGCGACGCTCGAATCCATCGCCTATCAGACCCGCGACGTGGCCGAAGCGATGGAGGCCGACAGCGGCATCGAGGTCGAGTCGCTGAAAGTCGACGGCGGCGCGGTGAAGAACAACTTCCTCTGTCAGCTTCAGGCCGACATCCTCGGGGCCGATATCGTCCGGCCGGTCGTGGACGAGACGACGGCGCTCGGGTCGGCCTACGCCGCCGGACTGGCCGTCGGCTACTGGGACTCGACGGACGACCTTCGAACGAACTGGCAGGTGGACCGCGAGTTCGAACCGGACATGACGGAAGCGGAGGCGGACGAGAAGTACGCTCGCTGGGAGGACGCGGTCGAACGTTCCCTTGGCTGGGCAAGCGAGGGGGGTGCCTGAGATGTCGGAAACGGCCGACGAATCCGGAGCAGCAACGCAGGGTCCCCAGGAGTACTGGCGTGCGAAGTACATCAACGAAATCGTCGGTACGTTCATCCTCGTCCTGCTCGGCGACGGTGCAGTCGTCGTCTCGGTGCTGACAGGTGGGTATGACCTGTTCGGCGTATCCATCTTGTGGGGATTCGCCGTGATGTTCGCGGTGTACTGGGTCGGCGGCGTCTCGGAGGGTCACATCAACCCAGCGGTCACGATTGCGAACGCCGTCTGGCGGGACTTCCCGTGGCGACACGTTCCCGGCTACATCGTGTCCCAAATCATCGGGGCGTTTCTGGCGGCCGGAACCCTGCTCATCACGTGGTCGGGGTACTACCGGAGTTTCAGCCAAGCGAACAACGTCGTTCGCGGACAACCCGGTAGTTCGATCACGGGAATGACGCTCTGGACGTTCTTCCCGAACCCGGCGTTTGCGGGAGTGAAAGTCGGGGATTACAACACGCTGCAACAGGCAGCATCTCTCGTTTCGTTCCCACAAGCGTTCTTCAGCGAGATGGTCATCACGGCTATTCTCGTGGCCGTCATCTTCGCCCTCGTGGACGACGAGAACCCGATGGGAACGCGCGCATCGCCCGCTCTCGCGGCATTTCTAATCGGTCTTCTCGTGGCGGCGCTCGTCCAGTACGAAGCACCCATCAGTATGGCCGCGTTGAATCCCGCCCGCGACCTCGGTCCGCGAATCATGGGCTACTTCGCCGGATGGGGGTCCATCGCGTTCCCCGGTCCGCGGGGTGGCTGGTGGCTGCCGACCGTTTCGACCATCGTCGGGGGTATCATCGGCGGCGGGTTATACGACGTGCTAACGCGTCAGTACGTCATCAAACTCGAAGCCGAGGATATCGAACCCGAGGAGCCTGCGGTGCACGATGAAGAACACGAAGGCTCGACGGGAGGAAGCTAACGAGTGCCCGTGACGACTTCAGACGACCCGGACCGTTCGACGGGAGCGTACCTCAGACTGATGTTTCTCGACCCGGTGAGCCTCGTCGGACTCACCGTTCTGGTCTCCGGCCTCGTGCTCGTCGCTATCTCCGCCCCCGGAACGGCGGTCAACAAGCCGCTTCTCGGCGGGACGCTGATGCTCGTTGGAACCGTGTTGTTCGGTCTCGGCTACACGCGAGCACAGTGGGGATTGCGGCGGTGGCGGCGATAGCATGAAGCGGGTTCCACACCAAACGTTGGAAATGACCCGTATGGAACGTACTGTCACCGTCGTCCCCGAGGCCGGATTGCACGCCCGACCAGCATCGCGCTTCGTCACGACCGCCAACGAGTTCGAATCGGATCTCACCGTCGCCCTCACGGACGGCGACCCGGTCAACGCCCGAAGCATGCTGTCGGTGACGACGCTCAACGCGCGGCAAGGAGACGACGTTCGACTCGTCGCGGAGGGGGACGACGCCGAAGACGCCCTCGACGCGCTGGAGGACGTGCTCACTACGCCGGAGGATGGGGAAGCGTGACGACCGAACTCTCCGGAATCGGCGTGACGCCGCGCGCCGGCGTCGGTGGGGTCGTTTGGTACCGCGGAGCGACGGATCTCCCCGATCCGCCCGACCCGACGACGGTCGATCCCGAGGAAGAACTCGCGACGTTCGAGGCCGCGCAAGCGACCGCACACGAGGAACTCGAACGGGAGCGGGAGCGAGCGACCGACCGCGTCGGCGAGGACGAAGCCGAGATTTTCGACGCGCATCGCGCGTTCGTGGACGACCCGGAAATCGTCGGCGGCATCGAGGCGGCCATCGAGAACGGCCTTCCGGCACCACACGCGATCCAGCGTGCGTTCACCGATCCGATCGCCCGATTCGAGAACCTGGAGGGTTCGATGTCCGAACGGGCCGACGACCTGCGCGACGTGCGCGACCGACTCCTGCGAATCGTCACCGACGGCGACCGCATGGACCTCGGCGACCTTCCCGATGGATCGATACTCGTCGCGGAACGGCTCACGCCGAGCGACACGGCCCAACTCGACCCGGACGTGCTGTCCGGGTTCGCGACCATCTTCGGCGGGCGAACCTCGCACGCCGCGATCTTCGCCCGCTCGCTCGGCATCCCCGCTGTCGTCGGCGTCGGCGACGAACTCGCACAGGTCGGCGACGGCCGGGAACTCCTGGTCGATGGCGAGAACGGCGTCGTCGTCATCGATCCCGACGAGGGCGCGAAACGCCGAATCGCCGACGCCGAAACGCCCGTCATCGACGACCACGTTTCGACGGCGGACGGGGAGGAAATCGAAGTCGCGGCGAACGTCGGGACGCTCGCAGAGCTCGACGTCGCGGCCGAACAGGGTGCCGACGGCATCGGCTTGTTCCGAACCGAATTCCTGTTCCTCGACCGCGACGCGCCGCCGGACGAGGACGAACAGTACGAGGTGTACACCGAGGCGTTGGCAACCTTCCCGGACGAGCGATGCGTCGTCAGAACGCTGGACATCGGCGGCGACAAGCCGATTCCGTATCTCGACGCGCCGGACGAAGCGAACCCGTTCCTCGGCGAGCGCGGGATTCGGCGCTCGCTCGGCCCGGATTCCGACCTGTTCGAAACCCAACTGCGCGCGCTGCTGCGCGCTGCCGCGGACGATTCCGCGGGGACCCTCGCCGTGATGTTTCCCCTCGTCGCCAGCGTCGAGGAACTCGACGCGGCGCTCGCGCGGGTCGAAACCGTCGCCGAGGAACTGGACGAGGAAGGCGAATCGTTCGACGTGCCCGAACTCGGCGTGATGATCGAGACGCCCGGCTCGGTGTTCATGGCCGAGTCGCTCGCCGAGCGGGTGGATTTCCTGAGCATCGGGACGAACGACCTCACCCAGTACGTGATGGCCGCGTCGCGTGAAAACGAGCGAGTCTCGGACCTCCACGACCCGCGCTATCCGGCCGTCCTCCGGGCGATTCGTCGGACGGTCTCGGCGGGACACGAGGGCGACGCGTGGGTCGGCATGTGCGGCGAGATGGCTGGCGACCCCGACCTGACGGAACTGCTCGTCGGTCTCGGCCTGGACGAACTCAGCATGAGCGCGATAACCGTACCGGACGTGAAAGCGAACGTCGGGGATATCGACACCGAGACGGCGCGAGAACGCGCTCGGCGCGTTCTCGACGCCGAAACGCGCGAAGAGGTCGCCGAGTTGTTGTAAACCTCTTACAATTTCGAAATCTCTCCGGCTTCTTCGGCCGCTTCGAGCACCGATTCGACCGTGGCCTTCGGGCTGTTGGCCGTGACGGCCGCGTTGACCGCGCCCTCCAGGATGGGCGCGTCGGCGATTTCCGCTTCGACATCGGCCATTTCGATGGCGAGCTCGGTGTTCATCACCGCACTGCCCAGATCGACGAGGACGACGACGCCGTCCTCGTCGGCGAGCGAATCAAGCGCCTCCTGAATCACGGGCGTGCTCGTTCCCAGACCGCCGTCCGGGTCGCCGCCGACCGCCTCGATGGGAACGTCGCCCGCCATCTCGGCGGCGACCTCCCGAATCCCCTTCGCGGCCTGCTCGCTGTGGGAGACCACGACGAGTCCGATCATTCGGACCCCTCCGTTCCGTCGCCGTCGGCCGCCTCGGGTGTCGCTTCCTCGTCCGGTACCGTCGGCGACGTCGCGTCGGCTTCGAGGTTGCCGTCCCCGAGGTGGGAAACGGCGGTCTCCTGAATCGCTTCGAGCATGAACAGGGTGCTCGTCGCGCCGGGGTCCTGATGCCCGACCGACCGCCAGCCCAGATACGATGCCCGACCCTTCAGCGCTCGAATCGGCGTCGTGAAGTTCACGCCGCGCTCCGCGGCGTCGACCGCCTTCGTCAGCGCCTCCACCGGTTCGAGGTCGTCCTGTTCGATGGATTTCTTGTAGGTGTGGACGGCGGGCGTCAGCGCGTCCACCATCGTCTTCGCGCCGACCGGCGCGTCTCCCCTGTCCTGTACCTTCTCCAGGAACGCCTCGGCGAACGCCACCGTGGTTTCCGGTGTCAAACCGTCCGCCAGTTCCGCGCTGGCGCTCATGAACGACCCGCCGTACAGCGGTCCGGCGGCCCCGCCGACCTCCGAGATGAGCGTCACGCCGACCGTCTTCACGAGGTCGGCCGGTTCAGCGTCGTCCATCCCGTCCGTCTTTTCGAGAACGGCCTGGAAGCCGCGGTTCATGTTCGCCCCGTGGTCGGCGTCGCCGATGGCCGAGTCGAGGTCGGTCAGGTAGTCCTTTTCGTCCGCCATTCGATCGGCGACCCGTCCGATTGCCGCGAGCACTGCCTCGCGTTCCGTCGCTGTGTCTGCCATTGTTTCCTGATATCACGCACCCTATCGGGGTAAACCTTCGCTCGTGTCGGGCCACGGTGGTATGACATCGAGAAGGCTATCATCATCTCTGTGTGGGACCGTCCCACCATCTTTATGACCTCAGCATGTATTCAATGTGCAACGGCCGAGTGATTACACACTATGCGTCCACTGCCGGTCATTTGCGGTTCCTCGGCAGTCTAGTGGCATTCTATTCGTGTGACGGAAGGACTCACGCGGAGCGCATCACACAGTTCACGCTCGCTCCACGCTACCATGACCGTCCCAACGCGCCGACCCGACAGTGACCAGAACAGTGACGAGAAGGAACACGACGATACGTCGGTCACGTACCATTTCGTCTGTGGGTTCTGCGACGAGGTGTTAGAGACCGAATCCATCGACGGGATGTACGACCGAGGTACGGCACATCTGGAAGATCACAGAAACGATTTGCTGGTGTCGTTCGTCAACGGACCTCGACAGAACCGCTGTGAAACCGACTGCGGGTACGTTTTCCCTATCGACATAGACAGCGTCGATGGTTTCGAGTGTCCAGATTGTGGGCACGATAATTTCGGCTCGCTCGCGAGACGACATCTCTACTGGGGTATGGAACTGATATCTCGGTGAGCGCCTCGCAGTGTCCCCTATCGCCGAACGGGTTCCGATTGCGGGTCAATTCCTGCTTGCGACTCGATGGAACGTTTTTCGGGTCGTCTCTGCACGTCGGAACTCCTAACGTAATCGTCGGAAGCCGTTCACTTCCCCTTTCATCGATACTTCTTCTCGGGTTCATCGGATCCCTGACCGACTCCTCTCTTCCGAACGTCCTCGGATTTGACTTGATAGCCTGGTTCGTCGTGATTTCGCTAGCGGCGCTCTTGTTGGTCGAAGCTGGTGTCTTTGGACGATAACCGACCTTCGACCGAATCTCTCGCCATACTGGGCGGATACTTCTGCGATTTGTTCTGAACAGAAGACTCATTACTGACACTGATTGAGCCTCGTCCAATGGAATTGACGAGGCGAGCGGCCCTCTCCACCGCGCTCGCGGCCACGCTCTCCGGTTGCAGTACGCTCGGCGGCAACGGAAATTCCGTCGATTGGTCTGCTCCGTTCGAGGGCGATTATATCGCCCAAAAACCGTATCTCGATCACAAATACGTCGCCGTTGCCACCGATGACGGTGGAATCGGTCTCCTTTCCGCGGATTCCGGAAACTCCGTCGCGAGTACGCCGCGCAACCGTTCGAACGCTGCGGGCACACCACCCGTTCCTATCGTGGACTCGTTTCTCACCGTCACCGACCACGTCGTCCTGCTCGATCCGTCCGGGGAGTTGAGGTGGTCGCAAGCACTCCCGGACGGGGGATACGCGAGCATCCAGTCCCGCCCTATCGTCATCGATGGCTCCGCGTTCGTGACGACGAGCGAATCGTACGTGTACCGTATCGACGTTCGTGACCGCGAGATACATCGTGTCGGCGACCTCACCGTTCCCGGCCGCTGGTGGAACCGGGACGGGCGACGGGTCGTCGTCGGCACTCGGTCGCTCGAAACGGCGCTGTTCGACCTCGATTCCGGCAAACAGCGCTGGACGACGTTTTCGAACATGGTGGCTCACCCGTTCCTGTACGAATCGGACGTCGTGACGTCGGTGTACCGAAACGGCAGTCTCGAACTCGTCTACATCGACCCCGACGACGACACGGAACGCTGGAGCAGAACGCTTCCCGGTTCGGTCGTGTCGTTCGCTGGCTTGGTGACCGACGATTTGCTCGCGGTCGTGACGGGTGAACCGTGGGAACGGGATAAACAGGGTCAGGTTTCCCTCGTCAAGCCGAAAACTGGCGAAGTCGTCGCTACGAATGACCTCCCACCGAGGGTGAACGGGCCGGGCGATATCCGCGGTTCGACCCTCTTTCTGACGTGTTACGACGGAACCGTCCTCTCCATCGACCCGAAGCACGGAAAACGAACCGAGTTCGAACACGACGGTCACATCACGTCGCCACCCGCCGTTCGCGACGGAAACCTCGTGTTCGGAACGGACGAGCCGAAACTCTACTCGATTCAGTTGGACTGATAAAAATCAGTTTCCGCCTACGTCACCGTCAGCGCGGGCGTTTCCACCGGATGCGCCAGCAGTTCCTTCAGTTCGTCGTCCAGTTCCAACACCGTCACCGAACAGCCCTGCATGTCGAGCGAGGTCATGTAGTCGCCGACCCACGCGTCCCACGTCTCCAGCCCTTCGTCTTCCAGTATCGACTGGAGTTTCCGGTTCACGATGTACAGTTCCGACAGCGGCGTCCCGCCCATCCCGTTGACGATGGTTGCGACCTCCGTTCCGGGGTCGAGGTCGAGGTCATCGAGGACGTTTTCGGTGAGTCGCTCGGTGATGTCGTCCGCCGAGGTCATGTCCACGCGTTCGACGCCGGGTTCGCCGTGAATCCCGATGCCGAGTTCGATCTCGTCGTCGCCCAAATCGAAGGTGGGTTCGCCCTTCTCGGGCGTGATGCAGGACGTGAGCGCGGTTCCCATCGTCGCTACGTTGTCGATGACCTTCTGGGCGACCCGCTGGACTTCGTCCAGATCGCCGCCCTCGTCGGCCATCGCGCCCGCGACCTTGTGGACGAAGATGGTTCCACAGACGCCGCGGCGACCGGAGGTGTACAGCGAATCCTCGACGGCGACGTCGTCGTTGACGACGACTTGTGCGACCTCCACGTCGGATTCCATCTCCGCTAGTTCCCCCGCCGTCTCGAAGTTCATCACGTCGCCCTCGTAGTTCTTGATGACCATGAGGACGCCCTCGCCGCCGTCACAGGCCTGTACCATCTCGCTGACCTCGTCGGCAGTCGGCGACGTGAACACTTCCCCCGCCGCCGCTCCGTCGAGCATTCCAGGACCGAGGTAGCCCGCGTGCGTCGGTTCGTGTCCACTCCCCCCACCGCTGACGACGGCGACCTTTCCTTCGACCGGGGCGTCGTTCCGAACGAGGACGTTCGAGTCCGGCAGTCGACGAACCTCGTCCGGGTGCGCGGCGACCATCCCGTCCAACATCTCGTCCACCACGGCGGATGGTTCGTTGATGAGTTTTTTCATGCGTCGTGTTACCATCTACACGCTGGCGCATAAGGGTTCCTTCGGACGGAACGACCCGCCCTCAGTCCAGCAGTTCCATCTCGTCGTCCGAGAGTTCGATGTGCGAGGCGGCGACGTTCTCGTGGAGGTGCTCCACGCTCGATGTGCCCGGAATCGGGAGCGTGACGGGCGAGTGATGGAGCAACCATGCCAGCGCGATTTGCCGCTCGGAGGCGTCGTGTGCGTCTGCGACTTCTTCGAGCGCTTCTTCCTTGTCGCCGAGGTCACCCGCGCCGAGCGGGAACCACGGGATGAATCCGATGTCGTACTCCTCACAGGCTTCGAGCACGTCCTCCGAATCGCGGTTGCCGACGTTGTACTGGTTCTGCACCGTGGCGACGTCCACGATGTCGCGGGCTTCCTCCAACTGCTCGACGGAGACGTTGCTCAACCCGACGTGGTTGACCTTTCCCTCGTCTTTGAGTTCCGCGAACGTGTTGACAGCGTCCTCGAAGGGAACGTCGGGGTCCGGTCGGTGGTACTGGTAGAGGTCGATGGTGTCCACCTTGAGCCGGTCGAGACTGCCCAAAATCGCGTTGCGGATGTAGCCAGGTTCGCCACATTTCGGCCACGAGCCGTCGCGGTCGTCCCGCCAGAGACCGCCCTTCGTGGCGACGACGAGGTCGTCCGGGTAGGGATGCAGCGCCTCGCCGATGAGTCGCTCGCTCACGGCCGGGCCGTAGGAATCGGCGGTGTCGATGAAGTTCGTCCCCGTCGAGACGACCTCGTGGAGGACGCGTCGGGCCTCCTCCTCGTCGTCCGGTCGACCGATGACGTCCTCACCGGTGAGACGCATCGCACCGTACCCCAGTCGGTTGACGGTCAGTTCGCCGCCGATGTCGAACGTATCGCTCTCGTTTTCGAGCGTCATATCGAGAGAGGTAACCGCCCAGGAGGTAACTTCTTTTGGCAAACAGTGTCGTTTGCCGCTTCGTCCGGACCCCGAAAACCCGAACTCCCGATGGCGGTTTCGCGGGTCGCCCGTAGTATATTCCGAACGAGGGGGAGTACCTATAAACGGCTTCCCGTCCTCGCTGTTACTATGTCACAGGAAGTCGCCGGATACGACAGCGATTCCGGTCTCCCGTCCTCCGTCGTGGAGGGTGTGCAGACCATCAAAGCAGGAATCGTGAGTACCGCTCTCATGCTGTTCATCTTCCTCGCTGCGGAGTCGGAATCGGGGTTCAAGCTCGGCGTCCCGGCCGCGATTGCGAAGTTCGTCAGGATGCCGGGGGACTTGTATCTCGGGTTCTCCGTCTTCGTTTTCATCGGCATCGTCGTTTGGCCACTGCTGTTCGCGGCAATCGAGGACAAGTTCAAAGTCCTACCGGGGAGCGGGGATATCGCCGTTCGCGGCGTCATGTTTTCGCTCCTGCTGTGGTTGGCCTTCCTCGGCCTCGGTTCGACGGGGATGCAACTCGAAAGTTCCGCACTCCTCGTCCTCTATCTCGCCTTCAGCTTCCTCGCACACGTCGGCTACGGCTACTCGCTCGGCGTCTTCTACGGCCGGTTCACGCGGTAGGCGGCACCCCCGTCTGCTAAAATTAGAAAAACGTTCGCCTATCTCGGCGAACTACCGCGACTCCAATTGCTCCTCGAACCACTGCCACTCCTTCGAGAACATGCCGTATTTCTTGAGGTTCCACACGTCCGCGTCGGTGACGATGTCGCCGTTGCGGTAGGACTGGAGCATGTTCCATATCCAGACCAGCGACCCGAGCGCGATGAGGACCGCGCCGAAGGATGCGATTTGCTGGAGGAGTTGGAATTTGACCGGGTAACTCGCGTACCGGCGCGGAAGTCCCATCATTCCGAGGACGATGAAGGCGTTGAACGTGATCATGACGCCGACGAAGGTGAGCCAGAAGTGGACCTTCGCGAGGGTCCTGTCGTACATCCGGCCCGTGAAGATGGGGAACCAGTAGTACACCGCCGCGAACATGCCGAACGGGATCAGTCCCATGATGATGAGGTGGAAGTGGCCGACGACGTAGTAGGTGTCGTGGAGGATGAGGTCCACGGGAATCGCGGCGAGGAAGACGCCCGTCACGCCGCCGATGATGAACGTCGCAATCGATCCCACACAGAACAGCATGGGCGCTTCGAGGCGGATGGCTCCGTTCCACATAGTCGAGATCCAGTTGAACGTCTTGACGGCGCTCGGCACCGCGATGGCCAGCGAGACGGCCATGAAACTCGCGCGGAGGCGCGGGTCCATTCCGGTGGCGAACATGTGGTGGGCCCAGACGCCGAACGAGAGCACGCCGATGGCCAACGTCGAGTAGACGACGAACTTGAACCCGAACAGTTTCCGTCCCGAGAACTTCGGGATGATGAGGCTGATCAGCCCCATCGGCGGCAGGACGAGGATGTACACCTCCGGATGGCCGAAGAACCAGAACAGGTTCTGCCACAACATCGGCCCACCTCCCCCCGTCGCGAAGAACGTCGTCCCGAACACGCGGTCGAGCAGGAGCATGATGATGGCGCTGCCCAGGAGGGGGAACGCGAACAGGATGAGACCCGCTTGTGTGAGCGCCGTCCACGTGAAGATATCGAGTTCACTCCAGTCCACGTCCCGAAGCGTGAACGTCGTCACGATGATGTTGATCGCACCCAACGTGGTGCTGATGCCGGAGAGGTGTAACCCCAACAGCATTATGTTGATCATCGGGTTCGGCCGCTGACGCGCCAGTGGCGTGTACATCGTCCAGCCGGTTTGCGGCGGTTCGAGGCGGAAGAACGGACTCGCAGCGGCCATTCCGAGCACGGGTTGGATCACGTGCCCGATGATGTCCGAGAGGAGTCCGAAGCGAACCAACACGAACGCTGCCGGAAGCATCCAGAAGGCGACGGCGTTCACCCGCGGGAACGCCATGTCGTCCGCCCCGATGAGTAGCGGCAGGAAGTAGTTGATGAACCCGAACAGGACGGGCGTGGCGAAGAAGAACAACATCGTCAGGCCGTGCATGGTGAACAGCCCGTTGTACGTCGCCGTGTCCCACACATCGACGCTGTGGGTGAACAGTTCCGTCCGTATCATCATCGCGTCCGTGCCGCCCCAGAAGAACGCGATGCTGCCGAACGTGAGATACAGAAGCCCGATGTCCTTGTGGTCCACCGTCGTCAGCCATCTGATGACGCCCGTCGGTTTCCCGTACCCGGACGGGAATCCGTGGGCGTAGCCGCCGTCCGCCTTCGCCTCCGGTTTTCGTCCGGCGCTGACGATGTCTTCGATGCGTATCGAGCGACCGAAATAGAGTGCGAGCGCTAGCAGCGCGACGCCGATTCCGACACCGATCGCGGTTTCTCCAAGCAGATTCATTGTAATCCTCTCGTTACCGAATATCTCTCGGCTGGTAACCGTAGTTTCAGGTGCGATACGACTCGTAATCCAACGTATGGCTGGATGGTTTGTAACCGACCGGTTCGTTCCCAGTCGGTGAAAACGGCCACCGTCATTTTACCTCGTGTCTTTCATCGGTATCCCGATCAACGGGTGCCGGGTTTGCATCAAAACGGACTGGGTGTTGCTCCCGAACACGACCTTTTGGGCCGGGCTTCGCTTTTGACTCAGGCCGATGGCGATTTCGTCCGCGTCGAGTTCATCCGCGGTGGTGAGGATGTCGTGAGCGGGGTCGCTCCTGTCCGTGTTCTGTTCCGTTTCGATATCGAACCGGTCCCCGAGTCGGTCCTGGAACACCGCCAACGCATCCTGCCCTTCTTGGACTAACTCCTCGTCGTTTCCGCCGTGAATCGAGTTCAACGCGTGAACCTCGTCTCCCTCGTGGAGTCGGCCGTCGAGATACTCACATATCCGCTCGCTCGTCTCGGCGCTGTCTGTTCCTGCAACGATTCTCGTCATAAATAACGCGAGTATCGGAAGAACCATAAACGAGTTGGCAGGCAAAATGATGTGTCCCGTCAGTACATATTTCTCCTCCCGTCGAAACGAAAAGCGGTTCCCCCTCGTAGACGAGGGAACGAGACATCCACACTCGTTCACGGAGCGGTTCTCGAACGGCCGCCACGCAACACGTTCCGTAGCGGATTTCCACAACTATACAATCCCCGCACCGCTGTTCTGGAACATGGACGATATCGCCCGGCTCGCGGAGCGAGTTCGTGACGCCGAAACCGTCGTGGCGTTCACGGGTGCCGGAACCAGTACCGCATCGGGGATTCCCGATTTTCGAAGCGATTCGGGAATCTGGACCCAGTTCGACGAAGCGGACTTTCACTACCGTCGATTTCGAACCGACCCGGCGACGTTTTGGACCGATCGCCTCGACCTCCACGAAACGATGTTCGGCGGCGAGGTCGACCCGAACGAGGCACACGACGCGCTCGCCGACCTCGCAGCGAACGGCCAGTTGGACGCCATCGTCACGCAGAACACGGACGGACTTCATGCCGAGAGTCTGAACGGTCACGCGGACGGCCAAGACGCCACCGAGTTGGTCGAACTGCACGGCAACGCCCACCGCGTCGTCTGTGAGTCCTGCGGGCGGACGGCCGACGCCGCTCCGGTGCGAGAACGCGTGCGCTCCGGCGAACTGCCGCCCCGCTGTACCGACTGTGACGGCCTGTTGAAACCGGACGTGGTACTGTTCGGGGAGCGGTTGGACGAGGGGACGCTTCGCCGCGCCCGGCAGTATGCGAGGCGAGCGGACGTGTTCATCGCCATCGGGTCGTCGCTCACCGTCGAACCGGCGGCGTCGCTGCCGCGAACCGCTACCCGCAACGGGGCGACGACCGCCATCGTCAACTTCGACCGAACGCCGTTCAGTCCGCGCGCGACGTTCGACGTCCGGGGGGACGTGACGACGGTGCTTCCGGAACTCCGTTCACGGGTCGTGACAGAGGGAAACTCCCTCGGAACTGAAACGCCCTGATTCGACGTTTCTCGGGGCCAAATGTCCCGATTTTGGAAATATCTCCCTTCTGGTTTGGGTACTGTTTTTTGTCGGTGTACGTTCTACCTCCATCCATGGCAGAGAATGACTCACAACCGTCAGTGGAAGTCGATATCTCCGAGGAGGTCGTGGAACCGGAATTCGACTCCTTCGCGGGAATCATCACCGACGGGTTCATCGGCGCGGTCGGCGGTCTCGTCGGCACTGCCGTCATGACCGCGATACTGCTGGTCGGAACCACGCTCGGAGCGTTCGACCTGAATTCGTTTGCCGTGTTGGCGCAGTTGACGGGCGTCGACGTGCTCCTCCCGTCGAATCCGGCGGCGGTCGGCTACCTCATCTTCCTCGGCGGCGGGATGGTGACGTGGCCGCTCCTGTTCGTCTCTATCGGGTCGTATCTGCCGGGTGAGAACTACGCCGCCAGGGGCCTCCCGTACGGGTTCGTCCTCTGGACCGGCTTCGTCATCGCGTTCTACGATGGCTACGCTGGGCTGTTGCTCGGCGTCTACCTCGTCATCACCCTCCTCGGACACCTCGCCTACGGATTCGCCCTCGGCGCGGTGTTCGATTACCTCTCGAAACGCCCGACGACGCTGGTGTAGCCGGGCAAAAATTCGATCTACCGTTCGTCCGCCGACGTCGTGTACTCCTTTTCGGGTTTCCGTTCGTGCTCCTCGAACGTCTCCACGAGGTCACTGACGTCGTCTCCCGTCTGCATCCGATACTCCCGCAGTATCGAGAGGACCCGTCTGACTTCGTCGTCCGTGAGTGACACGGTGGTTGGCATATGTTCACGGAAGCGTCGAGCCCCCAAAAACGTCGTGCCAAAAGGGACAAAAAGGAGCCGACGAGGGGTCGGAACCACCGAAACGAACCCCTGACTCGTAACCGATAACTGAACTACTATTTCCCGTCGGCCCTTACTGTCCGTATGGACCTTCCTGACGAGACGCACGTGGGGGCGAGTCAGGCTCTCGAACGGCTTTCCGATCCACTGCTCGCGCTCGATTCCGACTGGCGGGTGACGTATCTCAACGACCCGGCACGGGAACTGCTCGGCGTCGGTATCGACGAACAGTTGCCGACGGCGCTTCCCACGGCGGCGGGTGAGACGATTCTCGACCACTGCAAGACGGCGCGGCGGAACGACCGCCCCGAACCGTTCCACATCACCTTCGATGCCCGATATCAGGCGACCGTTCATCCCGGTGTTGACGGCGTGACGGTGCTCTTTCAGCGGTCCGAGGCCGCCACGGAGGACGTCGTCGCGGAACTCGATCTGAAGGAGCGGGCCATCAACGAAGCCCCGGTCGGTATCACCATCGCGGACGCACAACCGGACGACCAACCGCTGTTGTACGTCAACGAGGCGTTCGAGGAACTGACCGGGTACCCTTCCGACGAGGTACTGGGCCGCAACTGTCGGTTTTTGCAGGGGGAGGAGTCTGAGCCGGAACCCGTCCGGACGATGCGTGAGGCCATCCACGACGAGGAACCGGTTTCGGTCGAGCTGTTGAACTACCGTCAGGATGGAACGGAGTTCTGGAATCGGGTCGATATCGCGCCGATTCGTGACGACACGGGCGACGTCAGTCACTTCGTCGGGTTCCAGACGGACATCTCGGAGCGAAAGCGGGCGGAGTTCGCCGCCCGCCAGCGGGCGGACGAACTCGAACACCTGCTCGAACGCATCGAGGGACTGCTCGGGGACGTCACGAGCGCGGTGGTCGAAGCGCCGACGCGCGAGGCCATCGAGACGGCCGTCTGCACGCAGGTGACGCAGGTCGAACCCTATTCCTTCGCGTGGGTCGGCGAGCGCGACGTTCGAACTGACGGAGTGGAGGTGCGGACGGTTGCGGGGGAGTGTGATCCGGACCCCGACCATCCCATCGTGAACGAGGCACTGGAGACCGGAGAGCTACAGATAGCCCACCTCGACATCGAGGGATGTGCGGCGGCCGCGGCGCTTCCCATCTCGTACCACGACACGGAGTACGGCGTGCTCGTGGTAAGCGCGACGAAATCCGACGCGTTCGACGAGCGCGAGCAGGTCGTCCTGAAGTCGCTCGCTCGCGCCATCGGTAGCGCCATCAACGCCCGCGAGACGCGTCGGATCCTCATCGCGGACAGCGTCGTCGAAGCCGAGTTCTCGTTCCGAAGTTCGGACCTCTTCTTCGTGGATATCGCGGAGCGAACCGACGCCGAAATCAGTTACCTGCAATCGACGAACCACGACGACGGTTCGGTGGTATCGTTCTTCTCGATTCAGGGCGCGTCCGCGGACGACGTGTTCGACATCGTCTCGGAGCGCGACGACGTTCTCGACGCACGATTGGTGGCCGAACAGGACGAGGAAACCCTCTTCGAGTTCGTCCTCCCGGCGGGAACGCTCGTCTCCACGATGTCGGATTACGGCGGGAAGACGCAGGAGATATCGGCCACGCCGGACGAATCCCGCGTTCTCGTCGAGTTCCCACAGGAGGCGGACGTTCGCGGCCTCATCGAGCGCTTAAAGGATTCGTACTCCGGAACGGAACTGCTGGCCTATCGCCACCGCGAGCGTCCCGCGAAGACCAAACAGGATTTCATCGAGAGCCTGACCGATTCGCTCACGGAGCGTCAGTTGGCCTCGCTTCAGAAAGCCTACGTCAGCGGCTTTTTCGACTGGCCGCGACCCGTGACGGGGGAGGAACTCGCCGAATCCATGCGCATTTCGCGTTCGACGTTCCACGAACACCTTCGGGCCGCGGAGCGGAAACTCTGTGCCGAGTTCTTCAGCGATGAGTCGGCCTGACTTCCCCGGTTCGAGGTTGTCCGCTTCCCTCCTTCGAGGTAGTCCGATCCATCCTTTTACGGTAGGGCGACCCAACCATTCCACGTCGCTCGACCCATCGTTTCGAGGTAGTCCACCCCAATTCGTTTCAGCTCCCCTTCGATTTTCTTCATATCGAGCCTAACCCGGTCGAAGGCGTCTCATAACAATATAGGCAGTGGTGAACGTTTCCTCCATGCCCGGCGTAACCGGTGGTACTCTTAGCGATCGAGCATTCGACGAGATGCTCGACGCGATGGACCACGAGGAATGGTACGAGACTGCGGAACGATCGATTGGCGACCGTCGAATCGGACTCGTTCACCACGGCGACCGAGACCCGAACGGATGGACGACCTGGCGTGACGGCAAGAAGGTCGGCGTCCTGCACGGCGTGATATCGAATCGAGACGAACTGGGTCGTTCGAACGGCGAGATTTTCGAACGGGTGCTCGCGGATCCCGACCGAACCCTTCCGGAACTCAGCGGACCGTTCCTGCTCGTCGCCGCTGATCGCTCCTCCACCATCGTCGCCACGGACAAACTCGGCACGCGGCCCTGTTACTACTCGACCGTCGACGGATTCCTGTTCGGCAGCGAACTCAAATCCCTCATCTCCCAACTCCACGCGCCGCGGATGGACGAACGCGCGGTGAGCGACATGCTGTTCATGGGCTACGTCTTCGGCCGCAAAACGCTCGTGAACGACGTGCAGTCGCTTCGACCCGCATCGTACCTCCGATACGAGAACGGGAACGTCCAATCCCGTCGCTACTGGGAGCCCGATTTCGGCATCGACCCACAGGAGGGCTACGTCGATGAGGCGATCGAACGCTATCGCCGAGTGGTCGGCAACGTCGCGGGTACCATCGACGGCCGAACCGGCGTCTGGCTCTCCGGGGGCCTCGACAGCAGGACGCTCACCGCCGCACTGAAGGACGAGATCGACACCGTCCGAACGTTCACCTACGACAACTCGGCGACGCAGGAGGACCGCCTCGGTGCCGAGCGCGTCTCCGACGCGCTTTCGGTTCCCAACCAGTTCTGTGACTATTCCGCGAGCGAGTTCATGGAATCCATCGAACGCGGCGTGGACATCATGGACGGCATGCTCCAATGGTCGTTCTTCGTCAACCTCCCGCCCGTCCTGAACGACGTGTCGGGGGAAGTCGACGTGCTGTTCGAAGGGAGCAGTCAGGGCGAGTTCTTCGGCGACGTGCTGTATCGGTCGTACCTGACCGGCAAGTCATCCGTTGACGCGTTGGTCGCCCAGAAGGGTCAGATCTCCCCTCTCCAGGTGCGATCACTCCTCTCGTCGGACGTCTCGCCCACGCAGTCGCTCAGTCGAGTGGTCGAAGGGAGCACGCAGCCACGGCGGGAACACCGGACCCTCGATGCGCTCTGGGAACTGTTCGCCGACTCTCATTTCCGGTCGAACCGCCTCTATCGCAGTCAGGCCGGGACGCGCGTGCCGTTCGCCGACGGCGAGTTCATGAACCACGTCGCTCGGATGCCCTACCAGCGCTATCGAATCGGGGCGATTCCCGGTACCCGTGGTCGGGTGCCGTCCGCCGTCGCGCCGCTCAAACTCGAAGTCGCCCGTCGCGTCGGTGGTCCCTCCGCACGCGTCCCCTACAATCGGACGAATCGGCCGCCGACGTCACCGCTCGCGCTGCACGCGCTCGGGTTCGTCGCGGACAATCTCAAAAAGCGGGCCACGGGACCGGATACGTGCAGGATGGGTCGCTGGTACAGAAACGACCCGAAGATGCGCGCGTTCGTGGATTCCCTGCTCGACGATGCCGCCGACCGCGAGATTTTCGATGCCGATGGAGTGCGGACCCTCCAACACGAACACCTCGACGGGCACGCGGACCACCTGAAGCCGATTTCGGCCATTACGACGCTCGAACTCTGGATGCAAAAGCACCTCGACACGGTACGTCCGTCCGCTGGACAGCGTGTTCCTGTGCGCTAGATTGGCACAGATATATAAGATATCGATCTCACATTGAACTGAAATAGCAACGTTCAAGGGTCGCCGATTGGACGGTTCGAATGCATGGTACGCGGCGGGGCGGTACGTGGCGTCAGTGCTCGGGCTATCGAATTCCCCCTCGTCAGTCTACTCTATCCCCCCTCGATTTCTCGTCCCTTTGATCGTCTACTCTATCCCCCCTCGATTTCTCGTCCCTTTGATCGTCTCCTTTCTTCCTTCCTGTCTATCTCCTCCCTTTCTGTCTCTCTTCTTCTCCCGTGTCGAGCGTGGAGTGGGCGAGTGAAGACTGCACACCCAGATGGAACATACGAAGATAGTGATTCAAGTCGGGAAAGTATCGTGAGAAAGGAGATGGGGAAACCGTTCGGAATGTGGAGTACACCGCCATCGCTTGAAACGGTCATCTCTACCCCAAACCGAGTACGCAGACTCCGTCTTACACAAAAATATCGGAAACATATCTGTATCTGATTTCTTACGATTCTTTGGTAATGTCGGCGTCCTCTCGAATGATCTACTACTACCTATCCAAAATAACAGAAACATATAAGCATTCGGGCCGTAATGCCGAGACAGGCTGATCACGGTGTCTCAACAAACGAACGACAAATCGGGGATCGGAATATCCAAGAAGCGCCTCACTGCGCTCATGCTCCCAGTGCTGGGCGTCTGCTGGTTGGCGTTTCTACTCTTCCCCGGCTATCTCGGAGAGGAATCGACCATCGATTACGCCGCGATGACGCTCGGCGTCGGACTGATGGTCGCCGGTGTATTTCGTTTTCTCTACTCACCGGACGACGAATCGGGCGACGAAGCCGAATCCGAATCCGGTGAGTCTGCCGACCGGAACGACGGAACCGACTCGGCGACATCTGACGAATGAAGCCGAAAGAGAGAGCACGCTGCGGAACGTATCGTTAATCATGATGATCGGGGTCTTCCTCTTCGCCGAACTGTTCATCACGGTCGTCTTCCTCTCGGTCGCCGCGGGCATCCTCTATCAGTGCCATACGGCGGACGAGTGGGAACCACGCGGTCTCGTGGACATGGAACGTGATGCCGGGATCGACGAGGAGTGGCGTTAGTCGCGCCACTGGGCGTGGAGTTCGCTGTGATGTGCCCGCTCGTCCGGATCGGTGATGATCGAAACCATCTCTTTTCTATCGAGTGCGTATCGACGCTCTTCGTCCCGCGTGACGAGCGAGCGATTCCGTAGTTCCGCGAGGAGGCTCTGAATCTGCGCGATCGATGCCGCCACCTCGTCGTCGATCTCGTGGACCGTCATCGGCCCACTCTTCGCGAGCGCGGCGACGACGTCCCAGGTGTGATTTTCGTTGCACAGCGAATCACGGCGCGCGGCATCGATTCGGACCACGACGGCGTCGGTGTTCGCCAACTCCACCAACGACGACGTTTCGGAGGTGGATCGATTCGAAACGGCGCTCCCGAGTTCGCGTCCGCGCTCCTTGAGTTCGCGTTGGTAGGCCTCTATCGAACCCTTGTCGTCCGGACTGGTTCGATCGATGCCCGTCTCGTTCGGGTTCCCCCACGTCGTCCGTCCCTTCGGGATGCCGTCCGTCGATTCGGCGTTTCGTGCAGGCCACGGTTCGACATCGTCGGAGGCGGCCGGTTCCTCGTCCTCGGCCCCATCCCGCTCGACGTTCAGTGGGTCTTCGCTCTCCGCGACGTCCTCTATTTCTCTGGTGTCCTCGATTTCCCTGCCGTCCTCGACCTCCGCGGCGTCCTCGCCGTTAGCCTCCCAGTCCTGAAACGACCGCTGTTCGGTTCGCTCGTTTTCCAGTTCTTCGAGTCTGGTTTCGAGTTCCCGGATTCGTTCGTTCTTCTCGCGGAGTCGCTCCTCGAACTCCTCCGGACCGCCGATGTCGCCGTGGGCGAGCGCGTTCGCCATCTTCCGCGCCGCGTTGGACACGTCCCGCGCCGTCTGGAGTTCGTTCTCCAACTCGGCGATTTGAGCCTGTTTTCGCTCCAGTTGGCTCTCCAGTTCGGCCACGCGGTCGTGTTCCTGCTCCTGAAGCTCCGTGATGCCCTCCAAATCCTGCATCAGCGCGTCGCTGACGGACTTGAGTTCCGGACGCTCGAAGTCGTCGAGGCCGGGCGTCGCACCTGCATCGAACGTACGTTTACGGTCGAACTGCACCCGGCGAATCCCGCCGTCGGTCCAGTCCGTCTGGACGAACCCCTCTCCGGCGTCGAGGTTGGGTACCTCATTCCCGTACTCGCTGCCGACGATTCGGCTGACGACTTTCGTGTCGTTCTCCCACGTCAAGCGATGCCAGACCAGCCAGTTCGCCTGCGTGATGAAGTCCTTTTTCACGTCGGCGGGGCGCTGGCTGATGCCCATGATGCCGAGGCCGTGTTTCCGTCCGCGCTTGCCCACCTTGATGAGCATCTTCCCCGTCTCGCCCATGCCGCCGCCCTCCGGGATGTACTCGTGGCACTCCTCGACCACCAGCAGGAACGGTTTTTTGAGCTTTTTCTCCTTGGCGAACAGGTGCCGCGCCGTCTCGCGGATGAGCGCGTTCGCCTCGTCGTCGTCCAGGTATCCGGAGACGTCGATGATGATTGGGACGTTCTGTTCGAGCGCGAGCGACGCCACCTTCTCGGCGTGCTCGGCCCCGACTTGGATGTCACATTCCTCGTCCGCGCCGACGTGCAGGAGTTCGTACTCCTCTTTCAGGCCGTAGTACTCGCCGTCCGCGTCGATGATGGCGACGGGGTATCCAGCGTCGAGCAGTTGCTCGACCACGACGGACGCCGTGTTCGACTTTCCGGACCCCGACTTTCCGGTGACGAACCCGCGCCCCGTCAGGATTTCGACGACCGGAATCGAGACGTCGGTGTCGTCGGCGACGAGGTGACCGACCGGCAGTTGTTGTTCGTTGTCCATTCTCTTACATTCTCGATTCGGCAGCGAATCCTTCAATTTTTGCATCAACGGGGTCGGGGAAACGGCGGGATATTGTTGGTCTTTGTCACCTTGTGTGGTTCGGGAGTTGCAATCACAGCAAAACCAACCATCTCGCTCCACCCAAAATTACCAAGCCGTTATCGTAGTGGACGGGGAACGGATTTCGAAACCGAACCCACGACGTCAAACACACTCCTCAGTTTCGCCGTCCCCGTGACCCAATTCTTCAAACCGATTCCCCGACAACTACCTCCCATGCCCTTTCCCGAAGCGCTCGACGGCCACGTCATCGACGGTCACGTCCATCTCATGCCCCAGAAGCTCATGGCCGCAATACGAAAGTCACTCACCGAAGAAGCGGGGTGGTCGTTCGAGCATCCGACCGACCGGGAGCGGATGGAGGAAAAACTCCGTTCGATGGGTGTCGAACGCTACGTTGCCCTTCCGTACGCGCACAAACGCGGGATGTCGAGGGAACTGAACGAGTGGGTGCTGACCCGATCGAGGGAGTCCGAAATGGCGATTCCGTTCGCCACGGTGCACGGCGACGACGACGTGGCGGCGGTCGTCCGCGAGGCGTTCGAGGCGGGTGCGAGGGGATTGAAGTTCCAGTGTCCGGTGCAGGGATGCGGCCCGGCGGACCCCCGACTCGACCCGGCGTTCGAGGCGGCCGCCGAGTACGACAAACCGATCCTGTTCCACGCGGGGACGGCACCGATGTTCGAGGATAGCCCGCACGTCGGGGCCGAGAAGTTCGCCGAGTTCGTCGAATCGTATCCGGAAATTCGAGCGTGTGCGGCCCACATGGGCACGTTCGAGACGGGGAAATTCCTGAACTTCGCGCGGGACCACGAAAACGTCTTTCTGGACACGACGATGGCGTTGTCGCCCCGCTCGGCGGACGTGTTGGGGTTCGACGCGGACGGTATTTCGGACGAGACGCTGGTCGAACTCGCCGAATCGGTGCAGTTCGGCACGGACTTCCCGAACGTGCCGTATCCCTACGAAGACGAACGCCGGGGACTGCTCGAACGCGAGTTACCGGCGTCCGTGTACGAGGACCTCTTCCGGAATACGGCGGAGCGATTTCTGGGCGAGAGATAGCCATCAGATCACTCGATTCGGCGTTTTGTAGCCGAGAAGAACTCTAACGAAACCGTCGAGCGATGCGCAAGGAAAATACTATGCTCGTCCGTCAGAGAGGAAGTGTATGAATCCCGAGAAAATAACCCTCGAAGCCCTCGACCGGATCGGGAATGGGGGGGGAGCCGTTCTCGGCACGAGAGTTTGCGAGGGAAGCGGGATGCGGTTCGGATGTCGGTACGGCGATGCTCGAAGAACTCGCGGAGCAGGGGGTCGTACGCTCCAAGGAGATTTCCCCGGAAACTCGCGTCTGGTGGCGTCCGGCCGACTTCGAACAGGAGGACACGCAGTTACAGTCGTTGATCGATGAAGTCCAAGAGTACGCCATTTTCATGCTCGACCCTGACGGGTACATCGCGACGTGGAACAAGGGTGCGGAGAAGATCAAGGGATACACTGCCGACGAAGTCATCGGCGAGCACTTCTCGAAGTTCTACACCGAGGGAGACGAGGAGGCGGGCGTTCCGGAACACCACCTCGAAATCGCAGTCGAGAAAGGACGTACCGAGTACGAGGGCTATCGGGTTCGGAAGGACGGCACGCGGTTCTGGGCCAACGTCGTCATCACGTCCCTTTGGAACGACGATGGGAGCCTCAGGGGGTTCACCAAAGTCACTCGGGACATGACCGAGCGTCGGGAGGCGAAACAACGTCTCCAGTCGGAACGCGACCTGATCGAACAGGCGCTCGAAATCGTCCCGGTCGGTATCTCGGTCATCTCGTCGGACGGGACCTTCTTGCGGTCGAACTCCTGGATCTCCGATCGTCTCGGAATCGATGAATCGGAACTGCAGCAGTACACGGCCACGTCGTGGGACCTCTACGATGTGGATGGCGAGCCGATTCCGCTCGAAGACGACCCGTTCACACGGGTGATCGAAACCGGTGAACCCGTGGTCGATTTCCATTGTCAGTTCCGTCCCGAAAGCGACGACCCGCGATGGCTCTCGATAAACGTCTCCCCTATCGAGGATACCGAGGACGAGGTCGGTCGTGTCGTGTACGCCATCGACGACATCACCGAACAGAAAGAGCGAACGGAGCAACTCCGACGTGAGCGAAATCAGACCGAACGACTGTTGGAAACGTCACCGGTCGCCATCTCGGTGCAGGATGCGGACGGGACGATACGGCTCGCAAACCGGCGAGCACAGGAGCTCCTCGGCTTATCCGAACACGAAATGATCGCGGAACGGGAGAACGCCGACGAGTGGGGTCTCTTCGATGTGGACGGTGATCCCCTTCCTCCGGAGGAGTCACCGGCCGCGCGCGTTCACGCTACGGGCGATCCGATGCACGACGAGGAAATCGCCATCGAAAAGCCGAACGGCGAACGGCTGTGGCTGTCCGTCAGCGCCGCCCCCGTGTACAGTCCCGACGGGGAACTCGAACGGATCATCTCGGCTGGCGAGGACATCACCGAACTCAAACAGCGGGAGCGCGAACTCGAACGCAGACGGAGCGAACTCGAAACCGAACTGAGCGAGATTCTCGGCCGTGTCTCGGACGCCTTTTTCGCGCTCGACGACGAGTGGCAGTTCACGCACGTCAACGACCGTGCGGAGGAGATTCTGTCGGAGTCCGCCGACGAAGTACTCGGAAAGCGGTTCTGGGACGTGCTTACCGACACCGGCGACACGCTCCTGTGGGAGGAGTTCCACGCCGCGATGGAGACCCAAACGCCGACCACATTCGAACTCAACTACGAACGGCTCGGTATCTGGATCGAGATAAACGCCTACCCGTCGGAGACGGGTCTCTCGGTCTATTTCCACGATATCTCCAAGCGAAAGGAGCGTGAACGCCGATTGGAGCAGTTCGCAAGCATCGTCTCACACGACCTTCGGAACCCGTTGTCCATCGCACAGATGTATCTGACAGAGGCCGAGATAAACGGGCAGGAGAGCGATTTCGAGGAGGTGAAGCGCGCACACGACCGGATGGAACGGATCATCCACAACCTGTTGCGGATGGCGCAGAACACGGAGGCGACCATCGAACCGAGCAGCGTCTCCCTTCCGAGCGTCATCGACCGGGCGTGGGGTCACGTCAAAACGTTCGATGCGACCCTCCACATCGACGAGGCGATGCCGGTAGTGTTGGCCGACGAAGACCAACTCCAAACGGTGTTCGAGAACCTGTTTCGGAACGCAGTCGAACACGGGGGTCCCGAAACGGAGATACGCGTCGGGAGGCTCTCCGACGGGTTCTTCGTGGAGGACGATGGACCGGGAATTCCGTTCGACGAACGGTCCAAGGTGTTCGACTACGGCCACACCGTAAACGACGGGACGGGGTACGGACT
This sequence comes from Haladaptatus sp. AB618, assembly GCF_024136965.1. Lineage (NCBI taxonomy): Archaea > Methanobacteriati > Methanobacteriota > Halobacteria > Halobacteriales > Haladaptataceae > Haladaptatus > Haladaptatus sp. AB618. The sequence continues at coordinate 67,244 of NZ_JAMYJX010000008.1, read as the reverse complement.
CACCATCGTCTCCGAGTGCGTCGAGACCCACGGGTGGGAGATAGACGTGGTCGGTTCCACGAGCGGCGGTGCCAGATTCGAAATCCGCGGCGTCACGGAAGGCAGTAGTTCGGCGGGGCGGTACTGAGTTATTTATCCGTCGGCGGGGGATAGGTTTAGATATGACCTCCGGTATTCACGTCCAACTCGCGGTGAGCGACGCGGGTGGATGTCCCGTCTCGTCGATCAGCGAGGAGTTGGAAATCGAATCCCTCCGCGTGGACCAACACGCCACGCGGACGGCGACGGGAGTCGTCGGCGAACTGACGGTCGACCGCTCCGACGACGCCGGAACGGAACCGGCGGCGGTCGAGGAAGTGTTCGTCGACGAGACGAAATCGGTGTATCGGTACACGCACGAAGACGAGTGTCCATGTCAGCGCGTGCCGGATCACGGTTGTCCCGTTCGGACCCTCCGGGCGGATTCCGGCCGACTCGTCCTCTCGTTCATCGCGCCCGACCTCGAAACGCTCCGTGGTGTCGTCACCGACTTGCGGTCGTGCTGCGGGAACGTGACCGTGAATCGGCTCACACGGTCCGCGGCCGCCGACGAGCGGTCGTTGCTGTTCGTGGACCGTACAGCGTTCACCGACCGCCAGTACGAGGCGCTCGAAACGGCCCACGAAATGGGGTACTTCGCATCGCCGAAAGGGGCGACCGCCGAGGAGGTCGCAACCGAACTCGGGATTTCGGTCGCCACGTTCCTCGAACACCTCTCGGTCGCACAGACGAAACTGCTCGACCAAATCCTTTCGTCCTGAAACCGCCGTCGGCGGATGAATCACCGGTCCAATAATCGGCGAACCCATTGAACCCGTCGAACCCGTCGAACGTGAACCACGAACCGGCCGGACGCGGTCCACGAATCCGTCGAGGCGAGTCACGAACCGTGAACCGTGTCCCTCGTTCACGTTTCACTTGCTATCAATTCACACCCAATTAAATAAACCCGTGTATGGTAGTGACCAACCGTATGCGAAATCCCCGCCGACATTCGTAACGACACGATGTCTCAATCAGTGTATCAGGAAATCGGTGGTCACAGTGCGGTCGAAGCGGTCGTCACGGACTTCTACGACCACGTGTTGTCCGACGAGCGACTCGTTCCCTACTTCGAGGGAATGGACATGCAAGAACTACGCGCACATCAAATCCAGTTCATCAGTGCGGTTGCCGGTGGTCCGGTCGAGTATACGGGTGCGGACATGCGCGAGGCGCACGACCATCTCGACATCGACGAACCCGACTTCGATGCCGTCGGCGAACATCTCGAAAACGCGCTTCGAACGAACGGCGTCGATGACGACAACGTCGAGGCGATCATGGCGGAAGTCGTCGCGCTCAAAGACCCTATTCTCGGTCGATAACGGACTCTTCAGGGACGGACTCCGTGGGTGTGGTGTTCGAAAACACCGCCGACTCTTCGGACTTTCCACACGGTATCCGTCCGACGAAACTGCCGTAAACCGTCCGTTTATCCCTCTCAATCGGCTCAGTTTAGGTATGACTGCAGATTCGTTTTCCCGAAACGAACCGACCCCGGAAACGTACGTGACGGTGATCGCGGAGTGAGTTCCGACCACGACACGAAAACCGTCGTTCTCAGTCTCATCGCGGGCGTCTTCTTCGGCGGCATCGGCGGCGGCGTCGCCTTTCCGACGTTGCCACGACTCGGCACACTACTCGGTTTTTCGGCGCTGACCGTCGGCATCATCCTCGCCATCAACCGATTCACCCGAATGCTGTTGAACACGCCCGCCGGAACGATTCTCGACCGCTTCGGCACTCGACGACCCATGCTCGTCGGGTTCGTCCTGCAAGGACTCGCGCCGTTCGGCTACGTCCTCGGGTTGACGGCCGCGTGGACGAAGGGTCTCGCGGGCGCGCTTCCGCTGACGGCGACCGCCGTGAGCGCCACGACGTTCGCCGGGTCGCGCGTGCTGTGGGGAATCGGGTCGGCGTTCGTCTTCGTCGGCGCGTTCAGCACCGTGACGAAGGTCACGACGACGGAAAACCGCGGCAAGTGGACGGGTTACCTGCGCGGCGGGCAGAGTCTCGGGTTTCCAACCGGACTCGTCGTCGGCGGACTCGTTGCGAACATATACGGGTTCACCCCGGCCTTTCTCGTCGCGGGCGTCGCCGGGTTGTTCGCCGCGTTCGTCGCTTTCCTCGTCCTACCCGACCTCCAACCCGCCGTCGAAACCGACACCGGACTGCGCGAGATACCGAGCATCGTCACCTCCGACGTTCGCATCCTCTCGGTCGGACTCGTGAACTTCGTCGTCCGATTCCTCTTCGCCGGGGTACTCCTCTCGACGGTCGTGGAGTACGCCGCGGCGGTCGGCATCCACATCGGCTTTCTCGACGCGACCGGGATCAGCGGCGTCGTGATGGCCGTCAGCGTGCTGTTCTCCAGCGCTACGACGCTGGTCGCCGGTCCGGCGTCCGACCGCGTGTCGAACCGTGCGTTCGTCTCGATTCCGTCGCTCGGTTTCCTCGCCGTCGGTTTCGGCCTTCTCGCCTTCGTTCCGACGCTTGCCGGGACGTTCGTCGGCGTGGCTGTCATCGGTATCGGCGTCGAGGCCGTGAACATTCCCCTGCTCGCGTATCTGGGCGACATCAGCCCTGAAAACGATGTGGGAAAACTGGGGGGCGTCTACAACGTCTTCGGCGACTTCGGTTCGACGGTCGGCCCGCTCGTCGCCCTCCCGTTCGCCGTCCAGTTCAGTTACACCACGGAGTACCTCGTCTGCGTGCTACTGGTCGTTGCAACGGCTCTCATCGGCGCGCTCACGCTGCTCGGCGGCAACGACACCCAACGTCCGATTTCGGTGCCGAGCGACGACTGAGTTTCAGGCAGTTGGATGAGGAATCGCCTCCCGAGAAAACCACCAAAGCTCTTTCACGACCGCAAACGTGCGGTGATATATGTTTTGTATCCGACGGATATCGACAGTCGAACGCGCCGTTTCCAACCATCCGTGACCGATGAACGCCGTTGAACTCTCGGAAGAAGGACCGACCGAGTGGTATAGCGAACCGCGCGACCGCGTTTTCGAGCGACTGGATTCGGACGAGGGGGGGTTGACCGACGATGACGCCGCGGACCGACGAGCGGAGTTCGGACCGAACGAACTGGAGCAGGAAGCCGGGATTTCGCCATACAGACTGTTTCTCTCCCAGTTTCAGGATTTCCTCATCTACCTGCTGATATTCGCCGCCCTCCTCTCGGTCGCGGTCGGGGTGCTCCCGGGGACAACCCCCAAATACGAGGAGGCGGCCCTGATACTGCTCATCTTGCTGGCGAACGGTCTCTTTGGGTTCGTGCAGGACTACCGAGCCGAGATGTCCATCAAATCCCTGCAGGAACTCTCCACGCCGAACGCGACCGTACTCCGAAACGGGGAGACCGTCACCGTCGATGCCGCGGACGTCGTTCCGGGCGACATCGTCGTCATCGAGCAGGGGTCAGTGATTCCGGCGGACGCGCGACTCGTGGAATCGACGGCGATGGAGACGAACGAAGCCGCCCTCACCGGCGAAAGCACGTCCGCCACCAAGGAATCGGGGACCGTCGACGCAGACGCGCCGCTGGCCGAACGGAACAACATGGTGTACATGAATACGACCGCGATCAAAGGTCGGGGGCGGGCCGTCGTCGTGGCTACGGGGATGGACACCGAAGTGGGCGACATCGCGACCGAGATTCAGGAGGCCGAACCGCGGGAAACACCCTTCCAGAAGGAAGTGGACGAACTCGGAAAACGGATCGGGTTCGGTATCGTCGCGCTGATTCTCGTCATCGCGGCCACCCAATTCGTGTTCACTGCCGCGGGGTGGCTCTCGATACTGCTGACCGGAATCACGTTGGCAGTCGCGGCGGTCCCCGAGGGGTTACCGGCGGTCGTGACGTTGACGCTGGCGCTGGGGTCGAGAAAGATACTCAACCGCGACGCGCTGGTCCGACGACTCCCGGTGGTCGAAAGCCTCGGCTCCGTCGAGGTCATCGTGAGCGACAAGACAGGGACGCTCACCGAGAACCAGATGACGGTCAAGCGGGTGTACTTCGACGGCACTGCCTACGACGTCACCGGAACGGGCCTCTCGACGGACGGCGAGTTTCGACGCGACGGCGAACGTGCGGACGCCGAAGAACTCACACCCCTCCTGTCCTGCGGGGCGTACTGTAACGACGCCGAACGAACGCCGAACTCCGCGGACGAGGAGTATTACGGCGACCCGACCGAGGTCGCCCTTCTGGTCTCCGCCGCGAAGTCGAACGTCAGTCCCGGTCACGAGCGTCTCCGCGAAATTCCGTTCTCCTCCGAGCGAAAGCGGATGACGGTCGTCGCCCGGGAATCGCTCTCCGTCCTTTCGCACGGCGACCCCGTCGATGTCGATTCGACCCCGACCGCCTACATGAAAGGGGCACCGGAGGTGGTTCTGGAACGCTGTGATCGATTCCTCGAAGACGGGGAAGTTCGGGAACTCACGGACCCGAAACGCGAGGGAATCCTCGAGCGGAATCGGAGGTTCGCTTCGAACGCGCTCCGGGTGCTCGGCTTCGCCGCTCGGTCGGTCGATGACACCGAGGCGGACCCGGAGGATATCGAACGGGACATGGTATTTCTCGGTCTCCAAGGGATGATCGACCCGCCTCGGGACGAAGTCCCGGAGGCTATCGAGGACTGTCAGCACGCAGGAATACGGGTCGTCATGGCGACGGGCGACAACCTCGACACGGCGAAAGCCATCGGCCGGGACATCGGGTTCGATTCGGAGACGGCGATGGTCGGCGCGGATGTCGAAGCCCTTTCCGACGACGAACTGCGTGACGTCGTCGAGCGTGTCGACGTCTTCGCTCGCGTATCGCCCCAGCACAAAGTCCGGATCCTTCAGGCGCTTCAGGGGAACGGACACACCGTCGCCATGACGGGAGACGGGGTCAACGACGCACCGGCACTCCGGAACGCCGACGTCGGTATCTCGATGGGCATCCGTGGCACCGACGTCGCTCAACAGGCGTCGGACATGGTGTTGCTGGACGACAACTTCGTCACCATCCGCGACGCCGTCGCCGAGGGGCGTGCCATCTTCGACAACATCCGAAAGTTCGTGAACCTGTTGTTGTCCGCGAACGCCGGTGAGGTCCTCACCGTCTTCTTCGGCGTCTTCGTCGGCACGCTCCTCTTTCCGGACCTGTTCGCGGCCGAAGCCGATCCGCTCATCCTGACGCCGGTCATGCTGCTCTGGATCAACATCGTGACCGACGGCCTTCCGGCGCTCGCTCTCGGAACCGACCCCAAAGCGCCCAACATCCTCGACAGACCCCCACGGAACGACGGTCAGGGTGTCATCGACCGTCGCATGGTGTTCTCCATCGTCTCGATCGGTCTCACGATGACGGTCATCGGGTTGGGCGTCTTCTTCTACGGATTGGCGGCCGTCCGTGAGCTCGTCACGGCACAGACCCTGCTGTTCACGTTCATCGTCACCGTCGAGATGGTCGTCATCCAGGTCATCCGATCCCGATACAACCAATCCCCGTTCTCGAACCCGTGGCTGATCGCCGCCGTCGCCGTGTCGTTCGGTCTCCAACTGCTCGTGCTCTATACGCCGCTGAACGCCCTGTTCGACGTGTTTCCCGTCTCGGCCGCTCACTGGGTCTGGATCGCACTCGGCACCGTCGCGTTCGTCATCGTCACGACGGTCGCCGAACGAACGCTCGGATGAACCCGCAATAGATTCCGACCGTCGGTTTTCCCCGCCGATATCGCTTATCCTAAACGGTCCCGTATAGTCCCCATGGCACAACGAATCCTCGTCCCGATAGACGGTTCCCCGTTGTCCTCGAAAGCGCTCGAAGTCGCGCTTTCGGACTATCCGGATACCACGGTCACGGTGTTGTACGTCATGGACCCCATCGGATCCGGGTTCAACATCGTCGAAGTCATGCGACCGAAGTTCACGGACGGTGCCCCGCCGGGGTCCGTTTCGATGGAGTACTGGAACGAGTGGTACGAATCCGCCCACGAGAAAGCAACGAACCTGTTCGACGCGGCACAGGAACTCGCGGACGAGTTCGACGTCACGCTAGTGACCGCCGTCGAATTCGGCGAGCCGAAACACGTCATCGTCGAATACGCGGAGGAACACGACATGGACCGCATCGTCCTCGGAAGTCACGGTCGGTCCGGTGCGACCCGTCTCATGCTCGGGAGCGTCGCCGAAGCGGTCACGCGGCGGGCATCGGTTCCGGTATTGATCGTCAAGTGATCTGTTCCGCCCGTCGTCAGGTATCCCTGATCGTCGCCCGAAGGTGGCCGGTGTCGGTGGATTTCGTGGGGTCGCGTGTCGACAATCGTAGCTCCCAATCGTGGGTATCGACCGCCCGAGCCCACTCTATCGACACCGGATCGGGAAGGATTCGGTTGAGTTCGATGGCGAGCGGAAGCGTCGGAAGGTAGCGTTCGTCCCCGTCGAGCGCGTATTCGGAGAGCGTGACGAGCCATCCGCGGGATGACGACGTGTCGTCCAGGGGAGTGAGGTGATAGTCGGCCGCGATGGACACCGAAACCAGACGCTGAAGGGCGGTCTCTATCGTCCTCCCGTCGTCTTCGACCGGCGGCATTCGTCTCGACGCGGCTTCGAGGACGTGGTGTTGTTCGTCCGCGGACAACTGGTCGGTCAACTCGACGACCATGCTTTCGAGCAGCACGAGACAGAACTCGTCCCGGTCCGCGACCGACTCCGCGGCGTCCAGATACACGTCCATCACCGCACGCTCTACGCGCTCGTATCCCTCGTCCGCGAGCGTCTCGAAGAGCGCGCCGGTAACGTCGTGACAGAAATCGATGAGCGGCTGTCGGTCGGTAACCGAACCGTCCGCAGTCGATTCGTCCTTCCGTCGCGCCAGCGCTGTCGTGTCTCCGGCCGTCTCTCCGACGAGGGCGTACGTTTCCGGTGCCTCGCAGACGATGAGGTCGTGGTACGGTAGCTGTGGGTCGTACCGACGAAGCGCTGCTCGATACTGTTCGGCGAAGCGGAGTGCCGCCCGTGCGGTGTGTCGGCTGTCGAACCGTCGTCCCGCGATGGGAACCGGGCTGGTCCCCGTGCGGGCGCAGATGATGTGATATACACCGTCGTCCGTTTCGAGCGATTCGACGCTTCGGCGAATGTCGTGGAGCGTGTGTCCTACCATGCGTGTGTCCGTCGCGTTCCCGTGTAATCGGCGTTCGTTGGGGTCCTCCGGCGGTGTGAGGCGGAAGTGCTACGCGTGTCCACCGTTTCATCGTTGCCCTGTTCCATGGTTTTAGGCTAGCCTAAAAACCTAAAAGTGTTTTGTTCGATGTATAAATGGTGCGTATATCGACACGGTTCGGATGCTTCCATCACCCCCCTCACCTTTTTCGTCATTCAGATCGGTTTATCACCGTTAGAGTCCTCGTAACCGTCGTAAACGGCGGTTGTGATCCCTTCGAAAACGGGTGCATCGACCCCGACAACGTCCAAATAATTTTAGGGCATCCAAAAAAATTGTTTTCCTTTGAAAAGATATATGTGGCTGGACCACGGAGTAGTAGTTGCAATGAGTGTTCAAGAGGAAGTCCGTCAGAAGGCCGGTACGGTCGAGGAGAACCCGGTTCGCCTCGAAGAGGCGAAGGCAGAACAGATCATCGACGCGTTGAACACGGACCTCGCGGACGCGTACGTGCTCTACCATCAACTACACAAGCACCACTGGAACGTCGAAGGGGCCGAACACCACGACATCCACCTCTTCCTTCAGGAAGCGTACGAGGAAGTCGAGGAGGCCGCGGATGCGGTTGCGGAGCGCGTCCAGGCGATCGGTGGCGTCCCGCACGCCAGCATGGCGACTCTCTCGGCGGCCGCGACGGTCGAACCCGAGGACGAGGACGTGTACGACATTCGGACTTCGCTCCGCCACGACCTCGGAATGTACGGCGACATCATCGAGAGCTACCGCGACCACATCGAACTCGCGAACGGACTGGGCGACTACGCGACTGAAGAAATGCTTCGAGAACAACTGGTGGAGCTAGAAGAGTACGCGCACACCATCGCCCACTACCTCGAAGACGACACGCTCGTCCTCGAATCCGCGACGCACTGATTCCGTCGCTCTTCTATCGTCTCGCTTTTGATTTCGTCGAATTGTCGAATATTACCGCAACGACGAGACGACAGTATCCGTTGCGATCCAGCCATCCGTGTTTCCGTCTTCGATGAAAACGAACCGCTCGGGCCGTGTTTCGCAGAGATCGATATCCGGAGTCGTCGATCGGGAGGGGGTGGTCGTTTCGTCAACGGCCCGTGAGTTGACAGCCATCGGAGATTTTTAGGGTGGCCTAAAAGAAAAAGGGTTCGATTCCCGTTCGGGATGTATCCCACCGATTTCATTTTCGTCTCTGTGGGGTGCTACCAAGAGTCGAAATCTTTACCCCCTCTTCCGAAAACCATCTACATGACAGTTCATGAAGAAGGAAATGACGACGTTGGATTTCCTCGACCGCGCCGTTGACTGCTACGATGACGTGGTCGGCGTCATCGCGGACGACGGTACGGAGTACACCTACGAAGAATTCAGCGAGCGGGTCGACCGATTCGCGAACGTTCTGGCGGACCTCGGGGTCGAACAGGGCGACCGCGTGGCGATGCTGGCGTCGAACACCCACTACTTCCTCGAAGCGTTGTACGCGACCAACCATCTGGGCGCGGTGTACGTCCCGATGAACTACCGTCTCGTGCCCGCTAACTACGAGTACATCCTCAACGACTGTGAGGCGTCGGTCGTCATCGCGGATTACGACTTCGCCGAAAAGGTCGAAGCGGTTCGGGATTCGGTGCCAGCCGAGTTTTTCATCGGCTACGAAGCGGACAGAATCGATGGCGATTGGCAGGACTACATGACCCTCGTGGACGAGGCGTCGGCCGACGCGCCGGAGCGGGCGGATATCTCGGAGGACGACGACGCGAGCATCAACTACACGTCCGGAACCACGGGCGACCCGAAGGGCGTCGTTCGAACCCACCGCACCGAACACTGGCACGCCATCGTGCTCAACCAGCACATGGAGATTCGGGACGACGACACCTACCTCTGGACGCTCCCGATGTTCCACTGCAACGGGTGGGGCCACACCTACGCCATCACCGGAACCGGCGCTACGCACGTCTGTCTCCGGAAGTTCACCCCGGAGCGCACGCTCGAAAAGATTCGAAACTACGACGTGTCGTTCATGTGTGGCGCGCCGACGGTGCTCAACCGCGTCATCGCGTTCAACGAGAACAACCCCGACGTAGGGACGACGGGCGACCGCGAACTGCGCATCGCCACGGCCGGAAGCGCCCCCGCGACGGCGACCATCGAAACCGTCGAGGACGACATCGGGTGGCGCATCATCCATATTTACGGGTTGACCGAGACCGCACCCATCATCACCACGTCGAACTCGCCGCGCCGCCTCGCCGAACGCGGGCGCTCCCTGAAGGTCAAACAGGGGAGCGAGGTCATCTGCACCGACGTTCGCGTCGTTCACGATGACGGCAGTGACGTTCCCCCGGATGGAGAGACGATGGGCGAAGTCGTCGTCCGCGGCAATCAGGTGATGGACCGATACCTGAACAAACCGGAGGCGACCGACGAGGCGTTCAACGACCGTCTGCCGGGCTACTTCCACACGGGCGACCTCGCGACCATCGACGAGGACGGGATGATCTCGATTCAGGACCGCAAGAAGGACATCATCATCTCGGGCGGCGAGAACGTCTCGTCCATCGAAGTCGAGGACGTGTTGTACGACCATCCCGACATCGCCAAGGCGGCGGTCATCCCCACGCCGAGCGACGAATGGGGCGAACTCGTGACGGCCGTCGTCGTCCCGAAACCCGGCGTCGAACTGTCCGATGCGGACGTGGAGGACTTCTGCCGCGAGCGGATGGCGGGCTACAAGATTCCGCGCAAGATCATCGTGGACGACGACCTGCCGGAAACCGCGACCGGCAAAGTCCAGAAGTACCAACTCCGGCAGGAGTTCTGGGAGGACGAGGACCGACTCATCGGCCAGGGGTAGTCGCCCAAGCTATCGGATTTCAGTTTTTCCGGAGCAGGTCGTTCTCGATGATGTCGTCGATCAGTTCCCGCATCGTGTCCGGCACACCGTCCCTGTTCGTCGTCGTCCGGGTGTGCATCCCGTGGAGGAGAAGGGCCAGGATGTGTTCCGCCGTCGTTTCCGTATCGACATCTCGGAAGGTGCCATCCTCGATGCCCGAATCGAGAATTCGGACGAGTATGTCCCGTAACTCGGTGTCTATCTCCGTGAGTTTCTCCCGATACGCGTCGTTCCGTGCCGCCTGCGCCCACAGTTCGATGAAAACCGACGACACTGCCGGTTCGTCCCCCGACGACGATATCACGACCGACTCCGATTCCGGTCGCGTCGGGTCGAGAAACGTATCGACGACGGAACGGAGGTCCGCTTCGGGGTCGCCCGTCCGTTCCCGAAGTTGCTTCTCGACGAACTTCTCCGAAAACACGTCCAGCAGTGAGAGGAGCAACTCGTCTTTGTCCTCGAAATAGTGGTAGATGAGCGACGGACTCTGTCCCAACTCCTCGCCGATGATCTTGATGGAGAGGTCCGCGTATCCGTGCTTCGCAAGCGCCCGAAACGCGGCCTCCCTGATTCGTTGTTCCGTTCCTCGCTGCTCGTTCATCGTGGTTAGTCGGTATTCGGCAACCGTCGGTATAAGTGGCGAGGAAACCTTCGTCGGCACAGTTCACATTCCCTCGTATGTCGGAAACTCGAACTGAACAACCGACAGACACACGATGGATGGGAACGTTATGAGCCTCGGGGGGAATACAGTGGAACGATATAACACGACAGTTGGCCGTCTCGAAACAGAACTCCGGCGAAGCGGAGGGAGGTTGTAGGATGGCGTGGATAGATACGATAATCATCTTCCTCGTCAGCCTGCTCATCGGTGGGTTCGGCATCTACGTCGGTGCGAGGGTGACGACGGACCGCGCGGGAAGCTACGGTCACGCCATCATCACCGCACTCATCGGGTCGATAGTGTGGGGCATCATCAGCTTCTTCGTCGGGTGGATTCCCATCATCGGCGCGCTGCTCGCACTCATCGCGTGGATCGGCGTCATCAACTGGCGCTATCCCGGTGGCTGGGGAACGGCCATCGTCATCGGACTGGTCGCGTGGTTCGCGGCCGCCATCGTCCTCTACATCTTCGCGCTGTTCGACATCATCACCGCGGGGGCGCTGGGGATTCCGGGCGTCTGAGCCGTTCAGCGGAGTTCGGGGGTCGAGACGGACGAAATCGCTCCGTCCGTCCCGCGTAACCGAACCCACCAGACGATGGCCGCCACGCCGAGACAGATCGCGGCGACGCCGACGAGGCCCGCCTCCGGACCGAACGGTCCACCGGTGACGACACGCGGACCGACCTGTCGGGTAGCGACGAGCGTCACCGGGAGTCGAAGGCCGCTCACCGAAAACCCGTACACGCTCGTCTGGAAGAAGTTCCACGAGATGTGCAACCCGATGGAGATACCCAACTCGCCGGTGAGCACGTACCCGGACGCGAGCATGACACCGGCGAGGACAATGACGAGCGTACTCGTGAGCGTCGCGTTCGGATTGAAGACGTGCAGGACGCCGAACACCACCGACGAACAGAGCGTCGCGGCCGCAACCGCCGCGTCCGCGGATACCCACCGAAACCAGCGGAACCCCTCGGCGAGGTTCGTCAGCAGGTAGCCGCGTATCAGCAACTCCTCGCTGATACCGACGAAGACGAAGAGGGGTATCGAAAGGAGGAACGCGCCGACGAACGACACGTTCGGCGCGGTTCGGAGATAGCCGACGACTCGAACCCAACCGAACGCGACTTCGGCGAAAAATATCGCGGTCATGAGCGCCGCACCGAGGACGAGGCCGAACCCGAGGTCCAACCACCACGACCGCGAGAGATGAAACCCGAAGTCGGAGAACCGACGACGGTCGAGAAACCGCCCGACGAGGTACGTGAACGAACACACCACGATCAGTTCGACGATGACCCGGACCAACAACCGTCCCCCGGGCCCGAACGATCCGAGTCCCAATCCGACGAATACGGGGCGGAGAATCGGCCTGAACGCGAGTATCACCCCGAACGAGAGGATTCCGAGGACGATTCCGGCGACGACGAACCGCCACGGGAGCCGAAGCCGCCGGTCCGTCCCGTTCCAGAACACCGCTTTTATCGAAGTGAGCACTGTGAATACAGTACGGCGACCCGACTGTTAATCCTTGAGTTCGAAACCCGTGGCGGCAAACCTGTTTCGTAGCTCCCTCATCCCTTCTGCCCTCAAAAACGTCGAGAAATTGAACGAAATACTGTAGTTTTAGGTAAGAAGCCTGCGTTCTCGAAACGGAGAGAGGTCGTGTTCGGTCGCGTGGATCGACCGGACCGAATTACGGGTGACCGAGAAGTCGCCGAGACAGTTCGAGAACGAATCCAAACAGCACTCACCAACACATGTCGTTTACCAAGTCAGTCGAACAGTACGCCATATTCCAGCTCGATCCGGACGGCACCGTCGTCAGTTGGAATCGCGGTGCGGAGAACCTCAAGGGGTATCGAGAGACCGACATCGTCGGCGAGCATTTTTCGGTATTCTATCCCGAAGCCGCCAGAGCGGTGAACTGGCCGGACAGGGAACTCGAATTGGCGGTCGAGAACGGTAGCTTCGAAGACGAGGGGTGGCGTGTTCGGACCGACGGCACTCGTTTCTGGGCCCACGTCAACATCACTGCCCGCTTCGACGATGATGGGTCACTCGAGGGATTCACGAAGGTGACGCGAGACCTCACCGAACGTCGTGAACACGAACTGTACTTGCGTGCCTTCCGGGAGGCGATCGAACAGTCGAGGCACTCGATCTATTTCACGAACGTGGATGGCACCATCGAATACGTCAATCCCGCGTTCGAGGTTATCACGGGCTACACCGCCGAGGAGGCTATCGGCGAGGACCCCCGATTTCTGAACGCAGATGATACCACCGCCGACTTCTACAGGGATTTCCAGCGGACGATCCACGGAGGGGACGTCTGGATCGGAGAAGTCGTTAATCGGCGAAAGTCGGGCGAAGCCTATACCGTTCACCAGACGACAGCACCGATCAAAAACGCCGAAAACAGCATCGAACGCTTCGTCACTATCAACACCGACATCTCCGAACGCAAAGGACGTGAGCGAACGCTTCGTCGGCAGCGCAACGAACTCGAACGACACCATCAGATCACCGAAAGCCTCCGTTCGTTAAATCGAGTCCTGACACGGGCATCGACCCGAGATGAAGCCGAACAGTTGGTCTGTGATCGCCTCGCCAGTTCCGAAGCGTACCGCTTCGCCTGGATCGCCAACAACGGTCCCGGGAACGATATCGTGCCGCATACTTGGGCGGGTATCGAGGACGAACGACTCTCTGACGTCACGATTACGACCGACGATAGCGACCTCGAACCCAGTCCAGCAGGTCGGGCGCTGCAGTCCGGGACCGTCCACGCCGTTCAGGACATCCTCTCCGATCCGACGTACGAGCGGTGGCACGAGCGTGCAGTTCAGTGTGGCTATCGGAGTTCGGCGGCCGTTCCGCTGGTGTACCGGGACACCGTCTATGGTGTCTTGGTGTTGTGTTCGAGCCGTCCGTTTGCGTTCGACGAGCACGAGCAACACCTCCTTCAGGAGGTCGGCGAGCGTATCGGTCATACGATTCACGCCGCCGAAAACCAGCGGCTTCTCCATGCTGATACTGTCGTCGAACTCGAATTTCGGTGTACGGATCCGAACGCCGTCTTCGTCGAGCTTTCCGAGCGGTTGGACTGCTTGTTCTCGATATCCAAGTTAACGCCGACGGCTGACGGTGCCTTCGTCTCGTATCTCGAAGTGGCCGACACGCCGCCAACTAGCGTGTGTGAACATCTCGACCGGAACCCGAGTATCGACGACGCTCGTGTACTCCGTGAACAGGGGAACAGAGGAACGATCGAATGTCTCTTGTCCGGTAACTCTCCCCTTCTCACTCTCACCGAGTATGGGGCGACGATACGGACGGTGGAAGTCGAACGAGGGGGAGCGACGTTGGTTGCGGAAGTCGCGCCGGAGGCGGATACGCGGGGCATCATCGAAGGCCTTCAACGGGAGTTCCCCGAGACCAAATTTCGATCCAAACAGTCGACCGATCGCCCGAGACGGAACGTCGGGACGGCCGAGAACCTCGACGACCGGTTGACCGACCGCCAGTGGGAAATTCTCGAAGTGGCGTATCACGCGGGATATTTCAACTCCCCTCGAGACGTCACGGGCGAAGAGTTGGCCGCGACGCTGGGAATCTCGTCGGCGACGTTCTATCAGCACATTCGGAAGGGAACCCGAAAGGTCCTGGCAGAACTCGTCACGGGAAGCGATGCATCGTCACGCTAGCCTAGTAGTCTAGCCTCCTCCGCCGTCTGTGTTCGGAATGACACTAGTCATCGAGGCTCTTTCTACTTTTCAAACTCGAACAAAGTGGAAGTAGACAATGAGCAAACCACAGTCTCAAAACACCGGCAACTGTGCCACGATAGAGCGCTCCTCTCTTACCGACATCTTTCGGTTGCTTAGCGACGATCGACGTCGGCGGATACTGCACGCGATCCGGGCGCGTAGCGGTCCGATGCAGATCGGTGCTCTCGTCGCCGAACTCGTCAAGTTGGAGGGAGTCGATTCCCGCGATCGAATCGAACTGTCGTTGTACCACAATCATCTCCCACGACTCTCCGATAGCGGGATTATCGATTACACGCCTGGAGAGGACCACGTCGTAATCCGCAAACTACCCGAACCTCTCGTTTCCCACTTACTACTTGCCGAAGAGGTGGATGGGATCCGTCAACGGAGGTGACTCTTGCCATATCATGTCAGTTGCTCAATCTGCATGTTCGAACAAGAAGTGGAAGAGCTGTCGGAAGCGTTAACCCTCGACGAAGAACACGCCGAGGAGTGGGGCGAAGAGCACATCGTCGAAATTCAACTCTTAGAGTGAACGTATCGAACGCCGTCTCGTTCGCGCTTCGATTTGTGTCTGTACTCTCAAAAATCCCGAATCGTTCTCCGGATACTTGTTTCGAGGGCAGGATGAACGCGCCACGGTTGCATACGTCTCTATGGGGACCCTATCGACGCTTCCATCCGTCCACGAAACGGAGAGTGTATTTCCGGTCCGTTCACTAACATCGAACCGAAGCCGATAGAAGCCTCCTTGATGCTTGTCTCGCTGCCGGTCGAAAAACGAGACGAACGGACCGACACGTTCGTTGGCTTAGTGATTCATTACTGGCATTCTTCACTCATAATACTCACGTCGAGCGATGGCGTTCCGTTTCCGTCCGTTTCGCCGTCCTCATCCGTGCTGATAGTCGTCTCGACACCGACATCGACCGATTTTACGGAAAAGAGTCGGCCTCGAATCTCTCCCTCGGGATACGCCTCCGAGTGAACGTTGACATAGGTGTTCCCGTCGGCCATCTCGGAAACGAGTTTGTCGAGCGACGACTCCTCGTACGGCCCGACGAGGTCATCGTCGGAAATCGCCCCCGTGGCAATCGCGTTGGCACCGTGCACGGTCTGTTCTCCCGTCGCATCAGCGTCGATGAGGCTGACGACGTGCGGGCCGTTTTCACCCGGTTTGCCGACGTGGATGTGTGCTTTGGTCACCGGCGCTTCGAGTTCGAACGCGAGGAGTCCGTAGTCGAGGGTTCCGTCCGTCGTTCGGCGGAACACGGCGACGCCCTGCCCGTCGCTGTCGTTCGACGGGACTTCGCCTTCTCCCATCATGGTTCTCGTACTGAACAGTTCCATCGAACCCTGCGCGTCGGAGCTACCGGTATCGGACGCGGACGAACCCGATTCGTCAGTAGACGACGAGTTGGTACCGTCCCCCGCGACGACTCCCGCACCGATTCCGCTGAGGGCTACTGTTCCAAAACTCAGCAACTTGAGGGTCTGACGCTTGTCACTGTCTGGCATTGTGGGACCACTATTTGAATTCTCTCGAATTTACTAATGCCTTGTTGCCTCCTGTGACTCGTTGATATAGAACGTAGAGACAAATGAACTATCAATTCCTGCGTGGTGACGATATCGGTACGAGTCCGAAGCGGGCAACGAAACCCATCACCGCCGTTCGACCTTCCATTCGCCGGGTTTCTCGCCGTGGAACTCGCCCTTGGCTTCCCGCTTCGTCGGCCAGAACGTCAGGAGCGCAGTGGCGACGTAGAAACAGAGCACGCCGACGATGACGAACTCCCCCGAAATCCCGGGAACGGCGGCCGTCTCGACCGGCGTCTCTTTCGGGACGAAGGCCGTGATGCGGAACAGCCACGCAACGACCAGCACCGTTTCCAGCGGGAAGTAGACGTGTTTGAGTCGGCGGGACAGCGCCTCCCATAGCGAAACCTTCAGCGTCGGTTCCCGAAGGTCGTGACCCAACTTTTCCCGCCAATCGCGGTGGACCGACCCCTTCGGGTCGAACGCGTTGGCGAACACGTTCTCCTCGATCATCCGCACCCGCGACCGCGTCGCGTCGTAGGTTCGATACCGGCGCACGTCGAACAGCAGGAACATCATCAGCGCGAACATTCCGATCAACAGGAAGTACGGCGGACTGCCCGTGCTCTGGAACGACAGCGCCAGCATCGCCACGATGACCGCGATGGCCCAATCGATGGTGAGATCCAACCTGTCCAACCGTGTGGACATCTGCGATACCTCGCCCCGGTAGTAGTGCGGCATCAGCGACATGAACTCCGAACGCTCCTCCCCCGCTTTCGCGGCGACGTCGCGGGCATCCCGTTCCTCCGGATCGAACTCGTTGTTTGGCTCCCCCATGGTTGATAGTTGTCCTGTGGTAACAACTGTCGTTCGGTGAAAATGGCTGAGAGGATGTCGTGTCGAGAGTTCCGCCACGGATTTCCCCTCCCGCTCCCTCCACCCAATCATGCCCACTCGACCCGACCTCAGGAACCAAGTGGCCCTCGTCACCGGCGGCACCAGCGGCATCGGCCGCGAAACCGCACTCAAACTCGCCGAGTACGGTGCCTCGGTCGCAATCGTCGGTCGGAACCGGAAACGCGGCCGGAAAGTCGCACGGGAAATCGAGGCCCGGAACGGCGACGGCTGGGCCGAACTGTACGTCGGGGACCTCGCGTCCCAAGACAACGTCCGGAACCTCGCGGCGGAGTTCGAGGACCGCCACGACCGACTCGACCTGCTGGTGAACAACGCGGGGACGTTCCGAAACCGGCGAACGGAGACCGTGGACGGCATCGAAGCCACGTTCGCCATCAACCACCTCGCGCCCTTTTTGCTCACGCATCTGCTCATCGACCTGCTGGTCGAAAGTGCGCCTGCCCGCGTCGTCACGACGACCTCGGAACTGCACGAGAGGGGCACCATCGACTTCGCCGATTTGGAGCGCGAGCGCGACTACGAGGACATGGCGGCCTACAGCCAGTCCAAATTGGCGAACCTCCTCTTCACCTACGAACTGGCACGACGACTGGACGGAACTGGCGTGACCGCAACCACGGCCAACCCCGGGTTCGTGCCCGAAACCGCGTTCACGCGCGAGGCGTCGATTCGCGGGCGACTGACGCTCGGCCTGTTCTCGGTCCTTCCCCTGCCGTTTACGAAGAGCGTCGAGGAAGGTGCCGAAACCGTCATCCGCGCCGCCGCGTCGCCCGAGTACGACGGCGTGACGGGCGAATACTTCAGTGACAGCGACGTCGTCGAATCCTCCGACGAATCACACGACGCCGAGGTGCGAAAGCGTCTGTGGGACGTGAGCGCCGGATTCGTCGGCATTTCGCCGGATTCGCTTCGGTACTGACTGCAACCGTTTTCTTCGCTGACTCCCTATCTCGATTCGGGGGAGAACAATGACCGACGCACTGCTAGTCATCGACATGCTGAACGACTTCGTGACCGGAAAAATCGCGGCCGAGCGCGCCGAGCACATCATCCCGGAACTCGACCGACTCATCGCCGCCGCGCGCGAAACCGGGGTTCCGGTCGTCTACGTGAACGACGCCCACCGACCGGAGGACTTCGAGTTGGACGTGTGGGGCGAACACGCCATGCGCGGAACCGAGGGCGCGGAAGTGATTCCGGAACTCGAACCCGGTCCGGACGACCACGTCTTCGAGAAGCGAACGTACGACGCGTTTTACGGGACGGGGTTGGACGAACACCTCCGGAGTCTGGGCGTCTCCCGCGTGATTCTGACCGGCCTCCACACGAACATGTGCATCCGGCACGCCTCCGCTGGAGCGCTCTTCCGCGGCTACCACATCGCCGTCCCGGAGGACTGCGTTGAGGCGTTCAGCGAGGAGGACCACCGTGGCGGGTTGGAGTACCTGCAGGACGTGTACAACGCGGAGATAACGAGCGCGGACGAACTCATCGAGGGATGGCGGGCGACCGCTCCGGCCGAACAGGCAAGCGGGTAATCGTCTCCTACCGACGGAGAAGCGACTCGACCGTTTTCTGTAGCCGCTCGAACGAGGGATCCGAATCGGCGGCTTCGGTCCTCGATGTCGATTCGGCCGCCGAAGCGTCCCCCGTTGCTGTTTCGGTCGCCGAGGCTCGGGGGGACCGGGTATCCGAACGCGACGCGCGTCGCGTTCGTTCCCGTCCCGTCGGGGTGTCAGCCTTGGATTCGGCGTCCGCCGTCTCGCCGTCCCCCATCACGCCGTCCGGCCACCACGCCGGGAGGTTCACGGGGAGGTTCGACACGGTAATGCCGGTGACCAACCCCATCGAGGAGGCCAGCACCGACGCCCGGAGTTCGAAGTTCCCGAACCCGGTCGGGTCGAACTGGAGCAGCATCCACACCATTCCGGAGACGAACAGCACCACACCGGCGGCGCTCAGCCATTCGTCGGCGAGTGACGCGCCGTTCTCCCACCGGGTAATCCGAATCACGACGATGCCCGCGACGAAATGGAGGGCGAACACCGCGACGAGAAACCCGACGGCGGAGATGGCGGCGAACGGGTCCCACGACGGTAGCATCGACGTGATTCCCACGAGGGGGTCGCCCGGGGTGACCCCGGACACAAGATGGAGGAACGCTCGGAGCACCGCCGCCGTCAGCCTGTCGGCGGTGTCGAGCATGCCGACAACCAGCCGAACTTCGCTATCGAGGAGGGTTCGCGCGAGACCTCGACTCGATTGACTCCCGAAGAAGTCGGCGAGGACGAAGAGGCAGAACGGCGGAATCACGCCGAGGACGAAAACGTATCGCGCGACTCGGGAAACGAGTTTACTCCGACGGACGCCCAGCGCGACGAACCAACCGATGGCGACGAGCGGGACGATTGCGAGGGGCGATTTCTGGAGGACACCGAAAGTCGTCTCGAACATGGAGTCGTAGACGAACTATCCCTAGCACCACCGTATCGAGAAACTTTCGACTTCGAAAGTGAACGGAAACGGACGTATCTCCGGAGCGTCACCAACCGTTACTCGATCTCGATTTCGACGACTTCGGTTTCGCCGTCGAAGCCGTCGTCCAGCGGGTCGTTGGCGAGGTCCTCCAGCACCAGTTCGACGTTGCGTTTGTTGGCCTTCCACACGGCGTCGATGATGCCGCCGACGACCGGCACCGAACCGCCGACGACGTCGATGCTCACGTTCGCTATCATCCGGAGGAGGGTGGTGAACGAGACACCCAACCGGGCCGCTTCGAGGACGATGTACAGCGAAAGCCCGGCGCTGATGACGTCGCCGACGACCGGAATCGCGCCGAGGATGGGGTCGAGACCGACGCGCATGTCGGTGAACGGAATTCGCATGAAGTCGTCGAAGACGTGTGCGATCGTCCGCATTCGGTCGATCGCCGCGCGGTCGACCGTCGGCGGCAACTCGCCGTCGAAATCGAACTCGTCCTCCAGATCGGAGTTGCTCATGGGCGAATCTGATTCCGGAACGGCATAAATTCGATGGCTGAATGCTCAAAGTGGGGGAATTATGTTCCTATTCGGTTCGCTCGCGCCATTCCTCCCGGAGCAGACCGCATACGATCCGATCGATGTACCGACCGTCAACGAACCGATCCATGCGAATTCGTCCCTCCTCCTCGAAACCGAGGGATTCGAGCAGACCGAGCGAGGCGTCGTTGAACGCGTAGGCTCCGGCACCCACGGCGGGAGTGTCGTACACGCGGAAGATGTAGTCGATGACGAGGGAAACGGCTTCCTTTCCGTACCCGTTGCCCTGAACGTCCGGAGTCAGCCAGTAGACGAGTTCGGGTCGCCGCCAACTCGCATCCTCGACGAACACGGCACCGATGGGTCGCGTGTCCCCATCGCCTTCGTCCTCGCCGTCGAGACAGACGAGGAACTGGTCGGTCCCCTCGTCTTCGGTCCACGTTTCGAGTTGGTCCCGGTTCTTGAGCGGCGTGCCGAGCGGATAGCGTATCTCGGGGTTAGTGTATGCCCGCTGGAGAAACGGGAGATCTTCTTTTTCGAGCGTTCGGAGCGTGACTCGCTCTCCTGCCGTGATTCGTGCACCGGGCATGAGTTGATTTATATGCATTTATGATAAATAACTTCCGCATCGAATCGACAGACGGCGGGGAATTTCTACCGAAAACACGGCTAGTTCACCGGATTTCGCCCGGTGACGATCTGCCACAAAGCATTTGGAAGATTCAGTAAATCCAATAGTTGTGGCGGCTACGACTGCGGTTGAAAAGTGACGACTGGTGGTCGTCACCGGAAAAGGGCGGGACGTCCGCTCATCGTATCACCGCCACATGCCTCTGACTTCCGAAACCGGTGTGGTTTCCCCACACCGTTTCATTCCTCACTGCATCGCTTCATCTCTCATCGCATCGCTTCGTGCTTTTCCGTTCTCATTTCACTACTCCACACCACCCTCCATCCCATCGTGCATGTTCGATGCACAAAAACATCATTATTTTTCGGGACGTACGTTTCAACATGCCACGGAGAATTGTCGTGGAAACCGTGATCCGGGAGTGCGGGGAGCATCAGTGGTTGGAGACGTTTAACGATTCGCCAGCACGTGGAGAGGAGTACGATGCCGTCTCGTCCCTCTCGTGGAACGGGCCGGAGCGCAACCAGGAGGGAACGTTACGACGGGGACAACTACCAAAACTCGACCTTCCGACATATATCAGCTACTGGTACTACCACATCAAATGGGATGTCGAACACGAGGGGATGGTTTCGCAACTGTACGCGTCCGACATCTACGGAACCGAAGTGGGGTACATCGAGGAACACTTCCCCTATCTAACCATCGAGCGGGTGTTGGAGCGGCGGGGCTGGCAGTTGGACGAGGTACAGCGATTCGAGGACGGGAGCGCGCGCTACGTCTGGACGAAGCCCAATACGCGCGAGTCGGTTTCGGGGTCGGCAAAGCGACTCGTGGAGAAAATGCGGCGCAGGCGAACGGCGTGAGTTCGAATCAGGGACTTACGACACGACCCAGAAACAGCGTCGTGTCCGTCGGTTTGTGGCGGATCAGGAACAAAAACGGCCTATCGATCGTCATCTCGAACGGGTTCGCCGGTGCCCCCGTCGCGACCACCTTGACGGCCGTCGCGGCCGCCGCTTCCGTCCCCTTCTCGCCGACGTCGATATAGCTCTCGTGGAAGACGTCCCCTATCCGGAGGTCCTCGCCGGTTTTTTCGAGGTTCGCCATGCCGCCGAAATCGGCGTTCGAGGAGAACGCCCGCTCCATCCCGAGCGAAGCGAGCGTCGTCCCGAGTTCGAACGACGATTCGACGCCGAACTTGGGCAGCGAAATCGACCCGTGTTCCGGTTCCAACTCGTCCACCATCGTCGTCAGTCCGTCCGCGTCGAGCGAGTCCGTGAACTCCTCGAACGTGTCCTCCTTCGGCAGGACGACCACCATGCCGACTTCGCCGCCGACGTACGGCAGTTCGATGAGTTGATGACCATCGACCGTCGCGTACGGGAACGAACTCGATTGGGACATCATCGGCACCATGACTTCCGTGCCGTCGAGCGTGGTGAA
The DNA here is from genome assembly GCF_024136965.1 of Haladaptatus sp. AB618. NCBI lineage: Archaea > Methanobacteriati > Methanobacteriota > Halobacteria > Halobacteriales > Haladaptataceae > Haladaptatus > Haladaptatus sp. AB618. The sequence goes on along the minus strand of NZ_JAMYJX010000008.1, from coordinate 45,074 downwards.
CGGTTTCCGTTCCGTCCGTTTTTCGGAGAACGTCTCGTCCCACGTCGCTTTGAAATAGATGGCGTCGGTGAGAACGAGACGCGTCATCGCGTCGAGCGACCCCTCGGGTAGCAGGTCCGTGATCTTGTCCGCCGTCCGTTCGGCGGCCCAGTTGTTGATGACGTCCCTCGCCCCGTCGGCGTCGTGCTCGAAATCGCAGATGTGCAATCCCGCGCCGTAGTACGTCAGGAGCGTGTCGAGAAACTCGTCCCGCCACGGATAGCCGTCCTGCCCCCAGACCGCGTTCGCCGTCGTCAACTGGAACGGCGTCCCTTCGTCGGAGTCGGCCGTGGACCGCTCCGCCGTGGACTCGATTTCGTCGTCGGTCTTTCCGAACGCGGCGTGAAGCGAGTCGCCGTCGAGCGGGAACAGGAGGGTATCGTGCATCTCGGTTCGCGTCTCGCCGCGAGCGCCCGCGTAGGTCATCGCCAGCGCGACGGAGACGCTGTACGGGGAGAAAAACTGGTTTTCCCCAGGAGAATCGCCCGCGAGCGACGCGAGCAGGTCCAGTCCGAACGCGGTGTTTCCGCGGGCGAGCGTTCGGATGGCTTTCTCGTCAGTCGAAGCGGGATTCGGGTTCTCCGTTCCTGTCACGGTCTTTTCCGGCGTTTCGGTCATTAGTCCTCCTTTCGGGTTCGGTTTTTCCATCGAGAACGACCCGAGACAACCGGGGAGGAGCGCCCCGGCGGCGAGCGCGTTCGCGAGGGCGAGCGTTTGGCGGCGGGTGGGAGCCATACTCGTCGTTTCGTCGTTGCGAGCAAATATGTTCCCAAGGGACAAATAACCGTTTTACTTACTGTTCTTCCCGACGCGCGAAGAACACCTTCGGGTCCATCGTGAGTTTCGTCTCCCCGTCTTCGTTCTGCATTTCGAGGGAGAACGTGACGAGGCCGCGACTCGGGTCGCTCTCCAGCATACGCTTGTCGGTGACTTCCAGCGTCAGCGAGAGCGTTTCACCCGGTTTGACCGGAGCGGGCCACGTCACGGATTCGACGCCGGGCGAACCCAAACTCCCGCTGTTCTGGAAGAAGTTATCCACGAGGATTCGCATCGAGATGGCCGTGCTGTGCCACCCGCTGGCGACGAGTTCGCCGAACATCGACTCCTCGGCGGCCTCCAGATCGACGTGGAACTCCTGCGGGTCGTACTGCTCGGCGAACGAGAGGATTTCCTCCTCGGTGACGGTGTAACTGCCGAACGTCTGTCGGTCGCCGACGACGAGGTCCTCGAAATCGCGGTCTGACATGGGTGGTGGTTTGGGGAGATGGCACAAATAGCCGCGGGCTTGGGAAATTTTGGAGACTCGTCAACACTTGGAGTCTCGCTCCGAGACGGAGTGGTTGGTAGGTTTGTGATTGCAGTTGTTGAGAAGGGGACCCCGAAACCCCCCGGCCGTTCGCTTCGAAAAAAGTGTTTGGCTGGTTTGTGATTGCAGTTACTGGAGGGTAGACTGCCTCGAAAGCCCCCGCCCGCTCGCGGTCGTCTCAGCGACATCTTTCCTCAACTCGCTCCTTCGTCGCTCGTTTCGTCAAGAGGAGTCACTGAGACGACTACGCAAGCGCGAGCGGACGGCCCCTTTCAGTCCCCCCCCTCGACCGCTACCGTCCCGCACCACACGCCTCCCCAGTCGATTCGCTTCATGCTCAAAAATCGGAGATTTTCGAATGACTCCTTACCAGTCGTTCCGCTCATCCCTCGCACGATAGCCAACAAGCCCTCGGATGACCGCTATCCTCAGGCTTGTTGGCCCGCGCGCCGTCCGGCTGGTCGGGCTGGTCGATACGGACAAACCACACGGCGCGCGACGGCGCACTGATGTGCGCCCGCGTGAGGGACGAGCGACCGTAGGAGCGAGGAGGTTGGGGAGGTGTGTGGGCGGGTGCGGTCTTCATGCGGCTCGGCTACTGAAATCGCAATAAATTCAATCCTACGTCCTAGCGAGCGGACAGGGACTTTCTGGGCCTTCATCGTAGTCGCTGCACTCACAAAACTAGAATCAAACACATCTCACTCCACTCTCGGTTTCGTCTCAGTCTCCGGCCGTCGCCTGCGCCGACGACTCGGCGCGCTTTCTGGGAATATAGTACGCAAAGCCGACCGCGAGTATCGAGACGACCACCGAAAGCCCGAACACGGTCGTCAGGCCGTCCGTTAGAATCGAGGCCAACCCGGCAGGCGGTGTGGCCGACCCGAGCAACCGTTGTTGGAGTTCGCCGACGTTGGCGATGTTGGACGTTGCCGCGAGCCGATTTTGAATGACGAGGTTCAGCGCGAAGCCGAGGAGCGCGACGCCCATCGTCCCGCCGAGGTTGCGGAAGAACTGTTGGGAGGAGGTGACGACGCCCATCAGTTCGGTGCCGAAGTGGTTCTGAATCGCCGTCAGCAGCGGCGGCGTCACCATCCCCATGCCGACGCCCATCACGAACACGTTGACGACGACCACCGGAACCGGCGTCGTCGCCGTCCAGAGGACGGTTGCGACGCCGAAGCTCACGACCAGCAGGCTACTCCCGACGGTGGCGAGTCGTTGTTCGCCGACTCGGTTCACCAGTCGTCCGGAGAGGAAACTCGTCCCCGACCACCCGATGGAGATGGGGAAGACGGCCAGCGCGGCGCTTTCGGCACCGCCTTGGACGCTCTGGAGATACAGCGGAACGTACGTAATCGCCGCGAAGAGGACGAAACTCGTGAGGAATCCGGTCACGTTCGTCGTGATGAATACCGTGTCGTCGAACATCGAGAGGGGGACGATGGGTTGGCTCGCCCGCTTCTCGACGGCGTAGAACGCGCCGAAGCCGACGATTCCGACGACGATGAGCGGTAGTGCCCACGAACTCGTCGTTTCGAGCAGTTGGAGTCCGACGAGGAGCGTTCCGACGGCCACGGAGAGGACGGCCGCGCCGAGGAAATCGATGTCGCGCTCGGCGCTCCCGGTCGATTCGTCCAGCGAAACCCAGACGAGGAGGACGGCCAGTAGTCCGACCGGTACGCTCAGATAGAACACGCCGCGCCACCCGACGGTCGAGACGATGAGGAACCCGAGCAGGGGACCGATGACGCTCGAAATCCCCCAGACAGTGCTCCCGAGGCCGATGGCACGGCCGCGTTCTTCGGGCGGGTACACGACGCCGAGGATGGTGTACGGGATGGCGAACATCGCGCCCGCACCGATTCCTTGCAAGGAGCGAAACGCGACCAGTTCGAGCATGCTTCCCGCCGCGCCGCACAGCGCGCTCCCGCCGACGAAGATGCCCGCTCCGACGAAGAACAACCGCTTTCGGCCGTAGATGTCCGCGAGGCGGCCGTACAGCGGCATCGACACGGCCGCGAACAGCATGTAGGCAGCGAACGCCCACGCGTACAGTTGCAGTCCGCCCAGCGACTGGACGACGGTCGGCATCGCCGTGCTGACGATGGTGCCGTCGATGGCCGCGAGGAAAATTCCGAGCAGGACGCCGAGCGTCGCAACCCGCCGGTTCGTCATGGATTTCCTTCGTCGCCGAGGACCTAATCAGTGGTGCTCGGACGAGTGGTGCTCGGTCAGATTGACGGCCAGCACCGGCACCGTCGATAGCCGAATGACGCGTTCGGTGACGCTCCCGAGGACGAGATGGCTGACGCCCTTGTTCGCGTGGGTTCCCATGACGATGGCGTCGATGTCGTTCTCCTCGGCGTACTCGACGATTTCCTCTGCTGGGTTGCCGTGCAGGACGGTCGACTCGGTTTCGAGTCCGGCGCGCTCGGCCGCGCCGACGATCGACCCGATCGCCGTTTCGCCCGACGTTTTCAGGTCGTCGTTCACCATCGATCGGGTCGATTTCGAGAGCGACTCCGCGAGGCCGCTATCGACGACGTGGACGACGTGCACCGTCGCACCCGTCAGCTCCGCGAGCGAAATCGCCTCCTCGACAAACTGCTGTTCACCGCCGCTTCCATCCGTCGGAACGAGGATCGAATCGTACATCGGTTCCCCCAACGCGGGCAACGGAAATAGTGGTATTGGATGTTCGAAAGCGGAACCCGTCCCGTCAGTCCGACGCCTCGCCGTCAGTCCGACGTCTCGCCGTCACCGAGCGTCGGCACGTCGCCGGGAACGTTGAAGTCGTGGAAGTGTTCTCCCTTCTCCTTCGAGAGGATGTTGAGCGCCGCCGCACCGCCGTCCCCGGCCGAGATGACGGCCTCGTACTCCCCGGTACGGACCATCGCACCCGTCGCGTAGGCGTTCTCGACGCTGGTTCCCATCGTCACGTCGACATCCACGACGTCGTCGTCGGTTAGCTCACAGCCGAGCGACTCGGCGAGGCTGTGATCGTTGCCCGTTGCGAAGACGACGTACGTCGCGTCGTACTCGCCGTCGTCGGTCGTGACGGTGAAGCCGTCTCCATTCTCCTCGACGCTCGTGACTTCCTCGCCCTGCTCGATGTTCGCACCGCGGTCCTCGACCTGTCCGCGAGCGATGGACATGAACTCGGTTCCCTTGATGCTCCGAATGCCGAGATAGTTGAACAGGTGTGCCTTGTGCATCCACGTTTCGTCGGTGTCGAACACCACGGTTTCGAGCCCATTCTTCTGTGTGAACAGTGCCGCGCTCAGACCGGCGGGGCCGCCGCCGATGACTGCTACGTCTACCATGACAAGCAGGTGTACACACCACGAGAGAATAAAGATCGGGGTCGTTGTTTGAACGTCTCTCCCCGCTGAAACGGCCGTTCGTCACGCAAAGCCTTATCCTTTCGTCGGTCGTTCTCCGATACTATGTGTCAACACTGCGCCCACGGGGACGACGGATGGGCGGACTTGATAAAATACGACGAGACGTACTCCGCCGGACTCGATGGCGATTCCGACAGCGACCGGGACGACGGGGATTCGGACCACGACGGCGATTCCGACTCCGACGGTGACACCGATTCGGACGCTCACCAGTCGGTTCGCACGACCAGCACGTAGGCGAACGCCGTCGGCGCGTATCCCGAGCGGGAGGCGTCCCGACCGAAGGTCGGCCACGTATCCCGCGGAATCGGTCGGTCGAGCGACTGCTCACTCGTGAATCGGGAGGGGCGAACGTACCACGCGCCGAGGGCCGCGAGTCCCCCCGCGCCGATCAGTTGGCGACGCGAGAAGTACGGTTCGTCGGAGGACATGTCCGCAATTCGTTTCAACTATTGTGAACTAGTTTCCATCAGTGACACAAAAACTGCTGGCTATGGCGGCCACCACATATGTCCCGTTGGCCCGTGACCTGTCGATATGACACGTATCGCGGTTACCGGTGCGTCCGGAAACGTGGGTCGTGAGGTCATCGAAGCGTTCGACGACACTCCACACGAACTCACCCTCATCACGCGCACGGAACAGGACGACATGGACAGCATCCCGGTCGACGTGACGAACCGAGACGCGTTCGTCGATGCGCTCTCGGACGAGGACGTTCTGATTCACCTCGCGGCGAATCCCTCGCCGTACGCCGAGTGGGACGATTTGACCCCGGTGAATATCCAAGGAACCTACAACGCGTACACGGCGGCCATCGAGAACGGACTCGACCGGGTGGTGTACGCGAGTTCGAATCACGCCATCAACGGCCGGGAGACCGTGGCCCCCGACGAACCGGAGACGATGTACGACGACGCGCCTGCACTCCAGCACGACGCGCCACCCCATCCCGATTCGTGGTACGGCGTGACGAAAGTGTCGAGCGAAGCCATCGGCAACCGGTTCGCCTACCAGCACGACATCGAGACGGTGAACCTCCGAATCGGGTGGCTGATGTCTCGCGACGAACTGCGCGACTCACAGGAAAACCCAGAGACCGACTATCCGGAGGCGAACGCCCGCTTCGCCCGTGCGATGTGGCTCAGCAAGCCCGACTGTCACAGGGCGCTGCGCGCCGCTACACTCTCGGAATTGAAGGAGAACCCGGTCGCGGTCCACGCGATTTCGCGCAACGACAACCGCTGTCTCTCGCTCACGCACACGCTCCGGTCCATCGACTACAAACCGCGGGACAACTCCGCGGAAGTGCTCGACGGGGAGTAAGGACTATTCCGTCTCGGCCGTTCGATGTTCGCCCGTCCGGTCGTCACCCGTCCGTGACCCCAGCGATGTCTCGTTCATTCCCATCGATTCGACCGAAAAGTCGTCCCGCTTGGCCTCCGCGATGTAGAGCGCGCTGTTGATGAGGCCGATATGACTGAACGCCTGCGGGTAGTTCCCGAGGAGTTCCTCCCGTTCGACGTCGACCTGTTCCGAGAGCAGTTCGACCGAACTCGTGGTTTCCAAGACGTTCTCGAATATTTCCTCGGCGCGCTCCACGTCCCCGGATTTGGCGAGCGCGGAGACGAGCCAGAACGAACAGAGGATGAACGCACCCTCCTTTCCGGGCATTTGGTCCCCTCCTTCCTGATACCGATACACGAACCCGTCCGGCGTCGTGAGGTGTTCCCTGACGGCCTCGATGGTTCCTTGGACCCGCTCGTCGTCTATCGGCAGGAATCCGGTCTGTGGGATCAGGAGTCCGGTCGCGTCGATTCGATCGCCATCGAACGTCTGCGTGAAGCTGTCGTACTCCTCGTCGAACCCCCGTTCGATGACCGCGTCCCGTACCTCCTCCCGCTGTTCCCGCCACCTATCGAGCGGTGCGTCGAGTCCTTCCCGCTCGGCCAGGTCGATGGCGCGGTCGAGCGCCGACCAGCACATCACCTTCGAGTAGACGTAGTGGGTCGGTTCCCGCCGCGGTTCCCAAATTCCCGAATCCGGATCGTTCCACGTCTCACAGACGAACTCGGTGATGTCCCTGACGGTGTTCCAATCCTCGTCGACGACCCCCTCGTTCGACCACGCCATCTGGTAAACCGTCTGAACGAGTTCGCCGTAGATGTCCAGTTGGAACTGGCTCGACGCGTCGTTCCCGACTCGGACCGGTTTGGAGCCGCGATAGCCCGAGAGATGGTCGAGCGTTTCCTCTTCGAAGTCAGAACGGTGATCCAGCCCGTACAGCGGTTGGAGGTCCTCTGGATCCGTCGAACGGCTCAGTTCCATGTAGTCGTTGAGATACTCGTCGGCCGCCGTCGTGTAGCCGAGATGCGTCAGCGCCTGCACGGTGAACGCACTGTCCCGAATCCAGCTGAACCGATAGTCCCAGTTTCGAACCCCGCCGATGTTCTCCGGGAGGGAGGTCGTCGGTGCCGCACAGATGCTCCCGGTGTCCATCCGCGTGAGCAGTTTGAGCACGAGACCGGATCGGATGACGTGGTCGTGGCCGATCTCCTCGAACGGGCAGTCCGACCCGCTACAGCTATGGCTCCAGTCGTGCCAGTAATCGACGGTCTCGTCGAGCAACTCGCGGCAGGAACTCCCTCCCATCGGTTCGTGGCTGTCGTACTGGAACACGTACCAGTGGCTCTCGTTCGCGTCGAGTGAGTACGTCGCGTGGGCCGTATCGTCCTCGATGACCATCGAAGTCGGCGTCGAGAGGAACGCGCTCTCGTCGTCCCCGTCTCCGGTCGCGCGAATCCCGCCGGACGTCGATTCCAGCGACGTCTCGGAACGGGCGTAATCGAATCGAGGCGCGAACGTCGCTTCCACGTCCACAGTCCCCTCGGTACAGGTCACCTTCCGATAGATAGCTTGGTCCGGATGCTCGTCGGCGACCGCTTCGCCGATGACCGGCATGAAATCGGTGACGGTCAACTCGCCGGACGCCGTCTCGAACGTCGTCTGGAGGACGTTCGTCCGGTCGAAATACTGTTGGTGGGCGTCGTACTCGGTGAGCGGCGCGATGGCGAACTCCCCGCCCCGTTCGGCGTCGAGTATCGATCCGAACACGCTCGGGGATTCCATATGTGGGAAACAACACCAATCGACCGCACCGGTCGTGTCCACGAGCGCGCAGGTCTCCAGGTTCCCGATGAGACCGTGTTCCGAAATCGGCGTGAATTCACTCATCCGTGTCCGTACCTCCCCGTTCGTCCATGATCCTCGCCGTTGGGCGAGAACCGACGGTTCCGTCGATAGTCGTTCTCATTCGATTTCCCCTCAGTCGGTCGAATCCGCGTGTCGTCACACCGTGTTCGATCACGGGTAAACCACGTCCAGTACGCCGTCCACGGACAGGTCGGCGAGCGTCGGCACCACGTGGTCCGGAATCGGTGATACGTCGTCGGACACCCAGACGGTGGTGAACCCGTTCCCCCTCGCGGGGACGATGTCGTCACCGAGTCGGTCCGCGACGTAGACGTACCCGTCCGCCACCCACTCACGTTTCGCCATCTCGAACATCTCGTCCTTCGGCTTCATCGTCTCGCGCTCCCCCGAGATGAGGACGTGCTCGAAGTAGTCGTCGATACCGTGGGTCGCTAGCTTCTCGCGCTGGATGTCACCCTCGCCATTCGTGATGATGCCGAGACGCGTCGATTCCGCGAACTCGTCGAGAACTCCCTCGGCACCGTCCACGAGTCGGGTGTTTTCCACCTTCAGTCGCTTGAGCGAGGCGGTGAACGCGTCGGTATCGACGTCGAGGTCGAGATGTTTCGTGAACGTCTTCACGGCTTCGCGGTAGCCGTCCTCGACGTTCCGACGGAAGTACTGCCGGACGAACTGGTCGAACGTCTCGACCTGCTCGTCGCGCAGGTCGATGCCGAACTCGGCGGCCGTCGGCACGACTTCGTCCTCCTCGCGCCGCCGTTCGAGCAGCGTTCCGTCGATGTCGAAGTAGACGGCCACGGTCGACTCCTCGGGGTTCACATGTCCGTCCATGCTTTCGCCGCCGCCGGCCACGAGTATGACTCACCGATCCATCGCGCCGAGATGACCTTCTTGAGGACGCGAGCGCCCGGCCCGCTGAACGTGTTGAGCGGAATACCGATGACGTCGTGTGCGACCGCCTCCTCCCCGACGGAGACGACGGTCCCCTTGTTGATGTACGACCAGTGGACGGGTTCGCGGCCGTCGATCATCCGAGCGACGTTTTTCCCGACGTGCTCACCCTCCTCCATCGCCGCCTCGGCCGTCGGCGGCGGAACGTCGTCCGTGTCGGGATGGACGATCGCCTCCCAGGCGTCCTGTTCGGAAAGCGGGCCCCCCTCCGCGTCCTGGTCCACGAGCGCCGCGTCGCCGATGGCCAGCACCCGGTCGTCGCTCGTCTTGAACGTCGAACTCGAATAGGCGCGGTTGTGGTCCTTCTCGATGTCGGCGTCGGACAGCGCGTCCTCGCCGGTCACACCGCCCGCCCAGACGAAGGCGTCGTACTGGAGTGGGTCGCCGTTCTCGAAGTAAATTTTCGCCTCGTCGACCTCCGAGACGACAGTGCCGGTCGAAATTTCGATGTCCTTCGCGTCCAGTTTGTTCCGAATCGCCCCCTGAAACTCGTGGTCGTGGCCGGGGAAAATCTCGTTTTCCATCTCGATGAGGTGGATTTCGACGGGAGCGTCGCGTTCGTCGCGATACGCGGCCACTTCGCCCGCGGTCTGGATACCGGTCAGTCCGGCCCCGCCGACGACGACCTGTGCTGGATCGTCGTCGGTCGCGTCCGAAACCGCCGCCGAGAGTTTCTGATTTATGGTCATCGCGTCACCCAGGCTCTTCAGCGTGAGCGCGTGTTCCTCCAATCCGTCGATGCCGTAGAACGCGGTCTGGCTGCCGAGACAGACCACGCAGTAGTCGTACTCGATGTCGTCGCTCTCGTCCAGATGGACAACGCGCTCGTCCACGTCGAGTCCGGTGACCCGCGCCTGCACGAACTCGGTGTCGTCGTCCTTGAGTTCCTCCACCGGAATGACGACCTTCTCCCGGACCGACGGGTCCCGGATACAGCGATGCACCTCGTGCAACAGGAGGTGATAGTCGGTTTCCGATACCCACGTGATGTCCGCTTCCCCTTCCAACTCCTCTTCGAGACTCTGTAGGGCCGCGACCCCGGCGTATCCCGAACCGAGGACGGCGATTTTCCGTGACATGAATGTACCTCGTAAATCGTCGTTCGTCGTCGGTTTCGTTCCGATCCTTCCGACCGTGATTACCGCTACCGCTTGAAGTCTGCTACCATCGGTACGATGTTAAGCGACGTGCCTGCAAACGCCAGTATCGATCGAAAAGGGGTTTGAGAGATCGGGTTTCGTTGTGTGGACTTCGAACCGCTGTAATCTCAGTTATCGAGGAGTAGAGATCGATATCCTCACGCTCGGAGAGAATTTTGACCGGTCTCGCGTCTCCTGTCCGGACCACACGGCGCGCGCTGGTGGCCGGTGACGGGTTCATCGACGTCTGTACTTGTCGTCACGGAAAACCTCGCACCCTCTCGCCACGAGTATGGTGGAACTTTCGAGAAGTACTCCTCAGTCACGTTCGGATTGCAAAACTCGAACGCGAGATATCCGTCTTGAAACGGTCCGTCCAGGACGATGATATCTAAATCGCCGTCCAACCGCCGTCGATGTACAACAGTTCGCCGGTGATGTAGTCCGCGTCGTCGCTGGCCAGGAACAGCGCGGGACCGGCGATGTCCTCGGGGTAGCCCGCCCGCCCCAACGGAACCGGCTTGATGAAGCCGCCTTCACCGGCGGCGTCCTCGGCTTCGTCGCTCCACCCTTCGGTGAACTCGGTGGCGATTTGGCCGGGGGCGACGGCGTTGACGCGGATGTCGTGTTCGGCGAGTTCGAGGGCGGTACCGCGCGTTATCATCTTGATGGCTCCCTTCGTGGAGTCGTACTGGACCTGATCGTGTTGAGCGACCTCGGAGCTGATGGAGGCGGTGTTGACGATACTTCCCGCCTCGTCGCGGTCGATCATGTCCTTGGCGGCGGCCTGAACGCCGAAGAAGTAGCCCCGGATGTTGGTGTGATGGAGCTTGTCGAAGTCCTCCTGGTCCACGTCGAGGAAATCCTCGCTGTGCTGCATCGCGGCGTTGTTGACCATGACGTCCACGCCGCCGTAGTCGCGGGCGGCCTCGACCACGGCCTCGATCTCGCCGGGCTTGGACACGTCGGTCTCCACGAACTCGGCGTTTCCTTTGTGCTCGTCCCGAATCTTCTCGTGGGTGGGCTTGCCGTCCGATTTCGGCTCCTCGCGCACGTCGGCGTTGATGACGGTCGCCCCCGCTTCGCCGAACCGGAGGGCAATCGCGCGGCCGATACCCGAACTCGCACCCGTGACGATGACCGTCTCACCGTCGTAATCGAAGTGAAGGCTTCCCATTGCCCGCGAAAGTACGGACAAAACCGGGTTAAGTGTACTCGCCGCATTTGCAAGCAGGAACGGCATGACAATCCGGAAGTCCGTCCACGGCACGCACATATTCGAAAATGGCTATCATAGATTTATATAAGGAAAATATAAAATTATACCCTCCGAAGCAATCATTCGCCGGACGTGAAGCCAAGCACGCGGTTCACACGGCGGGGTGTACTGAAAGCGGGCGCGGGGTCGAGCCTCCTCTTCGGAGCGCTCGGCGCGAGGAAAAGTATCGTGACGGCCGACGAAAAGGGCGACTCGGATACCGATACGTCGGGAGACGGGACGCCAGGCGAGGGCGAGGGATTCGTTCCGCACGCTCCCGGATGGACGCTCACGCCTGCAGGGAAGCAAACGGAGGTCGGCGACCGGCCGATGGGTATGGCGCTCAGTCCGAACGGGAAGTATCTCGCCGTCTCGAACGACGGGCAGGGCGTCCAGTCGATGATGCTGGTAGACGTAGCGTCAAACGAAGTCGTCGATACCATCACGTACGAGTCACCCGAAGCACTGTTCGTCGGCGTCGAGTTCGCGTCGAACCGGACGCTGTACGCCTCGGCGGGGACGAACAACAAGATTCGCGTTTACTCCGTCGCGGACGGTACGCTGACCGAACGGGATCCGATTCGTATCGCCCCCGAGGACGAACAGATATTCCCGGCAGGGCTGACGGTTTCGCCCGACGGGGCACGACTGTACGTCGCCACGAACCTGAACAACGCCGTCGCCGTCGTGGACCTGTGTCGCGAGGAGGTCATCGAGTCCATCTCCGTGGGCAACAAACCGTATACGGTCGAACTCTCCCGAAACGGGAAGAAAGCGTACGTCTCGAACTGGGGTGCGGACACGCTTTCGGTTATCGACACCGACGACCTCGAAGTCACGGAGACGATTCAGGTCGGCGGACGGCCAAACGACGTTCTCCGCAGTCCCACTCGCTCGCACGTCTACACCTCGTCCGGCAACGCCGACACCGTCTCCGTCATCGACACGAGGTCGGACGAAGTCGTCGAAACCATCGACCTCGAACCGTACGAGGATGCACCGACCGGCAGCATGCCGAACGCGCTCGCTACCGATCCAAACGGCGAGACGCTGTACGTCGCCAATGCCGGAAACAACGACGTCGCCGTCGTTGACCTCGGAGCTGACGGTTGTGGAGACGACACGACAGCGGAAATCGCGGGATTGATTCCGACGGCGTGGTTCCCGTCGGCCCTTACCGTGACGAACGACGGCCGTGATTTGTTCGTGGCGAACATGAAGGGTCTCGGAGCCGGACCGAACCCCAACGGGCCGAATCCGGCGAAGGATAAACAGGACGTCCAGTATATCGGGAACATGATCTCCGGGACGCTCTCGAAGGTTCCCCTGCCCGACGCTGAACGGCTCGGGACGTACACGGAACAGGTGGTCGACAACAACGGGTTTAACGAGATGACGAGCGAACTCGTCCATTCCGCGGAGGACGTCACCTCCCGACCGATTCCTCGCCGCGTCGGTGACCCGTCGCCCATCAACCACGTCATCTACATTATCAAGGAGAACCGGACGTACGACCAAGTGCTCGGCGACATCGAGGAGGGCAACGGTGACCCGTCGCTCACGTTGTTCGGTCCCGAATCGGCCCCGAATCAGCACGCGCTGGCGAAGGAGTTCGCGCTGCTCGACAACTTCTACGTCGATGCCGAAGTGAGTGCGGACGGCCACAACTGGTCGGTCGGAGCCATCGCGAACGATTACACGCAGAAGACGTGGCCGAGCAACTACGGTGGTCGCGGACGGAACTACGACTTCGAGAACGGCGGCGCGACCCGACCGCAGGGCGGTTACCTCTGGAACATGGCCGCCGCGTCCGACGTCAGCTACCGAAGTTACGGCGAGTTCGCGAACAACGAGTACAACGACGACGGAAGTTTCGACCACGCGGAACCGAGCGTCTCCGGACTCGAAGACCACGTGGACCCCGACTTCCCCAGCTTTGACCTCGACATCAAAGATATCAGACGATACGGAGCGTGGCTCAAGGAGTTCCGCGCGTACGAGGACGACTCGAACGACCTCGAACTGCCGGAGCTCACGATCCTCAGGTTCCCGAGCGATCACACGGCGGGAACGACGCCCGGAATGCCGACCCCGCAGGCCATGATGGCCGACAACGACCTCGCGGTTGGGAAACTGGTCGAGACGGTCACGAACTCCTCGTACTGGGAGGACACGGCCATCTTCATCACCGAGGACGACGCCCAGAACGGTCCCGATCACGTCGATGCCCACCGCAGCATGACGCTGGTCGCCAGCCCGTACACTCGTCAGGGTGTCGTCGATAGCACGTTCTACAGTACCGTCTCCATCCTCAGAACCATCGAACTCATCCTCGGCATGCCACCGCTGACGCAGTTCGACGCCCGCGCGACGCCGATGATAAACACGTTCATCGGCGACGACGAGGAACCCGACTTGGACTACAGCTACGAGGCACGGGTTCCCGAGCAGTCGCTCGACGAGAAGAACACCGAGAACTCGCCGGGAGCACAGGCCTCGAAGAATCTCGACCTCGGCACGGAGGACGAGGCGAACATGCAGGAGTTCAACCGGATCATCTGGCACGCCGTCAAGGGTGCCGACGTCCCGATGCCGAAGCCGAAAACCGAACTTCGGTCGAACGCATCGCCACAGTCCGCGTCGGCGGACGAGGAGGATGGAGAGGATACGGAAACGGATTCGAAGGCGAACGATACCGAATCCGATTCAGAGTAACCCGGTCGACCGCCGTTCCGAATCTCCCTTCGCTCCTTCGATTACCCCTCTCGTTTTTTTCTTCCGGAGATCACTTTTCGCCCGTCAGTGTTCCCGAATCGCCTTCGCCGGAACGACGCCAGGCCGGTCGATGACGAGTCGGTCGCCGATTCGGACGTCCTCGAAGACGTACGGGTACTCGTAGGAGGCGAGCGATTCCCGGAGCGCCTTCGGGTCGGCCTCGACCCCTTTCCAGACGTCGAAGTGAACCGGGGCGAACCGGTCGAGTTCGAGGTCGGCGACGGCCTCGGAGACCTGTTCGCCGTCGTTGTACCAGTCGGTTGGGTACGTCTCGCCGTCCTCGGTGTGATAGATGTTGCCGACGGTTCCGTGGGCGAGCACGCCGAGGTCGATGTCGAACTCGTCGGCGATGTCGGAGAACGCGTCCGCGGGGCGCGAGTCGCCCGGCGCGAAGAACGTCCCCGACTCGTGTTCGACGACGTAGCTCACCGGGCCGCCCGAATCGGGGTCGTTCGCGGCGCGGACGTGAACGTCGATGTCGCCGACGGAGATATCGTCTCCTGCCGACACGACGGTGCGCCGGTCGTCGGGTGCTCGTAGGTCGCCGTCGTAGGCGGGGTTCTCGAACGCCTCGTCCGGCGCGTAGAGGTGTGCCCCGAGGTCTTCCACGAGCGGGCCGTACGATGGTGGATGCATGTGGTCGATGTGCTCGTGGGTGACGAATACCGCATCACACATCGTCGCGGCCGTCGGGTCCACGGGTATCGGGATCATCCGCACCGTCCGCGGCGGCGACCCGTCGCCGAAGTACGGGTCGAGATAGATGGTGGTTTCGGGTGTTCGAACGATGTACCCGTTACAGCCGAGATACCAGATCGACATCCCGTCCACGTCAACCGACTCGACTTCGTCACGAACGAACCAATCGCCCCACGTCGAATGCACCATGACGGCGTGAAATAATCCGTGAAACCGCTTAACGGTGGTTGCCGTTTCGCCTCGCGCGGCGATGGGCACTAACTCCGATTACGACCTCGACACCGTTTTCGGTTCCGACAGCGCTTCGAGCGACAGTTCGCCGTCCGGAACGCGGTACTGTGCCAGCGTTCGTTTCTCGGCGTCGGCCGAATTCTCGTCCGCATCGACCCCGTAAACGGTGAACTCACAGTCCGTCTCGGTGAACTCGACCACGGAGTAGCCGTGTTCGTACCAGTTGATGTATTCGAGGTGTTCGTTCTCCGCTTTCGCGATTGCGGCCAACGCCTCCCTGTCCCAGTCTCCCGGGAAGTCCACGACGTCGGCGGCACACACGCTCGTGATCGACGGCGTCATGAATTCGATGCCGACGGTATCCCGGTTCCACGAGACTTCGCCGTACCCCGCGTGCTGGTAGCCAGCCATCGAGCAGTGGAGGTCCCCCGTGAGGGTGATGAAGTTCCGGAGGGAGGCGTCATCGACGGCGTTCATCAGTTCCGCACGCTCGGCCTGGAACCCGTCCCAGGAGTCCTCCAGGAATTCGACCTGATACCAGTCCTCTCCCGCCGTCAGCGGCATCGTTAGCACTTCGTTTGCCCACGTCGTCCACCGGGCGCTCGATTCGGAGAGCGAGTCGACGAACCACGATTTCTGCTCGGAACCCAACATCGTCCGGTCCGGGTCGTCCTCGTTGGTACAGGTGAGCGTTCGGTCTTCACACGGTGGGCCGTCGCGGAAGAGACGCTCGTCGGTGACGACGAGGTCCACGAGGTCACCGAACTCGAACCGCCGCCACAGGCGAAGTTGTTCGTGAAGGTCCTCCTCCGACGGGTCGTACTCGACCCGCATCGGCATGTGTTCTATCCACGCTTGGATTCCGTTCGCCGTGATTTCCATCGCGACCGACGGCTTCGACCCGTCGTCCTTGTTCGGGAGGACCGGAGCATCCGTCGCGTAGTCCCAGTACCGGTTGTTTCCGATCTCGTGGTCGTCCCACCCCGCGATGAGCGTGTGGCGTTCCAGGGCCTCCTGCAGTAGCGGGTCGGATTTGTATTTCTTGTAGAGAAAGCGGAAGTCGTCGAGGGATTCAGCGAGCGATGCCCCGCTCGGGAGGTCGAAATCCCGGCCGGGTTTGATTTCGCCCGTGGGCGAGACGTACGCGCCGTCCGACGACTCGTAGATGAAGTCGCCGAGGTGGACGACGTAGTCGATGGATTCGTTCGCGATGTGGTGGAACGCGCCGTAATAGCCGTTCTGATAGTCCTGACAGGTCACGACCCCGAACGAGAGGTCATCGACGTGCTGGTCGGCGCTCGGCATCGTCCGGAGTCGTCCCGTTCGACTCGCCGTCCCGTCGTAGATGAACCTGTAGTAGTAGAAGCGGTCGGCGTCGAGTTCGCCGTCGAGGTCCACTTTGACGGTGTAATCATGCGTTGCCGACACCGTCGACGCATCGACCACCCCTTCGAAAGCGGGGTCGTCGAACGTCTCGTCGTTTGCGACCTGAACCCCGACAGGTTGCCCCTCTCGATACGCCGCCTCGGCGATTCGGGTCCAGACGATGGCACCCGAATCGGTCGGTCCGCCGCTCATGACCGACTGCGGAAACGTCGCGTCCGCATCCGCCGCCGCGTCGTAGGAAAAGGCGTGCGCTGAACCGTCTCGAACCGGGGTCGTCGGCTGTGCGATCGCTCGCTTGGCGAGGAGCGTCGAAAGCCCACCGGCCGCGGTCGTTCCGGCGACGCTCCGGAAGAATCCACGACGGTTGATTTCTTTACGATAGGCGTTATTCTTGGAAACCATATCCGGGAATTATCGGGGAGAAATATATATCTAATGGACATAGTATATATTGTATCCCGGGGAGAAACATTCCACACTATAGGAGAAATATGATACTAGCGACGATCTGGATTTTTCTAGCGATCGACGATTCGTGTGGGCTGGCGATAGCGGCGTTCGGACGGTTCCCCGAAACGACCGCTCTTACGGTCGAGGGGCCGATTTCTGGAGCGCCGTCTCGGAGATGTTGCCGCCGTAGTCGGCACACCTCGAAAGCGAATCGATGCTGAGTCGTAGCTGATGGGCCTGATGCGGTTCGAGGTCACGAAGGAGGTCGTCGATACTGCGACCGGATTCGGTTATCCCGAAGACCGATTCCCGTGCTTCGTTGGCGAGTCGGGTGGCTCGCTTCCGGTCGTCCGTGAGAAACGCCTCCATCGCGGTGGTGACGATGGCGGCGGCTTCGGCGTGCAGTTCGGTAACTGCCTCGACCACGCGTTCGGGTATCGCATCGAGTTCGATGGCGACCCGACAAATCTTCGCCGCGTGGTCGGCGATACGTTCGAGTTGACGACCGCACGTGTAGAAATCGAAGCACGTCTCGCGGGGGAATCCGAGTTCTTCCGCCACCGCTGGCGTCCGTAACGTCCTTCGAAACGTCCGGGAGACGACGAACCACAGTCGGTCCATGTCGTCGTCACGTTCGATGACGTTCCGAGCGGCGTCCTCGTCGGTCTCGGCGAGGGCGGAGACGGCGTCTTCCAGCATGGCCATCGCGATGACCTTCATCTGTGAAATCGCATCGTGAATGGACATCTGTGAGGCGTTGAGCAGGTCCTGCACGACGATTTTCTTGTCCGCTTCCTCGACTATCTCCAGCCCGACGAGGTTCTGTGTGGTCGTGCGGATGGCACGCCGTTTGCCGGGTGTGATGTGATGGGTCTCGATCGTGATCGTGTTGAAACCGTTCACGTACATCGCGATGATGGCGCGCATCAGTTCATCGTCGCTCCGCGTGGCGATATCGAGCCGTCCTTCGATGCCTTTCCTGCCACGACGTGGCGTCAGAACCAGCCCGTACTCGTGGGAGAAAAACGAGATCGAACTCCCGACCGCGACGTCGTTTTCGTTCGCCCAGTCCTTCGGCAGGGAAACCGTGAACGTGGATCCTCCGGTGACCTGAACTTTCCGTGTCTCCATATCGTGCCCTTCTCGACGACCACAATAAATTTTACCACTAGTACATAGATTGGGAGAAATATATTGTCAAATATGGTCCTATGTGGGAAGATATATTCATCGAAATCGATCCCACAGCGGTCGACATGCGTTATTCCTTCCGGGGCCACTCAACGGTGAACTCCGACCGTTCGATCAGTCGGCGTTGGTCGGGCTGACGGTATCGTCGTTTCGGCTCGTCGTTACGTACACCGCCGGTTTGCGGAGGACGTACTCGTCGATGAACGCGACGATGTACACGACGGAGTTCAGGATGAGATACACGCCGAGGGTGAACGCGGCGGCGTACTCCCACCGGGAGTGTGGCAACCCCTCGTATCTGTCCCGAAGCAAGACGGCGAGGACGGTGAGTATCGGAAAGGCACCGAGCACCGTCCAGATGACCTGACTGTACGGGACGTACGACGTAACCGGGAGGAACAGTTGGATGAACGGGAGGGGAAGCCCCACGACGAGAAACGGAAGGATGAGCGTGTTCGAAAAGGTGTAGATGCCGTCGAGGCGCTTTCGCCACGAGAGTTGTGGCGAGGTGACGACCGAGGCGAGATAGCGACTGCTCACTTGTAACCATCCGCGCGCCCATCGTTTTCGCTGACTCCACCACGACGCCACCGTCGCGGGGTGTTCCTCGAACGTGATGATGGACGGATCGACGACTATCTCCTTCCCGGCGAGGTGGATCCGCGTGGACATGTCGATGTCCTCCACCAGCACGGATTCGTCGAACATACCCAGTCGCTCGAACACGTCCCGGCGGAAGAACGCCTGTCCCCCGCCGAAGATGCTGAACCCGTTCCAGAGCGAGCGCGCGACGAGGTCGGCCCGCTCCGTGACGTGGCGTTCGACGGTCGCGTGAAGCGAGATGAGCGAATCACTCGGATTCCGGCCGTAGCATCGTCCTTTCACGCACCAGATATCGTCGTCGGCTTCGAACCACCCGACGGCTCGCCGGAGCGCCGCCGGATCGAACTGATGGTCGGCGTCGATGCTGGCGATTATCTCGCCGGTCGCGTAGGTGAGCGCGTAGTTCGTCGCCTTCGCCTTTCCGCCGCCCGGTTCGTCGCGTTCGACCGCGACGATTCGCCCGTCGTCCGCGGCCGCCCGCCGTGCGATAGCGGCGGTTTCGTCGGTCGAATCGGCTTCGTAACAGACGATCACTTCGAGCTTGTGCTCGGGATAATCGACCGCTCGACACGCGTCGATGGTTCCCTCCAGGACGCTCGCTTCGTTGTACGCCGGGATGACGACGCTCACCGTGGGAAGTTCGTCATCGTCCGATGGGAACGACGGAGTGGCGTGTGATGCCTGTATCGAGACGAGCGCCGAGACGAACAGCCGACCGACCTGTGCGACCACGACGAGGAGGACGGCCGTCTTGAGGACGCGGAGATAGGGAACGGAAAAGTAGATCGGGGCCAGCACTCCGACGACGAAAATCGACGTGATGAGGCAGTAGAGTAGAACGGCCCTCCGCGACGAGGACTGTTCTTGAACTGTTGTCACTTCCATTGGTATACGTCCCTTGACCGGCTCTCAAAGGTTTTTTGCTCCGATTCTAATGAGGAATATTGTTGGCACGGGATAGCTGTGTACTACTCCATGGAGGGCCATAAGTCGGATGGCTGACCGACCGATACTCGCCTTTTCGATCCGCTGAGCGGCAATTCGACACGTCCGGTCGTGGCGTCGTGAAATGCCGGGGTGTAATGGCGAGGAGTATGTGACGTACGTCCAGGTATTGAGGACTCATAGCAAGGTTCATGGCGAAATAACCACCTGAATCGGGTAGACAAGAGTGATGTTGTCCGATTCTGCCGCACGATATTCCCTCGATTTCCGCGTTGCTGTCCGTCCCTACGCTGTCTCCTCCGTCACCATCGAGACGCTACTCATCCAATGAAACCCCTTCCATCCACCGACGCCGAATCGGAATCACGCGTCAAAGCCGCCCTCAGTGACCGGACCGCCCGATACCTTCCGACGGTCGTCGCGATACTCCTCGGCGAAGCCGTGTTCGCGACGGGACTGTGGCTTCAGACGACCACGTTGGATGCACTCCTCGCTAGCGGTGTCGGCGTCTGGTTCGCGCTTCTGAGTTACCGTCTCTTCGAGAAACGCGAGACGTAACCCCGTTCGCTGAAATTCCGTCGCGTCGGTATTCGCTGCGTCGTTAGCCGTCACGTCCGCTGTGTCGTCGGACATTCCGTTCTGCCGTGTCGTCAGCCATCACGTTCCGTTGCGTCGTCACCGGCGCGTCGTCACTCGTAGGTTCGTCCGCCCGTCCTGTTCTCCTCGATGTAGTCCCAGTCGTACTCGACGCCCAATCCCGGCCCGTCGGGGACCGGCACGGTTCCCTCGTCGTCGATGGCGTCGAGGTCGTCCACGTAATCGCCCTCGTACACCGGCGGCGTCGTGTTCGAACACTCCGGGTGAACCAGCGCCATCTCGTAGTAGTTGGAGTTCCGAATTCCGGCCATGCAGTGGCGTTGGGCGGGACCCGGCGAGTGGATTTCCACGTCGATTCCGAACCCTTCGGCCATGCGCGCGATTTTCATCGCGCCGGTGATTCCCCCGTCGTAGGCGGGGTCGGCCCGGAGGAAATCCGTCGCCTCGTTCCGCAGGAAGTCGGTGTGCTGTTCCAACCCGCGGATGTGCTCGGTCTGCAACAGCGGCGTGTCCAACTGCTGGCGCAGTTTTTTGTACGCGTACTGGGAGATGCCGCCGTCGCGGTACGGGTCCTCGTACCAGAAGAACTCCTCCTCGTCGCACGCGCGCCCGACCTTCAGCGCGTCGCCGAACGTCTCGTACTCGCAGGCCGGGTCTATCATCAGGTCCATCTCGTCGCCGACGCGTTCGCCCACCGCGTGGACGGTCTCGATTTCGCGGTCGATGTCGCGCCGTTCGTCGGTCCCGCCCCAGCCGTGGATTTTGAAGCCGGGGAATCCAATTTTGAGGCATTCCTCCGCGAAGTCGGCGTACGCGTGTGGCGAGTCCAACCCGCCGTTGTCGTCGGCGTGGTACGTCGAGGCGTAGGCCGGGAGTCGCGTTCGGTAGGTGCCCAGCAGTTCGTGAATCGGCGCGTCGTAGTGTTTCCCGGCGAGGTCCCACAGCGCGATATCGACCGGTCCGATGCCCATCCGGTCGTACTTCCGGAGCGCGCGTTTCATCTCCGACCACAACCGCTCGCGGCGTAGTGGATTCCGTCCGATGAGGTTGTCCGCGAGCGTATTGATTTGCGCGAACGCGGGCGAGTTCCCGCCGACGAACTCCCCGGTGACGCCCTCGTCCGTCTCGATCCTGAGCCCGAACAACTTGCGCTCCGTCGTCGACCCCGGTTCGTACACGAGGTTGTACCCGGCGTCCGTCCCCACGTCCTCGATGGGGTACGAGAACTCCGTGGACTCGATTCTCGAAATCTGCATACGACTATCGACGGTTTCCCGCCTGGTAAAATTTGTAGCCGAACTTCGGCGGCGAAGAGAGGTATTTGATTCTGGTTCAACAGTAGGTGTTACGAGGAAATTGTGGTGATACCTCGACAGTTCGCTACGACATGATGTATTTGATAGGTTTGCGATTTCAGTAATCGAGGTAGTATTCTCAGTAGTTGCAATCGCAAAACTCCCAAACACGCCTGCTCGCCGTCGTACGAAGTGAAAAACGGTTCTTCTTCTGCTAGTCGTCTTAGTAGTTGTCGTAGACGGTTTTGATGATGGTGAAGTAGTCCATGCCTTCCTCACCCTGCTCTCGGTACGTCTCGCTGGAGGAGGCGTTCATGCCGCCGAACGGGACGTGCAGTTCGAGGCCGGTGGTGGCCTCGTTGACTTTCACGATGCCGAAGTCCACGTCCTGGATGAACCGGTTCGCCTCCGAGTGGTCCTGCGTGACGATACCTGCGGCGAGGCCGAACTCCACGTCGTTGACGAGTTCGACGGCCTCGTCGAAGTCGCTGTAGGAGGTGACGCCGACGAAGGGGCCGAACACCTCTTCCTGCATGATCTGCATGTCGTTTTCCACGTCGGTGAAGACCGTCGGCGTGACGAAGTAGCCGTTCTCGTGCTCACCGTTCTCCAGGCGTTCGCCGCCGTATTCGAGCGTCGCGCCCTCTTCTTTCCCGGTTTCGACGTACTCCAGCGTGGATTCGAGTTCGCTCTCCGAGACGTGCGGTCCCATGCCGGGGTCGTCCAGTCCGGGGCCGATGTCGAGGTCCTCGGCGTACTCGACCAACTGGTCCACGAAGTCGTCGTACAGCGAGTCGTGAACGATGACTCGCTCGGTCGCGGTACACGCCTGTCCGGTGACGCCGAACGCGCCGGAACCGACGACGTTCACCGCCTCTTCGAGGTCGGCGCTGGGGCCGATGACGGTCGGGTTCTTGCTCCCCAACTCCGTCTGGATGCGCTTGTGCTGGTCGGTGGCCTGCTCGTACACCATCTCGCCGACCGCTCGGCTTCCCGTAAAGGAGACGGTATCGACCTCCTCGTGGTCGATGATGGCGCTCCCGACGTCCTCGCCGCTCCCGACGACGAAGTTGAACACTCCGTCCGGGGCACCGACCTCGTCGGCCGCTTCGTCGATGCACTCGACTACCTTCGCAAAGACGGTCGGCGCGTCCATCGCGGGTTTGAGGACGACGGTGTTGCCGGTCGCCAGCGCGGGCGCGCTCTTCCACGACGGAATCGCGATGGGGTAGTTCCACGGGGTGATGAGTCCGGCCACGCCCATCGGCTCACGGACCGTGTACAGGTTCTGGCCCTGCGAACTGGGCTGTTTTCGCTCCCCGGCGTAGTCCATCGCTCGCTCGGCGTAGTAGTAGAAGATGTTGATGGCGCGGTTGACCTCGCCGTTGGCTTCGCTTCGGGTCTTTCCTTCCTCCTGAACCAGCGTCTCGGTCAGTTCCTCCTCGCGGTCGTCCATGCGCTTCGCGGTCGCACGCAGCAGTTTGCCGCGGGTCGCGCCGGGCGTGTCCGCCCACTCCTCCTGTGTGGCGGCGGCCGCCTCGACCGCTCCGCGTGCGTCCTCCGCGGTCGATTGCTGGAACTCCGCGACGACCTCGTCGGTATTCGCGGGGTTGTGAACTTCGAACGTTTCGCCCGATTCCGATTCTCTCCACTCTCCGTCTACGTAATTGCTGTACGTTTCGGGCATCGGAGAAAGTACGTGCGTGGGGTACTCCGTTCTTGTGGCCAAACCGTCGCTCGGTCGTGCGGTCGAATCCCTCACCACAATACTCTTGTGGCCTTTTTCTCCCCGATTTCGCCGTCGGAGCTATGTGGTTCAAGGGCGAATATTTTCCCATGCGATACCATCGCATTCCTTCGGACGACGGTCCCCGACTGCTCGCACGAGAGGAACGGAAGGTGTACGACCTCACGACCGCCTCGGGTATCGCCTCCGTTCGCGAGTTGGCGCTCGCCGCGACCGCGACTCAGGGGGGACTCGACGACGTGGCGCGGATTCATCTGGACGACGCGCCCCTGCTCGACGCGAACCGACTGCCCTCGGATGCACCGCGTCCGACCGTCCCCGACGAGGTGTGGGCGGCCGGTGTCACCTACGAGACCAGCAACGACGCGCGCGAGGAGGAGAGCGGCCGGGGGTCGATGTATCAGGACGTGTTCGAGAACGAGCGCCCCGAACTGTTCTTCAAAGCCACGCCGAGTCGGACGGTCGGCCCCGGCGACGCCATCGGCATCCGCGCCGACTCCGAGTGGGACGTGCCGGAACCCGAACTGGCCGTGGTCGTCGCGCGCGGCGATATCGTCGGGTACACCGTCGGCAACGACATGAGCAGTCGGTCGCTGGAGGGTGAAAATCCGCTGTACCTCCCGCAGGCCAAAGTCTTCGAAAAGTGTTGTGCCATCGGTCCGTGTATCGCCTCGCCGGAGACGGTCGGCGACCCGCGCGAACTGGAACTGTCGATGCGCATCCGGCGCGACGACGAGACCGTCTTCGACGGTTCGACTTCGACGTCGAAGATGGCCCGTTCGTGCGAGGAACTCGTCTCCTATCTCGACGCACACGACACGATGCCCGACATCGCGGTGTTGTTGACGGGCACGTCGCTCGTCCCGCCGGACGACTTCACGCTCGCGGAGGGTGACAGCATCGAAATCGACATCGAGAACATCGGAACGCTCCGGAATCACGTGGAAACGGTGTGACCCCGGGAAGCGGTGCGATTTCGGGAACGCGTCGAATCGAGAGCGATACTTGATTTTCGCCCCCTCTCGGACGACTTCACGCGATTCTACGGAGATCACAAACGATTGCAGGAATCCACAGCAGGCCGGTCGTTCGACCGGTCTGCTGGGGGGCGGTAAGACTGAAACCCGTGTCGTCGCCCGAAACGAATCCTCCGCGAGAAGAGCGAAACCGCGTCGTCGGGATGCGGTTCAGAACCGGACCGTCTTCACGTCGTCGTCGGTGCCGTAGACGACTTCATCGACCATGTTCACGAACAGGCCGTGTTCCTGTGCGCCGGGGATTCGGGCCAACTCCGTCGCCCGCTTCTCCGGATTTTCGATGTCGCCGAAATCACAGTCCACGATGAGGTTGCCGTTCGCGGTGAACAGCGGGCCGTCCTTCTTTTCCGCGTACCGCACCGACGGGTCGCCGCCCTGCTCCCGAATCCACTCCTTGACGACCTCCCGCGATTCGGGCAGGATCGAGAGCGGGACGGGATACGACAACGGCGTCGATCGTTTCTGGTCGTCCGTGGCGATGACGAGTTTCTCCGCCATCGAGTCGATGAGTTTCTCCCGTGCGTGGGAGGCACCGCCGCCCTTGACGACGTGCGGGTTCTCGGGGTCCCACTGGTCCGCGCCGTCGATGGCGACGTCGAGTTCCGTCACCTCGTCCACGTTTATCAGCGGAATCCCGACTTCCTTCGCCAGTTCGTGGGACTGGAGCGACGTCGCCACTCCGCGAACGTTCGTGAGCGCCCCCTCGTCTATCTTCCAGCCGATTTTGGCGATGGCCCACGCGGTGGTACTTCCCGTACCGAGGCCGACGTCCATCCCGTCCTCGACCACTTCGGCGGCCTCCATCCCGCCGCGGCGGCGCTTGTCCATCAACACGTCCTCGGCCGAACTCTTGATCCGGCGCGGCGACGGAATGACGCGGATGTTGTCGCGGATTTCCCCCTCGTCCAAGTCGAAATCGCGGTCCGCGAGTTCGTCCTTCGCCTCCTCGACGGTCTCCTCCTCGGTTTCCGCCCAGACGCTGACGTCGTGGCCTCCTTGCCGGTAGCTGAACTGTTTTGCCATGGTTTAATCGTCTAGGTCCATGCGGTCTTTCGGTCGGACTGCTTCCTTTCGCTCTTTGTCCTTCTCCAGGTGCGAGCGGGACACGTTGTCCACGCGTCCGGTGACACGCTCCTTGAGGATGTCGTCGTCCTCGCCGAACGGATGGGTCCCGAAACCGTGACGCATCGCCGCGATGGCCTGGTAGGCGTGCTCCTGATTGCCACGCGACTTGAACAGCTCGGTGACCGACTGGCTGATGACCGGGATCGGCGTTTCGCCCTTGAACGCCTCCTGTACCAGCCAGTTCACCTCGCCGGTGTCCTCGATGTAGTTCGGCACGTCCTCGTAGTTGTCCTCCCCGATCTGGTCGCGCATGAGTTCGACCAGCCAGCTTCGAATAACCGACCCGTTGGACCAGTTGTTGAACACGTCCTCCAGATCGACGTCGAAATCACCGGCTTCGAGCAGTTCGACTCCCTCGGCGATGGACTGGAGCATCCCGAACTCGACGCCGTTGTGGACGAGCTTTACGAAGTGACCGCTTCCCGGCGGGCCGACGTGCAGCAGTCCGCCATCGACGGACAGTTCGTCGAGGATAGGTTCGGCGATTTCGAACCCTTCCTCCCGGCCACCGACCATGAAACAGGCCCCGTCGCGCGCACCCGGCGGGCCACCGCTGGTACCGGTGTCGAGGTAGTAGATGCCGTCCTCCCACACGCGCTCCTCCCGGCGCATCGAATCCCGCCAGAAGGAGTTGCCGCCGTCCATCACCACGTCGCCTTCGTCGAGGTGTTTCACGAGTTCGTCCAGTTGCTCGTCTATCAGTTCCCCGGCCGGGAGCGACAGGTAGATGACCCGTGGTGCATCGAGGCGGTTCGCCAGCTCCTCGTACTCCCCACTGTCGAGTACCGTCACGCCCTTCTCTTTCAGTTCCGGGCGGTCGGCCGTATCACAGCCGACGACGTCGATGTCCTTTTCGGTCGCTTGCTTCGCCAAGTTCCCACCGATCGAACCGAGTCCAATTATTCCGAGTTCCATGTGTACAATCTCTCGCACGTCGTTCGTTTCCCGGCGAGATACCCGCGTGGAAACGGCTTTCCGCCGGTGACTATCCTATCTCGCTTCGGTAAAACGACAACACAGCGAAGGACTAAATCGTTCCGGCCCTATCGGCCGAAAATTCCCTCGTACGCACCGCTGTCGCCGTGCTGGCCGTCGTTCGCCCGGAGTGTGTTCGCCGGTTCCGTTATCGCCTCCTCACGGAAATCCCGTCGATGCTCGGCAGCGATATCGAATCGACGTAGTGGGACAGGGGCTCGTCGGCCCGTTCGATCGAGGATAGCTCGCGAACCAACGGGAGAACCGAGACGCCGGCACCGATGGCCGCTCCGGCGACCTTTCCCTTCGTCCCGAACCGCTTGCCAGCCTCGTACCCTGTCCTCACGTGTCCGATGCCGTCCAGATACTGCCCGACATCGATGCCTTCGTTCGGGTTCGCGGCTTCCGGATCGAAGGTGTCCCTGGTGCTGTTGTACGCACCATACACCGTTCCCGCCCCCGCTCCGAGAACCGCACCGTACGGACCGGCGGCATACCCCTGTCGAGCGCCGTTAAAGGCGCTCTTGGCCGCATACCGGTGATCCACATCGTCGAGAAATTGTCGGATTTCGACCGTGAGCGCCGTCGTCGCCTGGTCGGTCGTCGCGGAGACGACCGATGGCTCCGGTATGGCTTCGACGCCCTCGCTCCCGTCCACGCGGCCGTGGACGGACTCGACGGTCTCCCGCACCGTTCGTAACGCTTCGCCGCCCGCTTCCGATCCCGTGTCGGCCGTTTTGCGCGCGACTGTTTCTCCGACACCACGCGCTCTTCGTGCCGCCGTCATCGTCCGCGCTTTGGCGTCGTTGGCGACCTCGTTGGCGTGGTCTCGGAGTCCCATGTCTAACCCTACATCGCTAGCGGGTGTGTCTCTTATCGTTGCTATCGAAAGCACCGTAATTACCCCCGTCCGTCGGTTCCCGTTTCCCGTCCGATTCGCTCGTTGGCTCGGGTGGGCCGTCAGAAATTACCCGCTGGATATCGGTATCCAACCCGTCCGACGTGTGAGCAGGGACCGGATTCATCGAGATCGAACCCGCTCCCTACGTCTTCCCGTCGCACACGACGAACTCGAAACGCCCGGAAAACGACCGCGATTCCACCCATCACATGCCAGAAAATCACGTCCCCGACGAAACGGAAGTCGTCGTCATCGGCGCAGGACCAGGCGGCTACGTCGCCGCCATCCGCGCCGGACAACTCGATTTCGACGTAACGCTCATCGAAAAGGACGCCTATGGCGGCACATGCCTGAATTACGGCTGTATCCCGTCCAAGGCACTCATCGCGGCGACCGACGCGGCCCACGAGGCGGCGACCGGCGAGAACCGCGGCATTCACGCCGACCCCGACATCGAATTCGCCCAAACGGTGGACTGGAAGGACGGCGTCGTGGACCGCCTCACCGGCGGCGTCGAACAGCTCTGTGAGGCGGCGGGTGCGACGCTCGTCGAGGGTCTCGCCGAGTTCGCCGACGGTTCGACGGTCACGGTTCGGACCGACGATGGCGAGCACGAGTTGACGTTCGAGCACGCCGTCGTGGCGACCGGTAGCCGCCCCGTCGAACTCCCCGGATTCGCGTTCGAGGACGACCCGATTCTCGACTCGCGGCAGGCCCTCGCGCTCGAAGACGCGCCCGATTCGCTGCTGGTTGTCGGTGCAGGCTACATCGGCATGGAACTCGCTGGCGCGTACGCGAAGGCCGGAACCGACGTGACAGTCGTCGAGATGCTGGACGAAATCCTCCCCGGATACGGCGACCGACCGAGCAAACTCGTCCGCGAGCGCGCCGAAGACCTCGGCGTCGAATTTCACTTCGGCGAGGGTGCCGAGGAGTGGACCGACGACGGCGGCGGAATCACCGTCGTCACGGAGGACGAGGACGGGAACCGAACCGAGTACGAGGCCGAAAAAGCGCTCGTCGCCGTCGGCCGCGAACCCGTCACCGACACGGTGAACCTCGACGCCATCGACCTCGAACCGACCGACGACGGGTTCATCGAAACCGACGACCGTGGCCGCACCGACCGCGAGAACGTCTTCGCCATCGGCGACGTGGCGGGCGAACCGATGCTCGCCCACAAAGGGATGCGCGAAGGCGAAGTCGTTGCGGAAGTCATTGCCGGGGAACCGGCCGCGCTCGACCATCAGGCCGTCCCCGCCGTCGTGTTCACCGACCCCGAAATCGCCACGGTCGGGATGACCGAGGACGAGGCGGTCGATGCCGGATACGACGTAACGACCGGGGGGATGCCCCTGCAGGCCAACGGCCGCGCGATGACGCTGGACGACGACGATGGATTCGTCCGCGTCGTGGCCGACGCCGAGGATGGCTATCTGCTCGGCGCGCAACTCGTCGCTCCCGAAGCGTCCGAGCTAGTTGCCGAGTTCGGCCTCGCGCTGGAACTCGGTGCGACCGTGGACGACGTCGCCGCGACGATTCACACCCATCCGACGCTCTCGGAGGCCGCGAAGGAAGCCGCCGCGAACGCCCGCGATCACGCGATTCACACGCGAAACAGCGACCGATGACGGAGAATACAGGACCATGATCGACCCGACACCCTCACCGAACTCGACACGCCTAACGGCGAACGCACCGAGTCGCATCGTTCCGGAAGTACCAGCACGTTCCCCAGCGGTGTCCGACCATGTCTGAGGAGACGTGGGACGAGGCGGCCCGGTCCCGCGACTTCCATCAACTGTTGGACGACGACGGCGGCGTCCTCGACGGTGCCGACGTACCGGACCTCGGAGACGACGAACTCCTCGGTCTGTACCGGACGATGGTGGGAACCAGAACGCTCGAAGACACGATGTTGAACCTCCAACGGAGCGGTGAGGCGAGCCTCGTCGCGCGTGAGCGCGGCGAGGAAGCCACGCCGCTCGGTGCCGCCGCCGCCCTCTCTGAGGACGACTGGATCTTCTACACCTACCGTCAGAACGCCGCGCTCCTGCACTGGGACGTACCGATGGCCAAGATCGTCGCCGGGACGACCGGACAGGAACCCGAAACCATCGCGGAGGGACTCGACGACTGGGAGTCACCCGTCAACTTCTCGCCGGACTACACGCCGGTCGGCGTGAACGTGACGAACGCGGCCGGGTCGGCCATGACCGACCGCTTCCGCGACCGCGACACCGTCTCGATGGCGTTCATCGGCGACGGCTCGACCAGCGAAGGGTCGTTCCACGACGGGCTGAACTTCGCGGGCGTCTTCGACGCACCGCTCGTCGTCGTCGTCCAGAACAATGGGTGGGCGATTTCGGAACCGTCCGAGCGCCAGACCGGGGCGGAAACGTTCGCACAGAAGGCAGAAGCGTACGGTATTCCGCACGAACGCGTGGACGGAAACGACGTGCTCGCCGTGTATGACGCCGCGAGCAGAGCCGTCGAGCGCGCCCGAGACGGCGGCGGGCCGACGCTCATCGAGTGTGTTACCTACCGGATGGGGAACCACAACACGTCGGACAACGCCGACCTCTATCGGGACGACGAACTGAAATCGGAATGGGCCGACCGCGACCCGATCGAGCGGCTTTCGACGTATCTCGGCCACCGAAACCTCCTCGACGACGACCGGCGCGAGGAGATTCGGGACGAAATCGACGCGGCGGTGAACGACGCCGTGGAGGAAGCGCGAAGCGTTTCGAAAACCGACCCGATGCGGATGTTCGACCACCACCTGCACGGCACCTCGTGGCGCGAAGCCCACCAGCGGGCGGAGTTCCAGCGCGAACGGAACGGGGAAAACCCGTTCACCGATTTCTCCGGCGACGCGTTCGACACCGAGCAGTGGGACGATTACGGTCCCGATTTGGGCGTCGATTTCGAACCGCTGAATTCGGACGACGACGGCGTTGAAACGGAAGATATGAACATCGTGACGGCGGTGAACCGAGCACTCCATCAGGAGATGGAACGGGACGACGACACTCGCGTCCTCGGCTACGATATCGGGATGCTCGGCGGCGTTTTCCGCGCAACCGAGGGACTGCTCGACGAGTTCGGGCCGGACCGCGTGATAGACACGCCGTTGTCGGAAAACGGCATCGTCGGCACCGCGGTTGGGATGGCGATGCGGGACGACCGCCCGGTCCCCGAAATCGAGTTCATGGGCTTCTTCTACCCCGCGTTCGGCCAGTTCATGTACGCCGTCGCCAAGATGTACGAGCGCACCGGCGGCGATATCGAACTCCCGATGACGATCCGCATGCCGTACGGCGGCGGCATCAAGGCGCTCGAATACCATCAGGAATCGACCGAGACGTTCGAGATTCACGCGCCGGGCGTCCGCGTGATCTGTCCGAGCACTCCGTACCAGGCCAAGGGTCTGCTGGCGTCGAGCATTCGCTGTGACGATCCGGTGGTCTTCATGGAGCCGAAACGGATCTATCGCGGGTTCGACGACCCCGTCCCGACCGACGAGTACACGCTCCCGCTTGACGAGGCCCGGATCGTCGAGGAGGGATCGGACGTGACGGTGCTGACGTGGGGCGCGATGGTCCGCCACGCCGAGAGCGCCGCGGAGGAGGTGGACGCCGACGTGGAGGTCATCGACCTCGTGACGCTCTCGCCGCTCGACGTTGAGACGATTCTGGAGTCGGTGAAGAAGACCGGCCGGTGCGTCGTGCTCCACGAAGCGCGCCGGACGCTCGGTCTCGGGGCCGAACTCTCGGCGCTCGTCAACGAGTACGCCCTCGATAGGCTGAAAGCCCCCGTCAAGCGCGCGACGGGGTACGACGTGCACTTCCCGGATAACGACATCGAGGACGACTATCTCCCCGACGCGGAGCGGGCGAAACACGCGATCGAGGCGGTGATGAGTTATGAATTCTGATCTATCGACGACAACGAACCGACAGCACAGTCCGAAACAGTCCCTCCGTTCCGTCGCTGCGAGAGCGAGGTGGTCGCCGTGACCGACTACGAGTTCGAACTCCCGGACCCCGGCGAGGGGTTGACCGAGGCCGAAATCGTGGAGTGGCACGTCGAGGAGGGTGACGACATCGACGAACACGACGTGCTCTGTGAGGTCGAGACTGACAAGGCCGTCACCGACGTTCCGTCGCCGTGTCCCGGCACCATCGCCGAGCGGCAGGTTGACGTCGGCGACGTCGTGCAAGTCGGTGAGGTCTTCGTCGTCATCGAAACCGACTCCCCGCCGAGCGGCGGGGAGGAGGCCGAAGCCGCCGAAGAAGCGCAAGAGGAAGCCGACACCGAGCAAGAAACGGAAGCCGAGGAAGCGGAACCTGAAGAAGAAACGGAGACAGCCGAGCAGGAAGGCGAGACGGAGGAAACCGAGGAGGCTGAAGAAGAAACGGAAGCGGAAGATGCGGGGGAAGAAACGGAGGAGAGCCAAGATGAGGAACTGCAAGCCGAGGAGGAGGCCGACAGCGACGTCGAGGGGGAGGAGTCCCAATCCCCGGCGACGGCCGACGAGCGAGTGTTCGCGGCACCACGAACGCGAGCGTACGCCCGCGAGGAGGGCGTAGACCTCTCGACTATCGACGGGTCCGGGCCGAACGGACGCGTGCTCCGCGAGGACATCGACGCGCGTCTCTCCGGACGCGCCGGTGGGTCGGGCGGCGGCACGGCGGAAGCCGAGGGCCAAGCGGCCTACGCCATCGAACACCCGACGACCGAAATCGAACCGGTGGCGATCGACGAGGACGAGGAGCGCGCCGAGCGGCGCGACCTCTCGGGGCTTCGCGGGCGCATCGCCGAAAACATGACCCGCTCGGCGGCCGTCGTCCCGCAGTTGACCTCCGGGTTCCAGGCCGACGCGACCGAACTCGTGGATCTCAAGGAGCGACTGGACGAGAAACACGACGTTCACATCACGTACACGCCGATCCTGCTCAAGGCGGTCGTCCCGGCGCTCAAGGAGTTCCCGATGGTGAACGCCAGCATCGACGACACGACCGACGAAATCGTGGAGAAGTACTACTACAACGTCGGATTTGCGACCCACACCGACGACGGATTGCTGGTTCCCGTCATCAAGGACATCGACAGCAAATCCATCGTGGAGGTGGCCCGGGAGTTGGAGACGCTCGCCGAGGGGGCCCGCGAGCGCTCCATCGACGCCGCCGACATGCAGGACGGGACGTTCACCGTGACCAACCTCGCGACGTTCGGCGAACACCGAACGTTCGGGACGCCCATCGTCAACTACCCCGAGGTGGCCATCATGGGTATCGGACGGGTCCGAGACGAACCCGTCGCCACCGAGGACGGCGAGGTCGAAGTCCGCCCGCGGATCGACCTCCACCTCTCCTACGATCACCGCCTCGTGGACGGAGCGAAAGCGAACCAGTTCATGGAGTACGTCATCGAAGGCATCGAGGACGAAGACGTCCTCCTGTCGCGACTGTAAGTCAAGAGAGAGAGAGAAGCGGAAACCCCGCCGCTCTTTCGTGCTTTCGAACCGGTTCGAAAGCAATCCATCAGAATATTGCCTATTTCTCAACGGCGGTCCGGTCACACTTTGGATGCAACGTGCTGGGCGGTACTGCTCGCGTGCTAATCTTTCGCGCAGGGGTTTTATGAAACCGCTCGGCCGTCAATCGGAATCGGAACGGACGGAATAACCGGTTCGATCCCTTTCTTTTCTCTGTTGCTGACCACGATGATCCCCCGGAGCGTTTTCCGGTCGCGTTTTTGAACCGGCAAACCCGGTGAGACACACACGGTTTCCGTCGATCGACGAGGTGTTATTATTCTCGTTAATTTCGGTATTCAACGTCCTGAACCAGTTGTGGGCTTCTTCTGCGCTCAAAGTCGCTATACGTGGCCTCTTGTCGGCTCTACGAACCATAAATTTAGATATCACCTCGTGTGCCGTGCGAATGTCTGATAGTAATATCATCTCGTCGTTCTCTTTTCGCCGGGTGTAGTTTCGGTTCCAAGTACCGGACAAAAATGCTTTGGTAGTTGATAATTACCTATATTCATATCGAATCATTCATGTGGTTCTACATATGGTAATCGGTCGCGTTTCCTTGGTGTGGGAACCTCTCACCCAAATGTTTACAAGCATAATAATGTAAAGGCCAGTTCGACCCGATCGTCTTCAACATCGGTGGGCGCACGTGATCGACGGCGGTCCTGACCGGCAGTGGTCGTCCCGACACAACGGTGTACGACCGGTATATTTGACCAGATCAAACGAAATTCGCTTCGATACCGTTCGTCCGCTTTATCAACTGATCTGAGCTGTTACAACCATATTTATGTAATGGCTTTCCGGTTGGCTCTCCTAATCGGCCGAATACACCTGACGCTACCGTTCGTTGTTCCGCTGGCGCTTCGCTTCGTCCCGGATTCCGATCGGTATTGTTTGATCAAATCAAACCAAATCGTGTATTGGCTCCTTTTGGTTGACCATGTCAAACCCCGTTCGTCCACGGGTCCCGTCTCGGAAACGCGTCCCGTTCGCCACTCTTCGAACGAACAAACCCGTCGAAGCGATCTTGGTACGTATCGTCGCCTCTCCAGTTCCCACGCTATACCGCCCTCGAATCGACGGCGCTGGCTGTGCGACCACATATTGTTTGAAATGATCAAACCTCCTGTGAGTACAGCACTTCCTCCGCTTCCATCCCGTGCCCATTCGGAGGTCGTGATTCGTCCCGTGGCCACGATCTCATCCCCAATCCGACATAAAATACGGTGGCTACTGTCGTCCGTCGGCCTCGGACGATGACTTCCCGTGACAACAGGCGCGTGATCCTCCGGAGTAGCGGAGCCGTAACGGGATATCTCGGTACGGATCGCATTGTCGCGGAGCGCCGGGCACCGAGCACCGAGTGCCGAGACGGAGTCGGGACGACCGCTCCGTCACCACGCCACGACTGTCGAAGCCCTAACTCAGTACGTTTCCGCGAGGTGACGGACCGAAATCGATTCCTCAACCGTTTTCCCGTCGGCGGTTCCATCGATTTCGTATCCGACCGTCCGTTCCTCGCCCGGAGCGAGGTGGAAGTAGTTGTCGCCGAACCGCCCGTCGCGGTCGTTCTGCAACTCGACAAAGAGCGCGGCGGCCGACGCGCTGACGGTGAGTTCCCCGTCCGACTCCGACACCG
The DNA here is from genome assembly GCF_024136965.1 of Haladaptatus sp. AB618. Classification (NCBI taxonomy): domain Archaea; kingdom Methanobacteriati; phylum Methanobacteriota; class Halobacteria; order Halobacteriales; family Haladaptataceae; genus Haladaptatus; species Haladaptatus sp. AB618. The sequence continues at coordinate 10,617 of NZ_JAMYJX010000008.1, read as the reverse complement.
ACAGTTCGACCGCCGCTTCCGGCAGCGAGAGTCGTTTGTACGGAACGAGGAAGTGGAACGCGGGGCGGGCCTCGAAGTCGAGCGGCGTCGCCCGAAACAGCACGTCCGAGCGCGGGGCGTCGCCGAGCGCGTCCTCGATATCGATGCGACCGATGCGGACGCTTTCGCTCTCCCCTCCTTCCGCGTCGAACTCCCCCTTGAACAGTCGATTTCCGTCCATCGTGACGGCTTCGACGGCGACCGTTCCGGAGGATGGTTCGGTGCCGTCGGTCGTGAGCCACAGTTCGAGGTCGTCCCCGTCCTCGACCATCGAAAGCAGCGTCGGGGCGTAGAACCGGCGGGCCATATGGTGGAGCGCTTTCCACCCGCCGCCGTACTCGACCGACGACCACGAGGCGCACTGCCAAAGGTCGTTGAGTTGCCAGTAGATTGCCCCCATGCAGTGGGGTTTCAACCGCCGCCAGTGTTCGACCGCGGTTCGGATCGCCATTCCCTGTTGAATCTGACTCAGGTAGACGAAATCGTCGAAGTTCGACGGCATCCGGAAGTGGTCGGCCATCCGTTGCAGGATGCGCTTGTTCCCTCCCTCGTTGCGCTGGTGGTGTTCCATCAGCGGCGCGGTCGGATTGTGTTGATCCTCCGGAACCACGTCGGCCACTGTTTCCACGGACGGGAACGATTGGTAGCCGAACTCGGAGACGAATCGCGGCTCAGTTTCCTGAAACGCCGAGAACGGCTTTCCCTCGTGCCAAACGCCCCAGTAGTGGATGTCGCCCCGGTTCTCGTTTTCCGGGTCGACACGGTCGGGACCGCTGGACGGCGACGCGGACCAGTACGGGCGCGAGGGGTCCTCCTCGGCCACGACGTCCTTCAGCGTCTCGCGGAACAGTCGGTCGTAGTCGGCTTCCAACCGGTCGATGTTCTCGTTGTCCGCGAACCAACTCTCGACGCCGACTTCCAGTTCGTTGTTGCCACACCAGAGCGCGACCGAGGGGTTCGAGGAGAGACGCCGAACCTGATAGCGCGCTTCCGCCTCGACCGACGCCACGAACTCGTCGTCGGCCGGGTACTGCGCACAGGCGAACATGAAATCCTGCCAGACGAGCAGTCCTTTCTCGTCGCACAGTCGGTAGAACTCGTCGCGCTCGTAGTAGCCGCCGCCCCACACGCGAATCGCGTTCATGTTCGCGTCCACGGCGCTCGACAGCAGGTCGTCGTAGACCTCGGTCGTCACGTTTCGGTAGAGGGCGTCCGCCGGAATCCAGTTCGCTCCTCGGGCAAAGATCGGTTCGCCGTTCACTCGGAAATGGAACCCTTCGCCATCGCCGTCCTCGTCCGGTTCGCGGACCAGTTCGATCTCACGGAACCCGATCCGCTCGGTCACCGAGTGGGATTCCGCGCCCTGGACCGTCACGTCGAGGTCGGACAGCGGTTGATCGCCGTGCGTGGACGGCCACCACAAGTCGGGGTCTTCGACGGTCAACGACAACTCGACTTCGCCGTCGGAATCGAGCGATACCTCCCGGGTTTCGACCGCTCCATCGACCGCTGCCGTTACGGTGTACTCGCCAGCCGTCGGGACCGAGAGGCCGACCCGAACGTCGAGTTCGACGTTCTCCGATCCGTGGCGTTGTACCGGCGTCACGTACTCGACTCGTGGCGAGGAATGGGCGACCAATCGGATGTCGCGCCAGATGCCGACCGTCGGGAGACACGGCCCCCAGTCCCACCCGAAGTGACACTGGGCCTTCCGGATGAAGTTCCGGGCGGGTTGGTCCACGGGGTAGCGGAGCGTCGGAACGTCGTACGGGTGCGCCGCCGAGCGTTCGGCGGCGTACTCCACCGGCGAGCGGAATCGAACGCGAATCTCGTTCTCCCCGACCGTTAGGGCGTCGGCGACGTCGAACTCGTACCCCCGGAACATGTTATCGCTCTCGCCGACGACGTCGCCGTTGACGGCGACGGTCGCGACGGTGTCGAGACCGTCACACTGGAGGGTGATCCGTTCGTGGTCGAAGAATTCCTCGTCGAAGGTGACCGTCCGGCGATACTCCCAGTCGGATTCTCCGACCCATTGTACGTCCAGTTCGATATCCCGTTCGTACGGGTCGTCGATCAGACCCGCGTTCAGTAGATCGCCGTATATTCCGCCGGGAACGGTTGCCTTGTGCCAGTTTTCGCTACCGTGGCGTCGAAACTCCCAGCTCCCACTAAGGGTGGCTGTCTGCATACTGGCTACTGAATTTCGATGCGACGATATAATTCTTCCCCTCCCCGCGGTTATCAAACCCCCGCCAATCGATACTATTTCGGTCCCGGCCGCGAGTGTTTGAACCGGTGACTTCCTATCAAACCCGCACTCGTGCTTCCACCCGAACCCTGTGAACGGTGGAAACAGGCCGCACAGATCGGCATCGAACACGTCGTGGTCCACACGCTCGAACTCGGCGACGGGAGCCGTCCCTACGAGTTCGATGAACTCCTGCGGATGAAGACCCGTTTCGAGGACCACGGCCTCGAAATCGCCGCGTTCGAGGGCGGGGTCCCGCTCACGGACGCGACGCGTTTGGCGACCGACGGACGCGACGAGGAAATCGCCCGGTTCAAAACCCTCTTGCGCAACCTCGGAACGCTCGACATCCCGGTCGTCTGCTACGACTGGATGGCCGGACTGCGATGGGCGCGGACGTCGACGACCGTCCCTGCTCGTGGCGACTCGCGCACCTCCGCCTACGACGACGAACTGATGCGGCGCGGTCCACGCCCCGCCGCGGCGGACACGACGGCCGAGGAACTCTGGACGAACCTCGAATCGTTCCTCGCCGAAGTCGTCCCCGTCGCCGAGGAGGCGGGGGTGAAACTGGGACTGCATCCCGACGACCCGCCGATCGACGACGTTCGAGGGATGCCGCGCATCATCAACTCCCCGGACGCCTACGAGCGCGTGCTCGACTGCTACGAGAGCGAGTACAACGGTATCACGTTCTGCCAGGGGAACTTCGCCGCGATGAGCGTCGATGTCCCGGCGACCATCCGCCGCTTCGGCGACCGCATCAACTTCGTGCACTTCCGCGACGTGGAACAGACCGAAAACGGCTTCGTGGAAACGTGGCACGACGACGGTCCGACTGACATGCTCGCCGCGATGGAAGCCTACGCGGACGTCGGCTTCGACGGCCCGATTCGTCCGGATCACGTACCGACGATGGCGGGCGAACCCAACGAAAACCCCGGCTACGAGATGAACGGCCGCCTCTTCGCCGTCGGCTACATGAAAGGACTACTGGAGAGCGCCGAGCGCTGACCGCTGACTATGACCGCGGACTGTGACCGCGGACTGTGACCGCGGACCGCGGACTTCGTGATCCACGCGGAATCGTTTTCATCGCTCGTTGCGGTCGGCCTTCGAAAAAAGTGAATGGTTACTGCTCGGCGGCGGTTCGGATGTTGTTCCCGGCCTCACGAAGAGCGTCGAGCACGCGGTCGTCGGGCAGTTCGTACTCGATCACTAGCGGCGCGTCCACGTCCGCGTGTTCGTCGAGGAGGCCGAGAACAGTCGGGAGGTCGAGCGTTCCGGCACCGGGTAGGTCCTCGATCTCGTCGTCGCTGGTGTCCTTCAGGTGGACGGCGACGATCCGGTCGTCGAAGGCCGAAATCACCTCGTCCGGCGACTCGTCCATCACGAGGAAGTGGCCGGTGTCGATGCAGACGCCGAGTCGGGGGTGGTCGTATCGGTCCAGCACCGATCGAACGTCATCGATGTCCGAGAACACCGTCGAGAGGTCGTCGTGGTGGACGGTCGAGTAGTTGTGGATGCCGACGTCGAGGTCGAACTCCTCGGCGAGTTCGACGAGTTCCTCGGTCACGTCGTCCCGAGCAGGCGGGTAGTTGACGGTGACGTACCCCGCGCCGAGGTCCTCGGCGAACTCGAAGTGCTCACGCGCCTCGCCGGTGTCTTCGAGGTCCACGACGCCGTAGCCACAAATCTCCACGGAGGAATCCTCGATGCGTTCCTTCCCCGCCGCGATGGTCGCGTCGTCGTTTTCGGGCGAGAGGTGGTGGCCCCACAGTTCGAGGGAGTCGATATCCGTGTCTTCGAGCGTGTCGAGGAGGTCCGCGAGCGACCGGGATTTGAACACGACGCTTTGGACGCCGACGCTGTCGGGTGATCTGCTGGACATACTATTCCCCACGATGAGCGGGAGGAAAAACCCTCCGGCGAACGCCACCCGTTTCTCACACACTTATCATCCGCTTCCACCAAGGTGGTACCAATTCACATGCACTCCGATACGTATCCGAGCGTCTCGTTGCACAACGTCGCCGAAACGGTCCCCGCCGACTGGGTGGACGGGAGAGCGGGAACCGACGGAACCACCGGAACCGACGGAACCACCGGAACCGCCGAAAGCGCCGGAACCGGTGACCAGCTGTGTCGCGTCCCGGCATCCGTCGGGGAGAACCTGAACGTCGATGCCCGCGAACGGCTCCGCCACCCGACCGGCTGTGAGGTTCGGTTCGTGCCCGAGCGCGACGACGCCGTCGTCGCCGTGACGCTCTCGGCGGCCGAAACGACCGTTTTTCGGCCGTTCTGGGGCGAGTTTCAGCCGTCCGAACCGCTCGAACTCGGCCCGACGCCGACGACGTTCGAGTTCGTCATCCCGGAGCGGATTCCCCTTCTCGACGACGCGACGACCCGGGCCGGAGCGTTCTCCCCCCGCGTCTGTCGGCTTCGGTTCGAGGCGTGGGCACCGGTCGCCATCCACGGCGTTACGGGCGACTGCCGACCGCCGACCGCCGACGAACTCCCCGCCCGCCGCTATCTCGCCTACGGAACCTCCATCACGGAGGGTGCATCGGCTTCGGCGACGCATCTGACCTACGTCGCTCGCGTCGCCCGAGGACTCGGACTCGACGCGCTGAACCTGGGCTGTTCGGGGTCGGCGTTCTGCGAATCCGCGATGGCCGAGCATCTCGCCGGACGCGACGACTGGGACATAGCGACCCTCGCTCTCTCGGTGAACATGGCGAACCGAGGGTTCACGCTCGCACAGTTCTGCGAACGCGCGGGCACGCTCGTGAATGCGGTCGCCGACGTACATCCGAACCGCCCGGTCGCCTGCGTGACGCTGTTTCCGTACCACGCGGACGTGATTCGCGGCGACGACGCGGAGCGCGCGACGGCGTTCCGCTCGGCACTACGAACCATCGTCGCCGACTCGTCGCACGACGATTTGCACGTCATCGCGGGCGAGGACCTGATGGAACCGACGGCGTTGACGGCCGACATCCTCCACCCCGGCGACGCCGGGATGGAAGCCATCGGACGGGGAATCGCGCGCCGTCTGGACGAACTGCTCGACTGAGCGGAGTCGAGCGACCGTCACGTATTTTACCCGAGGTTCGTTGTATTCGGTCGAATGACGGGCGATCACGACCAACTGATGGAACTCGACCCGGAAACGGTCTCGGCCGACGACGTGGAAATCGACACCCTTCGGGAGGGACTCCGAAGCGAGGAGAACCTCGTGCGGACCCACACGGCGCAAATCGTTTCGGCACTCGCCGCGGACGACCTCGAAACCGTCGAACCGCTGATTCCGACGCTCGTGGCAGTTCTCGACGACGATCGAATCGTCGTGCTCAGGGAGTCGCTGCTGATCCTCGCCGCCGTCGCGGACGACACCCCCTCGGCTGTTCAGGACGCGATTCCCGACCTCCTCTCCCTGCTGACCCACGAAACGCCGCTGATCCCGGCGCTGGCGGCGGACGTCGTTCGCGTGTTGGCGATCGACCACGCTGAATGGTTCGTCCCGTACGCCGACGAACTCGTGGCGGTGATGGCGACAGAGCCGACGGATCCGGTCGAGGATGCCACTGCCGCCCCTAACACGCAGGCACGGGAACACCTCGCCAGCGTTTCGAGGGAGGAGATGGAACGACAGACCACCGCGCGAACCGTCGTGGCGAACGTCGTCTACGAGGTGGCGAGCATCGACGCCGAAGCCGTCCTTCCGCACGCATCACGGTTGTGTTCGCTCGTCCGCGACGGTTCCGGGGCGGTGCTGTCGGCGAGCGTCGGCGCGATCAGTTTCATCAGCGAGGAGCACCCGGACGCCGTGGCCGACGCGGTCGCGCCGCTGTGTGATCGACTGACGACGCCGGATAGAGCCGTGCAAGTTCACGCCGTCTCCGCGCTCGGTCACATCGGTGACCCGTCGGCCGTCGATCCGCTTCGGGAGTTCGCCGACTGTGACGCGCCGCTCGACGAGGAGATTCGGTCCATCGCTCACGCGACGGTAGACTGGTTGATCGACGAGTCATCGGCGGAATGAATTTCCGAGAGGGGTTTCGGCCAGTGCCGTGCGAATATTTATCTACTTTCCCTATTTTGAAGCGAATGCGCTATGAGAGACGAATCCACGAGGTACGGTAACGTAGTTAGCCGTCGGCGCGTTCTCACGATGGCGGGAACCGTCGGCGTCGCTTCCCTCGCCGGGTGTAACGGCAACTCGGACGGCGACGGAAACGGGTCTGGCGATGGAAACGGCGGCGGAAACGGCGACGGGATTTACGACGTCCAACTCGTCAGTCGCATCAATCAGGTGCCGACGAACGTCCAATGGAACCCGTCCAATCCATCGAGCGTCGCACAGTGGTCCCAATACCTCCTGTTCGACCGCTTCGCACAGTACAACCACGGAGAAGGGAAGTTCATCCCGTACGCGGTCACGGACTGGTCGTTCGGGGACAAATCGTTCACGATGAAACTTCGGGACGGCTTGACGTGGGCGGACGGTGACGACGTGACCACCGACGACATCGCCACCCAACTGAAACTCGGAATGCACACCGGAACCGGTTACAGCGACTACACGAAGTCCATCGAGGCGAAGGACGATTCGACCGTCGTCATGCACTTTTCGCAACCGGTCAATCGGACGATCGTCAAGATTCACGTCCTCGCCAACAACCTCGTCCAGCAGAAAAAGAGCGTCTTCGGGAAGTATCTGGACGAAATCGAGAAGAACGAGAAGAACGGTCTGCGGAAGCTTCAGAACTTCGCGTGGAAAGAGCCGATCGCGAGCGGACCGTTCGCGTTCAAGAGCACCAGTCCACAGCAGTTGGTCACGGAACGCCGTGACGACCACCCAGATTCCGACGAGATCAACTTCGAGAAGTACGTCTTCCGGTACATCGGCGGCGGCAACGAGGCCGTCCACCAGCAGATGACGTCGAACCAGATAGACGCGTGTGCCGTATTCGCGCCCAAACGCATCGTCGAACAGTTGCCGGATAGCTGGCAACAGGTGGAGTTCTCGTCCGGCGTCGGTTATGGACTCGTGCCGCAGTTCGATCACAAGCACGCGGGCGACCGGGCGGTCCGACAGGCAATCGCGTACGTCCTCGACCGCGACGCCATCGTGAAGAACGCTGGACCCGCCTCGAAGAAGCCAGCGGAACTCTCCGCCGGACTCGCGTCCGACACGCTGGACAAGTGGTTGGGCGACGCGCAGAGCGACTTCACGGATTACGGGAAATCCGAGTCGAAAACGGGGAAAGCAACGAAGGTCCTGAAGGACGCGGGCTACGAGAAACGGGGTGGTACGTGGCACGACAGCGACGGCGACGTCGTCAACCTCCCCGTACAAGTCCCGTCGGAGTGGTCGGACTGGGTGACGGCGACCCAGACCGTCGTGGATCAACTCAAGAGCTTCGGGTTCAAATCGAACGTGGACGGACGGAGTTTCGGCAATCTCCAAGGCCAGGTGTGGCCGAACGGCAACTTCGTCCTCGCCTCCGGCGGTTGGCTTCCGGGCGGCGTACAGGCGACGTTCCCGTATTTCTCGCTGCGCCAGATGTTGTTGGAGAACTACCGCGGGTTCACCTACAACTATCCGGCGGCGAACCCCGACCGTGGCGGGAAGCGCGGTACGGTGACGGTGCCGAAGCGGGACGGGTCGGGCGAGTTGACGGTCAATCCCTCGGAGCGCCTGAAGGAGATGTCACACGCGACCTCGGATTCGAAGGTCAAAACGATCGCAACCGAGCAGGCGTGGGTGACGAATCAGGACCTCCCGATACTCCCCGTCGCGGAGAAACAGACCCAAGTGTTCCTCACCGACGACCAGTGGGACGTTCCGAAGGAGGGAGCGACCGTCTCCAAGGTACGGTGGACGCACACGTGGCTTCCGCGTCGTGGAAAGATGAACTACAAAGGGAAGTGAAAACGAGGAGCAGTGAAAAGCGCCCCCGAAATCGAAACCTCACTGCCGATTCTGGATGTGGCGTTTGGTGCTGTACCAGTGCATGACGAGGGTGACGGCACCGAGGGCGAGGACGAGGATGATATCCAGGAGGAGCATCGTGGCCGACGCCGCCTCCGACTGTCCGAACACGAGGGCGACTCCCGAGAGCACGAGCAGGAACAGCAGGAAAAAGAGAACCAACTGTAGATATCTTCGTGCGCCGTACACGAGTTCCCAGAACCGATCGTAGCTGTTCATACCACCGTATTGCCCCTTCGGGGCAAGAAAGTTTGCAAACAGTTCCGATGGGAAGCAAATGAGGTCGTCGTGCTGTTTCAGTTCGGCTCTCCGCAATGAAAAGAGAATAATGGTTGATGGTGTGGAAACATTTATCTATAATCACTGTGCTGGTTTTATTGGACCATGAGAGACCGCTCTATGAGCTATAGTGACGTATGTAGCCGTCGGCACGTTCTTACGGTGGCAGGAACGGCCGGTGCGGCCGCATTGGCAGGTTGCAGTGGTAACGGGTCGAACGACGGTGATAACGGCGACGGGAGTGGAGGGGGCGACGGTGACGGAAGCAACATCCACGACGTCCAGCACATCAGTCGCGTAAATCAGGTGCCGACGAACATCCAGTGGAACCCGTCGAACCCGTCGAGTTACGCACAGGCATCACAGAATCTCCTGTTCGACCGCTTCGCACAGTACAACCTCGGGAAGAACGAATTCGTCCCGTACGCGATCTCCGACTGGTCGTTCGGCGACAAATCGTTCACGATGAAACTCCGAAAGGGCCTGACGTGGGCGGACGGTGACAAGGTGACTGCAGACGATATCGTCACCCAGCTAAAACTCGGGATGAAGACCGGTTCGGGATACAGCGACTACACGAAGTCCATCGAGGCGAAGGACGACTCGACCATCGTCATGCATTTCTCGCAACCGGTCAATCAGACCATCGTCAAGTTCCAAGTGCTCAGCAACAACTTCGTTCAGCAGAAAAAGAGCGTCTTCGGGAAGTATCTGGACGAAATCGAGAAGAACGAGAAACAGGGACTACACAAACTCCAGAACTTCGCGTGGCGAGACCCCGTCGCAAGTGGACCGTTCGCGTTCGACAGCACCAGTCAACAGCAGGTGGTGACGAAGCGCCGTGACGACCACCCCGATTCGGACAAGATCAATTTCAAGACGTACTCGTACCTGTACATGGACGGGAACCAGTCGGTGTACAACGCGATGATATCCAACCGGATCGATTCGGTCGCGACCGCGTTCACGCCACCGCACATCCTCCAACAGTTGCCGAAAAGCTGGCAACAGATAAAGTTCCCATCGGGCGTTGGCTACGGACTCGTGCCGCAGTTCGATCACAAGCACGCCGGTGACCGGGCGGTTCGGCAGGCAATCGCGTACGTCCTCGACCGCGACGCCATCGTGAAGAACGCTGGACCCGCCTCGAAGAAGCCAGCGGAACTCTCCGCCGGTATCGCTTCGACTGCGGTCGACAAGTGGATCGGCGACGCGCGGAGCGACTTTACGGATTACGGGAAGGCCGAATCGAAGACCGACAAGGCCGCCAAAGTGCTGAAGGACGCGGGCTACGAGAAACAGGGAGGAAAATGGCACGACAGCGACGGAGACATCGTCAACCTTCCCGTTCAGGTGCCGTCCGGTTGGTCGGACTGGGTGACGGCGACCCAGACCATCGTCGATCAGCTCAAGAGCTTCGGGTTCAAATCGAGCATGGACGGCCGGAGTTTCGGCAACCTCCAGGGCCAAGTGTGGCCGAACGGCAACTTCGTCCTCGCGTCCGGCAGTTGGCTCCCCGGTGGTGGACAAGCGACGTTCCCGTACTTCTCGTTGCGCCAGATGATGCTGGAGAACTACCGCGGGTTCACGTACAACTACCCACCGGCGAATCAGGACCGCGGTGGAAAACACGGGACAGTCACGGTGCCGAAACGGAGCGGATCTGGCGAGTTGACGGTCAATCCCTCGGAACGCCTGAAGGCGATGTCACACGCGACGTCCGACTCGAAGGTCAAAACGATCGCCGTCGAACAGGCGTGGGTGACGAACCAGGACCTTCCGATGCTCCCTATCGCGGAGAAACAGACCCAGTCGTTCCTCACCGGGGACGTGTGGGATATCCCCGAAGAGGGTTCGGATGCGTCCAAAGTCCGATGGCCCGAGAGCTGGCTCCCACGGATGGGTAAGATGAACTATTCGGGCAAGTAACACACTGGTACATACTATTATAATACTAGGAAACATACTACACCGAAAATATGGTCAACTATTATTTGAAACGGACGGGACGAGCGATCTTCACGCTGTGGCTGGTCGTGACGCTCACGTT
>NZ_JAMYJX010000007.1:0-228306 GCF_024136965.1 Haladaptatus sp. AB618 | reverse complement strand
AACGTGAGCGTCACGACCAGCCACAGCGTGAAGATCGCTCGTCCCGTCCGTTTCAGGTAATAATTGACCATATTACAAACTTATCACTATCGTGTACTTCTCATGCCAAATTCGAATATTCGGTCCCGTTCGTTCGCTCGAATCCGGAGCAAAGACTCCTCGAACCGAGGTCGAGACCACATCCAGCGGGTGTGACCCCTCCCGTGGTATCTTCCGGCATACGAATGCGCCGATATTTAAATACGTCACTGCTGCCTATGGATTTGTCTCTCATACCCAATGCAAATTGGACATCGATCGTAAATAAATGTTTGCACAGATTTTCGTTCCGCCGGAGTGCCGTAGTGAAATACCGAGCCCCGTCCGAAGAAAGATGGTGGGGGACTCACCTGCCGTTGGACTACTACGGCTTGTAGTTGTTCTTGCCGAACCGGACCGCCCACGATTCGGGCCATTTGACCTGCTCGATATCGGAGCCGTCTTCGGGGACCTCCCAGTGGTCGCGTGAGAGGAACGACTGGTCCTGTTTCTCTGCGACGGCGAGGATGGGGAGGTCCTGATTCGTCACCCACGCCAGATCGAGGATGATCTCGTTGATCTTCTTCTCGTCCGTCGCCTGTGAGAGGTCCTGCAAGCGTTTTGCCGGGTTGATCGTCATCTTGCCCGAACCGGTTCGGGACGGGACCGTCGCGTCGGCGTGTTTCCCGCCACGACTCTGGTTCGCTGGCGGGTAGTTGTACGTGTACCCGCTGTTCTCCAGCAACTGGTACCGGAGCGAGAAGTACGGGAACGACGCTTGCGCGCCGCCCGGAAGCCACGACCCGGACGCGAGGACGAAGTCCCCGTTCGCCCAAACCTGTCCCGAAAGCGTCCCGTAGCTACGGGAATCGACCGACGATTTGAACCCGAAGCTCTTCAACTGGTCCACGATGGTTTGGGCCGCGGTCACCCAGTCCGTCCAGTCGGATGGCACCTGAACGGGGAGGTTGACGATGTCTCCATTGCTGTCGTGCCACTTGCCGCCCTGTTTCTTGTATCCCGCCTTCTTCAGCACTTTGGCGGCCTTGTCCGTCTCGGAACTCGCCTGGCCGTAGGTTTCGAACTTGCTGGCCGAATCCCCGAGGATGCGCTCCTGGTCGCCCGACGGAATTCCGATCGAGTATTTCGGTGCCTGTTTCGATTCCGGTGCGGCGTTTTTCACGACCGCATCGCGGTTGATGACGTACGCGATGGCCTGTCGAACGGCGCGGTCTCCGGTGTGTTTGTGGTCCATCTGGGGAACCAACCCGTAGCCCCAGTTCGCCGGGGTTTTGACCTGTTGCCAGTTCTTCGGGAGTTGGTTGACGATTCGCGGCGGCGTGAACATGCTGTACACCGAGTCGAGTTGGTTGGCGATCATCGACTGGTGAGCCTGCTCGTTCCCGTTGATGTACCGGAAGGCGTAGGTTTTGAAGTTGATGTTCTTCGAGTCGGGGTGGTCGTCCCGCCGTGTGAGCACCAGTTCCTGCGTCGTCGCCTGCTTGAACTCGAAGGGACCGCTCGCAATCGGCTTCTTCCACGCGAAGTCCTGGAGGGCTCGCGTCCCTTCCTTCTCGTTCTTCTCGATCTTATCGACGTACTTGCCGAACACGCTTTTCGGCTGCCGAATCTGGTTGTCGGAGAGGACTTGGAATTTGACGATGGATTTGTTGACTTGGTTTTCGAGGTGCATGACGACGGTCTTGTCGTCCTTTGCCTCGACCGATTTCGTGTAATCCCCGTACCCGGAACCGGTGTACATCCCGAGTTTCAGTTGGGTAACGATGTCGTCGGCGGTCACGTCGTCGCCGTTCGCCCACGTGAGGCCGTCGCGGAGGGTGAGTTTGAACGTGTTGTCACCGAACTCCCAATCGGTGATGCCGTAGGGGACGAGTTTGCTTTTCGCGTAATTGTACTTCGCGAACGCATCGAAGAGGTAGTAGTGTGAGATTTGTGCGGCGCTCGACGGGTTGCTGATGTTCCACTGAATGTTCTGTGGCACTTGATTTGCCATATCCACGTGTTTTACATCGTGAACATTCTTGTCGCCAGAACCGCCCTTCGAGGAGCCATCATCGGAATTACCTGTGCAGCCCGCGAGTGCGGTCGCACCTACCATTCCGGTGAGACCGACAAATTGCCGACGATTAATCATGTTTCGGAGATCTCTGTCATTGTCCATCATTATACTACTATCAATGATAGAATCCTCTTGATAATAAAATATGTGGTTTGAATACTCTATACTCATTATTCGATGAATCAATAGACAAACATCCACTTTCAAACTAAATCTGATTGGATACGGTCGTTCTAAAGTCGATTATCGAGAAATAACTTGGTTCGGTCGTCATACGAATCCAGGTCTGTAGAACGTGAGACGGAATTCGAATTCGTTTATCACGTGCGAAACTATATGAAAATATCTCTCCAAACAGTGAGAAAATTTATTCGTGGGGACTGCGCGTCTATTGGACATGGACGATGACAGGCTCCGGGAAGCCCTCGAGGAAGCGGAGTTGACGGCGTATCAGTCGGATGCGTACGTCACGTTACTCGAACAGGGGATGGCATCCGCCGTGGAGGTGGCACATCAGTGCTCGGTCCCGGTATCCCAAATCTACGACGTGTTGCGGGCGCTAGAACAAAAGGGGTACATCGAGACCCTCGAACAGGACACGCTCCACGCTCGCCCGAAGGACCCCGTGTCGATCCTCCAGAAACTCCGTTCCCGTGGCCAGATGATGGACGAAGCGGCGGACGCCATCGAGGATCGATGGCGGCGGCCGTCGCTCAGTTCACACATGGTGAGCGTGGTCAAACACGAGGATACCGTCATCGACCGCGCCCGAGACCTCATCCGTGATGCCGAGAGTTTCATCCAACTCTCGGTGACCGTCGAGCAGTTCGAAGCGCTTACGAACGCGTTACAGGACGCACGCAAACGCGATGTCGTGGTGCGGGCCACCGTGTATCCCGACGGTGAGTCCGACGACTGGCTCACGGCTATCGACCTCGAAAAAACCCTCTCGGAGCTTCGAGTGTGTCATATTCCCGGCCCGTTCCTGACCATCGTCGACCGCACGATGACGTGTTTCACGCCGAACGACTGGGCGAACCGACCGTTCGGCGTCCTCATCGACGATTACATCCTCTCGTTCATCTTCCACTGGTACTTTCAGACCTGTCTGTGGTCCCTCTGGGACACCGTGTACGTCGATTCGGACGTCGCACGCGTTTACATGACCCTAGAGGAGTTCGTCCGTGACGCCGTCGCCCTCCAAGCCGACGGCGCACGCATTACCGCTACCGTCCACGGGTTCTGGATCGATCGTAACGAGGACTGCGAGATCACCGGCCTCGTCACGGACATACTGTATCCTTCCGTGCATCGCTCGACGACACGTCCGTCGTACGATGAACTGGCGGGATTCGTCCGAGTCCAGATGGCGAACGAGGACGGAACGTACAGCATCGGGAGTTGGGGTGCCGTCTACGAGGATATCGAGGCGGTCCGGATCGTGCTGGAGGACATCGATTACACCTCGTCTTGGGACGGAATTCCCGGACGGTAGTGAGTGTCGAAATTTCTCGGATCTCACCGTCCGTAGTCACGTAGCGACCCGAGGACCCTCGTCGGATGGATGTTCGGGACCGAACTCTGTGTACGCGACGAACTCGATGTACGCGGCGGACGGTATCCCAAGAAAAGGTTATTAACAGGTCACACAAAAATATAGCTCATGGCGGAGCAAGAAGAAAGCCATTCACCACCAGAGACATCGGTCTCGACAGCAGAGCGAGTCACGGACCTCATCGGCCGAATGACGCTCGAAGAAAAGGTCGGACAGCTCACTGGATCGTACATCGGGACGCTCGACGATGGGCCACACGGAATCGAAGACGTCATCGACGAAATCGACGACCACCACGTCGGTGCCGTCGCGCCGTTCGGTTGGGGCGGTTCGCCGAACGAACACGCTTCGGAGGCCATCGAAGCCGCGAACGAACTCCAACGGCACGCCAAGGAGAACACGCGGCTCGGAATCCCGCTCCTCTTCGGTGCCGACGCTATCCACGGCCACGCCTACATCAAGGAGGCGACGGTGTTCCCGAACAACCTCGGTCTGGCGGCGACGTGGGACGACGACCTCGCCGAACGCGTCGCCACCGTAACGAGAACGGAGATGCGGGCGACGGGTGCCGCGCAAAACTACTCCCCGACCTGTGACGTGGCACGGGACCAGCGATGGGGTCGGGTCGGGGAGACGTTCGGTGAAAGCCCGTATCTCGTCGGCAAGTTCGCCGCGAGCAAGGTACGGGGATATCAAGGGGACGGTCCGAGCCCCGAAACCGTCGCCGCGACGGCCAAGCATTTCCCGGCATACGGTGCCCCGACTCGCGGCGAAGACGCCGCGCCGGTCGAGATATCAACGAAGACGCTTCACGACGTGTTTCTTCCCCCGTTCGAGGAAGCGTTGGATGCCGACGTCGCATCGGTCATGCCGTGTTACAACTCCATCGACGGGGAACCGGTTCACGGCTCCCAGCGCTACCTGCTGGAACTTCTCGGCGAAGGGTTGGGATTCGATGGACTCCTCGTCTCCGATTGGGGCGGGGTCGATCAACTCTACGCGGAACACCGTACCGCAGGCTCTCCCATCGAGGCGGCACTGCAGACGCGACTCGCCGGACTCGACATCGCGTCGGTTGCGGGCACCGACCACGCCGAACACGTCCTCGAACTCGCCGAGGAGGGTGAACTCTCGGAGGACCTGATCGACGAAAGCATCGAGCGAATCCTCACGATGAAGTTCCGACTCGGCCTCTTCGAGGACCCGTACGTCGACCCCGAAACCGCGGAGGACCTGCTCGGCTCTTCGGAGCACCAGCGGGTCGCCCGGGAGGCGGTCGAAAAGTCGCTGACGCTGCTCCAGAACGACGGAGACCTCCTACCGCTTTCCGACGATATCGGCGAGGTGTTCGTCGGCGGACCGAACGCGGACGAAATCGTCCACCAACTCGGCGGGTGGAGCAGCAACGACCCCGACGGCGTGCCGGGCACCACCGTCCTCGAAGGGATTCGTGACGCCGTCGGTGAGGACGTCACCGTCACCCACGAACGGGGGAGCGGTATCAACGAACCGGACGATATCGACGCGGCAGCGCGAGCGGCGGCGAACGCGGACGTCGCCGTCCTCGCGCTCGGCGAGGATTGGTATCTCCACGAGTTCGGACCGACGATGGATACGACGAGTGAGACTGGGGAGTTTCCGACTCGGTCACAGTTGTCGCTCCCGGAGTCACAGCGTGAACTCGTGGCTGCCGTCGAGGAGACTGGGACGCCAGTCGTCGCGGTGCTCATCACGGGGCGACCGCTCGCCGTGCAATGGCTCGCGGACACCGTACCGTCGATACTGATGGCGTACTATCCCGGAACCGTCGGTGGCGAGGGAATCGCTCGGACGCTCTTCGGCGAGAGCGAACCCGGCGGTCGGCTTCCCGTCTCCATGCCTCGGTCGGCGGACTGCCTCCCGACGTATTTCAACTACCTTCCGCACCCGCATCCCATCGGCGCGGACGAACATCCCCCGTCGTACGACCCGCTGTTCGAGTTCGGTCACGGGCTGAGCTATACGACCATCGAGTACGACTCCGTGGACGTCTCGTCCGACGTGATTCGTCCCGACGAACCGGTGACGGTGGACGTTTCGCTCGAAAACACGGGTGACCGGCGCGGAAGTGAGGTCGTCCAGTTGTTCGCGTGCGACGAGTTCAGTTCGGTCGTGACGCCCGTGCGCGAACTGAAGGGGTTCGAACGTGTCGAACTCGACCCCGGTGAACGCACGACCGTCTCGTTCTCGCTCTCCACCGACGACCGACTGTTCGCGCACGAACCCAGTGGGTACGGTGACGTCGGCCGACTACGGCTTTTCGTCGGCGAACACGTCCACGACCTCCGCGTCGATTCGAACTGAACTCGTCGCACGCGAACAGCAGTTCTCACGGACTTTCTCACACCGCTCGGAGACGAGTGTCGCCGTTGTCCCCGCATGTCGTCTGAAAACGATGGGTTCCGGTTAGTCGTCGCAACGTCTGTTCACGCTCTGGCCACGACCATACATATCTATAATATTATTATTTTTATATTCCCATACTGTAATAGAGAAATAGCAGACAGTAGGGTGATAGAATACTCAAACATCTGTTACGAGGGGGAACAATAGACAGAATTCTTACGATACGTAACGGGCCATCACTCCACACCCGGTGGGCATTTTCGAATGTGGAACCGTTCATGGGGCGCTGGACACCGACGTTCATCGCTCGATGTCACGTGCCATTACAGACATAGCTCTGTTCGTATAATCTCGCTTTCCCATATCGTCGAGACCAGTAGTGGTGGTACTGGATCGAATCGAAACGACCGATCGACCGCTCGTTCGATCATCGACCTCACCAACTAATATTGTGTAAAACACACAATATTCATTCACTCATAAATACCGAATATACGAAGCGGAATAATCTCCTGTCGTAGCAGTAACCACCAATGAGCCGCTAAAAATACCGCTGTGGATGCATCTATTCGAATCTAATCCAATATTTTATCAAAATTTCGTAACTGACTGATCGGTAAATCGTTTACTCGGCAAAAATGGTGGATGTCCGATTTATAGAGCCTCTATCCGTAACTTCGGGTAGAATTTTCTCGAGCCGAATGCTGTGGGTATTGAACATTCGCCGCAGCTATTTTGTTAGTGGTCTACAATACTGTGTGGGGTTGGCGACCTTGAATGGTTCTTTTGCGGCGTCAAATCAGGATCGATCGTCGAGGGTCGTGAGACGTTTTCGAGTGATATTGCGCCGTTCGTTGGAACCCGCTCGGCGAGGTTTGGATTCCGTTTCCATGCCGGTGACCACTGATGCCGGTTCGGTATCCGAAATCATCGACGCTTTATCGGGGTACGTGCCGGTCACGAAGTAGCGATCACACCCTCCGGAATGCGGTTCCCGCCTTCCGGGCAGTCACCGCATCGCTGTCCGAGTCCCCGACGAAGAGGGTTCGTTCCGGAACCGCGTCGAGACGGTCCACGGCGGTGAGCAGTGGCTGTGGGTGTGGTTTCCGTTCTGCGACCGAGTCCCGCCCGACGATGACGTCGGTTCCGTTCGGGACGCCGTGCTCCTCCAGCGCGAGACGGCACGCCGCTTCACAGTTGAGCGAGCAGATGGCGACCGGCCGTTCCGCGTCGGCGAACTCCTCCAACAGCGGGAGTCGTTCGGATCGCCGCGCCCCGGCGCGCTCGGCCGCCGCGAGGTGCGGTTCGATCTTCTCCTCGATACCGAGCGATTCCGCGACCGGCAACAGATCCAGCGCATCGTTCGCGGTCGCTTCGCCGCCGTGTTCCCGAATTATCGGCTGTATCTCCTTTGCAGCGGCGGCCCAATCCACGGCGAGCCGAACCAGCGTTCCATCGAGGTCGTACACGACCGCATCGTATTCGTCCGTCACTTCTTACCGTGCGACGTTCGAGTTGATAAACCTCCCCGCCGGACTCATTCTCAAGCCGTTCCGCCATCGATATCGCTCGCTTGGACGATGAACGTCCGCTCCGGATACGGCGCGGCACGGAGGGTGACGACCTTCGTCAGCCGGTAGTACTTTCGATTTCCTTGCCTGTACGGTTCGATGAGGTCCGCCCCCTCCAACGCCCGCAGGTGGTGCACGGCCGTCTTCCCGTCCATTCCCACTTCCTCTGCGAGTTCGGAGACGTACATCGGTTCGCGCGAGAGCAACCGTAGGATTTCGAGACGTGGTTTGCTCCCGAGCATGTCGAGCAGTGACATCGAACCGGATACGACGGCGACCCCCAAAGAACCACACCACGAACTGCCCGCGGGCGTACGATAATTTAATTGTCCCCCCGTCGTGGACGTGGTATGGACGACAACGTCGAACTCCCGACGGACGGCAACTCGGAACCATCGGAAGTCACCGACGGGTTCTTCGAACGCGAAGTCCAGCTTTCGCGCGAACAGACGGCCACGTTCCTCCGCGAACTCGCCGATCAGATCGAAGCGGGGACGAAGCTCACGGTTTCGACGAGCGACTGGGAGATTCCGTTCGAGTACGACGAACCCATCGAGGTCGAAGTGGAGTTCACCGGCGGCCGTGAGGACGAACTCGAAATCGAAGTGGAGTTCACCGAGGCAACGACCGACGACGACCTCTCCGTTCACTGATCGGCGTGGAGCGACGCTCGCACCGTCGCAACCTGTTCCTGATAGGCGTCGGCGTCGAAAATCTCCCCATCCCGAGGGCGGGGAAGGTCGATGTCGAACGTCGTGTGGATCCGACCCGGATCGTTCCCCATCACGACACAGCGGTCCCCGAGTAACACGGCTTCTGGAACGCTGTGGGTGACGAACAAGACGGTCTTTCGCTCCCGACGCCAGAGGTCTCGAACTTCGATTCCCATCTCCTCGCGGGTGAGTTCGTCCAGTTCTCCGAACGGTTCGTCCATCAGCAGCACGTCCGCACCGAGATGGAGCGCCCGCGCGATGGCCACGCGCTGTTTCATTCCCCCCGAGAGTTCGGCCGGACGGTTCCCCTCGAACCCGTCGAGCCCCATCGTCGAGAGTAACTCGCGCGCGTCGGCACGCTTCGGCGACTTTCCCGCCATCCGTCGCAGGAACACGACGTTTTCGAGGGCCGTCTTCCACGGCAACAGCGTGTGCTGTTGAAAGACGACGCCGATGGTCCCCTCGCTTCGCGCTTCGTCCGGCGAGCGTCCGTCCAATCGAACCCGCCCGCGTGTCGGCGTCTGAAGCCCGCTGACGGTTCGTAACAGGGTCGTTTTTCCGCAACCGGACGGGCCGATGATGGTGACGAACTCGCCGTCCGGTATCCGGAGTTCGATGCCGCCGAGGGCAGTTACATCGCCGAACGAAACGCCGACCTCGTCCAGTTCTATCATCGCTCGGTCCCCTCGCTTCCGAGCGATCCGACGCCATCGAGCGCGGTCGCTAACCGATTCCATAGCTCTGCTTCCCCCCACCCCCATCCGAAGTTGCGAACCGCGTCGGTGGTCCCGAACTCCTCGACGGCCGCTTCGAACGTTCGTCGCTCTCGGCTGGGCGAACTGGGTTCGGCATCGTCGTGTGCTTCGACCGCCTCCTCGACGCGGGATGGGTTTTGTCGGGCGGTCGTCCATCCAGCCGTCGTCGCCGCGAGGAACGCGGCCAGTTCCGGTTCACGTTCCGAGAGGGTCCGCTCGCTGGTCACGATTGCGGGACCGGGGAGGGGAAACCGTTCCGCGACGGGAATCGACTCGACCGAGATTCCGTCGTCCCGTAGTTTCCGTGGGTCGGAAAACGAACCCGTGACGGCGTCGACGGCTCCGGAAAGCAGCGCGGCACGCTCCTCGCCACGGAGGTCCACGATTTCCACGTCATTCAGGACGCCCCCTTGCGAGAGGAACAACCGACCGAGCAGCCCCGTCTCGGCGGTCGATGGCATCCCGATACGGAGGCCACGAAGCTGTTCGGCGCGCTCCAATGGACCGTCGAACGTCGTTCGCAGTCCGTAGATGGCCGTCATGGCGTGCTGGAACAACAGGGCGACCGGGACGATTTGCTCGCCCTCCGCTCGCGCCCGAAGGACGGTCGCCGCGCCGCTGACCGCAATGTCGGCAGTATCCGAGACGATGCCATCGAGCGCGGCCCGCGACCCCTCGTGAGCGTCGAACCGAACGGACAGCCCCCATTTTTCGTACAGTCCCGTCTCGTCCGCGACGAACAGCGGCGCGTGGAGTCCGTTCGGCCGCCAGTTCAGCGCGAGCGAGAACGACGCGTTCGTGGCGTGTGAAATCGGGGCGTCCGGAACCGTCGAGTCTAACTCGGCGACGGCGTTCGATTCTGGACGGTTTGGGAACGCTCCCGCCCGCGCGAGCAACTCGTTGGCGTGCTCGTCGTACACGGCTTCGACCGTCTCCTCGACGCTTCCGGTCGCACGCCACCTCGTCGCCGGTCTACCGGGTGTCTCGTCCCGAACCGTGGTCGCCTCGATCAGTTCCCGTTCCGTCAGTTCGGCCAGTGCGTTCCGCACCGCCTTTCGATTCGATCCGGTTCCGATCCGAACCGCGAGCAACGACGCAGGCTCCGTCGTGAACTCCTCCCTTCGGCACAACAGATACGCCAGTACCGTCGCCGCCGGTTCTCCAATCCCGCACGCAAGTCTGTCGACGACCGATCGGTCGGCCTCCCCCAAGACCGGAAACTCCCGAACCCGCATCCACAGAGCATGCAATAACTGGCGGTAAAACTCTGTCCCCCGTTTCGGCGCTTCCGTCCGTTACCGTATCGTCCGTTTGGCCCGCTCGACCGCCTCCCGAATCTGTTCGGCGTAGAACCCCGTTTCGTACTCCGATAGCTCGTCCATGTGGAGCAGTGCCGCGACGATGTTGGCGAGCGTCTCCACCCGGTAGAGCGGTTCGTTTCGCTCGAAGGAACTGTCCACGTTTCGCCGTTCCCGGTATCCGTCGTAGAACATTTCCCGGACGTTCCAGTCGGCGTTCGGGTCGTGCATCCAGAAACAGTTGGCCGCTTTCGCGAGGGCTCTCTGTGCGTTGTTCGCGGTCGCGCGGTCGAAGTCGATGACTCCGGTCACCGCATCGTCCTCGAAGAGGACGTTGTCCGGCGAGTAGTCGTTGTGGCAGAAGACGGGGCGAAACGCCTCCGGGAGGGTTCCGCCGAACCGGTCGAACACGTCCTCGACGTCCGTTCCGGCCGTTTCCAAGCCCCCGTTTCGCAGGCACGTCGAACTCTCAACGACGTTCTCCAGAACCCACTCCCGCAGACCCTCCGCTTCGAAGCGCTCGACGGACAGTTCCCGTCCCTCGAATCGGAGCCATCCCGCCTCGTCGAAGCGCTCGAACTCGTGTATCCTCGCCAGAACCCGCCCGGCGTTCCGGGTCCGTTCGGGTGAGATGTCCTTCTCACCCGTGGTTCCCTGGAGTTTCTCGACGATGGTGTACCCTCGGCCGTCGTCCGACGTGACCGTCTCCGTCACGACTTCGGGAACGGGGATGTCGGAATCGCACAACGTGATGTAACAGTTGTAACCACGGCGGAGGGAGTCGTCCCGTTCGCCATCCGAGTCGAACTGCAACACGTATCGTCCCGTCTCGCAACTCACGTCGTAGGTCTCGTGGAGCAATCCCTCATCCACTCGCACGACGCTGAACGGGGACTCTCCCACTTCCCGCTCCACTATCGAGGCGATTTTGTCGTCCATCGACCCACTGAATGTTTGTTCGGGGTGCGTATTACTATTTGAGGCCCTCGATGTGATATTACCACGAGACGTACCATTGAAGGGCGGCAACTATTGCAAACAATCCGCCGCCGAGCGCAAACAGGCAGACGGCCGCCGCGAACGTCAACGCTGGCGCGAAATCAGACATTCCCTGCAGGACGAGGACACCGAACCCCCGTTCGGCGACGAACCACTCCGCGATGACGGTGCCGACGACGGCCGTAACGACGGAGAGTTTGATTCCGGCGAACAGGGAGGGAACGGCGTTCCGAAGGCGGACGAACAGCAGTTCCCGATGAAGCGGCGCATCGACCGAGCGAAGCAGCGCCAGTTGTTCGTCGGGCGTCGCGGCGAGTCCGGCCGCCGTCCCGATCGTGATCGGGAAGAACGTCGATGCCGCGATCATGATGACCGCCGCCTCGAAGGAAACGCCGAACCACACGAGCAGGAGCGGCGCGACCGCGACGTGTGGCATGACGCGAAACCCGACCAGATACGGATACAGCACGCTTCCCAGTCCTGGAACGATACGAATGCAGACGCCAAGCGCGAGGCCGACCCCCGCACCCAAACACCATCCCGTGAGCAGTTTCGTCCCGGTCGCGTACCCCGCGTGGAGAAACAGCCCGGGCGATTCGATCAGCGTCCGGAGAACGGCGAGCGGCGGCGGGAGAAACACCGAGGCGTTCGGGACGATGCGTGCGGCGATACCCCACACGACGAGGATTCCGGCCAGCGCGACGAGCGCACCGGCGACCTCCCTCCGTCCTGTTTCGACCACCGTCCGTCCCGTGACGAACGCCTCGCCGAGCGAGTCGGTCCCGTCGCTCGTCCCGACGCGACGCTCGGTCCGGACGACCACGCCGAAGAGGGCGAGCGCACCGACGGCGAGCACACCCAAATACGCGAACAAAAGCGGGGTTTGGAGCAGGCGTGCCGTCTCCAGCAGTTCGAAGCCGACACCCTTCGTCGCGGCGAGAAATTCGGCGATGAGGACCCCTTCGACGGCGAGCGGCGTGGCGATTTTCAGCCCGGTGAACACCTCCGGCAGTGCGTACGGGAGTCGGATCGACAGCAGCAGTCGCCACGCCGGTGCATCCACGAGTTGCCCGAGGTCGAGGTGGGTTTTAGGCACCGACCCGAGTCCGTCGAGCGTCGCCACCGTCATCGGGAAGAAGGTCAACAGTGCCGCGATACCGACCCGAGTGGTGAGCGTCGCGCCGAAGGCGAGGACGAGGAGGGGTGCGAACACGACGAGCGGCACGATACGAACCGCGAGGACCGTCGGGTACAGCACGGCGCGAAGTCGGCCTGAGAGCGCCATTATCGCGGCGAGCGTTATTCCGCCCGTCACGCCGACCAGCCATCCCAACAGGATTTCCGTTCCGGTGTAGACGACCTGCGGATACATCGACCCGGCGTGAGTGGTAAACGCGACCCAAACCGCGCTCGGCGACGGAAGCAGGACGGTCGGCAGTGAAAGTGCGTCCACGGTGAACCGCCAGACGAGTACGACGAGTGCGACGCTACCCAACAGCGTCGCTATGGGGACGAGTCGGTTCGGGAGACGACCGAGGGTTTGGCCCCCGTCCGACTCGGATTCCCCGCTCGCGTTCGACTCGGATCCCGTGCCCGCGTTCGAATTCGTTTCTCCGTCGGCGCTCCGGGTGTAATCCATTCCGCTATCTGCCGCTCTCGACTTGTCCCTCGTACGACTCGATGTACTCGTACTCCGTATCGAGATAGTCGTTCGTCCACGCCGCCCGAACGTCAGTTTTCGGCACGACACCCGTCCGGAACAGCGCTTTGCTGACGGTGTTCCACGACTTCGGCCGTTGCCAGCCCCATCGTCCGTTATCGCCCGTGACGAGGTTGTTCGTCGTGTACTTGATTTTGAAGACGCCCATCTTCCGGGACTGTGCCAAACTCGGCTTGGCATCGACCATCACGTCCATCGCCCTCTTCGGGTTGTTGGCGGCCCACGCCCATCCCTTGGCGGTCGCACGCAGGAAGCCCCGGACGGTTTTCGGATTCCGTTCGGCGAACTTCGGGCGCGAGATGACCGTCCGACCGACGGTCGGCATGTAGTCCGCGAGTCGGATCGCGGACGCGTCGTACCCCTTCCGCCTGAGCGCGGTGGGCGAGTCGAAGATGGCGATGGCGGCGTCGGCGTTCCCCGACAGCAACATCGGCGTCTGCTGTTCGGGTGCGACACCGAGGAAGTTCACGCTGTCGAGCACGCCCGCTCGTTTCAACACCGCTTTCGTCAACGTCGTCATCGGCGAATCCTTCGGCGCGGCGAGCGTCTTCCCCTGCAACTGTTTCGGCTTTTCGAGTTTCCTACCGAACACCTTCTCGACGGTGTAAACGACGCCGTCGCTCCGTTGTTGGCTGGTTCCGTACGACCGCACCGGCAATCCCTTGCTTCGTGCGGTGAGCACCGATGCGGCGTCACTGAGCCCGAACCCTTGGCGTCCCAACCCGACCTGCTTGGCCGCGAAGGTGCCGCCCTGTCCGGGGACGAACTCCGTCACGGTCACGCCCTGTTCGTCGTAGAACCCCTTTCGCTTGGCGACGAAGTAGCCCGCCTGTGTCGAATTCGCGTTCCAGTTCAGCATGACGTCCACGGCGTTCGATTTCCGTGTCGCTCGACTTCCCTGTGCCGTTCCCACGAGGCCGAGACCCATTCCGGCCGCCGCGACTTGCAACGCTCGGCGCCGCCCCATGTTTTTCTCCCCCTTCATGCGAAGAGTGACAGACGACGGACATTCGGATAAAGATTTCCCACTTCCTTTTTATATCGAACCGACATCACGATCGGACGTTTCGAATCAACCCCGATCGGTCGATGGTTTTCCAGTGATCGTGAACGAAACGGGCGTGCGCGGACGATTCCCCGATTCCTTAAAAAGGATTCACGAATCCCTTCCCATCACCCGTGGTTGAAGTCCGGTTTTCGGGATACGGTCTCCGTTTTTGGCGTTGGTATTCCACGGCAGTGTTCGGATCTTACTATCAACCATTGTGGTTTTCATCCAAGTATTAACAAATAACCAAGTCGATTTGTGTGGGTGGGACTGACACAGAGGTCCCGGATGGGGGAGAAAACGAAATGACCAACTACGCACCGGAGATAGACGACGAGGAACGGCGACGGTTCTTACGAGTACTGGGGGTGACCAGCGCCGCTGCCATCGGGAGCGATCTCACACTCGACGGACTTCGCGGGAAGCTACACGGAGATTCGGCCGAAGAGTTGTCCTCGATGGGACACGCGATTCGAGGGGACGTGACCGGCGAACTCGACGCCGACCTGTTGGCGGGCGGCCTCTCGGGTCTCGCCACACGGATGGGGAGGATCGAGGACGTTCGGGCGGCGGGAATTCCCGCCCGGGACGAGCGCCTTTATCGGGAACTCGCCGCGCCAGCGTGGACGATCAACGACCACCTCGTGGACATCGGATTTTACGAAAGCGTCGAATCACATCTTCCGGCGTTCACCGAGAACCACATCGAGAACGTCGCACACGAATTGATTCGTGCGGAACTGCTGACGAACACGTTGTCGGACCTCGGGTTCAGCGAACGGGAGAAGACAGCACTCGTCATGAACGTGGTGAACAACACCGGCCGACTCGCGCTCTGGATGCCGACGAAGGACATCCCCGAGGGTGTCGAGTTCGACGTCGAACACGTCGCGCCGCTGCACCACCGTGCGGCGGAGGGGTCGCTGTTGTGGGTGGACGACATGGACACGCATCTCTGGCAGAACGAGGTCCTGTTGACCGACGACATTCTCGATACGGCGATGTGGGACATCAAGGCGATGCTCGGCGGGTTCCACCTCTTGGGCACCGCCGCCCAGGGAGTGACTGATGGCTCGTTGACCGACAGCCAGTTGACCGCCGCGCTGACCGCCGGGACGGCGGCGATGATCGTCGGACAGGAGGATTTGACCAACGACGCGTTCCGCATCACCGACGAGATGCGTGCACCGCACTCGTGGGAGGTCGAAGGATGAACATCGAGAACGACGAGGCCGTGAAAGCGGCGAACGAACACGAACTCGAAGAAATCGAGGAGGGGTACAAGCTACAGGGAACGCCGAGCCAGTCGATAACGCAGCAGTACGCCGTCGACGAGATTCCCAAAAAACCGGTCACACAGGAGATGCTGAACGAGACGACGACCGACCAGACCAGTTGGCTGACCTACGGCGGTGGGTACGAACAACAGCGCTACTCCTCGGCGAACGTCATCACGCCGGACAACGTGACAAACCTGGAGTTGGAGTATCTCGTCGAGACGGGCATCGCCGACAGCATGGAGGGAAGCCCCCTCATCGTACCGGGCGACCCGCCCATCATGTACCAGACGAACGGGCCGGACCACGGGAAGGCCATCAACGCCCGAACCGGCAAGGTGCTCTGGAGTTACACGTACGCGAACCCGGACGGTCTCATCCTCTGTTGTGACACGAACAACCGTGGCTTCGGGATTCTGGGCGACACCCTGTTCATGACGACGCTCGATTCGGGGGTCGTCGCGCTCGACCGCTAC
Source organism: Haladaptatus sp. AB618 (assembly GCF_024136965.1). Lineage (NCBI taxonomy): Archaea > Methanobacteriati > Methanobacteriota > Halobacteria > Halobacteriales > Haladaptataceae > Haladaptatus > Haladaptatus sp. AB618. Next base: position 212,411 of record NZ_JAMYJX010000007.1, on the reverse strand, counting down.
ACGGGCGAACAGAAGTGGTACACGTCCACCGGCAAGTGGCAGGACGGTTACTCCGCGACGTGGGCACCGACGCCGTACAACGGCATGGTCATCACGGGAAGCGCGGGCGGCGAGTACGGCGTCCGGGGGTTCGTCACCGCGCTCGATGCCAAATCGGGCAAGCAGAAGTGGAAGACCGAAACCCGGCCGAAAGACCAGTGGGTCGGGGATAGCTGGAAGCAGGGATCGACGACGACGTGGATGTCTCGAACCATCGACCGGCACAACGACGTGATTTTCTCGCCGGTCGGCAACCCCGGCCCGGACTTCGACGGCGCGGTCCGGCCCGGACCGAACCGGTTCAGCGTCGGAACGTTGGCCCTCGACGCCAACTCCGGCAAGCCGAAGTGGAACTATCAGGAGAGCCCCCACGACACGTGGGACTACGACTCCTCGTCGCCGAAGGTCCTCATCCGGGACCAGAAGGTGGACGGAAAGAAGAAGGACATCGTCGTCAGCCCCGGCAAGACGGGATGGGTGCAGACGCTCGACGCCACGAACGGCAAACTCCTGAAGCGGAGCGAGCCGACGGTTCAGCACCTGAACACGTTCAAAGAGGTACCACACGTCGGCGATCAAGGGATCTCGTTCGTGCCCGGCGCGCAGGGCGGCAACGACTGGCAGCCGCCATCCTACAGTCCGAAGACGGGACTCGTCTACATGAAACAGCAGAACACGCCCCAGCAGATCTGGTGGCAACACCAGGAGTACAGCCCCGGTGGCGGCTACTTCGGCGGGACGTTCCACGACTGGCCGGACGTGAACGAACCGGACGGCTGGAACGGCAAGACGAGCGCCGTCGTCGCGGTGAACCCGCGAACGGGCAAGCGCGTCTGGCGGGAGTGGATCGAGGACGACAGCTACCTGTGGGGCGGGTCGATGACGACGGCGGGCGGGCTGACGTTCCTCGGCACGCAGAAGGGCAACTTCGTCGCCTACGACGGAAATTCGGGCGACAGGCTGTGGCAGATGCAGTTGGGCGCGCCCATCTGTTCCTCGCCGAGTGGCTGGTACGACCCGGGAACGAACAAACAGTACATCGCCGTGCAAGTCGGCGGGAGCGGGTGGCTCCGTCACGGCCGCCGTGGTAGCACGGTCGCCGTCTTCGCCATGAAAGGACAGGGGAAGTGAGTCGGATGCGACCCACGCAGAACAACGAGAACGACACGAGAGCAATGAACGAACACCGCGACAGGACAGCGAACTCGGTCTCACGTCGAACCGTCCTCAAACGAACCGCGGCGAGCGGGACGCTCGTCGGTCTCACCGGCACCCTCGCACAGGGCGGCGGCACGAAGATTCGGCTCGGCGGAAAGGTGGCCGGATGGCAGGGGCAGGCTCCGAACTCGATCAAGGGGCAGAAGAACCCGACGCTGAAGCTCAAACCGGGCAAGAAGTACACCGTCGTGTGGAAGAACCTCGACGGCCAACCGCACGACTTCGTCATCCGGGACAAGAGCGGGAAGCAGTTGGTCAAGACGAAGATCATGAACAATCGCGGGAAGACCCAGTCGGTCACGTTCACCGCGTCGAAGAAGATGGCGACGTACCTCTGTACGGTCCACCCGACGACGATGAAGGGTCAGGTGAACACCGGCGGCGGAAACGGTGGCGGGGGCGGCGGGTCCCAAAGCACCACCAGTTCGACGCAATCGGGGAACGACGGCAACTCGAAGAAACCCGCCAAACAGATCAAACTCGGCGGGCAGTCCACGGGGTGGAAAGGCATCGCCCCGGAATCGATCAAGGGGAAACTGAACCCGACGTTGAACCTGAAGGCGGGCCAGCCCTACGAGGTCATCTGGATCAACCTCGACGGCTTCGACCACAACTTCATCGCCATGAGTGCAGACGGGGACCCACAGACGGCGGACTACGGGAGCACCGTCGTCCGCTCACCGCTGATGAACGTGCAGGGACAGACCCAAACCGTGCGGTTCACCCCGAAGAAGGACACCAACGAGTACTACTGCGAGATTCACCCCGTCGAGATGCGCGGTGCCATCAGCACGGGCGGCAATGGAACCACCCAGACGACCACGAATCAAACGACGCAGACCAGTCCGTCGAAGACGTTCCAACTCGGGTTCAAGGACGGCAAATGGATGGGCCAGTCCTCGGGCATCAAGGGCAAGGCCAATCCGACGCTGACCCTGCAGCAGGGGCAACGCTACGCCATCAAGTGGACGAACACGACCTCGTACTCGCGGGCCGCGAACCGGCCGAACCTCGTGCTCACCACGAACTACCCGAACGGCCCGGCACTGTCCCGCTCGGACTTCCTGCTGAAGAAGGGGACGTCACAGACGGTGACGTTCACCGCGTCGAAGAAGCTGTCCGCGTACTTCGCGGAGAACTACAGGAAGGCACACGGCAAGATAGTCGTGAAGAGTGGCGGCGGTTCGACGACAACGACGATGTAGTCCGGGCCGATACCACCCGTCGGCTCATTTCACTCCGTCCAGTTCCACGATGTGCGCGCCACAGCCCTCACAGGTGGACGTGAACACCGTTTTCGACGGTTGACAGCAGGACGAGACGCGGTGCTCGTCGCGCGTCAACGTCGCGCCACAGGTCGGACAATCGGACAGGAACGTCCGTAAGCGCGTGAGCGCCTCCTCACGCGCGTCCGGTTCCATTTCGCCCCATTCGACGGACCGGTCGTTTCGCGCGCTCAGTTCGGCTCCTGCGGCCACGTCGGCGACGAGCGCGGCCGCGGACGGCCAGTGAACGAGGCGGTCCCCGGAGACGACGAACGCGCGCCCACCGATGGACGACACGTCGCCCTTGGCAACGCCGAGCAGGTCCGCGACGTCCCGTGGTCCGATTCCCTCCGGATCGGTCGATTCGATTCGCCGCTGCCACGCATCCCGAAACTCGGGCGCGAGACAGGTCGAATCGCTCGAACTCCCATCACACGGGACGACGACGTTCATCGACGAGAGGCGTTCGAACTCGCCCGCCGCGACCGTCGATTCCGGCTCCTTGCTGAACAGCCGGAGCACCTCGCTCGGGAGGTAGTTCGCCGTCAATTCCGGCGTCCCGGGTACGAGGTAGCCGCGGAGGTAGATGAGGCCGAGGGAGACGACGAACGTCGCCGTGCCGACGAAAATCGAGAGGCTCGCCAGTAGCAGGCTGATGACGACCGCGATAAAGAGGTTGACTGCGGTACAGGGAAGACAGCGATTTTCCCCGGTGTACGCCGGTTGCCGTATCGAGTGCACGGCTAGTGAGTCAACGTCTGGAACTGGTCGATACCGGCGCGCGCGACGGTCATGTCTTCGTCCACTTGGCCGCCGCTCGACGCGATCGTGCCGACGATTTCGCCGTCCCGTTCGAGCGGGAATCCCCCGCCGAAGATGACGATCCGGCTGTCGTCAGTGGTCTGGAGTCCGTACAACGAGTTCCCCGGTTGTGACGGTTCGGCGAGTTCGTGGGTCGGCATTTCGAGCGCGGCGGACGTGTACGCCTTGTTCCGCGAGATGTTCACGCTGGCGAGCCACGCGTCGTCCATCCGATGCTGTGCGATCATGTTGCCGTCCGGATTGGCGACCGTGATAACCGACGGAACGCCGATATCCTCGGCCTTTCGTTCAGCGGCGTCTATCAACTGCTTCGCCGTTTCTAACGTTATCGTCTCGGACATGGTTCCCCCCACGTCGTCCTCGATTGGGATTCGCCTAAACGTTGTGGCGGATCCACGACGTTCACCGTTCTGCGGTCCGTATCTCGGCGGTATTCGTTCGATGCTTTTGCTCCTCCAGCCGTCGCTTCCCACCGCCTTCTCGATGTGACGTCCAGCCACGGCGTCACGTCGGCAACCACCGCATCACCGTCCGTCACATCGTGTGGAGCGATTCGGCGACCGAATCCATCGCCCCGTCGGCCGTCGTCACGTCGCCGGTGAGGCTCAGGAAGCCGTGTGCCATTCCCGAATAGTGGTCGTGTTCGACCTCCACACCGGCGTCGTCGAGCCGTTCGGCGTAGGCGATTCCCTCGTCACGGAGCGGGTCGTGACCCGCTGTCACGACCGTCGCGGGCGGGAGACCCGAAAGATCCTCCGCCAGAAGTGGCGATGCGAACGGATTCCTGCCGTCGACCGGACTGCGGAGGTAGTGGTTCCAGAACCACTTCATGTCCGCGCGGGTCAGCAGCGGGCCGTCCCCGTTCTCGTCGTAGGAATCGGTGTCGAAGGCGTGGTTCGTGATGGGATAGAGGAGGCTCTGATGCGAGAGCGTCGGCCCGTCGAACTCGCGGGCGTGCAGGGCGACGACGGCCGCGAGGTTGCCACCCGCGCTCGTTCCCGCGACGCCGAGGCGGGTCGGGTCGCCGCCGAACGTCGCCGCGTGTTCTGCCACCCAGTCGAGCGCGGCCACGGCGTCGTCCACCCCCGCCGGAAACGGGTGTTCGGGCGCGAGTCGGTAATCCACGGAGACGACGGCGCAGTCGGCGCGGTTCGCCAACTCGCGGCAGACGCCGTCGATGGAGTTCAGCGTTCCGAGCGTCCACCCGCCGCCGTGGTAGAACACGACGACCGGCACGTCTCGTGCGTCCGGTCGATACACCCGAATCGGGATTTCACCGCGCGGACCGGGGATCGAGAGATTTCGCACGAACTCGACGGGGTGGCGGTCGTCGAGGGTGAACACCTCGTCCTCGACGCGACGCGCGCTTTCGACCGACAGTGCGTGCCACGGCGGCACGCCGGTCGCTTCGATTCGGTCCACCGCATCACTCATCTCGTCGTCCATATCGAACTTCTCCTAGCATTGGAGTTATACTTTCAGCCTTCGAAAGGGGAATCATGTCACTCGAAGTGCGAAGCCGTGACGCCACGACGGATAGCCTCCGTCGGCTTCGACACGCATACGGCATGTTCCCCGTCCACGACGAGCGAGTCGAAAACGACCCGGATTACTTCGAACACGGCCGAGAGAAGGCCGAGGACGGCTGGCTCGGCTCCGCTGGGGTCTGGGTTTCGGACGCGGACGACCGAGTCGTGCTGATTCGGCACCCGAAAGCACCCGACGCGTGGGGCGTCCCCGGTGGCGGCCACGAACCCGACGAAACGCTCTCCGAGACGGCCCACCGCCAGGTGCGCGAGGAGACGGGACTCCACTGTCGCCTGACCGACGTGCTCGGCGTTCGGCGGAAGGAAATCTCGACGGAGACCGATTCGAACGAGCGAATTTTCGCGCTGTTCGTCCTCTTTTCGGGCGTCTGTGTCGGCGGCGAACTGGAAGTCGGTAACGACGTGCTCGACGCCCAGTGGTTCAGTTCGCGCCCGGACGACGTCCTCGACTTCATCGAGCCCCAAGTCCAGCGCTGGTGGTGGTAGGCGGACGGGTCGCCGGTGCGCGTACAATCAAGTGCTCGTCGCCGAAACGTCCGGTATGGATACGGGTGCCGACGACGCCAGACGACGTGACGACGCCGACCCGCTCTCACACCTCCGGGAGCGATTCGTGGTGCCGGACGGCGAGTTGTACATGGACGGGAACTCGCTCGGCGTGTTCTCGACGGATGCGGAGGGGGCGCTATCGAACGTGATCGAGGAGTGGCGGGAACTGGGTATTCGCGGGTGGACGGACGCGGACCCGGACTGGTTCCACTACGGCGAGCGATTGGGCGACCGCCTCGCTCCGCTCGTCGGTGCGGACGAACGCGAAGTCGTGGTCGGAAACTCCACGACGGTCAACATCCACGCGCTGTTCTCGACGTTTTACGACGGTGGGGAGGTCGTCGTCAACGAACTCGACTTCCCGACCGACCACTACGCTATTCGAGCGCGGATGGCGAATCTGGGACTCGACCCGGACGGACACCTCGTCGTGGTCGAAAGCCGGGATGGACGTACCATCGAGGAAGAGGACGTTATCGATGCGCTCTCGGACGAGACGTCGATCCTGTTCATGCCGTCGGTGCTCTACCGGAGCGGCCAGTTGTTCGATATCGAGCGATTGACCGCGGCCGCACACGACCACGACGCGCTGGCGGGGTTCGACCTCGCTCACTCGGTTGGGGCCGTCCCCCACCGGCTTTCGGACTGGGACGTGGATTTCGCCGTCTGGTGTAGCTACAAGTACCTGAACGCCGGGCCGGGTGCGGTCGCTGGCCTGTACGTCAACGAGCGTCACTTCGGAACCGAACCCGGATTGGCTGGCTGGTGGGGTCACGACAAGGAAACCCAGTTCGAGATGGAGACGACGTTCACGCCCGCCGACGATGCTGGCGCGTGGCAGATCGGGACGATACCCGTCTTCAGCGCCGCACCGCTCTGGGGGTCGCTCGAACCGTTCGAGGCGGTCGGCATCGATGCGGTGCGCGAGAAATCGCTGGCGCTCACGGAGTACCTCATCGAACTCGTCGACGACCTCCCGGAGTACGAGGTGGGAACCCCGCGCGACCCCGAACGACGCGGTGGCCACGTCGCCGTCGAACACGAGGAGGCGTACCGAATCGGGGAGGCGCTCAAGGAACGCGGCGTCGTCGTTGATTTCCGCCCGCCGAACGTGATTCGGATCTGTCCGGCACCGCTGTACGTCCGTTTTCGGGACGTTTGGCGGGTGAACGAACACTTGCACGAAATCGTCGAGACGGGGGAGTACGAGTCGTTCGATCGTCGCAGTGGTGGTATCACGTAGCCATAGGACGTATTACGGTTGCTGGCGATCGTTTTCGTATGAGTACGATAGCGGAAATAGAACTCCCGGCGAAGGAGTTCGCGCTCAGAACTGCCCTGGAGCGTGCCTCGAATCCCGAATTCGACGTGGTTCGTGTGGCAGCACACGATTCCGACCACGTGATGCCCTACCTCTGGGTGTCGGCGGACGACATGGACGCACTGGATTCGGCGCTCCGAGAGGACAGAAGCATCGAGGAACTCACCCTCATCGAAGATCTCGGCGACGAGCGGCTATATCGGATGCATTGGGTGGACCAGATTCACGTCGTCATTCACATCCTCGTCGAGGAACAAGCGACCATCCTGAACCTACACGGCAAGGATGACCGCTGGCGGCTTCGAATCCTGTTCCCCGACCGCGATTCGCTGTCGGCGACGTACGATTTCTGTCAGGACACGGGTCTCTCTATCGACGTACGAAACATCTACGAGATAAGCGACACGCGCCACGGACTGTACGGATTGACCGAGGAGCAACACGAGACGCTGATGATGGCGCTCGAAGGGGGGTACTACGACGTCCCACGTGGGTCGACGGCCGACGATCTCGCGGACAACCTCAGTATCTCCCATCAGGCGGTGTCCGAGCGACTCCGCCGTGGGCATCGAAGCCTCGTGAAAAACGCGCTCGCGGTGTCGCCGAACGACGGTCGGAACTGATCAGGCGTCGTTCATTCGGCGGGTGGTTTCCTCGCCACACACCGTACAGACGCTGATTCGGTACGGCTCACGCGAAAACGAACTGTGTTCGGCCTGCTCGTTTTCGGTGCGGATTTCGATACTGACGGTGTGTGGAGTGTCCGTGGCGCAGGTCCGACACCCCTCGACCTGGTCCTCGTTCCGGCGCGGTTGCGAGTTCATCGTCGCTCCTCGACGCTTTTCCGAAAGGCGAGACAGTCGAGCCACAGGTCCGTGACTCCGCCCGTGGCCGTTTCGCTTTCGTGCTGGGGTGTACCGTACAGTCGCTCGGGGTCGGAATCAGCATCGACCTCGTGCTGTGGGTCGCCGTACAATCGGCGTTCGTCGTCCGTCTCTCCCGGAGTCCCTCCCACCGACATGGTACTCATATTTTCACCTCTATTGAAACGAAGTGGCTCCCGTCGGAGGTGACTCCTGCCTGCCTCAGCAAGCGGATAAAGAGGGGTTACGTTCGAGAACTGACCGAAATCGAAATCAGTTGCCGCCGAAGACCGACCCGAGTTGGTCGCGCCACTCGTTGAGTTCCTTCATCTCGCTCTCGATGGATTCGACGTCCGCACGGAGCGTTTCGATCTTTTCGTCCATTCGCGTTTCCGCGGCCGAAACGGAATCGGAGAGTTCGGACACGTCGTTCGAGACCGATTCGAGTTCGTCTTCGAGCGATCCGACGGCTTCGAAGTCGTCTCGGAGTTCTTCGATCTCCGCTTCGATCGACCCGATCGCTCCGAAGTCGTCCCGTAGGTCTTCGAGTTCGTCGTCCAAGGCCGAGGCCTCCTGCGTGTTCGTCGCGACGAGGTCCTCCAGATCGTTCAGTTGTGATTCGAGGTCTTCGAGGTTCGATCCGACATCGTCCAACTCCTCGACGTCCGATTCGAGGTCTTTGAGGTCGGATTGAAGCCCCGTTTCGAGATCGTCGAGGTTCGTTTCGAGGTCGGCGACGCGAGCACGGGCCTGTGCGCCTTCGTCCTTCGCGCTCTCGATATCGTCGCCCATCTCGCCGAGTTCCTCGCGCACCGATTCGACTTCGCTCTCGAAATCCTCGATGAGGGTCTTTGCCGTTCCGTTGTCGTCGATGAACTCCTCCAGCGCTTCCGTGTATGCCGCGAGGTCGTCCACGCGCGACTGTAGGTGACGGATTCGGACGTTCGTGCTCTCGGGCGTGTCCAAATCGAGTTCCTGCTGGATGAGCGAGAGATCCTCGGAGTCGACCGCTCCCGCGCGAATCTCGTCGGCGAGCGCGGCGGCGACGCTTCCGGGGCGTGGCGGCGAGGCCGTCTGTTCCTCGCTCGTCTCGACCGGCGCTTCGAGGATATCGTCGTCGGTAGCCGACGCCCCGAATTCGTCCGCTTCGTCTACCGTACCCGTGAACAAGGGATCGCTCTCGCCCTTGTCCTCGTCGTCATCGGGAACCTCGGAATCGTCCTCGTCGATGCTGGCGTCGGAATTCGTATCGACCGTCTCGTCGAGCGGATCAGCTTCGTCGTCCGCGACCGGGTCAGCCACGGTATCAGCGAGTGGATCGCTTCCCACGTCGGCGAGCGGGTCCGCGGGTTCGTTCGACGCTTGGGTTTCGTCCGCGTCGTCGTTGAGGCCCGGAAGTCCACCCTCTCCCGCGATGACGTCGCGGACGACCTGGCTGCTGTCCTCGGAGACGATGTCCGTGATGGTGTGTTCTTCCATGCGCTCTTCGCCGTCGGGTTCGGCGTCGCCAGTGACCGGCGTGACCTCTTCGAGTTCCGGTTCGATGAGGAAATCCTCGGCGTCCGACCAGTCCGAAAGCCGAATCCCGTACACCGTCGTCAGCGACTCGTTCGGTTCGAGCGTCCGCTCGAATTGGACGCGGTGGTCCTTGTAGGCCGTCCAGTTTTCGTTTTCGTACTCGGGGTGAAATCCGACGTTGTCCATCGGGAACTCGTCCGGGATTCTATCGGTGATGCGGACCGTCATCGCGTCGTCGTGATCCGACCGGAGTTCGAACCGAATCGCCGGGACAGCGAACTCCTCGCCGTCGAACGATTTTTCGATCGTGACCCCACTCTCGGACTGTGAGAGCACTTCGTTCCCGCTGCTGAAATCACTCATACTGTGCACATCCAAGAATGGATATATAAATCATACGCCGATGGAATTATCGAAAACCTAGTAGTAGGGACGATTCTACTACCAGACGGAATACCGGGTACTTTTGTTGAAACACATCTTGGGCATTATGAGGGCTAAAATTCGGATTTAATCTGGCATACAAACTGAAATCATCTGGTGTCAGTCAATAATGGATAGTCGAACAGTAATCGTATCTGCATCAGACACTTCGAACCCACGCTCGGTCGGCGTCGTGTCGATTCCGCGTTCGATACAACGCTCCCGTATCCTTTCGAGTGACTTCCGGTCGGGGACCAACAGTTCGAACCACGCCAAGCCTCGTCCCGTCGCCGGTTCACTCCGGCCGTTCCACGTGTTCACGCCGACGTGATGGTGGTAGCCGTCGGCCGCGAGAAAGAGCGCGGACGGGCCGAACTCCTGTCGAACTCGCAACCCCAACGTCCCGGCGTAAAACTCCCGTGCGGCGGGAATCGACGATACTTCGAGATGGACGTGTCCGACGACCGTCTCCGATGGGACCTTCCCCTTCCCCGTCGATTCCGTTCTGAGTTCATCGATATCGAGTGGAAGCGTGTCCATCTCGACGTGGCCGTCCCCGTCGGTCGGCCACTCCTCGCGGGGGCGGTCACGATACACTTCGACGCCGTTGCCTTCCGGGTCCGTGAGGTAGAGTGCTTCGCTCACGCGATGGTCGGACGCACCGCTTAGCTCCCATTCCTCCTCGATACGCACGAGTACGTCGGCCAAGGCACGTCGTGATGGAACCAGAAACGCCGTGTGGAACAAGCCCGTCTCGGGTGCCGTTCGTGGCGACGCGTCTGAATCGTCAACGAGTTCGAGCAGTGGACGGTCTCCCGCGCCGAGAACGACGGTTCCGCCGCTCTCACGTTGGCGTTCGAGACCGATCACACTCTCGTAGAATCTGCTCGTTCGGTCGAGGTCGGTGACGCGTAGCGCGACACGACCGACCATCGTTTCCGGAAATATTTCGAACTCCGTCCCAGTCATCCGAAGGAACGAACGGGCGAGAAGACCGTGGCTCTTGCGAAACGAGCGGTTTATTCCTCGTCTTCGTCGTCGGTTCCAGTCGCGTCTTCGTCGTGGTCGCCGGACGGTTCGTCCGAGATGTCCTCGACCTCGATACTCACGGGTTCCGTTTCGGACACCTCGTCGTTCAGGTGGTCGTCGAGATTGAACACCGTGTTGAGTTCCCGTTGAACTTGGTCCACGATGCCGCCGACGAGTTCGCTCGGTGCGATTGCGGTATACTCGTACGGGTTGTTTCCGGCACCCGAACTCTCGCGCTTCTCGCGCGCGACGTTCTCCTCCTCGTGGAGTTCGGCGAGCGACTCGCGTACCGTACTCGGGTACAGCCCCGTTCCCTCGGCAATCTCCTCGCTCGTGCTTCCCGGATTCTGTCGGAGGTAGACGTAAATTCGGGCGCGGGTCTCGGTGTCGAGCACCCACGAAAGGAGGTCTACAATTCCTTGGTCGAACCCTTCGACCGCCCGGTCGGCCTCCTCGTTGAGGCGCTTGCGACCACGCGACAGTGGTTTTTCCTCGTCTCCTTCCTCCTCCATCTCGTCCACACCGCTCGTATCGACGGGAATCTCGTCGCCGGTATCCTCGATCTCGTTTCGTTCGTTGTCAGTGTCGTCCCCAGACATGTCGTTCCCAGAAGGACAAAAGTCGGTAGCGGGTAAAAAACTTGCTTACAACAGAAGCGATTCGCACAGCGCCTCGAAGCTCTCCTGGTCGTTGAGTCGCCGTTGATGCGCCGCACCGCTTTCCCCGTCGAAGATCTCGCCGATTCCGGAGACTCCGAGACGGTCACACTCCCGTTCGACCACTTCGCCGAGCGAGATTTCGCCGTCACAGTCACGATTGATGAACGACGCGTCGTGTCCGTAGCGGAGCGCGCGCCACTTGTTCTCGTCCAGCAGTTCGCGGCGGTGTCGATAGCCGGACTCGCCGTCCTCGTACCGTTCCATGAGGTCGGTGACGAGTGCGTGAGTGTACTCCACGAACGCGAGCACGCGCTCCGGGTCGGCCTGCCCGTCCGGTGTGCGGACTTCGACCGTGCCGTGACCCGAGTGGGGTCGGACATCGTACCAGAGTTCGCCGCGGTCGTTTATCGATCCGGTTTCCACCATCGTCCGCTCGAACTTCGAGAACGCCTCGTAGTCCTCGAAGTACGTCGGCATGCCGGTGTTCGGTAACCCTTCGAAGATCTTCGCCCGTGCCGATTGGAGGCCCGTATCGTAGCCGTTCCAGTACGGCGAGTTGGCCGACAGCGCCAGCATGACGGGAAGATACCAGCGAATCTCGTTCGCCACCCAGACGGCCGCGTCCGCGTCGTCTACCCCGACGTGGACGTGCAGACCTGCCGTAGTGTTGCGATGTTGCGGGTACTGGATTCGGTCCAGTTGTGCCCGATATCGGGGCTTTTCCGCGTGGTCCAGTTCGCGCCACTTTGCGCCGGGGTGGAGTCCCGCCGCCGCGATGCCGTAGCCGTTCGTCCTCGCGTGTTCGACGAGTGCCTCCCGAACCGCACGGACATCGTCCTCAACGTCTGACGGCGTCGTCTTCGGCGTCTGTGTCTCGATGACGCATTTGAACAGTTCGTGATCCAGTCGCCCTTCCAGTATTTCCGGCGGGGCGGTCTCGTAAACGAGTTCGTCGGTACCCGCGGTTGGGACACCTCGGTCGTCAACGACGTAGAACTCCTCTTCGACGCCGAGCGTGCCCATGTCGGTGAAATTCTCGGCCGAACCCAAATCCATTTTTCGAGAGTTAGCCACCACACACGTAAATACTTCCGGAGACGGTCAGGTCTTCCGGGGAACCGCGACGACTCCCAGGTGATCCACGTGGAACGGTTCGAGTCGCCGCGTTTCGAGGATTTCGTACCGTTCGCGGAGGGTTTCGAGCGCGTCCTCGAACACCGATTCGGGGTCGCTCGCCACGTCCTCACTTCTGGCTTTGATCGCCAGCAAGAGTCGGCCATCCTCCCGAAGGAATCGTGCGTTCTCACACGCGACACGTGCCTGACCGCGCGTCGCCACGTCCTGGACGATTACGTCCACGTCGGATTCCACGACGTGAGCATAGCTCGCCGGTTTCCGTGCGTCTTTCAGAAGCGGGAAGAGGTTCTCGCGCGCTTCGACCGCATCGAGCAGGTCGCGGGTCGGGCGGGGTGCGAACTCCACGGCGTACGTCGGTCCCGAGAAGTCGGCGACGTGACTCACGGTCGTCCCGCTGGCCGCGCCGAGATAGAGAACCGTCTCGTTGCCTCGTAGGCCAGTGTCCATGTCGTGTTCCAGCATCGCGGCCAACTTGGAGCGCCGGGCGTCCCAACACCGCCAGTCGCCGTCGGTCGGTTCGCCGTAGACCGGACTGCCCGTCGTCGCCAGCCGCTCCTCACCGCCGAACTCGTGGCGTTCGACGCCGTTTGGAAGGTTCATTTCCCACCCCGCGAGTGAATCGTTTCCATCCGTCGATCGAGTTCTTCCTTCAGCTCTGGGTTGGGTTCGCCCGAGTAGTGGTCGATCCGCGCGGCGATGACGAGTTTGCCCGAGAGCGTGCGCGCCGCCGACCCGCGCTGGTCGTGCGGGGCCGCCCGGACGGCCTCGTGCGTGTAGATGATACCATGCTTCGGCGACGAGGCGTGGCCGCGAAGGTGGGCGAACAACGCGTTCTCCGCGCCGAGTACCTGTACCGTCCCGCCGGGCATCTTCGCCAGCGATTCCAGCCCGCCAGCCAGCGCGATGAGTCGCGCGGCCAGCACCGGGTCGGCCAGCGTGGCGAGGTTCGGCGCGACTGCGGGGGCCTGCCGTTCTACGAACGTCCGGAGGTCGTCGCGCTCGTCCGCGAGGTCGGCGACGCGCTCGGCCAGCGACACGACCTGTTTTTCGACCGGCGTCTCCGGGTCGGTTTCCGCGAGTTCGCGGGCGTACGCGATTCCCGTTCCGGCGTCGGGGTACAGCGTTCCCGCCCATTCCGCGACGCGTTCGGCGAGTTCGTTCGCTTCCGATTCACAGTCGTCCATCGCCCGTACCGCGTGGACGAGTTGACGGTCGTCCGCCCGTTCGCGCTCCGTCACGGCTTCGCGGGTCGCGCGGATGCTCGCCTCACGGAGCGTGGCGTAGTACTCCGCCTCGTCGTCCGCGAACCCGGTTTCGACGGCCTGCTCGGGCCAGTTGGCGGGGGCATCGGCGCTCCCCTCCTGGATGGCGCGTGCTCCGGACTCCACGTCGTCCGGTTCGACGCCCGCGAACCACCCCTCGTCTCCGTCCGATTCGGTCATGGCCGTGGGTTGTGCGTCTTCTCTTTTAAACCTACGTTTACGGGTTCTCGAACGAGGATTGAGACCGGGGTTCTTCCACTCGGGCGGACGGATTGCGCGATACTGACCACTCACATGGCGTGCACCAGCGACCCCGAGGCTAGCAATCGGTCGAGGGTTTTCTGGGATTTCATCGCAGTAGTTACTGAAATCACGGTTCCGGAAAATCCATCCCGTACAAACGTTCTCTCAACGGTTCCCATCATGATACGAGTAGTTAAGACCCGTCCCCAGAGTGAGAACCTATGGCCGGTCTCTATGCGCATCCTGACTACTACGAGATTGCCTTCGATTTCCGCGACGTGGCGGCAGAGGTAGATTTCTTCGAAGCTTGCATGGACCGATTCGGTGAACACTCGAACCGTCCCGACTCCGTCCTCGAAATCGCCTGTGGCCCGTGTCCGTATCTGCTCGAATTCGATTCGCGGGGGTACGATTTCACGGGGCTGGACAACTCCTCGGAGATGATTTCCCACTCCATCGGAAAGGCGCGCGAACACGACATCGAGGCGACGTTCCTGCGGCGGGATATGGCCGACTTCATTCTTCCCGACGACGTCGACTTCGCGTTCTGCGCGCTCGGGTCGCTGTATCTCGACTCGAACGAGGCCCTTCTCTCACACCTCGATTCGATGGCCAACGCGATGACGCCGGGGTCGCTGTACTGTATCGACGGTTCCATCGACTTCGCTGGCGGGACGTCCTCCGGGACCGAATGGGAGACGACGCGTGGGGAAACGACGGCTCGATTCGAAATCGAGCAGGAACCGATTCACACGACCGAACAGTTGGTTCGACAGACCTTGACGACACGGGTCGAGACGCCGACTGACACCGAACGTTTCCGCGAGGAGTACGTCATCAAGACGTTCGCTCCCCAGGAGCTACGTTTGCTCCTCGAAAAGACCGAGTTCGAACACGTGGGCTGGTTCGATAGCTTCGACCTGTCGACCCCCGTCGAGAGTTGTGAACCGGGGACGCTCCACCGCCCAGTGACGGTCCTCCGGAGGCAGTGATGTTCGTCGACGTTTGGGAATGGCGGATGGAAATCGACGAATCGCTGGTGGTGGCCGACGAGACGGAAATCCGGGAGCAAGTCGCCGAATACACGGTCGGTGAGCGCAAGGAGTTCGACCTCGACGTCGACTATCCGGATTCGTTCACCGGACGGGTCATGACCGCGATGGCGGGCGTCCCCCGTGGCGAGACCCGAACCTACGGGGAAATCGCCGGAGAACTCGACACGGCGGCGGTCGCGGTCGGTCAGGCGTGTGGCCGCAACCCCGTGCCGCTCGTCGTCCCGTGCCATCGTATCGTCGGAGCCAACGGCTTGGGCGGTTTTTCCGGCGGGGACGACGACCGTCTCGGGCTAAAAGAACGGTTGCTCGAACTCGAATCGGCCTGATCACTCGTTCGGCGCGATGCGTTTGACGCGCCCGGTAATCCCGGACTGCAGTTGGACTTTCACTCCGCCGGGTTCGGTGTGCTCCTCGGAGAGGACCTTCGCGATTTCGCCACGGAGCGGTTCGGCCTCGTCCGCGTTCTCTGCGTTCGTCTGCTCTATTTCGACGGTCATACCACGGCTCAAATCTTCTCGCGTCGGTCGGTCTACGGACATACGCTGGACTGCAACGGACACCGGAAAAAACGTGATGGCCACCGCCGGTCGTGGTATCGTGTTTATATATCCGATACTCGTAGAAAACGGTTATACGATTCACATCCCTCCTCTGGAGTGCGGCGGCGGTAGCCCGTAGCCGAAAACGTACCCCTATCCACTACTCGAACTTTTCGAAGGGTTGTTCGCAGGCGTCACAGAAGTGCATCGACCGACAGAGCGACGGCCCTTTCGGGTGTTCTCGGTGGGTGTCCGTCGAACCGCAGTACGGACACTCCGCGCCCTTGTCCTCGCCGCTCGTCGTCACGCTGGGGTCGAGTCGTCTCATATGCTCAATCCGAACTCCCTGAGGTCGTCTTTGCCCTGCTCGGTCACCATCTCGATGGACCACGGCGGGTTCCAAACGAGTTCGAGGTCGGCGTCTTCGACGCCATCGACCGCCGCGACCCCGTTCACGATGTCCTCGGTTAGCATCTTACGGGCCGGACAGCCAGTGTAGGTCAACGTCATGATGACGGTGACGTTCGCTCCGGCGGCGTCGCCGCCTTCGTCACGAGACGCCGACGGAGTCTCGCCGTCCACTTCTACCCCGTAAATCAACCCCAAATCCACGATGCTGATGGGCATCTCGGGGTCCTCGATGTCGTACAGCGCGTCCCAGACGCGCTGTTCGAGACCCGTCGCTCCTTCGCCCGTGGCGGGCAAATCCTCCGGAGAGCGTCCGGTTTCCGAGTAGTCGGTGTACGCACACGCGGTCGGTTCGGAGTCGATATCGTACTCCTGTGGTTGGTTACTCATCGTCTGGGTCCGGCATGATCCGGTGGGTTTCGGTTCGCCCGAGTTCCCGGTACGTCCGCGTCATTTCGTCGTGAAGGTCTGCCCAGTCGTCGGTGTGGGTTCCGTCTCGTCCGATGTGCTCGGGGAGCAGTGCGTCGATGTCGCCGTCCTCGACTTCCGTCGGCAGTTCGATGCCGAGCGACGTCAAAAACGGCACCACGACGTCGAGCCATTGGTCGCGCATCGAGTCGAGCGAGTCGGTTCGAATTCCGAACTCGTCGATGTCCTCGCTCGCGTCGCCCGCCTCGAACAGCGTCAGCGCGTACGGGAACAGTCGGTCAACGGCCGCCTGCACGCGTTCGGTGCCCTCGTCGTCGCTCGTCAGCCGTTCGAGCCAGTTCTGGGAATGTTCGCGGTGGTAGTTCTCCTCGCTCAGGATTTTCGCCACGCGGTCCGCGATTCGTGGATACGACGTCCCTTCGAGGGCTTCGAGTCGGAGTTCCTCGGCGACGTCGTAGAGGTAGCCGCGCACGATGGCGTCAGCCCAGTCGCCAGTTTCGAACGCCCCCTCGACGAGCGTCGAGTGGCGGAAGTCCGCGGGGTCGCGCTCGAAGATGAGTTCCGATTCCGTGTAGCCGAAGTCCTCCAGCAGGTCGTACCAGAGGCGGGCGTGACCGAGTTCGTCCTGTGCGATGTTCGAGATGGCGAGATCGGATTCCAGTGTGGGAGAGCGAACCTGCCATTCCGTGTAGCGCTCGGCGAGAACGAGTTCGTCGTCCGCGAGTCGGCGGAGCAGGGATTCGACGGCGGCCCGTTCGTCGTCGCTCAACTCCTCGGGACCGGCGAGTTGCGCCGACATTATGCCTCACCTCGTCGCCGTTCGGCGTCTTCCTGTTCGCTCTCGGACTCCTCGATTTCCTTGGCGAAACTGGTGTCGATGCGGTTGTACGCCATCACCCATCGGTAGGATTTGTCCGTCGTGCCGCCGAAGGTCGTCTCGTCGGCATCCACTTCACCGATTTCGTCCTTCGGAACGACCCAGATGCTGTTGGTCGGCTTGCGCCGCCCGTGTTGAATCTGGGCGAACATGAGCGCCATATCGCGGTCGGGCGCGTGGACGTTTCCGCAGTGGGTGTGATACTTGCCAGCTTCTTCCTGTCGAAACACTTCCCAGATCATCTTAATCAGCCGCCACCGGCGTGTTCGAACCGCTCGATTCCCAGTCGTCCATCACGTCGCGGACCCACTCGGCCGCGTCCTGTGCGGCTTTGCGGCCGTTTATCTGACCGAGGCCGGGTTCGTAATCGTTCTTGGCGATCTGGAAGAACTCGTCCCAATCGAGGTCGTCCTCGCGCACCTTGTACGTCTTCGTCTCCTCGTCGTACTCGATGCGTGGCTCGTCCGGAATCTCCAAGCCGTACTTCTTCGCCTTCGGGATGTAGGCGGTAAGGAACGCGCTACGGAGTTCATCGTTCGACATCGTTTTCAACCCGACTTCGGACGAGAAGTCGTGGTGGGTGCTCTTGTCGTTGGTCGGGCCGAAGAACTGGATGATGCGTGGCCACCACTCCTCGAAGGCGTCCTGCATGAGTTCCTGTTCCTTTTTCGACCCCATCGACAGTTCGCGCATGATGTCCTCGCCGTGTTTGACGTGGAAGCCCTCCTCGAAACAGACCTTGTCCATCGCGTGGGCGTAGGGTTCCCAACTCGTGCGCTTCAGGGTCGCCTGTCGGCGCATCGCGGCACCGTCCACGAAGAAAGCGATCATCGGCGTCTCCCACCAATTCTCCATGTTATAGTGGAAACAGTTCAGGAATTTGCCTTCGCCGTTCGCCAATTCGTCCAGCATCTGATCGCGGGTCTTGATGCCGAGCGACTCGGCGGCGCGGTAGAGCAGTTGTCCGTGGCCAATCTCGTCCTGCACCTTCGCGCTGAACGCCAGCTTTCGGTCGAGGCTCGGAGCCTGTCGGATGAACGGGCGTTCGAGATACGCGCCCATGATTTCGGAGTTCGCGTGGAACTGAATCATCCGGGTCGCGGCCTTCCGGTACTCCTCGGGCATGTCGTCCTTCGGACTAAATTGCCGAGGACCGGCACGCTCCTTGACGGTCTCTATGTCCATGGTCGATAATTATCGACCCCGACCCATACCAATTCGCCCGCCCATAGACGGGGTTTAAATACTATCCCTGCCTACAGACGCTCCATGATAGACGAATGCCTCGTCGTGGAATTCGCCGTCACGGGCGACGACTGTCCGCTCGCCGAGGCATCACGCAAGGCGGAGACACGGATCGATTGCAAGCCGCCACAGCACCGTGACGACGGCTACACACTCCTCCGATTCAGCGCCCCGGCTGAAAACGATGCGCTCGTCGACGTCCTCGACGGGGATGACCGAATCAGATACCTGCACGTCACCACGACGGACGGCAGACGGAACTTCCGCTGTCTCTCCAAGCATGCCTGTGTCGTCCACGAACTCACCAACGTCGGGTTCATGGCCGAGTCGCTTCGCTACCGGGAGGGGAACGCGAAGTTCACGGGTGCGGTCGTGGGTCACGACGTGCTCCAAGGCGTCCTCGAAGCAGCGGGCGAGACTGTCGGCATGCGACTCGAACGCGTCCATCAACTCGGGTCCCAGGACGAAAACGCCGTGGCCCAACAGTGGGACGTAACGCCCGCACAGGAACGTGCCCTCCGAACAGCCTTGGAGTTCGGCTACTTCAGCGTCCCCCGCGAGACCACTGCAAGCGATGTGGCTGGCGAGTTGGGAATCAGCAAATCCGCGTTTCTGGAACGGCTCCGTCGCGCCGAGCGGTCGATGTTCTCGCAGATGTTCGCGTGATACTGTTCACGATCCGACTAGACGCAAGATTCTTGTCCTCTTCCCTGATATTTTCAGTTCGTGCCTGCCCTCGAAGTCCCTTCCCGACCTGAGCCCCTCCTCCTCGTCCTCGGGTATCTCTGTATTTCACAAGCCCACACGCTACCCGATGGATTCGCACTGCTGGGCTACGTGATCGGTTTTTTCCTGATCGTGTTGATTCCCCTGTCGATACTGGAGAACGCCGACTCGCGTTCGGACGCCAGTAGCTCGAAATAGTCCTCCTCTATTTCCGATGCGTCTCGATACGCAACGCTTCGCGGAGCGTGAACTGGATAGGTGAAACGGCGAACAGACGGCACGGCCGGACGTGGAGCGGTGTGCCGTACTCCCGCGAGTCGCTCCACGGCGTTCGTCAGCGGATACCGGCCGTGGCCGCGTCTTTCCCTATAAACGTTCGTCCCCACCAAGCGTCGCGGCGGCGCGTTCGAACTCCTCGCGGGTGTTGAGGTTCTCGAACGAGGTCAACGACCCGTGGTCACGGAGGTCGTCCTCCTCGATCACTACGTACTCCAGTTCCGACAGCGGTTCGACGGTTCGCCGTTCGTCGCGGTCGAGCGCATCGTCGCACGCTCGAACCATCGGGTCCGTCCGGTACACCGCGTGGGTCGTCTGCAACCACCCCTCGAATCGAGGTACTGCGGCGTCGTGACCCCGTGCTCGATTCAGCAGATAGGAAACCAGTTCCGGGTCCACGAACGGCATGTCGCAGGCGACGACGGCGGCGTACTCGTGATCGCAGGCCGCGAGGCCGGTTCGAATCCCGGCTACTGGACCGGCGTCAGGTACGGTGTCGATGGCGAATCGGACCGACGGTGAGAAGTCGGACAGCGCGTCGGCGATGGCTGACCGCTGGTCGTCACGGCAGTTGACGACGAGTTCGTCGATTACGCCCTCGATTCCGTCGGCGACACGGCGCACCATCGGCACCCCGGCGAGCGGTGCGACCGCTTTGTCCGCGTCCCCGAACCGAGTCGAGTACCCTCCAGCGATGACGACTCCTGCGGGCATGCTGTTCGAACTCGTCGTTATCGTTTCCCACGACACGCACCGCTCGGGCATCGGCCTTCCGCGTGTGCGCGGAACTCGGGTTCGAATTCGTCCATCGCGGTCGTCACCGGCCGCGATGCGTCCTTGCCGAACTGGCAGATACTCGTCTCTCGCATCGTGCGGCCGAGTTCGCGGAGCATGTCGTCCTTGAACTCGCCGGAATAGACATCCCGCACGAGGTTCGTCAACTGTTTCGACCCTTCACGGCACGGGACACAGCGCCCGCAGTTTTCCTCCTCCGCGAACTTCGCCCGCGTCCCGGCGGTGGCAACGGCACATCGGGATTGGTCGAACAGTTCGACAACGCCGTCCGTCCCGAGGTGCGCACCGGTTAGCGCCGGTGCGCTCGGCGTGTGGTCGAGCGAGCGCGTGACGCCGCCGAACTGGCCGCCGACGCAGGCCATCTTGAATTCGCTATCGAGGCTCACCGCATCCTGAACCGTCTCCAAACTCCCGCCGGTCGGGAGTTCGAGCGTTGCAGGTGCAACCACGTCACCCGTAACCGTCACGAGTCGGGTTCCGGGGTCCGCATCCTCCGCATCGAAGGCGTCGGGCGAGCGCAGTGCGTGGCGTACTTGCGCGAACGTCCGCGGCGTATGGACGATGGTCGGCCGCCCGTACAATCCGTATTCGCCGGGCGATGGCGGGCGGAGACGGGCCTCCAGTCGGTCGTTGCCCTCCAGCGCTTCGAGAGCCATGGTCGGTTCCGCCGCCATGTACCTGTCGGGGGCCTCGGCCGTTCGAATCGTCACGTCCTCGCCGACATCCGTCTCGGAAAACACCTCCATCGCGTCTCGAACGCGCTCGCTGGTGGCGTGGGCCGATTCCGGAACGTACACGATGATGTCCACCGCTCCGACGGCGTGTGCGACGGCCGTCGCTCCGTCGAGAACCGAAATCGGGTCGGCTTCCAGCAGGAGTCGGTCGGTCCCGTTTCGGTCGTCGGTTTCGCCGCCGTTCACGACGACGACGGGGTCACCGTCGGTTTCACGGGCGACGGTCCACTCTTCGTCGATGGGTTCGTCCATCGATGCGTCGCCACGTCCCCGGCCGAGCAAGCCGAGGGTTTCTACTCGTTCGAGGACTGCCTCGGGAGCGTCCGCCGCTTCTTCGGCGACGAATCCGTCGTAGCCGTCCGCTGTCGTCGGGTCCGTCCATCCACAGCGTCCGAGTACGTCCCGGTGACCGACCGCGAGGGGTCCGTCGTCCGGAACCGGAAGTTCCGTTTCCCCTTCGTCGTGTGACACGACAGCATATGCGCCCTCCTCGACGACGGTACCGTCCTCCAGCGCTTCGACGAGGGTCCGGGCGTGTTCGGGCGTACAGTTCGCATGAAAGGCGGTCGTTCCGTCGTTCGTAACCGCTGCGAGCGGTGTTATCTCCTCGATTCCAACCGGGCCGACGTTCACCACAGCGACCGTTTCCGCCGTGTCGCGTGCACCATCGAGCACTATCTCCGCGTCCTCGCGTCCCGCCCCATCCGAGACGCGAAGAATGGGTGCATCGGGTGCAGACGAATCAGAAGTTCCCATTCCCCATATACTGGCACTGCCAGTGGATAAAAGATTATGACCAAAATACCGACAGGATGATGAAAAATGCGTCGTCGAATACGGTCACCGTGACGTCGTCAGAACGGCGGTTCGAGTTCCGACTTGGACTCCTTTCGTCGGACGATGACGACCGCAATGACAGCCGCGAGGGCGAGCAACGTAATGAGTGCTGAGTGACATCGCTTCATCGTCTCACCCCGTTTTGTAGACGCCGCGTGCTTCCGCGATGTGTTCGCCGTCCTCGTCGTAGACGTTCACATCGACGGTTCCGACGTCGCTCCCGTTTCGCACCACGTCGGCCTCGGCGCGGAGGTCACCCGTTCCCGCGCTGAGGTAGTCGATTCGCATGTCGATGGTCGGAACCGGTTGATCGTTGAGCGACACCAGCGCCGCGCCGCCGACCGTGTCCGCGAGGGTGAACGCGACGCCGCCGTGGGCCATGAGTCGGTCCTGATTCCACGAGAGTTCCTCGCGCATTTCGAGTCGCCCCTCGGCGTGTCCATCCGCCGCTTCCGTCACCTCGACCCCGAGGAGGTCGGCGAACGGCATTCCTTCGAAGAACGCTTCGATGTCCATATCACGATTGCACACGGGAAGTAATTAAATGTGCTTGGGGCGACCCTCTCCAGTATGCACGTTTCCGACGACGACGGCATTCGGACGATAACGTTTGACCGCCCCGAGGTTCGAAACGCCTTCACGCCCGAGGCGGCTGGCGAACTCGCCGAAATCCTCTCCGAGAGCGACCCGAAGAAACACGACGCGGTCGTGTTGACGGGCGAAGGCAAGGCGTTCAGCGCGGGTGGCGACATCGAGTCGATGGCCGAGCGCGAGGAGAACGTCCGAGAAGCTTATGAACGCGTCCGCGACACGCTCTCGCGCGTGGTGGAAGAAGTCCTCACCGCGCCCGTTCCGGTCGTGGCGAAGGTCAACGGCGACGCGGTCGGTGCGGGAATGGCGCTCGTCACGGCGGCGGACTTCGCCTACGCCACCGAATCCGCGCGGTTCGCGGCGTCGTTCATCAACGTCGGTCTCATCCCCGACATGGGTGGAACGTTCATCCTCCCACGACTCGTCGGTCTACGAAAGGCGAAGGAACTCGCCTTCACCGGCCAGCTAATCTCGGCCGAGGAGGCGGCCGAGTTGGACATCGTGAACGGTGCCGTCTCCGAGGAGCAACTCGACATCCGCGTCGAGGAACTGACGAGCCAACTGGCCGACCAGCCGACCCACACCATCGCGCTCGGCAAGCAGGCCCTTCACGAGAATCTGGGTAAAGACTGGCGCGAAGCGCTCGACTACGAGACGATGGTTCAATCGCAGGCCTACGACATGCCCGCTCACAGGGAAGGCGTCTCGGCGTTTCTGGAAGGTCGGGAACCCGACTTCGAGTGAACCGCCCCGAACGGGTACCTCGTAGTCGGCGGATCTGTCCGGATTTTGTGAATTCTGTCCATCATCTTCTCGTGATAGGCTGTCGAACGTCGAACTGATAAACTTCATTTCGCTCTATGAAATTGTATCTGTCTCGATATTCCTCGTTCGGGGTTCCCAAGGGTATCTTTTGGAAGATCGAACTGAATTTTGCATCGGGAAACGGTTCACCCTCGTATTTCGTGGTGTGAGATTTTACGGGCGATTGGGACAGGCGGACTCCATCGCCCTTCTCTTACATTCATGTACACAGCATACCGATTCTCGTCCTTGGATTGATGATTCTCGGTAGGAAGTCTCGATCCGTATCGAACTCACATCCGCTGTCCGAGGACGGGTTACGGATGGTTCTCTCGCGCGAGAGAGTAGCATTATTTTGCTTGAACGTGACTTATTACGTATGTACGAGCGAATTCTTGTGCCGACCGATGGGAGCGATGGGGCGGCCAAGTCGATGACGGAAGCCTTCGATCTCGCTGAGGAGATGGGAGGGATGATTCATGCACTCTATGTCATCGACACACGGAATTACAACACGCTTTCCGATACGAAATGGTTGACCCTCGAAGACGAACTATCGGAGATTGGCGAGCAAGCGCTCGAAGATGTCGAAGCGCAAGCCACCGCGAGAGGGATTCCAGTCAAAACGTCGATCGAGCGTGGAATTCCGCACGAAGAAATCCTCTCCTATGCTACCGACATCGATGCGGACGTTATCGTGATGGGGACTCACGGTCGGAGCGGCTTACAACACTTCCTCATGGGAAGCGTCACGGAAAAGGTCATCCGAAGCACGGGTCGCCCCGTCTTGGTCATTCGAGGAATGGACGACGAGAGATCGAAGGAATAGTCGTACTAGGCTACTTCTCAACTGCTCATTCGGTGCTCGCGTAAGAACAGCGAGGTTCCCGCGCGATTCGACTTCCTCCGTCTACCGAGGACCGTCCTGGGCCCCTTCCGTCGGAAGAGGCGTACCTTGTTTACCGCGATTTTGAGAAAGAACGTTTACGCACGAACCCGTTTTCTATTACAGTCTCGTAGGGACATCGAGAGGATCACCATGGCTGGATTCGACCCAGCGGATTCGTCCGAACCTCGGAACGTGAAATCGTTGGTTCAGGAGATGAAAGACCGATCCGGATTGTTGCTTGACCTCGCGTATTCAGCAGTTCTACTCGTCGATCAGGATGTGACACCGATCGTGTTCGATCTCGTCGACCGGATCGATACACTCGAACTGCAAGCGCGGATGAGTCTGTTGCTCGCCGCGCGCTCGCCATCGGATGCCGAACAACTCGCTCCAGTTCTCGGGATTATCGATGCCGTCGATGACGTTAGCGATGCCGTCGCGGAGATCGTCACCATCCTCGACGACAGAGAAACGCCGTCGGATCTCCGTAGTGTCGTCCCAGCCACAGCACCGATCGTCGTTTGGCAGACAGTAGGAAGCGACACACTGATCGGAGAGAAATCGCTCGGCAGCGTCCGTTCCGAAATCGGACCGGACATCAGCATCGTTGCGATTCAACGCGATGATGCGTGGATCTTCGATACGAGGGCCGATATGGAGCTACTGAGCGACGATGTACTGTTTCTTCGCGGGACACGTGAGACGTTGCAGAGAACCGGCCAGGTACTCGAATCGGGTCCGAGTTCATCAGCCCAAATCGATGACGTCGATGTCGCTGCTCGGATCATAGTCCGAATGAAACGTTTGGCAGAACTCGCAGTCGGTCTTGCATATGGGTGCATTCTCTACGACAGTCCGAATCTCGCAGCCGAGGTTCAACGGTTGGACCGAGAGTTACGCGACTGCCAAACTCTCCTTGAAGACTGGACGCTCCGAGCCGCCAGACGGGGCACGGAGCCGACTGACGTACGGTGGTTCATCAGTATCGGCGCGTGTAGCCGACTCATCGGCGATGCAGCACTCGAAATGAGCGAAGGAGTTCGTCTCGGTCTCGAAACACCCCCTGTCGTTGGCGAGGCCATTGCAGGGAGTGACGAGCACATCCATCGCGTTACGGTTGATCCACGAAGTGAAGCGGTAGGTGATACACTCGATGACCTCGACCTCACGGATGACGGAGTGGAAACTGTGCTTGCAATTCGTCGTACTGGGGGAGAATGGGTTCTCACCCCAACTGGAACGACGGTTCTCAAACCGAACGATATCCTGCTAATAATGGGAACTCGTGAGAGCGAACGTCGCCCGCTTTCGGGAAAACTATGAAAACACGTGCCTGTAGGCCGATTTGGTTCTCCGCAGACTGCAAGTGGAGGGATGACTCGAGTCCCGGCTACGATACCTGTGTTGTCGACCGAATGTAATTGTAGCGGCATAACGTAGCATAGCTATGGCACCCGTCCGACGAATCGTTCTCGACACGTTGAAACCACACCATCCGACCATCCTTCGGATGGCAGAGGAAGTCGCAGATACGAGCGATGGCGTCTCTGGCGTAAATGTGACTCTCATCGGGATGGACCGAGAAGTCGAGAACGTGAAGCTGACCATCGAAGGGGACGAAATCGACTACTCGAAGGTGAAAGACGCGATCGAAAATCTCGGAGCGACGGTCCACTCGATCGACGAAGCTGTTTGCGGGGCAGAAATCGTCGAGGAGCACAAAACGCCACAAGATCCGCATGTCTGAGCTCGGTAGTCGTCTTCGCACGACGCTGCACGAGTATCGTGAGACGTTCGCCAACGGCGACGTCCGGGCGATTTCGCGGCGCTATTTTATCGCGAATGGGTTCGATATGACGCTGACGAGTATCGGAATCACCGTCGGGGCCTTTCTGTCCGGAGTGACTACCGGCGCGACCGTAGTCAAAGTCGGACTCGGGGCTGGAATCGGGTTGACGACCTCGGCCGTGTGGAGCGTCTGGGAAGTCGAACGTGCGGAAAAACAAGCGGAACTGCACCACGTCGAAAATGCGATGCTTACCGATCTGTCCCGGACGGAACTCGCCGTCCACAACGACCGAGCACGAAAGATCAACGCCGTAATGAGCGGTCTGGGACCGATCGTCGGGTTACTGCCGATTACACCCTACCTTCTCGTCGGGATCGTTTTCTCGATGGTGAGCGCGACGGTCGCATCGGTGAGTATCGGCGTCGGGACGCTCTTCGTCTTCGGAGCGTACATGGGATCGATTTCGAAACAACGGTGGTATACTGCAGGCCTCAGAATGGGCGTCGCCGGAATTTTCGTCGCGCTCCTCAATCTCCTTCTTCCCGGATAACGCATCGTAGGGAGATGGGACGTGCATTACCGACCGATAACTTCTAAATCGGGCGTTTGAGATACTCCCATACTTGCCTACGGATTTGCAGAAACTCACTCAAAAATTGTCGATTGATGGCTGTCTAGCTGAAGTCACTACAGACCGGAATTCCCATCGTATCGTAGTCGCTCATCGCCGCGAGCGTATCCGGAACTTCGTCGATAGAGATGGTTTCCGATACGAGTTCGGTCGGGTCTAGTTTCCCGGTCTTGATCATATCCAACATCTCGGAGTACCGGGACGGTTGGAGACCGAGCGAACCGCGGAAATCGATCTCTTTTGCCACGAATTCGTCGGTCGGCAGCGCCACCTTACCGGCTTCTTCGGAAGTGGTCAGTCCAACCTGAACGTGTCGTCCGCCTTTTTTGAGCGAGTTCACCGCGTTCAGACACGTCGTCTCGATTCCCAACGCATCGACCGAACAGTCGGCACCGCCGTTCGTGATGTCCCGAACTTCCTTTGCGGCGTCGTCGACTTCGCTCGCGTTCACGGTTTCGACCGCGCCGAGGCTCTCGGCTTTGTCGAGTTTCTCGTCGAAGAGGTCGACTCCGATGACGTTCGCACCGAGCGCGTTCGCGATGTGAACGGCCGAGAGTCCGATACCACCGAGGCCGTGAACGACGACATTCTCACCGTTGCCGACATCGCCGCGGTGTGCCATCGCGTGATACGACGTCATGAACCGACAGCCGATTCCGGCGGCCGTATCGGGGTGGATGCTATCGGGCAGTGGGACTGCGTTGATATCCGCGTGTGGAACGTGAACCTCTTCGGCGAACGCACCCGGGGCTTCGTTCATGAAGCCGAGGCCGACGTGGTTCTCACAGATATTTTCGTGCCCGTTCCGGCACAGGTCACATTTTCCGCAGGCGAAATTGAAGGGAATCGCGATATGGTCCCCTTCCGAGACACTCTCGACGTCTTCGCCCACTTCTACGACGGTACCACACGGCTCGTGGCCGAGGACGTGCGGCGGGTCCGGTCGGTAGCCGAACCAGTCCCAATCCCCCTGCCAACAGTGCCAGTCACTTCGACAGACTCCACACCCGTTGACCTCCGCGACGATGCCATGTGATTCGGGCTCCGGTCGTTCGACGTCCTGTACTTGCAGCGGTTCTTGGAATTCCTCGAGTACTACGGCTCGCATTGCACGTCATTGTTTATCATTATATTATAAATATTTGGTGGTGATGCCGTAATTTGGTAGAAATTGTAATGCTAATTCTTTGTATTAGATTTATATGTAACCACTTATGAGAAACAATTATTAAGCCCGGCGAGAGAATCACTGCCACGATGTCGACGGACTCTCAACCAACAACCGACACGAAAACCGAAATCAAACGGCGACACCAGGAGGCCGCGGAAGAACACATTCCATCTCGACCGGGTCAGCTCTATATCGGGGGCGAGTGGGTCGATAGCGAATCCGGCCAAACGTTCCAAACTCGCGACCCGACGACGGGCGACGTCCTCGCCGAAGCGCAAGCAGGCAATGCGGCCGACATCGACCGGGCAGTCGAAGCCGCCTGGGAAGCGTACGATACGTGTTGGTCCGACTACTCGGCGGCGGATCGACAGGGTGTTCTCAGTGAAATCGCGGACCGGGTCGAAGCCAGGAAGGAGGAGTTCGCGACGATCGAATCACTCGACAACGGAAAACCGATTTCGGAGGCGCGAATCGACCTCGACCTCGTCATCGACCACTTCCGTTACTTCGGGGGTGCCGCTAGGATAAACAGCGGGAAAACGATTCCCAGCGACGGCGATCACCAAATCCAGACGCTGCGGGAACCGTACGGTGTGGTCGGCCAGATTATCCCCTGGAACTTCCCGCTCCTGATGGCCGCCTGGAAACTGGCACCGGCCCTCGCCGCCGGGAACACCGTCGTCCTGAAGCCCGCCGAGCAGACGCCGCTCTCGGTCCTGGAACTCATGCGCGAAGTCGATGACGTCCTTCCCGACGGCGTCGTCAACGTCGTTACCGGTTTCGGTTCCGAAGCGGGCGAACCGTTGTCGTGTCACGACGACATCCGAAAAGTCGCGTTCACCGGTTCGACGGAGGTCGGCCGTGGTGTGATGAAGAACGCTGCCGAAAATATCACGGACGTCACGCTGGAACTCGGCGGCAAAAGTCCCGTCGTCGTGTTCCCGGACGCGGATATCCAGAAAGCGGCTCAGGTCGCGCGAATCGGGATGTTCCACAACACCGGCGAGTGTTGCTGTGCGGGAACGCGGATTTTCGTTCACGAGGACGTCAGGGATGAATTCCTCGATGCGTTCGTCGAAGAGGTAGAAAGCCTGACCATGGGCGATCCGCTCCTCGATGAAACGACGCTCGGCCCGAAGGTAACCAGTGATCAGGCCGAACGAACGCTGGATTACATCAAAGAGGCACGCAAGACCGGCGCGGACATCGCGACGGGTGGCGATGCTCCCGACGACGAGGCACTCAGTGACGGGTGTTTCGTCTCGCCAACGGTCCTCACCGATATCGACCACGAGAGCCGACCGGTACAGGAGGAGATTTTCGGCCCCGTCGAGACGATTTTCGAATGGTCGTCCTACGACGAGATGATCGATCTAGCCAACGACGTCGATTACGGACTCGCGGCGGGCGTGATCACCGATGACTTGAACCAGGCTTACAGGACTGCCGAAGACATCGAAGCCGGTAATATCTGGGTGAACACTTACAACGAATTCCCCGCCGGACAACCGTTTGGAGGATACAAACAGTCCGGAATCGGCCGAGAGACCGCGTTCGAAGCGATAGAGCACTACACGCAGACGAAGACGATCAATATCGCTCTCGATTAGGATCGTCGACTCCCGGTCTCCCGATGGCGATCCGCTCTCAGATAGTCACCGATCTTTTTCCCGAGTCGAGAGACGATCACGCCGTACCGACCGGACGGCGACAGCGGGACAGATGGGTAAAAACCCGGTAGGGAAGCCCGAACGGGCCGAAATAGTGAAAAGACATTTAATCCGGAAACCCCATAGTCCTAATAAGACCATGCCTTCTGACATTGAAGAAATCGACGATATTTCTGCTCGGGATATCGCTATTCTCAAAGCCCGTATCGAGCATCCAACCGCTTCCGTGCGTGAGCTAAAGGAACGGTTGGAGGACCAGTACGGGATCTCGCTGTCGCACAATCGTGTGAACGATATTCTTCGTGATCTAAGCGACAAGGACGTGTTTCGGCAGGTTTCCCTATTGAATGAAAGCTTTTTCGAGTACCATCTTTTTCAGATCGCGTTCCATTATCCTAACTTCGAAGACCGATGGGAGGAGTGTTACGACGATTTGATGAACGATCCTCACGTCTTGATGTTCTTCAACGCGGACGATTATCACCACTGGCAGTTTATCGCTCGCTTCCGAAAACACGAGAAAAGCGAGACCTGGAAGCACGAGTTTTTCAAGAAGCACGGCGATCTGATCGCACAGTTCGATTCGAGTTCCCTCCCGGAGATACACAAATTCCGCGACGATACGCAAGTACTCGAACGGATACTTCAGGAAACGGCAGAAGGTCGGAAGTTCATGGAAAACGAGGAGGGGAAAACGGAGGACGGCGGGGAGGATTTCGACGATGACACGGATCGAGTCGTCGCCACTGACGGCGGTGCAGACGACTGATTCCGGGGACGGCGTTTCCGATTGTCTGTATTTTTTCGATTGTCTGTACTTTTCCTGTTGTACCCTGTATTTCCGTTATCTACTCGTTCGTGATCGATGCGTTTGGAACGACCGGTTGGGGGACGAACGGTGTATCGAGAGATAGCGGCATTCGCGCTCGTCGCCCCTCACATCGACCAAATAGTTATGTAGAACCGTCAAAGATATAGTTAGTAGCCCTTCGAGCAATGTCAACACATTCTAATACATCTTCAAAGCGAAAGCAGGTCATCAAACAACGACACCGAGAAGTCGCAAATGACCTCCTTCCATACTACACTGCTCGACTCTACATCGGAGGGGACTGGGTCGACAGTACGTCCGGACAGACGCTCCAAACGCGCGATCCAACGACGGGCGACGTCCTCGCCGAAGTGCAAGCCGGGAACGAAGCCGACGTCGACCGGGCAGTCGAGGCCGCCTGGGACGCGTACGACGATCATTGGTCCGCATGTTCGCCAGCGGATCGCCAGCGAACGCTGACCGAAATCGTCGATCGTATCGAGGCCCGAAAGGACGACTTTGCACGACTCGAATCGCTCGATAACGGAAAGCCGATCACGGAGTCGCGCAACGATATCGAATTGGTCGTCGATCATTTTCGATACTTCGCCGGTGCTGCTCGTCTCTCGGAAGGAAAAACGATTCCGACGAACGGTAGCAACCACGTTCAGACGATCAAAGAGCCCTACGGGGTAGTCGGACAAATCACACCGTGGAATTTCCCGTTGCTGATGGCCGCATGGAAGTTAGCACCGGCCCTCGCCGCCGGGAATACGGTGGTGTTAAAACCGGCTGAGCAGACCCCGTTGACGATAATCGAGTTCCTCCGGGAAACGGAGGGAGTCCTGCCGCCGGGTGTCGTCAACCTCGTTACTGGATACGGTGCCGAAGCAGGCGCGCCGCTCGTGAGTCACGACGACGTTCGAAAGATCGCGTTTACGGGATCGACGGAAGTCGGTCACGGTGTGATGAAGAACACCGCCGACACGATTACCGATCTCACGTTGGAACTCGGCGGGAAGAGTCCCGTAATCGTGTTTCCGGATGCCGATATAGAAAGAGCGGTACGGATCACGACGAAGGCACTGTTTTTCAACGCGGGAGAATGCTGTTGTGCCGGAACCCGGTTACTGATCCACGAAGGGATCTACGACCGATTTCTTCCTGCATTCGTGGAGAACGTAGCGGATCTCACCGTGGGAGACCCGCTTCTGAAGGAAACGGAATTGGGCCCGAAAGTGTCGCAAGCGGAGTTGGAGAGGACGATGCGATACATCGGATGGGCACGGGAGGCCGATGCGGACGTTCTAACCGGCGGGGGTGCTCCGAACGATGAAGCGCTCGCTGATGGAAATTTCGTCGCACCGACCGTGATTTCGGGTCTCGATCACGAAAGCAGGGTCGCACAGGAGGAAATCTTCGGCCCTGTCGAGGCAGTGTTCCAGTGGTCCTCCTACGATACCATGATCGAATTGGCGAACGACACGCAGTTCGGTCTCGCGGCGGGAATCATCACGAGCGATTTGGATCGTGCCTATAAGACGGCACGCGATATCGAAGCGGGTAATATCTGGATCAACACCTACAACGAATTTCAAGCCGGGCAGCCGTTCGGGGGCTACAAGCAATCCGGAACCGGTCGTGAGACTGCGTTTGAAACCCTCGATGAGTATACCCAAACCAAGAGCATCAACGTCGGGTTCGAGTAAAATCTCTCGGTGATCAGTTCTTTTCTTTCGATTTTGACGACGCGGGTAGAACACTACGCGAACGGGTTGTGTATCGATATCACGATGTTCTTCTTGCTTAACGGAGGTGCCGAAGCAACTCTTCGGTTACTACCTCCTGTTCGTGATTTTGTGCCATCGAGGGGAGGAGTGCTATGTCGTTTCACGCGACCACGCTCGTAGAACGCGTGTTTCCGTTTCGTCGTGTTTCGTGCTCGTGTACCAGCGGTTCGTCGTTCCGGTCACGTCGTAGGGGTACGAGGCGTACTCTAGCCAGTGTTGGAGACGTGCGAGTCGAAATACCGGCAACCCTAAGTACCGACCGAACGTTCGGTCGGTCGATGAGCGAAAAATCGAACGAGGTCCGATTGGAACGACCACCGGCGGCGCTCAGTACCGAGGACGCCCGACTCGAACCGTTCGAGTGGTACCGAGAGATGCGCGACGAGAAACCGGTTCGTTTCGATCCGGACCGCGGTGTGTGGGACGTGTTCAGATACGACGATGTACGGTACGTCCTGAAGCAATACGACCTGTTTTCGTCGAATCCGATGGGAAGTCAGTCCGAGGACGATGTCGAACGTGATCAGTCCACCAGTTCGCCGGAAACCATGAGCGAATCGGAGCGCGGTGCGTTCGCTGAGATGTTGATTTCGACCGATCCGCCGAAACACGAACGAATCCGGTCGGTCGTCAACGAACACTTTCAGGCCGACGCGATACGGTCGTATCGTCCACGAGTCGAAGCCATCGCGGACGAACTCGCCTCCGACCTCGAACCGGGGCGAATCGAACTCGTCGAATCGTTCTCCTATCCGTTCCCCGTCGATGTCATCGCGGGCGTGTTGGGCGTCCCACGCGAGGACCGGGCGACGTTCAAACAGTGGTCCGATACGATCACGGGTGCGGCGGACGCATCGATGGACGGCGGGTTGACCCGAGAGGAGGCAGTGATGCGGATGAGCGACTACTTTCAAACGCTTCTCGTGGACCGACGCGAAAATCCGCGAGACGACCTGTTGACCGTCATCGCAACCGCAGGGTCGGAAGAATCCGGGATGAGCCACCCCGAAATGATCTCCCTGTGCATCCTCCTCCTGATCGCGGGAAACGTTACCACGACCAACCTCCTGACGAACGCCGTTTGGTGTTTCCACGAACACGGCCTATTGGACGACGTTCAGAACGGGGAGATTCCTCTCGATTCGGCCATCGAAGAGGTGCTTCGCTACCGCTCGCCGGTTCAACGACAAGAACGTGTCGCACTGCAGGACGTCGAACTCGGCGGGAAGACCATCAGGGAGGGCGAGTACGTCGTCGCGTGGATCGGCGCCGCGAACCGCGACGAACGGAAATTCGACTCGCCGGAGACGTTCGACCCGACCCGTCGGCCGAACGGTCATCTCGCGTTTGGGCAGGGAATCCACTACTGTCTCGGTGCACCGCTCGCGCGCCTCGAAGCGGAGGTCGGGTTTAGGACTCTGTTCGACCGATTCGATATCGTCGACGTCGATACGACCGATCTCAGGCCGTTGGGGTCGGTGGAGATTTACGGCTCGAATCGGCTCCCGGTGACGCTCGAATAGCGTCGTCCGGTCGAAGGCCAATCGCTCTTTTGTGGCGCTCGATTCAGTCGGTATGTAGTCCGTCGATGAACAGGTCGGCATCCTCCCGGACGGATTCGAGGTCCGCGTCGTCCGTCGTCGTCCGTCTGAGGAATCCACCGAGTACGAGCGTGTACAGTGTCTTCGCCGTCCGCTCCGGTTCCACTTCGCGGATAGTTCCTTCCTCGACCGCTTCCGCGATGTCCGAGGCTAATTGGTCCTCGAACACGCGGTCGATTCGGCTGACATGGTCCCGGTACTTCGCATCGTGTATCGCTTGCGTCCGGATGTCGATTAGCGCTGCGAGTGGGTCTTCCTGTTTTACGTCGACTTCGGCGTCCTCATCCTTGTTCTTGGATATCTCCTGTGGAAGTTCTCCGAGCAACAGTCGGTCGATGAGCACGTGGAGTCGCTCCATCGGGTCCGTGATGTCCAGTTGCGTGGCCCGCTCCCCAATTCGTGATAACGCCGTTTCAAACGAGACGAACATGAGTTCGTCCTTGTCATCGAAATGGTGATAGATGGTCGCCTTACTCACATCCGCCTCGTCGGCGATTCGTTGCATAGAGAGGTTGCTATAGCCATTCTCTAATATCCCGTAAAAGACTGCTCGGAGGATTCGTTCGCGTCCGTTAGTCGGCTCTTCGTCGTTCCAAAACTCGATTTCCATGCGTTCCTACCGGACGTTCGGTAGGAGTCCGTTTCAGTGTACCGGTCGTCCGGGTCCAACCGAACGTCCGGTAGTAATGTTTCAAAAAGTATATGTACTGACCGAACGTTCGGTTGGCCGATGACAAAGACGAAATCGTCCCCCTATCCGGGGAATCGCTGCGGTAGTAACGGAGAGAATTACGATGGGTGAGACGGGAACTGCGTCGTCGCTGTCGGACAGGACCAAATACGTCGCGTTCGCGGGATTGGGTCTCTCGATGTTGCTCGGCGGCCTCGACCAGACCATCGTCGCGACCGCGCTTCCGACGATAGCGTCCGAGTTCGGTTCGCTCGACCAACTGTTCTGGGTCGTAACCGCGTACCTCGTCACGTCCACGGCCGTCACGCCCCTGTACGGGAAACTCTCCGACATCTACGGCCGCCGACTGCTCACGCAGATAGCCATCGTTATCTTCCTCGTGGGGTCCGCGTTGTCCGGACTCTCCCAGTCGATGGTACAACTCGCGTTGCTCCGCGGGCTTCAGGGAATCGGCGGCGGTGGTCTCATGGCCATGGCGATGGCGGGCATCGGTGACATCTTCACCCCCCGAGAACGCGGCAAGTACATGAGTTACCTCCAACTCGTCAACGGGTCTGCGCTCATCGGCGGGCCGCTACTCGGTGGGTTTCTCACGGATCAATTCACTTGGCGGTGGATCTTCTACATCAACATCCCGCTCGGGATTATCGCGCTGGCGTTGATTCAAATCGGCCTCGACGTGCCCGTCCCGAACGAGAGCCATCGGATCGACTACGAAGGCGCGGGACTCATCGTCATCGCCGTTTCTGCGCTCGTCGCGCTCACGTCGTGGGGTGGCGACCAGTACGCGTGGGGGTCGTGGCAGATACTCGGACTCGTGGCCGTCGCCGTCGTCGGAACCGTTCTGTTCGTCGTGCAGGAACGCCGTATCGAGGAACCGATAATCTCGCTCGAACTGTTCCGTAACCGGTCGGTCCTTCTGATAACCGTTCTCGCCGTGCTCATCGGTGGGGTCCTGATGGGTGTCGTCAACTACATCCCGGTGTTCATGCGGATGGTTCTCGGAAAGGGCGGAACGAACACCGGACTTCTCCTCATGCCGCTCTTCGTCGGGTTCATCGTTAGTGCGATGACCGGTGGCCAATTGATGAGCCGAATCGGCCGATACAAGTTCATCACCGTCGCCGGATTGGTCGTCAGTTTGGTCGGGTGCTACCTGCTCTCCACGATGGGTATGGATGTCTCCTCGCTTCAGACCACGTTGTACATGTTCGTCACGGGTCTCATGGGGATGACGCTGCCGACGCTCTCGACGGCGATCCAGAACGCGGTGAGCGGTGACGACATCGGCGAAGTGAGTTCGCTGTACAGCTTCGGACGAAATCTCGGCGGCGCGCTCGGCGTCTCCGCGTTCGGTATCGTCTTCAACCGTCAACTAACGGCCGAACTGCGCGACGCACTTCCGAACGGCGTCGATGTGAGTGCCGTCTCCCAGAGTCCGCAGGCCATCCACCAGCTTTCGCCGCAGTTGCAACAGCAGGTCATGCAAGCGCTCGTGGACTCCTTCCACGCCGTCTTCCTCGTCGGCGTCGGTGTTCTCGGTGTGAGTCTCCTCGTCTCGCTCGTGCTTCCGAACGACGAGTTGAAAGAGGAGTCAGGTGCCGAGATGCGCGCCGCGGCGGACGGCGGTGCCGTCGAGGATGACGACGACTAACTACGACTAACCACGACTAACCACGTCTTCCCTGTCGATTCTCGAATTTCCAGCTTCGATCTTACAACCGTTCGACGGTCCCGTTTTTCCCATCGACGCGAATCCGGTCGCCGGTGTGAATCTCCGTCGTCGCATTCGTGACGGAGGCGACCGCCGGAATTCCGTACTCCCGAGCGACGAGCGCGCCGTGCGTCATCCGCCCGCCGACTTCCATGACGAGTCCCGCCGCGTTCAGAAAGAGCGGCGTCCAACCCGGGTCGGTGGACGGCGCGACGAGGATTTCGCCCGGTTCGAGGCTTCCCTCGGACGGGTCGCGGACGACGCGGGCCGTCCCTTCGATCACACCCGCGGAGACGGCCGTTCCGACGAGCGTTCCTTCCTCGACGTCTCGATTGGGTGCGGCCGTCGGCTGTTCGCCCTCGCTGGTCAGCAACGGCGGAGCGGTCATCTTCGCGTATCGTTCGTGTGTCCGTCGCCGCGATTCGACGTCCACGTCGAGCGGGACGCCGTCCAACGTGGCGAGGAGTTCATCGCGTCGGAGGAACCAGACGTCGTCCGGACGTTCGAGGCTCCCGCGTTCCGCCAGCGTCTCCCCGACCTCCGAACAAATCTCGTGAACCGCGGCGAACACGCGAGCCATCCCGTGTTTCGGGAACTCCCGGAACGGCATCGCCTTCCGGTAGCTTCGAATCAGGTGACGGACGGCGAGTTTTCGAATCGGTCCCAGTAGTCCGTGGTTCGCTCGCGCTTCCAGTCGGCGTTGGGCGGTCGCCGCGCGACGTTGCAGTTCCGCCAGATGCTCCCGACTTCCGCGTTCCTCGCCGACGTTGTTCCGAATCGTCGAGAGGAGCACCGACGGGTCGTCGCGCCACCGCGGCCGACGCAAGTCGATTTCACCCGTGGCCCGGTGGCCGAATCGGTCGATGAACGAATCGAACGTCTCCACGAACACCTCGCCTCCTCGGAGGGTTGCTATCTCGTCCAGCGACGCGCCCGAATCGAGCGCCGTCTTCACCTCCGGGGCGTTCCCGGCGAGCGGCGCTAACTCCCCGAGTTCGACGTTCATTCGCGTGACGACTTCGTCCTCGAATCCCTTTCCGATGGCGTCCAGTTCGTCCGTGGCATCGGGGAAGGTTCTCCTGAGCAACCGTCCCGCGAGGACGCCCGGAAGGGCGGCCGCCCCTTTCGGTGCGATATACCTCAGGAAGGCGACAATATCGACCTCCTCGAAGATCGCTCGAACCCGTCCGTCCGTCGTTTGCGGCGAGCGGAGTTCGCTCGCCCGTTCCGTTCCCCACGAATCGCTCCATGCCCACAGTTCGTCGAGGTCCGGAACGCCGAACACGAGCGAGTGCACGAACTCGGATAGCGCTTCCGACACGATGGGGCGAAGCGACGGCTTCCCACGTCGAATCGCCCGGAGTATTCGCACCCATCCCGCTCCGACGCCGCGTTCCGGGATGTCGTCCTCCCGCTTCCGTAGAACCTCCCGGAGGCCGTCTGACGCCGGTTCGCTGAGGAACGACAACGCGTTGGGTATCCGCTGTCGGAGCGGCGCGAGTCGAACGAGCGGCGTCAAATCGACGTACACTCGATTTCCGGCCTCGGCGGAGAGACCGCCCGCTTCAGGTGGTCGAAAGCGTGCGGCCCCGCCGTCGATGAACGACCGCCAGAAATCAACGACGAGCGGCGGGAGCGCCTCCGGCATGGCCTGCTGGTGTCCGAAACTCATGTAGACGTGGAGCAGGCCGTCCTCAGGTTGAGGCGAGACGAGCGGAAACAGGGACGTGATGGGACGGGACTGGAGGACGAACAACTCGCCGTCTCGGAACGCCCACTCGATGTCTTGTGGCCCATCGAACAGTCCCTCGATTTTTTCTCCCTGCTCCACGAGTCGATGAACTTGCTCCGGCGAGAGCGCCCGTCGCCCCCGGGAGTCGTCGGAAACGGTCGCCCGTTCGATGCCGCCTTCGTTTCCGGACCGCACCCGAACCGACTTCTCGCCGATGTCGTACGACAGGACGGTGCCATCGCTCCGGTCGACGCGAATCGTATCGGCGGACACCTCCCCGGCGACGATGGATTCGCCGAGTCCGTAGTTCGCTTCGATGG
The DNA here is from genome assembly GCF_024136965.1 of Haladaptatus sp. AB618. Lineage (NCBI taxonomy): Archaea > Methanobacteriati > Methanobacteriota > Halobacteria > Halobacteriales > Haladaptataceae > Haladaptatus > Haladaptatus sp. AB618. The sequence goes on along the minus strand of NZ_JAMYJX010000007.1, from coordinate 174,391 downwards.
TGGCGACGGTCCTGTTCTCCGTGATCGGGTCCGCAGTGAAGACGACCCCTGCCGTGTCCGCATCGACCATCGCTTGGACGACGACAGCCAGTGCGACGCCCGAACTCGGAACGTCGTTTCGAAGCCGGTACGTCACCGCTCTGTCGGTGTACAGGCTCGCCATGCAATCTCGAACCCTGTCGAGAACGGCCTCGGAGGAGACGTTGAGATACGTCTCGTGCTGACCGGCGAACGACGCGGTCGGGAGGTCTTCCGCGGTCGCACTCGACCGAACGGACACGGTCTCCGCGTCGAGTTCCACCAGCGAATCATCGAGGGCTTTTCGGACGTCGGTGGGGAACTCCGCTTCTCGAATCCGTTCCCGTATCGTCGCGCTCAATTCGGCGATACGGTCCGCATCCGTCGGGTCGAGTTCGTCCACGGCTTCGATCGCTCGGCGAGTTTCCGGGGCGGTTACGAGGGATCGATACGCGCCCGTCGTCACGCAGAACCCCGCCGGGACGTCGATTCCCGCGTCCACGAGCAGTGCGAGGTTTGCACCCTTTCCCCCCGTTACGGAGGCGTCGATTGCGCTCCCGTCGTCGAACGGGAGGGTAAACACTGCGCTGTCGGAATCCGCTTGTGAGTGATCCATTGGTTTTCTCGTTCGTTGGATCGATAACGGACCCCGTGTCGAATCGCGCCTCGACGGACACCGTTATCGGATATCTATGAGATTATTGGTGCCATGAATTGTAAACCGTTCTCCCGTGTATAGTCGGCTAGTATATACGTGATGGTGAATAGCGTCCCGTATGAAGTACGCTCGGCTCACCGGTACACCGGACCCGGAACGAACGCCGGAAATCTTCGATTTGCTCGCACGGTCGTCGTTCGTGGACGAAGCGCGCCTGTACGACTGGAACCTCTCCAACGACGCAGTTACCGCCCTCCTGGAAGTCGACGGTGAGCGGGAGCGATTTCGGGACGAAGCGGCCGACGTCCTCGGTATGCGGTCGGTCGATACGACGCGGATTTCCGAGCGGAGATTTACGCTCCTCGCCGTACTCGAACCCACCGTCGTTCCGCTGTTGCAGGGACTCGTCGGAACCATCTCGCGGGAGGGGTTGGTAGTCGCAAAGCCGCTACTCTACCGCGACGGACAGGTTCACGCGCGAATCGTGGGGAGCGCGGCCGTTCTTCAGCGTGCGGTCGACGAATTTCCGGCGGAGATCGCGCTCGAAATCAGCGCGATCGGGGAGTTCGATAGAAGCCGCGAAACGCCACTCTCCGGGCTCAGCGACCGGCAACGGGAGGCGCTCCTGGCGGCGTTCGACCTCGGATACTACGAACACCCGCGACGCGCGACACACGAGGACGTGGCCGCTCGCCTCGACTGTGCGCCGAACACGGCTTCGGAGCACCTCCAGAAAGCAGAAATAAAACTCGTCACCGACGTTCTTCGGTCGGAGTTCGTGCGCTGAGACGGTGGGAGTCCCGTCCGATTCGTGTTCGAACGGACGGCTTCTCCCGAGAAATCCCGTTCGCCGCCGTCTACTTCGACGGAAGGGGTCGGCGGCGAGAGTGCCTACCGTAGTCTGGAATGTTCGTCGTGGTGGCGTTATTCGAACAGTTCGACGGCCTGCCCGTAGCGGTCGGCGGGTTCCTCCCAATCGACGACCTCGAAGAAGTTGTCGATGAAGTCGCCGCGGTCCGGACCGTAGTCGTAGTAGTAGGAGTGCTCCCACACGTCGAGTGCGAGAATCGGGTGGCTACCCCAGAGTGCGCCCTGGTCGTGTTTGTCCACGACGATGTTTCGTAGTTGGTTGCTGAACGAGTCGTAGACGAGGAGTGCCCATCCGCTCGCCGCGGACGCGGCGGCCTCGAACTCGCCCTTCCACGCCTCGTAGGAACCGAAGTCCTCCTCGATACGGTCGGCGAGCGCACCTTCGGGCGCGTCGCCGCCGTCGGGATCCATCGACTGCCAGAACAGGTCGTGCAGAACGTGTCCGCTGCCGTTGTGCGTGACGCTCCGGATGGCTCCTGCGGACGACGAGAAGTCGTCGGAATCGCGGTTCTCCGCGAGCGTTTCCTCGGCGCTATTCCAGCCGTTGACGTAGCCCTGATGGTGGGTGTCGTGGTGCCACGTGAGCACCTGTTCGGAAATGTGCGGCTCGAGTGCGTCGTAGTCGTACGGGAGTGGTGGTAGTTCGTAATCGCTCATCTGTATCTCCATATCCGGGTACGTACAGTGGTAGTATGAGGATTTCCTGTAACGAATTCAAGTAGGATATCTGTCGATTGTGGGTTGCGACGATATCGGAAGTACCGTTCCGAACCGGTCCGAAATAGAACATTCCTGTTGGCTGGCCAACGAGATTATGCACATCGGTAGCATACGGCATTCGATGAGTACTACAACTGTAGAGCGACGCGCTCAAGAACTCGATTCCGATGCACAGACGCTTCTCGACACGCTGGTCGAGGAGGGTGCACCCGACCTGACTCAACTCTCGCCCGAACAGGCCCGCGCACTGCTCGGTGGACTGTTCACCCCCGACGTCAAGCCGGAGTCGGTCGAATCGGTGGACGAACGAAAGATTCCGGCGTACGCCCGGGACATCCGCGTGCGAATCTACGACCCTGCTCCCGACGAGTCGCTTCCCGCCGCCGTCTACTTCCACGGCGGTGGCTGGGTCGCCGGTGACCTCGACACACACGACGGCGTCGCGCGGTCGCTCGCAAACGAGGGGAACTGCGTCGTCGTCTCCGTGGACTACCGATGCGGCCCGGAACACCCCTTCCCGGGTGCCGTCGAGGACGCGTATCTGGCGACGAAATGGACCGCCGACAACGCCGACGAAATCGGAGCGGGCGAGGGGATAGCCGTCGTCGGTGAGAGCGCGGGCGGCAACCTGGCGACCGTCGTCGCACAGATGGCCGTCGAGAACGGGGTCGACGCGCCCGAAATCGAGCACCAGGTGTTGTTCTATCCCGTCACCGACCACTCCTTCGACACGAAATCGTACGAGGAGAACGCGGACGGCTACTTCCTGACCGCGAGAGGGATGGTGTGGTTCTGGAACCACTACCTCCGGGACGACATCGACGGTGCGAACCCGCGTGCATCTCCGCTCCGCGCTACGGAACGGGTTCTCTCGGAACTGCCACCGACGACCATGTTTACCTGCGGATACGGCCCGCTCCGCGACGAGGGGTACGCCTACGCCGAGGCGCTGTCCGACGCCGGCGTCTCCGTCGATCACACCAACTACGACAGCATGATTCACGACTTCGCCAACATGCGCCGCCTCGCCGACCCGTTCCCGGGCGTCGAAGCGGCGGAGGACGTCCGCCAGCGGGCCGGGAAAGCGCTCCGCGGCGCGTTCGACTGAGACCACGGCGACCCCCGAAACGATTCGACGCGAATCAGCTGATTTCGGGGGCCCACGTGACTCATCCCGTCGAACTCCTTATGATCCTCGCAACCCACTAGTGAGACGCTATCGCGGGAGATGGGGTCCTCCTTCAACCGCCACGAAACTGGCTGACGATCCCTGCGAAGGTCGTTCAAAATCATGATGCCAGTTTCGTACGCGGATCGTCGTCGAACCGATTGGCGAGTACCATCCCGAACGCCGCACCGCACGAAGTATCAACGACGGCGTTCGTCGGATGCGCGGTTTCTTGGCGGTGAGTAGCCGTGGGAGAACGAGCATCTACGGTCAGCGAGCGTCAACTCCTTCGGGCGCTCACGCACGACGGATGCCCGGTTTGTGATCACCTTCGAAACCACGAGGCCGAGTTTCGATTCTGGTTCATCGCGGAGCGATACCACCAACGAGAACTGCTCGACGCGCTCACGAACTCGCTCGGCTTCTGTGTCGATCACGGTGAATTGCTCGCCGACTCCCCACGGAGCAGGTCGCCGATGACGTCCGCTCACGAAGTCGTCAGCCGACGAACCCTCTCACGGTTCGAAGCGGGTGAAATCGACCGGACGACGTGGTCGTCACTCGCGACCTGTCCGGCATGCGCATCGTTCGAGCGCGCCGGGGACCGGACGGTGTCGTTTCTCGGACACGGACTCGAAACCAGCGCGGCGGAGTACGGCGACCCCGGTATCGCCTGCTTTCCCCACTTTCGTTCGCTGGCGGCGACGGTCTCGCCGTCGCTCTTTCACACCCTCCTGCCCGTTCAGCGGCGACAGTTCCACGACGTTCGAAAGACGGTTCGCTCGATGCGGGAAAATCCGACGACGGCGACCGATTCCAGCCTCCCCTCCGAACTCGAAACGGCGCTCCAACTCACGGTCGGCCACGACATCCACCCGTCCGCGCTTCCGCCCCCGGACGTGGACCCGAACGCGACTCGGGACCCCGTCGGTGACTTCACAGCCTTGCTCGATTCGGGGGATGGGTGTCCGGTCTGTCTCGAAGTCAGTCGCGCGTGGCAAACCTGGCTCGCGTGGTTGCTACACGCCGATTGCGACGGCGACCGACTACACGACGTGCTCCCGGCGTGTCGCGAACACGTCTGGGGATGCGTCCGGTACGGCGATACAGACCTCGCGATGGCCATCGCCGACGCCGCGTCGGACCCGGTCGCCAGCAGACTCACCCGGGCAATGCGACTCCTCGATGATGACCCCGAGTCACGGGAGGACGTATCCGCCACACTTGCTCACGTGGACTCGTTGCGACGGTTCGTCCCTCGTCTGCGCGACGATGGGACGACGCGGGCGCGTGAAGCGATACGACGGCCGATTCGGTGTCCGGTCTGTGACCGCATGGAGACGGCACGGGACCGTGCCGTCGAACTGCTCCTCGCGTTGCTCGAACAGCCCCGATTTCGGCAAGCCTTCGAGGACGGCTACGGACTGTGCCTGAACCACTGTAGTTACGCGCTCGCACGGAATCCATCCCCCGAAAGTGCGGCGTTGCTGCGGTCGGACGAAGCGGCGAAAGTGGCCCGTCTCCAGTGGGAACTTCGGGAGGCACAACGCAAGCAAGCGTGGGATGTTCGCCCCGAAGGGAAGGGTGCCGAACAGCGTGCGTGGCTTCGCGCAATCGCGCGGTTTTCGGGCAGATATACGCCGTTACCCCCGGACGACGCTCCGAGCGGTGAACGGTGAGTTCACTCGGAAGTCCCCATGCCATCAAGGATAGAATGTGTGTTTATTACGTCATTTGATCGCGCGTTTCGCTCGCCAGGATAATAGCGTTCATACAATTGGGGAAACGATGTACCCATATGCCAGAATCGACCTACGTCATCGGTCACCAACAGCCAGACACTGACACGATCTGCTCTGCACTCGCCTACGCAGGGCTGAAACAGGCACAAGGAACGGACGCGATTGCCGCACGCGCCGGTGAACTGAACCCTGAAACCCAGTTCGTCTTGGAACGCTGGAACGTCGAGAGTCCGACCCTCCTCGAAGACGCGGACGGGGAGCAATTGATCCTCGTCGATCACAACGAGTACAGCCAGACCGTCTCCGGGGCGCGGGACGCGGAGGTCGTCGAAGTCGTGGACCACCATCGGATCGGCGACGTGAAAACCAGCGGTCCGATCTTCTTCCGAACCGAACCGGTCGGCTCCACTGCTACCATCCTCACGGAACTGTACGACGAGGCGGACGTGGAGATCGACTCCCAGACGGCCGGTCTCCTCCTCAGCGGACTGCTGAGCGACACCGTGGTTCTTCGATCCCCGACGACGACAGAGCGGGATCGAGTCGTCGCCGACCGACTCGCGGACATCGCGGGCGTGGATTACGAGGAGTACGGAAAGGAACTGCTCCAGCGGAAGAGCCAACTCGGCGAGAAAAGCCCACGGGAGATGGTGGTGGGCGACTTCAAGGAGTTCGAGTTCGGCTCGGAACTGGTCGGTATCGGACAGGTAGAAACGGTCGAACCGGACGTGGTGTTGGAACAGCGCGAGGAAGTGCTCGCCGCGATGGACGACGTGACCGAGGAGCGGGAGTACACCGTGTTCCTGTTGCTCGTCACGGACCTCCTGGAGGAGGACTCCACCGCACTGGTCGCCGGAGACGGTGTGGACACCGTGGAAGCGGGACTGGATGCGACGTTCTCGGACCGCGAAGCGTTCCTGCCCGGCGTGATGTCCCGCAAAAAGCAGGTCGTCCCGCCGCTCGAAGACGCGTTCAACTGATTCGACGGCAGGGGTTTTGAGTGCCCCTCGTTCGTTATTTTGTGCATCTCCGTGTTGTCACGCTCGTCAGCTCTCGCTCTCGTCGAGCACGTCACTGATTCGGTCCGGTTGGAACGCCTCGTCCGGCATCGCGTCGAACCACGCGGCGTCCTCGATCGTTTCCCCCTCGATTCCGAGTTCGTCGCCGACGGTTCCATCGTCGGCCGCGATTGCGTGGTAGAACACGGTGTACTCCCCGTCGGCTTCGAGGAGTCGTTCGATGTATTCGTCCATGTTTCACGAGATCTGTCGGTCAGTACGAATGCATTGTGTACGACGGTCCCGACGAACATCGGACGAATCGTTCATTAACTCAATCACGTTTCAGCTGATAGTTCACCGATCCATTTAACGGAACGGAGAACCAGAGTAACACGAACACAGATGGTCCTCGATTCCTTCACGACCCTCGCCGTGGCGCTGGCGGTCGTCGTGGGTCTCGCGTTCACGTACTTCGGCTACTCCTTCGTGACGCAACTCACGTCGCTCGTCGGCGGCCTCGGCGGTGCCCTGTTCGGTAGTTTCGCCGCACGAACGCTCGCCCCCGGATTCGGCATCGCTCCGCACGACATGTTGCTCGTTTCGCTGGTCGGCGTCCTCATCGGCGGGTACATCGGTAGTCGCTTGGCCCGCTCCGCACAGCGGTTCGCCATCGTCGGCGTCTGCGTTATCGCCGCCGCGTCGGTCGCCTACTCGTCGTTCAGCGGCGGTGGTGAACTGGGAGGTCTCTCGGTTCCGTTGCTTTCCGGAACAGTCGACCCGGTCGTCGGGTCGCTGTTCGTCGCCGCCGTCGTGGGTATCCTCGTCTGGCAGTTCTACCTCCCGTTCCTGACGGTCGTGACGAGTCTCCTCGGCGCGACCATCCTCCAGGAACTCGCTCGCCAGTGGGGCGACATCCTGCCCGTCTTCCACGCCAACGTGTGGTCCACGCTCGGGTCCAACGAGGTGCTCTGGTTGCTCCTCGTCGGGTCGGGCATCCTGATCCAGTATCGGCGCTATCGCAAGGTTGGATCCTACCGGCGTCTACGGCGACTCTCACCCGGCCGAATCCGGTGAATTCGGCCGACCCCATGTTTAATCCTTCCACTTGTTGATAAAATATTTTCACATTATTCGCGGATTTTCACCACAAAGCTTTCACCAAAGGTTGTGGAAGAGAGTATCGAACTCACATGTCCATCTGGCTGGTCTCATACAAGTTCCGAGATGGAAGTGTGGTCCGCCGTACCCTCGACGCCCAGTCGATCAACGAGGCGTACGACGTATCTGCCCTCCCAGAGACGCTCGGCGACCGAGTCCTCGATTCGATAGATATCGAGGAACGGGAGTCGTCGAACGTTCTCGGAACATCGATCCGATTCGGTAGCGAGGAAGAGTGCACGCAACCAACGCCCCAGAAGACGGTGGCCGAACCCGCCGGGCAGACACGAACCATCGCCCAGCGGGATACCTCGTGACCCCGTTCAGTCGGCCGATTCGGCGAAGAACTCCTTGACGACCGTCTCCTCCGCACGGTGAAGCACGACGCTCGCCGTCGATTTGCTCACGTCCAGCGCGGTGGCGAGGTCAGTGAGCGAACAGTCACGTGGGGTGTCGTAGTACCCTCGTTCGAGCGCTTCGGCCATGAACCGCCGTTGCCGGTCCGTCAGCAGTTCGGTCGAGTCCGTCGATTGTGTGACCGAGACGACTTCGAAGGCGAAGCCGGTGGCTTCCAACTCGTCCCTGAAGTCCGACAACCGACCCTGTGTCGTCGTCAAGTCCGTGAGTATCCACCCGTCCTGCACGAGGAGCGGGAACTGCGGTAGGTTCCCCGACGAAAAGACCGCACGGAGCGGCGGCGGGACGAACGGCAAGAGGTACTGAATCAGCGCCGTGTGCTCGTCGGCGTGGAGCACCTCGTAGGACATGGGACTGCGTTCGAAGAGGTCGACGACGGCTTCCGGATTCGCCATCGTCGCCTCCAAAATCACGTACAACCCCTCCTCCGTCGGGTAGTTACTCAGGATTCGGAACTCGTCGTCCGGGTGGTCGGCCGTGAACCCGAACAGGTCGAACGGCCGGGTTCCGGGCGGTTTGAACTTTACGCGGGCTTTGGGCATGGTTAGGTCTCGGTTACTGCTGATTTAGTCGCATCTGCGGTACTGGCGCGTGGATTCCCTACGTTTCACGAGTGGATACGTCGTTCGTGCCCTGACGTATCGTGGACGACCACGGTGCAAGCGGTCCGCCGAGGTGAGTGACGGCCGCCAGCAGGAAGGTGTTGCCGCCCACAATTACGGGTGCAAAAACGGCAGTGACGCGGGGTCGTTCCATGTCGAAACGGAGGGTGTCGACCACCGTCCCAGTTCACGCGAACATGTTCGACCGAACGGTTCGGGTATCGCGTTTCACCGGTATTCGACGTCTTCGAACGCTTTCAGCACGACCTTGCTCAGTGCCGGATGGATGTGAATCGTCCCGGTCACGTCGTCCACGGTTCCCGAACCGCTCGCCAACGCGAGGAGGACTTCGTGAATCAGCGTCGAAGCGTCCGGCCCGACGATGTGACAGCCCAGAATCTCCCCGTCCGGTGCGGCGAGTACCTTGACGAACCCGTCTCGGTCCCTGAGCGCGTTCCCCATCACCGTGTCGCGGTAGTCACAGCGCCCGACGGCGTACTCTTGTCCAGCCTCCTCCAACTCCTCTTCCGTTTCTCCCGTGCCCGCCACCTGCGGCGAGGTGAAGATGGCGTGACCGATGCCCGTGTAATCGACCGCCTCGCCCTTCCCATCGAGAGCGTTTTTGACGACGTACTTGGCCTCGTGGTCGGCGGCGTGTTTGAAGTGGTAGGGTCGGATGCAGTCCCCGTGTGCCCAGACGTTTTCGGCGCTGGTCTCCAGATACTCGTCCGTCTCGACGTACCCTCGTTCGTCGAGGTCGATATCGGCCGCGTCCGGGTCGAGTCGGTCGGTGTTGGGTCGGCGACCGGTCGCGACGAGCAACTCGTCGGCGGTGACCGCGATGGGTTCCCCGTCGTCCGACGTCGCGGTGACCGTCACCTGTCCGTCCGCCTGCGTGACCGCTGTCGCCTCGTAGCCGACGTGGACCGTGTGCCGGCGGCGGGCGATTTCGGTGAACGTCTCGGCAACCTCACGGTCTTCGGACGGAACGAGCACGTCGCTCCGACCGATGATGGTGACGGCCGTTCCGAGGGCTTCGTAGAAGTAGCCGAGTTCGGCGGCGATGTAGCCGCCGCCGATGACGACCAATCGGTCGGGCCGCCTGTCGAGACGGAGTGCATCCGTACTCGTGAGGTAATCCACGTCGTCCAGTCCGTCGATGGGTGGAATCGCGGGACGCGCTCCGACGGCGACCACGACTTTCTCCCCCCGGATTTCCTCGTCACCGACGCGGAGGGTACGCTCACCGACGAATCTGGCCTCGTCCCGATACAGCGTGATGGTCTCGCGCTCCTCGATGGCGTGTCTCAGTTCGTCCGATTTTCCGTCGGTCATCTCCGTCACTTCGTGGACGATTCGTGGGAAGTCGATACGGTCGAGGTCGGCATCGATACCGAACTCTCCGGCGTGTCTGACCGTCTCCGCCACGTCCGCGCGGTGGATAAGCGTCTTCGACGGGTTACAGCCACGATTGACACACGTCCCGCCGAGCGGGCCGCGTTCTATCAGTGCCACGCTTTCCCCCCGGTCCGCGGCGGCGAGCGCGACTTTGTTTCCGGTTCCCCCGCCGATGACAACGATGTCGTAGTCATCCATTTCGTTCACCTCGAACCCCTTACGGCGGGGGTGATCAAGAACTTCCGCACCGACGAAACGCTACAGAATCTTGTTCCCGCCGACGGTCACCGTCACCGAATCGACCGTTTTCCCGTCGTAATCGACGGCCGAGAGGGTGGATTTCCCGACCGGGACGAACACCGTCTTCGAGGTTTGTCCGCTCTGGACGGTGCCGGTGTCGAACTCGCTCCCGCTCGAACTGATGACCGTGAGTTCCCGAACGCCGTACTCCGTCGTCGCCGCAGGGGTGAGACTCACGCTCGCGCTCACCCGGCCGCTGGCCCACGGTTCGCTGACCGAGACCTTCTCGAAAATCTTCGATTCGTCCGTCCCCGAAACACGTGCCTTCGGGTCGAGCGTCACGCAACCGCTCGTCCCGACGAGTCCGGCCGCGGCGACGGCACCGAGGAACGTTCGACGTGAACGCCGATTTTTCGATTCGCCCGCGTCGTTCCCCGTCATCGCTGTGAATCCCTCAGGATGAGCGGCCCGATGGCAAGCGTCCGTTTTGCGACCGTCGCGATGCGGAGGATGTAGGAGACCAACAGCATGAACGGGATGAGCGACACAGTGAACGCCCCGGCGACGACCAACAGGATATCCGAAAATCCGAGGGTCGTGCCGGTGAACGTCCCGCTTCCGACGAAGGCGAGCATCGACCCCGCAACGAACAGTGCGGGAACCGCGGCGTACAGAATCAACTGCGAGAGGTCGATGAGCGCCCACTGAAAGTAGAGCGTCTTGATGTGCTCGCGCGCCGGGCCGAACATCGACAACGAGGTCTTCAACTGCTCGAACTTCCGGTGTTGGTCGTCGGAGAGGTCGTCCCCGTACTCGTCGCGCATCCGCTCGACGTGGAAGATTTTCCACGAGTAGTTGAAATCGAGTGCCGCGAACAGCACGTCGAAAGTGCCGAACTTCGCGCCGTCGAGTTGCTCTTTGACCGTGTCGGCGTTCCCCGTGAGGCTGTCGATGAACTCGTCGAGTTCGTCGAGCAGGTCGCTGTTCCCGTCCTCGCTGACTGCGTCCCGAAGTTCGTTCGCCCGAAGTTCGGTCGTGTCCAGTATCTCCTGGAGGAACTTCGACGGGTCCGAGGGCGTCGTGTGGCCGATCATCTCGCTGACGAAGCCTCGGAAGTCCATGGCGTCGCTCATCCGTCCCCGTTGATCGCCGAGCGGGCCGTTCTCCTGTGAGATGACCAACTGGGTGATGGTCACGACGAGCGTCGTCGCGGTGATGTTTGCACCGAGCAGGGTCGAGAACATCGTCTCGATGGTGTCCGACGTCGCGATTGCGGATTTCAGCGGCGGATACAGAAACGTCCCGGCGAGGACGAACGCGATGAAAAAGAGCACCGCCATCGACCCCGTGATGACGAGCCGTCGTGCCCCGAGGACGAGCCAGAGTTTGATTCGACTCTCGCCCGCCCGCTCGCGCATCGTGTTCGCGGTGCTGATCTCGTTGTCATTGTCGTCTTTCTCATTCATCTTCGTCGTCGTCACCCCTCCACGCCGGTCGCTTGAAGACGAGGTATTTCGTCCCCCCACCGACGTACTCGATCGTCGTCACCAACTCCCAGCCGTCTTCACCGAGTTCGTTCAGGTCGTTGATGGGGTCGATGGATTCCTTCTTCGTACTCCCCCGCGGCGGCCTGATGGTGTGGTACTCCCACTCCCGTTCATTTCTGTCTCGCATTCACTCTCTATTACTCGGTCAAGTCGAACGAGAATCATTGTTGTGGCCCGGTCTCCCCGTCCCGTTTTCGGATTATTTCGACACAATTTTCGTCTTCTCCGTCTTCAGCGACCAGTTCGTACATCGAGGCTGTCGGGTCCTTGACTATATATCCGAGCAAGCTTCCGAACCCGTTGTGTTCGGGATGCAGTCCGAGACCGCTTCCCGCACCGACCAGTCCCGGCGGTTCCCTGTCGAGCGTTTCCCGCCACCAGTCCGCGTCGAAGAACAGCGTCGATATCTCCATGTGTTTCACGTCGTGTGTAAAACAGTAGCCGCCCGACACCAACAGCGGCCAGAGGTGTTCGAGACAAGTCTCGGCCGATTCCCGCAGTCCGACGTCGAGAAAGACGAGCGCACACGGTTCCTCGAAGGAGGGCATCGAACGGTCGAAGTATCCGGGGTGGAACCGACAGACGGAGATATCCCCGTAGCGGGCGATGTTCTCCTGTACCTCCTCTATCGGAGCGCCCCACGAGTCCTCGTCGTACGTGTGGACCTGCTCGGATTTGATCAGTGTGTGCTCCCGGTCGTTTTCGTTCGGTTCCGGCATTCCCTCGAAGGAGTCGAACACCTCCAGCGGCCGGTCACAGAGTCCGGCGACGAGCGAAAGGTTGGCCGTGCTACCACCTTTGTAGCAGCCACATTCGACCAGACTCCCCTCCACGTCGGGCGGTATCGTCAGTACTTTCGTGGCGATAACGAGGTGTTCCAGAAACGTCGAACCGGTTTGTATCTCGACGTTGTTCCGTGCCATCCTCGCGGCCAAGACGACCTTGTCCAAGAATCCGACCCCGTACTCCGCTCCGGTTTCGGGTCGAAAGAATTCGGCGAGGACGACCGGCATGCTCGCCACCAAGAGGGCGAATCGGTACAGTCGGGAGATCGCAGCAATCGCGGCTCGAGCGGTTTGCTTCATGTGTCGCCAACGTTCTCGACAGCCGAGTTTTGTTATGGTCCTTCCGAGCCATCGGTAAGGGGTTCCTACGCGGTATCCCGCTCGGCGAACGAGATGTGCCAGTTCGACCGCAGTCCGAGACGGGTTCCCCCCACACTCCAGCCATCGTCATCGAGCGGGAGCGCGACGAGGCGGCAGTCGAAGTCGGAGAGCCACGAGAGGGGCGGTCCCGCGTCGCCGACGAACCCGAACCGAATCAGTACCTCCGGGGGAATCGTCCCGTTCGTGACCGACACGAGGTCCGCGTCGGCGTAGTCGCGGACGATTCGGGCGAGTAGCGCCACGAACGCGTTATCCCGCGAGTCGCCGCCGACCATCGGGACGGCGTCCGCGAGTTGAACCACCGTTACGCCGTCCGACGTCGTCCGCTTTCGTACCACGATTCCGGCGACCGAGTCGCCGGAATCGGACGCGACGTACGTGGTCCGTTCCCATTCGGGGCTCGAAAATCGCCACCGGTAGAACGTCTCGTCGCGGAGGGCGTGAATCGCCTCGGGCGGGTTCGTCGCGTACAAGTCGGCGAGGACTCCGGCTTCGACCCCCGAACGACGGGCGATGGAAAACGCCTCGGAATCTCCCACCGCGGAGCGATACAGGCCGTGAACGTCGTTCGTGAGCGGGAGAACGTAGTCGAGAAACCCCGATCCGACCCCGTCCTCGTCGCCCAAAAACGCAGTCGGGTTCTGAATCCGGTGGTAGGTCTCGCGGTCGCCGACGATTTGCCACCCGAGTTTGAGGTACCCGGGTCGGGAACGCTGGTTCGGGAAGTTGAAGAAGAACGCCGGTTCGCCGTCGCCGTAGTGGTCGATGGCGTGGCTGGTCATCCGCGTGAACAGCCCCTGCCGCCGGTGGTCCGGGTGGACCATCGTATCCGCCGGTTGCAGCGCGAGAACGGTCCCGGAACCGACGCGCATGCGAAACGCGAGAAACGGTCGGGCACCGACGATTTCGCCGTCCTTCTCCACGACCAACACCGGAACGTGATCGACGTACGGATTGTCCACGTATTTCCACCGGAACCACGCCTCGTTCCGGCGTCGGTGGAAGACGGCCCGGTCGAGCGAGAGGAACCCGGACAGGTCGCTCGGCTTGTACCAGCGAACGACGTACTCGTCTTCGACTCGGTTTAGTACGGACATCGGCTTACGAACTGGGTTCCCTCGTTCCGTACATAGTTATGTGGAGGAAGAACGTTCGACTGGGTTCCGTTACTGTCCATCACAGGATTTGCTCGCCGATGGAACTGCCATCGAAATCGGCTCGGTTTCGGGGGGAAAATCCGTTCCGCCCGTTTCGAACCAAATCACGCTCCCGGAGGATACGCAGGGAACTGTAGAGTTCCAAATATCCGATCCCCAGCGTATCGTGTATCGTCTCGACCGTCGCGCGGCCGACGACGGACAGATAGAGGTACACCAGTTTCGTCCGCGGCGAAGGAAGTTCGGTCAGGGGAGGGGCCTCCAATTCGAATACCGCACGGTCTTCGATCATTACGGCACGTCACGGTCGAACCGCCTTTGTTATACGTCGCCTGAAATCGGCGGCTTGCGGAGAGTATGACGCTCCCCGCTCAGAGGTCCAGGAATTCCTCCGCGTTCTCCCAGAGGATTTTGCGCTGTACGTCATCAGGGAAATCCAACTCCTCGAACTGGTCCAGCCACTTCTGCGGTCGAATCATCGGGTAATCGGTCCCGAACATAACCTTGTCCTGCAACAGCGTCTTCGCGTAGTGGAGAACCTGGTCGTCGATGTACTTCGGGAGCCACCCCGACAGGTCCATGTAGACGTTGCCCTTCTGCTGGCAGATGGCGAGTTGCTCTTTCTCCCACGGGAAGGCAGGGTGGGCGAGCAGGATTTGCAAGTCGGGGTGTTCCGCGGCGAGGTCGTCTATCATCATCGGGTTCCCGTACTTGATCTTGAGTCCACGGCCACCGGGTGCGCCCGCGCCGAGCGTCGAGTTACCGCCGTGGAAGACGCAGGGCACGCCGAGGTCCTCGATGGTCGAGAACAGTTCCTCGTGTTCGGGGGCGCTCGGGTCGAAGCCCTGTGCGATCTGCTGGAACTTGAACCCCGAGAGGTCGAGGTCCTCGACGACCCGGTGGGCTTCTTCCACACAGTCGTCCTTCAGCGGGTCCACGCTGCCGAAGCCGATGAAGAAGTCGTCGTACTCGTCGCGGATTTCGGCGACGTAGTCGTTCGGCACCGGCGGGTTGCCGGTGTTCGTCTCGGCGTCCCACCCGAGCAGGATCGTTCTCCCGATGCCCGCCTCGTGGTACTCCTCGACCAGCGAGTCGTAGGTGTCCGTCTCCATCTTCGCGCCGAACTTGTTCGCCGCGTCCTCCATCATCTTCCCGCCCGCGTCCTCCAGAAACTCCTTCGTCGGTTGGTGGGCGTGCGTGTCGATGATTCGTGGCTCGTCCTCCTCGGCGAGTACGTCGAGCGTCATACCTGAGAGTTCGCAGGAGAGGTGAAAAAGATGGACGACACGGAGCTAACCGTCGGATGGAACCGAAGATCGATGGATGTAGCTATATCACTACTGACAATGATTACTATTTTTAGTAATAAAATCACGAATTGATTTTATGGATTATTCTTCCCTCTCTGTTGAAGATGCCCGAGACTCCCGACACACCTGACACACCCAGCGAACGAACCGCGACGCTCCACCGGCGGACGTACCTCAAAGCCGCGACCGGCTCGCTGGCCGCGGCTGGTACGTTCACCGGGCTAGCCACCCCGATTACCACGCCGGACGACGCGGACACGGATTCATCCGACCTAACCGACCAGACCGTGACCGCCGACGAGTTCCAGTACGATACCACCTACGACGTGGTGGACGACCTCGGGATGGACCCCACCGGCGAGGAACCGATCGACGACATCCTCGGAAATCACTTGGAGAGCAACACGAAGTTGGAGTTCCCGCAGGGGACCTTCCGCGTCACCGAGTATACGTTCGACTACGGAAACGGACTCCACGACTTCGGGATGGTCGGCGTCGAATCCGGCGCGACTATCGTCCTCGACACGCCGGACGACGTCACGTCGAGTTCCGGTGCGTCGTGGCTCTCGCTCGGCGGGAGCGGGTCGTCCAACATCCAGTACGAAGGCCTCCGTCACGAGGTCGGAAACGCGCCCGAAGCGCCGAGGATGCAGATCAACGTGGACGACGGCCTGTTGGTGCGGGACCTGCGCCATCGCGGCGTCCACGACGGCTCGAAAGGCCCGTTCATCTTCGGCATCTTCACCGAGGACGGATCGGGACTCATCGACGGACTCCACGCTCCCGACGGCGCACCCGACGGCAGCGGTGCGGTCGGCCTCTTCGTCCACCAATACACGAAAGGGAGCCTCGAATGCAGGGACTGTTGGATCGAGGGGTTCCCGAACAACGGCCTCTACGAGTCGAAAAAGAGCACCGGGACGGTGACGGTGAACGGCGGACTGTACAAGAACAACAACATCGCGAACGTCCGCCTCGCCGGGTCGGGCGGCACGGTTCGGGATTGCTGCGTCGTCGTCAAAGAACCCCATTCGGACCCGGATTTCCCGACGAACATGCGCGGCATCTGGCTGTTCGCCGACGACGCGACGGTCGAGAACTGCGACGTGGTGCAGGTCGCCGACGCGGCGAGCGACGGTGGTATCGTCGTCGCCGGAAGCGGAACGACCGAGATTCGGGACACGAGGATTCGAATCCGCACGGACGACACGGCGGCGATGTACGCCGTGAAGCCGGAATCCACGCCCGCGCCGGTCGTCTGTTCCGGCGTCGAGGTAAAGGGCGATGCCGATCACACGGGAAGCGGGAATCCAGGCAGCGCCGCACTTCGTGCCTTCGGGCGACCGAACTCCGTCTTCTGGTCCTGCTGTGTGAAACAAACCGGCAACGACCGGGACGGCGTTCTCCTGCAGTACTGTGACGGAAGCAAAGTGAAGGGGAGTTCGTTCGACGTGACCGGGGACGCCATCGTCCTCGATCACTCCAGCGACGTGATACGAAAGAACAACTCGGTCGGCACCACTCGATGTGCCCACCCATCGTGTCCGGACGACCTGAACACGGCGATCGATCGGTTCGACGACGACACCCTCTCTGCGTATTCGTTCGACCGGGGCGAATCCGGGGCGAGCGTCGTTTCCTCGCCGACTCGAAGCAGGGGCGGCGCGCTCTCGGTCGGGGACACGGTCACGGAGATGACGAGCATGGACGGTCTTCCGGCGTATCCCGCGGCGGGCGACACCGTCAGTTACTGGCTTCGCGGCGACGGCGGCGCAGCGGACGTAAACCTCTCGTACGGCGTCCAAAACGATTCGAGTCGGTATTTCGTCCGCGTGGACATCGCCAACGCCGACCTCATCCTCTTCCGATACGAGAACGGGACGGCCCACCGACTCGGGTCGAATTCGACGGGCTACACCCTCGCGCAGAAGACATGGTACGAACTCGTCGTGGACTGGAGCGAGGACGGAAACCACATGGCGACGCTTCGGGACGCCGACGGCAACCGCATCGCGCACGTCGGGGGAAGCGACGCGACGTGGTCCTCCGGCGGCATCGGCTACGACGCGTATCTCGACTGCGGCCAGCGGGCCGTCTTCGACGACGTGGCGTTGCGGTAAACGGGGAACGACAGGTGTCCCGGCCACGAGGGCCGTTTCCGAACGAGTCGAACTATGTTCTCACAATCTCCATTACCCACAAACCAGATGTACACCATTTAAACATATATCTATATTAAAATTCTTTTAACTTAATCGAATAAGTTTTAACAGGGAAATTAATATCCTTTCCTATGGTTGGAAAAGAGTCGAATGATGTCGCCGCACCATCTCGAACGCGCCGCTCGTTTTTACGCCGTACCGGTCTTGTCGTCGCAGGGACTTCCACTGTACTCGCTACTGAAAGTGCGGCTCGTGAGGCGATTCGTACGACGTATACTATCCGCGAGGGGACGCCGGACGAAACCGATGTGTACATCACTGATACTCAAACAGAAGGACCGGTCGCCGTAGTCGTCGGTGGGATTCAAGGTAACGAACCCGCTGGCTATCAAGCGGCGGGCGGCATCAAAACGTGGTCGATCAACCGTGGAACGCTCGTTACGATTCCACGAGCGAACCCGGTCGCCATCGAACGTGGGACCTATTTCAACGACAACGGGAACTTAAACCGGAAGTTCCCACCAGGTGAAACACCGACGACGCCGCTCGCACGGGCGATTTGGGGCGTCATCGCGTCGTACGATCCCGACATCGTGATCAACCTCCACAGCTCACAGGGGATCTATCGCGAGGACGTTGGCCCCGATGGCGTCGGGCAAGCCATCTATCCGACGACCGCCCCGGGGGCGAGCGAGGACGCGGTCGAAACGGCGGAGTACATGAATCGCTATCATCTCGACGACTCGTTCCCTGACTACTACCGGTTCCAGCGCGGGAACACCATCGACGGGACGCGACCGTACCTCGTTCATAAGACCGATGCGGATCTCGGCGTGCCCGGATTCATCGTCGAGAGCACCCGATACGAAACTTCCCTCGCAACCCGCAGGAACTGGGAGCTCAACATCGTCCACCATCTGTTGGGTCGTCACGGTATCGACCGAACGTACGAAAGCTGATCGACTTCTTCGCCCGCCGTCTCATACTCCGGCGTGCAGCAGGAAGACCGCAATTGCGCTCGTGAGAATGGAAACCGGGAGTCCGACCGACAACAGTCGAACGATGGAGATGTCCACGCCGCGTCGGGCGGCCTGCTGGAGGACGATGAGCGTGGCCGCGCTGGCGATGGGCGTCGCGTTTCCGGCGAGGGTGCTGACCGCCGAAAGGACCAGCCACCCCGCGTCTCCCGACACGCCCGACGAGAGCAGGACGACGGCCGGGACGTTGCTGATGAGGTTCGAGAGGACGAACGTGAGTCCGGCGAATCGCCAACTATCACCGAACCCGCCGACGACGCTCATGAGTGAGGTTTGCTCCAGACTGCCGACGAGGATGAAGATGCCGACGAACAGGACGATGATGCTCCAGTCCATCCCGTGGAGCACGTCCTCGCCGGGAACCCGCCGAAACAACTGAAGCCACGAGATGTGGAGGATACCCAACGATGCCGCGATGATCCCTGGGTCAGCGTCGGGAAACAGGATGAGAAGCACGAACGTGGCGAGGAGGAAGGCGAGACTCGACAGTGCCCACTCCTCGTCGATATCCGGGACGGGAACCTCGGGAAGCGGAACTCCGGACGTCGTGATTGGAACGAGGACGAGCGCCGCGACGAGCAGGCAGACGAACGCGACGGGTGCGAGATGGGTGACGAACTCGACCGACGTCAGACCGCTCTTATTCAGGATGTAGGCGTTCTGTGGGTTGCCGAGCGGCGTCGCCACGCTTCCGATGTTCGCGCCGAGGACGACGGCGATGAGCGGCGGAATCGGGTCGACGTCGGCGTTCCGGACCACCTTCACGAGAATCGGCGTCAGCAGGAGAACTGTCGCGTCGTTGAGCGCGAACGTGCTGAGGACGGCCGCGAGCACGAGCGTCCCGACGGTTAACCGTCGGGCCGTGCCGGTGTAATCAACGAGGTACGATCCCGCCCACCCGTAGAAGCCGCTCAACGAGAGCGCTTCGACGTGCGCGAGCATGCCGAACAGCAGGAGCAGGGTGCTCGTGTCCACGCTCGCTAGTGCCTCGTCGGGGGAAATGGCCCCGATGGCGAGGACGACGACCGCACCCGTCGCGCTCGTCAACGACCGGCTGAGGGGGTAGACGCGGATCTGGTTGAAGAACAGCAGGCCGAACGTCACGAGGACGACGGCGATCACGAGCGCGTCGGAAGCCATGTCCGGTTGTTCACTCGGGGAAATAAAGGATGTTCGGACAGGTCGGGGGTCGAAACGCAACCACCGAGCGAAATTTACAGTGTGACTTTCGTCGATTCGCAGCGATCCGAGTCAGTCCCGCGTCTTGATGAGGAACTTCATGTCTCCCTCGAAGACGACGGTGTCCTCCTGGTTCGTCATCGTGGTGTCGATGGTGACAAGACCGGCGTCGTCGCGGCTCGACAGCTTCTTGGTTCCGGTGACTTCCATGTCGAGCGAGATGGTGTCGTCCATCTTGACCGGGGCGGGGATGTCCATGTAGTTCATGCCGAGGAACGCGAGAACCGTCCGCTCCAGAAAGCCACAGCGGTAGACGAACCCGGTGGCCAGCGAAAACGTCATCGGGCCGTGGGCGACGCGCTCGCCGAAGTACTCGTCCTCGGCGTACTCCTTGTTGGTGTGGAGTTCCGTCCAGTCGCCCGTGAACGCCGAGTGCTGGACGAAGTCGTACTCGGTGACGGTTCGGCCGACGCTCTCGAACGTTTGGCCCTCTTCGAAGTCCTCGAAGTGGTGCGGTTCGTAGCTGTAAGGCATGTCGAAATCCACTCGGCAAGAATATAAGTAATTATTGCACTGAATCGATGTATGGCGAACGTTCCGGACGACAGGCGCGAGAGAATCGCGAGCGACCCGTTCTGTGAAACCCTCGGAATCGAGCTCACGGTGTTGGAATCGGGCCACGCCCGAACCGAGCTCAGAATTCGAGACGAACTGCTCAACTTCCACGGGACGCCCCACGGCGGTCTGGTGTACTCGCTCGCGGACGCGGCGTTCGCCGCCGCGTCCAATTCCGACGGTGAGACTGCGCTCGCACTGGAGACGAACATCTCGTATCTCGCGGCGGCGGACGTCGGTGATACGCTCGTCGCAATCGCCGAGCGCGAGGACGAGACGCGGCGCACGGGGACGTACAGAGTCGATGTCTGTGTAGAGAAAGACGGATCGGACGGGAACGGGGAGGACACGGAAACGGTGGACGACGTCACGGCGGACGACGACGGTCTGGCGGAAGTCGCGATATTCCGTGGCCGAGTGTACAAACCCTGACCGTTTCCCGTACCGCAGCCCCCGCTAACCCGTCAATGGATCGTGCTTATTGGAAAATTCGTTTGAATTTTCACCACTCCGCTAAGAATACAATCGAGAGTACATTTTGTTCGAAAACCGTTGGATGTGACCCAATTCGAAACGTTCATCTGACGAAAATGAAGATTTAATCGCCGATCTATTCTTAAATTCATAACTCACGGAGATAATAGTGTGATTTATACGGTTTCAGCAAATCGCGTGGGATATGAACACGAGTCCCATGCCGTGGGCTCCATCGTTACTGTACGCGACGACCGGCGGGCGGCCATCGCGGCGGAACGTCGTCGTGTTGTCCGACGGAGCGGACGACGAACGGGCGATTTCGTTCGCGGCGGCGCTCGCCGACGCTCGCGGTGGGACGCTGGTCTTCGTCAACGTTGCCATCCGGTCGTCCGGAACCCCGCTCGGCCTCGAGGAAAAGGTGCTCGAAGAGCGGCGAAAGGTGGCCCAAAACAGGCTTCGAACGGTGGTGGATTCGTCGTCCGGAATACGGACTCGGGCGGCGGCTCGCGTCGGGCGGACGGTCTCGGCCATCGCACGGAACGTGTGTGAGGAGTTCTCGGCCGATGTCGTCGTCGTCGCCGAATCCGAATCCCTGTTGCCGACCTCCCTCGGCCGAAGCGTTTCGACACGCGTCGGTGGCAGTGTGGATTGTGACGTCGTCTCGGTCGGTGGGACACACACGTCACGCGACGTGTCTTCGATCCTCGTTCCGGTCGCTGGGGGCCCACACTCCGGACGGGCCGTCGACACGGCGCGTTGTTTGGCCGAAAAGCACGGTGCGTGGGTCGAACTGCTCCACGTCGTTCCCGAATCAGGGGACGAACGACTCCTCGCGGACGCGGAGAGATACGTCACTGCGGCGAACGAACGGCTGGACGAGTTCGAAGGGGTGGACGAGTGGATTTTGGAGGCCGACGACGCTGCCGAGGCAATCATCGACCAATCCCAATACTACGACGTGACCGTTATCGGTGCACCGCAGAAACACCGACTTCGTGAGTTCGTCTTCGGTTCTACGACCGAGGACGTTCGCTCCTCGGCGCACAGCACCGTCATCAGCGTCGAACGACGGAACGGGCGCGAGTCGCTGTTGAGTAACTGGCTCCGGACCGAATAACTGATTCCAAATAACTGATTCCGAACCGGATCGATTGACCGACTTCGGACGAACGTCGCTGGATTCCGATTACAACGTCGCTTCGGTCTTCTCGCCCGCGGTTGCGCCGGCGAACCGTTGGAAGACATCGAACCGTGTCGTGGCCGCGTCAGCGGTGGTCGAACACGCGTTTGACTTTGCCGACCTCGGTTCGTTCGAGGGTGCCGGGTTCGACCACTTCGAGTTCGTCGGGCTTCACGTCGAGAATCTCGCGCAGGCAGGCATCGATCCGATCACGGAGTTCCGCGGGTGAGTCCTCGAAGTTTTCGTGGTATTCGACGGAAATCTTCATCCTGTCGAGTTGGCCGTCCCGCGTTAGATCGATGCGATAGTGTGGCGCGACGGCGTCCAGATCGATCATCACTTCCTCGATTTGGCTCGGGTAGACGTTCACGCCGCGAACGATGAGCAGGTCGTCGGCGCGGCCGGTGACGTTGCCCATGCGAACCATCGTCCGTCCGCACGCACACTCCTCGTAGTTCAGCGTCGTCATGTCGCCGGTTCGGTAGCGCAACACGGGGAGGGCTTCCTTCGTCAGACTGGTGATGACGAGTTCCCCTTCCTCTCCTTCGGGAAGCGATTCGCCCGTCTCCGGGTCGATGACTTCGGGATAGAAGTGGTCCTCCCAGATGTGCTGGCCATCCTGTGCTTCGGCACATTCGATGGAAACGCCCGGTCCGATGATTTCCGAAAGACCGTACACGTCCACGGCGGTCACGTCGAGCGCTTCCTCGATCTCCTCGCGCATCGGGTCCGTGAACGGTTCCGCGCCGATGATGACGGTTTCGAGCGCGAGGTCGTGTGGGTCGATGCCGCGGTCCTCCATCGCTTCGGCGAGGTAGAGACAGTACGACGGGGTACACGAGAGCACCTCGCTTTCCATGTCCAGTAACATGTCGATCTGTCGGGCGGTGTTGCCACCACCCACTGGAATGACACACGCGCCGAGTTCCTCGACGCCATCGTGGAACCCGAGGCCGCCCGTGAACAGACCGTAGCCGTAGGCGTTCTGAACGACGTGCTCCGGTTCGACGCCTGCCGCACGGAGCGACCGGGCCATCACCTCGCGCCAGATACCGAGGTCCGAGTCCGTGTAGCCGACGATTTTCGGCTTCCCGGTGGTCCCCGACGAGGCGTGAATACGGGCCAACTTCGCGCGCGGTACCGCGAACATCCCGTCCGGGTAGTTGTCGCGGAAGTCCTCCTTCGTCGTGAACGGGAGTTTCGAGACGTCCTCGACGCCCCCGATGTCGTCGGGCGAGATGTTCTCTTCGTCCAACGCGTCACGATAGTGAGGGACGTTTTCGTAGGCGTGTGCGACCGTCTCCGCCAGTCGTTCGTCCTGAATCGCACGCAGCTCCGCCCGAGATGACACCTCGGTGTCACTGTATGTCATGCTTGTTCATGATTGGAAGGGGCACGGGAAAACTGTTACTCGACCGGTGTCGAAACGTGCTACTTCGGATGAAAGTTTATTTTCTTTGCCGTTGCACCCCGACGGGATGGCAACAGTCTCGGAACTCTGGGGGCGGTCGGAGGGTCGCAATCGACACTGGTGGGTCTTCGTCGGGGGGTACGCGGGAATCGTCCTCGCGCTCCTCCTCGTCGTGACGCTTGGCAGCGGTTCGACACTGGCTGACACGCTCCTTCCCGTGGCGCTCTTCTACGCCCCACCGTTCGTCTCCGGCGCGAGCGCGTTCCGCGGCGGCGGCTACCTCGCCAGCCTCGCCGTCGGTCTCGCTCCCGGCGTCCTGTACGCCATCGTCGTCGGGGCGCATGTGCTCGTCGGTCAACCAACGACCGCCCAAGCACCGCTGTGGACACTGGCTGTCGGTTTCGGAATCATCGGTATCGTCGGATCGTTCCTCGGCTACGGCATCGGAACGGGCGTGTTGCGATTCGTTCGGGGACGAGAACTCCGGTGAGCACCTGAGCACCCACGTCATCGCAAGCGTGTGGGAAGGGGCCGGTTGCCACTCGAACCGATTACTCGGACAGAAATTCGATCAACGAGTCGTTCACCGCTTCAGGCCGGTCGTTTTGGACCCAGTGACTGGCGTCGGATAGGCGCTCGATTCGCAAGTCGGGAATCCAACGGTCCAGCCCTTCGGTCAACTCGTTGCCGAGCGCGAAGTCCTCCATGCCCCAAATCAGCAGGGTCGGTACCGACACGTCGAGGGAGTGGCTCGACCCGCCGACGAGGGACCGAAGTCCCGTCGGAACGGCGTCGCGGAACAGCGCGCGGTAGTAGTTGATGGACCCCGTCAACGCGCCGGGCTGAGAAGCGGCCTCGACGTAACGCTGGACGTCCGCCTCGCTGAACGCATCCGAGTTCACCGGGGTGTCCCGGAAGATTCCCTCGATGGAGCCGTAGTTTCGGGCGGAGAGATACGCCTCCGGAAGCCACGGCAACTGGAAGAAGAACATGTACCACGAACGTCGGAGCTGTGCGGGCGTCCGCAGGACTTCGCGGAACCGTCCCGGGTGCGGTGCGTTCAGGACGGCGAGTTTGGCGACGCGCTCGGGGTGGCGGATTCCGACCTCCCATGCGACGGCACCACCCCAGTCGTGGCCGACGACGTACGCCTCGTCCCTGCCGAAGTGATCCATGAGGCCGACCACGTCGCCGACCAACTCCTCAACTCGATACGATTCGACGTCGTGGGGTTTCTCCGAGACATTGTATCCCCGCATGTCGGGCGCGACGACGTGGTACCCTGCCTCGGCGAGGGCCGGAATCTGGTCGCGCCACGAGTACCAGAATTCGGGGAAGCCGTGCAGGAGGAGGACGAGTGGGCCATCACCCGCTTCGACGTAGTGGAGACGGACGCCGTTGACGATGGCCTCGTCGTGAGTCATGTCGGACATACGTCTACCGACGGCATTTTCGCCGATAAACGTTGACGTATGCTCGTGGCCGAACCGTTCGCCCTGCCGCTGTCCGAAGTTCGACCCAGTCAGTTGTACATAAACGGACTAAAACTATCTCTCGTGACACAGTGGCTCGACTTCGATGCGCCGGAGTACGACCCGCTTCCGGTGCGAAAAATCCACGGCGAGTGGACGCTCACGGACGGACACACCCGCGCGTTCGTCGCTCATCTCTCGGGTGCTGACGAACTTCGCGTCGTTCGGGACACGGACGAGATTCCGATGGCGATGTACGAACAGTGCGTCTCGTGGTGTGAGGATGAAGGCGTCACGGAGATCGGGGACCTTACTGGACGAGTCGTCACGAACGAGACCTTCGAAATGCAATGGATCGACCGCTGTCGGTCGCTCGAACCGTAGTCAAACGCGACCCGAACTCACTCCAGAATTCGCTCGATGTAGTCGTCCATGTCGCGGGCGAGCGAACACGTGCCGGGCTGAATCCAAAAGTAGCTGTAGACGACGCCGTTGTCCTCCCCGCTCCCGGTGACCTTGTGTCGCCACTCGTCGCGCGGTTCGTCGGCGACGAGGTGGAAGAAGTGCCGCCGGTAGGCTTTCGGCTTCTCGTGATGGTTCCACACGTCCGTGGAGAGCGGGCGGACGGAATCGAAGTCGGTCAAACCGCTCTCCTCTCGCACTTCGCGGACGACTGCCTCGTGGGGGGCTTCCCCGTCCTCAATTGTCCCTTTCGGGACCTGCACGCCAACGTCCTCGTTGGCGTGCTCGAAGACGAGCAGTTGGCGGGGCTGCGCGGCCTTACGCGTGATGTACGCGTAGGCTTTTTCTTCGGTTATTGGTCGATCGATCACGGATACGATTACAAAACGGGGGGCGGGGGCGTAAGCGTTATTTCAGTCAAATGTCTGTTTCGATGTCAGAGACGTGTAGAACCGGATAGAAGATAATTGCACGCTGGCGGAATGTGTTATCGCACCCATCGTACTCCGGTTGCTCGATGCACGGGTATCTCAAAAAAGACGCGCCCGCGGCCTACTGCCACAGCGCTGTGTCGGTATAATTCTCGAAGCGAGTGATATTGCCGTCCTGTAACTCATGGACGTGAGCGAACGGACTCTCGAATCGTTCTCCCGCGTTGGTCGTGGCGTGGAACGCCCCCAGCGCGACGACCGTGTCGCCAGCGTCTACGAACCGGTCGGGTTCGACATCAAATGCCTCGAAATCATCTCTGGCCGGTTCGAAGACGTTCGTTCGAATGGTATCAGGACCGTGGTAGACTCCGCTAAAATGGGACCCCTCCGGTTCGACCCATTCGATGTCGTCGGCCATCGTGGCCAGCACGGAGTCAAGATCTCCCTCATTGAAGCCGTCGTACACTTGCTGTACCGTTTCGACGTTGCTCTGTCGTGTCGATGTCATCGTTTCCCCCCGAATAACTGTATGACACGCAATCAAATATAGCTCTCTACGACCGTTCTGACCGGACGAGAATTGGCCGAACGAAAGGAATTCCTCTCGACTTGACGAGGTATCCCTGCTTACGAGAGCGGACGAAACCACACCGCCGTCAGCAACAGCGCGAGGAAGACGTACGACCCGCGGATGAGCAACATCGTGGCGAGTTCCGGGCCGCTCCGGTAGGCGACGACGGCTACGGCACCGAACGCCACCACTGCGAGAACGGAACTCGGCGGGAACACCCCCGACACCGAAAGTCCGAGGACACAGAGCAACGCGAACAGAATGAGTCCGTAGGCGGTCGTTCGAGCGCGGTTCTGCCCGAGGACGACGGCCACGGTTCGCTTCGAGATGGAGCGGTCGTACTCGTAATCCTGCGCGTCGTCGATGACCTTCACGCCCGAGAGCAGAACGAGGAAGACGAGCGCGAACGCGATGGCGACGGGCGAGAGCGTCCCCGTCTGGACGTAGTAACCGCCGAGGATCGACAGCGCGATACCGAGCGGATAACCGGTCGTCGTCGTGATGGGGTTCGTGTCGAGTTGCGGCGCGTGGAGATAGCCGATGAACCACGTCGGGAGCGTGATGAGCACCGCGCCGACGCCGACGGTCACCCAGAGTCCGCCGAGGCAAACCAGGAAGAGGGTCGCGGCGGCGACGAGCAGGAGCTTACAGCCGTTCGCCGTGAGCGGGTGGTCCTCGTCCTCGCCCCGGATGTAAAAATCGACGTAGCCGTCCTTGACGTGGGCCGTGTAGACGGCCGCGAAGATGGCGACCATGTGGAGTCCGCCGGTCGCGAGCGAAAATTCCCCGGCCAGCATGCTCCCGAACCACGAGGCTGCGACGGGCGGAAGCATGAACACGGGGTGGACTTGCGAAGCGACTGCGCGTGCGGCAGGAACCACGCCGGAACCGCGGCGTGAGATGGGCATCGCATCGACCGACAACGCCATCGCTGATAAAGTCTCAGGCCGAAAGAGGGCGGAAAATTCAGCGAACTGCGTCCGCCGCTTCACCCATGATTTCCAGTGCCGCCTCGATTTCCTCGACGCTCGTCGCGTAGGAGATGCGAGCGTAGCCCGCACCGTGCTCGCCGAACGCCTCGCCGGGGACGACGACGACGCCGCGTTCGAGGACTTCGTCCACGAAGCCGTCCGGAACTTTCGGCATGGCGTAGAATGCACCCTGCGGCGTCGGCGTTTCGAGTCCGATGTCGTTCAGCCCCGAAAGGAGAATATCGCGGCGTTCCTCGAACGAGGCGGCCATCTCCTCGACGGTGTCCTGCGGGCCGGTCAGCGCGCCGAGCGCGGCGAACTGCGCCGGAGCGCTCGCGCAGGCTTGAACGTACTGGTGAACGCGGAGCATGCGCTCGATCCTGCGCTCGCTTCCCGCAACCCAACCGAGTCGCCATCCGGTCATCGAGTACGTCTTCGAGCAGGCGTTGACGACGACGACGTTGTCCGTCTCCGCGAACTGCATCGGCGAGTAGTGTTCGCCCTCGAAGACGATGTGTTCGTACACCTCGTCGGAGATGCAGAGGACGTCGTGTTCGTCCGCAATGCGGGCGAACTCGCGCATGTCCTCCTCGCTCGACACTGCACCGGTCGGGTTGCCGGGGCTGTTGACGACGAACGCGGCGGTGTCGTCCGTGATGTGTTCCTCGATAACCGCGGGGTCGATGGTCAAATCCTCGCGCACGGGAACGGGTTTCGGCGTTCCGCCTGCGAGGTGGGTCAGCGCATCGTACGCGACGAACCCGGGGTCGGGGAAGATGACTTCCTCGCCCGCGTTGACGTGCGCTTCGAGGGCGATGTGGAGCGCTTCGCTGCCACCCGCCGTGGCGATGATGTTCCCCGGCGGCACGTCGATGTCGTTGTCGCGTTCGTGCTTCGCGCTGATGGCTTCCCGAAGCTGGGGAATCCCTTTGTTCGACGTGTAGGCGTCCGTCGCGCCCGATTCGATGGCCTCCAGCGCGGCCTCCCGGGCGTGCTCCGGCGTCGGGAAGTCCGGTTGTCCGAGTCCGAGATTGATGGCGTCCTCACCTGCGGCCTCGAACACTTTCCGAATGCCACTTATCGATACGTGTTCGACCCTGTCCGAAAAGCCGGTCATACACCGAAAGCGACGAAACGGAACCCGATAATTCTTCGCTTCGATTACTCGACCTGTGCGCGAAGCGCTTCGAGATGGTCGTCGATGACCGAGAGGGCCGCGTCGGCGTCCATGTAGCCGTTGTCGTACTCGCTGTACACCTTGTCCACGTCGCGGAAGAACTGGTTCAAATCCACGTCCTCAGTATCGCTCATGAGTGGGGGAAAGCGGTTGGGATGGAAAAAGGCGATGGCTTCGGAGAAGTATGATGATCCTTCCTGTAAAACTAGTTGCTAACCCAACAACCCCCACCCCCACGACCACCATGCCAGATACCTTTCCCACCGTTCGAGTCGGCGAGACGGAACTGAAGGCCGGACGAACGCCAGCACCTGACGACGAGTTCGAGTTTCAACTGGACGACTCGCTCGCCGACGATTACTTCGTTGACGAAACGAACCCGGCGATTATGATACAGTGGAAGTTCGAACTCGTGGTCGAAGCGTAACTGCACGATTAACCGACATTCTAAATAGTCGTCTCGTCCGTTCTCGGGACGATGAGCGACGAACTACACTCCTTGCTGGAATGGTTCGATTTGAAGGACGAACTCCGCACCGGGTGGGTTCTGCGGAACATCGAGGCTCCTGAGTCGGTCGCGGCACATACGTGGGGGACGGCATCGCTGTGTCTCCTCTACGCCGGACGGGCCGACGTCGACCGCGAACGAGTGGTTACGATGGCCCTCATCCACGACCTCGGGGAAGCGCGAACAGGGGATATCGCCACCCGCGCGGAAGACGGACGGGAGACCATCTCGGCGGCGGAGAAGGAAGCCGCCGAACGGAGCGCGGTAACCGACCTCGTCAGTCCCTTCGAGGACGGCGAGTTGGTGTCGTTGTGGGAGGAGTACGAGGCGCGGGAGACGCGGACCGCACGGTTCGTCAAGGACATGGACTTGGTCGATAACTGCCTTCAGGCGCTCAAGTACGAGTCCCAGAACCGGTACGACGAAGCCAAATCGAACGACCACTTCGACGAGTTCGAGAACTTGGACGAGTTCTTCGCCACCGCCGCTCCGCGTTTTCAAACGCAGTTGGGGGAGGAACTGTTCGAACGGATCAAGACGGAGTACGAGAACGAAATCGGACGCGAGTGTCAACTTTGAACATCTCTTTACCACTCGTCCTCCATCGAGTTCGCTAGCACCAATCGATAGGGGCGTCGAAAACGTGCATTTTCACAACCGCCAGAAATCAGCAACCGACACAGTCACGGGGACCAGCAACACTCCCGGAAAATCGGAGATTTTCCGGGCCGACGACTGAACGGAGTTCAGATACCTCGCTCCGCGAGGTATCTGAAACGAAGTGAGGGAGGAGCGCTTTTGATGAACGTTTTACAGGGAAGCCGTCAGCGGTCGCGCGCTACGGCACGCGACCGCTGACTTCTGACCGTCGTAAAACGTTCTATTGGAACATTCTGAGCGGTTGGGCCTGCGAACTCTCCGCCTCTTCGGTCTGCTGCATGCGCTGTGCGAACTGCTCTTTCTGCTCGCGAATCTCCTCGGCGCTCTCGACCAGTTCTTCGGTGTTCACTTCGGTACCGGCGATGGGGTCGACGCCCTTTTCGAGGAGGACGCGGGCCGCTTCGGGGTCGGGGAACTGCGGGTCGGATTCGACGATCAGGCCGATTGCGTCGACGCCGCGTCGGCTTGCGCGGTGGAGGAGCGCGCCGGTCGGGCCGCTAATGGCTCCCATCTCGGTCGGGAACCCGATGTCGTACTCTTCGAGCAGTTGGGCCATGTCGCCGGTCGCGGTCCCGTACAGTTCGGGCACTTTTCCGGGTTGTTTCTGCTGGGGCAGGCCGCTCAGGTAGAGCGGCGTCACGTCGTTCGATTCCATCCAACCCGTGACACAGTCCGCGAACTCCGGGGCGGCGTCCGCCGAGATGGGAACGTCGCTTCGCAGCGCGAGCAAGTCGCGTTCCTCGTCGGCGTAGATGCGAACCGGCGGGAGGAGGTCTGGTTTTCCGTCCTCGTAGATTGCGATTTGGGGGATTCCATCGCAGTCCACCGCGGCGTAGTAGGTCATATCGAACTGTTCGATGAGATGGTCCGTGGCGATTTTGCCGACCAGTCCGAGTCCGGGGAGCCCTTCGACCAACGTCGGTTCGTCGAGTTCGATATCGTCCGCGACGACGGCGATATTCGTCATACCCGTAAATTCGGACCGACTCATCTTAATAACGAGGGCGAGGGAAAACGGTGAGACGGGCGGGTCGGCCACCGACGACTTCGAAACCCACAAACACCTCTCGCCCGCATAGCCGAGCAATGGACGCACTGGAGCGCTACGAACCCATACTCGACGATTTCGAGGCGTTTCTCGCGGCGTGTGAGCGCCCGCTGCCCTCTGTCGTCAGGGTCAACCGCATCAAAGCGACCCGCGAGCAGGTAACGCGGGCGTTCGACGAGGGCGGCGTCGAGTGGTCGCCGCGCGATTGGAACGAGAACGTACTGGAAATCGAGGGCAAACCCGGCAACACGTGGCCCTCGTTTCACGGCTGGACGCACGGACAGGAAGAGGTCTCCTCGATTCCGGCGTTCGTCCTCGACCCCGAACCGGGCGAGCGGGTGTTGGACGCCTGTGCCGCGCCGGGGAGCAAGACGACCCAACTCGCCGCGCTGATGGACGACGAAGGGTTGGTCGTGGCAAACGACAGCAACCTCGGCCGACTGTCGGCGCTCCGGTTCAACACCGAACGACTCGGCGTCACCTGCGCGGCCGTGACGAATCAGGACGCCAGGAACTTCTCGCTCAAACCGTTCGGCATCGAGACCTTCGATGTGTCGCTCGTGGACGTTCCGTGTTCCTGCGAGGGGACGATTCGAAAGAACCCGACCGCGCTGGACGACTGGGGACTCGACCACATCGAAGGCGTTGCTGGCGTGCAGAAGGGAATTCTCCGCCGGGCGATACAGGCCACGCGCGAGGGGGGCA
The DNA here is from genome assembly GCF_024136965.1 of Haladaptatus sp. AB618. Taxonomy (NCBI): domain Archaea; kingdom Methanobacteriati; phylum Methanobacteriota; class Halobacteria; order Halobacteriales; family Haladaptataceae; genus Haladaptatus; species Haladaptatus sp. AB618. Next base: position 143,153 of record NZ_JAMYJX010000007.1, on the reverse strand, counting down.
AAGTGGTGTACTCCACCTGCACGTTCGCCCCGGAGGAGAACGAGGCCGTCCTCGATTACGTCCTCTCCCGCGAGGACTGCCGACTGGTCGAGTACGACATCGGCCTGCGATCCGAACCGGGACTCACGGAGTGGAAGGATGACGAGTTCGACGACAGCATTCGGAAGGCGAAACGGTTCTACCCGCACCACAACGACACGGGCGGGTTCTTCTGTGCGAAGTTGGAGGTGGGCCGATGAGCGATAGGGATGAGGAACTCGCGTCGAACGACGGCCAGCGATTCGACCGCCTGCCGGAGACGGAAGACGGCCGCGAGGTGTCGGGGCGCGTGAGCAGGGCCGAAGTCCTCGACTGGTGGGAAGAACGGTTCGGCATCCCGCCGGAGACGTTCGAGCACGCTTCCTTCTGGGAGAAGGGGAAAGGAAAGATCTGGATACTCGACGGCGATTTGGAATCGCCCGTTCACATCGAAGCGCTCGGGATGACGTTCCTCCGCACGCGACAGCGCCACTGGAAGCCGACGACGAACGCGGCCCAGCGGTTCGGTCGGCACGCGACGAAAAACGTCATCGAACTCGACGCCGAGCGAGCGAGTCGGTTCGCCCGTGGCGAGGATCAGGAAGTCGATTGGGACGGCGATTGGGGCTATCTCATCGCCGCGCACGAAATCGCGGGAAAAATCGAACCGCTCGGCGTCGGCCTGTTCCTTCACGGCGAACTCCAGTCGCTCGTGCCGCAGGGGCGACAGCGGGACCTCTGAGGGTTTCACACCACCTATCTTACTCGTGGCGTCGCACGACGCCGCCGCCCAGTCCCTCCCACTCGACGACGTAGCCGAGTTCCGAGAGGAGCGCGCTGTCGTCCTCGATACCCCGCTCGGAGAACGTCGATTTCGCGTCCGAGTAGGCCATGCCGTCCTCGATTTCGTCCCCGATATCCGTGAGGATGGCGGGTCGAATCAGTGTTCTGCCGACCTGTCGATGCCCGGGGAACGACTTGCCTTCCAGCGCGTCTTCGCTGACGCCGTGTTCCTCGGCGAGGTCTGCGATGGAAACCACGTCCGCGTCCGGCACGAGTTCGTCGGGGAGCGCATCGACGCTCGCGGCGACGAGTTCGTCCTCGTACCGCCGGAGGGCGTCACGGACGTCCTTCAGTCGAATCGACCCCGAGTACGGAATCGCGCGGTGGTCCCGGGCGGAAATCTCCTCGCCGACGCCGAGCGTTTCGTCCACTGCGACGAGCAGTTGGACGTCATCCACGGCGTCCAACTGAGAGAGCTTCTTTTCGACGTATTCGGGGGTCCAGAACCCCATGATCTCGAAGAACATGCGGAAGTCGGCGTGTCGATAGTCGAAGGCGAAGTCGGGAATCATCACTCGGGCACCCGCCGCGAGCGGTTCCGGTTCGCGGACGAGGTCCCAGTCCAGTTCGAGCGCTTCGAATCGGGTCGCGAACTCCCGCTCGACGTCGCTGTCGAACGTCACGTCGGCGATGGGTTCCGTTCCGGGTGGGCGTACGGGGTCCGCATCGGAGAGCACGAGTTCGCGCTCGGTTCCGTAGTCGTCGATGGTCGCCACGAGTCGCCACGAATCGGCCTTGACGACGGTTCGAAGCAGGCGGGCGAACCGCGTTCCGTATCGCCGCGTCGAACGGAAGAGCGCGTCCGGGCCGGTGACGACGACCTCCCGTCCGGCGTCCGTCTTGTGGATTTCGTACATCAACCGGAGTCGTTTGACGGCCGAGACGAGCGCTCGCGGGTCCGAGGTTCGAACCCGGAGTTCCGTCGCGTCGAACAGCGCGGTTTGGGCGAGCGAGAGGTTGTACTGGGCAACGAGTTCGTCGGGGTCCCATCGCGAATCGAACGCGACGAGCGGTTGACGCTCTTCGAGGTCGGCGTACAGCGATGTGGCGACGTCGTCCGAAGTCGCGTCGAGGCGCTCCGCGGCGCGGTCGAGCGCCGTCTTTCGCTCCTCTTCGGTGGCGACACCGACCGTCTCCGCGGTTTCGAACGCGACGGTTCGAGCGCGTTCGGGTCGGATGGGGGCACGAGGTTCGAACGTCGCTTCGCGTTCGAGGAGTTTGGCGAACCCGCGAACGAGTTTGAAATCCGATGCGTCAGCTTCGAGGTCGGACAGTGCGGACTGGAGCCGAGCGTGCGGTTCGCCGACGTGGCCCTGATACGTGCCGAGCACGCGTGCTGCGAGCGGTCGGTGTTCTCGGTCGGCGAACTGCGGATGGTAGCCTCCCCCGGCGCGGGAAACCCGGAGCAGGTCTTTCGTAAGCACGGCGTGGGGTACGTAGTTCGAATACAAAAGCAGTCGGAATGAGAAGATTCATTCCAACTGCTCCAATGGGTATGGAGTATGCGAAGACGGGAATCCCTCCAGAAACTCGGTCTCGTTGTCTCTCTTACCTCGATAAGCGGTTGTGCCGCTATTCTCGGTGGCCGTGGAAATCAAAAGGATGACGGGGATAATAGTCGATCCGGAGACTTAGAAAGTCGCGGAATCAAGCCGAAGAAGGGGGAAAACGGCCACCTCGTGGTCGTCGTTACGGTGAAAAACACCGGGAAGGAAACGGAATCCGCGGACCTCAAGGTGACAGTAAAAACGGACGGTACTGTTCACGAGGAAACACCGACTATAACGGTTCCCGCAGGAAAGACGAAAGAGATCAGTGTTCCCTTCGACATGACGTACGACAGATACGAGAACGCAACGAACCGGCCGATATCCATCAATCTGAAGTAACTACAGCAGCCACCAGATCAGAATCGCGACCACGAGCATTTTTTTGGTGAGTATCACGCCGACGATGAACTCCTCCATGGTTATCGACCGTACCCGAACGACAAATCGACGGACGGCCGTTCGAACGCGCTCCACGCTAACGACTTCGAGGAGGGAACCGTACCCGCTCGACGACACGGTGTGGGCGGTCGGAACCCATTCGTCATCCGTGTATCGAACTGCCAGCGGAAGTTCTTCCAAGTACCCGACCTGCACGAACTCGAAACCGTGTTCGGCGGTCACGGCTTCGAGGTTACGCACGTCACCGTCGTCGTCCAAATCGTAACTGACCCGTGCCGGGTCGGCCGTCCACCCGAACTCGAGTAAAAGACAGACGTGCGTCTCACTCACGTGCACGCGCCGAACGGTTGCCGTCTCGGTGTTCCCGACCTGTTCTTTCTGTTTCGCAGTCAGTAGTTCGTATTCACCGGTCGTCGATGGGGTGGATACGTCGGTCATCGTCAGTCTCCGATTCGAAGAGTAGTCGGGGACGACCCCGGGAGCCATGTCAGAGGGAGAGGTCGCCCCCATTCGAGACAAAGGCGACACAAATATTGAGTACTATTAAAATACTATCAAAACTATAGACGTAGAAGATAGTATGAAAACAATCTATACTATCTGAACGGATGGACGAAAATCTATCGGCGGCGGTTCGCGACGCGAACTTCGGCCGTCTCCTCGGTGACGACTTCGTACAGGAGCGCACGCCCTCCGTCGTCCTTCGCGCGGAGGATTCGGCCGAGACGCTGGGTGAACTCGCGTTCGCTTCCGCTCCCGGAGAGAACGACTGCGACGTTGGCATCCGGAACGTCTACCCCTTCGTCCAGCACGTTCGACGTGATGACGCGCGAGTAATCACCCCGCCGAAAGCGGTCGAGGATCTCCCGACGTTCGGGGGCCGACGTCTGATGTGTGATCGCTGGGATGAGAAATCGCTCCGAGAGGCGGTACACGAGGTCGTTGTGGGCGGTGAAAACGATGATCCGGTCGTCCCGGTGGTTACCGAGGATTTCACCGAGCGTGGTGACCTTCCCCTCGCTGTTCATCATGATGTCACGCGCGCGTTGCTTGGCGAGGAGCGCCTTGCGGGCTTTCGGGTCGCTTCCTGACCGCTTGACGAGTTCCTGATAGTCGCTCCCGCTTCGCATCTGAATGGACGAACTGGCGAGGTAGTCGGTGAAGACGCCCTGTGCCGCCTCGTATCGCTCGCGCTCCTCGGGCGTGAGTTCGACGGTCATGCGTTTCACGTCGTACGGCGCGAGGTGCGTTCCGGCGAGTTCGTCCACGTCGATGTCGAAAATTTTCTGTCCGACGAGGTCGCTCACGACCTCGTGTGCGCCGTCCGGTCGTTCGAACGTCGCGGTCAACCCCATTCTGGCGGGGGTGGCCAGCAGGCGGGCGATTTCGCGGTAGCCTTCGCCGCCGAGGTGGTGGACTTCGTCGAAGATGACGAGACCGAACCGGTCGCCGATGTCGTCGGCCCGGAGGTACGCCGAATCGTAGGTCGAGACGGTGAGTCCCTCCACGTTCTGTTCGCCGCCGCCGAGTTGGCCGATGGGAACGTCGAACTCGGTTTCGAGGATACGCCGCCACTGCGTGAGCAAGTCGATGGTCGGGACGACGACGAGCGTCGGGGTTTGACAGCGTTCGATGGCCTTCACGCCGATGACGGTCTTTCCGCTCCCCGTCGGGAGTTCGAGAACCCCCCGCCGTCCCGCGTCCTCCCACGAATCGAGCGCGGCTTCCTGATAGTCCCGCAGTTCGTAGGCGGAGTGGAGCGGCGGGAGTTCGGCGAGGTCGAGGACGGTGTCCGAGAGGGAGAGTCCATCCTCCTCGCAGTACTTGCGGATGGCCGCGTAGCGGAAGGCGGGGGCGCGGCGCGTCTTCGAGCGCGGGTCGGATTCGATGTGGGGAATTTCGCCCTCGGTTTCGACCCGAAGCGTCCCGTTCTCGAAGGAGAGGGTCACGTCTGCCACACCGAATGTGGGGAGTACGGAATCTAAAAGGTGCCGAGGCTGGCCTGCAGGCTTCGGTCGGTCGTACCGGCTTCGAGTTCGTAGCCGACGAGGTCGCGCATGTCCGTCGCGTAGGCCGTCCCGGCGCGTTCGAGGACGAGAACACGGCCTTGCGTTCCGAGGACGGTGCCGCTGGCGAGCGTCTCGTGGACGGGTGCGGATTCCAGTTCGAAGCCGTAATCGAACTCGAACGTTTCGAGCGGGTCGAACCGGGATAACGCGTCCTGCCACGCGGTCCCGTCGACGGTTCGGTTGAGGGTACGGATCTTCGCCGGGACGCGGACACGGTCGGTGAACGTTTCGGCGATTTCGGCCTCGCGCTCGCGGGCGATTCGACCGTCCTTCACGGTCGCGAGGTGGGCGGCGCAGTCCGCACCCTGTTCCCGAAGCCGCGTTTCGAGTCTCCACTCACGGGTAACGCCGACCTTGAATATCGCGGGTGCGAACGCGGCGAGATAGATGGCGTGGTCCTCGAAACAGTCCATCTCGTCCTTGAGACAGGTACCGGTACAGCGAGCACAGACCCACGTGCTGGTGTGGACATCACAGTAAGGGGCGTCGGGACGAGAACAGGGGATGTGCGTCGACCCGTCGAACGTTCCCGCACAGTGTCGTTCCCCGAGCGTATATTCGAGTTCGGTCCCCCGTTCGAGCGTCTCACGCGAAAGGGAATCGCCGTCGCTCACCAGCAGTGCTGGTGGTTCGTCACCGGATGCGCCTGTCTCGTAGCCGACGATCTGCACAACGCACGTTGGGTTTCACCGGATAAAAGGCGTATCGTTCCGCTCGATATCTACGGGTTCTCCCATTCTGATCTGTTAATTTTTTATTATTTCAATAGAAAGTACAACTATGAAAATAGTTTAATAACGTCCTTGGCAATGGTATGTCGTGTCAGGCCATGAATCGGGAGATTCCGAGCGGGACACCGTCGAAGTGAACATCGGGTACGACGGTGAGGGAGGCAAACGAGCGGCGTTGGACGCCGCAGTGACCGTCGTTCGGGAGTTCGCGTCGCTCGACGTGGTGACGGTGACGATTCCGCGCACAAACTGGGAGGAACTGGACGAGCATCCGGAAATACGCTACGTCGAGGAAAACGCACAATCCGGGGCGTGACGGTGTCACTTCGGTGATGGTCAAACGGTCAGTGAAGATGAAACTGCAGTTTAATTTCACAATATGGGCAAGAAATTATATTAACACATAGTCTATTGTTACAGTTGCATGGTAAGGAATGCCAATGGCGTATCACGGCGTAAAATTCTCAAACTAACTGGCGGTTCGCTTGCAGCAGCGGGTGCAACCGGATTCGCAGCGGCGAAGCCGACGGACACGGTGGAGGTGAACGTTGGGTTCAAGAGCGCACGCGGACGGGCGATGACCCGAAGCAGTGCGGACGAAGTCGTCCGGGAGTTCAACTCCATCGAGGCGATGACGATTCGCGTGCCGAAACGGGCGGCGACCGCGCTCGAAAAGAATCCTCACGTCCGCTACGTCGAGGAGAACGGCACGATGCATGCACTCGGCCAAACGCTTCCGTGGGGCGTGGACCGCGTGGACGCTGACGTCGCACACGACAACGGCGACACGGGTTCCGGTGCCGACATCGCCATCATCGACACGGGAATCGATTCGGATCATCCCGACCTGCAAGCCAACATCGGCTCTGGAAAGGCGTTCGTCAAGTGTCGCGGCGGCAAGAGTACGTGCCGGAACGACTGGGACGACGACAACGAACACGGTACGCACTGTTCCGGCATCGCGGACGCCATCGACAACAGCCAAGGTGTCGTCGGCGTCTCGACGCAGGCGACGCTCCACGCCGTCAAAGTGCTCAACAACCAGGGTAGCGGGTCGTACTCGGACATCGCGGCGGGTATCGAGTACGTCGCGGATCAGGGCTGGGACGTCGGGAGCATGAGCCTCGGCGGTTCGTCCGGTTCGCAGACGCTCCGTGATGCGTGCCAGTACGCGGTGGACAACGGCGTCTTCCTCGTCGCCGCGGCGGGCAACAGCGGTCCGTGCACCGACTGCGTCGGCTACCCTGCAGCCTACCCAGAAGTCATGGCAGTCGGTTCGACCAACTCCTCGGATGGTCTCTCGTACTTCTCCAGCACCGGATCGGAAGTCGAGATCGCCGCACCCGGCAGCAGCATCTACTCGACCGTCCCCGGCGGCTACGACACCCTCTCGGGAACGTCGATGGCGACCCCGCACGTCGCGGGGACCGCCGGTCAGTTGATGGCCAACGGGGCGTCGAACACACAGGCGCGGGACACGATCAAGCAAACCGCGGAAGACATCGGCCTTTCGAGCAACGAGAGCGGCGCAGGGCTCCTCGACACGGCGGCCGCACTCGGCCTCGACTCCAGCGACAACTAACCGGTCAGTTCGGTAGCCGACCATCGTCTCCGATTTATACAAAAGCCATTATCCGATAGAAAGTTAATATCTCTTTGATTCTACTTATACTAAGTAAAATAGTTAATTTTTTAAACTCATGTTTCATTCTACCATATGGTATGGTAAGGAAAGCCAATGGCGTATCACGACGTAATATTCTCAAACTGACCGGTGGCTCCATCGCAGCGGCCGGTGCGACTGGCTTGGCATCGGCCGAGCCGACGGACAAGGTGGAAGTGAACGTCGGGTTCAAGAGCGCACGCGGACGGGCGATGACCCGAAGCAGTGCGGACGAAGTCGTCCGGGAGTTCAACTCCATCGAGGCGATGACGATTCGTGTGCCGAAACGGGCGGCGACCGCGCTCGAAAAGAACCCCCACATCCGCTACGTCGAGGAGAACGGCACGATGGAAGCCCTCGCTCAGACGACCCCGTGGGGTGTGGACCGCGTGGATGCCGACGTCGCGCACGACAACGGTGACACGGGTTCCGGTGCCGACATCGCCATCGTCGACACGGGAATCGACGACGACCACCCGGACCTGCAGGCGAACGTCGGCTCGGGCAAGTCGTTCGTCACCTGTGGCAGCGGCGGATACACGGGTAGCTGTATCCTCTACGGGAACAGCAACTCCTGTAACGACTCGTGGTCCGACGACAACAACCACGGGACGCACTGTGCCGGTATCGCGAACGCCGTGGATAACAGCCAGGGCGTCGTCGGCGTCTCGACGCAGGCGACGCTTCACGCCGTCAAAGTGCTCGACTGTTCCGGAAGCGGGTCGTTCTCCGACATCGCGGCCGGTGTCGAGTACGTCGCGGATCAGGGTTGGGACGTCGCCAGCATGAGTCTCGGTGGCTCCTCCAGTTCGCAGACGCTCAAGGACGCAATCGAGTATGCGTACGACAACGGCGTCGTTCTCGTGGCGGCGGCAGGGAACGACGGCCAGTGTACGGATTGTGTCGAGTACCCCGGTGCCTACCCCGAGACGATCACCGTCGCGTCCTCGAACGACAGCGACGAACAGTCCTCGTTCTCCAGCCAAGGTCCGGAAGTCAACATCATCGCCCCCGGTACCGATATCTACTCGACCGTCCCCGGTGGCTACGACACCTACTCCGGAACGTCGATGGCGACCCCGCACGTCGCCGGTGCGGTCGGTCAGCTCATCGCACAGGGCTACTCGGCGCGCGACGCGGAAGACCAGATCCTGAGCACGACCGAAGACCTCGGCCTGTCCAGCAACGTGCAGGGGAGCGGTCTCCTCGACGTTGCCGCCGCGCTCGGTCTCGACTCCAGCGACAACTGAGACAGCGACCCGGTCGACGGCTCATCACACCAACTTTCGTTTTCCAAACCGACGAGCTACGGCTCTGGACGCGTGGAACATTTTCACACCAAGTCAGTTAATAAATACTAGTACTAAATACTAGAAATAAATATTATACAGGGTTGGTCTCTATTTGTTTTGATGACGGACGAAACACGAGTTACGACTCGTCGGACCGTATTGAAAGCGACCGGTGCATCGATGGTTGCCGTTGGTGCGAGCGGCGTCGCCGCCGGAGCGGATGGGCTTCGGGAGGTAAACGTCGGCTTCGAGACACACGCCGGACGACGGATGGCCCGTGAAGCGGCGAGCGACGTGGTGCGAGAGTTCGACTCCATCGACGCGATGACGGTTCGCGTTCCGGCGAACGCGATATCGGCGCTCGAATCCGCGCCCGGCGTGGCGTACGTCGAGGAAAACGGGGCGATGCACGCGCTCCTTCAGGACCTTCCACACGGCGTGGACCGTATCGACGCCGACATCGCCATCGAGAGCGGCTACACCGGTGCGGGTGCGGATGTGGCCGTCGTGGATACCGGCATCGACTCGAACCATCCGGACCTGCAGGCGAACCTCGGGACGGGGAAAGCCGTCGTCGGGAGTTCGTGGAGCGACGACAACGGCCACGGGACACACGTCGCGGGAATCATCGGTGCCGCGAACGACGGTCAGGGCGTCGTCGGCGTCGCACCGGAAGCGACGCTCCACGCGGTGAAGGTGCTGGATAGCAACGGCAGCGGATCGTATTCCGACATCGCGGCGGGAATCGAGTGGGCGGCGGACCAGGGTTACGACGTCATCAACCTGAGCCTCGGCGGCGGGTCCGGGTCCTCGACGGTCGACTCCGCGGTACAGTACGCCTACAGCAACGGTTGCCTGCTCGTCGGTGCATCGGGTGGGTCCGGTCCGTGCACGTCCTGTGTCGGCTACCCGGCCTCGTCGTCGGAGGTCATCGCGGTGAGCGCATCGAACACCGAAGACGACATTGCCAGCTTTTCGAGTCGAGGCCCGGAAATCGAACTCATCGCGCCCGGTAAAAGCGTCAACTCGACGTACTGGGACGACACCTACCGAACCCTCTCGGGGACGTCGATGTCGACGGCGCACGTCTCCGGCGCGGCGGCACAGATGATGGCCACGGGGTACACGAACACGGGCGCACGCCAGCGACTCCGTGAGACGGCGGAGGACATCGGTCTGTCGAGCGACGAACAGGGCTACGGACTCGTGGACGTCGCGGCCACCTTGGGACTTGATTCGAGCGAGAATTGAGCGACGAACGACGTCGAGACGGATTATTCCAGAAGAGGATATTTTTTATTAATCTAGTAATCCAAGAAAAAAATTTAAGAGAGCGTGCTACATGATTTCAGTCGCAATGCCACGCAATGAAAAGGCGGTTTCACGACGTAACGTACTCAGGGCGACCGGTGGAGCGACGGCAGGATTGGCTGTCACGGGATTCGCAAACGCGAAACCGACGGACAAGGTACGGGTCAACGTCGGGTATCGTGGGAAAGCAGGAAAGCGGGCGGCGATGGACGCATCGTCGAAAGTTCACCACGATTTCTCGTTCGACGCGGTGACGCTCGAAGTACCGAAGAAGGCCGTCAAAGCGCTCCAACGACGGAGCGAGGTACGCTACGTTGAGGAGGACGGGACGATGCACGCACTCAGCCAGACCCTTCCGTGGGGCGTGGACCGCGTGGACGCCGATGAAGCACACAGCGCCGGATACACGGGCGCGGGCGCTGACATCGCCATCATCGACACGGGGATCGACTCCTCGCATCCCGACCTGGACAACAACATCGGCAGCGGGACCTCGTACACCAGTTCGAGCTGGGAGGACAACAACGGCCACGGGACGCACTGTGCCGGTATCGCGGCCGCGGAGGACAACAGCCAAGGTGTCGTCGGCGTCGCACCCGAGGCCACGCTCCACGCCGTGAAGGTACTGAACAGCAACGGGCGCGGATCGTACTCCGACATCGCGGCGGGTATCGAATACGTCGCGAATCAGGGATGGGACGTCGGGAGTCTGAGCCTCGGCGGTTCGTCCGGTTCCTCCGCGCTGCAGGACGCGGTCTCGTACGCGTACGACAATGGCGTCTTCCTCGCCACGGCGGCCGGGAACTCCGGACCGTGTACGGACTGTGTCGGCTACCCGGCGAAGTACAGCGAATGTGTCGCCATCAGTTCGACCAACTCCTCGGACGGTCTCTCGTACTTCTCCAGCACCGGATCGGAAGTCGAGATCGCCGCACCCGGCAGCAGCATCTACTCGACCTACTATCAGGACTCCTACGAGACGCTCTCGGGAACGTCGATGGCGACCCCGCACGTCGCCGGTGCTGCAGGCATCCTGATGGGCCAACTCGGCTACTCCAACACGGGTGCCCGAAGCCGCCTCCAGAACACCGCGGAGGACCTCGGCCTGTCCAGCAACGAGCAGGGCTACGGCCTCCTCGACGTGTACTCGGCGGTCTAATTTCGACGACCGCATCATCACCAACACGCCGTTCTCATCAGCTGACGGCCATATCCTCAGATGACGGCCATATCCTCAGCTGACGGCCGTATCTCCATCCATATTACCGGCGGCATTTTTCATCGGAGGTTCCGAATCAGCGAGTCCGAAGAGAGAAAGAGAGGGAAAGAATTGGGGCGAAGGGGACAACCTTTTCGAACTAGCGAAACGAACCGGAAATAATGACGCTCGAAAGCGAAGTAACGGCGACGCCGACGGACGGAACCGTCGAATTCGAACTGCGGGTGAAAAATACCGACACTGACCCCACGAACGTGACGTTCCGGAGCGGCCTCAAGGCCGATTTCGCCGTTCTCGACGACGGCGCAGAGATCTGGCGCGCGAGCGACGGGCAGATGTACACGCAGGCGCTCCAGAACGTAGCGTTCGACCCGGACGTCGAGAAGACCTACTCCGGCGGATGGCCCGACGCGAAACCGGGCCAGTACACCGTCGTTGCGACGCTCGAAATCATGGAGGAGGACGTGGAAGCACGGACCGATTTCAGGGTCTAACCGACTTTCCACTCAGTTCCTCAGTTCGTCGTACAACTGTTCTGCCGCGCGTCGAACCGCCTCGTCGCTGCTCTGGGAGGGCTTCCAGCCGAGCGCCGACAGTTTCTCGATGGAGAGGCGCATCTTGGGTACGTCGCCCGTCCATCCACGGTCGCCGCCGGTGTACTCGTACTCGGGGTCGAGTCCCATCACGTCGGCCACGATGTCCGCGATGGTGTTCACCGAGGTGGTCGTCCGCGTCCCGAGGTTGTACGTGTTCATCGCCTCGTCGGCGTTCTCGACGACGTAGCGGATGGCCTCGGTACACTCGGTGACGTGCATGTAGGACTTCTCCTGTAGGCCGTTGCCGAGGATTGTGAGAACATCCGGGTTGTCGTCCAGTTTCTCCACGAAGTCCGGGACGACGCCAGCGCCGAACCGCGGGCCGACGATGTTCGCGAAGCGGAAATTCCAGACGGTGAAGTCGTACGAGTGGGCGAACGTCGAGAGGAGGGCCTCCTCGGAGAGTTTCGCGGACCCGTAGATGCTGATGGGTTCGAGCGGCGCGTAATCCTCCGGCGTCGGCCTCGGTGCCTCGCCGTAGACGGTCGAGGAGGAGGTGAAGACGAAGTTACTCACGCCGACCTCGTCCATCCGTTCGAGGATGTTGTACGTCATCTCGCCGTTGTCCTCGAACTGCGGGCGCGGGTCGTCCGTGTTGACGTACTTGTCCGCCGCCGCGAAGTGGAAGACGGCGTCGAAGCCGCTGTCGATGACTTCGGCGACCGCCGACTCGTCGGTCAGATCCGCTTGCACGAACTCGGCATCGCTGGGAATCGACGATTCGATTCCGTTAGAGAGGTCGTCCGCGACGACGACGTCGTTGTCCGCAACGAGGTCATCGACCATCTGAGAACCAACCAGACCGGCACCGCCGGTTACGAGGATCCGCTTTCCTGTAAGCTGCATGCTCGCTTGTGTGATTGTTTCCGGCAAGTGTGTTCCGGTCCATCGTCCGCCCCCCCCGAAACGAGGTTTCGGATCGGAAACGACGTCGTGTAATATTATCTAATTTTTCACTGAACGCCAATAACGCTTATACATAAATATCGAAATGGTTTTCGGTATGACTGCTGAGACATACGGATTGATCAGCTTACTCCCGGCGTTGATCGCCATCGTGTTGACCCTCACCACGCGACAAGCGCTCCTCTCCTTGTTCGCCGGGATTTGGCTCGGTGCGACGATTCTCGTCGGGTGGAATCCCATCGCCGGTGCCGCCCGAGGGTTACAGTTCGTGGTGGCGAACGTCACCTCGACGTTCAACGTCAAACTGCTGTTGTTTACGTTCCTCATCGGCGCGATGCTGGGGATGATATTCCTCTCGGGGGGCATGAGTTCGGTGGCGGACGCCATCGTCAAGCGGGTGGGTTCGAGTCGGCAAGCCCGGTTGGGGACGTCCATCCTGGGAATGCTCATCTTCTTCGACTCGTACGCCAGCACGATGATTTCCGGGTCCGTGATGCGCCCCGTTACGGACCGATTTGACGTGAGTCGGGAGAAACTGGCGTACATCCTCGATTCGACCACCGCGCCGACCGCGAGCATCGCGGTGGTCTCGACGTGGCTCGGTTACGAGGTCGGCCTTATCAAACAACAGTTCGACGCGCTGGGAATCGATAAGGAACCGTTCATCGTGTTCGTCCAGTCCATCCCGTTCCGCTTCTACAGCCTCTTCGCCATCGTGTTGGTGTTCATCATCGTCCTCACCGATTGGGACTTCGGCCCGATGCAGGCCGCCGAACGCCGCGCTCGAGAGAAAGGGAAAGTCCTCGGCGACGACGCCAATCCGTTGATGGAGACACAAGCGAGCGACATCGAGACGCCCGACCACGTCGATCCACGCTGGTGGTATTTCGTCTCCCCCATCCTCGTCCTCATCTTCGTTACCGTGTTCAGCCTCTGGTTCACCGGGGGAGGAATGGAAGGCGGTTCGTTCAGCAACGCGCTCGAAGACGCCGACACGGCGAGCGCCATCCTGTGGGCGGCGTTCGCGGGGTGCGGGACGATCCTCGCCATCCTCGTCGGTCACGCCCGCATCGAACTCGACGCGGTGAGCGACTCCATCTTCGAGGGATTCAAGATGGTGATGTTCCCCGTCGCCATCCTCTCGCTGGCGTGGAGCATCGGCTCGGTCAGCCAGAAACTGGGCGTCGGCGACTACGTCGTCAGTATCTCGCAGGGTATCATCACGCCCGAACTGCTCCCGGCCGTTATCTTCCTGAGTGCCGCGATCATCAGCTTCTGTATCGGCACCTCGTGGGGGACGATGGCCATCCTGTTCCCGGTCGCCGTTCCCTTGGCGCACTCGCTCGGGTCACCGCTCGTGATGGCCATCGGTGCCATCCTCACGGGGTCGCTCTTCGGTGACCACTGCTCGCCCATCAGCGACACGACCGTCATGTCGAGCATGTTCGCCGCCAGCGACCACGTGGACCACGTCAACACGCAGATTCCGTACGCGATACTCGCGGCGGCCATCGCGACTGGAGCGTTCCTCATCAGCGGCTACACCGGAATTCCGGTGAGCGCCACACTCCTCCTCGGTGTCGCGCTGTTGATTGGCATGACCTACTTCCTCTCCGAGTACGTCGGCGTCACCGACGAAATCGGCGTCGCACAGGCTTTCGAGTGAGATTCGAAACCCCCTAACCGAACCGGTTCCTTTTTCGGCGCATGCACGACGAACCGTCGGTCACGGTCGTTCGCCTCGGCCACCGGCCCGGACGCGACGAGCGAATGACCACCCACGTCGGACTCACGGCCCGCGCGCTCGGGGCGGACGAGGTCGTCCTCCCCGACAACGCGGGACAGTCACGGGACACCATCCGCGACATCACCGACCGCTTCGGCGGACCCTTCGATGTCGAGTGCTCGGGCAGCCAGAAGGCGCTCATCCGGAATTGGGAGGGGAAGGTCGTCCACCTCACGATGTACGGCGAGCGCGTGCAGGACGTGGAGGATGAGATTCGGGACGCCCATACGGGAGACGAGGAACCGCTTCTCGTCGTCGTCGGTGCGGAAAAGGTCTCGTTCGACGTGTACGAGGCCGCCGACTGGAACGTCGGCGTGACGAACCAACCGCACTCGGAAGTCGCCGGACTGGCCGTCTTCCTCGACCGACTGTTCGACGGCCGCGAACTCGACCGCGAGTGGGAGGACGCCCAACAGCGCGTGATTCCGAAAGCGACCGGCAAGCAGGTCGAACCGGTCGACGAATAGGTCAACTGTTTCGTAACGTTGGAACCGCCGTTCTTGCTCGCCACAAAGCGTTTATTCGACCGCCATAATTCGGAACGCGATGTCTCGAATCGAGTCCTCCAACCGTCGAATCGTCGGCTTCGTGGTCGCCCTCCTCGGATCGGCCGTTCTCATGTTGACACACCCGAGCGCCGGGTCTATCTGTTTCGGAAGCGGCGGAGCCACCGACCACATCGTCCTAAGTTGGCAGCAAGTCGGCGTTGCGTACGGTGATTGCATGTGGTCAATTTCCCCCGCTGGATTTCTCGGAGTAGGTCTGTTGGCTGTCGTCGTCGGTGTGACGATGGCGTGGTGGGATCAGTAAAAAACCAGTATCTCGCCGCCGACAACCTCGTTTGATGAGACTGATGCTCGGCGTCAATTCCGGCAGTGATCGTACGTCTCGTAGTCGAGACAGAGATCCAGCAGTCGATCGACCATCGGTGAAGGCGTTCGCAAACGGACCACGTTCTCCTCTTCGTCGTGTTCGATGACTCCCATGGCGACCAGTTTGGGAAGGTGAACGTGTTGAAGGCTCACCATCGTGCGCCGGTGGGTCTCGGGTGTCATGTCCAGTTCCTCCGATTCGGCGACGATGATGTCGGTGAGTGCGTCGAGGGAGGCATCCCCGTCGAACGTTTCGAGGAGGTGGTAGAGAACGAGACGACGGCGATAGTGCGACAACACATCGAACGAACGACTCAATGGGGATCCAGGGTCCATCGTGCGGAAATATACCGCTCGCCGATGGGTGTGCCCGTGGGTTGACGACTCAAATCTTTATATCGGGTCCTCCGTGACGGAGTTCCCGACCAGTGTGGCGGTTCCTTTGCGCAGACGGACCGACAACGCTTGTGCGCTGATGTCGAACTCGTCGGCGAGTTCTTCGAGGGTCGTTCGCCGTGGCACGTCGAAGTAGCCCGTTTCCAGCGCTCGGTGCAACGCGTCGTATTGGAGTGAGGTCAGCCCCGTCCCTCCCGAATCGTCCGCACTGCTGTACAGCGCATCGACCGAGACGCTCCCGAAGTTCGCCTGCCACCAGTCGATGGACGACGTGAATGCCTCCCGATCCGGCACGAGGAGCCTGACTTCCCACCCCTCGAACGTCCCGACTGCGTCCAGTAGAATGACGCCGCGTTCGATCCACGCCGAACCCGGAGCGACGGTGATCGCCGCTTCGGCGAACTCCACACGATAGAGACGACGAACGTCGTCCTCACGGGGGGTGTCCTCAGAGAATTGTTTGACCTCCGTAATCGACGAGTCGTTTCCCACAGCCACTTCGAATTCGTCGTCTTCGCCCTCTTTCACCCAGAGCAACAGCTGAATAGTCTTCCCGTCGTCGATGCTTCGCCCACGTTCCACTTCGATGGTCGTGTGGGGACACGCCGTCAGTGTCGCTTCGAGAATAGATGTTTGAAGTGAGAGTTCAGCAGTGAGCACATGTTCCCAGAGACAATGAAGGGACAAATCCTTCATGGTCGCGTCTACATTTCGAAAACTTATTTAAAAATAATTTCCCGTTCTCGAATATAATACAAAATTTATCGGTGGGGTGAGTTGTAAATACTCCCGAACAGTGTCGATACCTGGACTGACTGAACTATCGTGTTGACGGTCGAACTGCATCGATTCCGCGCGAACGGTATCGGGAGGTCGTGTAATCCGTATCACCTCCGTCGGGACCGCCAGTCCAATCAGTCGAGGCAGTCGTATAGCGCATTCCGAAGGGCCCTCTCTCGGGGGTCGTCCCACAGTCGCGGCTTCATTCGGTTCGGGGCGTACGCGAACCCAAGCCCTTCGTCGGGGTCGGCGAAGGCGAACGATCCCCCCGCTCCGGGGGTGCCGAACGCGGCCGTGGAACGTCCGAACCGAAAATTGGATGACGGCTTCGAATAGCCGAGCGAATAGGCGGATTCGGTTTTCAACACGAGATCCTCCGGTCCCTGTCGCGGCGGGTTCGCCGGCCGTCTCAACTCGTCTAACGTGTCGGTCCCGATGTCCAGATTTCCGCCATCGGTGGCGAGCATCCCGTATATCTCAGCGATATCTCTCACGCGACCGATGCCGTTACCCGATGGAATCTCGACCGAGCGGTACGACGGCCGATCGAGATCGGCGGGCGAGTCGATCTCGAAACAATCCAACGCACGACTCGACAGCGACCGTGGCGATAGTAGCGAGAGAACCATCCGCCACGGGAACTGCCGTATGTGTGTCACGATCTCGGCGACGCTGTAGCCGTCGATTTCGGCGATTCGATTCCGGGAGACATCGTCGGGAAGTCCGACGTAAAACTCGGCGTCGAGCGGCGCGGCGATCTCGTCGGCGAAGTACTGACCGAGGGTTCGTCCCGCAGGATCCGTCCTTCTGATGAGTTCGCTCTCGTACCACCCAAGGGTGAACGAGTGGTAGCCGTGACGGCGTCCCGGCGTCCATTCGGGACGCTTCGATGCGAGCATCGACGAAAGGGTCTCGGTATCCGCGATGCGTTCGGGATTCAGCTTCCGTCGTGGTGCCGCAACTCCCCCCTGATGGGCGAGTAGTTCACGGATCGTGATTTCGTCCTTTCCGTTCTGACCGAATGCAGGCCAGTGGGTGGCAACCGTATCGTCGTACTCGAACAACCCGTTCGACCGTGCATGCGCGACGGCCGTCGCCGCCATTCCTTTCGTCGTCGAGAAAACGAGAACGAGCGTGTCCTCGGTCCACGGCCCCGAGCAGGCGACGGTGCGAAATCCCCCCCAGAGATCCACCACCTTCTCCCCCTCGAGATACGCTGCACAGGCGGCACCGAGTTCGTCTCGACGCCGGAAGTTTTCCACGAACGTTTCGGCAACCGGTTCGAATCCCGGAGCAACCGTTCCGTGTATCGAAGGCGGCGACGTCATATGTGAGTTAGCACGATCAGTTGTGAAATAAATTCGGAGTGTAGATCCCCTGATTCGTCGAAGCAGCCTATCGTGCCCCGTGTCCTCGACGAACCGGATGAAAGCTATGATCGTAAATCGTCTACGATGAGTTGTGATCTAACTGAAACTATTTACTCCCTCGATTCAACGGTCAACTCATATCAAGATGAGTAGAACATCATCAGCTATCGAAACGGATCTAAACGCTTCAAGCGGCTTCATCGATATTACCTCCGAAGCAGTTTCGACGGTAATTCACACGCCCCTCATCTTCGGGTTGTTCTTGATCACCGGTCTTTCCGGACTTCTTTCTCAGACGTTCTCTAATTTCTTCTCGCTCGTTGCCGGGGCACTCGGGATAATTATGGCGTTTAACACCCTGGGTGGAGACGTCGAAAGCCAGCGTTCCTTCCCCGTCCGTGTTTTCTTTGTGCTGATTGCTGGAATCGTTGCGGGAATACTCGTCTTCATCGGGGCACTGTTTCTCGTTATTCCCGGTATCTATCTCTCCGTGCGTTTCCAGTTAGTCACAGCGACGATCATGCTGGAAGACTGCGGCCCGATAGAAGCACTACAGCGCAGTTTTTCTCTCACGAAGGGACACGCGTGGACCATTTTTGGTGTGACAGTTCTGATTGGGATCGCGTCGATTCTCCTCGGTGCTGTCGGGGCAGTACTCGTCGTGGGAGTTCCGAGCGGTTCGGTGAGCTTTAGCACGTATCAGGAGTTATTACGTATTGGCAGTGTGGTCTCCACGATCGTGGTAAGTCCAGTGAGTGTGGGAGCTAGCGCGGTCATGTATGGTCTGTACAGTCGAGAATAATCCCTCTGCGGTAGAATGCCCGGAACGAACTCGTACGCCACTACCGCTTGTTACACCGATATTGCGTGAGACGCTTTTCTATCACGTTCCTCTTCGCTGTTTCGCGTAGCGACTCCAGTTCGCCGCCCCCCGATTCGTCAATCAATGTCAGACTCGCCCTCCTCATCGACGGGAATCTGCTCTTGCTGCAGCAACGCTTCGAGACGTGGGCGTTCAGTATACGAGATGAGTTGCAGTGAAGGATTATACTCGATCACACCATGATCTGCCAGTTTGGGGAAGGAGATGTGATGAAGATGGATCTTCAGTCGCTCTCGATTCGTGCCAGTGTGTGTCTGTAGATGTTCTACGATGGTTTCGAGTGGAACGGGTTGATCAGCGTTCGAAATGAGATAGGACAGGATTTGACGACGTTGTTCGTCCGCGAGGAGTTTAAATAAGACGTCCAGCGAACGTTGTTCGCTTTCGTCGTTTGGCGACGTGTCCATCTTGATCAGGACTACTGGAACAGGATGTATAAGGTCTTGGTCTGTTCGAACAGGACTCACTAAATAGAACGAAGGAAGTGAAAGGGGATCCGAAATTCAGGATTCGGACGTACCAAACAGCACGTGTTCCACGATTGCTTCGACTCCGTGTCGGATTCGGTCGGATAGCGACTGTTGGGTGATATCGAGTTCGGCCGCCAGTTCCGAGAGTGTGACCTGCCGAGGCGTCTTGAAATACCCGCGTTGGAATGCGAGCACGATGGCTTCTCGTTGTTTGTTCGTGACGATGGTTTCGAGTTCAGATGCTCCAGCCTCGCTCAATGAATGCATTTTGCCAAGTGTGTACTGGATCTCGTTCTCACGGCTGATGTTATGGAACTTCGTCAACTGGTCTTGAGAGGGGAACAGCAATTCGAACTCCCAGTTTTCGTTTCCATATCCGTGCGCGCTCCGAATAATGCCCTCCGTGATGGTGAGTCCTTCCAAGAATGCTCCACTTGGGATATCCCAATTGAGGAGATACAAGCGACGGTCCTTCACTTGGTCGATTGCAACGAATTGCTGGACGTTGGTGTCGTCTCGAACGCGCTGTTCGAAGGCATCTAAGTCACCGTCCCACGCCCAAAAGATAGGCACGACTTCGCCCCCGACAGGAACGATGCGTTCGAACTCGATATGAAGGTCGCTGTCGGCAGTGAGCATCGTTCCTAACGGGAAGCTCTCCGGAGGGAGAGACAACGCAACAATAACCGCCATGCAGTCATTCACTATGTATAGCGTATTAGTGATTTGGTTGGTACGAGAGATATCGTTACGACTCAACCGCCGGATTGTAGCTTTCGACCTCGGTGCCTCATTCGTGGCTTTCTTCCTCCTCATCCTCCGTAGCTAGCAAATTCGGAACATTCACCTGAGACTGCGTGTGTAGGTCACGAATTCGTTGTCGAAACTCCTCTTCTCGTTCCGAATCCGCTTCTCGTACGGCGTCCGGGGGCGGAAGACGACGTTCTGTCGCTGGTGTGCCAAGCATCCTGATGTTGTCATCGAAGCCACCTGGAGTATACATGTTCAGCGCACGTGCCGAAGGAGACTCGATGCGGAAGGCGTGAGGTGTATTTGGAGGGATCCAGACCGCATCACCTTCGCTCGCGGAAATCAGCTCGGTATCGACCTGAAACGTTATCTCACCTTCTTGAATGTAGAAACATTCGTGCGAGCGTTCGTGAATATGTGGTGGCGGTCCACCTCCTTCCGGCATCAGTTGTTCAATCATCGTGAACATACCCATCGTTTCGTCAGCCGAGATAAGAATGCTCCATAGTATTCCGTTCCGCCAGAAATCGGGCGCGTCTTCCGACGCAGTTACGAACGCCTCCGGACCGGTGTAGCGGTTCGACTCGGTCATGGTGCCATTCCCGTTTGTGAGCCGTAGAGTGTTGTTTCGACCATTTCTACCACACATCGGTAACGGCCGGAATTTCATTAACGATTGTGATGGATGTGTCTACGTCTTCAAATAGTACGGGAGATAGAATACTCCCAGTCCGGTAATCGAGGCCCATCGCTTCTCACACCTCGTTTGTCAGCAACCGACGGTTCTGTAACCGGAGAAGACCCGGAAATTCGGCTCCTGGTCACGAGTACGGCTCAACAGTGGGAGACGCCGATGTCCATCCAAATTCACACTGATACTATACGAGATACTATTTAAACAAACTTGTATATTAGCACAGGACTCAGGCCAGTAGACGAACTTCGATCATCGTATGGAAGCGACAACAGAATCGAACTGGACTGCAACGAATATGCCCGACCAATCCGGTCGTACAGTCATCATCACTGGTGCGAACAGCGGGCTTGGGCTTGAAGCGACCAAAGCATTCGCGCGGAAAGGTGGGCACGTCGTCATGGCGTGCCGGAGCCTCGACCGGGCAAATCGTGCACGTCGAAAGATCGAGTCGATGGTCAGCGATGCGTCGTTGACGGTGCTCGAACTCGACCTTGCAAGCCAAGCATCCATCCGACAGTTCGGTACCGAGTTCGAGTCCGAGTTCGACCGCCTCGATGTGCTCCTCAACAACGCAGGTATAATGATGACGCCGTATTCGATGACAGAAGATGGGTTCGAACGACAACTCGGCGTTAACCACCTCGGACACTTTGCGCTCACTGGACTCCTCCTCGACCACCTCGTGGAGACCGACGGAGAGACCCGTGTCGTCACGCAGAGTAGTATCGCCCATAAGTCCGGGTCTGGCGAAATCCACTTCGACGACCTCAATGGAAAACAGTCCTACAGCCGATTCGAAGCGTACGCGCAGAGCAAACTCGCAAATCTGCTGTTCACCTACGAACTGGACCGCCGACTTCGCGCGGTTGGGGCCGACACGATTGCTGTCGCCGCCCATCCAGGCTCGTCGGCGACCGAACTTGCAAGCGGCGACACGGAGATGGATACATCCGTCATTCAACAAATCGTCCGGAAATTCGTGAACACCTTCATGACGCAATCCGCCGTCGCCGGTGCACTTCCAGCGCTCTATGCGGCGACAGCGGCGAACGTCGACGGCGGTCACTACATCGGCCCGGGCGGGCTCTTGGAGATGCGAGGGAACCCGACCCACGTCGTCTCGAACGCGACGTCGTACGACCACGCTACTGCACGCCGCCTTTGGGAGGTTTCTGAAGAGTTGACCGGAGTCACGTTCGAGTTCGAGGAACCACAGCCCGCATAGCTACCGAGTGTGTTGGGTTACCGATTGCTCCGGTCCGAGCGTCTGACTGATGAGTTGATTCTCGGCCCGGCGGAGAAGGTCGGACGCGGACGGGCCGGAAATTCCGAGTTCGTTAGCGAGTTCCTTCGTCGACAGGGTGCGCGGAGAGTCGTAATATCCACGGGCGAACGCGAGCGAGATTGCCTGATGCTGTTTCTCCGTGAGTCCAAACTGATCCCGTTCTCCGGGATTTTCGGGATCCGCTGCGATGTTCAACAATTTGAATGGGATGTTTTGGGCCGCACACAGATCTCGGTGGGTTTTGAACGCTTCGTAGTCGGAGAACACCTTCTGATGTCTCACCCCTTCGGGGGTAACCGCCGCGTTCATCAGTACGCCCTTGAACGCCTCGTGATCGTGTGAAGCAGCGAGGCCGGATTCATCGTCGATGGTCAATCGATAAAACCACCCCTCGGCCGTCCGTCCGAGTTTTTCCGTGTCAACGACCTCTGGCTGTGCGTCTACTTCCCGCTCGAACGCCTCTCGCGAGTCGTCGGTCATGGTCACCGCGACGAGAAGCCGTTCATCTTCGAGCGGGACGATGTTGGAGATGGATATTTCGTTAC
Organism: Haladaptatus sp. AB618; assembly: GCF_024136965.1. Lineage (NCBI taxonomy): Archaea > Methanobacteriati > Methanobacteriota > Halobacteria > Halobacteriales > Haladaptataceae > Haladaptatus > Haladaptatus sp. AB618. The sequence goes on along the minus strand of NZ_JAMYJX010000007.1, from coordinate 120,722 downwards.
TCGGGATCGAGCATGCGAGATCAACCAACGGGAGCGCTCGATCCGCGAGGAGAATCTCTGCGACGATTGCCATAGGGAGTAGTCGGAGTCGAGATGGTTTATCTACACTGCTCGCCGTACACAGCCCCTGCTTAACTGAACATACTAAGAAAGAGACGGCCTATGTCTTCTGTAACCGCTCATAGAGATACTACACCACACCCACCCGTCACAGCGACCAACAACGGCCACGTGCGCGTCGGTTCGCCAATCCTCTCAAGTGAACATCCGCTAATACTCGAAAGTGATGGCTATCTGCGAATGCAGAATTCAGAGGGACTGTAGGACGACCCCCGAAAAGTCGCATCTTTCGAGGGCTCAGAGAGAGGCAAGTGAGTGGATTCCAGCGGGAACGCTTCCGACTCGCTGCCATTCGCCGTTCGTCGTTCGTTGCAAGACGCTCCCGCTCGATCCAGCGGCCGTACTCATGTTGATCGTTCGATCAGTCTCCTCAGAGCTGAACACCGTCCCTGCGACCACCTGTCCATCGATGACGGCCCACGCGTCTATTACTTCCTTCGGCCCACCAGGATACGGTACCTCTGTAAGCGATTCGTCGTCAGTCGATTCGTACAGTACCGCGTCCGCACCGCCACTCCAGGACGGTGGCGCATCGCGTGCTGCAGACGCGTATAGATTGCCGTCGTGGGTGATCGATTTCCGGAAATACGGTCGGTCACCCGTATCGAGACGAGACCACTCCTCACCCCAATCTTCCGTGCGATAGAGGCCACCTGATTGTATTCCGTCTGTACCCAGATATCCGGTAGAGACGACGAACTCATCTGGAGATAGCATGTGAACGTGGTGGATGTCGTCCGGAACCGGATCGTCCCGCTCAACCCAACTCTCGCCACTGTCTTCGGTTAGATGAAGCTTGCCAGCCTCGATGCCGACCACCAGCCTCTCGGGGGCGGTCGGGTGAATTCCGAGGGCACGGAGTCGAGGGGGGATATCACCGGGGGCTGTCCACTTCGGCCGTGACGGTTGTTCTTGGAGCGTTTTAACTTCGGACCACGTTTGTCCACGATCAGTGGAGCGGTACAGGTGTGCTGGCGCTGTCCCTGCATACACCTCCGTTGCTGTTGCACACACCGACCACACTGAATCAGTCGGTACTCCTAGATCATTCCACGATTCGCCATTATCGGGTGAGTGGTACAGCCCTGACGTCGTCGCCGCGAATATTCCCTCCGCAGTATCGAAGGTCCGTATCTCTGTTACGAAACCCGCATCGAGAACCTGTTCTACAGTCTCGAACGGGATGGTACTAGCCCGATAGACTCCATCTGATGTTCCGATTAACGCTGTCATGTTACTGTGATTGTCGTCCGTTGTGAGTTATTCGGCGGGAACGTAATCCGTGGAACAATGCTTTTCGGACCGATCACTCGTCTCGAATACTGGTCGCAGCGACCGAACGAGGTTGCTGTTCACGGTATCTATCCTTCCATGACAGGTCGATTTCGTCCCACGTTTCCCCGGAATCCGTCGATCGATAGAGGCCACGGTTCGTCAGGGCGTAAAACGTACCTGATTCATCGGGTATCGTTGCGAGAACAGGCACGAAGAGACCGGCCGGATCCGGAAAGCCATCCGTACATTGCTGCCAGAGTTCCTCGCCTTGTCGTCGATAGACGACCGAGTATGGGTCGTTGGGTTCGTCGTGCGTGCGAACCGCTTCGTCTTCGATGTCATGCGCTCTACCCGCCCCCGGCGAGGTCGTTATGACACGGGTGTCCGGGTCGCCGGGGTCGACCGCAACGGCCCATCCGTAGTGCTGTTCGAGGCCTTCGGGTGAGTAGACCCACGAGTCACCGCCATCGGTACTCTCCACGTATTCATGGCCCTCCTCTAGCAAACCGTCTCCCGCAGTGGCGTACACCCGATTCGGTGCATCTGGGTGAGTTGCGAGCGTATGTGCATCGAATGGTCCATCGGGTACTCGATCAACCCATGTCTCACCTCGGTCGCTGGTCCTCACAACCGCTCCAGCTTCGATACTGACGTGGAGTCGCTCAGGAACGTTTGGATCCGGTTCGATCCAGCGGACGTGATGGGTGTCCGGACGGCCGGGGAACGACCATTCCGTCGCTGAATCGAGATCCGTGAGGCCGTGACACTCGTTCCACGTGTCCCCACCGTCATCTGACCGGTATACCGCACTCGGTTCCGTTCCTGCATAGACCGTTCCGTACTCCCCTGGTCGATCCTCTCCAGCGACGGCGATCGCCATGACTCGCGACGACGAGAAATCGGAGCCGATCTGTGACCAGGAATTGCCACCGTCTACTGTTCGCCACAGTCCATCGTTGAATGTCCCGAGGTACGCACGCTCGGGGGCGTATGGATCAACGGCAACAGCGTACGGCCGTTCATTGCCATCGAAGTATCGATTGGCGTCCCAGTTCCCACCTCGTCCTTCGATTACGAGCAATGCGTAGTCCAACGCGGCGTAAATTCGGGTTGTCATGTGATTGTAGTTGCTTTAGTTGCCGGGTCCGGTCTACTTCACTCAACCACGTGCGGTTCAGGCGCGTCGTAGTCGTGCCGGAGCGGTGGCAGTTCTGTGTCCGATTTTCCGGACATCACGCTTCCAATGTCGTCGCATAGTCTGAAAATGATTTCCTGAACTAATTTTTGGTAGTTTTGGTGCCACTTTTGTGGCGAAAACCACTGTCTGAGTGGTTGAAAACGGGCTCCTGAGAACAGGGAGTACGAGGGGAACACACAAGTCGTTCGGCGAGACGGAAGCGAAGACACTGTTCTTCGTGTTCACGAGCGGGGCGATCAGTTGCCGCTCTCGTACTCAGATTTCTTGGCCGTCGTCGAGCAGTGTTGCCTGTACATCACCAGCACTCGTAACTACGACTTGGCACCCGCTGTACTCGAAAACGATACGTCCAGTCGTTTGGGACGTATCATCCAACGGTGAGTCGAAGAGTTCCTCAAGAGCGTCTGGGTTAATCGTCTCGTAGATTGGTGGGAGCGACGATGTTTCAACCTCTTTCTCTGCAGCAACCTCGCGAACGATCGCTACTGGGAGTGAATCTATTTCACCGCCGTCGGTGAGTTTCGGCTGAATTGGCTGGGTAGTGTCTGACAGTGGATTAGTTGAATCAGTCATGGTTTTGGATTCTCTAATCGAATCAGTCGATATCGTGATATTTTGTAGCACTTACTTTGCTGAGTATGCTGCTACCGGGCACGCATCCTTAAAATAATCGGGTTCGAAACTGCCATGTTTGATCATAGCCAACAATCGTTCTTCGAGTTGTTTAGAAAAAATTGGATACGGTATTCATTCGAAATACTTCGGTACATTTTGGATCAGGCGTACAGCGTCGGATGTTATGCCGGTTGACTCGATGAGACCACGAGGCGTCCATTCGACTAATCCAGCATCCCCGAGAAGAGGTAGATGTTGATGTCTGAGGGCCAGCGCAATCCGCTGACGATCGGAGTCGGAATACTGCTCTAACTCTTCACAAACTGCCGCAGCTACATCGGCAACTGGTTGTGGTTCATTCGTAACGTTGAGATACAGGAGTGTGTGGCGACGATATGAATGATTCACTGCCCGTAAGATCGTGTCGAGATCCAGTCGTGGCTCGGAATCCGTTTTTCTCCAATGCGCCGTTCCGTTGTTCATCCTACGATTGTATCCTGACATTTCTTTGGATGATGGTAGCATTTCACAGGGCGATACGGAGGTATATTATTGTAGAATTGACAAAGGTGTTTTTCTAGTATTGTAAAACAAGAACGCCAACATATTTATTATTTATGAGACTCCGAAATGAGTCCAAAGTCGAGAGAGAGAGAGAGCACCCATCAACAAACCAACTCGTTTGTGTTCAACGACCCACCCTGTAGACAGCGCGGTAATTACCGAATCGATTTGCCACTCGTCTGTGACGAGCGGCGTAGACGCGCCGCTCATCGGTTACTCGTGGCAGAAATTGATGGGTCGGGGCAGATTCGAACTGCCGATCTGCTCCGTGTGAAGGAGCTGTCATAACCGGACTAGACTACCGACCCGCTCACTTTTTCGTTTTCCTGCACCGGACTTAAGGCTTGCTTTCGAGGGCGGCCGGTACGACCAAGGGCCAGCGATTCCGACCCCCGAACATGACCGACTGGAACGTGGTGAACGTGGCCGATGCGGAGCCGGGCGTTCGGGACGGCGGGAAACCCCTGAACGAAGTGCTTTCCGCGCACACCGGTCCGCGGACGAAGTTCGTGCTTCCGGAGGGACGCTACCACCTCGACGGGCGGTTCTACCACAACGACGCCGAAGCGGTCGCGGTGGTGGGCGACCCGCACGCCACGCTGGTCGTGACCGACCCCGACCAGCAGTACGGGCTGGACGTCGGGGGCGATTGGGGCGTATCCGCCGAGTCGTCGGCCACGACGGTCGAGATTAGAAACCTGACGTTCGATATGACCGCGGAGGACGTCGGGGCGCAGGCCATCTCGGCGCGGGCGAGCGACGACCTGCGAATCGAGAACGTGGCGGTCGAGGGTGAGTGTGCATCGGCGGGCAAGAAGGCCCTCGGGGCGATTTACGCGGCGGTCACGCACCCGGATGGGGTGGGCGAGGTGAACGTCTCGCTACCGGACGGATGTGCGTTCCGGCCCGACGCGTATCCGAACCAGTCACCCGCGGAGTCACAGACCAGCCATCCGATCGGTATCAGCGTTACCGACGACCACCGCGGCGAACTGACGTTCCGCGACTGCCACGTCGAGGGGTGGGTGAACAACGGCGGCTACCTCGCGGGCGGGACGGGACCGTGTTTCGTGGAGGGAGGCCTGTGGAAGGGCAACGGGAACGCGAACCTCCGGTTGGGTGATGGCGACGAAGCCAGCGGCGTTGAAATCGAGGTGGACGAGACCGAATACACTGGCTGTGGACTCTGGTTACAGGAGGGCGACGCACGCGTCTCGAACGCCGAGATTCGCCTGCCGGACTGCGACAACGACGGGCTCCGGATTTCGAGTCGCTCCGCCCGCGTGCGCGACCTAAAGATCGAGTGTGAGTCCTCGGCGCGTGCCATCAAGGTCAACGACGGGGACGGTCCGGTCGTCTTGGAGAACGTGGAACTGGTGGACTCGGGCGACGGCGCGATTCACGGCTACTGCGTGGAGCTATGGCGCGACGGAACCGAACTCCGCGACTGCCGGTTTGCCTTCCGAAACGGTACGGAAAATCGACACGGTATCAACGTCCTCGGCGAGGGAATCGTCTTCGATGGCGTGACGGCCACCCACGACGCGGACGGGAACGCGACCATGCTCGTCAAGGCCGACGACGTGGCGTTCAGGAACTCGACGTTCCGTGGCCGTGTCGATGTGGATCGAAAAAACGCGTCGCCCCCGCACGTCGAGGGCGGCGACTTCGCGGACTGTGAGTGTATCGGATTCGAGGTCTAACTCATCCGCTTTCTCGCGTCCCGGACGGCGTCGCGGGAGCGTCGTTTCGCTTCGTGCTCCACGCCACGGAGGTTTCGTCGCATCTTCTCCCGTCGGTTCGGCTCCGGCGGTCGTTCCCGTCCGGTCAGTTCGCGGGCTTTTCGCTCGGCGGGTTGCAGTTCCTCACGGAGACCACGCCCGATATGACTCCCGGCAAGTCGGAGGTGGTACCACGCGTCTTTGAAGTGTGTGTTCATGGCTCTCCCAATTATGTCCTTACGCTTGGGTCAGATATAATCGTTCCGTCGGAATTCGGCGGGGACCCCGGTTCAAAAACGGTTTTACCACGGGCAAAGAAAGGAGATACGTATGTTTACGCGGCTTTCGATTCCGACGCCGTTCCAAATCGGACCAGTGAACGCCTACTTGACGGGGCGGACGCTGGTGGACCCCGGTCCGGGAAGCGAAGAGGCATGGACTGCACTGCTCGACGGGTTGGAGGACCACGACCTCAGTCCGAGCGACGTGGAGCAGGTGCTCATCACGCACCCGCATCCGGACCATTTCGGCTTGGCAAAGCGGCTTCGTGAATCGGGCGCACGGGTCGTCGCCAGCACCGCGGCAGCGGACATTTTGGGGAATTTCGACGACAGATTGCGGTACGAACAGGAGTACTTCTCGGATTTCTTCGACCGGAACGGGATGGCGGCGACGACCGCCCAAACCGTGACCAACCTTCCGGAGGCGTATCTCTCGGCCGCCCCGAGCGTCGAAACCGACCTCGCACTCGACGACGGCGAATCGGTCACGGTCGAGGGTATCGAGTTGACTGCCGAGTTCGTTCAGGGACACTCCGCCGGGGAGACCATCTTCACGTTCGAATACGAGGGCGAATCGATGGCGGTCGTCGGTGACCACGTGCTCGGTGATATCACCCCCAACCCGTTCCTTCAACCGCCGATGGAGAGCGGTGGAAAGCGCCCGCGTATGCTTCCGTCGTTCAACCGCTCCCTCTCGAACCTCCGCGAGCGCGACCTCGACCACATCTTTCCCGGCCACCGTGAAGAGATCGATGACCCCTCCGAGCGGATCGGCGAAATCCTCGACTCCCACGAGGAGCGAACCCGAAACGTTCGCACGCTCGTGGACGACCCGACGACGGCGTTCGGCGTGATGGAAGGGTTGTTCGACGATCTGCCCGCGACGGAGTACTTCCCCGGGATGAGCGAGGCGGTCGGCCACCTCGACGTGCTCGAAGAGCGCGGGGAAGTGAACCGACACGAACAAGGTGGCGTCGTGGTGTACGAGGGAGTAACTAAATGAACGAACTGCAACCCGTCACCCTCGGCGACGAACCTGCCGACCTCGTGATTCGGAACGGTCGCGTTCTCTTGCCGGAGTTGTGCGAGTTTCAGGCCCGCGATGTGGTCGTGAAGAACAACCGCGTCGCTGCGCTGCCGGAGGATGGAACCGACGCTATCGGCGACGAAACCCGAGTCATCAACGCCAGTGACCGCGTCGTGACGCCGGGATTCATCGACGCTCACACGCATATCGATTTGCATCAGACGTTCGAGAACGCCTATCACTACGCCCTCGAAAGTGGAACGACGACCGTCATATCGGAGGTTTCGGGTTTCGGGTTGTCGTTCGGCGCGGAAGGCGTCGAACAGTTGCTCGCCGCGACGTCGTACCTCCCGATTCGGGTGTACGCAACGGTTCCGCCGCAACCTCTCATCGACACGTTCGAACCCGCACGCGGGAACGCGGAATCGCTCACCAACCTCCTCGGTGACGCTCGCATCGTCGGCGTCGGCGAGACCGACTGGATTCACGCCGTCGGTCGGGACTCCCCGACCGAGGACCTGTACGAGCGCGCCCACATCGAGGGCAAAACCGTCAGCGGCCACGGTGCTGGCTGTTCGGGAGAGAAACTCCAAGCGTTCGCGACCGTCGTCGACGACGACCACGAGTCGATCACGGGCGAGGACATCATCGAGCGCATCGAGAACGGTATCCACGCCGTCGGCCGTTGTGGCTCGATTCGTGACGACATGTCGGCAGTCGGCGAGGCGTACGAGGAAATCGGCGCGGCCGAAATCTCGCTCTCGACGGACGGAATGTGGCCCCGGGAACTCGTCCGGGAGGGATACATGGACGTGGTGGTCCGCCGGGCGATCGAGGAGGGCGTCTCGCCTGCGGACGCAATTCGCATGGCGACGCTCAACCCTGCCCGCCACTTCGGCCTGTCGAACCTCGGGTCGCTCGCTCCGGGCAACATCGCCGATATCCTGCTCATCGACGACTTGGAAACCGTCAACGTCACCACCGTGATCAACGGCGGCGAGGTCGTCTACAACAACCACGAGATGGCCGTCGCGCCGCGTTCCTACGAGTATCCCGACCACTTCTACGACAGCGTGAACGTCAGCACCGATCCCGACGAGTTCCGCGTTCCCGCGGACGTGGCCGTCGACGGGGAGGTTCGCGCCATCGAATATCGCGAAGGACTGCTCTCGGGAGAGACGAACGTCGTCCCACCGGAGGAGGACGGCGAACTCGTCGCTGCGCCGGAGGACGGCCTGTTGAAAGTCACGCTCCTCGACCGGCATCCGGACGGGGACGGAACCGGTTTCACCGGCTTCGTTACCGGATTGGGACCGATCGAGGGTGCGATTGCAACCAGTCTCACGTGGGAGACGCCCGGCGTCATCGCCGTCGGTAGCGGTGAAGACCTCCGTCGTGCAGTTTCGCACGTCAACGAGATGGGCGGTGGCTGGGCGGTCGTCAGGGACGGCGACGTGATCGCCGAACTCCCGACGCGAGTGGCCGGGGTGTGCTCGGACCTCGAAGTCGAGGAAACCGCAAAACTGTACACCGCAATCGAGAGCGCGCTACGGAGTCTGGGCACGGACGTCGAGCGTCCGATGATCGGAATCCAGACGCTCACGTTCCCCGGCGTGCCCTCCCTCAAGATGTCCTTCTCGGGCTATGCCGACATCTTCTCGCGCGAAATCGTCGGCTTGACGCCGAACTAGGCGTTCCGGTGTCGGTTCCCGTTTCGTTTTACTGGCCCGAGTGGTGCTCCCTGATGGTTCGAATCTGTTCGTACGGGAAGAAGTTCCGTCCACCTTTCCGCCGAATCCAGATACCCGTCTCGTAGAAATCTACGTCCGTCGCTGCGACGGGTGACACTATGTTCTGTTCCCCACCCCGTTTGCCAGTCGGCACGAGGTACACGTCGTACTCGTTGTCAGGCATGAGGGGGCTGACAACGGATAGCAGCAAAAGCGTACTGGCACACTATCGAGCGTCGTAGATGACGACGCGACCGTTCTCTTCGACGGCGATGGAGAATTCCCTGTGGCGGAACTCCACCCGTGTCGGAACGTCCTTCCCGGATCGTCGGTCGAACAAATCCTCCAGCGCATCGGGATCGATACTCTCGTACAGCGGTTTTATCTCCGTCGAACTGTCCCCGACGACTTCGGAGATCGCGTCGATAACGGTTTCCGCGATCCGTCCATCACCGTGGTTCGCTTCGTTGAGAATCGGTCCGTGGCCGTCCGAATCCCGACACATGTCAGATACCTCCCGGCATCCGTACACAAAACGATATGGCCCACATCCTCTGGTTGAAGGTGAAGTAGTAAGGGAATTCTTGGGGTTTAGTGGTTCTCACTTTTATTACCCCTCGGAAATATCGCTCGGACCGGTCCGGGGGAACAGCGTCGCACCGAGCATTCGCTCCAAGCCACGCCTGAGGCGTCCCGAGGCGGCCTGCGGGGAGATGTCGAGCGTCTCGGCGAGTTCCGAGAGCGACGTTTCCCGCGGGACGCGGAAGTAACCGGACGCGAACGCCGTTGCGAGCGCTTCGCGTTGCTCGTCGGTCAATCCGTACTGTTTTGCCGGGAACTCGTCCACGGTGTAGATCCGGCGAACTTCGTACGTTATCGAGCGGTCGTCGCAAGCCTCCCGAAACTTCGTCGTCGATTCGTGATCCGGGAATCGGATTCGGAACAGCCAGCCATCGTCGTTCCCGACGGCATCGAGCAGCGTCAAATCCCCTTCGGTCAGGATTCCGTGAATTCCGTCCGTTGCGCTCGCCCAAACGACTCGACAGAGGGCACCGTTCTCGGTTCTGCTGAGAACCTCCATGGAATCGATGGGTGACTGATCGAACGCGACGGTATCGAGAAACGCCGGCTCGGCGGTCGCGACCCAGACGAAGGGAATCGAGTACTCCCGTGTCGGAACGATTTGTTCCAGTTCGATTCGAACGTCGGAACGATACTGGAACAACTCGTGAAGTGCGAATTCCTCGCGTGGGAGTCGAAGGTCGACGACGACGTTCACGGATAGCTATTGGTGGGCATACGCGTCAATCCTTTCGGCTAGCTGGATGACAGTATGAGCGCTGGTTTCATGGGGTGGTGTGTGGTTTCAGGAGGTGGTGTGCACGGTGTTCACGCGCAGCGTGGGGGCAAAATCGGAACGATATCGCGCATGAGACGATAATGATCCTCATAACTTACGCATATTGACGACGTTGGAATGGCGTGGCCATCGTGGTCCCCCGGAACGAATTCGTCTATAATTGTGCACTACACAAGTGCGTTTGAATCGATAGACGGCGGAGCCCTGATCGGGGTGTATAAATCGTTATGAATCTTCCAGAGCAATAACGAATTTATAGGGGTGCGGCTCAGGGACGGGTGAAGTTGCAATGTTCGCACCGATACGACGCGCGACACTGTTTGCCCTGTACCAGATGAGCGTATTCGCCGGAATCTGTCTGCTTCCGGTCGCCCTCGTCGCTCGACGTGCAGGTGTTCCGTTCCCGATGCACCGAATAATGGCCTCCCTCGAAAAGACCTACGAGAACACCAAGCGCGCATAATCGAAACCGGCGGTTCGTTTTTCTCCGGCAGTCACACCCCGGAAGGGTTGGTTTTATCAGTGCTGACGGACTACGGTCGGGTAATGCGTACTCCAATGCACGGTTCCGACTTCTCGCGTAATCTGGAGCGTTTCGGCGGCAACGACACCAGCCCGTACGAGCCGGAAATCGGTTCGCTCCCCGAGAACAACTTCTCGAAGGACGATATGAAAAACGTCAACAAAACCGGGACGACCACCATCGGTCTCACGACCGGCGAGGGCGTCGTCATGGCGACGGACATGCGCGCCAGCCTCGGCGGTCGCTTCGTCTCCAACAAGAACGTCCAGAAGGTCGAACAGATCCACCCGACGGCCGCACTGACGATGGCCGGGTCGGTCGGTGGTGCACAGTCGTTCATCCGAACGATGCGCATCGAATCCAACCTCTACGAGTCCCGACGCGGCGAGCAGATGAGCATGCAGGCCCTCTCGACGCTCGCGGGCAACATGCTCCGTAGCGGCCCGTTCTTCATGGTTTCGCCCATCCTCGGCGGTATCGACGAGGAAGGCGCACACATCTACAGCCTCGACCCCGCCGGTGGCGTCATGGCCGACGACTACACCGTCACGGGTAGCGGGATGCAACTCGCCTACGGTGTCCTCGAACAGGATTACGAGGAAGGTCTCTCGAACGAGGAAGCGAAGGCCGTCGCCGCACGCGGTATCAAGAGCGCCGTCGAGCGCGACACCGGCAGCGGCAACGGTGTCTTCCTCGCCGAGATCACCGAGGAAGGCGTCGATATCACCGGGCACAAGGACTTCGACGAGGTCCTCTAATTCCAGTCGGTAAAGCTACCGTCGAGTAACGTCTCTTTCTGTTGGTCGATGTAGGCGCGTTGCATACCCGAGATAGCATCCTCCAGCGACTCGCCATCCTCCAGCCGTTCTTTTACCTCCCGTTTCTTCCAGTCCGCGGGCGTCACACGGTGGCGCGCGCGCTGTCGGAGCGGGTAGAGGTATTTCGCCGCCTGTTCGTCCGACAATCCCCGCGCTTGCAGACCGTCCTTCGCGTGGGCGAACAAGTCGCTGAACAACTCGTCCGTCTCCGTCGTCTCCTCGCCGGAATTCGTGATCCAATAGAGGTCGGCGTCGAGTCCGTCGCGCATGGCGGCGTAGAAGTTGTCCCGTGCGACGACCCAATCCAGGTGGTGTACCGGATGCTCCCGGCGGAACGTGCTCTCCAACAGGCCCGCGAACGCCGCCTGAAACGCGATGGAGTCGCGGACCGTCGGTTGCGCGGCGATGGGGCGAAACTCGATGCGCGCGTTCGCGTCGGCGCGCGTGGACCCGCCGAACACCGGACGAACCCACCGCCAGTAAGTGCCGTGTTTCAACCGGAAATGCGCGAACTCGTCGTCGAAGCGGTCCGAGCGGGAGACGGGCATCGGCACGATGGTGCGGTCGTCGACCACGTCGTCGATAGCGTCCGCCGCCGATTCGAGGTCGTCCGGGAATCGAACTTTGCCGGGGTCGTCGGCGTTCAACACCGACTCGAAGACGTGGATGCGGTTTTCCATCCACGCCTCGTCCACGATCTCCTCGGCTGGCGCGTCTTCGTACAGATCCGGCGGGAAGAAGGGCGAGTTGACGCTGAGGGCCAACAGCGGGGCCGCGATACGGGTCGCGTACTCGAAGTACGTCGGCAGGTCGCGGGCGTGTGGCACCTGGTAGTGGGGCTGGATGGACGTGATGAGGCTCTCGGGCATCACCGTCTTCGAGGTCAACGAGACGTGCGGCGCGTCGAGTTCCATCCCGACGGCCTCCCCCGTGTTCGCCATCGCGTGATACCGCACCGAGTTGCTCATGTTCGCCGCTATTTGAACCCCGTCGTCCTCGACGCCGTCGGTGAGATACCGTCTCGCCGTCTCGCCGGTCGGCGGAATCGTCCAGAGACCATCGCTCACGAGGCGCATCCCTTCGGCTCCAGCCCGGTCTTCGGCCGCGGAGAGGCGGGCTTTCACCTCGGATTCCTGTGCCGCCAGCCCGTACTCGTTCAGCGGCTGAGGACTCGTAGACATCTCGGCGTTGTGCAGGCCGAGTTCCTTCTCGAAGCCGATGAGCGACAGGAGCCTGCGCGGAACCCGCGAGAGCGCCTTCGTCTCACCGTCCACGGCGTAGAACTCGTACTCGAACCCGACGATGGCCTGCGGGTTGTCGAACGTGCCGTCCTCCAGTTCCCGTTTGATGACCTCTGCGTCCTCCTCGACACGAGCCTGAAACTCCTCCCTGTCTACCGTCAACACGTCTTTCACCTGCGACGCAAGGTCCGAAGTCATGCGAGGGGGTGTGCGGTCCAGACGCTTCAATCCACGGGCTTTCTCGTCGTGATGGTGAGTGAACTATCGTGTTGATTTGGTTCTGCTGTGCGTGCAAGTGTCGGGGGAGATAACGCTACGGTGAAGTGGTACTTCCGCCGTGATTTCGATTCACTCCTAATTCTCTCGAACGCACCCATCACGAAAGAAGACGAGGTCAGTCAGAACCATTCTAGCCGCCGTCGTCCCCCGAAATCGAAAGCCGTGTGCTTAACTCCGACCGAGAATAACGCCCGATAATGGAGTTCGCGGCATTCGCCGAGGTGGCCGGGGAGATCGAGGAGTTGAGTGCGGATACCGACATCATCGACGCGGTGACCGACCTCCTCTCGTCGGCGAACGACGACCTGGACATGCTGGCGCGGTTCGTACAGGGGCGGGTGTTTCCGGCGTGGGATTCGACGACGCTGGACATCGGCCCGAACCTGTGTTACACGGCTATCGCCCGTGCCGCCGGACAGAACGTCTCGGCGGACGACGTCGAGGACCGACTCGCCGAGTTGGGGGACATCGGCGCGGTTGCGGCGAGTTACGATTTTGGGGGGCAACGGGGACTCGCGGCGTTCGGTGCCGGGCAGGACGAACTGACCGTCGCGGAGGTGGCGAACGAACTCGACGCGCTCGCCACGACCGAGGGGTCGGGCAGTCAGGACACGAAAATCGACATCCTGTTCGGGCTGTTCAACCGCACCGATTCCGACGAAGCCCGATATCTGGCCCGCCTCGTCCTCTCGGAGATGCGGATCGGCGTCGGCCAGGGGACGGTTCGGGACGCCATCGCGGCGGCATTCGACGTGCCGGTCGAGTCGGTTCAACGCGCCCTTCAGGTGTCGAACGACTACGGACGAGTGGCCCGAGTCGCCCGCGACGAGGGCGAATCCGGGCTCGATGAGCTACAACTCGAAGTCGGGCGACCGGTGCAGGCGATGCTCGCGCAGGCGGGCACCGTCACGGACGCACTGGAGGATTGGGAGCGGGCGGGCGTCGAGTGGAAGTTCGACGGCGCGCGGGTGCAACTGCACTACGACGGCGAGGAGGTTCGGATCTTCTCTCGAAACATGGAGGAGGTGACGAACCCGTTGCCCGAAATCGTGGAGTACGCGGAGGAGAACCTCACCGCTCCGGCCATCGTGGACGGCGAAGTCGTGGCGATGGCGGACGGCGAACCGCTGCCGTTTCAGGAGGTCCTCCGGCGGTTCCGACGCAAGCACGACGTGGCGCGTGCCCGCGAGGAGGTCGCCGTCGAACTCCGGGCGTTCGACTGCCTCCACGCCGACGGCGAGGACCTGTTGACCGCGCCGCTCACCGAGCGCCACGACCGGCTTCAAGTGATTCTCTCCGGCGGGGTGTCTTCGCTCACCGTCACGGGCGACGAGGACGAAATCGTGGCCATCGAGGAGAACGCGCTCGATGCGGGTCACGAGGGCATCATGCTCAAGAACCCCGATTCGACGTACTCGCCGGGTCGTCGCGGGAAGAACTGGCGGAAACGAAAGCCCGACGTGGAGACGGTGGACCTCGTCGTCACCGGCGCGGAGTGGGGCGAGGGTCGCCGGGCGAGTTTCCTCGGGACGTTCCTGCTCTCGGCACGAACCGAAAACGATGAATTCGAAACCCTCGGCAAAGTCGCCACCGGAATCACGGACGAGGAACTAGCCGAACTGACCGAACTGCTCGAACCGCACATCGCCACGCAGGACGGGCAGGTCGTTGACCTCTCCCCGGAAGTCGTCTTCGAGGTGGGTTACGAGGAAATCCAGCAGTCTCCGACCTACTCGTCCGGGTTCGCGCTTCGGTTCCCGCGGTTCCTCGGCGTGCGTGACGACAAGACGCCCGAGTCCGCCGATTCGTTGGAACGAATCGAGCGGCTGGCTGAGATGCAGTAACGGCCGAACTCGCGTTCCGAGGACGCGACGTTTCGCTCGACCTGCGCACCGTCCCCGAGCGGAACGATTACTTTCGTCACTCACGACCACCCAAACGATGCCGAACTGGCGCGACCGGGCCCGTGACCTCCGACGCGAAGTCACGGCGCTGGCGATTGCTGGCCGTGACCCCAGGACGCCGTGGTACTCGAAGGTTATCGTTCTCGTGACGGTCGGACTTGCCGTCAGCCCCATCGACCCGATTCCGGACTTCATTCCCGTCCTCGGCTACGCGGACGACGTGGTGTTCATCCCCCTTGGCGTGTACCTCGCTCGGCGGGGCATCCCCGACGACGTGATGGCCGACGCGCGCCAGCAATCGAAGGATCGGGAGACGGAAGACGGCGTGGTTGGATGGATCACTGCCGTGTCGATCCTGCTGTTTTGGGTCGTCGTCGGAGTTCTACTCTGGTATTTCCTCGCCTAACTGGCATCCCTCGGCCGATCGGACCGCCACCGACGATCTCCGCCATCCGAATCCTTTTTTCGGAACCCCGCCTACCGAATCCCATGACTGTACGACATGACGGACTGACGGTGGACTGGTTCGGCTACGCGACCGTGCGTCTCGAAACCGACGACGGGTTCGTCGCGTATATCGACCCCGGACGGTACGGGGTTCTGACCGGTGAATGGGAACCGGACAGCCCCGACGCCGCCCACCCTGAACCGGTGGATTATCGAGCGAAGGACGGGGACGTCGTCTTCGTCACGCACGATCACCACTACGATTCGGACGGCATCGAGCGCGTCGCGGCGGACGACGCCACGCTCGTCGTCTACGACGGCGTGAACCCGGACGGGATCGACCGTGACGTGAAACCGCTCTCCGAACTGCCCTACGACGTCGTTCGAATCGGCGAGGAGGACCACGTAACGGTCGGTCCCTGTGGTGCGTGGTCGGTTCCGGCGTACAACGAGGAAGGCGGCCCACACGTCCAACACAACGGTGAGCCAGTGCATCCGAAAGGGTTCGGCGTCGGCTACCTGCTGTCGCTCGCCGGAACGACCGTCTTCTGGCCCGGGGACTCCGACGTGTTGGACGGCCACCGTGAACTCGACGTGTCGCTGTTCTTGCCGCCCATTGGCAGGAGTTTCACGATGAACCGACACGCGGCGGCCGCGTTGGCCGCCGACCTCGACCCCGACCTCGTCGTCCCGATTCACTACAACACGTTCGCCGCGCTCGAAGCCGACTCGGCGGCGTTCGCCGAGGACGTCGAAGGACGCGGTATCGCGGTTGCGCTCGACGAGGAATAGGGAATCGTCCGGAACGATCCCCGTTCCGTTCACCAGTCCGAACCGTTCATCACAACACAATCTTCTTGAGTCGAGACGGGGTTGGTTCACACATGCGTTCCCGAAGTCCCTCCAACTTCTGTTCGCAGTGCGGTTCGTCGCTCTCCTCGAGCGATTCGTTCTGCTCCCAGTGCGGGAGTGCAGTCGATTCGGGTGGGAGCGATAGCTTTCGCTCACAGCATTCACGGCACACCCAGAACTCACGATACCCGCGAGACGACGGTTTTCGCCGCCGAATCGAGGACCTCACGGTCGAAGGCTGGGACGTAAAACAGGATTACGGCGACCGCGTCGTGATGATAAATCGCGGGTTCGGGTCGATTCCGCTCCACATCCTCCTCCTCATGTCCACCAGTGGCATCGGCAACTTGCTGTATGCGTGGTACTGCTACTCGCCGGGCGCGGAGCGAATCGAACTGCGCGAGGATGGCTCCGAGGAGTACTTCGAGGACGAGGGATTCTCCACCGACTGGACGGTCAAACGCGCCCTCGCGTTCGCCGTGAGCCTCGTCTTCGGTTCCCTCGGCGTCCTGTTCGGGTTGTTTCTCCTCCTGACCAACTGGGCCGGAGCGGGATTGGTCTTCGGCACTCTTTCCCTCCTGCTCGGCTTGTTCTTGCTCGTTCTCACACCGCAACACGTTCCCGGACTCAGGTCGCCGACGACGTTCGGTCGGGTTCGTTCGACGGACGAGAAGACGGTCTACGAACCGGCCACGCCATGCTCGGTGTGCGCCAAACCGGTCGGAAACGGCGTCGAGCGGAAGTATCACGAACGGAAGTACGTCGCAGGCGTCCCCGTGAAAACGGTGAACGAGGGAGAAAACCACTACTGTCGGTCGTGCGCTCGCGGTGACGTGGACCATCGCACCGAAACCGGATTCGGCGAGACGACCGAGAGAGAGAGAGAGAGAGTTCGTCTGATTTCGTTCGGCTCAGTCGGACAATCCGCCGTGCAGTGCATCGGCCACTGCGAACACGGCGAGACCGATGGCCGCAACTCCGGCGAACTGTGTCAGAAACGGGTTCGAGACGTGTATCGAGTAGTTGGTCAGCGCCCAGACTAACGCGAAAATCATCGCGCCGATACCGGTGAGCTTCAGGTTGAGCCAGTTCCCCATCGTCTCATTCGTACGTACCGGCCACCTATGAAACCAACCGTCGTTCAAGAATGGTTGACCGTGTCGCTGGGGAAACGAGGTCCGAAAAAGCGAATCGTCCCGATCAGATGATTCCCATGTCCGAAAGGCGTTCCGGGAGATAGGTGTCGGTCACGAAGTCAAGCCCGTGGGAGGCGAGTGCCTGCTGTTCGGACTTCTTTTCGATGTCGAGTTGGAGTTCGATCTGTTCCCGCCAGTAGTCGGTCTGATAGCGCGGGTCTTCGAGTTCGCTTTCGAGCGCGTTCTTGTCCGAATCGCTCAAGGGGTCGGTCGGCAGGTCGTACTCCACGATGTCCTTCGGTTGGATGCCGATGAACTTCGCCTCGGGCGTGGCGAGGTAGTCGCTCAGGTGTGCACTCTTGATGGAACCGTAGGCGACCGAACCGTAGATACGGTAACTCCACGGGTCACCGTCTGTAAATACGGTGACCGGTAGATCGAGTTCCTGGTGAAGTCGCTTGGTCAGGCGGCGGGTCGCCCGTGCGGGCTGACCGCCGAGGTGGACGATTATCGTGTTGTACTCCTCGTCGAACCCGTTCTCGACGAGTCGGTCGCGCATCCCACCGGTCTCGACACAGAGGACGAAATCGGCATCGTGGTCGAGGAACTCGATGGTGTCGGGATTGTTCGGAATCTGGTAGCCGCCCTGTCCCACGTCCTCTTGACAGTGAATATCGCGGTCGCCTCGATTCGTCTGCTCCCGGAGGAGCAGCGGTCCCATCACCTTCGCGCCGGACTCCTCGGGTCGCATGTGGAAGTCCTCGCGGGTGACGTTCGAGACGATCTCCAGGTCCTCGATGAGTTGGTTCGACTCGTCCTGGTTGGAAAACTGCGCCTCGTCGGCGTCCCACGACTCGGAGAGGTAGTACAACTCACGGAGGGTGGACGAGCGGTCTTCCTCCAACTGGTTCGCGAGGAAGTCGATAGTGTACACCGCTTTCAGGAGCTTTCTAGCCCCGCGGACGCTGTTCGCGCTCCGGGTGCTCTTCCGGTCGCCGTACACCCAGACGCGGTCGTCCTCGTCGTATTCGATGTTGCTCTTCGTCCGGGTCGGGATGGACATCTCCGGGATCTTCCCCCCCGCGAACTGGTCGTAGAACTCCGCGGCGAGGTCGATGAGTTTCTGCTGGGCTTCTTCGTTGGTGTCCGTGCTCATGTGTTGTTGGTCAATCGTTCGTCTTCGATTCCTTCGACCCTGACGGCGTCGAACGATACGTCATCGGCGACGTTGTATTCGAGAACGGATTCCTCACCGCTTTCGACGGTGGGTTCCCACGTCACGAACCACTCGCCATCCATCTCGACGGCGGTCGCGCCGTCCGAGAGGTTTTGGGGTTCGGCAGCCACGATTTCGGTCAGCTTCGGCGACTCGTTGGTCGAACCGTGGTTCTCCACGACGAGTTTGACGAGGTCGTCCTCGACCTCGCGTTCGACCAGCACGTTGTTCATGATACGCGCCAGCGAATCGCCGATTTCGAGCCGTTCCTGGCCGGTCATGGTCGAGAGCTTTTCGGCCATCTCCGGCAGGATGGTGGCGATGACGTTCTGTTTCTTCTGGCGCTTCTTGAGCGACTGGCGCTTGTTGAGGTACGATTTGAGTTCGCGGGCCGCCTCCCGAATCGCCAACTCGATCTCGTCCTCGATGGCGGGGACGTTCGCGATCGCGTCCTTCGACTCGCTCGTGAACGGGACGTTCGTGGACGCCACGTGCACCATGATGACGACCGGTCCGTTCGGGATGCCGCTGCCGCCGGGTTGATCGAGATTGTAGTTGCGCCAACCGATGGATTTCACCACGTCCGTCGTGGCACACGCACCGCGCTGGTACACCAGCGGCACGCGGTTCGCGAAGCGGAGCAGTTCGGCCGACCCTTCGGCTTGTAGTTCGCCACCGTAGGCGATACCGGCCTCCACGATGAACGGGTCGCCGCCGTGAACGTCGGCGTCACGGGTCGCGGCCGCGTAGAAGTCCGCGTCGTACTCCTTGCGGAGTCCGGCCTCCACGAGTTCCGCCGTGATCGGCGACAGGCAGTTGGTCGGCGGCGAGATGATGTCCGTCTCCTTCATCGCGTCGAGGAGTTCGCTCGCAGTGTCGCGGCTGTCGGCGACCGTCCGAACCTTCGGTACCTCGTCGGGGACGGTCACCATCGAGTTCCAAATGGCTTCGACGACGTTCTCGCGGGCCGTCTCGCCAATGGTCACCTCTTCACGTTCCTCGGTCATGTCGGCCGCACGGCCGACGTATTCGACGAGGCGGCTTTCCGTCGCTCGGTCGTGACCGTCCTCGCTCTCGAACTTCGCGGCGATTCGCTCCGCGAGGGCGCGAACCGTCTCGTCGTCCTTTCGAACGCTCGTCGCGTCGTCGGCGAGTTCGTACAGGTCGGTGACGCGGTCGTCGGAAATCGCGTCCCACGCCGCATCGAGCGCGTTTTCCTGGACCGTCTTGCCGAACGACGTTCCGAACTCCTCCTCGGTTTCGTCGGCGACGAGGGCGATGACCGCACGGAGTTCGTGATGCGAGATACGGTCGTTTTCGTCGACTCGCGTCACCACGTTCTCCGCGAAGGAAGCGGTGGCGTCGGCACCCTTGTTCGCGACGGCCTCCTCGATGGCCGATTCGAGGTCGACTTCCTCGTGTGCCTGCGGGGGTCGCCATGCCGCCTCGCGGCCAAAGTGGAGGTCGCGGAAGTTCTCGATGACGTTCTCGGCCGTCTTCTTTCCGACACGGGTGAACTCCTCCTGGAGGAAGCCCGAGATGCTGTGGGAGTCGGTCGCGCTGAGCATCTTCAGGAGCGTCCCGAGTTCGACGCCGTGTGGATGCGGGCGGATCTCCTCGGTTTCGGTGGGGAGGCTGGCCCCCTCGGCACGTTCGAACACCATCTCCTCCCCGTTCTCCATCCCGGGTTCCTCGAAGACGATCTTCGCGTGCGGGTTGACGACGGCGGTGTGTTTGATGTATCGGAGGAGTTGCTGGCGGGCGCGCATGTTCGCTTCCATCTCCAGTTCGATACGTGTGCCGTGCGTTCCGACGAGTTCGCGGCCGACCGGCGGCGTGTCGGATTCGGTCTGGATCTCGGGTTCGTTCTCGTCGGTGTCGATGATGAGTTCGAAGTAGCGCTGTCGGTCGCTCCCTTTCGGCTTACTCGTGATCTTCGCGGGTTTCCCGCTGGTCAATTGGGAGTAGAGGACGGCGGCGGAGATACCGATACCCTGCTGGCCACGGGACTGCTCGCGCTTGTGGAAGCGCGACCCGTAGAGCAGTTTCCCGAACACTTTCGGGATCTGCTCGCGGGTGATCCCCGGACCCTCATCCTCGACGATGAGACGATAGTAGTCGCCGACCTCCTCGATTTTCACGCGGACGAACGGCTTCAATCGGGCTTCTTCGGAGGCGTCGAGGGCGTTGTCGACCGCCTCTTTGACGGCGGTGACCATCCCCCGGGCACCGCTGTCGAAGCCGAGCATATGCTTGTTCTTCTCAAAGAACTCGGCGATGGAGATCTGTCGCTGGCTTTCGGCCAACTCTTCGGCGATCCCCTCGTCGCCGAGCGTAGACTGCATCGAAGGCATTCTTCGCCAGTATTTATCCGCGGGAACGTTAAAACTGCGCCGATGGTGCGGAGTGAAAGTGAAAGTGACCGCGGAGAGGCGGTTACGCCGTGATTTTCGACGGTTGGGGATTTCAGCGGGTGCGAAACGGGGATGTTTCGAGTCGCCCGGATGCGGTTTTCGTCGTTCGATTGTGGGGACCATCGGTCAAAGGGGCATTTGAGTCATCACCGTGATTTTGTCGGTGGAATGCGAGACGTTCCGTATGCATCGCCGACGATTCATCCTCGCGGGGGTGGCTTACACCGGTGCGTTTGCGGGGTGTCTCGGCCAGTCACCCGACACGTCGACTTCGTCGACCATGTCGGGTTCGACCGCCGCTGGTGCGACCGATGGGACGCGAACGACGGCGGCAAACTCGACTACCGAAACGACCCGAAACCAGGGTGTGACCACGACATCGTCCACATCGGGAACGGATCGCGTCGTCGCGGTGGCTGACGCCGGTTCGTTCGAAACCGGAGGTATCACCGGGTCGCTCTCGCTCCGGAAGTCGAAAATCACCGACGCGCATACCGCCGAACTGGTTCTCTCGCTCCGGAATCGGTCGTCGGAATCCGTGACCCTTTCGTACAATCGGCCGCGTGGGTTGGACCTCATTATCGGAACGAAATCGTCGGGAACTGCTCGGGTGTTGCTGGTCGGCGGGGGGACGAAGTGGACGCGGACAGATGGCTGTTGGCAACCCGACGCACGCGTGCTCGAACGAGGTGTTCCCGATCAGGAACGGTCGATCACGATTCTAGGTGGGGAGACGTGGAACAAAACGTGTCATCTGTGGAACCATCCCGAAAACACGTCCTGTCTCCCTCGGGGTACATACGAGTTTGCTCGTGTCTTCCGGCGAAACGACGCTAAATCGACGTGGCGGTTCTCACTTTCTCTCTCCTGAGTGGCGTGGGATAAATTCGGTGTGTCGGATAATTTTACTCTGCTCTACGCGCGCGTGCGTGAACTTTATCAGTGGTGCCTGCCTACTAAAAATCAGAATTTATGAGCGACGGAAATGAGTATAGTGCTGGGCAGATTCAAGTTCTCGAAGGGCTCGAAGCCGTTCGAAAACGCCCAGCGATGTATATCGGTTCTACCGACTCCCGTGGGTTACATCACCTCGTCTACGAAGTGGTGGACAACTCCATCGACGAGGCGTTAGCCGGATACTGTGACAGTATCGACGTAACGATCCACGAAGACGATTCGGTGAGTATCGCGGACGACGGACGTGGAATCCCCGTGGACCGCCACGAGGAGTACGACATGCCCGCATTGGAGGTCATCCTGACGGTCCTCCACGCTGGCGGGAAGTTCGACAACAAATCCTACCAGGTGTCCGGCGGTCTCCACGGCGTCGGCATCTCCGTGGTGAACGCCCTCTCGGAGAAGTTCGAAGTCGAAGTGAAGCGCGACGGTGCCGTCTGGCGACAGACGTTCAAGCGTGGCGACCCGGCGGGAGAGATGGAACGCGTCCGCGACATGCGTGACGACGAGGAGACGGGCACGTACCAGCGGTTCTGGCCCGACCGAGACATCTTCGAAACGACCGATTTCACCTACTCGACGCTCGAAAACCGCCTGCGAGAACTCGCGTTCCTCAACTCCGGCGTCGAAATCGTCCTCGACGACGAACGAGACGGGGAGAAACGCGACACGTTCCGCTACGACGGCGGTATCCGCGAGTTCGTTGAGTACCTGAACGAGACGAAAACCGCCCTCCACAACGACGTCATCTACTTCGAGGACGAAGCGGACAACATCCAAGTCGAAGTGGCGATGCAGGCCACCGACGAGTTGCAGGGGTCGATTCACGCGTTCGCGAACAACATCAACACCCGCGAAGGTGGCTCGCACCTGACCGGATTCAAGACCGCCCTCACGCGCGTCGTCAACGATTACGCCAACGATAACGACATGCTGGGCGACATCGACGAGAACCTCCGCGGCGAGGACATCCGCGAAGGGTTGACCGCCGTCATCTCCGTCAAACACCCCGACCCGCAGTTCGAGGGGCAGACCAAAACGAAACTCGGCAACAGCGAAGTCCGCGGTATCGTCGAGAGTGCCGTCCACGAGGGACTGTCGGTCTACTTCGAGGAACATCCGGACACTGCACAGGCAATCATCCGCAAGGCGGTCGAGGCCGCGAAGGCCCGCAAAGCCGCGAAGAAGGCCGAGGAACTCACGCGCCGCAAGAGCGCGCTCGAATCGAGCGCGCTCCCCGGCAAACTCGCGGACTGCCAGTCGCGCGACCCGAAGAAGTCCGAACTGTTCGTCGTGGAGGGTGACTCCGCGGGCGGGTCGGCAAAACAGGCCCGCGACCGGGAGTTCCAAGCCATCCTGCCGCTGTTCGGCAAGGTTCTCAACGTCGAGAAACACCGTCTCGACCGCGTGCTCGAAAACGAGAAGATCCGGAACTTCATCACGGCCATCGGCTCCGGCGTCGGCGAGGAGTTCGACATCGAGGAGACGCGCTACCACAAGATCATCATCATGACGGACGCGGACGTGGACGGGGCGCACATCAGGACGCTGTACCTGACGCTCCTCTACCGCTACATGCAACCGTTGCTCGAAGCGGGCTACGTCTACGCCGCCCAACCGCCGCTGTACCGGGTTCGATATCGCGGAAACACGTACGACGCGATGACCGAGGAGGAACGCGACCGCATCATCGAGGAGAAATGCGACGGGAACCCGTCGCAGGTCCAGCGGTTCAAGGGACTGGGCGAGATGAACCCCGAACAGTTGTGGGAGACCACGATGAACCCCGAGAACCGAATCCTCAAGCAGATAACCATCGAGGACGCCGCCGCGGCGGACAAGATGTTCTCGGTGCTGATGGGTGATTCCGTCGGCCCACGGAAACAGTTCATTCAGGACCACGCGACCGAAGCGGAGTGGGTGGATATATGAGCTCCGACACACCGGACCTGCCGGACGAAGTCGCGGAGAAAGTAAAGAGCGTCCGCGTCGAGGACGAGATGGAACAGAGCTACATCGACTACGCGATGTCCGTCATCGCGGGTCGTGCGCTCCCCGACGTTCGTGACGGGCTGAAGCCCGTCCACAAGCGCATTCTCTACGCGATGCACCGGTCGGGCGTGACGAGCAGCGCGAGTCACCGTAAATGCTCGAACATCGTCGGGGACACGATGGGTGACTTCCACCCGCACGGCGACCAGTCGATCTACGACGCACTCGCCCGGATGGCACAGGAGTTCTCCATGCGCTACCCGCTCATCGACGGGCAGGGGAACTTCGGTAGCGTGGACGGCGACCCGCCAGCGGCGATGCGGTACACCGAGGCTCGGATGGACTCGCTGTCTGAGGAGATGCTCGCCGACATCGAGATGGACACGGTGGAGTTCAAGCCGAACTACGACGGGCGCTTGCAGGAACCGGAAGTCCTCCCGTCGGCCGTCCCGAACCTCCTCATCAACGGTTCGTCCGGCATCGCGGTCGGGATGTCCACGAACATCCCGCCGCACAACCTGGGAGAAGTTATCGACGCGACGATCGAACTCATCGACAACCCCGACGCGACGATAGAGGACCTGATGGAGCACGTCAAGGGACCGGACTTCCCGACCGGCGCGAACATCGTCGGGCGTAACGACATCCACCAGGCCTACACGACCGGACGGGGACGCCTCCGCGTCCGCGCCGAGTACGAGGTACAGGACGACCGAATCGTTATCACGGAACTGCCGTTCCAGACGAACAAGGCGCGACTCATCCAGCGAATCGCCGACCACGTCAACGACGGCACTATCGAGGGAATCCGCGACCTGCGCGACGAGTCCGACCGCGACGGCATCCGCGTCGTGGTCGAACTCAAGCAGAACGCGATCCCGGAGGTCGTCGAGAACCAACTGCTGAACCACCGCCTCGAACGCACGTTCAGCATCATCTCGTTGGCGCTGGTCGACGGCCAGCCGAAAGTGCTGACGCTGAAGGAACTGCTCGAACACTACCTCGACCACCGGCGCGACGTGGTTCGACGGCGGAGCAAGCACGAACTCGGCGAAGCCGAGGAACGCGCTCACATCCTCAAAGGTCGGCTTCGAGCGCTCGAAAGTATCGACGATGTGGTCGACCTCATCCGCAACGCCGAGGACCGCGACGGCGCGCGGTCGGGCTTGCAGGAGACGTTCGACTTCTCCGAGAAGCAGGCCGAACACATCGTCCGGATGCAACTCGGCAGCCTCACCTCGCTCGAATCCGAGGAGATCGAGGCCGAATACGAGGACGTGACGGCGCGCATCGAGCGCCTCGAAACCATCCTCGGCGACGAGTCGGAGCTACTCGCCGTCATCAAGGACGAACTGCTGGAGATGAAGGAGAAGTACGCCGACGACCGGCGGACGAAAATCGTGGAGGACACGTCGGAGGTCACCCGCGAGGACCTCATCGCCGAGGAGGACGTGTTCGTCGTCGTCACCGAGCAGGATTACGTCAAACGAATGCCCATCGAGCGGTTCGACGCGCAGGGCCGCGGCGGCAAGGGTATCATCGGTGCGGACCTCAAAGAGGACGACAAGATTTCGAAGGTGTTCCGCGCGAACACCCACGACTACCTGCTCTGCTTCACGAATCACGGGCAGGTCTATCGCCTGAAGACCTACGAGATACCGGAGATGTCGCGCACGGCGCGCGGCAAATCCGCCGTCAACATCCTCGACTTGGGACGGGACGAGGACATCACCGCCGTCATCACGACGGACGAGTTCGAGGAGAACGAGTCGTTGAGTATGGTCACCGAACAGGGCTACGTCAAACGTACCACCGCGAAGGAGTTCGAGAACATCCGCTCGACCGGAAAAATCGCTGCACGGCTCGAAGACGGCGACAAACTCATGGACGTGAAAGTCACGGATGGCACGAAGGACCTGCTCATTTCCACGAAGAACGGGATGACCATTCGCTTCGACGAGACGGAAGCCCGCGAGATGGGTCGCAGCGCCCGCGGTGTTCACGGCATCAAACTCGACGACGACGACGAAGTCGTCGGGATGGTCGCCGCGAACGGCGACGTGGACGACCTGCTCACCGTCACCCGTCGCGGCTACGGGAAGCGGACGAAACTCGACGAGTACCGCTCCCAGTCGCGCAACGGCAAGGGCCTCATCGACATCAAGACCGGCGAGCGAAACGGGCCGGTCACCGAAATCAAGACCGTCATCGAGGACGACCACCTCGTAATGATGAGCGAGCGCGGTCAGATCATGCGCATTCGCGCGGCCGACATCTCGGAAGTCGGTCGGAACACGATGGGCGTCACCGTGATGGACGTGGACGAGGACGACCGCGTAGCGAGCGTGGACGTGATCCCCGCGGAAGCGGCGACGGCGGTTCCGGACGACGCGGAACCGATAGAAGACGACGCGGCCGACGAATAACGGTCGGTACGTTTTCAGTCGAAACGACGATTTTTCGACTCGGGATCAGTCGTGCAGAACCAGCGAGTGAAGCGCGGCGACGGTCGGCGTGAAACACGTCGGGTCGGAACTCGTCCCGACGAAGACGCCCTCGTTCTCCATCGAGTTCCACACCAGAAAGTGGGTCGAGTTCTCGAAACTGCGAATCGTGAAATCGAGGTCGCCGAGGAGGTGTGTGAGTTCGTCGTGGTCGTGGGGAACGATCTGTTCGTCCACGACGACGTCCACGAGCGTTCGGATTTCCGCCGGTGTGAAACTCTCTTGGACTCCTTCGTGAAGATACGATACCGAGTAGTCAGCGTGGACGAAATCGCCGTAAAACACACCGTGAATGTCGTCGCCGAGTTCGGTTTTTAGCTCGTCGGCCAATCGATTCACTCGTTCTCGCATGACTTCCGATTTTTCCGGTGGATAATAAATTAGCGCGTTTTATCGCCGAAATGTTGGAAGAATCGTAGATTCCCGGGAGTTTACCCAGTTCTTGGCATTCGCTCGCGGCGGACGCGTCCGCCGCGAGCGTTCGAATCGCGCCCGTCAATCAATACAACTACCGGAGCGACGAAATCTGCACGACTGCCAGTAACTCGAATTTTCACAACCGCCCGAGATCAGCAAGCGACACAGTCCACTGTGTTGTAAAATTGACACATCCACAGACAACAGCCGGTGACACATCCGCCAGTCGCTAGCAACTCCACCGAAAGACCTCCGGTCTTTCGAGCCATCAAAATCGCGACGCGATTTTGAGATACCGGAAAATCTTCGATTTTCCGGGCCGACGACCCCGAAGTAGGATGAGGAGTGTCTTCCTGAACGTAGTGAAGGAAGGCCAGGAAGTCGCATGCCCGCACAGCGTAAGCGAGCAGGAACGTCTTCCGTTGCTTTTGGTCCAGATTTTTATCGAGGGTCGCGGAGCGACCCTCGCAATAAAAAGGTGGGTTCTAGAGAATGCGCTTCCCGAGCGCGCTCGCCGCCAGTTCGGTGCAGAGCGCGGCGGTTTCGTTGTGCTCGTCGAGAATCGGGTTCACTTCCACGAATTCGAGCGAGCGGAGGATACCATCCTCCCTGTTGCGCGTCGCCACGATTTCGAGGGCGGAATGGGCTTCACGGTAGCTGACGCCGCCGCGAACGGGCGTCCCGACGCCGGGGGCTTCCTTGGGGTCGAGCCAGTCCATGTCGAAACTGACGTGGATGCCGTCCACGCCGTCGGTGGCGATGTCGATTGCTTCCTCCACGATTTCGGTGATTCCGTGCTCGTCGATGTCGGACATCGTGAAGGTCGTGACGCCGCTCTCGCGGATTGCATCGACTTCGGTGTTGTCCACGCTTCGAAGCCCGACGAGGACGACGTTTTCGGCGCGCAGGCCGGGCGCGTTCGCCCAGTCAGTGTCCGCGAAGTCGTCCACCGCGAGCGCGCCAGCGAGCGGCATGCCGTGGACGTTCCCGCTCGGGGAGGTCTTCGGGGTGTTGAAGTCGCTGTGCGCGTCGAACCAGATGGCACCGATTTCGGCGTCGCGGGCCGACCCGCCGAGGGTTCCCATGGCGATGGAGTGGTCGCCGCCGAGGACGAGCGGGAAGGCGTCGTCTTCGATCGCGCCTGCCACCCTGTCGGCGAGGCCTTCGCACGCGTCCGCCGTCTCGCGGAGGAATTTGGCCTTTCCTTCGTTCGGCTCGTGCGTTTCCGGATCGCGCTCCTCCGCGCGCGGGACGCTCAGGTCGCCGGTGTCGATGGCGGTCACGCCAGCGTCGGCGAGTTCCTCGGCCAGTCCGGCGTAGCGAATCGCGGACGGCCCCATGTCCACGCCACGTCGGTTCGCGCCGTAGTCGACCGGTGCCCCGATGATTTGGACGGGTTTCGTCATACTAGAATGGACGAGGTGGGGGGGTTTCAAAGGCAACATTTCGGGCGGATGGATTGGTATTTATACCTGGAGTTTCGACAGATAACAGACAGCGATTCTCCCGGCATATTCGGCGGATTTAAGGAAATCAATTACCAAGTTTCCTCTAATGTCTAGTATTGAGTTGACGCCTAGTCAGGAGACGATACTGACGGCACTCGTAAATCTCCACCGTGAGACAGAAGATGCGGTCAAGGGCGAGGACATCGCCGAAGAAGTCGACCGCAACCCAGGAACGATTCGCAATCAGATGCAGAGTCTGAAAGCGCTCCAACTCGTCGAAGGTGTTCCCGGCCCGAAGGGCGGCTACAAGCCGACCGCGACGGCCTTCGAGGCACTCGACACGCAAGAACTCGACTCCGCCGCCGAGGTGCCACTTACCCACAACGGCGAGGAAGTCGAGCAGAGCAACATCGAGGAGATCGACCTCACGAGCGTGCACCACCCCGAACTCTGCCGCGCGGAGATCCACCTCCGTGGCTCCGTCCGTGATTTCCACGAAGGCGACGCGGTGAAGGTCGGCCCGACGCCGCTCTCGAAGCTCGTCGTGGAGGGACGCGTCGACGGCAAGGACGACACCCGGAACATCCTCATCCTGAAGATCGAGGGGATGGAAGCGCCGACGGAAGAACCGAACCACTGAGTTCGGGAGCGATTCGAACGGGTTCGTATCTCACACGTTTGAATCTCACACGTTTTTCATTTCTTTGACGCCTGCGGTCCGCTTTCGGAAACTATTATCGACCGACGCACTCTAGTTCAATCGATGCATCGCCGAACACCGATTCGGTACACGACTCGCGCGGTCGCCGCGCTGTGGCTCTTCATTGCCCTCTCCGGTCACGCGCTGGCACACGGGGCGAGTATCGAGGGTTCATCGAAATCCCTGTCCGTCCCCCTCTGGTTGTTCATCCTCACGAGCGGCGGCGTGGTGAGCGCGTCGTTCCTCCTCGCCAGTTTCATCACCGACAGAAGCTTCATCCGTGAGATTCACGACTGGCAACGATTCACGTCGTGGTCGGCAGACACGGTCATTCACGCGACGAAAGCCATCGGCGTCCTCGTTCTGCTCGGAATCATCGCCGCCGGATGGTACGGTCCGCCCACGTCGCGCGAAAACATCGCCATCATCTTCGTCTGGGTCGGGTGGTGGGCCGCGTACACCACGACGGTGTACATCTTCGGCAACACGTGGCCCGCGCTGAACCCGTGGCGAACCATCGGAAACCTCCTCCCCTCCCTCGACGTTCACTACCCCGAGCGATTGGGCGCGTGGCCGAGCGTCGTCGGACTGCTCGCGCTCATCTGGCTCGAAGTGCTCAGCCCCCTCGCCAGCGAACCCAAGATGTTGGCCGATATCATCGTCGCGTACTCGCTCATCACGCTCGCGGGAACCGTCGTATTTAACACCGAAAGGTGGTTCAGCACTGTCGATCCCGTGGCCCGCGTCTTTCGCTACTACGGGCGGGTCGCCCCGTTCCGCCGAACCGAGTCAGGGTTCGAGTTCCAACTACCGGGTGCGCGGTTGACCGAGACGAAGTACGTGACGGGGATCGACGAAGTCGCGTTCATCATTTCTATCCTGTGGGTGACGACCTACGACGGGTTCGTTTCGACGCCGCTCTGGGCGGACATCGAAGGCGCGGTGACCGGTGCCGGAGTGCCACGACACGTCACCTATCTCGCGGCGCTGCTCGGTGGGTTCCTGCTCTTCCTCGGCGCGTATCGACTGGCCGCGCGATTGGCCCATAACACGGCGGACACCTACCTCACCACCTCGGCGATCACCCGGAAGTTCGCGCCGTCGCTCCTGCCGATAGCCGTCGGGTATCACCTCGCCCACTACGTGGGTTACTTCCTCTCGCTCTCTCCCACCCTCTTGGGAATGTTGTCGAACCCGATCAACCCGCCCCAACCGATCATCATCGTCCTTCCGCCGTGGTGGAGTGCGGTCAACATGGCGTTCATCCTGATCGGCCACCTGCTCGCGGTGTGGGTGGCCCACGCCACGGCGTACGACGTGTTTCCGAGCAGGATGCAGGCGATACGGAGCCAGTACCCGCTCGTCGCCGTGATGATCCTGTACACGATGACGAGCATGTGGGTCGTTTCGCAACCGACGATCACACCACCATGACCATGACGATAGCGACAGACTACCACGTTCCGTCCGGCGAATCGGCCTACGAGTGTGCCTACTGTGGTTGCCCGTTTCGGAGGGAGGAGTATCTGGTGCTCCACCGCGGGTTGCAACACGGGGACGAACTCACCGAGGGCGAAGTCGAGGAATTCTACGACACCTACGAGGAGGAGACGGAGGAACTCAAACACTTCCGTCTCAAGGCGCTCGGCGTGCTCGTCCTGCTGTACTTCGGCTTCCTGTTCATCTACGCCATCGTCGGCCTGTCGTAGTCGAACGAGGGGACGATGGATGGAGATTCGAGACCGACCGTATCCCGCTTCCGAATAGTAGGCTATCGCCTGCATCCGAACTGTTAGGGTCCCATCCGTTGTCACCTGTTCTATGCTTTCGATTCGCTCCGCGACGGAGGCCGACGCGAAATCGATTCTCGACCTCCGGAAGGCGTCCATTCGGGCCTTCGGACCGGAGGGCTACCACGACGAACAGGTGGACGCGTGGGCCGCCCAACCGCTCGGAGTGGCACCGTATCTGGAGTCGATCCGTGACGAATCGAAGTACGTTATCGTCGCGGAGGAGGACGGTGAGGTTGCCGGGTTCGGTCGTCTCGAACTCGATACCGGCGTTCTCTCGGCGGTGTACGTCCACCCGGAGTACGCGCGGAACGGTCTCGGGTCGTCGCTGCTCTCGCATCTCGAATCCGTGGCGCGAAACGTGGGGTTGGATTCGCTCTCCCTGCACGCGTCGCTGAACGCGGCCGACTTCTACGAGGCGAACGGGTACGAACGGATCGAGACGGTCGAACACGAGGTGTTCGGTGGCGTCGAACTCGCGTGCGTCGAGATGTGGCGGGACCTGTGAAACGATTGGTCATCGAACTGCCCGGTTCCGACCGCCAAACCAAAAGACACGAAACCCTCCGGTGTTTGGTTCGAGTATGAGCAATTACCTCGTTGCGATGGAGGCGGCTTGGTTGGTACGCGATGTCAACGACATCGACGACGCCATCGGCGTCGCCGTCAGCGAAGCAGGAAAGCGGCTAAATCAGAAGAACATGGACTACGTCGAAGTCGAAGTCGGCGCGACGGGGTGTCCTGCCTGCGGCGAACCGTTCGATTCGGCGTTCATCGCGGCCCACACCTCGCTCGTCGGTCTCGTCCTCGAAATGAAAGTGTTCAACGCCGAAGGCGAGGAACACGCCCAGCGAATCGCGAAGAGCGAAGTCGGCGGCGCGCTCCGCGACGTCCCGCTGTCGGTGGTCGAAACCATCGAATTCGGCGAGGACGAGGATATCGACTTCGGCGACGAATAAACGGTCCGAACGATTTATACCATAACCATTGGTAATTTCTAGGCATGGAACTCCCGACACCCCAAGATCTTCGGGAACACCGAACCGATTTGGGACTCACGCAGAGTGAACTCGCAAAGCGGGCCGGTGTCTCACAACCGCTCATCGCCCGGATCGAGGGCGACGACGTGGACCCGCGACTCTCGACGCTCCGACGAATCGTCAACGCTTTGGAGGAATCCGAGGGCGACATCGTTCGTGCGAACGACCTGCTCCACAAATCCGTCGTCAACGTCGGCCCGTCCGACACGGTGAGCGAGGCAGTACAGAAGATGCAGGATGCTGGCTACTCCCAACTCCCCGTCATCAAGGAGGGCGTTCCGGTCGGTTCGATCAGCGAAAGCAGCCTCGTCCACGTCAACGAGGACGCCCGCGACGAGGCCGTCCGTGAGTTCATGGACGAAAGCTTCCCGACCGTCTCGAAGTCGGCCACGCTCAACGAAATCAGCAACCTCCTCGACCACTACAAAGCAGTCATGGTGACCGAAGAGGGCGAAACCATCGGCATCGTCACCGAAGCCGATATCGCGGCTCGACTGTCCTAACGCGAATTGGGGTGTCTTCCGGTCGCAGTCGCTTTTTCGGTCGTGTCGAGCGATACCGTTTCTCACCATAGACGTATCTTCGAAGCGGACGTACGGCGAACCATGTGGCCGTGGGAATCCGCGATTTTCGCCTATCTCTGTTATTCCGCGTTCGTTCACGTTCGTCATCACGAACCACCGGGCGGTACCGCGATCGTCGTCGCCGCTGTCGCCTCGGTCGTCCCCGACCTCATCGACAAGCCGTTGAGTTGGCAGTACGGCGTCTTTCAAAACGGGTATGCGTTCGGTCACTCGCTGTTCACCAGCATCCTCGTGATCGCCGTCGCTCACGCGCTCGCGCGGCGAACGACCCGTCCCCGACTGGGACTCGCGTTCGGTATCGGGTTCCTCTCGCACAACGTCGGTGACGCGCTCGAACACATGAACGAGGGAATCCGGTACGGTATCGAACACATGCTCTGGCCTGTAGTCGTGCTCCCACCCGACCACGACGCGGGGTTCACCGGGACGGTCGGGCAACTCCTCGCCGAGTATCGGGCCCACCTCGTCCATCACGACTTCACGTCGTACTTCGTCCTCGTCGGAGCGATTTCGGCGTGCACGTTGCTGCTCTGGGCGTACGACGGCTTTCCAGTCTTGCGCGAGCTAGTCGTGACGGTCCGTCGCGCGGTTCGATAGTTCGAAACTGCCACTTCTCCCATCGCAATTATGCCCCCGCAGGTTCTCGTTCGGGACGAAAAAAAGTATGTCAACGATGAGCACAAGTGATGTCGAGTCCGTGGACGAGGTACAGCACGACGGGGACGTCACGCCACTGGAGTTGTTCTTCGATTTGGTGTTCGTGTTCGCCGTCACGCAAATCACGGGCTTTCTGACGAATCACCTGTCGTGGCCGGGCGTCGTTCGCGGAATCGCCCTACTCGCCGTGGTCTGGTGGGCGTGGGTCGGCTATTCGTGGTTGACGAACGCCATCCCGGCCGAGGAGATCCTCCCCGAGCGGTTGGTCATCCTGTTGGCGATGGCGGCCATGCTCGTCGTCGCGCTGACGATTCCGCGTGCGTTCGGCACGGACGCGGTATTTTTCGCCGTCGCGTACTTCGTCGTTCGCGCGTTGCACGTCGTCCTCTACGGACTGACGACGCCGCCGGAGACCCGGAAGGCGATACTCCGACTCGCACCGGGATTTTTGGGAGCGCCCGTCCTGCTCATCGTCTCCGGGTTCGTCGGGACGACGCTACAGGCGGCGCTGTGGACGACCGCAATCGTCGCCGATTACGGAATCGCACGATTTCGGGGCGTCGAAGGGTTTCACGTCCAAGCGAGTCACTTCGTCGAACGCCATCGACTCATCATCATCATCGCGCTCGGCGAATCCATCGTCGCCATCGGCGTCGGCATGGCCGGGTTGACGATCACCCGGCGACTCCTGCTCGCCGTCCTCTTCGGGTTCGTGCTCATCGCGACGCTGTGGTGGCTCTACTTCGATTACATCACGCTCGCCGCCGAACGGCGATTCGCCCGGGCGTCCGACCGCGAGCGGGCGATACTGGCGCGCGATTC
Organism: Haladaptatus sp. AB618; assembly: GCF_024136965.1. NCBI lineage: Archaea > Methanobacteriati > Methanobacteriota > Halobacteria > Halobacteriales > Haladaptataceae > Haladaptatus > Haladaptatus sp. AB618. The sequence continues at coordinate 87,090 of NZ_JAMYJX010000007.1, read as the reverse complement.
ATACAGCTACATCCACCTCATGATGATGGGCGGCATCATCTTCGTCGCGCTCGGCATCGAACAGACGCTGGCACACCTGAACCAACCGCTCTCCGCCATCCCTGCCGTCGCGCTCTGTGGCGGCGGAACGCTCTATCTCTGTGGTCACAACGCGTACCGGTTCCGCGACCACGGCACCATCAGCGTCGCGCGGGCCATCGTGGCAATCGTCGCGGTGCTGTTGATTCCGGTGATGATGGTGGTACCCTCCTTCGTCGGTCTCGGCCTGCTCACCGCGCTGCTCGTCGTCCTCGCCGCCTACGAGACGATTCGCTCGGAGGACCGACGACGGCTTCGTTCACGTTGAACGACGGCTTCGCACGAACTGAGACTCCGACTCCGCGACAGTTTTTTCATCGGTCTCGCTGACGTTTTCGCATGGGCATCGACGTCCGTCCGGCGACGCGGGAGGACACCGACGGAATTCAGCACGTCGCGGAGCAGGCGTGGCATTCGGCACACGCCCCGATAATCGGGACCGAGACGACCGACGAGTTCCTCGAACGCTACTACGACGCCGCGACGTTCCGCTCGTTGGTCGAGGACGACGATTCCATCCTCGGCGTTGCAGCGGACGACGGGAAAACGGGGGACGAGAAAACGGAGGCAGACGTCGTCGGGTTCGTCGGCGCAAGTCCAACCGACGGCGATTCCGCGACGTTCGATCTGGGGCGCATCTACGTGCTCCCGGGAAGATGGCGCGAGGGAATCGGCGGCCGACTGCTTTCACACGCCGAGCGGATGGTCGCGGAGTGCGGCGGCGAGCGAATCCAACTCGGCGTCATGGCCGAAAACGAGCGTGCCATCGAGTTCTACGAGTCGGCAGGCTACCGCCGCGACGAGAAGTTCTACGACGAGCGCATTGACACGTCGGGGTACGTGTACGTGAAGGAGTTGTGAGAGTGCAATGAGCGGCGGAATCAACAGATGGCGTAGGTGATTCCGACCGACCCGTCCTTCTGTACCTGTATATCGACGTTCCCGTAGCACGCGTTCGTCTTGGCCGTCGTACACTGTTCGTACCCCGTGTCGCTCGAACTGGTATCGAGGATTTGGGCACAGACGCGGAACGTCTCTACGTTCGTCGTCTCTGCCTGTTCGAGATTGTACAGCGCGGCCGTGTCCCCCGGCCCGATCTGTCGAGTGGTCGAGAAGACGGTTTCGTCGGCCGCCTTCCGGACGATCCAGACGTGAATCGTCCGCTCCTCGTCGTACCTGTTTTCGAGCCAAATAGTGTGATCCGAATCGAACGATTGTACCCCTGACCCCATCACACACCCCGAAATAGCGAACATACCGGCGGAACCGAGCAGAGCGCGACGGGTCAGGTTGGGCATGACAAAAACCCACACTCAAATTAAATAAAGATTCTGGTAATACCGCTTCGGAGACGTAGCAGTTTCACGCCGTGAGGATACGACTTGGCAGCGATTCAGCTGGTGTCGGTTCTCCCACCTGCAAGTTTGCCCCGACCGAATCCCCTCAGAACGAAACCCGTCCGGACGTCAGTTCAGGCTCAGGCCACGAATCTCGACGCTCTCGCCCTCTTCGACGGTGCCGATGATCCGGCCGTCCGTCTCCTCGACCAGCGATTCGGCGTCGTCCTCGGGAAGCGCGACGACGAAGCCGGTTCCCATGTTGAAGGTGCGGTGCATCTCCTCGTCGGAGACGTTGCCCTCCTCCTGTACGAAGTCGAAAACCGGCTGGACCGGGAACGGATCGGTGATTTCGTACTCGTGCTCGCCCATCCGCAGGAGGTTCGTCCATCCGCCGCCGGTGACGTGAGCGGCGGCGTGCACGTCACGTTCGCGGAGTGCGGGAAGCAGGTAGGTGTATAGCCGCGTCGGGGTGAGAAGCTGTTCGCCGACGGTACCCTCGCCGTCCGGGAATTCGTCGTCGTAGTCGTGATTCTTCGTCGCGGCTTTGCGGGCCAAGGTCAGGCCGTTCGAGTGGATGCCGTCGGATTCGAAGCCGACGACGACGTCGCCGACCTCGGCCTCGCCGGGGAAGATGGCGTCCTTCGGCGCGAGTCCGGCACAGGCACCCGCCAAATCGAGGCCGGAGATGACCTCGGGCATGACGGCGGTTTCGCCGCCGACGAGGGCGACGCCCGCCTCTTCGGCACCCGCCGCGAGTCCTTTGCCGACCTGTTCGGAGAACTCCTCCGTGGGTTCGTCCACGGCGAGGTAGTCCACGAACGCGACGGGTTCGACGCCGCTGGCCACGAGGTCGTTCGCGTTCATGGCGATGCAGTCGATGCCGACCGTGGAGTAGTCGCCCAGCGCCTCCGCGACGAGCAGTTTCGTCCCGACGCCGTCGGTCGCCAGCGCGAGATACTGGTCGCCGATGTCGAGCAGTCCAGCGTAGTCGGTCGTGTTGTCGATGTCCGAAACCGCGCCGACGAGGGCCGCCGTCGCCGCCTCGCTCGCGTCGATGTCTACCCCCGCGTCAGAATAGGTGAGTTCCTCGTCCTCGCTCATGGTGGAACGCGTGTCCCGGGTGAGTAAAGGTTTGCTGTTCGCGGGTTCGCTCACACGGACGGTTTCGATGAAGCTAGTCATTTTGAGATGGATTTGATGATTTTGTGAGTACAGTTACTGAGAAGCAGATCCCGAAAGCCCCTGTCCAGTCGCTACGAACAGCGGTGTTCAGATAATTTGTGAGTGCAGTTGCTGAGAGGTACACCGCTTCGAACGTTCCTGCTCGTTCGCTACGAGAAAACATTGCAACTACTTCTACGGCAACTACTGGAAAACAGACCGCCCGGAAAGCCCCTGCGAGCGGGCGGGGGCTTTCTGGGCCTTCTTCGTAGTCGCTGCGGTCGCAAAACCAGAATAGTCACGTCGTTGTGAGTGTGTGGGGGGGTTCAAGGTCGTATTCTCGCTAATTGCAAACCCGCCAAGCCCATCCCGTCATAACGAACCGCGTCACATCACGAACAAGCCGAACAGCGCCAGCAACACGCTCGGAATCAGCGCCGCGATGAAGACGACCGTACTCCACCGCTTCACCTGATTTCCGTCCAACGGTCCCCACGGGAGCATGTTGAAGCCCGCGAGGATGAAGTTGATCTGTGCGCCGCGGTAGCCGATGCGCGTTACGATGTCCGGCCCGACGAAGATGAGCGGGAAGAAACACACGCCGAGGACGATGTTCGTCATCGGTCCGGCCAGCGCGATGAGGCCGTTTTCGCGCTCCGTGACCCCGCCGGTGTGGTACACCGCGCCGGGTGCGGCGAACAGGAAGCCTGCGAGCGCACCGACGATGGCGAACGCCAACATTCGGTAGTCGGCGCGGAACTCGGCCAACTGACCGAATCGAATCGCCACCACCTTGTGTGCCAACTCGTGGAGCAGGAACCCGACCCCCGCGGTGAGCAGCGAGACGCCGAACGCCTTCACGAACACCGACGTCGAAAAGGACACGCCGGGACGCAACAGCGACTGCCCGAATTCGGGGTCGAGAAACAGCGTGAACGCGACGCCGAGCGCAACCCACGCGACCAGCAGGTCGCGGATTTCTATCGGGCTGAACCGGACGCCCCCGCCGGTACTGTTCACACCGCTGCTCACGACAGCACACCCCAGATGATGTCGGCGCTGTTGTGCGCGCCCTGGACCATCAGTCGCGTGATTTCCGCGACGCCACCGACTTGCGGCCCGAGGAACGGCAGGACGACGAACGGGAAGAGGAACGTCGCGATCATACTCCCGATGTTCGTCATCGCCACGATGGCGATGAGTCGGAACAGCGGTACCTCGAGCATCTGGTTCATGATGTCCCCGAGGGGCAACTCCTCGTCGCTCATGATCTCGTTGAGTGTGGCGATGTCGGCGATGTTGACTTGCGTGTATTTCAGCTCCATGTAGCCCGAGAACCAACCGGGCGCGAGGAGCGGGTTGATGCTGGTCAACCACGCAATCGCGCCGCCGACGAGTGCGCTGACCCAGTGTGCACCGGCGAGTTTCGCCAGTCCGAAGGCGAAGATGCCGTTGAACAGGAACCACGCCGCGAACACCTCGATGAGGAACGTGTGTCGCACGCCCGCCATCGCCAGCAGGATGAAGAAGGCGAAGAACGCGACCGTGATGAAGTAGCCGAGCAGTTTGAACAGCGAGAATCGATTGCCTTTCTCGGTGCCGACCAGTGACTCCATCGGTGGAAGGGTACTCGGGTTGTCCAGATATCCCTGAATCCCGGCGCGGTGACCCGCGCCGACGACGGCGATGACGTCGTGGCCCGCCTCCCGAAGCGTGACGAGTTTGTGTGCGATGAACGCGTCACGCTCGTCGATGAGGGCTTCCGCGCCACCGGGTGAGAACCGACGGAACTCCTCCATCATCGCCGTGATCACGTCGCCGTCGGTCAGATCCTCGATATCGAACTCCTCGTCGAGTTCCTCCTCTTCGACGGGGGCGCTTCCGAGGAAGAACCCGCCAAGCATCCCGAGGACCATGCCGATACCGACGCCGATGACGAGCGACGTCAGGATTCGGAGCACGACCGCGCCGATTCCGGCGAGCGTGCCCGCACCGACGAGACTGATCGCGCCGACGCCCGCCGCCGCACCGGCGACGATTCCGAGCACCAATCCGCCGCCGAGCGCGAGGTCGATTCGTCGCGTCATCCCCATGGAGAGCGCGAGACTTCCGAGCACTAGTCCGGCGAACGCGCCACCCGCGAGGCCACCGACGAGTTGGAATGCGCCGGTTCCCGCGCCGAAGGTCAGTGCTCCGTTCAACCCGAGAAGCGGCGAGAGGAAGACGCCGAAGATCATGGCGAAGAAGACGCCGAAGACGGCACCACCGACGAGGCCAATAGTGAGCGGGTCGGTCACGCCGAGGGCGAGACTGCCCACCATTCGTAGCTTTTCGCGGACGCTCATCCGCGCCCAGAAGCGCTGAATCGTCATCTGAATGTCGCGGTCCACGAGTGCAACGCCGCTACCGTGCCGTTCCGCGGCCTCGATAGCGGCCTTCATGTCCGCACCGGGTTGGATGTCGAACTCCTCACCCATCCGCGCCTGCACGTAGGACAGCATCCAGTACGCCAAAAACTGAAAGACGGTGTTTCCGTGGAGTAAATCCGATGGGTCGAGGTCCTCCGCGACCTCGCCCTGCATCTGCCGGTATCGTCCCTCGTCGAGTTCGACGGCGACTATCTCCGGTTGATCCACCTCGATGGCTTCTTCGACTCGTTCGACGCTTTTTTCAGAGACGTGGGCCGTTCCGACTACTCGTATGTTTCCCTCGCCGCCTCCGGATGACGGCGGGCGCTGGTCGGTCATCACTCTCCGTACTCTCTCGCTATTTTTACCAGTATCGATGACAAGGCAATTTTTCTACGCGCTCGGCGGCGAATCGAACTAATCGGCGACGTGGACGAGGACGCGGCCCTGGCTCTCGACCACGACTTCGTACTCCTCGTACATAAACGAGATTTCACCTGTGACGGACCGAAGCTGGCCGTTACCACGGGGACCGAAGACGGATTCGAGGGCATCGACATCAACGACGTGGTGAAGCGGTGGTAGCTCTTCAGGTGATCGACCACTCACCGACGACATCGTCTCGACGATAGTCTGAACGAGTGTCATTTCGCCACCCCACGAGTACTGGGCCGACGCGACTGGATCGGATGTTCCTTTCAACACGGATTGATTCACTCATGGACATATTATATCGACTCGCATGCGATTATGCGTTCAATAGTTGAGTTTTTAAAAGGGGTCTGATATTGAGATTACTGCTGGACATCTCGTTCGACGACGTTCAACAGTTCGTCGTACTCGTCGGGGAAGTCCGCGAATTCGACTGACTCCCTCACTTGGTCCCAGTCGACGATTCCGACACGATCCAGCAACGGGAGATGAACGTGAACGAGTGCGATGTGTATGTGGTCGGCATCGCCGTCGAGGCGGTCGGCGAGGTCCATCACGGAAAGAGGGTCGTCTTCACGTCGCAGGAGAACGACCGCTTCGCGCCGAGTCGGTTCCGAGAACACCTTGAAGAGCGTGTCGAGAGAGGAAGGGGACGTCTCGTCCAATCGTACACCGTCGTTTTTCCTCGGCAGAGTATCGATTGTCATACCAGAGATCAACCACCGAACGGCATTGAGTGGGAAGGCTAAACGATTAGTCCCGATCCCGCTCGTCGAAGATTCCCGAGAGTACCTTTCGCTCGGCGAGTCTGAGGTGTTTGTGTAAGGTGGGCGGAGCGATGTCGAGCGATTCTGCGAGTTCCTCCCCGGTGCTCCCGCGTGGCCAGTCGTAGTACCCGGCTCGATACGCCGTCGTGAGGACCGTTCGTTGACGCTCGGTGAGTCGGTCTTCGAGCGTGTCGCGGAACCGGGCGCGCGTTTCCGTCGGCTGTTCGATCGTCTGTCGGGAGATGAGTTCGGAATCCTCGAACACACTAGTCATGGCTTTGACGACTTCGCGGACGTTGCCCGTCTCCGGCATGTCGACGGTAACGCGTGCGACCCCGTCCTCCGCAGTTGCCGACCGGATGATACCGCCGTGGTTCGTCAGCACTGAAAATGCCATCGGCTCGTCGTAGCGTATCTCCAGCAGGCATTCGTCCTCCCGCTCGCTGATCCCTCGAAGATGCGTGACGCCGAACTCCCGACAGAAGTCGAGGACACGCTCGGGATCGGCTCCCTCTATCGAGGCGTACAACAGCATGGCTCCGTCGGGATGCAATATCGCGTCCTCGAACCGAGCGACACAGTCCAACTCCTCCGAAATAACGGTGAAGAGGTATTCGTCATCCGAGAACTGGAACGTCAGTTCGATGGTTCGGTCGCCCACGAGCGCCAACCGGGTTTTGACCGCCGAGAGCGCGTAGCCGACCATCTCACCGAGTTCTTCCAACACGTCACGCTCCGGACCCTCGAACGCGAACGGGCGGTCGGAGTACACGCCGAGGACGCCGTAAACGGTCCGGTCGTGGACCAGCGGAACGAACGCCATCGACCAACGACCGGTGTCCGAAACGGGACCCTCCCAGTCGTGCACTTCCGTCGTGGCGTCTCGTACGACCTGCACCGAGCGCGTTCTGGTCGCTTCCACGGCTTCACTGTCGGAATCGATGAAGTCGGTCTCTCGAAGGTTCTCGGCGTACTCCCCGTCGATACCCGCCCATACTTCGGGCGTGAGGGTTTCGAGTTCGGGGTCGAAACGGGAAATGAGCGCAAACCGATACGGTTCGGCGGCCGCGATGCGGTCACACACGGCTTGTTCGATCCCTTCGACCGTGTCCGCGCGGACGACGGCGCGGTCGATGCTTCGAACGACGGCGTTGATGTGGCGGAGTTGTGTCAGTTCGTCGCGCTGTGCCTTCAGCGCGGCGTCCCGTCGCTTTTTCCACGAGGTGTCGCGGGTGACGCCGACCGTGCCGAGGAACTCCCCATCGGACAGCACCACGGAAAAACGGATTTCACACTGGACTTCCTCCCCGCTCGCTCCCTGAAGCAACAACTCGGTCGTTCGAACTCCATCCGGGTCGCTCGACAGCAGATCCGCGATTTCGTCTTCGAGGCGTCGCACGTCGGCATCGTCCACGAGAAGTGAGACGTGTTCCCCGAGCAGTTCCTCGCGGTCGTAACCGGTCGTTTCGGTGACTGCGTCGTTGACCGCGACGAAGCGACCGTCGGGGTCGAGTTGATAGATCCCATCGCCGATGGCTGACACGACTTTTTCGGTCGCCAACAGTTTCGATTCCGGCTTCGTCCGCTCCCGGCTCATTGGGGTACTAGCGGTCGGCGACGCGCATAACTCTGGCGCGCAAAACTGGGACGAACTAAGTACGACGCCCGAGAAGTGGGCGTATGGCAGACACGGCGACGTTGATGGATTCGTACACCGAGATGACCGAACTGCTCCTGCCGAACGATACCAACAACCTCGACCGGGCACTCGGGGGAGCGGTGCTCCACTGGATGGACATCTGTGGCGCGATCTCGGCGATGCGATTCTGCGGGAACCAGTGTGTCACGGCGTCGATGGACCACGTGGATTTCATCTCGCCCATCGACCGCGGCGAGGTCGCCGTCGTGGAGGCGTTCGTCTTCGATACCGGCCGGACGAGCATCGACGTGAAGGTGGACGTGCACGCGGAGGACCCGCGCAAGGGGATCAACCGCGAAACGACGACGTCGTATTTCACCTTCGTCGCGCTGGACGACGACGGCAAGCCGACGCCCGTCCCCGAACTCGAATGCCCCGACGAAAACCAGCAGGCGCTTCGTGACACCGCCCGCGAGGAGCGTATCGAACAACTCCAAAGACTCGTCGAACGAATCGACTGAGGCGTGGTTTCGGTCGAGCGCCGTGATCGGAACCTGGAGAACGAAACGGGCGACTCAGTCGGGGAACTGGGTTCGCCGACGAGCCGAGCGGAACGCACCGACGCGTGAGAGGAGTCCGTCGGCGAGTACGACGATGGCCAGCGACGTCCCCGCAACCATGGCGAAGAGACCTCCGAAATAGACGCCAGAACTGGTGAAAACGGCCGAGTAGAACGCCCACAGGCAGACGAGCAAACAGGGGACGGCGAACAGTGCGAGCACCACGTTGACGGGCGTGGTGACGTACGCGGCTCGAATGACGATCAAAAACGCGAGCAGTAGCGGAAGCCCGACGAACAACGACAGCGATAGGATCGGTTCGGAAAGCGGGAGAACCGATGCGACCGAATGCACGAATCGTCCCGAGACGGGAACGAAGTCGAACACCCCGGTTACGAGCGCGGCAGTCAGTGCGATACCCGCCGCGACAGCGTACGGGCCGTATCCGATAGCTCGACGTCCGCTAATCTATCAAGTATCTTACTCAACGCATTTATTCTTATCCACGAGTGTGACGCCCACGAATCCGAAAAAACGGCGGATGGTCTACTTGCTGGTGGTCGTGGTAGTGGTCGTGGTGGTCGTGTTCTCCGCCATCGTCGTCGTTTGCGAGGTGGTCGTCGAGGCGGTCGTCGTGTTCGTAGGCGGTGTCGTACTCGTCGTGTTCATCGACGTGGTTTCCGGCGTGGTCGTCATCGTGCCTGTCGAACTCGTCGTTTGTGGCGTCGTGGATGTGGCTGTTGTGGCTGTTGTGGTCGTTGCGGTCGTCGTCGCTGTAGCCGTCGTCGGCGTGGTCGTCACGTTCCCCGCTGCCGTAAAGTCGGTGACGAGGATGAGGTCGAACGGCCTGTCCGGCGTCCCCTGCGGGACGAGGTCGTGGTCGACGTATCCCGCCGCGAACGCGGAGTAGGCGGTACTCTCGTTCAGCGTGACGTTGAACGTCTTGAGCACCGTTCCGTCGTCGTTCGCGGTCGCGGGACGGACCTCCAGCGTGTAGTTACCTGCCGGGACTTCCTTGTACGCCGTCGCGTTGCGGAACGACACGTTGTCGAACAACGTGGTGTTGGTCCCTTTGACGGTCACGTCCACCGGTCCCGCTCCGATGGCTTCGTGGACGAGGCGGACGGAGGCGTTCCCCTGTCCGGGCGCGGTGAAGTTGTCCTCGTACACGACCGGCTCGAACGCGTTATCACCGCTTCCCGAGAGCAACCCGGTCGCCGCGACGGTGTAGTTCGTGCCCGCGTCGAACGTCACGTTGTCCGAGGAAACGACGGTGCTCGGGTCGCCCGCGGCGGTGATCGTCACGTTGTGCTCGCCTGCCGGGAGACTCGTGTAGTCCGAGACGTTCCCGTAGGACAGGTTGGAGACGGCCGTCTCGTTGTCCACGAGGACATCGACCGGCGGTGCGTCCGGCGACATGTGCGCGACGCGAACCTGTGCGTTCCCCGTTCCGTTCGACGTCGTCGTTCGACTCGTGGCGGTCGTTTGGTTCGCCGTCGTCCGACTCGTGGTTTGGTTCGCGGCAGTCGTCATCGTCTCGTTCGCCGTCGTCGTGGACGTCGGTGCCGCAGTGGCCGTCCCGCCCATCGCAGTCGTCGTATTGGTTGTCGGTGTCGCGTACGTCGTTCCATTCCCCATCGTCGTTTGGCTCGTCGTCGTACCGCCGCCGCTGGCCATCGCCCCGATACCGGCGAACCCGGCACTGACAGCGAGTAGCGCTGCGACGAGCGTGACTCCGAGTGTGCGTGTCGTGTCCCTCATTCCGGATCGTTCGTCGGCAGGAACGTGGATAAATCTCCCAGACCGTCCACGCGTGTAACGGCTGTTTTCGGGGACGTAACTTCGATTTCCGGCGATTCGTCGCGGTCGAAATCCATACCTACCGTGCCGTCCCTGAAGGAACGCTTATCCGAGCACCCGTTCTATCCGGATTCATGGGACTCGACGTACCTGCCCCTGATCCGCCGACGCTTCAGGCCGAGATGGACGTTCAGGAGTACGATGACGTGTCGGTCGCGGGCGAGCGGGACTACCACCGCGACGAACTGGAAGACTTCCTCCGCGAGGGTGCGTGGGAGGAATCGTTCGACCAGTGGGCCGAACACACTGACCTGGAGGAACGCGAGTTCGAAACCGCGCTGGAGTTGGACCTCTTTTCGGAGTTCGACTTCTTCTGGGACGACTTCGCGAACCGCGTTGGCTACCACGCGCCGGGCATCCCCGAGGACTGGAAGGTCAGGGACATCCACCCGGACATCGACTCGTGGAACGCCGTCTCGTCTATCAACGCATCGCTGACCGAACTCGGACAGGTCGTCTGTGACGTCCTCGCGGAGAACTACGTGGACTGGGAAGCGGAGTTCGAAGCGCCCGACGACTTGCCGGACTTCTAATTCCTGAATATCACGCCGTCGATGTCGCCCGCGAGGACGACCTCGTCGTCCTCGTTCACACAGGCGAACGAGACGACCATCTCGTGACGCTCCGGACTCGAAACGATATCTTCGACCGTCGTCTCGCAGGTGATTTCCTCGCCGACGTACACCGGCCGTCGAAACTGGAACGTCATCTCCCGCGCGATGAAGTCCATGTCGCCGCCGATTTTCGTGGGTAGCGTCGCCGTCAGCAGGCCGTGAACCATCGGCGTCTCCCCTTCGACGTGATGTTGTCCCCGGTCGCCCGAGAGGTCGGCGAACGCGGCGACCTCTTCGTTCGTGAACGTCCGCGAGAAAGACCTCGTCTCGCCCTCCGTCGGCGTCGTTGTCATACCTCGATGTTCTCACGAACCGACCTAACGTTTTCCGCGGACACGACCGGTCGGTAGTCGCGGCGACCGCGGACGTGTTCGTTTTATGGTATCGCGGTTACACGGTCCGAACATGGTGTCGCCGTTCGCTGGGTGGCCGATGCAACTCGGCCTGTTGCTCGGCCTGTTGGTTTCCATGGTCGTCGTCTGGGGATTGGACCGTCCGCGCGGACGGTGGGGGAGAACGCTCCGGAAACGGTTTCTCTTCGGAATCCCGTGGGGGACGGTCGTCAGCGTTTCGGGGGTCATCGCGGTGTATCTGTTCGTACAGGACGGCTGGAACCACTGGTACAATCCCGTAACCGTCGCGTTCGCGTCGTGGTCGTATCTCTACCCGCTCGGAATGCTGACGGGACCGTTTTCACACGTCGGGCCGAGCCACCTGCTCGGTAACATGACGAGCACGCTGGCCGTCGCGCCGCTGGCCGAGTACTACTTCGGCCACTATCCGCCGAACGACGGCGAAACGTCGTTCTCCTCGTGGCGGACGAACCCGTGGGTCCGGGCGTTCGTCCTGTTCCCGCTCGGCGTCGTCGCCATCGGACTCCTCACCAGCATCTTCTCGTGGGGTCCCGTCATCGGCTTCTCCGGCGTTTTCTTCGCGTTCGTCGGATTCGCGCTGGTTCGCTATCCGCTCGGAACAGTCATCGCACTCTCGGTGCAGACCGTCGTTTCGACCCTCTACTCCGCGTTTCACGACCCGCAAACGATCGCACACGCGACGACGAGTTTCTCCCGGCCGTGGTGGTACGGCATCGCCATCCAGGGTCACACGATGGGTTTCTTCCTCGGCGCGGTCGCGGGCGTCTATCTCCTCCGGTCGCGCGGCGTTCGACCGAGCGCGCTTCGGGTGTGGGCGGGTGGGTTCGTCGTCCTCGTCTCGTCGTCGCTGTGGGCGCTCTGGTGGTATCGCGGCATGGAGACGTTCGTCCTCTTTCGCGCGCTGGGCGTCCTGTTCGTCCTCACGCTGGCGACGCTGCTCGCGGTCGCGGTCCGCACGACGGACCAACGGACGTTCTCGCCGAGCGCGCGACAGGTCGGAACGGTACTGCTATTGATACCGATCATCATCATGGCCGGTGTCGCCGCCCCGTTGAACCTCACGACGGTCCATCGGAACAGGGCGGACGCCCTCGATACGGGTGTGACGGTCGGGGATTACACCGTGACGTACGCCGAGAACGTGCCGAACCGCAAGGTGTCCGTCATCGACGTATCGGTCGGCGGCGAGACGACCGACGTGAACACCAGCGGCGTCATCGTCATCAACCCGGATCGGGAGATATGGTCCCGTGAGGTGTCGAAGGGGCAACTCGCGTACGCTGGCGGAGCAACGGTCAGGGTCGGCGGCGTCGGGTGGGCGAAAACGGTGAAGGTGCGACGCACCGGGTGGACCGTCACCGGCGGCGGTGCGGCGTATCAGGTGTGGATTCGGTCGTCGAAGGGGCGGTGGAAGCACGTCTTCTCGTCCGACTCGGTGACGGCGAGTCCCGTCCTCGCCGGGAACAACGTGTCGATCGTCCCACGAAAGGGACGGTTCGTCCTGCGATTGTCGAAGAACAAGTCCACCGTCGGCACAGCGCCGATGCCGGGGAAAAACTCGACGGTGACCATCGACGGTATCAGGTTCACCCGGAAGAAGAACAACCATATCATCGCCGCCGTCAACGATTCGCGTATCGAAGTCGCCAAAAAAGAACAGTACGGCGGCTAACGCCACTCGATTCTGAAAACCTCGGCGTCGAGAACCGTCCGCTCCCGGCGCTGGAACTCGAACTGCCGCGAGAGCGGCAGTTCCGCACGAAACGCGTGTGTCACTTCGGCGTCGGCGTCGTCGGCGAAGGATTCGACGAACCCCATACTTCCCTCGTTGTGAATCGAATAGGAGACGTCCGCGATGTCTGCGGTCGCTTCGAGAAATGCCCGGTCGGCGTGTTCGTTGCCTTCCTGTGCCCCGAACGGCGGGTTCATCAGGACGGTGACGGGGGAGTCCGAATCGACTGTGCAGAGCGGTACACGGGTCGCATCGCCCAGTAGCCAGTCGATAGAAGCGGACGGTTCGACCCGACGCTCGTTCTCCCGCGCTTGTGCCAACGCGGCCGAATCACAGTCGAGACCGACGACGCGCGCTGGCGAACGAGTCGCCGCGCCGATGGCGAGCATTCCGGTTCCGGTTCCGAGGTCGAGGACGATGTTCCCCGCGATATCGTGGTGAACGTCCGCGAGATGGACGAGGTGGGCCGCGAGGTCCGCGGGTGTCGGATACTGCTCCAACTCGACGCGTGGCTGGTCGAACGTGGAGACGGCAGAGAGACGTCGTTCCAGCGCGCGTTTTCCCATGATCGGGTGGACGCGGCGGGACGACGTAAGAGACAGGTTTTAGATCGGATCAGGCGTTCAGCGTCAGCGGGCCGTCCAGTTCGAGCGTGACGCCTTCACGGCGGGCACGCTCCTTCAGCGCGGCGAGGGACGGGCGGACTTTCGACTCGTCTTCGACGGTATCGAATTCGACTGTGACGATACCCGCGCCGATGAACGCGGCGGTCCGGATGTACTCCCGAATCCGGTCGGCCTCGTCCTGCGTGGCGAAGGAGCAGTCGGCGTCGAAGCAGGCTTGCACCGTCACTCCGGCCGGGACGAAATCGTTCGCGGCGAGTTCCGTCTGCAGGTCGCGCAGGTCGTCGCGCGAGGCCGGTAGCGCGGCCGCATCGAGGGTCACTGGGGTCTTGTCGGTGGGTCGGCAGCCTTCGATCGCGGTTTCGATCGTGGATGGACGAGTTACGCTCATGGTTACCACACAATACCTACTGGGAATACAAAAAGGTTTGTGTATGTCTAGTAGTAATCTCGGTTGGTCAAACGGGCGTTCGCCGGGTCAACCTCGACGTGAACCGAACGGCGATTTCCGTGTCGGAGTCGCGGGTCATCGAATACGAGGGACGAACGTATCGAATCGAACGTAAGGACGCGTGAGATCGCGCGGATGGATGTATTCGATCTCGCGAACAGAAACCCTAACGAATTTTGCAACAGATTTAATATCTGGAATGGGCTCTATGAATTCATGCCGCGAGACACCGACAGAAACTCAGAGGCGACCGAAACGACCGAGATAACCCGTCGGACCATGCTGAAAGGGACGGCCGCGGCGGCGGTCGGACTGGTCGGCGTCACCGGAACCGCCGCCGGGTTCGAAGGCGACGACGGGGACATCACCGGACCCGCGGATTTCCCCCGCGCGACGACACGCGGTCATTTCGACATCGATTGGCTGTACGAAGAGGAGTTGACCGACGGGCACACGAAATGGGATTACAGCACCGTCGGGGACATACCGGGCTACGGGAGCGCGAACCCGGAGGAAGTCGTCATCTCGGTTCACGGGTGGTTGGTCGCGCCGGACGAAGCACCCGACCACTTCGAGACGGTCAAAACCTCACTCCGGAACAACGGCTACACCCATCCGGTCATCGGGTTCAGTTACGACTCGGACACCCGCATCGACCAGTGGTGGCCCGCGACGGACATCGCGGAGCGAAACGGCGCGAAACTCGCCAACTTCATCACCGACTACCGCGCCCGAACCGGCGCTCGCGTCCGCCTCATCGGCCACTCGCTCGGCGGGCGGGTCGTTCCGGCGACCATCGGGGCGCTCGACTCGCTCGGCTACAGCGACTACGTCGAGTCGGCGACCCTGCTCGGCGGTGCCGCCGACAACGAATCGGTCGCCGTCGATGGCGAGTACGGTCCCGCAATCGCCAACGTCGTCGGCGAGTTCGACAACTTCTGGAAATCCGACGATCAAGTGCTCACGTGGGCGTACTCGACAGCCGAGTTCGACTCCGCCGTCGGAGAATCTGGCTGTGAAGGGACGCCGCCGGGGAACTACGAGGATCACAACGTCGATTACGTCCCCGACCACTTCTCGTATCACGAACCCGGCGACGGGTGTATGCCTGCGGTTGTTGGGGAGTTCTCGTGAGTGACGAAGGAACGAACGAGAACCAGTCAGAGCTTCGCTCTCTCGCGGTTCTCGTGAGCGACGAAGGAGCGAACTGGGGCCGACTTCGACTGATTTCGATTTGATGGGTCTCTCCACGCGAAGAGAGAAACACCACTGGACGGGTCATTCGGTTACGGCAAGAAGGGAGAATGAGAGAGAAGCGCTACAAATATTTTCCTACCACGTGCCGTGGAAGGTGTCGAATTCGAGGGAATCCAATGGTTCGTTGCCGACGGCGATTTCGTACTCGCCGGGCGTGAGCATGGGCTTGTGGAACCGCGGGCCGTCGTCGGTCGTGATGCGCGGGCATCCGGTGTTGACGAAGGCGTCCATGTCGAAGTTTCTCAGTCGGTCGGGCGTCACCTCGTCCATCGTGATGAGGTAGGCGTTCTCGTTCTCGTCGAGGATGTCCTGTGCGACGTCCCAGCGACCCTGTCCGATTTTCGTGCAGAAGATGACGCCCCACTTCTCGGCGTCCATCGCGCGGTGGACCGCGCCGTAGCGCTGTTTGAGGAATTTTTCCGTGTCCGCCACGGTGACGACGTTGTTCACGGGGTCGGCGATGACGACCGTCTTGTCGGGGTGCTCCATCGCCAGTCCGAGCGGGTGGAACTTCCCGCCGCCGACGTACAGCACTTGGTCGGCGTCGATGTCCGCTGAGGCGTAGTTGCAGCCGAGAACCTGTCCCTCGTGGGTGAGTCGGTCGTCTCCGCGCCGGGTGTGCACGTCGAAGCCGCGCTCTTCGAGCCATTCGCGCATCCGCTCGAAGTGGTTCATGTGCTGAGCGGTCGTGACGAGGCCGATGTCGCCGACTTCGAGTTCCTCCAGCGACTCCTCCATGATGGGGAAGACGTCCACGTTCGAGAACAGCGGGACGTAGATGACCTTGTCCGTGTTCTTCATCGGCGAGTGACCGAAGTGGACGAACACGTCGGTGCGCTTCATCAGGTAGGTGTCCAGGTCACAGGCTCCGTAACAGGGTTGCCCCGAGAGAAGAATCGTCACGTCGTCGGGGAGCAGTTCGCGGAGGTCGTCGGCCACCTGCGGGCCGCGGCGTTTGAGTCCCTCGGGGAACTGCAGCCCAACTTTTTCGGCGTCGCGCTCGTCGACCGCTTCGATGATGCGTTCGAGTTCGTAATCCCATTCCCGGTCGTGTTTGAGAGCCATCCCGGTGTTTCGGAGGTCTCCCTCGCTGTACCCGCTCTGTTCGCTCATTATACCTCCCTTGCGGCCGAGAACTTTTAACCCCGGCGTTCCCGGTTTTCTCCCTACTCGCTCAGTTCAGCCGCCAGAGTTCGTAGTTCAACAGGGTGGCAAAGCTGACCCAACAGAGGTAGGGGACGAGCAGTGCGGCCGCCCGCCGGTCGATGCGAGCGAACGCGACCATCGTCGCGACGATGGCGACGAGCAGGGCGAGGATGACGGCCAACCCGCCCGCTGGCCACTGCATGCCGAAGAAGACGAGCGTCCAACTCGCGTTCAGGACGAGTTGAACGGCGAAAATACCCAGCGCGAATCGGTTGTCACCCCGTCGCCAGACGAGATAGAGCGCGATTCCCATCAAGAAATACAGCGTCGTCCACACCGGCCCGAACACCCAACTCGGCGGCGTGAAGCCGGGTTTTTGAAGCGTCGTGTACCACGTCGCCACCGAGGTTGCGGTCAGGATCGACGGAACGATTCCCGCCAGTTCACAGACGACGATGCTCACGAGCAGGGCAGGCACGTCGCGCCACGAGAACGATTGACGGCTGACTATCTCCATAGGTTCGGTACCACACGAAAAAGGGTGTTCCTTTTCCCGAACTACGTCGGTTCGACTAGTTTAGTTCGTCCAACTGCACCGTCTCGTCGAGGATGAGCGTCGGACCCTGTTCCATGTCGATGAACTCCGCGGCGTCGGCCATGACCTCCTCCCCCTTCTCGGAGTCGAACGCGGCCTTCATGTCCGCCGTCGAGTCGAAGTAGAGTTCGAGGACGCCGTCGTAGCCCGCCTTCTCGGGGTCCTTCGAGACGGAGGTAACGTACTTCTTGACGTTGGGGAGTTCCTTCGCCAGTTCGGAGTGTTCGTCCAGCCAGTACTCCTCGAACTCCTCGTGGCTCATGCCGTCCTTGCGGACCAGCAAATCGACCATCTTTATCATGGAATGTGAAATCGTTTCCCCGGTAACTTCGCTGTATCGACTGGCGGCCGAAAATCGGGAATGGGGAACCGGAAACCGGGAACGGGGAAGCGAGAAGAGAAATGAAATTTCACTCCCGAAGCGGAGACGGATAGGTGAGCGTTCCCGAGGTTTCATCCGACCCATCTCCCGTCAGGTCGAACACCTGAAACGCTTCGTCGGACAAGTCGATCGGATTCTCGAACCCGGCGGCAATTGCCGCCGTGAATCCGAACCGTCCGTAGTAGTTTGGATCGCCGTGGAGAAAGACGAGGTCGTCACCCGCCGTCCGGGCGGCGTCGAGGCCGACTCGAACGAGTCGGCTCCCGACGCCCGAACGCTGGTGGTCGGGCGCGACGGCGAGCGGCGCGAGCACGAGCGCCCCTCGTTCTTCGTCGTCGTCGAGCGTGGCGTCCGTGAACATGACGTGACCGACGATTTCGTCGTCACGGTGGGCGACGAGCGACAACGCAGGACGAAATGCGGACGACTCCCGGAGTGCCGCGACGATGTCCGCCTCGTCGCGGCGACCGAACGCGGCGGCGACGACGTCGCTGATTTCATCGGTCTCGATTTCGTTCTCGGGGCGTACGTCGAAATCGTTCATTACCGGTCGTCGTCGCCGTGGGACGAAATCAGTTCGCTATCCCCGACCGAACTTCGCCGTGAATCGGGTGCTACCCTGTCGTTTCCCGTCCATCGCGTTCAATAGGGCGTCGCGTTTCGCACCCGCGTCGAGTCCGAGTTTCTCGTCGAGCAGGTACAGCGTGAATCGGTAGGTGTGCGGGCCGTCGCCCTTCGGCGGGCAGGGACCGCGATAGCCGATTTCGCCGAATCCGTTCGTCCCCTGTCGTGCCCCACCGAGCGAATCGACCGTCTTCGCTCCCGGAACGCCGCCCCCGATCCGGTGGGTGTTCGGCGGGAGGTTCCACAGCAACCAGTGGGTGAAGGTTCTGCTCGGTGCGTCGGGGTCGTCGATGATGATGGCGAGCGATTCCGTGTCGTTCGGGACCGACGAGATTTCGAGCGGTGGCGAGCGGTCCTTCCCGCTACAGGTGAACTCGGTCGGCACGCGGCCGCCGTCCTCGAACGCGGTCGTTTTGAATTCCGTCATGGTGTTCGTCCTCGATTCCGTTCGCGTCGTCCGGTCGCTCCCATCGTGGCGAACGCCTGTGCACCCCGACAGGGCCACGCCTCCCTCAGCGACGCCGACGAGGAAGGTTCGTCTTCGGAGCATCGATGGGACGTTCGACGCCCGCGGTAAAATGCCCTGTTGCCGTCTGTTTAAGTGCCTGCACGTCGTTTCTCGGGTATGATGGCTGAACTCAACCGACCCAACCGACGACAGTGCGTGGCGTGCGGACGCGAGGACTCGTGGGACGAATCAGACCATAACTGGAAGATCACGGGGAATGAGGGACGACCCTTCTGTATTCACGAGTGGGACATCAACGGATCCCACAGCCCGATTAGAGAATAGCGTGTCCGAGAAATCGAGAGCGAGAGATCGACAAACTGGGCCGTGGGTGTTGGCCCTCGGAGTTCTCGCGATCGGGGTCGGCGCGTTGGCTCGGGAAGTACGGCGACAGCGAAGCGAACGAGAATAAAACCGGCTGCGATCCCGTGAGCGGCGACCAGGGATCGGTCTCGTGGGATGAATTACCTCAACCGGAAAACATATATATTTCTACCTGTCGTTACCCTGTATTTATCATCCGTGCGGTCATCGTATCGATAATGGACGACCACGCCGATGACGTACATCGATGGCTTGGCGGGACCGACGGCAACGAGTTCGATAACCGACTCGACCATCGACTCGACATCCTCCAACGGAAGGCGGACGACAACCGCTGGTATCACGAACTCCCCGACGCTCGGGTTCGGAAGTTCACCCTGCTCGGTCCCTCGATTCCGAACACCGATGTCGAACTCGAAATTCCGACGTACGCGTTTTTCCCGGTCAGTGGCCCCTCGGACGACGATACTGCTTCGTCCCGCCCCGCAATCGTCCTCGTCCACGGTGGAATTCACGACAACTTCTCGACGAAGTACGTGAGCGTCGTTCGGGAACTGCTCGACGAGGGGTACGTCGTCGTTTCTCCCGAGTATCGTGGAAGCACCGGATACGGCCGCGAACACTACGAGGCCATCGACTACGGCGGCCACGAGATCGCCGACACGCTCGCCGCCCGCAACTGGGTCGCCGACCGAGCGGAGGTCGACGACGAACGGATCGGGGTCGTAGGGTGGAGCCACGGCGGGTTGCACGCCCTGTTGTCCGTGTTTCGGTATCCCGATTCCTACGCCGTCGCCTACGCTGGTGCACCCGTCTCCGACCTGCTGGAGCGCTGGGAGTACAAGGACGAGGGATATCACCGCCTGTACACGGCGAGCTATCACCTCGGTACCACGCCGGACGCCGACCCGGACCGGTACCGCGAGCGCTCGCCCGCCCATCAAGCAATCGCCACGGGAACCCCGCTCCGGATCCACGCGACGACCAACGACGGCGATGTCCATCACTCCGAAGTCGAGTCGCTCGTCGAATCCCTGCGCGACGTCGGCGCGGAGTTCGAATACGAGTGTTACGACGACGCTCCCGGCGGCCACGACTTCGAACTCAACGAATCACGATTCGCCCGGGATTCCCGACAGCGAGTGTACGACTTTCTGGCAGACCACCTCTCGCCACCACATCGTAACTCGACCATCCATCCATGATTCGACCGTCCGCCCGTGATTCGATCGTCCATCCATGATTCGACCGTTGTGTGATGCTCGAACGCCCACAGGACGGTGGTAGGATGTTCCGGGACACCTACTTCTATTTCCTTTCGGCGAGAAGCCGGGTGTATGACTGACGCCGAAACCGGATCTGAGGAACCGACCGTGCTCGTACTGAGTCGAGGAACGCACGGCATGCCGATGTCCGACTACGTTGCCGAACTTCGTGAGCGACTGCCGAACCACGAAATCGTTCGCGCGAGAACCCCGGAAGAGGAGCGCGAGTACATCGTCGATGCGGAAATCGTGACCGGCCTCGAAATCGACGAAGCCCTGATCTCCCGCGCCGAAAACCTCCAATTGTTCGCCGCCGCGTCCGCTGGAACGGGACACCTCCCGCTCGACGCGCTCGAATCACGGGGCGTGGCGGTGACGAACGCCTCCGGTGTTCACGGACCGAACATCGCGGAGCACGTCATCGGCGCGATACTCACGTTCACCCGGAACTTCCTCCGCGCGGAACGGCAACAGGAACACGGCGAATGGCGGCACTTTCAGGCACACGAACTGCAGGGGAGCACCGTAACCATCATCGGACTCGGTGCCATCGGACGGGCCATCGCCGAGCGGTTGGACGGGTTCGGCGTCGAGACCATCGGCGTTCGGTACTCGCCGGAGAAGGGCGGCCCGACGGACGAAGTGGTGGGCTTCGACGGTCTGCACGACGCGCTCGCCCGGACGGAGTATCTCGTGTTGGCCTGTCCGCTGACGCCCGAGACGCGCGGGTTGATCGGGACCGCGGAGTTCAGCACCCTCCCGCCGAACGCCGTCCTGGTGAACATCGCACGCGGAAAAGTGGTCGAAACGGACGCGCTCGTTTCGGCGCTTCGCGGCAATGCGATTCGCGGCGCGGCGCTGGACGTCACCGATCCGGAGCCGTTACCGGAAGACCATTCGCTGTGGAACTTCGATAACGTGCTCATCACGCCGCACATGGCTGGCCACACGCCGGAATACTTCGCCCGCCTCGCGGACATCCTCGCCGAGAACGTCGAACACGTGACCGAGACGGGGTCGTACGACGACCTTCGGAACGCAGTTCGCTGAAAACACCACGAAAACCGTAATCCCGTGCACGAAAACCGTGCCCTCGTTCGCGTACGGTTCCGCTGGCACCGCTCACGGAGTTTCGTCTTCTTGTTCGGGACGAAAAAAGTGAATTCGGTAGGAGATAGATCGCTCGCGGATCCCTACCAGAGCTGTGCGGTAGGCGTCTCGCAGCAGTCGCAGATCGCCGCTTCGTTTCCTTTGTACGTCTCGTGAACGAGCGTGCCGTCGTCGCACCATTGACACTTTTCCCCCACGAGATGTCCGATGATGCCTTTCTCAGTAGTCAGACTCATATCGTCCACACTGTTAATCGCCCAAAACATGAATTTACTGGCCCCCTGTGCAGACAGTTTATCCCGCCGCAGGAACTAGATGACGGCATGAGCGAACGACCGTCCACCGACCTACCGGAGAGCGACGAGGAGTGGCGCGAACGACTGACCGACGAGGAGTACCGTGTCCTCCGCGAGCAGGGTACCGAACGCCCCCATACCGGCGAACACCTCGATAGAACGGACGACGGTACCTACGTCTGTGCCGGGTGCGGCGCGGAGTTGTTCGATTCGGACACGAAGTACGACTCACACTGCGGTTGGCCGAGTTTCTACGACGTACCCAAGGACAACGTCGAGACGCGACAGGACACCAGCCAGGGAATGATCCGTACCGAAGTCGTCTGTGCGAACTGCGGCGGCCACCTCGGCCACGTCTTCGACGACGGCCCGGAACCGACCGGCAAACGCTACTGCATCAACAGCGTCTCGCTCGACTTCGCCGACGAGTGATTCGATGGACTCGCGAAGCGACGACGAGTATCGTGCACCGGAGCGAGTACGACGACCTGAATCTGCGGTTCGGGTACGACGGGATGGACATCGATCCGTAGTGAGCCTGAAGATCGTCCTCGCGTAGCTTTTTATCACTCTCAATCCGATTCTCACCCATGCTGCTCGTACTGGAGAACGAGGTGAACCCGGACTATCGTTACTTCGTCCGCGCGATGGAGTCGTTGCTGCCGGATCACGAGGTGTACGACTACGTGGCGGCGGGCGGCCAACCGTCCCTGTCGGGCGTAGACGGCGTCATCGTCGCCGGGAGCACGGCGGGGGTGTACGAGCGCGACGAGTATCCGTGGATGGAGGAGGAAGCCGAACTGGTCCGCGAACTGATCGAACGGAAAATTCCGACGCTGGGTGTCTGTTTCGGCCACCAGTTGGTGAACGACGCCCTCGGTGGATCGGTCGAACATCGCGGCCTCACGAACCGACTCGTTCGGGCCGAGTTGACGGATGACCCGCTGTTCGAGGGCGTTTCGTCGGTCGTTCCGGCGGTACACGGCGACCACGTGGTCGAACTGGGTGCTGGAATGAAAGCCATCGGCTCGACGGCGCACAACGAGTACTTCGCCAGCCGTCATCGGGACGTGCCGCTGTGGACGACGCAGTTCCACCCGGAGTTCACGGACGAGTTGCTCCCGCGAATCGCGGAGGACTTCGGCTGGCAGGAGAACGAGTTGTCGTTTGCGGACGCGAGCGGGGAACGGGTGCTCGAAAACTTCGCGAGATTGGTGGACGACGGATAGGGCGACTCGACTCCGACCTTCGACGATTACTCCGAATTCCGTCGCTTCCTGGCCGCCGCGCGTGCCGATGGCTCGTGGTCCTTGTGCCAAACCGGTACATCGTTGATGTGCCAGTACCGTACGTCTTCGCCCTCGTGGGAGACCCGGAGTTCGCCGCCCGTGACGGAACAGAGGTAGGAGTGACGAACCAGACAGTGCGGGCCGTGCTCTCCGGGTTTTCTCGTGTGAATTCCGGCTAGTTCGTCCACCTCGACCGTGAGACCCGTCTCCTCTCGCGTTTCCCGCACGGCGGTTTCCGCCGGTGATTCGTCGGGGTCGGTGTACCCGCACGGAAAGCACCACGTACCGTCATCCGTTCGCTTTTGGAGGAGAAGCCGTCCGTCCGAATCGAAGATGACGGCCTCCGCACACACCTTCGGCGTGACGTAGCCGACCTCCTCGGCGAACCGCTGTCGAACTTCCTCCGACGGCAGGTCGTACGACCGACCGTACCACTCGCTTACGAGGGACAAAATCCGCTCGTAGCGCTCCTCGTCGTACGGGTCGTCGGCGTATTCGAGGCCCACCTGTGCCATGATCCGGAGTTCGTCGAGGAGGGATGTGAGGTCGTCCCCCGCCGATTCAGACATCGAACTCTCCGTTGTTCGTGCGATTACGTGCCATAATCGTCTTATGAAAGAAGTCGAATCAATATCAATCAATGGGTCGATAAGGTGATTGAAACGTGCTGCTGTAGAAACGTGCTACAGGAAAACGGGGTGCAGGAAAGACGGTGAGCGGGAAAACGATGACCGGACGAGCGGCTTACTTCGCCGTGCTGACGATTTTTATCACGTCTCCCTCTTCCAGTTCGTAGGAGTCGCTGATGTCGCGTTTCGTCTTGGCGTTCACGGCGTGAAGGTAGCCGTCGCCGATGTCGCTGTGGACGGCGTAGGCGAGGTCCGGCGGCGTGGACCCCCTCGGGAGCAGGAAGGCGTCCGGGAGGACGTTACCCTGTCCGTCCGTCCACTTCGAATCGTTCTGCACGGGAAACGCCGTGATCCGGTCGAGCAGGTCGTACACGGCGGCGTCGAGGCTCTCTTGGACGCCCGTCCCGCCCCACTCGTGCATGACGTCGCGAATCTGTTCCAGTCCGGCTTGCTGTTGATCGCTCAGGTCGCCGACCACCTCGAAATCCTCGTCGCCGGGGTCGTAGTCCACCACGCCTGCCTCGACACCCTGCCTGAGCGCGAGTTCACCCTCGGCGGTCGCGGGGATGACTATCTTGCCCGTTTCGCGGAGTCGCTCGATGTTCTCCTCGGGGGCGATGTCGGCCTTGTTCGCCACGAGGATGATGGGCTTCGTCCGGGCGCGGATGTCGCGGGCCAGTGCCACGCGGTGTTCGTCCGTCCACTTCTGCGGGTCGCCGGGATACTCCAAGCCGCGGAGACTCGTCGTCACATCGTGTTCCGTCGCCCCGAACCCTGTCAGCATGTCCGCGAGCGCCTCGTCGATGTCGAATCCCGGCGAGCGCGATTGACGCACCACGCCCTCCCAGTTGCGGTCGATGATGCCCGTGAGCCACTGGTCCATCTCCTCCTCGATGAAATCGACCTCCTCGACGGGGTCGTAGCTCCCCACCTCGACGGGTTCGCCCTCCTCGTTCGTCCCGCCGGAAGCGTCCACGACGTTGACGATGGCGTCAGCGTTCGTCAGTGCGTCGAGGAACTGGTTGCCCAGTCCGCGTCCCTCGTGTGCCCCCGGAACCAATCCGGCCACGTCCAGCAGTTCGATTGGAACGTAGCGCTTCCCGTCGTGACAGTTGTCGTTGCCACAGCGCTCGTCGCGTTCGAGACAGGGGCAGTCGGTTCGGACGTAGCTCACCCCGCGATTCGCGTCGATAGTCGTGAACGGGTAGTTCGCCACGTCCACGTCGGCCAGCGTGGCTGCCTTGTAGAAGGTGGACTTCCCGGCGTTCGGTTTGCCCGCGAGCGCGATAGAAATCATGCTTGGTGATACCACAGAGGGTCGGAACTGTCTTTCGATTTTTGTGGGGAGAAGCAGCGTTCGGTGATTTTTCTATTCTGATGTCTGTTCCCGAGAAAGCTATCCACGATGGTAAAATCCTTATTACCGACCAAGTCAATCGTAGAAATATGGACAACAAATCATCGATTATAATCGTGGCAGTGGTTGTAATTGTATCTTTTTTGTTCTCGTCAGAATTGTCTAATATCTATCGAGAGGTAGGATTTGAATCGCCTATTCCCCTCCTATTACTACTGTTAGTTATTCTTGGTCTGACTATCCTATACCAATCACATCGGATTAAGCAACTCGATAGATAAAATATGGTTTAGACCATTTTGGCGTGGTGAATCGCCATACGGCATATGATTTCACTGTACCACAGTTCGTTTGATATTATAAGCGATCCATTTCAGCACGATTTCTCGAAATTCACGGAGTTCTTCAACAACCTCGTGGATGCGACTCATGCTGTATCCCGTCTGCTCATGCAGTGCCGTGGGTGACTGTTCATCGGATACTAAGCCAAGAACTTGAAGCTGTGCTGTTTGGGTGAGTTGTGCCGAATGCGACTAAGACGCAGTCCTTGAAATCCCCCGTTCGCTCGCTACGAGTCGTGTTTGGCTGGTTTTCGATTGCAACTACTGGGAAGCAGTCCTCGAAAGCCCCCGCCCGCTCGCGGCCGCTCTCGCTAGAAAACGGACTCCAAAACCTGCTCGCCTTCTAATCGACTTTGAACCCGCCAGCGAGCATCATCGGAACCACGAGCGTCGCCTCGGCTTCGACCTGCACGTAGTTCGTCGCTTCCTCCTTGATCTTCCCCCACGAGACGGCCTCGTGCGGTGGGGCACCGGAGAGCGACCCGTCGCCTTCCATGCCGGTCGAAACGTACACGGCGTAATCCGCGCCGCCGCGGAAGAGGTTGGTCATGATGGCGTGGTGTTTGGGGACGCCGCCGCCGAGGACGATGAGGCCGGTCTTGTCCGCGAGCAGGCCCTTCTCGATGAGGCTGTCGTAGTCGTCCAGAATCTCGATGCCGACGTCCGAGTCGTAGCCCTGTCGGTAGTAGTAGAGGAAGTTACCGACCTCCGCGTCGGTCAGAGCGGGACAGAAGATGGGGATGTCGTTGTCCGCCGCGTTCGAGAGGATGGAGTCCTCGTCGTCCAGCGTCTCGCCGAGTTCGCGGGAGAACTCCATCGGCGTGCGGACCTTCTCCTCGGCGAAGAAGTCCTCGAAGAAGTCGTTGAGGTAGGACTCCAACCAGACGTAGCGGTCGGAGGGGACGAAGATGTTGCCGAGGCGGTTGATACCCCGCTCGCGCATTTCGGCCTCGTCCACGTCCCACTCGCCCATCTTGAACGGCTTTTCGGTCTTGATGACGTCCTCGGTGATCGACCCCGAAGTGGTGATCATCACGTCGATGAGGTCCTCCCGGGCGAGGTAGGCGACGGCCTCCCGAAGCCCCGACGAGACGATGTTCGAGGTGAAGGTGAGATAAATCTCCGCGCCCTCCTCGCGCATCGCTCGAATCAGTTCGATCGCCTCGTAGAGGTGGCTCGCCTGGAATCCGGTCGTCTCGTACGACGACAGCATATCGAAGAAGTCGAATTCGCCCTTGAAATCGTAGCCTGCAACGTCGGGGGAAGCGATTTCCTCCTCGCTCCCGGGGACGACGTTGTCGTGGCTTTCGTCGCTCATAGGGAATTGTCGTGGCCGAACCGAAATGAGTCTTCAGATTTTTCGTCGTCAGGATGTCGGCGGAGTATCAGAAACAGATTTTTTGATCGGCATGGTTCGTGAGAAGCTTCGACACGTACGCGAGTGCTCGATAATAGTAAGCAAGTGCAAAAACGGGATCGATCGTTGCCGGTCGGACTCGCCTACAACTTCACGGCCATCATCACTTCGTCGACGTACTCGCCGTCGATCTTGTAGTGGTTCTTCCGCACGGCTTCGGTCTCCCAGCCGTGGGCTTCGAGGAAGTCGATGGCGTTCTCGTTGGTCGAGGGGGCGCTCTGGTACACCTTTTCGTAGCCGTTGGCACCCGCCCACTCCAGTCCGCGTTCGAGGAGGTGGCTTCCGATGCCGTGGCCCTGATACTCGTCCAGCACGCCGACGGTCAGTTCGGCGGTGTGACTGAGTTTGTCCAGTTCGGGGGCGTGGAGGTGAACCCAGCCGACGACTTCGTCGCCGACGGTCGCGACGAAGAACATCCGTGATTCGAGGTCGTTGTGCCGGAGCAGGGCTTCCTGATGGTCGATCTCGTCGGCGACGGTCTCGGCGACGATGTACGACCCTTCCTGGGCGACTTGTCGAATCGCGCCGACGATTCCCGAGAGGTCCTCCTGGCGGGCAGGGCGGATGACGAACTCGATGTCCTCGTCGTTGAACTCCTCCTCCGCGCCGGTTTCGAGCGCGACGGAGAGAGCATCGTCTTCCTCCGTGAGGTAGCCGTCGCGGCGAAGGATGGCGATGTGATGACGGAACCCGCTGGGGTCGATGCGGAGCGAATCCTGTACGTCGTTTACGTTCGCCGTACCGTGGCGTTCGACGTACTCGTAGATTCGTCGGCGGTCGTCGTGACCGAATTCGAGTTTCTCGGAGAACTCCATGTACACTGTTACCATCTATCTATACTTATTATTAACGATGGTTCTGAAACCATGGTGAGAGGTCTCGAAGCTGTCGATATCCCCCCATCGAACTCCGCCGCTCGATTCTTGTAGTACCCCGTCGTGATGGGCGTGGGGGTATCATGGACTACAGCGAGTTCATCGGACAGGTACAGCATCGTCTCAAATTGGGAAAACAGGGTCAAGCGGTACGCGCGATTCGGGCCACGTTGATGACGCTCGGCGAGCGCTTACAGGCGGGAGAGGCCAAAGACCTCGCGGGGCCACTCCCAATGGAAATCGACTGGTATCTCATCCACGCCGAGTCGGGGGAACGGTTTCACTTCGACGAGTTCGTCTCCCGCGTCGCCGAGCGCGAGGGGATCGACGACGGTGATGCGCTCTTTCACGCGAAGGGCGTGATGTCGCTCGTCGCGGAGGTCGTTCCGGAAGGGGAGTTCGAACAGATTCGCGGGCAACTGCCCGAGGAGTACGACCCGCTGTTCGAATTGGTGGGGAACGAAGAGGCGTTCAACTGAGGCCCCGACCACCTCGTTTTCAGCTACGCACGGTCCGCTTTCGCCGCACCGATTCCATTCTCGCCTCGCCGTACCCGTTCCGCTTTCGGGTCGGGGATTTGCGTCAGCAACTGCACCGTGTCGCGCAGATCGTACGTCTTCAACACCATCTCGGCGACCTCCCGCACCGTGAACTCCGTCTCGATGTCGTAGCCGTAACAGCGGGCGTACAGCGCGACCCACTCGTTGAGCGCTCGCTCCATCGTCGCCATCTCGTCCGCGTCGAATCGGGCGAGTTCGGCCGTTCGGCCGTCGATGTAGACCGAAACGACGTCGCCGACCCCGTTTCGTAAATACGCCACCGCCAGTTCCTCGTCCGGCGGGTCGGCGGGCGGGTCGAACGATTCGCGGTCGTCCCGTGCCCGTTCCGCGAGGGACGTGATTCGGTCGCGGTATTCGCTCATGCGCTCGCTATCCTTCTCGGAACTCGACGCCCTTGCCACCGCGGGGGTGCTCCCACTTCGTGTCGGCGACGATAGCACACGTCCCACACTCGACGCAGGGTTGCGTGTCGAGGCTGACTATCTCCTCCTCGTGGCTGTTCTCCTGTACCGTCTCCGCACGATAACAGCCACCGCCGAAGCCCTCCGCGCTGACCGGGCAGGCCGATACGGCCGCCCCGCTGGCTTCGTAGGAGTTGTCCCGCAGTTCGATGTGCGGGTTGCCGACGTCGGTGTCGTAGGTCAGGTCGCCGATGCGGTCGGCGAGGCTCTTGGGTTCGACCTCGTTCGTGTCCGTGATTTCGGTGCCGAGTTCCTCCGCGATGACCGTCGGCAGCGTGACGTACGGCGTCCGCGTGTCCGGAATCATCGTGGAAAGGAGGGGAGAACCGTACAGCCGTTCGAGCTGTCCCGACAGGAGGCCGGAGCGGAGCGCGACCCGGCCGAGCGACGACGAGAGAACCCCATCTACGAGTTCGCTCATCCGGTCGTTCTCGGCGACGCCGCGCGTCGCCCGATACTGACGGGGGCGGAGTTTGCCCATCACGCCCTCGTCCTTGAGCTTCTTTTCGTACAGTCGGCCCGCCTCCTCGGGGTCGCCGCGCATGCGTGCCTCGGCGAACGCTTCCGCCGCGAGCGCGCCCGCACTCACGGCGTGGTTCATGCCCTTGATGATGGGGCCTTGGGCCTGCATCTGCCCGCCCGCGTCGCCGACGAGGACGAGGCGTCCGCGGTGCGGTGCCGGGTGTGCGACCTTCTTCGAGTCGGGAACGAGTTTCGCCGAGTACTCTATCTCGTTGTAGTGGCCGTTGAGCCACTGTCCGAGCAGCGGGTGTGTGAGCAGGTTGTTCAGCAGTTCGTGGGGTTCCGCCTCCTCCTCGACGAGGCTGTCGAGGTGGAAGACCGACCCGATGGAGAGCGAATCCTCGTTCGTGTAGAGGAAGCCGCCGCCGCGAACGTCGTCGAAGAGGTTGCCCGAGAAGAGGTGGGCCGCACCCGTTCCCTCGCCGACGTCGAACCGCTCCTGGATGACGTCCTCGGGCATCTCGATGACCGCTTTGACGCCTTGGAACCACTCCTCCGGTTCGTCCCAGTCCATCAGCCCCGCCTGTCGGGCGAGTTCGCTGTTCACGCCGTCCGCCGCGACGATGAAGTCGGCCTTGATCGGGTCGAGTTCGTCGCTGGTGACGCCCACGATTTTCCCGTTCTCCCGGAGGAGACCGTTGACGTGAACGCCGGTCAGCAGACCGCCGCCCGTCTCGTGGGTCATCTCGTGAACCTGGTCGGCGAGCCACGAGTCCATCTTCCGCCGAAGGACCGCGTCCGACCACTCCGTGTCGTGTTCGTGGAGTCGGGTGATGTCGAACGACTTCACCTTGTTCCCGGCCACGTTGTGGATGTTGTAGTCCGTGATCGGCCGTTCGGTCGCCTCCTCGCGGAAGTCTGGGAACAGCGAGTCGATGGTGTAGGGAGCCGACTCCTCGGCGTACAGCAACCCACCGGAGACGTTCTTCGACCCGGCCTCGACACCGCGTTCGAGGACGAGCGTTTCGATTCCGTTGCGTGCGAGCGTCGCGGCGGCGGCGGCCCCACCGGGACCGGCACCGACCACGACGGCTTCGTAGTGTTCGTATTCCTCGCTCATCGTTCAGTCATCGTCCTCCGCTGCGACCGCGTCCAGTTCGCCCGCCTCTACCGCGTCCGTCAGGCGGGGCAACACTTCGAACAAGTCCCCTTCGATGAAGAAATCGCTGAAGTCCCGAATGTCGGCGTCAGTGTCGGTATTGATGGCGATGATGGTTTCGGATTCGTCCATCCCGACCTTGTGCTGAATCGCGCCGCTGATACCCGCCGCGATGTACAGCGGTGGCTGGACGACCTGTCCGGTCTCGCCGATCTGTCGCTCCTCGGAGACGTACTGCTCGACGTGTCCCTCCACGCTGTAGGAGGCCGTGACCACGCCGCGCGAGAGTCCGAGGTCCGCGTCCTCGAACGCGTCCACGAGGTCGAGCGCGAGTTCGATCCCCTCCGTGGGGTCGTCGCCGATACCGCGGCCGACCGCGACGATGACGTCCCGGTCGGTCAGGTCCACGCCGGTGTCGAGGGTGTCCCACTCGGACACCTCGACGCGGAACCAGTCGTCCGGAAGTTCGGCGTCGTGCGAAACGACTTCGCCTTCCCGGTCGGCGTCGGGGGCCATCTGATCGAAACTCCCGGGAATCACCGAACAGCCCTGCGGGTGGAACTCCCGGTCGGGGTTGTCGATACAGAGGATGGTCGAGTATTCGAACCCGGAGAAGTCCGGGCGTTGCATGTGGAGGATGCGCTCGAACTCGATTTTCTCGCCGGGTTCGCCGGTCTTCACGGGATTCGAGATGAGTTCGTCCGTGATTGTCAGGCCGGAACAGTCGCTCGCCAGTCCGGAGTCGAGTTCGGCTTGCGTCTGTGCCGAGAGGTCGCGGCCGTTGTTCGTCGCCGGGAAGAGGAAGTACCGCGGCTTGTCGTACTCCTTCCAGTCCGTCTTCGAGCGGGCCATGTCCGCGACGATTTCGGTGTACGGTTTGTGGCGGAACCGCTCCAGTCGCTCGTCGTCGTGATAGACCGCCACGTCCGCACCGAGGGTGATACACTCCTCGGCGAGTTCCTCCATGTCGTCGCCGACGAGAACGGCGACGACCCGTTCCTCGTCGCCGTACTCCTCGGCGTAGCCGTCCATCAACTCGCGGGCCTTGCCGAGCATCTCCCTCGACACGTCGAGGAGTTCGCCGCCCTGCGTCTCGCAGTACACCCACATGTCGCGGTAGACGCCGTCTTCGAGCGCTCGAACGTGCTTTTTGTCGACGGTCGGTTCGGTGAGGCCGTCGTCTTCTTCGGCTTCCTCGTCCTCGCCGTCCGTCGATTCGCTCTCCGCGGACTCGGATTCGTCCGATTCCGGCTCTTCCGCCGTCGCTTCCGCTTCGTCTGGGCTTTCCACGTCTTCCTCGGTCTCCTCGTACTCGCCTTCGGTTTCCGTGTCGTCGGTATCCGTCCCGCCGTCGGCCTCGCTGACCGGCGACTCGTCGGCGACTTCGTCGATCCGCTCCTGAATCGCTTTCTTCGCCGTCTTGCGGTCCTTTCCGTCCTCCTCTTCGGTAAGCAGTTCGGAGAGCGCACCGGGGTCCTCGATGGTTCGAACCTCGTCCTCGATTTCCGAAACGGTTCGCTCGCCGGGGGTGATTTCAGCCATGATCAGTCACCTGCCGCGAACGGCTGGATCGTTTCGAGCACGTCGGACATCGCCTCCTCGTCGTCCAACGTCGCCATCGTGGCTTCGCGCTCGGCCGGTGCCTTCGGGATCGGGTCCACGGACGAAACGATGGTCGGCGATCCGTCCAACCCGATGTAATCCGGGTCGAGGTTGAGGTCCTCGTGATCCCACGTCGTGAGATACTCCTCGTACTCCGCGGCGCGCTCCTCGGTTTCGTCCTGGAGTTGTTTGCGCCGGAGTCGATGTGAGGCCTTCCGATAGCTCGCCTCGTACTCGGGGTCCATGACGATGAACGCCGGAAGCGGGGATTCGACCGTCTCGATTTCGTCCACGTCCCCTTCCACGAGTCGCTTGGCGCGAACGCGGCCCTCGTCCTCGTCCACCTCCATGGCGATGACGTGCGTGATGACGGAATAATCGAGACACCACGCGGTCTGTGGGCCGGTCTGTCCCGTCTCTCCGTCAGCCGTTTTGAATCCCGCGAAAACGAGGTCGGGATGGTCGAGTTTCTCGATACCTGCGGAGAGGGTGATCGATGTGGACCACGTGTCGGCGGCGGCCATCGCGCGGTCGGAGAGCAAGTAGAGGTCGTCGGCGTACACCGACATCGCTTCGCCCAGCACGTCGGCGTAGCCGGGTGGCCCCATGCTCATCGCACTCACCGTTCCACCGTGTTTCACCTTCGTCTGGAGGGCGGCTTGAAGTGCAAACCGGTCGTTCGGGTTCATCACCGTCGGTGTATTCCCACGTTCGAGGTGGCCGTCCTCGTCGAACGACACCTGCCCCTCGCGGAAGTCCGGAACGCCCTTGGTCAACACGACCGAGTGCATCGGTACCTCCTACCGTGAGTGTGTTTAGTTTGCATACGTCAATCATTACCAATTCCCTCAGTCGTTATTATACTGTCGGAGGTCTAACAATAATCTGACATACTTGCCGGATTCAATGGAAGATTGATGGCTGTCGCTCAGACGAAATGACGGCGAAAACGTGTCACTGCTCAGGCCTGTGGTGCTGGCCCGTCGGAACCGCTTCGGTCTCGATGGGCCGTCTCGACCGCTTCGGCGGCGTCTTCTGCGTCTTCTACCTCCTCGGGTTCGCTCTCCGATTCCTCCTCGTCGGTCGGCCTTCGCGTTTCGGCGCGCACCATCGTCATCTCCCCGCGTGCGCGCATGGTCCCGTCGGCCGTCGCGTTCTCGTGGAATTCGAGGTCCGTACAGGACACGTCGCCCAGCACTTCGGCACCGTTTTCGAGCACGACGGTCCCGTTGCGAGTCGTCACGTCGCCGTGAATTCGCGTTCGTTCGCCGACCACGATATCGCCGCGGCCGCGCAGGCTTCCGAACACTTCGTTGTCCGCGCCGACAGTAATTTCCTCAGCCCGGATGTTGCCGTGGAGGCGACAGTCGTCGCCGACGGCGGCAGGAGTGGAGACGCGCCACGCGTCATCGCTGACGTGGGCGTTTCGCGGAATCGTGATCGGTTCCGCGTCGCTCTCGTCCAGCACATCGTCGATGATGCCCTGGGCGGCCTCCTCCTCGCCGAGTCGGAGGAGTTGCGAGAGGTAGACGAAGAGGAAGACCACGGTCGGCATCGGGTTGCGAATGACGATCCAGCCGTTGGCTTCGAACCCCTCGTCGATTTCCACGTCGTCGCCGATATCCAGATCGCCGCTGACCATCAGTTGGCCGGTGACGTGGACGCGTTCGCCCAGATAGGCGTCCTGTCCGACGAGCACGTCGCCGTCCACGTCACACCAGAGGTCCAGTCGGCAGTCGTCCTCGGCTTCGATGTGTCCGCCGAACGTCGCCCGTTCGCCCGCAACGACGTTGTTTCCCCGTACGCCGAACTCGACGGTACTCTGCGCGCCGACGATGATGTCCCCGTCGGTCACTAGGTCGTGTTCTTCGACGGTCGTCCCGTCGGGAATCGAGAGTTCATCCAGAGGGTCGGAACGGAGCGGCACACATCCTACCACCGGTTCGCTCGTAATAAATCCTCCCGAGTCGTCTGACGCCCGTCTGCCGCCACGAAGGGCTGTGAGTGATAGTTTTGTGATCGCAGTTGCTGGGATGATTACCTCGAAAGTCCCCACCCGTTCACTCCGAACAGAGGTGTCTGTCTGGTATGTGAGTGCAGTCGCTAAGAAGACGACCTCGACAGCCCCCGCCCCACACCACACGCCTCCCCAGCCGATTCCTCAGGTCGCTAGCGCTCCCTTCGTCATCCCTCGCACGCTATCGGCACCGACCGTCGGCCGACCGCTGGCCTCCGGCCGGTGCCAGCGTGCGCCACTCGGAAGGACAGGCTGAGTGCTACGGACCAGCCGCTACGGCGTGCGAAGGCGCACCCCTGTGCGCCCGCGCGAGGTCCTCGTGAACCGGGCGGGACCGGAGGTCCCGCTGGAAGCCGGCGCAAAGCGCCGGCGACGAAGTTCCCGTGAGCGTGCGAACGGGAGCACGGAAGAGCTTGCTCTTCCGGAGTGAACGAGTGGCTCGTCGGAGCTTGTCTCCGACGGTGGACGAGCGACCGGACGGGAGAAGAGGTTGGGGAGGATGAGGTGCGTGGTGTGGGTGGGTTGAAAGGGGCTGTACGCTTACGTTTACGTGGTCGTCTGCGCGAGCAACTATCCACATGGGCGGAGGCTGTCGAGGTCGTCTTCTTAGCGACTGCACTCACAAACCCAGCGAACACCCCTGTGTAGCAAACGAATGGGGACGTTCAAACTCTATTCCCCGGCAACTACAATCCCAAAAACAGGATCAAACACGTCTCTTCGTAGCGAACGGACGGGAGCTTTCAGAACCAGTATCGTCGTCTCCGATTTGTAGCTTTTTTATCCGACCGTGGCCAACGAAGGGGCATGACTACGCTCTCGTTCGATGATGATGGCGTCGATGTCGTGTACGAAGGGACGGAATTCCGGCTCTCGAAGGACCTCATAGAGGAGGCGACGGGGAAGTCCTACTACGACGTGACGGACCACCAAGTGCTGCATATCGTGGAGAAGGACCCGGCGACAGGTGGTCAGGCGCGCCGAATCGGGGACATCTTGCGGTAATCGAACCCCCTGACAGTCCGGTAGCGTTTAGGTGAGAGACACGAAACGTCGGGTATGACCGAAACCGCTGAAACTGCTGGCTTCGACCACCCCGCGTGGAAGACCGCGGCGAGCACGGTCGGATCGTATCTGCTCATCCTCGTGTCGATGACCGTCCTGCTGTTCGGGATTCCGTACGCTATTTTTTGGCTGCTAGGATAGCTGGTCGCTCGAATAATTGAGCGTTCTGAAACGACTGACCGCTCGACAACTGCGAGTTGGGAACTGCGAACGATGGAAAATCCGCCCGAAGCGGGTGCTGCGGGCGGCCCAGAATTGTTTAGACGAGATTACGCGAACGTCTTGGAGACTTCGTCGTTCTCCTCTTCTTCCTGCTCGATCTTCTCCTGTGCGTCGAGGAAGTCCTGCATCCGAATTTCGGTGCGCTCGTCGCGGATGGCGAACATCCCGGCCTCGGTACAGATGGCCTTGATGTCGGCACCGCTGGCGTCGCCCGTCTCCTCCGCGAGGTGTTCGAAGTCCACGTCGTCGGCGACGTTCATGTCGCGGGTGTGGATCTCGAAGATCTGCTCGCGGCCTTCCTCGCCAGGGTTGGGCACTTCGATGAGACGGTCGAAGCGACCGGGGCGGAGGATGGCGCGGTCGAGCATGTCGAAGCGGTTGGTCGCCGCGATGATGCGGATTTCGCCGCGATCCTCGAAGCCGTCCATCTCCGAGAGCAACTGCATCATCGTCCGCTGGACTTCGGCGTCGCCCGACGTCTTCGAGTCGGTGCGCTTCGACGCGATGGCGTCGATTTCGTCGATGAAGAGGACCGCTGGCTCGTGGTCACGTGCGACTTGGAACAGGTCGCGGACGAGTTTCGCACCTTCGCCGATGAACTTGTGGACCAGTTCAGATCCGGCCATCTTGATGAACGTGGCGTCGGTCTGGTTGGCGACGGCCTTGGCCAGCATCGTCTTCCCGGTACCTGGCGGACCGTAGAGGAGCACGCCGCTCGGCGGATCGATACCGACCTCTTCGAACATCTCGGGGTGTTCGAGCGGCATCTCGACGGTCTCCCGAACCTCGTTCATCTGCTCTTCGAGTCCGCCGATGTCGGCGTAGGTGACCTCGGGGCTCTTCGTGACCTGCATCACGCGAGCGCGCACGTCTGTCTCGTCGTCGAGCGTCTTCACGATAGAGAGGGAGTTGTTCACGGCGACACGCGCGTCAGGGTCGAGGTCCTCGCGCATTTCCTCGGTCACTTCGGTGACCGCTTCCTGGTTGTTGCCGTGTTGTTTGATGATGACGCCTTCGTCGGTAATCTCCTGTACCGTGGCGACGAACAGCGGTGACTGTTTCAGCTTCTTGTTCTCGTGGGTGAGCCGTTCGAGTTTCTGCTGATACTTGTTGTTCTCTGCGTTCGCGTCGAGAAGCTTGTCCCGCATTTCCTCGTTCTGGGATTCGAGGACATCGAGACGCTCTTGGAGAGCCTCTATTTGTTCCTGTTGTGACGTACTCTCCTCGTCGTATGGGAGTTCTACGTCATCCACAGTATCGGTCATCAGTTCCGGATAAGAGCCTGCATCTTAAGAGGCTTCGGGTGAACGACCTGTTGGTACACACGGACCATCCCTGCATTTTAATTCCTGAAGGTAATAAAAACGAATGGGAAATATTATTACGCTGTATCCGAAATGGATGATTGATGAGTGCCCCAGAGCTATCACGAACGACCGATACTCGGCTTCAGGACGTGGATTCGACCGCCACCATCCGCGACCTCCCTCCGAGCGCAAAGTTAGTCGCAAAGGTGCTGGAATACAACGAGACGATGACCCAGAGCGAACTCGCGGACGAGACGCTACTGCCCCCGCGAACCGTTCGCTACGCCCTGACCCGTCTCGAAGACGAAGACCTCGTGGATTCTCGGTTTTCGTTCTCCGACGCCCGCAAGCGCCTCTACACGCTCGACCTCTAATTCCCCGACCCACCTGAGCGTTTATATCTCATGGCGCGGCCAACGGTAGCCACCCGTGGCACAACCATACCATACACCTCTCGATCGGCTGACGCCACCCACTCGATTCACTCCCTCCACTCACCCCACACCCACCACTTCCCCCGCTCCTTCCACTTACCTCACTTCCCCCGCTCCCTCCACTCACCCCACTTCCCCCGCTCTTCCCACTCCGTCTACTCACCCTGTTTTGCTCACTTCGCCGTTTACAACGGTAGCTATCTTACCAATTCCCGCTTCCATTGCTCCACGGTCACACCATCGCGTCGGGCGTGATCTCCGGGTGTTCGCGGACGAACGACACCAGATTCCCGACGTACGACCCGAACGCCGGACAGCGAACCGATTCGTCGATCGTTTCGAGCGCGGCCAGCGTGTTCTCACAGGCATAGCTCGTCGGCTGGTCGAAGTAATCGAGCGTTGCCGGTTCGATACCCAACTCCGGGAGGCTGGAAAGCACCCGTTTCAGGGCGCTCTTCGGAACCGGCACTCGGACGACCCGTTTCCCCGTCGCCCGTCCAAAGACTCGAAGCATCTCGTCCACCGTGAGCGGATTCGGATCACAAAGCTGGTACACCTCCCCGATCGATTCGTCCAGTCTGCTCAGTTCGGCTATCGCGTCAACCACGAAGTTCCGTGGGACGACGTTGACCTCGTACGTCGCCGGGTTTCCGAGGGTCGGGGCGACGGCCACCGAGGGTTGACGCAGAAGCCACCGAAGCAGGTAGTACGGACCGTCGTACTTCTGCGTCTCGCCGGTTTCGCTATTCCCGACGACGATTCCCGGGCGGTAAATCGTCGCGGGCAACCCGTCGGCCATCCGCTCCTGTACCGCCACCTCGGCGAGGTACTTCGTCGTCTCGTAGTAGTTGTTGAACTGCTGGCCCTCCACGAGGTGGTCCTCCGTGAACGTCCCGTCGTAGCGCCCGCTCACGTAACAGGTACTCACGTACTGGAACCGCCGGAGGTCTCCACAACCGTCCGCGAAATCGAGGACGTTCGTCGTCCCGTCGACGTTGACGACCATTCCGACCTCCCGACTCACGGCGAGGTCGTACACGGCCGCGAGATGGTAGACGGCGTCGGTATCGGTTTGCAACGGATCCATCCCTTCGCCGAGTCCGAGGTCCGATTCGGTGATGTCCCCCGCGAGGAGTTCGATTCGTCCCGACTCGTCCCCCGTAGACTCACGCTCGATTTCCCGCGCCCGTTGCTCGGCTTTCTGCCGGTATTTCGGCTGTACGAGGCAGGTGACCGAACGTCCACGGGCGACCAATCGCTCCGTCAGCGCCGACCCGAGAAATCCCGGAAATCCGGTGAGAAAGACGGACATCTATCGGCCACCCTCAAGCCACTTGAACGCACGCATCACGCCCGTCATCGCTCGTGTGTACCACTCCGTCGGAATCCGTCGCGGTGGCGCGAGCGAGGCGAACCGCTGTTCGGCGACCGTTCGTGCTTCCGTGTACTTGAGAATCCCCTCGCGGCCGTGACGGCGACCGACTCCCGAAGCCTTCATGCCGCCCATCGGGGCGTCGACCGACGCCCACGTTGCTTGATACGGGTCGTTGATCCCCACCGTCCCACAGTCGATTTGCCGGGCGACATCCCATCCTCGCTCGGAATCGGTCGTCCAGACGCTCGCGTTCAGACCGTGTTCGGAGTCGTTGGCGAGTCGAATCGCCTCCTCCGAATCCGAGAACCGGGTGACGGAGACGACCGGCCCGAACGTTTCTTGGCGCGCGAGAACCATCCCGTCCGTCACGTCCGTCAGAATCGTCGGCTCGAAGAAGTACGGCCCGAGGTCCGGCCGCGCGTTTCCGCCCGTCACGACCGTCGCTCCCTTCTCCACGGCGTCCTCGACGTGTGCCCGTACTTTCTCGAACTGCGCTTCGGAGACGAGCGATCCGACCTCGATATCGTAGTCGAGCGACGGGGCCATCGTGAGGTTCCGAGTTCGTTCCGCAAATCGACCCAGGAACGCGTCGTACACGCCGTCCTGCACGTACAGTCGCTCGAAGGAGAGACAGAGCTGTCCGGCGTTCGTGAAACAGCCACGAATCGCACCCTCGACCGTCTCGCTCACGTCCGCATCGTCGAGAACGAGCATGGGATTCTTTCCGCCGAGCTCCAGCGAGCACTTCACGAGGTTCTCTCCTGCGCGCTTCGCCACCGTTCGCCCCGTCTCGGTGCTGCCGGTGAAACCCACGAAATCCACGCCGTCGATGAGCGCCGGGCCGACCTCGCCCCCACGACCGGTCACTACCTGGAAGACGTTTTCGGGGATTCCCGCTTCCCGAAGCAGTTTCGTGGCGAACAGTGCGGTAAACGGCGTCTCCTCTGCCGGTTTCAGAACGACCGAATTTCCGGCCAACAGCGCGGGAATCGCGTCCGAGACGGCGAGCGTGAGCGGGTAGTTCCACGGTGCGATAATCCCGACGACGCCGACGGGAGTCCGGTACTCCTTCGTCTTCGTCGCGAACGGAATCGCTCCATCTCGCCGACGTGGCCGCAGGAAGTCCGCTCCACGGTTCGCGTAGTATCGGGCATTGGTCGCCACGTCGAGGACTTCCTCGAAGGAATGTTGTCGCGCTTTTCCGCTTTCCAACCCCATCACGTCGAGCAGTTCGTCCTGCCTGTCGAGCACGAGGTCGTGAAACCGGGACAGAAGGCACGCCCGTCGTTCGACCGACCACGACGACCACTCGCGTTGGGCCGCTCGCGCACGCGAAACCGCCTCGGAAACGTCCCGCTCGGTCGCCGCCGGAACGCTTCCGACTTGTTCGCCGGTGAACGGGAGGTGGACGGGGATCGAATCGTCGGAACCGCTGTCAGCGACGGCGGCCGCTCCGTCGAGGTCGGCGAGCAGGTCGGCTCGAACCCTCGCCGTCTGAAACGTCATGCACCTCTCAACGCGACCGTCACGGAAACAATTTATGAGAAGGGAACCTACCGAAAGCAATGACACGGGTGATTCACACGGGCGACACTCACATCGGGTATCGCCAGTACCATTCGCCCGAGCGACGGGACGATTTTCTTGCCGCCTTCGACAGGGTCGTCGAGGACGCCATCGAGGACGACGTCGACGCCGTGGTCCACGCTGGTGACCTGTTTCACGACCGCCGACCGGGACTCATCGACCTCCACGGGACGATTTCCGTCCTTCGGAAACTCAATCGGGCGGACATCCCGTTTCTCGCAATCGTCGGGAACCACGAGAGCACGCACGGCCAACAGTGGCTCGACCTCTTCGAGACGCTCGGGCTTGCGACGCGACTCGGACCGTCCCCGGTCCTCGTCGGCGACACCGCCTTCTACGGCTTGGACCACGTTCCGCTCTCGAAACGCGACGAACTCGAATACGAGTTCGACGAACACGACGCGGATACCGCCGCGCTCGTCGCCCACGGCCTGTTTCAACCGTTCGAGTTCGGCAACTGGGACGCGGAGGAAGTGCTGACCGAGGCGTCGGTCGATTTCGACGCGATGTTGCTCGGCGACAACCACAAACCGCAACGGGAGGAAGTCGCCGACGCGTGGGTCACCTACTGCGGTTCGACCGAGCGCGCCAGCGCGAGCGAGCGCGACGACCGGGGCTACAACATCGTCCACTTTTCCGACGACGTGACCATCACCCGGCGCGGCATCCCGACCCGGGATTTCGAGTACGTCTCGGTGACGCTCGGCGAGGACGATGGTATCGACCGCGTGCGTGATGCGATTCGGGAGTACGACGTGGAGGATTCGGTCGTCCTGATCTCCATCGAGGGCGAAGGGAAGGACGTCACGCCCGCCCGCGTGGAGGAGTTCGCGTTGGAGGCGGGGGCGCTCGTCGCCCGTATCACCGACCGACGGGAGATCGAAGCCGAAGCCGACGAACTGTCGGTTTCGTTCGCCGACCCGGACGACGCCGTGCGCCAGCGCGTCCGTGAGATGGGACTCAGCGAGGCCGCACACGAACTGGACGAACTCGTTCGCGCGAGCAAAGTCGCGGATTCGAACGTCCGGGCGGCCATCGAGGATCACGTTTCGACCCGCATCGCGGACGACGTCGGGGCGTTCGAACCGATGGAAGGCGAAGGATCGGAATCGACGGACGAGGAATCCGAGACGGACGGGTCCGATATTTCCGTTTCGGTGAGTTCGAATCCCGAAGACGGAACGGCTGTCGCGGTGGAATCGACCGCCGATTCCCCGGCCGACGACGGGTCCGAAGTAGGGTCGCAGGATTCGACCGAAGGATCGATCGCAGAATCTCAGCCCGTGGAGTCCTCCGCGGATGCGGAAAGTACGGCCGAAACGGAAAGTACGGACGATACGGAAAGCATGGACGAAACAGGGAGTACGGGCGATGCTGCGAGCGCTGACGACAGTGACGTCGAGGCCGAGTCTGACGCCGCCGACGCTGCTGACGGAACGGATGGGCAGGTTTCGATGGAGGACTACCTGTGAAGTTCGAACGCGTTCGGCTGTCGAACTTCAAATGCTACGAGGATGCCGACCTCACGCTCGATTCCGGAATCACGGTCATCCACGGCCTCAACGGGAGCGGCAAATCCTCCCTGCTCGAAGCGTGCTTCTTCGCGCTGTACGGCGCGCGAGCGCTCGACAGAACGCTCGAAGACGTCGTCACCATCGGTGCGGAGGACGCCGAAGTCGAACTCTGGTTCCAGCACGCTGGCGGGAACTACCATATCCACCGCCGAATCCGTGCGACGGGGGAGAACGCCCAGACCGCGAAATGCGTACTCGAAACCCCCGACGCGACGTTCGACGGTGCCCGCGACGTCCGCAACCACATCGTCGGCCTGTTCCGGATGGACGCGGAGGCGTTCGTCAACTGTGCCTACGTCCGACAGGGAGAGGTGAACAAACTCATCAACGCGACGCCGTCACAGCGACAGGACATGATCGACGACCTCCTCCAACTCGGGAAACTGGAGGAGTACCGGGAGCGTGCGAGCGACGCCCGCCTCGGGGTGAAAAGCGTCCTCGACGACCGGAGCGGGAGTCTATCGGAACTCGAATCCCAGATCGAGGGAAAAGAGGAGAAGAACCTCCACGAACTGCTGAACGACCTCGAATCGAAGCGCAACGAGATGGAGTCGCAAATCGAGCGGTTCGAAGGGAACCGCGACGAGGCGCGGAAAACGCTCGAAGGAGCACGGGAGACGCTCGAAACGTCCGAGGAAAAACGGGAAGAATTGGAATCTGTTTCCGAGGATATCGAAACCCTGCGGGACGAAATCGCCGAGACGGAAGGGAAACGCGAGAACTGCCGAACGCAGGCGAGCGAGGTTCGGGAGAGGATTTCGGAGTTGGAATCGAACGTCGACGAACTGCTCGCCGAGACGACGCTCGAAACGGCCGACAAGGACGTGCTCGACGCGCGATTGGCGGAACTCGACTCCGAGGACGAATCCGTCGCGGAGGAGTTGGAAGACCGGCGCATGAAGGCCCAGATGTTCGACAATCAGGCGTCGAACCTCGGGGAACGAGCCGACGAACTCGAATCGCGAGCGGACGAAAAGGGCCAGCGAGCGGAGCGACTCGACGCGGAAGTCGAGGAGACGACCGAACAACTCGAAACCAGCCGCGAGCAACTGACCGAACTGGACGAGGAAATCGAATCGTATCGGAAGCGGTTCACGGATACCCCTATCGAGTTCGGCGAGGCGAAAGAGCATCTCGAATCGCTTCGCTCGGACCTCACGGACTGTCGTGAGGAAGAGACCGACGTTCGGGCGAAACTGCAAACCGCGAAGGAGCGGGTCGCGGAAGCCGAACGTCTCCTCGATGCCGGGAAATGTCCGGAGTGTGGGCAACCCGTGGAGGAATCTCCACACGTCGATACCGTGGACGAGGACCGATCCAAGGTAGCGGAACTGGAAGGGAAAGTGGAGTCGCTCCGGGAAACGCGCACGGAACTGGAGACTAAAATCGAGCGTGCGGAGGAACTCGTCACCGCCGAAAACCGCGTTCGAGAGCGCCAGAGTAACCGAAAGAACGTCGAACAGTTGGTCGAAAGTCGGGCGCAAACCGTCGAGGAAAAGCGCGAAGAGGCCGAGAAGCTTCGGGAAGAAGCCGAAACGCTCGGATCGGACGCGGAGGAACGCCGTTCGGACGTGGACGAACTCGAAGCGAAGGCGGCGACCCACCGGGAGGAAGCCGAAACGCTCGAAGCCAAGCGCGAGGCGATAGCCGAGCGCGAGGCACGAATCGAGCGGATCCAAACCATTCAGGGGAAGATATCGGACGCGGAATCAGAGCTCGAACGGCTTGTGGAAACACGAAACCATCTGGAGGAACTCAACGATCAGCGCCGCGAGAGCCTCTCGGACAAACGGACGCGGCAGTCGGAGCTCCGAGAAGCGTACGACGAGTCGGCGGTCGAAAAAGCCCGTGACGACGAGGAACGGGCGGAGAACTACCTGGAACAGGTTACGGACAAACTGTCGTCGCTCCGCGAACGGCGGGACGACCTCATTGATCGAATCGGTGGCGTTCGTGGTGAAATCGAGGAGTTGGAAGAACTTCGGAATCGGCGTGACGATATCGAAGCCCGCGTTTCGGCGCTGGAATCGCTGTACGACGAGGCCGCGGATCTGCAGTCGATGTACGGAGACCTCCG
This sequence comes from Haladaptatus sp. AB618, assembly GCF_024136965.1. Lineage (NCBI taxonomy): Archaea > Methanobacteriati > Methanobacteriota > Halobacteria > Halobacteriales > Haladaptataceae > Haladaptatus > Haladaptatus sp. AB618. The sequence continues at coordinate 43,734 of NZ_JAMYJX010000007.1, read as the reverse complement.
ATCGGAACTCCGCCAGCGAAACGTGCGGAGCCTCGAACGGATGCTGAACGAAGTGTTCGATCTGGTGTACCAGAACGATTCGTACGCGCGCATCGCGCTCGACGGCGAGTACCGTCTCACGATCTATCAGAAGGACGGGGAACCGCTCGACCCACAACAGCTCTCGGGCGGGGAACGGGCGCTGTTCAACCTGAGCCTGCGCTGTGCCATCTATCGGTTGCTCGCGGAGGGGATCGAGGGAAGCGCGCCGATGCCCCCGCTCATTCTGGACGAACCGACGGTGTTCCTCGACTCGGGACACGTCTCGCAGTTGGTCGAACTCGTGGAATCGATGCGCGAGTTGGGCGTCGAACAGATCATCGTCGTCAGCCACGACGACGAGTTGGTCGGTGGTGCGGACAACCTCGTGCGCGTGGAGAAGGATTCGACCACGAATCGATCGCACGTCGAGGAACTCGATTCACTGCTCGGCGTCGCCGACTAACAGTTCCAGTCCCTCCCGTGCGATATCGGTCAACCCGTATCCACGTTCACCCATGATTTTGCGCTCCTCAACGAGCCCTGCCGCACGAAATTCGGCGAGCAAGCCGTGCAGATCGCTTTCACAGAGATCGTACGACGAGACGAGGGTTCGTGCCGGAACCGCCCCCCGCTCGAACAACTCGACCAACAGGCCGAGGGCGCGGTCGTTCGGAACGGCGGTGAGAATTCGTCTGACCGATGGGTGTACTCGGCGTGCAGCGGTTTCCAGTGGGGATTCCCCCTCGGCGGGTTCGAGACTATCGTTTTCGAGATATCGCTCCTCTCCAGTTTTCGGGTCGCGGACGAGGCTTGACTCGCTCGACCGTTTGACCAGTAGATACGGCTTCCCCGATTCGTCGCGCACGGTTCGCATACGGTCGTTCTAGCGGCGGCGGACGGGTTAGTCCTTCTGGAACTCCTGATAACGGCGGTACCCGCGTACGAACGCCACGACGCCGACGGCGAGCAATCCGCCGCCGAAGGCCCATCGTTGCTCGAAGGCGATGAGCAAGACGCCGAGGGCGAGACAGAAGATGGCGATATTGAACAACAGCACTTGTCTCCAGAACTCGTTTTTGATCTCGGAAGGTGCGTCCACCTCGCTGTAATCGCGGACCGTTGGCCCGTTGTAATCACTGTCGTTCACCCCGCCGACCTGAAACCAGTCGGCCGGATTTTTCGGGAATAGACCCCCTTCAGAAGCCTCATCAGGTTCCGAGGATTCATCGTCATCGCCGAAGTCGTCGGACACGGTGTCGAACGTTGGTGGATAAAAGGGAAAAGCGTTCGGAGTCGATTCAGACGTGTTTTTCTAGCGTGACCGTGCTGGACGCCTTGAGCCAGCCGAGCGGATTGTTGGCATCGTAGAATACGACACCGTCCTCCGTCTCATAGGCTTCAATCGAACTCATCGGTTCGTCGGGAACCGGTAGTTCGGTTTCTGCGCAGTCCAGCGTTCCGTCTTCTGTTGCACGGTCAGACATTGGCTTGACCTCAACCTGTGCTATGAGTTAACACATTAAATCTCTTTCCCCTTCCGGGACTGGCACAAACGGGAGGGTTTTTACCCGGAAGCGCCAAAAACAATCGACATGACTCAATCCGGGCTTGGCGACTTTGCGGGCGGCGAGGAACGCCCCGCAGCGGAAGCCCACGCCGTTGCAGGAGCAAACGACACGACGGCGCACGTCGTGGACGCCGATACCGATTGGCTCCCGGACTCGCAGGGAACCATCGAACTCGCGGTGACACAGGTAGATTACACCATCGACGGGAACGGCGACGACGAAGAACCCATCATCCACGTCTTCGGCCGGACGTCGGACGACGAACAGGAACACGTCCGCGTCGTCGGCTTTCAACCGTACTTCTACGCGCCGACGAAGACGCTGAACGACGGGAAGCTGAACGATGGCCGAATTACGGGTTCGGAGGAGGGATACGAGAGTATCCGTGGCGAGCAGTTGACCAAGATTTTCGGTCGGACGCCACGCGACGTCGGTAACATCCGCGACGAGTTCGAGCACTTCGAGGCCGACATCCTCTTTCCCAACCGGTTTCTCATCGACAAGGACATCAACAGCGGGATTCGGATTCCGGAACGACGACGGGACGACGGCGGCCTCGTCGTTCAGGAAAGCGAAGTAGAAGCGGCCGAGGTGCAGGCAAATCTCAGGGTACACACCTTCGACATCGAAGTCGACGACCGCTCCGGCTTCCCGGAGGACGGCGAGGAGCCGATCGTCTGTCTGACGAGTCACGACTCCTATCGCGACGAGTACATCGCGTGGCTGTTCGACGCGCCCGACGGCGAGGCCGACCTGCCGACGGACCTCCCGGAATACGAACCGCTTCGGGAGGAACCGTCCATCGACGTCCGGACGTTCGAGACGGAGGAGGCCATGCTCGCTTCGTTCCTCGACTACATCGACGACACCGACCCCGACGTCCTCACGGGGTGGAACTTCGAGGACTTCGACGCGCCGTACTTCCTCGACCGACTCGAACGGTTGGAGGGACCGCATCACGACTACGACCTCAACTACAACCGACTCTCACGCGTGAACGAAGTGTGGCGGAGCGACTGGGGTGGCCCGACCGTCAAGGGTCGCGTCGTCTTCGACCTGCTGTACGCGTACAAACGAACGCAGTTCAGCGAACTCGACTCCTATCGGCTGGACGCGGTCGGCGAGGTCGAACTCGGCGTCGGGAAGGAGCGCTACGCGGGCGACATCGGCGACCTCTGGGAGGAGAACCCGACTCGATTGCTGGAGTACAACGTTCGGGACGTGGAACTCTGCGTCGAACTCGACAAGAAACAGGACATCGTCACCTTCTGGAAGGAGGTCGCCTCGTTCGTCGGATGTAAACTCGAAGACGCGACGACGCCAGGCGATGCGGTGGACGTGTACGTCCTGCACAAAGCCCACGGTCAGTTCGCGCTCCCGTCGAAGGGGCAGGTCGAGAGCGAGGATTACGAGGGCGGTGCCGTGTTCGACCCGATTACAGGCGTCAGGGAGAACGTGACGGTGCTGGACCTGAAATCCCTGTATCCGATGTCGATGGCGACCATCAACGCGTCCCCCGAGACGAAGGTGGACCCGGAAACGTTCGACGGGGATACCTACGTCGCGCCGAACGGCACCCACTTCCGGAAGGACGAGGACGGCATCATCCGCGACATCATCACGGAAACGCTGGCCGAGCGCGAGGAGAAAAAGGGACTGCGGAACGAACACGACCCGAACAGCGCCGAGTACGGGATTTACGACCGGCAGCAAGCCGCGGTGAAGGTCATCATGAACTCGCTGTACGGCGTGCTGGGGTGGGACCGGTTCCGCCTCTACGACAAGGAGATGGGCGCGGCCATCACCGCCACTGGCCGGGAAGTCATCGAGTTCACCGAGACGGCGGCGAACGAAATCGACTACGAAGTGGCATACGGGGACACCGATTCGGTGATGCTCGAACTCGGCGGCGACATCGCGAAGGACGAGGCCCTCGAACAGTCCTTCGGAATCGAGGAGCACATCAACTCCCGCTATGACGAGTTCGCGCGCGAGGAACTCAACGCGAACGAACATCGCTTCCAGATCGAGTTCGAGAAACTGTACCGGCGGTTCTTCCAGGCGGGCAAGAAAAAGCGGTACGCGGGCTACATCATCTGGAAGGAAGGCAAGGACGTAGACGACATCGACATCACCGGGTTCGAGTACAAACGCTCGGACATCGCGCCCATCACGAAGGAGGTCCAGCGGCAGGTCATCGAGATGATCGTAACCGGGGAAGATTTGGACGACGTGGAGGAGTACGTCCACGACATCATCGTGGACTTCCAGGACGGGAACGTCGATTTGAACGAGGTCGCCATTCCGGGCGGTATCGGCAAACGACTCGACAACTACGACACCGATACGGCACAGGTTCGCGGCGCGAAGTACGCGAACCTCCTGCTTGGAACCAACTTCCAGCGCGGAAGCAAGCCGAAACGCCTCTATCTAAAGAAGGTACATCCAGCGTACTTCGAGCGAATCGAGCGTGAAGGGGAGTTCGACGCTCGTCCGGACACGCTGTACGGCGAGTTCAAACACGAACAGGACGTCATTTGCTTCGAGTACGCCGACCAGATTCCCGACGAGTTCGAAATCGATTGGGACAAGATGCTCGACAAGACGCTCAAGGGCCCCATCGAGCGCGTGCTGGAGGCGCTCGACGTCTCGTGGGAGGAAGTGAAAACGGGCCAACAGCAGACCGGCCTCAGCAGTTTCATGTGACTGGGTCGGTTTGATTTCCGATCCGTTCTTGCGCCGTCCTGGAGGGCACTCCTTTTCCACTCTGGGAAACTATTTTTTCCTTTCCGAAAATCGATTGCACAGGAATGCGAAACGGTTATGGGACGACCTACCCTTCGTCTAAACGACTTAGGTGAACCTAACAATGGCAACGCTCGAACTGAAAAACCTCCACGCAGAGGTCGTGGAAGAAGGCGAAAAGATCCTCAACGGCGTCGATCTCGAAGTCGAATCCGGCGAGATTCACGCGTTGATGGGACCGAACGGAAGCGGGAAATCGACGACGTCGAAAGTCATCGCGGGACACCCCGCGTACGAAGTCACCGAGGGAGAGGTACTCCTACACCTCGAAGAGGGTGATTTCGGCGACATCGAGATTCCGGAAGACAAGCGGACGTGGAATCTTCTCGAAATGGAACCGAACGAGCGCGCGGCGCTCGGCATCTTCCTCGCGTTCCAGTACCCCGCGGAAATCGAAGGGGTCACGATGTCCAACTTCCTCCGCACCGCACTCAACGCGAAACTCGAAGAGCGCGAAGACCTCTTCAGTGAAGAGGACGAAGTTGAAGACGAAGAGGAAGAGTCCGGCTACGACACCAGTCCGATGGAAGGCCCGGCCGACGACGGTGAAGTCGGCGTCGCCGAGTTCCAGGAACTCCTCAAGGAGAAGATGGAACTACTCGACATGGACGAGAAGTTCGCCATGCGCTACCTCAACGCCGGGTTCTCCGGCGGTGAGAAGAAGCAGAACGAAGTGCTGCAGGCCGCCATCCTCGAACCGTCCATCGCGGTGCTGGACGAGATCGACTCGGGGCTGGACATCGACCGCCTACAGGACGTATCGAAAGGAATCAACGCACTCCGCGACGAGCAGGGTACTGGCATCCTCCAGATTACCCACTACCAGCGTATCCTCGACTACGTGGAACCCGACACGGTCCACATCATGCTCGACGGCGAAATCGTCAAGGAAGGCGGCCCGGAGCTCGCCGAGGAACTCGAAGACAAGGGGTACGACTGGGTCCGCGACCAGGTCTACGAGACCGCATAAGGTGATATCATGAGTTCAGATCAGGACCACTTGAAAGAGACAGATACGGAAGAACGGTTCGAGTTCAAGAAGGAACAGCGAGCCGCGGTCAAGTCCGACAAGGGACTGACCGAGGAGGTCGTCCGCCTCATCAGCGAGGACAAGGACGAACCGGAATGGATGCTCCAGCGGCGTCTTCGCGCACTGGAACACTACCAGAACATGCCCATGCCGACGGACTGGCCCGGCCAGCCCGACCTCTCGGGACTCGATGTCGAGGAGATCGTTCCCTACATCCGCCCCGACGTCGACAAACGCGGCGGCGCGGACGACTGGGACGACCTCCCGGACGACATCAAGGACACCTTCGACAAACTCGGCATCCCGGAGGCGGAGCGCAACGCGCTCTCCGGCGTCGGTGCCCAGTACGAGTCCGAGGTCGTCTACCAGAACATGCAGGAACAGTGGGAGGAAAAGGGCGTCATCTTCTGCAACATGGACCAAGCGGTCCAGGAGCACGAGGACCTCGTCCGAGAGTACTTCATGACGAAGTGCGTGCCGCCGAGCGACAACAAGTTCGCGGCGCTCCACGGCGCGGTCTGGTCCGGAGGGTCGTTCGTCTACGTCCCCGAGGACGTGACCGTCCAGATGCCGGTGCAGGCGTACTTCCGCATGAACTCCGAAGGGATGGGCCAGTTCGAACACACGCTCATCATCGCGGAAGAGGGCAGCGAAGTCCACTACATCGAGGGCTGTTCGGCACCGAAATACTCCGCGTTCAACCTCCACTCCGGTGGCGTTGAGGTCTTCGTCGGCGAGGACGCTCACGTCCAGTACTCGACCGTGCAGAACTGGTCGAAGAACACGTACAACCTCAACACCAAGCGCGCCATCGTCGAAGCAGGTGGCCGCATGGAGTGGGTCTCGGGAAGCATGGGTTCGAAATCCACCATGCTCTACCCGTGTTCCATCCTCAAGGGTCGCGGCGCGTCCGCGAACCAGATTTCCATCGCCTTCGCGGGCGAGGGACAGAACATCGACACCGGCGCAAAGGTGTACCACAACGCGCCGAACACCAACTCGACCATCGAGTCGAAGTCCATCAGCAAGGACGGAGGCCGCACGAACTACCGCGGTCTCGTTCACATCAGCGAAGGGGCAGTCGACTCGTCCACGTCGGTCGAATGTGACGCGCTGATGTTCGACAACGAGTCCACGTCGGACACCATGCCGTACATGGAGATCAACGAAAACCGCGTCAACGTCGCCCACGAGGCGACCGTCGGGAAAATCGGTGACGAGGACGTCTTCTACCTCCAGAGCCGCGGTCTCGACGACGACGACGCGAAACAGATGATCGTGAGCGGGTTCATCGAACCCATCACGGAAGAACTCCCCATCGAGTACGCGGTCGAACTCAACCGCCTCATCGAACTCGAAATGGAGGGCAGCCTCGGATGAGCACGCAGGTTCACAGCACCCTCTCGGAGGAGACCGTCCGCGAGATTTCGAGCGACCTCGGCGAACCCGAGTGGCTGCTCGAAGCACGTCTCGACGCGCTTTCCGCGTTGGACGACCTCGACATGCCCGACGTCATTCGAACGCCGGGACGTGACTGGACGAACCTCGACGCGCTCGATTACGACAGCTTCGTCGATCCGCTGTCGGCCGCAGAGGAGAAAGAGCGCGTCGAACCCGAAGGCGTCTCCGTCCTCTCGCTGTCCGACGCGCTGGACGAGCACGAGGAGATCGTCGAGGAGTACTTCGGCTCCGTCATCGACCCCGAAGACAACTACCTGACGGCGCTCTCGACGGCGCTGTTCACGTCCGGTACGCTCGTCTACGTCCCCGAGGGCGTCGACGCCGAGGACGTGACGATTCGGACGACGATGCAGAGCCAGTCGCTGTTCAACTACACGCTCGTTGTCACCGAGAAATCGAGCTCGGTGACCATCATGGAACGCCAGGAGAGTGAAGAGTTGGAAGGCGAACGCTACTACAGCGGCCTGGTCGAAATCGCGGCTGGCGAGAACAGCCACGTCCAGTACGGTTCCCTGCAGGACGTCGACGAGGAGACGTACACCTACACGTTGAAGCGTGGTACCGCCGCCGACCACGCCACCGTCAACTGGGTCGAGGGGAACGTCGGCTCTCGACTCACCAAATCCTCCGTCGAGACGCTGCTCGACGGCGAAGGCTCGGAGACGAAGACCGTCGGCGCGTTCTTCGGTCACGACGACCAGCACTTCGACGTCGCTGCCCGCGTCTGGCACAAGAACGAACACACGACGGCCGACCTCGTCACCCGCGGCGTGCTCGACGACGAAGCGCGCTCCGTCTACGAGGGCGTCCAGGACGTCGGAAAGGACGCGTGGGACACGAGTTCCTACCAGCGTGAGAACACGCTGATGCTCTCGGACCAGAGCGAAGCCGACGCCTCGCCGAAACTCATCATCAACAACCACGACACCGAAGCCAGCCACTCCGCGACGGTCGGACAGGTCGACGAGGAGGACCTGTTCTACATGGGATCGCGCGGCGTGCCGGACGAACTGGCCAAGAACATGCTCGTGGAAGGGTTCTTCGTCCCCGTTCTCGACGAAGTCGAAGTCGAGGAGCTCCGTGAAGACCTCGACGCGAAGATCGTCGAGCGACTCGACTACTGATCTTCACCGTTTTCTTTCCCTTCGTTTCCGCGACCGACATCAGGGAGTGTTAAGTTTCCCCACCACTTTTTCACGGATATGAGTGTGAGTCAGCGCGTCTCGTCGGACCGCCAACTCGCGCGCTTGCTCCAAATCGGCGTCGTACTTGAAGAAGTCGTCGAGGCACGGGCTGCGCGTCATTTCGAGACCCTCCCTTCGGAGGAACAGGACGAACTTCACAAGGACATACGCGAGATGCTCGCGGAGGCACGCGAGGAATCGGCGGAACACAGGGGTCGACTCGAATCGTTGATCGACGAGCTCGATGCCGAGACGATTCCGTTCGAGGAGATCGAACTGTTGGTGGGCGAGCAGTACGCACAGACCGCCCCCGACGATTTCGACGGCGTGCTCTACGACCAACTGCACGGCGAGGAGACGGCGTACAAGTTCTACGACGACCTCATCGTCGCCATCGAGGAGAGCGAGACGACGTTCGGCGTCGAGCGGGAGCGACTGCTCGAAACGCTCTCGGGGATTCGAGCGGAGGAAGCAGAGGGTGCCGAAGAAGTCGCGGAATTGATGGAGGACGCAGAATGAACACAGCAGATCAGTATCTCAAAGCGATCTATCTCGTCCAGCGTATCGAAGACGGCCCGGCGGCGACCGGGGCACTCGCGGACCGACTCGGCGTGAGTCCCGCGAGCGTCAACGAAATGGTCGGCAAACTCCAGGAACGGGAGTTGGTCGAGCACGAAAAGTATCGCGGGGTCACGCTTACCGAAGAGGGCGAAGCCCGTGCCAGCGACGCGCTTCAGACCTACTGCATTCTGGAACGCTTCCTCGCCAACGTCCTCGAAGTCGATGACTTCCAGATGGAGGCGAAACAACTGGAAAGCGTCATCGACGAAACCGTCGCGAACCGACTGGACACCATCATCGACCGCGAACCCCAGTGTCCGGACTGCTTCTACGCCGACGAGGACATGTGTGAACATCTGGTCGAAGACGGATTCGCGGACTGAAGAATTGACCAAAGGGATTTCGGTCAGTGAAACCAGATTTCAATTCTTAAACTATATATATAATGTGACTACATAGTCAATAGTGACTATGGTGGGCTGCCCGACGTGCAACAAATCATTTGATTCGCAACAAGGGGTGAGAATACATCACACTCATAAACATGGTGAGAGCCTTCCAAATAGGACGTGCAAAGGGTGTGGAAAACAGTTTTACGATGAAAAAGCTCGGAAGCAATTTTGTCAGAGCTGTTCGCCCAACGCTGCTGAAAATAATGGGAACTGGCGTGGTGGAAGAGTGATTACTGAGTGTCATGAATGTGGGAGTGAGTTTAGCTATTATCCTTCAAATAAGAAGGGGATTTATTGTTCAGATTGTATTCAAAAAGCTACGGGTTTACTTCCCGAAAACCCATCAAAGAAGGGCAAGCGAATTGAAACAGAATGTTTGTACTGTCACGAGCAGATGATTGTCCGACCATCTCGAAATAAGGGTCGTAGCAGAGGAATATTTTGTGATATGGGTTGCTATGGCAGCTGGCTATCTGAAAATATTGTTGGAGAAAACCATCACCAGTGGGAAGATTCTACAATTAACTATACTGGAAGATGGTGGCGTATTCGACAGCAAGCGCTTGAAAGAGATGCTAGGACGTGCCAACAATGTGGAAAAACAGAGTCAGAAATCGGACAAACACCGGATGTGCATCACATTATCCGACTACGTGAATTTGATAACCCACAAGAAGCACATCGTTTGGACAACGTCATCACCCTCTGCAGAAGTTGTCATCGAAATGTGGAAGAGGGGAATACGACTCTTCCAAACTAACCAAGAAAAGCAACACACTTGTACCAGGACGCATTATCCGAAGATGCGTAATCGCAGTCCCGTGGTGTAGCGGCCAATCATAATGGCCTTTGGACGTGGTTGGTTTTTCCAACTGCGGAAGACAGCCATTGACGGCGGTTCGAATCCGCCCGGGACTACTAGAATTTTACAGTAGTCATCCCGAAACACAGTGACTTCTGTCGCGGAGTAAATCCAGAAGCTATCTGAACGAAATTTCAACTCCCACGGAAGAGATTATAACTGAAGAACGCACAGAACGTGTATGTTCGACTCGATGAACCCCCGTCGGTTCTACGACGAAGAAGCCGACTGGGAGTGGGGCCGACGCCGAGGTTCGTTCCTCTCGGAAATCGCGTTTGAAGGGACGTTCGAGTACCTCGATGAGTTCTTTCCGGACGACGGATTGATTCTCGATGCGGGTGGCGGCCCCGGTCGGTATGCGATTCGCCTCGCCGAGCGTGGAAACTGCCCCGTTCTCCTCGACGTGAGTCGAACACAGCTTCGTACCGGGCGTGAGAAAATCACCGAGCACGACGTTGCTGATCAGGTTCGTACCGTTCAAGGCGACCTCCGTGGACTTCCGTTCGATGATGACACCTTCGACGGCGTGTGTTGTCTCGGTGGTGCGCTCTCACATATTCTCGATGCCGACGGGAGGGCAGCGGCGCTCGACGAACTCAGTCGGGTCTCGACTCCCGGTTCACCTATCGTCGTCTCCGTCTTCGGGCGGTTGGCGAACCTCGAAATCATCCTTCGCGAAGGGAATTTGGAGACGACGTATCCGTTACTGCTTCCCGAGGCACGCTCGGGTGACTACACCCGTGAACTCGCCATGCAGACGTACGACGAACCGGATTGGACCGAGTGCCACTACTATCGCCTCGCTGAACTGGAAGCGGAGTTCGCGCAAGCCGACTTGCGCGTAGAGCGGACCGCAGGGTTCAACGGTATCTGCACGATGCTCGACGTCGATTTCGAAACTCACGAAAAAGAGGCTCGGGGGACGGTGCGAGAACTCCTCCGGGAACTTCGGGAAGACCGAACGGTCGTAGACGTTTCCCGAGAAATGCTCGCCGTGGCACGCGTCCCGAGTAATTCTCGATAATTCGGAAATTAAAATACCCCTCTGAGCACCATCAGTACGCCGACGCCCGCCACGATGACGCTCGTGAGTTGACTGAGAAGGACCCGCCAGTTTGTCGGTTCGACCTCGTCCCAAGACATCGTGCTCCCGATGGAATCGAGACGTTCACTCAACCGTGACAACTCATAGGCGTACCGGTACGCAAACACGCCCCCGACGAGGAGTACGAGTCCGAAGAGCGTTTTTCCGATCTCGATCATATTCGGATTTTGGAACACTCGTGGTAAGTACTTTGTCGGTAGTCGGAACGAATTCTGCCACCTATCCGGAGTAGCGATAGCGGAGTGCTACTCATCACGAGCTAAAAAACTAGAAAAAAGAATCGAACCGCTTACTTCGAGCTATACTGGATGGTGCCGGTCCACTTGGCGTACACGTCGTCGTGTTGGTGGTCCTTGTCGAGCAGGTACACCGTCACGTGGAGCGTGCCGTCGTTGAACTGCTCGAACGCTCTCTTGTCGATATCGACGGGGTAAGTACCTTCGTCGTGCTGGAATCGGACGCCCGTCCGACCGACGTTCTTGCCGTTGATTTGGACGAGGAAGTACGGGTCACCGTCGACGAGCGGTTCCGGGTCCACGTTCTTCATGGACGTGTTGGCGACGACTTCGACGTTGAAGTTGGAGTAGCCGTTACCGCTCTTGGCTTTCACCTTGTCCACGAGTTTGACGCTCTTCAAGCGGGTGGGGTCCTCCTTGTGCTGGAACGGCGTGTTCGGTGCTTTTGGCGGCTCCCAAGCCTCTTCCGTCGTCGTGGTTTCCTCCGTGGTCGTGGTCGTCGTGGTGGTCGTAGTCGTCGCCGTCGTCGTCGACGCGCTCGAACTCGTCGATGTGGGGGCGCTCGTCGTGGTCGTCGTCGCCGTACTCGAACTCGTCGTATCCGAACCACCGAGACCGGCACAACCGGCGAGGAGCACGGAGATGACGAGGACGATTGCGATTGATCGATTCCGATTCATATGTGGTATGTTCATATATACGCGATGCTCCATAAATATCCTGTTGTCAGTAATTAATCTGCCATTTCCTCATTTCGAAACCAGTCAGGGGGAGAGTAACGTGATCATTCGTCAGTAGGAGGACGTTACCCGACTCTGAGCCGGTCGTACACGCTCGTCGAATCGTCCACAAGCAAATTGAATCGGCCTACCCGTTTTTGACGAACATCTCATTATAAAACGATTCGAAAACGTCAGACTATCGTTAGCACACACCAGTGAGTGTTGAAAGCGACACGGATCGATATCGCCGAAATAGTCCGTTACAGCTCTCGATCAGTTGTATTTGGATATGTCCTTTCTACAGACAAGTGATGGGTTCGCTAACAAATAGAAACAAGACATATACCCTCGCGCTACTTCTGTAATATCTACCATCAATCGAGACTCCTTATGAGATATAGACAACATGGGCGATATGGGATGACAGTAAAAAATGCACAGTTCGAGGAGGACGGATCGTTGTGTCTGTCGCTTCGCTTCGATCCGAATGAGACACCACCGTTGGACAAACTGCTCACGAAGGGATATGTTAAACTAAGCGTGTACGATGGGGACGATTTTGTCGAAGACGGAACATTGACTCTCTACGAGCGGTCTCGCTGCTGAAAACGGCCAGTATCGGGGGAAACGTGATTTCGATAGCGAGTGATCTGAATCTGTAATATAATATGGAAAATAGGGGTTTAGAGCCGGTCGCGGCCGTTGCCACGCGACGTCGACCCGCCCACGTCGATTCGCTCTACTGCTTTCACGACCTTACGAAGATACCGACGAACGTCGAACTCGCTTTGTCGTCCCGAACGTTGGCGTCCGGAACGGCGTGTCTGAGTCGACGTCGAACCGCCAGCTAGCTGTCGAACTTTGCGTTGCGTTTCCTTGGAGATGAGTGGTTCTTCCGGCGAGATTGCCCGTGACAGTATCGCACAGATGGCAGCGATCACCACGAAGTAGTAGCCGAACGCCGTGAATATGTTATCCGAGAAAAACGCTACATAGATCCCGTTGATGAAGAAAAACAACCCCATCAACTGTAGAATCTTGTTGAGATAGGGAGACGACGACTCCGTTGTCGTCGTCGTCCTCGTTGTTCCGATTCCTTGGAGGCTTCTCGTGCTCATCCTCACCTTCCGTTTCGACGTGTGACGTAATGAAAGTCAGTCAGACATGTGTGTCGGACATGACCTGATCCCTAATAGACTATTCGGCCAAGTCTATATAGAATATGGTGGTAGATATATATTCTATACGCTAGGTTTATACTTCTCGCGGCAGTTTACACGTATGATGCTCGAAGAGGGGATGGCGCTGGAAATCACCGAGAAATCCGGCCCAACTGACGCGGTCATCGAATCATCCGAGGCGACTACCGACTCCGGTCCTCTATTCGCTCGATTCTCGCATCCTCGAAGTCAGACGAAAACGAGGATTGCGCTCGTCTCCGACATGCACGTCTCTACCGAAAAGCAGGGGACGTGGAAGGTCTTCCACCGAACACGCGACCGCCTCCGGACCGTTATCGAGGACGTAAACAGCCGTGACGTGGATTCGGTCGTGTTCGCGGGCGACCTCACGGAGGATGGGTCCGTCGCGGATTTCGAAACCGTCCGATCGCTCCTCGCTGACCTCGACGTTCCGTTCGTCGCCGTCCCCGGCAATCACGACGTTCCGAAGTCGTTCGACGCCCACGAGACACCGGCGCTCTCCTCGTTCGAATCGAACTTCACGCCCGAAGAACTCCCGTTCCATCGGCAGGTGGGCGGCGTGGACGTCATCGGATTGAACAGCGCATCGACGCCGACCGGTACGTTGTCGGACTGCCACGACGGCTGTATTTCCGCCGAACAACTCGCGTGGCTGGACGAGACGCTTCCGAAGACGGACGCCCCGATCGTCGTCTCCCATCACAACCTTCCGGGTCTCGGCGATAAAACGGACGCCCATTCGTGGCGGTCGTCGTTCCCGATGCAAAACGCGAGCGACCTAGCCGAACTCCTCTCCCGACACGACGTTCCGCTCCACGTCTCCGGTCATTTGCACGTCCCGGCGACGGCCGAAACGATGGGCGTACGCGAACTCCTCGCCCCGTCGCTGTGTTCGTTCCCACAGGCGTACCTCCTGTTCGACATCGACCGACACGGGACGACCGTTCGATTCGTTCCCACGGCAGGTCCGGAGGGCACGAGGGAAGCCTACATGCACGCGAAGAAGGATTCCGCCCGAAGCGATGCCCTCGCTGAGATTACGGCGGCGCGACTCGACTCGTTGCCGCTCGTAGACGAGCGCCAGTTGGCGTCTCACTAATCCAGCACGAACTTCAATCGCTCTTCGTCGCTTCCTTTGGTCTCCCGACCGGTAATCCTGAACTCCCCGAGTTCGTCGGTCCGTCGGACGTGTGTCCCGGCACAGGCGGTTTTATCGAACGCTTCGATCTCCACGATACGGATTTCGCGGATACTTTCTGGGAGCAGATGGATCCGCGTTCGTTCCGGGTCGAGGGAGGACTCGGCTTCCTCGCGGTCCAGTTCGTACCACGAGACTTCCAGTCCGTCCTCGATGCGGTCGTTCATGACCGACTCGATGTGGGCGAACTCCTCGTCGGTGAACCGTTCGTAGCCACAGTCGATTCGGGCGCGGTCGGTGTACAATTGGTTTCCGGTCGTGCTCGCGTCGTACTCGTCCAACAACACCGCCGAGAGGAGGTGCTGGGCGGTGTGATACTGCATGTGGGCGTATCGTCGGTCCCAGTCGATTCGTCCGGTGACGGTCGTCCCCGCTTCGGGCGGGGTTCCATCGACGGTGTGGTAGACGGTGTCCTTCTTCTGTACGTCGGTGACGTTCCACGTCTCGCCGTCGGTTTCGAGAACTCCAGTATCGAAGGGTTGGCCACCGCCTTCAGGGTAGAACAGCGTTCGGTCGAGCACGACGCGGTCGTCGACGACGCGCTCGACTGTGGCTTCGAATTCCCGCTCCTCGGTCGCTTCGAGGTACAACGCTTCGGTCATACACGGGGAGAAGAACACCCGGGACTTAATGACCTCGTCGTAACGCTAAAGAGCGAATCGTGCGTTTGTATCAGTAATGAGTACGAATGCTGAACGCTGGAGGGATTTTTGTGGGTGTCGAAATTAAGGGTTCACCCGTCTCCGATTCCGAATTCGAGGAGATGAAGACGTTCGTGTACGAGTATCTCGATGCGAGCGTCCAAAACGAAGAAAGTGGGGGACGCATGCGGTGGTATCCGTGGCACTCCGCGGATTACCGATTCAACCACATTCTCAACGTCGTGAACCTCGCGGAAACGATAGCGGAACGCGAAGGGGCCGACGTGGACGTCGCCCGCGTCGCATCGCTGTTTCACGACATCGCCAAACTCGACGCGGATCAGGAAGTCCACGCCGAGGAAGGTGCGCGGGTCGCCCGCGAGTACCTCGAATCGCACGGGGAGTTCCCCGAATCGTTCGTGGACCAGGTGTGCAAAGCCGTCGAAGACCACTCCTATCAGGGGGACCTCTCGCGCCTCTCGAAGGAAGCCCAGTCCCTCATCGAAGCCGACATGCTCGACAAGGTCGGCGCGAACGGGACCGCCTTGATGTTGTTGCGCATGGGCTACGAGGCGCGGACGCACATGGCCGCCGCCGAGATGGTGGACCGCGTGCTCGAACGTGGCAAGGACGCGTCTTCCCGCGTGCAGAGCGAGACGGCACAGGACATCGCTCACCGCAGACTCAAGCGCGTGAAGTGGTTCCGCGAATGGCTCGAAGACGAAGTTCCCGAGATGGACGCCGAACCGTCGGGTTCGCCCCGCGGCACCGGACGCTGAGCGGACGGAAGATCGAATTCGAATCCGACTAATTTATGCGAGCGTCGTCACGGCGTCGTAGAGGAACGAAATCCCCGCTAGCGCGAGAATTCCCGCACTGATGTACGCGACGGCCGGTGCGAGCGAGTCGATCCGTTTTTCTGCCGCGGACAGCGCCGCCGGAAAGCCCGTAATCCAGCACGCGATGCCCAAAAAGAAACCGACGATGATTATCGGCCCGCCGGTCGATACCGTGAGGTGTCCGGGGAGTCCCGAGAGCACGTCGAACTGACCCGGGTCGAGCAGACCGACGCCGGCCGTGAGCCACCAGATGATCTGAAACGGGTTCGTGATGGCGAGCGCGAACGCCTTCCGGAACCCCCTCGCGTCCTCATCCACCGAATCCGTGGTGAACGTTGAGGTCGCGTCCTTCGCCGCGCCGTAGGCGAAATACAGCATCAACAGTCCGCCGACGCCGACCATGAGTCCGCGGACGAGTGGGGCTTCCCGAACGACCGTGACGACGCCCGCGAGTGCGAGGACGAAGAAGCACGCGTCGGCGGTCATCGCACCGAGTCCAGCGAAAAAGCCCGACCGCCACCCGCGGAGAACGCTCTCCTCGGCGATAACTGCGTTCATCGGACCCGGTGGTGCGGCGAGCGAGAGTCCGAGAACGACCCCCGCGAACGCCGAGACGAGTACGGCAAACATCTGTCACCCAGTTTGGGATGGGGTGAGTAAAAGACCGCGGTTAGGGGAAAGAGGTGAGTGGCGCGGGGAGTTCACGGGAAACCGAGCCATTCGGCGAAGACGAGCGCGCCGAAGGCGAGGAAGACGAGCGACGCGACGAGTTCGAGCCACTTCGTCGGGAGGACGCGCTCGAAGCGCTCGCCGATGAAGGCGTCGAGTCCCGTCCTGAGACCGAGCGCCGCGATGACGCCGACGAATATCGAAAGCGGCGAGTGCGGGAACGTCGTCGAGAGATTGATCGTCAGCAGTTGGGTCTTGTCGCCGAACTCGGCGAACATGATGAAAACGAACGTCGAAAGCACGCCGCCGTAGGCACCCATCCGATTCAGTAACTCGTCCGGAATCAGCCTCCCAGTCATGCCCACGTCCATTCCGCCGCCGGTTACGAGCGGTGGGTCGGACGAGGAGTCCTCGGCGAACTTCGGTACCGCGTTCGTCAACGTCCAAAGTCCAAAGACGACGAACAAACCGCCGGTCAGTACCGTTATGGCGTTCCCTGGAAGGGTGGATTCGATGAGGTGACCGAACGCGATTTCGACGGTACTCCACAACGAAAACGCCGCCATCGCGCCGAGAAACACCTTCTTCGCGTCGTAGCGTGACGCGAGGGTGACGACGACGAGTTGTCCTTTGTCACCGAAGGTGGCGAGCAGATTGGCGAGAAACGCGGCGACGAGCGGGCCGTAGCCGTCGTAGCGGTTGATGACCCCTTGGAGACCCGCCGCTAACGGCGTCGGTTCTCCGACCATCTCAGGCGATTTCTTCGACGACCGCCCGGACGCGAATCGACCGAGCGACGCTTTCCGGAAGGCTCTGTTCCCCACCGAGGACGGACACAGTCACCATGCCGAACGGGGCGACGTCAACGATTTCGAGTTCCGTTCCCGGCGAGATTCCCGCTTCGGCGAGGTAGCGCAACTCCTCGTCGTCGCGGTCGCTGACGCGCGCCACGACGACGTGTTGACCGGCCTCGTGTTCGTTCAGGCGTGTCGTGTCGTCCTCCTCGATGGGCGAGAGGTTCGCGTCGGGAATCGGGTCCCCGTGGGGGTCGATGGTCGGGTTCCCGAGTGCCTCGGCGACGCGTTGTTCGAACTCCTCGCTGATGTGGTGTTCAAGGCGGTCGGCTTCATCGTGGACTTCGCTCCACGAGTAGTCGAGATGTTCCGTCAGGTAGGCCTCCAGCAATCGATGGTGACGGAGCACTTCGAGCGCGACCGTCTCTCCCTCGGCGGTGAGTTCCACCCCCTTGTACTTCTCCCGATCGAGCAGTCCACGGTCGGTCAGCTTTTCAACCATACTGGTGACTGTCGGCGGTGTTACCCCCAGATAGTCCGCGATTTCGGAGGTCGCTACCGGACCCCCGTCCTCCGTCTGGAGCGTATAGATGGCCTTCAAGTAGTCCTCCATCACGTCGCTCAGCATCACTACCGAGGATTAGACGCTTCTAAACCTTCAATTTGTCGTGTACTCAGTGGCTGATACGGTCCCCTCCCCGTTCACTTCTGACGTTCCTTTTACGTCCCCGTCGTTTCGATCAACGGCAGGAGTACGTCCGCGAGTTCCGTCATATCGGCGGCCGAGACCGGGGCCGCCGGTCGTGACTCGTCGCCGACGTACACCGTTCCGAATCCCTGCTCGCGGGCGGGAACGATGTCCTCTTCGAAGGTGTCGCCGATGTAGATGTAGTCGTCCGCGTCGAGTCGCCGTTTCGCTTCCTCGAAGATCACCGGGTCGGGTTTCCGGGCACCGAACTCGTTCGAGACGATGACGGTATCGACGAGCGTTTCGAGTCCGTGCGCTTCGATCTTTCGCCGTTGTGCCCGCCCGTCCCCGTTCGTGAGGATTCCGGTCGGATGTCGAGCGGAGACGGTTTCGACCAACCGCCGTACGGCCGGTCGGATGCGCGTGGCCTCGGCCTCGTTTTCGATGTGGCGTGTCGCCAACGCGCTCGGATCCGCATCGAGGTCGTGTTCCGCACAGACCGCGGCGAAGGCGCGTTCGTACGGATTCGATTGCAGTTCCGTAATGGCCTCCAACACCGCATCCGAATACCGTACCAGCATCTCCTCCGTCGGTTCGACGGGCAACGACCGCGCAGTTATCTCCCCGAACGAGGCGGTGTATTCGAGGAGAGTGTTGTCGAGGTCGAAGTAAACGGCAGTCGTCATTAGATGATATCTCTACCCCGGCGGAAAGTACCCTTCGAGGACAGGACGTTCCCCGTTCGCACGCGATGACCGGGCCAAAAAAGGTGTTCGATCGAACCGTCGTCGTTCGAAAACTGCTCCGTGAATGGCCTTATTCGTCGGCTATGGCCAGTTGCCGCTCTCGGTGTAGGAGTCGATGACGCGCTGGAGGGCGACGACGTAGGCCGCAGTCCGGAAGTTCGGCAGGTCGTTCGCCTCGTAAGCGTCCGTCAGGTCACCGAACGCGGAGACGATGACGTCTTCGAGTTCCTCGTTGACGCGCTCTTCCGACCAGTAGAAGCGCTGGCGGTTCTGGACCCATTCGAAGTACGAGACCGTCACCCCGCCCGCGTTGGCGAGGATGTCGGGGAAGACGTAAACGTCGCGCTCCGTGAGCACGTCGTCGGCGTCCGGCGTGAGCGGGCCGTTCGCGGCTTCCACGATGACGTCCGCCTGAACGTCCTTCGCGAGGTCACCGTCGATGGCGTTTTCGAGCGCCGCGGGAACGAGCAGGTCCACGTCGAGCGTGAGGAGTTCCTCGTTGCTGATTTCCTCTTCGGCACCGGCGTACTCGACGACGCTACCGGTCTCGTTCTTGTGGTCCTTGACGTCGCGTGCGTGGAGTCCGTCTGGGTTGTAGATACCGCCGCTGGAGTCCGAGACGGCGACTATCTTCGCGCCGAGGTTTTCGATGAGTTTCGCGGCAATCCATCCGGCGTTCCCGTAGCCCTGCACGGCGACGGTTGCGCCGTCCATCTCCTTGCCGAGGTAGTCGAACGCCTCACGAGCGGTGAGCATGGTCGAGCGACCCGTCGCCTCGACGCGGCCTTCGCTGCCGCCGCTTTCGAGCGCTTTACCCGTGATGACGCCCGGTTCGGTCGTGTTTTCGAGTTTCTCGTATGTGTCTTTGATCCAGTTCATCTCGCGCTGGCCGGTGTTCACGTCCGGCGCGGGAATGTCCTGGTCGACGCCGATGAACGGGCGGAGTTCCTTGGCGAACGAGCGCGTGATGCGCTCCAACTCGTCCTCGCTGTACTCGTCGGGATCGATGATGATACCGCCTTTCCCACCGCCGTAGGGGATATCAACCACGGCGGTCTTGTAGACCATCCATCCGGAGAGTGCTTTCACTTCGTCGCGGGAGACGTTGGGGTGGTAGCGGATGCCACCTTTGTACGGGCCGCGGTCGCCGTTGAACTGCGAACGGAACGCTTTGAACACTTCGATGGACCCGTCGTCCATCTCGACAGAGAGATTCGTCTCGAGAATCCGCTGGGGGTGCTTGAGCCGCTCGAAAACGTCAGGGGACGCGTCGAGATATTCGGACGCGTCGTCTATCTGTTCCTGCAAGCTCTCGAACGGATTAGCTTGTTCGGACATCGTTTGTCAGTCCCACCCACCCACTGTTAAACGTGACGAAATAACCATGAACTATTATACCTAAATGAGGTATAAGGAAGAGAGTCAGTTGTCAGCGTCCGCGTACTCCATGATCCGTTCCGCTTGGGCGATGAGCGGCGCATCTATCATTTCACCGTCAACTCTGAAAACGCCGCGTCCGTCCTCGTCGGCGTCCGTTTTCGCCGTCAGGACGGCTTCGGCCCACTCCACCCGCTCCGGGTCGGGCGTGAACGCCACGTTGATGGGTGCGACCTGCGCCGGATGGATCGCCATCTTCCCGTCGTAGCCGAGTCGGATGGCGAACTCCGTCTCCTCGCTCAATCCCTCCGTATCACCGAAATCGGTGTAAACGGTATCGATGGCGTCGACGCCGTTGGCGCTCGCCGCGATGACGACGTGTTCCCGGGCGTAGAGCACCTCGGTCCCCTCGTCGGTTCGAGTCGCACCGATGTCCGCCGACAGATCCTCCGCCCCGAACACGAGTGCGGCCGTTTCGTCCACCGCCGCGATCTCCGCGGCGTTGAGAACCCCGCTCGCCGTCTCGACCAGCGCGAGGATCGGGACCCGACAGTCGTGTTCGTGGAGCAGTCGAACCAGCGTCTCGGCATCGTCGCCCGATTCCGTTTTCGGCAGCATGACCGAATCGATGGCGTCGGCACCCTCGGCGATTCCACGGAGGTCGTCGTCCGCCGCGATCCCCGTCGGGTTGACGCGAACACACACCTCACAGTCCGGGTCGAACGCCGGGTCCGTGAGCACGTCACGGACGGCCTCGCGGGCTTCGTCCTTTCGCTCGGGAGAGACCGCGTCCTCCAAGTCGAACACGATCACGTCGGCCCCTGCGCCGGGTGCTTTTCGCATCATCTCCGGGCGGTCGCCCGGCGTGAACATGACGCTTCGTCGTGGCATACGGGAACGACGTGTGGCGTCGATTTCAACCCACCGAACGGTTTCGTTCGTGCATCCTCGACGTCGCCAGTTTCGTCGTTCGAAGAACGTATCGAATCGGAAACTCCCCAGATAGGTTTATCCCGCCACCCTTCGGTACGTCGGCATGGAACGAACGGAAACGTCGGGAACGGAAGAGTCGAACGCGGACGAGGGGTCCGATTCGAACACCAACATGGGAGTCGGTATCGGCATTGGCGTCGCTCTCGGCGCCGGTATCGGTGTCGCGCTGGACAACATCGCACTCGGAATGGGGGTCGGAATCGCTATCGGCG
This sequence comes from Haladaptatus sp. AB618, assembly GCF_024136965.1. NCBI lineage: Archaea > Methanobacteriati > Methanobacteriota > Halobacteria > Halobacteriales > Haladaptataceae > Haladaptatus > Haladaptatus sp. AB618. The sequence continues at coordinate 22,368 of NZ_JAMYJX010000007.1, read as the reverse complement.
TTGCGATCGGAGCAGGAATGCCCGACCGGTGATGGTTCTCCCCCCGAACAACGACAGAAAAGATTTCCGTTCGTGAACGTCCCGAAGGACGCTTCCGACCGTTTTACGGCCAGAGTCCGCGCGCCGTGTGAGCTTCGGCGATACGCGAGAGGCCGACGATGTACGCGGCGTCACGCCACGTCACGCCGCGCTCTTCGACTTCGGATCGGACGTCGTCCCACGCGGTGAGCATCTCGGATTCGAGTTCCTCGTTCACGCGTTCGAGCGACCACTGGCGGCGGTTGATGTCCTGTAGCCACTCGAAGTACGAGACCGTCACCCCACCCGCGTTGGCGAGGATGTCCGGAATGACGTGGATGCCGCGCTTCTCGAATATCTCGTCCGCGGTGGTCGTCGTCGGACCGTTCGCACCCTCGACGATGATGTCCGCCTGCACCTCGTGAGCGTTTGCCTCAGTGAGGACATTTCCGATCGCGGCCGGGATGAGCACGTCGACGTCGAGTTCGAGGAGTTTCTCGTTGGGAATCGCCTCGTGGCCGTCGAACGTCGTGACCGCCTCGGGTTCCTCCTCGTGGGTCGGAATCGCGTCGATGTCGAGTCCGTCCTCGTCGTAGATCGCACCGTTCACGTCGGAGACGGCGACGACGTTCGCACCCCACTCGTGGAGCGAGAGGGCGGCGTTCGCGCCGACGCTCCCGAACCCTTGGATGGCGATCGACGTGTCTTCGAGGTCGTAGTCGTAGTACTCACACGCTTCGCGGGCGATGATGGCAACCGAGCGACCGGGCGACTCCTCGCGGCCGTAGGAACCGCCGATGACCGGCGGTTTACCGGTGACGACGCCGGGTTGCGTTTCGCCTTCCTGCATGGAGTAGGCGTCCATGAACCACGCCATCGCCTGCGCGTCGGTTCCCATGTCCGGCGCGGGAATGTCGCGCATCGGGCCGATGAAGTCGCGCAGTTCCTCGGCGAAGCGGCGGGTGAGCCGTTCCTTTTCCTCGTTGCTGAGTTCCTTTGGATTGACGATGATGCCACCCTTCGCGCCCCCGAACGGGAGGTCCATCACGGCGCATTTCCACGTCATCCACATCGAGAGACCGACGCACTCGTCTTCGGTGACGCCGGGGTGGTAGCGCATTCCACCCTTGAACGGTCCGCGCACGCTGTCGTGTTGTGCGCGGTAGCCGGTGAAGATATCCGTGTCACCGTTGTCCCGCTTCAGCGGCACCGAAACCCGGTGTACTTGGTCGGGGTGCTTCAAGCGCTCGATCGTGCCGCGGTCCACGTCGAGGTGCGCCGCCGCGCGCTCCAGTTGTCGTCGTGCCGTTTCAACCGCCGTTTCCGGTTCGTCCGTAGTCTGCTTCCCAGTAGATGCCATAGTTGGACGCCTCCGACAGGCTTGCCAGTTTAGTCGGTAGTAATACGAGAAATGCCTTGCCATCCGTCGTTGCGTCGGCATGAGATACCACGGCACGATACGGAGGAGGACGGTGAGCGACTTACTGCGGCAGGGCGTAAACCATTCCCGCCACGTCACCGACGTAGACGGACTCGCTGCCGACCGCTGGCGACCCGACCAGCGAATCCTGTGCTCGGAAATGCCACCTGGTGCGGCCGTCGGCGCGGTCGAGCGCGACCAGTAAGCCGTCGTCGTTGCAAGCGTAGACCAGTTCGTTCGTGACGACGGGCGACCCCCACACGCGGGCGTCGGTTTCGACACACCACCTGACGGTACCCTCCCGCGCGTCGAGCGCCAAGATATTCCCGTCCGCGGAGCTGGTGTAAACGATACCGCCGATGGCGACCGGCGACGACCAGACTCCGGCGTCGGTCTGATGCCGCCATTTGGTTTTGCCCGTTTCGGCGTCGAGCGCGTAGATTCGGTCGCCGTCCACGGTCCCGACGTAGGCCGTGTCACCGACGACGGCGGGAGCGCCCGCGATGGCGAGTGACGGTGCGAAGCGGAAGAACTCCTCCCCGTCGTCCACGTCGTGGGCGAACAGCCCACCGTCGAGTCCGGTCGCGTAGAGGGTGTTACCCGCTATCTGCATCGACGTGAGCGCTCGTGCGGGGGTTCGGAAGGACGATTTCAACTCACCCGTTTCGGCGTCGAGCATGGACACCTGTCCATCGCGCGAAGCGACGTACAGCGTGTTCCCGACGAGTATCGGCGCTTCCTCCACGCCAGCATCCGACTCGAAACACCATTCACGCGTTCCGTTCGTCCTGTCGAGTGCGAACAGGTTCCCGCTCCTGTCACCGACGTAGGTGAGGTCCCCACCCGGCGTCGGCGACCCGACCGCGTTCGGTGCCTGGAACAGCCAGTTGCTCACGCCATCCCGCTGGTCGATACTACAGACGAACCCGTTCTCGGTACCGACGTACACAGACCCGTCCCTGACGACGGGTGTGGTTTCGACCGGCCCACCGACTTGGGCGAACCACCGCGCGTGAACGCGCCTGCTGTCGCTCAACGGTGTCATCGGCGTCGTCGGCGTCGTCGGTTCCTCCTCGCTCCCGGGATCGACGGGTCCGGGGCGGATATCCGGTTCCGAGTCGATACCGCCGTCGGTGGACGGTCGAGGCGGCTTCGAACCCGAATCGGTGCCGCCATCCGAGATGAACGTCGTGTCGTCCGCCGTCGACTGTCGTGTGCTGTAATATTTCATATTTCTCTAGACCTGAATTCTGCCTGACTGCCAAGTCATTCGAATACTGTCTACTTTGTTATGAACCGGTTACAGCCCGCTATCGGCCGTGCAACGGTTGGAACGGTTGCAACGGACCCGGCGGAGACCGACAGGATTTTTCCCACCGCTGACCCAAATCTCGCCATGACCGGACTGTACTACGAGGAGTTCGAGGTGGGCCAAACTATCGAACACGAGAGGCGGCGCACTATCAGCGAAGCCGACAATCAGAAATACTGTGATATGACGATGAACCAACAGCCACTCCATCTGGACGCCGAGTTCGCGGCCGACACCCAGTTCGGCGAGCGCCTCGTCAACGGTCTCTATACGATGAGTCTCGCTGTCGGCGTCTCGATCCCGGACACGACGGACGGAACCATCGTCGCCAACCTCTCCTACGACAACGTCTCACACCCCAACCCGGTTTTCCACGGCGACACGATTCGGGCACAGTCCACCGTGACCGACAAACGCGAGACGAGCGACGGCGAGCGCGGGGTCGTCACCATGCACGTGGAAGTGTTCAAGGTCGATGGTGAGGACGAGACGCTCGTCTGTGAGTTCGACAGGACGGCGTTGTCGCTCAAAAAGGCGAACGCCGAGTAGACAGGGGAGGTTTCACAGTCGGGTGAATAGGGAGAGGTTGACGACGACGGCGAACATCCACGGGAACGCGAGTCCGGCGGGGACGAGCGTGACGTACTGTCGAGGAACGAGCGTCCGGCAGACGAATCCGACGGCCAACGCGAACATCTTCAGGCCGACGAGCGAGAGGAATCCGAATCGGCCGAGCGCGCCGCGTGCGACCGGGTTCGATTCGGCGAGTCCCACTTGTAACCCGACGTACGTCGTAACCAGGTCGCCGACCAGCGCGAGGAGGACGACGGCCCAGAGCAGTCGTTCCACGTCGTCGAAATCGAACCAACCCGTGCGTTGATAGCGGTAAGAGAACTGCTGATGACTCATAGGTGATGGCGCGGTAGTTCCACGTCATCCCGGATACGCCTGAACGGTGCTTTATTATGAAGTGCCTTATCGGTTCACCCGGTGTTCAAGCGGGTGCTACTGTCCGATTCGAATAATGTTCATACGGTCATTTCGCCGTTCGGACGTGAAAAAGTAGGTGTCGGTCCCCGTCGGCCGATTACAGGATCGTTCCGTGCTTCTTGTCCGGGAGGTCCTTTTCGATACCGGCGTAGAAGTCGTAGCGCTGGACGAGTTCCTCGCGGAGGGTACTCGGCGGGACGATGTCGTCGATGACCATGTCGCTCGCCATGCGGTGCACGTCGATGTCCTCGCGGTACTCCTCGCGGAGTTCCTGCTCGCGCTGGGCGCGTTCCTCCGGGTCCTCGATGTCGTTCAACTTGTTCGCGTACACCGCGTTGATCGCCGCTTCGGGACCCATGATGCCGATCTCGCCGGACGGGAGCGCGATGACGCTCTGGGGGTCGTACGCGGGGCCGGACATGGCGTAGATTCCCGCACCGTACGCCTTCCGGACGACGACGGAGATTTTGGGGACGGTGGACGAGGAGGTGGCGTAAATCATCTTCTTGCCTTTCTCCAGGATCGCGTCCTTCTCGACTCCGGACCCGGCCATGAATCCCGGCGTGTCACAGAGGTAGAGGAGCGGAATCTCGAAGGCGTCACACTTCCAGATGAATTCGGCCGCCTTCTCGGCGGCGTCCGGGAAGATGGCACCCGAGCGCTGTGCCGGTTGGTTGGCGACGATGCCGACCGGACGGCCGTCGATTTTGGCGAACGCCGTGATGATTTCGCCGCCGAACTCCGGCCTGAGTTCGAAGTACGAATCCGAATCGACCACGCGCTCAATGAGGTCGGTCATGTCGTATGCCCGGTTCGGACTCGACGGGATGACCTCGTCGATACCGTCCGGCGACAGTTTCGGCGCTTTCGGTTCGCTTCGAGGCGGTTTCTCGTGTGCCTTGTCGGGGAGATACGTGATGAGGTCCGCCACGAGTTCGCGGGCGTGTTCCTCGTTGCGGGCGACGAGGTCCGCGCTTCCCGATTCCGCCGCGTGCATGTGCGCGCCGCCGAGGTCCTGCATGCTGATGTCCTCCCCGGTGACCATCTGTACCATCCGCGGCGAGGCGATAGCCATCGCGGACATGTTCTCGACCATGATGGTGAAATCGGCGAAAACGGGGGTGTACGCCGCACCGGCGATACACGGCCCGTAGAGCACGCAGATCTGTGGAACACGCCCCGAGAGCATCGAGTGGTTGTAGTAGTACTTCCCGATTCCTTCGCGGTTGGCGAAGAACCCGGACTGCTGATCGATACGCCCGCCCGAGGAGTCCATCAGATAGAGGACGGGTTTCCCATTCTGGAGCGCCCGCTGTTGCATGCGCAGGAACTTCTCGACCCCTTTGGCGGCCATGCTTCCGGCCTTGACCGTGAAGTCGTTCGCCATGAAGTGCAGGTCGCGGTCCTCGAACGTGGCCGCGCCGGTGAGCAGGCCGTCGGCGGGCAGTTGGTCGTCCGCGTCGAACTCGGCGAACCGGCCGTCCTCGAACTTGATCCCTTCTTCTCCGAACCAGAGGTCGAGTCGGTCCCGAACGAATAGTTTTCCTTTCTCGGAGAGGCGCTCCTTGTACTTCTCCGGACCGCCCAACTCGATCTCCTCGATCTCTTCCCGGAGCAGTTCCTCGCGCTCGGTCGGTCCGAGGTCGTCCTCCAGCGGTTCGCCGGGTTCGTTCCACGTGACGGTCGGTTCCGTTTCGTCACCGACGAACACTTCCACCTCGCTGCCGACGTGTTCGGCGAGTGCGCTGGCGATCGCCGAGGCTTCCTCGTCGGTCGCCCCTTCACCGATACGGACTTTCATGAATGAGAATGCGCGAAGCGATTTCAAACCGTTTTCCCTTTCTATCGCGACAATATTTTCGAGCGGGAGACGGAGAGAGTGGAGAAAGAAGTGTCTAGGGAGAGGACGATGGGAGCGGAATCGGGACGTGGTTACTGATCCGGCAGTTCCATGGCCGCGACGTGCTCCGCGTACTCTTCGAGCACTGGTTGCCCCCAGTACCGAAGTGATTCGCTCCGTGCATCGTAATCGATGATGTTCGCGTCAGCGAGTTTTGGGAGGTGTGTGTGATGAAGGGACGCTTCGATACGTCGTCGGTAATCGTCCGGAACGTCGTTTGGCGACGTTTCCGTTTCCCACTCAACGACCTGTTCTACGAGGTCGGAAAGCGTTGCTACGCCATCCGCAGTCGTTGAGAGATAGTGGATTGCGTATCGTCTCCGCTTATCCGACAGGAGTTCGAAGATGTCATCGAAAGACGGTCTACTCACTCCTGGTTCGGCACGAAGTACGTGGGGCGGATGTCCCGACGGGCGGTTCCCCGAGTCGTCACGGTATGGTGACTCATTGCTCATGCGACGCTCAAGAGGAGTTGACCAGCATAGATAAAGAATGGTGAATCTAGACATCTAGAAACGTGCCAACGGATAGGAATTCATCGGCCCAAATAAATTTATTTCTAATAAGTACACCACCGACTATATTCGGTTGCCGCTCGTCATCGCGAAATTTCGATTACCACGATGACTCGCAATGATTGCCGGGACCGTCGGGCGACGCTACCACGTGTCAACGATCACAACCGGCCGGGGACGTGAGGAAACGGAATTAACGATGGCTCCGGTTGACGTGCGTCTCGCGCGTGTGAGTCGTATATTATGGATCGATTCACACGGGCTGTAGTCGCGGTCGGACTCGTCCTCCTCGTCAGCATCGCAAGCATCGCCGTCGTTTCTCCCACCAACTCCGGCACGACGTCATCCACCCAGTCGATGGAGGCGTCGGCACCCCTGGTCGGGGAGTCGGCGGCGACGCTTCCCGTACTGTCGGTGAACGACGGCGCGAGTGAACTGTTACAGACCGATTCGAACCGTTCGACCCGTGAGGAGGCGGCCGCCCGCGGTGTCACACAGGGGGCCGCGTTGGCACAGCGACAAGGTGTCTCCATCAGTCAGGAACAGCGACAGGCCGCAGTACAGGGTGCGACACAGGCCGTCTCACAGGATCAATCGACGAGCGTCAAACAGGTTCAGGCCGCCGCGCGCGGTGCCGCACACGGTACCCTCCTCCAGAGTCAGGACGTGAACGTCACCCAGATACAGGTGGCGACACAGGGGGCAACGACCGGCGCAGTTTCCCAAACCCAACGGGCGAACGTCTCGCAGGTGCAAGCCGCGGCGTTCGGTGCTGGCCACGGCGCAGTCGCTCAAAGTCAACGGGTGAACGTTACGCAGGTACAGGTGGCGGCACGCGGTGCCGCACAGGGTGCGGTGACCGGTGCGGTACAGAATCAGGGAGCGAGCGTCTCACAGATCCAGGAGGCCGGACAGGGTGCGGCGTTCGGCGCGCTCGACCAGCGTCAGAACGTTTCGGTCCAACAGGTGCAGGCGGCGGCACGAGGCGCGGCGACCGGGGCCGCCCAAGCACAGACCGCGAACGCGAAGCAGGTTCAAGTCGCCGCGATGGGCGCGGCGAGAGGCGGTGCGACACAGATTCAACAGGTGAACGTCGAACAGATCCAAGCGGCCTGCCGCGGTGCGGCGGCGGGGGCCGTCTCCCAAGTCCAGCGGGTGAGCGTCACACAGATTCAAGTTGCCGCACAAGGCGCGGCGACTGGTGGACTCACACAGGCGCAGAGAGCCACCGTTTCACAGATTCAGTCGGCCTGTCGCGGTGCGGCGATTGGTGCATTGAGCATCACGCAGGTCCAGATCGTGAACATCGTGCAGATTCAAATCGTCGCGCAGGGGGCGGCACAAGGTGCGACCCAAGGTGCCGTCCAGAAGCAGGTCGTGAACGTCAAACAGATTCAGGCCGCCGCGAAGGGTTCGGCACAGGGCGGAGTCACGCAGGTGCAGACCGTTCGAATCACCCAGATTCAGTCGGCCTGTGCCGGGGCGGCGTCCGGGGCCATTACCCAGAACCAACAGGTGAGCGTCACACAAGTGCAAGCCGCCGCAAGAGGGGCGTGTAAAGGCGGCGTTGTGGCGAGTCAGCGCCAGCAGGCGAGCATTTCACAGGTGCAGGCCGCGACACGTGGTGCGGCGAACGGCGCGGTTTCCCAGAGCCAGCAGGCGACCGTCACGCAGATACAAGCCGCCGCGCAGGGCGCTGCGACGGGTGGAATCACGCAGGTGCAGAAAGCCTCGGTCACGCAGATTCAGGCGATCACCTTCGGCGCGGCCGCCGGTGCGACGCAGTCCGCCACGCAAGGGAACGTGAACAGCGCGGGCCAGATTCAGCAAACGGCGGTTTCGGGGACCGAACAGGCGGCAAACCGAGTGAAGTCGAGGGCGAACGCTCCACCGAAAACGCTCCGGTCGGTCGCAAAACAGGGAGCGGGCGGCGAGGCAACGCCGACTCCGTCGCCGATTCCGACGTCGACCACCGCGACGCCGACCACGACATCGGCACAAACCACGACGGCGACGTCGACACAGGCACCGACCTCGACATCGACGACCGCACCGCCGTCCACGACGCCAAATGTCACGACTACTACGCAGACGACCACGAGCGTCACGACGACACCAACCACAACCACGACGGCGAATGTGACGACAACGACGTCGAATGTCACCGCGACACCAACCACGACGGCGAATGCCACCGCGACACCGACCACGACATCGACGACCGCACCGCCGACCGCGCCGCTCTCGGCGAACCTGTCCTGCACCCGAATCACGGCGAACGCGACGCAACCCGATGACTACCGGATGCAGGCGCTGCTGGTCAACGCCTCGAACCCGCAGTCGGGCGTGCTGGTGACACAGAACATCTCCGCCGGGGACTTCCAACCGGCGGCCGACGGCAAGGTGACGTGGACGAACTCGACGGCGGACCTCGGCGTTCCGGGATACGTCTTCGTCAACGCGACGTTCTTCGATTCGAACGGGCAGACGGTCGCGACGGTGCAGCAAAACGACGTGCAGAGGTGTATCCGACAAGTGAGCGGAACGAATCAGACGACCGTGCCACGGACGACGGTCGGCGGACCGACGGCGACTGCTGCTCCGACGACCGTTGCGACGACGACCGGGCCACGGACGACGCCGACGAATAGCAGCTAACGGAAAAAATCGAAAATGGGAATCCGACTACAGCGCGGCTTCGAGTCGTTCGATGAGGTCCGCGTTCCCGATGTGGAGCGGTACCCGTTGATGTAGTCGCTCGGGCGTCACTTCGAGGATCGATTTCTCGCCGTTGGACGACCGACCACCGGCGGATTCGATGATGTACGCCATCGGGTTCCCTTCGAACTGCAGCCGAAGCTTTCCTTCTGGGCGGGATTCGAGACCGGGATAGGCGAACACGCCGCCGTAGGTCAACACTTGGTTCACGTCGCCGATCATAGCGCCGCCGTAGCGCAGTTTGAGTTCGTCTTCGACTTCGCGCGCGTAGGCGGTGAACGCCTCGGGCCAGTCCGGAACGCGGCCGCCGAACCCGTAAACCGTGGGGTCATCGGGGAGCGTCACGTCCTCGGTGACGACCCGCTGTTCACCATCCTCCACGACGTACTCCGTCACGGAATCGTCGCGGGCGACCATCATCGTCGTGATCGGACCGAAGAGGACGAACGCCGACGCGACGAGGTCCGTTCCCTTCGCCGGGAGCGGCGCATCGTAGATTCCGACGATGGTCCCCATCGAGTTGTTGGATTTGAGGTTGGACGAGCCGTCGAGCGGGTCGATAGCGACCGACAGTCCGTCGCCGCAATCGACGACCCTCTCTCGCTCCTCGCTGGCGAACTCGCCGACGCCGTCGATGGCCGTCAGCTCCGCTTCGAGGTACTCGTCGGCCCACACGTCGGCGGCCATCTGGATTTCCCCGCTTGGGTTTTCCTCGTCCGCCTTTCGACGGCGGCCGGTGAGACCGCCACGGATTTCGGGCGCGGCGGCCGCGACGACCTCGATGATTTTTGTAACCGTCTCCATCGTTAGAGCGCTTCGTCGGCGGTCGCGCCGTCGAAGATGACCTTTTCGAGCGCGTCGAGGATTCGCTCGGGGTCATCACGCTGCCAGACGTTGCGGCCGACGGCGAGTCCGGAACCACCGGCGTCCATCACGGCTTCGACGCTGGAGAGGAACTCGTAGTCGCTGGTCTTCGACCCACCGCTCATGACGACCGGCATGTCGGCGGCGGACTTGACGGCCCATTCCATCGACTCGCGGCTTCCGGGGTACTTGACCTTCGCCATGTCCGCGCCGATTTCGAGCGCGATTCGGGTCGCGTAGGCGATAGTGCTCTCCTTCGTGTCGTTCTTGAGACCCTGTCCGCGCGGGTACGACCACATGACGACGGGCATGTCGTATTCGCGGTGTGCCCGTTCCTGCACGTCGCGGAAGTCCTCGTACATCCTCGTCTCGTTGTTCGAGCCGGAGTAGACGGTGTAGCCGACGGCGTCCGCGCCGAGTTCGGCGGCGTAATCGACCGTCCAGTTCTGTGGCGAGTACGGTTCGCCCATCCAGAGGTTGCTCGTCCCGTTGAGTTTGGCGAGGAGGTTGACGTCGTCCTCGTAGGAGGGGTAGTACGTCTCCGCGAGGCCTTTCTGAACCGCGAGACACGTAACTGCGTCGTGGGTCGCGGTTTCGAAAACCTTCTCGGGGTCCAGTGTCTCCGGAACGGAGCCGAAGTCGGCCGACGGCCCGTGTTCCAGACCGTGGTCGTGGGCGAGAATAAGTGCTTTGCCGTCTCGCGTGACTTGCGAGTCAGTCAGCGGAATCATCAACCGAAACTGCACCGAGGATATATAAGAGTGTACTGGTACTGTCCGAACCTAAACGATTGATTTCGGGGTTCTCAGTAGCTCTATTGTGAGAATGGGAAACTACAATAGTAGTAAATTCACAACAGTTCGTGAGCCGACTCGCGCCACTTCGCGACACGCGTCAAATCGAAGGCCAACGAGTCCGCCACGCGTTCCGGATTGGCAATGGCCAGACTTCGGACCGAGGTGATACCCGCTTCGGCGAGTTCACCGGCCAGTTCGTCGTCGATTTCCGGCACGTCGGTCACGGGGTCGGGACTGCTTCGGTCCCGCCATGCGGCCTCTTCCGCGTCGGCGTCACCGCTTCCGTCCGTCGCGGTTTCGGTCGTCTCGGCCTCCCAGTCGCCGGAACTGGCTGCAATCCACGCACGCTCGCCGTCCTGCAGGCCACGGATTTGGCTCGAACGGTCGGTCAGATCGTTGCCGGACTCGAACGACCAGGACAGGGAGTGTTCCCGACGCAGACGGCCAGCGACGCCCGGATGGACGCCTGCTTCCCGCAACATCTCGTAGGAGGCGGTGCGATTTCGGATATCCGTTACGTCGAACGGCGCGTCCTCGATGACCGCCGCTGTCGCTGGGCCGACGTATTTCACGTCTATCGTTTCGATCTCGGCCGTTTCGCGTGTCTCGTGTTCCCTCACGTCCCTCACCGATTCGTTTCTTTCTCCCACCCGATCCCCATTAATGTTTCGTACACGACCTATTCGTTTCGTTACTGTCCACTGGTGTTGTATATTTCATATATCACAGTAGTTCAGTTCGACTTTCTCGCCCGCGTTCCGCTATCCTTACAACGATTCCGGCAGCACTTGCCATCATGCGTTCGCTTTCCGACATCGACAGTATCGGCGTAGTTGGCGCGGGAACGATGGGCAGCGGCATCGCGCAGGTCGCCGCCACGAACGGCTACGACGTGGTTATGCGCGATATCAAGGACGAGTTCGTCCAGCACGGGTTCGACACCATCGAGGGAAGTCTCGACCGACTCGTGGGCAAGGAGAAGATGAGCCAGGAGGAAGCCGAGGCGGCCGTCGACCGGATCACGGGCACGACGGACCTCGAAGACCTCGCGGACTGTGACTTCGTGGTCGAGGCGGCCGTCGAGAACATGGAGATCAAACAGGACATCTTCGCCGACTTGGACGAGGTGCTCCCCGAGGACGTCGTGCTGGCCACCAACACCAGCACGCTCTCGATTACAACCATCGCCAGCGTGACCGAGCGCGAGGAGCAAATCGTCGGCCTCCACTTCATGAACCCCGTCCCCATCATGAAGGGCGTCGAACTCGTCGTCGGCGAGAAGACGGACGAGGACGTCGTCACGCTCGCACACGACCTCGCGGAGGACCTCGACAAGGAGACGTGGGAGTCCGACGACAAACCCGGCTTCGTCACCAACCGCATCCTCATGCCGTGGATCAACGAGGGCATCCGCGCCTACGACGAAGGCGTCGCCAGCAAGGAGGACATCGACAAGGGAATGACGCTCGGAACGAACGTCCCGATGGGACCGCTCACGCTCGCGGACCACATCGGACTGGACATCTGTCTCGACGCCAGCGAAACCCTCTTCGAGGAACTCGGCGACCGATACAAGCCAGCCTACCTGCTCAAGCGCAAAGTCGATGCGGGCGACTTGGGCAAGAAGACGGGCAAGGGCTTCTACGAGTACTGAAAAAACAGCGGGACCGCCGTTATCAGTCCTTTCGGGTCGCGTTCTTCGGCGGCGCGAACGTTCCCTCGGGCAGTTTCTGATTCACGGCGAGGTCACGATAGGTGGAGACGACCGTTCCGTTGTGAATCACGGTTGCGTTCTTCGATTTTTGGTGACCCGATTCGAACCTGTTCTTGATCTGGTCGAGCGTCTGGTCGATCGGTAGCGGATAGTTCGTTTTGCTCTTGACGAGTGCACCGGTTTGAGCGTCTATCCAGAACGTCGAGTTGTACCACGATGCTCTCTCGGAGTTCTTCTGTGGATTGTCGAACTCGATGACGTACACCTCGTGGCCGAGCACGTGCGTTTTCCCGTGGTACGTGAGCGCGTCGTGGTCGAACGCGGCTTCGAACTCGTGTTTGGCCTCGTAGACGCCGCTGATGTAGTAGTGCGCGGGGCCGTCGCGCCGGTCACTCACGTCGTACGTGTTCGTCGCGCTTTCGTACGCTATCGTATTCGTTCGGTTTTCGATGATGATCCTGTTCCTGGTCGGGTGGAGGTATTCCACTCGCAGAAGCTTCGTCCCGTCCGCGTACCGCTCCGAGCGATCGACTTTCTTCGTTCGAGTGTACGTACTGCCGTTCGGCAGGTGGTAGATCCGTTTCTCCACTTCGACAGCGTGGTACGTGTTGATGTTCTCCTGCTTCGCGCGGATGTCGTTCACGACCTCGTGAGCTTTCGCGTCGCTGAACGTCGTGGTCGGTGTCCGTTGTGACGTGTTCGTATCGGTCGTTGCAGTCGTCGTCTGGGAAGTCGTTTCGACACCGGCACCGGCGTCATCATCGGGCAACTGTCCGACACAACCGCTGACGGTTGCCAGCACCAGACAAACGGTGAGGAGGAGCGGTAATCGTGACCGCATCAGCGCTCACCGCCGACCGTCTCGTCTACCGAGTGTGGCAGCGTCATTCGAGGGACAGTTCGTTCGATCCGTGTTGGGTTGGGACCCTTCATTATTACCAACATCATCAATTCAGCATAAAAATAAATAACCCCCTCCAATCATTTTCACATTCCGGGAATGGCTCTCATCTCCGCTATTACGCGGCTCTACCGCTACAGTATCAAACTCACCAACGTCTCCGAATTTCTTTAGGCCTACCTAAAAATCGCAACAGTTATCTTGTTTTAGGCGAGCCTAAAATTATGACACGAGACACGCAAGCGGGGCGGTGGTGTCCAACACGTCGGCGGTTTCTCGGAGTCGGCTCCGGCGTCGCCGCCACCTGCCTCCTCGCTGGCTGTACCGGCAGTAACGACGGGAACGTGGGGTCGAAATCCGACGGTCAGGGTTCCACGACCGCGACCGAAACGACCGATACCGAGACGGAAACGACCGATGCAGCGGACGGGAGCTATTCGGTGTCGATGTCCCCGATGGGAAAGGTGACGTTCGACGCCGTTCCGGAGGACATCTTCACCGTCCTCACCCACCATGCGGGGATGGCCGTTGCACTCGGCCACGGCGACGGCGTCAACGCACTCCACGCACCGGAGTACTACGACACCGTGATGAACCTCTACTACGAGCGCCTCGACGGCGTCTCGGTTGACTGGTCGGACTGCTTCTCGTCGTGGGGCGCACCGAAAGAGGAACTGTACGAACTCGACAGCGACGTTCACCTCGCGGACCCGGCGGAGATGGTGTCGATGAAGAACTGGTCGCGCTCGGACGTGAACGAAATCGCGAAAAACGTCGGCCCGTGGTTCGGCAACAGTTACAGCGACGCCAACCGGAAGCCGCCGAAGGGCTGGCGTGACAGCTACGAGTACTACTCCCTCTGGGACATCTTCGGCAAGGTCGCACAGGTGTTCCGCGAGGAAGCGCGTTACGAGGCGCTCGCGGCAGTTCACGCCGACCTCGTTTCGACCATCGAATCGAAGCTGCCACCCGAGGACGAACGACCGACGGCGATCATGGTCACCGGTTCCGCGGACCTCTCCGATATTTGGGCCTACAAGCTGAACGCGCCCGGTTTCCTCAGCGCGCACATCCGTCCGCTCGGCGTAACGGACGCCTTCGGCAGCAAGGTTTCCTCGAACGACAAGGTGGATTTCGAGGCGATGCTGGAGGCGAACCCGGACGTGTTACTCGTCCTCGGCGGCATGGCACCGGACCACGAGATGTCCAAGACTCGGGAGATACTCGAAAGCGACCCCGTCGCCTCGAACATCTCGGCGGTGAAGAACGACCGCGTGTTCGTGCAGGGGATGCGCTATCAGGGTCCGCTCGTCAACCTCTTCCAACTGGAGATGACGGTCAAACAACTGTACCCCGACGTGTTCGGCGAGTGGCCGAAGTTCTCCGAGAGCCAGCCGTATCCGAAGTTCGGAGCGGACGAAGAGCTGTTCGACAAACGACGGGTCGCGGACATCGTGACCGGACGGGCCGACGACGTCTGACCGGCGGAAGTCGTCGATCCGTCGCGTCGAACCGATAGGGAACTCCAAAACCTCCCACTTCGCTTTTTCCCTATTGTCGAAGGATTGGTAACAGTTGCTACCCAACGGTTGTTCCATGCCCTCCCTCTCCAACGTCCGCCCGCAACGGAGCCACGTCTTTCCGTTTGCCGTGACGGCGTCCGCCCTCCTGTGGTTCGTGAACCGGGACGCGGAAATCTCCGGGATAACCCCCCGAACGGTCACACTCGGCGTCGCGTCCGTCGCCGTCGGCTATCTGCTCGCAATCCTCGTGGTTGCCGCGGTGAATCCCGACGATACCCGGTCGGGTATCGCTCGAACCCTGTTCTCCCCGTCGAACGAAACGCTCGCCGTGTTCGCCATCGCTTCGCTGTTGCTCGGCGGCTACGCGGTTACGGGATTCCCGTTTCTCCCCGGTGAACTCGACTTCGCAGTCCGTCTCCTCGGCCTCACCCTCGGCTGGCCGATTATCGTCACCTACGGCGCGACCGTCGTCGTTGGAAACGCGTTCGGCGGACGGCCGCCGTTCGCAATCGAAGCCGTCGCGGTCGAATTCGGCGTCGCCTGCACGACGGTATGGGTGTTCCTGCTGTCCGGATGGGTTACGGACGCCGTCGGTCGTCTTTCGGGTTCCGTCGGGATCCCTCGCTAAATCGAATTCGAAGACCGGTGAAACGGCCTCTCGGAAATCGTCCGCCGCAGTTCGCCGAGCGTCTCGCGTTCGACGCCGCTGGAGAGGGATGCGATGAGGGAGTGCACCTCCTCGCGTGAAACCTTGATACCCGCTCGACGAAGCGCGTCCTCCGGTCGCTTTCTGACTTCGCGGAGCGTCCCGACCGCGAGCAGGTAGGGAATCGTCCACGCGACGAGACGGTTGCCCCGCTCGCGCGGCATGGTCTCCAGATACGTCTGGGCGTCGTCGGTAAAGCTGTGTGCGTGGTCCGCGGTTCGGGCGACGACGTCCGCGACGTCGTCGCTGTGTTCGGGGTCACAGAGTTCGTCCTGCGGGACATCGGCCTCGTCCAGCCACGTCTCGGGAAGGTACACGTTGTTCTCGTCGTGGTAGTCCACGTAGACGTCCTTCGTCACGTTGACGAGTTGGAGGAGGAGCGAGAACGATTCCGAGGTCTCGCGTAGACGGCTCGCCTGCGCCGAATCCGCATCCTGGCAGACGAGGTTCGTGATGAGTTCTCCGACGGTTCCCGCGACGTAGTAGCAGTACTCTTCGAGTTCCGCCCTGCTTCCGATTCGAAGACCACCCGTGTCGGCATACCGTTCGACGAACATCGCCATCCCGTTCACGAGTTCACGCACCGGCGGTCGAACCGCTTGCCGGACCGAGGGAGAGCACGTACCGAACGTCCGCACGATGCGGGGGGGCGTGACTGACGACGGACCAATCGGCATCGTCGCCGTCGGTATCGTCGGGAATCCACTCGTCTACAGCCTCGCGGAACTCCTCAACTGTCGTCGCATCGGTCGGGTCGAGGACGGCGTCGTACTGGTGGAGGAGGCTCGCCTGTTCGGCGGGCGGGATATGGCCCGCATCCTCGATGGTGTCCGCGACACGGCAGAGGAGGTATCCGACGCAGATGGCGTCGGCCATCGGCGTATCGAGCAGCTCGATAGTGATGGCAAACGTGCGGGAGACACCTTGAACCGCTTGGTGACACCATTCGATGTCTGCCCCTGGCGGCTCGTCGGCGGTCGCGGAGGTCGGTGGCTGGTTATCCATTCTGTTATTGAACCTTCCTTCCGGGTTGAGACGGGAAAACCCCTTGGGCTTACCACTCCGGTTTGGCTGGAGCGGCTAATCAGTTCCGACTCCCGGTGACGCCGTCCCCGTGGACCGAGAGTCGCAAGCACCAAGTCTCACCACCCCGCACTCGAACACGAGAATGTACGAGGGCGTCCACGCCGTCCCGGATGGGGAAGCTACCGTCGCGCGGTTTGCGGCCACGGCGAGTGAGTACGAGTTCGACGGCGTCGTCGTCCGCAATCACGGCGATTCACGGGCGGAATTCGACGCCGAGACCGTCAGCGACGAGTACGGCGTGGACGTGGTGGACGGCCTCGAAATCCGCGCCGACAACCCATCGCAGGCCAGCGGCCACGTCGGTAACTTTCGCCCGAAGACGACGGTCCTCCTGCTCCACGGCGGCACGGCGAAGCTCAACCGGTTTGCCGTCGAGGAGGAGCGGATCGACGTGTTGGCCCACCCGATGCGCGGACGCGGGGATTTCAACCACGTGCTGGCGAAGGCCGCCGCCGAACACGGCGTCCGCATCGAATTCGACCTGTCCCGTGTCCTCCGTACCGACGGCGGCCCGCGAGTGCAGGCCATCCAAGACCTCCGGAAACTCCGCGAGTTGGTGGTCAAATACGACGCCCCGTTCGTCGTCAGCGCCAACCCGCGTACGCACCTCGAACTGCGGGCACCCCGCGAACTCACGGCCGTCGGCGAGATCATCGGGTTTTCGCCCGAACAGATCGAGGAGGGCTTGCGCGAGTGGGGTCACCTCGCCGACCGAAACCGGACGATTCAGTCCGACGATTTCATTGCGCCCGGCGTGAAACGTGGGCGGTATGAAGAAGACGATTGAGGAACACGCCGACCGCTTTTCGGACATCGCTGGCGACTACGACGATTCTCAGGACAGCGAGGAGTATCGCGCTTGTGTCTCCTTGGTCGTGGAGCACGCCGACCCCGGTGCGGACGACGTCGTCCTCGATTTGGGGACCGGCACGGGCGCAATCGCGCTCGCGCTCGCCCCCGACGCGAAGCGCGTCATCGGCCGTGACATCAGCGAAGGGATGATGGACGAGGCGCGAACGAAGGCCGAGGAGAACGACATCGGAAACGTCGAGTTCGGCGAGGGTCGCTTCCGTGATCCGAACGTCGGCGAGGACATCGATATCGTGGTATCGAACTTCGCCATGCATCACCTCTCCGACGAGGAAAAGAGCGAAGCCATCGAAGCAATCGCCGAATTGGGGCCGCGAAAGTTCGTGTTGGGCGACGTGATGTTCTTCGGCACGCCCGACCCGGAGGTCCCGTTTTACAGTCCCGAGGTGGACGACCCCTCGACGGTCGGCCATCTGGCCGACGTGCTGACCGACAACGGCTTCTCGCTGACCGCCGTCGAGCGGGTTCACGAGCAGGTCGGGGTGCTGGTCGCCGAACGCGTGCAAGAATCGTCGTAAAAATCAGCTTTCCGCACCAGTACGTTTTTTCCCGCTTACGCGCGTCCGACGTTCGGCGAGGCCATGCGGACGAAGTCGAAGAGCGCGTGCCGTTTCAGCAGAGCGAAGCCGGCGAAGATGGCAGCGAAGCCGATGATGGTGGTGTTGGCGACCAGTTCACCCAGCACCAGCCAGCTGAGGAGGGTGGCGACGACGGGTTCGAGGTAGCCGACGAGGTTCAGTTCGGTCGCGCCGATGGAGTCGAGCAGGTGGAAGTAGATGAGGAACGCGATGACGCCGGAGACGAGCACCAGGTATCCCAACGATGCGATGGCCGAAAACGACCAGTCGATGGCGGCAGGTGACTCGCCGCTGGCGAAGCTGACGCCGTGGATGATGATCGAACCGAACAGCATCGACCAGCCCTGAAGCGAGGGGATCGAGACGCTCGTCTCGAACGGTTGGCTCAACACAGAACCGAGGGCGAAACTCGCTGCGGCGAGGAAGACGAGGACGATTCCGACCGCGTCCGTCGAGAGGAGGTTCGCGGAAGTCGGGTTGGCGACGATAGCGACGCCCGCGACGCCGAGCACCAAACCGAGCGCACCGAGGGGGGAGACGTGTTCGTCTGCGAAGAGCGCGCTGGCGAAGACGGCCGTGAGAACCGGAGAGAGACTGACGATGACGGCCGCGAGCGCGCCGGGAACGTGTTCCTGACCGAGGTAGAGCAGGCTGTGGTGGCCCGCGATGATGAACGCGCCGATCGTGGCGATGGCGAGCACGTCACCGCGCGTCCGGGGTTTCCAGCGGTCGGTCGTAAACGCCGCGTACGCGAGGATGAGCAGACCGGCCGCGTCGTAGCGAACCGCCGCAAACAGGAGCGGCGGGAAGTGGTGCAGCCCGACGTCGATCGAGACGAACGAGCCACCCCAGAAGAGGGCCAGTAATCCGAACATCACACCATTCATCGGAAGATATCTTCCAAGCTTTGTCGCATTCATAGATTTCTATCCAACTGTAACAGGCCACCATTGTTAAACCCTTCTACAAGGAACAGCGTTGCAACCGAATCACATACAAGATCTATTGAGACAGTTAGAGTAAATCCTTGGTATTGAATCGTTATAGACATTAGTTGCCAACCATCAGGGGAGATCACCCCTCGTGCATCACCATTCGTCGCCCCGCCGAAGTCGTGATATTAAGTATGATCGACGTATAGTTCGAAATCAATGGACGAACGTGACGTTACACTGCTCAAGGCCATTTCGGATCTGGAGACCGGCAGTCCGGAGAAGTTACACGAGGAGACCGACATCCCAGTCTCGACGATTCATTACCGGTTGAACAACCTGCGCGAGGCGGGCGTCATCGAAAACGACCTGTACGACATCGACCTCGAACAGTTCGGACTCGGCGTCACCGTCGTCGTCGAGGTATTCGCCGATTACACCGGGTCGTACTCGGACTTCGGTGAGAAAATCCTCGACATCGAAGGGGTCACACAGGCGTACTTCACCATGGGCGAAACCGACTTCATCGTCGTCGCGCATCTCACCGGGCGCGAGATGGTCGAACGTCTCATCGGGGATTTCGAACGCATCGAGGAGGTCGAGCGGACGAACTCGACGTTCGTCATCTCCACCCTTCGTGACTCCCACCGCGTGCTCCAGAGCTATAGTTTGGACACCCTAGTCGACGAACTCGCGGAGGAGTAGGGCCGTCCCACCGCTCTCGGGACCCACCGGTTCCACCCCCTT
Source organism: Haladaptatus sp. AB618 (assembly GCF_024136965.1). NCBI lineage: Archaea > Methanobacteriati > Methanobacteriota > Halobacteria > Halobacteriales > Haladaptataceae > Haladaptatus > Haladaptatus sp. AB618. Next base: position 2,777 of record NZ_JAMYJX010000007.1, on the reverse strand, counting down.
CGGGAGAGATAGGTTCCGCTACTGGGCGTGATACCACAACGACGGTGCCGAACGGTCGTAGAAGGGGGAAGTGGGTATGGGGATGACGATACTGGCTTATCCACGGCTTGATTGCATCACTCGTTCGGGAGACCGCGATGGATTCTCTTCCGTCACTCCCCGGTCGAACGGTTCTTTCCTATCTATATTACCGCTTATAATTGTACTCCGTGTGGATACGTTTGGTAACCACTCTCGTGTATGTGAGTGCGGTTATTACCTTGCTTCCGCGGTCTGGCGGCGATATCGATGTTGATTGAGCGGGATTGATGGTCGTGGGTGGTGAACGTGCGAGGTGTGAATTCGAGGAAAGACATGATTCGAAACATCGCGACGGGCGTGCAGGCGTTTACCAGCAACGCGTTCCTCGTGGACGGAGAGCGGACCGTCCTCGTGGATACCGGATCGAACTTCGATGCCGTAGGCCGAGTCCAAGCGGAGGTGGACGACCTCGATGCGGTCATCATCACGCACACTCACCCCGACCACGTCGGCAACCTGGAGACCGTCAAGGACGCCTTTGGCGTCGAAGCGTTCGGCTTCGACACCGACCAACCCGGCGTCGATGTCGCCATCGAGGACGGGGACACGGTGAAAATCGGAGACCACGACTACCTCGCGCTCCACACGCCGGGACACAAGAACGACCACCTCTGCTTCTACGCCGATTCCCCGAAAATCCTGTTCGCGGGCGACCTCATCTTCCAGAACGGCGGCTTCGGCCGGACCGACCTCGATGAGGGTGACCGCCGGGTGCTCATCGAGAGCATCGATTCCGTCATCGACACGGTGGACGAGGAGTTGGCGGAGATGCACGTCGGCCACGGCCCGAGCGTGACGACCAATCCGTATCAGGACGTCGAATTGGCGTCGCAAGCGGCGCGGATGCGGTGAGAAGCAGGGTTACAGAAGCGCCTCGTATGCTTCCCCGTACGCTGACGCGGTTTTTTCGGGGTCGTTCCGCTCCTCTTTCGCCAGCGGTTCGAGCGTCATGGTTTCGGCGGGGTCGAGCAGGCTCACGACGTCCGCCACACGTTTTTCCATCGTTCCGTCGTGGACGCTGCTGTCCGCAACCTCGCAGGCCTTCGCGTAGCGTGTGCCGTCGTACACCCGCACGCGGCGGGGTTCGACCACGGCGACGGCGTCGAACTCAATGTCTCGAATCGGCAGAGCGATGTCGCTGTAGGATTCCACGACCGCCCGGTCTTCCGCTCGAATCCGCTCGGCCAATGCCCGGAAGTGCGGGAGATATCGTCGCTCGGTCTGGTCGTTCAACCCCTTCAGCGAATCCACGACGACGGCATCCGAGAGCGGGAGGTTCTCGCGCACGGGCTCGGGAAGTGAGACCGTGCCGTTGACGACGAATCCCTCGCCGACGCGGTCCACGAGGAACTCGCGGCGGGACTGGCCGAGCAACCCGTTTCCTTTGCCGGGTGCGGGCCGCCACAGTCGGTGCACCGGATTCACGTCCTCCGGCGCGTGATTTCCTGCGCTCGCGTCGGCCAGTCGAGTCGCGTCCTTGCCGTACAGTCGTCCGTCCGAGAGGGCACGCACGGCGTCGTCGTGGTCGAACCAGAAGTCGTTGCCCGCCCGCGGTTTGAATCCGACCGCATCGTGATGGGCGAGCAGACCGACCGTGAACGTCGTCTTTCCGGCGTCCACGCGGTCGCTTCCGGCGACGAGTATCGTCATTCCTTCAGCCCGTAGTACCCCGGTTCCTCGTCGCTCGGCGGTTCGGCGACGACGAGGCGCTCGGAGTTTCGCATCACCCACGGAATCGCCCAATCCAGCAGAATCTCCTCGGTTTCGACGTCGAGTTCGGCGTCGGGGTCGAGACCCTGAAGCAGGCGGGCGATTTCATAGACCGAATACATCATCTCCTCGTCGAGCAGTTCTTCCGGTTCGTAGAAATCACACGGATACAACTCCTCGAAATCGTCTTTTGGCTTCGGCATGCGTGTACCTACGTCCGACCGAGCGTAAAAGCTCCCGAATCGAGGCGCGTCGACGAGCTATTTGATATGCGTGAGCGTACTATCGTTCGATCATACTCGAACAAATATAATAAATGATCATTATATCCGAGTTTTTATATTGGTGCATTAGAGATAGAAAACGACATGGACGAGGAATCGGGAAGCGAGACGAAAGAAGCGCTCGTCTCGGCCTTCGCCGAGTTCGGCGGTACCTATCTTCGGGATATCTGGCTGTTCGACCAACACGACTTCGAGATGCTCTTTCTCCGTGAGGACGTCGCGGACAAACTCGAAACCGTCGACGTGGAGAAGTTCGTGGACAACGAGCGGTTCGGATTCATCACCCGTGACACCTACGACCAACTCTACTACGCCAACTATCAGTACACGGTCAGGGGATTCACCGACTTCGAACAGTTCCGCATGTTCTTCGACGACGACGAGCGAAACGTCGGCGTGTTCGCCAGTTTCGACTTGCAACCCGGCGGGTACGATTACGAATCGCTCTATCGACACGTCAGCGACATCGCTTCCGGATACGACGTTCCGACGGTAACGTCGGACGAGAAATAGCCGTCGCTTTCTCTGCTGTCTCGAAAAAATATCGGTGCGTTCGGACCTATTCGTAGCGCGACACGACGTTGTCGTACTGTTCTGCGACGTTGTCCCAGTCGACCACTTCGAAGAAGTTGTCGATGAAGTCGCCACGGTCCGGACCGTAGTCGTAGTAGTAGGAGTGCTCCCACACGTCCACCGCGAGAA
>NZ_JAMYJX010000006.1:0-337268 GCF_024136965.1 Haladaptatus sp. AB618 | reverse complement strand
GCAGTTCCGGTGGAGACTCCGGTGGTGACTCAGGAGGCAGTTCCGGTGGAGGCTCCGGTGGAGACTCAGGAGGCAGTTCCGGCGGAGACTCTGGCGGCGATTCCGGTGGAGACTCCGGTGGTAATTCCGGTGGTAATTCCGGTGGAAACCCCGATGATAACTCCGGGGACGACCAGAACGACGACCGCTGTTGATCCTCTTGACATCCTCTCCGCCCTGAAGGGCGGAACTCCTCACGTTGGGGGTTAGTGGACGGGATGGCAGTCGATTGATCCCTGTGAAAGCTATCAGCAGCGTTCGAGGGAAAATAACAGCAACAGAGTGTAGGAGTAGCTTGAGGAATCGACTCAGGGAAACGCACTAGGGCGGAGATTTCGTCCTTGATACCTCGCTACACTGCTGTCATTTGTCGCTCTCTCCGATAGTCAATTGTTGGTGAAGCCAAACATTGGCATGATGGCCAACCATCACTCCCTGACTGGCCAACGTGAGTTACTCGGTTCGCGTTGAGGAGAGTGACAGGCAGTAACCATCTGGCGGCATTCTCACGACGAATGGTGGCATTGGTATGCTAGTAATGTTTTAGTAATGATTTGACAATCCATGTATCTCCGAGAAATTGGTGGGCTAGTGGCTGGAACAGCTACTTAGTAGTATCTTCACACCAAGGTAGTTGGTGGAGGAGCGGTTAGCTTAATCTGAGATGACTACTGACATCGCTCAATGCCCTGAATGTGGATGGACTGGAAATGCAACGAATTGTGTGATTGATGGGGACGAACGGCAATGTCCTGTCTGCCAACATTCGATTCGACGTAGTTGAACGTCTCGTCGTTCTTATAGCACCCGGCGTCGTCTCTGTTCGTTCTGACGAGACGGCACAGAAATGCGTACAGGCCGAACAATTTTCCCTCGACATCGATGCCACCGAAATGTCGATGTCACTAACGAGTGCCACGAGAATCCCGCAGGCCACCAATACGTCGTCACGCTGGACGACGTGACTGAAGAACTCATGGCTTGCACCTGCCCGCACCACGTCCACCGGGACGCCTTCTGCAAGCACATGGCCGCCGTCGAGAACGCACCCGACGGCGGGACGTTTGACGCATTCCCATCGGACGACGACCATATCAGTGGCCCGCACACTGGCTACGACACGTACGGCAACGTCGATCACAACTACTGGAAATGTGAAAAAATGTGGCGCGGAAGCCACCCGGCGCACTCTCCGACTGCTGCTAACCCGTCTCTCTTTTCCATTTAGTCACGCCAAACAACGCTGTCCCGGTGGATGTTTCTGTAATGGCTTTAATTAAAACGTGAAACCGGTGCTCTCAAATCGATTGTTCAATCCCTCGTGTACTCCCAATACGTGGAATTTCAATCGCAACCAGAACGATGAATGTTCCGGCAAGTAGTAGCATTGTGAGTAATACTCCGAGGTGGCTACTTACGGTTGCAAGAACCAGGATGATACTCGCACCAACGAATCTGGTTACAATCGTAGAACGTGGAAGGGCATGGAGACCTGCCCATTGAATGATTGTGACCGTGACGAGGAATCCGGCCGTGCTACCGAAAAGAATGAGTTGGCTCGCACCCACAAATTCGTGACCTTCTGCACCCGCGACGATGGTGGTCTCAATGCCAATTCCGAATGCTGTGATACAAGCGAATACTGGAAGATGTCCGTAGACATAGAGACTTCCCCGAATGGCTCCGATCCAATCGCTCCGAATAAACCGATTGACGATATTGCTGTCGGAGTACGCAAAATAGAGCCACCAAAAACACACGGCAATCAAAAATCCCGCAACAGCGATTATTGCAGCGGTGGCCTGCCAATTCGTATCAGTCGTCCCTGATGCTACACCAAGGATAGACTCACCTAAGACTACGATCGTGAACAAGCCGAATCGCTCGTCCATGTGAGAACGCTGGATAGGGACATCTTCAAGTAGCATATAGACAACTGGCGTCCAGGAAATTTCGATGATGAGTCCAACTGCCCAAAGCCCATACTGTAGTGGAGGAGAAACCGCGAGAGAGACGATCCAAAAGGAGAGTCCTATTGCATTCCCAATTGATGATTTCGTTGCTAGCTCGCGTGCTTCGGGTACTGTCCGGCTAGCAATTAGATAGAGTCCTATATTCACTAACCGGAGGAAGACATAGACGAGAATGAACGCAACTGCGCCTCCATAAAGGGCCGCTGGGAACGTGAACGACCAGATGATCACGCCAAGCATAACAACGATTGAGGCGATCGGAAACACCACGTCATCTTGGTCGAATACATCACCATAGTAACTGTGTGTACTCCATACCCACCAAACGGGAACAAATAGGCCCACGAATTCAGTAATCCCATCAATCGTCAAGGAGTCTGCGAGGAGATGCCCGAGTTCGGCAATAGCGACAACAAATACAAGATCGAAGAATAGTTCTAACCACGTTGCATGCCGGTCTGCAATCGGTGTTCGGTCATGAAGTGCGGGGGGCGTAACCAGTTGGAGCCAGTTTTTACTCATTCTGTATCTCTAACTCGCCACCCCCAATGTACTTCTCGTGCTTTCTAACACTACGAGTTCGGCGACGCAGATCACGGTTCGGCGTTCACCCGCTAGACGGAAGATCTCGATACCTCGCAGCACGGCGAACGGTTCACCGCACCAAGGTTCACCGTGCCAAAGTGGTGGCTCGTCTGCGAGGACTGCGGCGGGCGGATTGCCCGGTATCGACGCTCGAAGACCGTCCGCAATACTGAGCAGTACTGCTGTAACAATTGTGGCAGGTCAATTCACGTCGAGGTGGCGACAGTCAGTAACATCGCGAGAATCGATAACTCGAATTCACTACTCAATATTTTAAGCGTGTGCAAGATATAGGCTGTTCAACAATCTTCTAACACCAACCGTTCAGCTAAATCGACCAGACAGGGTGCTCTCATGAACCATACACAAACTACAGATGTCAAAAATATCGAAAAAACCATATATCATGTTCAGTATCCCTGTTCATGGTTCGAGGAATAGAATGGATGCAGGGGTTGACGCGACGAAATTACCTGAAAAACAGCGTGAAAGGGACTGCACTCCTTGGTATCGGCGGTGTAGTATCCGGTAAATCGTCGTCACCGAATCCCATCGAGACTGAAAACAGGAAACGAGGAAACGCCGGTTGGAAACCAGTCGTCGCATCGGACGCCCGGCCATCGGCGGTCGATCACCGCATCGAAGGCTATTCCTCGGAGTCGAGTGTCACGCCGGGCGAAACGATGACGTTTCACGTAAGCACGAAACCGCACGAGCGCTATCGTGTGGACGTTTTCAGATTGGGGTGGTACGATGGGAAGGGGGGTCGTCTGATGACTTCGCTTCCCGAGCGGGCGGGGCAGAGTCAACAGATTCCGACACCGTTGTCGAAGACGGGGCGGGTCGAGTGTGACTGGGAGGCAACCGATACACTCGATGTGCCGAACGACTGGGTGAGCGGTACCTACTTGGCGAAATTCGTCCTCACGTCCGGAAAAAAGAGCGGCACGTTTACCGTTTGTCCGTTTTTCGTTCGAGAACATCCAGATCAGAAATCCCGGTCGAAAATCCTGGTTCAAATGCCTATTGCAACCGCACAGGCGTACAACGGGTGGGGTGGGAAGAGCCTGTACGACTTCACCAGCGTGGGTGGTGCGGCCGACGAAATATCGTTCGACAGGCCGCTGGCCGGGTCGACGAGTTTGCATTTGAACTACGCGATTCATCTGTTACGATTCCTCGAACGAGAGGGATACGACGTTTCCTACGTTTCGGACGTGGATGTCCACCGCAACCCGAATGTGCTTCGAGAACACCAACTCGTTGTCAGCGCCGGGCACGATGAGTACTGGAGCATGAAGCAACGGAATGGCTTCGAAGCGGCACGAGATGCCGGAACGAACGTCGCGTTCCTCGCCGCCAACACGGCACTTTGGCAAGTCAGGTATAAACACGACGGGCGGACGATGGTCGGGTACAAGGAAAACGTCAAGGACGATCCACAATATGGAACCCAGTCGCAGACTGGTACGTTCCGCACCCTTCCATCTCCCCGTCCGGAAAGCGAACTGCTTGGTGTCATGGGGACGGGGGCTGGCTTATACAACGCTCCCGACTACTCGGTCGTTTCGACGGCACTCGACCATCCGTGGATGCGTAAAACCGGGTTCAAACCCAATGACAGCGTCGTCGGAGTCATTGGTCACGAATGGGACTTCGTCCACCGGGAGAGCGACGTGACGGGCGAGTTGACCCGTTTCTTCCACTATGACGCGGGCACAAGTGGGTTACAGATCGAATCGGACACCGATGCGGATGCCGTTTCCTATCGAGCACCGTCCAATGCTGTCGTCTTCAGTACGGGAACGCTTGGATGGACGTGGCGTCTCGACCCGGACCCACGATGGGATTCCATTAACTGGCCACTGAACAAAATCCAGGAATACAAGCCACAGGTCCTCAAACCCGATGCAAGACTGCAGCGATTTACGCGAAACATGCTCAACGATTTGCAGAAATCGAATCCATCGGTTGCGGGCAACTGACATCATAATTTTGGATCAGCCAAAATGCTAGGATCAGTGTGGTCTGTTGGTCGTCTGTGTGCCCGAAGCGCCCCTGACGACCCTCATCTACTCCATGAATGTTTATCATTTCGAGCATTACTCCTTTCTCTTTGCAATAGTCATAGGTTCGAGAGAGCGTCACGGTCCGGAACGATAATCTAACCACCTTATCCTTCATCCTTCTCTGAGATGCTTGTAATCCTATCAATCGTTTCGAGCGTTGCCGTCCGACCACCTGTCCTCAGCCTTGACCGGAGCAACGGCACGAGCCAGTTGCTCATCAGTATAGTCACGATTCTCCAACTTCATACTCCGAAGACGCCATCGGCGACTGAGTTCCGGTTCCTCTTCAGGGCCGACCCGAGCTCCATGCGTTCTGAAGTAGGCACCGCCGCGGCCACGCTTCTTTCCTTCGTACGTATGCTGGTCGAACGCGACATCGTACTTCCCATCTATTTCGAGATCATCCGCTGGGTGATCGAAGCGGGGTTCTCGTCCCTCTTCATACGCGGTAGCTCGTTCGACCGATAGCTCACTAAAGTAATCGTCCGCATGTGCGGACTCGCGCGAAGAGGTCGCCCTGGCCGCCGCTAGCGCAGCGTGCACCGCACACAGCCGCCCCTGCCAGGAATCTTCTGACCAACGCTCACGGGCCAATTCCTCGTAACGGTCTATCGTGAGTGCCACTTCGTGACCAGCCCGTAGGTCCTCGACGATGTACAAGTTAATGCGATCCCAAAAATTCCATGCGTAGCCGGACCGCACAAGCTCCCAGGCAGCCCACGCCGCGATCTCCTCGTCAGACCGTCTGACCGCCTTTTGAAGCAAGCTGGAAACGGTATATCGGTTTACCCCGGACTTGGTCTCGTTCTCGCCGCACTCATCGCCGAAATCGTTCGTTGTCGCTCCCTCCCCGTTAGTCTTGTCTGTCGCTTCGTCGTCGGTTCGCAATTCCCCATCCGATCCGAACGTGGCCTGTTTCTTCTCGTCCATACAGAGGTCTCAAGTCTAGCGGATAAAATAGGTGGGCAAATCAAGCGCCAACGACCGGATGAGATTCACGGAATGATACAGAACGTCACCTGAGATCATGGTCTCGAATAATGGCGCATAGATTGAACAGGGAGTCCGGGGTAGTTCTACTTCCGCTTAAAAAAGCGGAAGTGATTGGGTCATCACCACTTCCAGTGAGCTCACACGGTATATGCCTCAGAACAACTGAAAACAGCCACATAGCAATTAATAAACTATATTTTGCTACATCAAAACTACTTCTGGTGAAGTGGGGGGTAGAACTGTGATGCATGGTTTCGAGTGAATTGGTGAACAGAAACTGCTCCAGGTCGGCTGGTGGACATTGTGACCAAACGGAATTGCTGCCGGTGCGGATATCCCTTCGAGCCTACAAGTGAATGCCAATCTTATGGCGGCGGCGTATCGTATGAGGGTTGCTCAAGAACTGACTCGCTGGCAATACGTCGAAACACTCTCACCAGGACGCCATTACCATCCTCGTCGATAGCGACGTACCAGTTATCTACAGTTGGTCAAGTAACATATATTCGCTGGACGGGTAGTAAATCCGTATGACCGGGAATGATTCGCCGCGGGATGAGGACACTTGCTCTCCCATCACGACCGAGGAAGGGTTTCAAGAAACCCTTCGGGCGCTTGTCGCGTCTTCAGCGGCCGCTCGCGTGACTGGCGAGCGCACAGTTCGAAGTCCAAGTCCCGCTGACGGAGTCGGTCAAGGAATTCACGAACCGCTGCCGTATGGGAGACATCGAGGACGGCAGTCGCGACACCGGCATCGGCATCGATGGTGATCGAATGCACGACGCCGCCCTCGTCAGTGACCCGCGCTGCGAGCGTCAGGTCGGACAACCCCGCCCTGAACAGTGACTCATCAGGCCCTTCGCTGATCCAGAGGAGGATTTGAACAGCGTATAGAGAATCCCTACACTATAGGGATACAGCCGATTGACGCCGATAAAGAACGAGCCGATTCCACCCAGGAATCCGAGTCCGGAAAGTGCCATAATCAATTCGCCGTGATCGAGAAAGAGATAGAAATGCACGGCTGCGGTAAAGAGAACTAAGAGTGCGACACCAAGACGCATCGACGAGATGGTGAAATCCTGTCGACGCGTATTGGTGTATTGATAGAGTGGTGCCGTTGTGACTGTTCCAAGCAAGAACAATCCACCAATCATCATGAGCCACTCAGTCGGTGATTCGTCCTCGTGACTATTCTCCTTTCTTCACTATGACTGTGTCCCGAATCTTCGTGGCCTTGTTCTTCATGATGACCGCTTTCCTCGTGATGCGTTGTCGTCAACGTCTTGGTATGGTCACTACTGGTTGCCATCGAAACGCCAGGGGAAAAACCAGTAGTACTATACTCAGCATGAGCAGTGCTCGTCCGATTTGTCTCCAGTTCTGGTTCACAGGTAGCGATTACCGATCCGGGGGCATAGTTCGCCACGAGCGTTTTCATCCAGTGAAAGCACGCCTTGATGATATCCTCACCCACCTAGTAAGCGAGGAGATTGCCACTCGATGGAATGTGGAGTGTTGTCAGAATGTAGGCCTATTTTTTGAACCGCTCAAACCCTCTGATGTTCTAGTTTCTATCGCCCCGTCGTCGCGATCAATAATAAGTCCGCACACTGGGCAGGAAGCGGACTCTGATGACCTTTGAATTGAAAATTTAATGACCAGATAACTAGTCCCATTCGATTCTTATCGACAGACGGCTCCGACTATCTTCGGATATTCGACTGATCTGCTAATTTCGAGATATGTGATTAGACTATCGTAGATAGCCCAAAATTAGCAAAAGTAATTTTATAGGACAAATATAGAAACAGTTTAGTTTAGTTTAATCAAACCTGAGATATGGCTATATTGGTGGTCTAACGGCATAATTCGACGCTTAACATTCAAATCTGAACGGCCAATACATTCATATCACCATCGTGCTTGAACTCATCGCAATCATGAGCGCACCTCCCAACACGGCCGACTCCGTTGGTGATACCACCACGACCTCTCAAGACACTGCGGCGTCCCAACCATTGTCGAAGGATACGATTTTTCATATTTTACAGGTAGAGCGCCGTCGCTTGATCTTACAGTACCTCCAAGAGCGGACAGACACCGTTTCGTTACGCGATCTTGCCGAGCAGGTAGCAGCCTGGGAGAACGAGCTGTCGGTCGTGGAGCTAACTTCGAAAGAACGCCAACGCGCCTATATTTCACTGTATCAAACTCACCTTCCGACACTCGATACGGAGGGTATCATCGAGTACGACAAAGATCGCGGAACAATCAAACGAACGTCTCGTGCTGATCAATTTGATTCGTACCTGTTCGACACCGTTCCACAGGACCCATCCGAATCTTCGACGGGTAGTGCGGTGAATCGTCGATGGGAACGGTATTATCTCGGTGGGACGCTTTTCAGCACGAGTCTATTGGGTGCTAAATTGCTTCAGCTTCCACTCGTGTCACAGGTGGCGTCTCGATTCATCATCCCAATCATTTTGTTCGTCTTCTCCATCCTCACGGCAGGCCACTACTATACTCGATCTGTACTCCCAGAGTCCATTTCGATTGAGAAAGTTACCCAGTTATTCTCTCTCCGGGGACGAAGTAACTAGTCGAATAGAGTGTTGCACTGTCGTAACACACCCCGAGCGACCAGTGTAACACAGAATGAGTCCTTCTTTCGCCTCCAATCGCGAGGAGTGGCGTAATCGAGTACAATCCCTCACTGCAGCTCGTTTCGTACACGGAACACCCACACGTCTCGAAGCACGGTTACAGGCAGGACAGAGCCTCGGTGAGGATGGCAATGAATCGGATGTGAACGAATCCAACTCGTAGCACTCTAGCTTTTTGTTGTAGGCGGTAGATACCCCCCGAGACACCATCTAAAACCAGTAATAGACGTGGTTTCTCGAAAGGGTTGTCCGTATACGCTTCTACCGTTGTCTCCACCGGTACGCTCATACTCACTCCCCATGTTCGCTAGCACATGACAGAGTTTGTCGTCGAGATTGACGATCATCCGAAACTCGAGCTTGACAATCTTGACGTCGGCGTTGAAGAAGACGTCATTGCCTTCGATGTAACAGGCACGATTCGAGACCTCGACGACGATCTCCTCGATGCACTCACTGACAAAACCCTTCGACCAACCGAGGTCCACTTCACAACAGACGATTAGTGTACCGTACGACTTCTATTCGTCATTGCCTGGCGAGTGTTCGCCGTCAGAACTTGATTCGGAGTGGTGAACCGTAATCTGCCCGCTGCTATCGACCTTGACGTGGTAGGCATCGTAATTAAATAGGACATGCCCATTCGTCTCACGCGGGTCACCTGCAGCGCGTGAGCCGAAGAGCGCATCAAGTGCCTCGGGATCGACGAACTCCGAGAGGGGTGCGAGTTCCGTCGGATCAGCATCGTTCAGTGTCGCAACCGCTGTGATTAGCTCTTCACTGACGCTGTCCATTGTTGGATCAAATTCTGTCTGGTAGGCCGCATCGTCTGCGTGATCGTCCTCGTCATCAGACGGGGGTGTATGATTTGTCATGGTGGGGTACGAGAAGGACTAACTCTAGAATGCACCCCACATACGGCATGTGAAACAGCCAGACTGTTTCTGAAAGATTCGTTCCCGCGCCCTGGAAACGGATACACAGTGTGTCCTTGCTTCTCAGCCGGAACCCTACGCGACGGTCACATAAAGTTCTGGCTGGGAACCGAGCACTACCTGAAGGACACACTTCGTACCACTTGTGACTCCGTTCCTCACGGACGCAAGCGATACAGCAGAATGGAGTCAATCCCCGTACGCAGTAGGCTCAGACACCGTAATCCACCCATCACTAGCAACCTCGACGTGATATTGATTATAGCGGAAAGAAACACTCCCCTCGCTATCACGGGTATGCCCGGCGACCTTTGGGCCGAAAAAGCCGTCTTCGATCGCGGCGATATCCACGCACTCGTATAATGGCGGATCCTTGAGATCCACTGGAGCAACGTCTGCGGCATCAGCAATCGCGAAGATGATTTCGGTGGTGAGATCGCGGTGGCTCTCTCGTTCATAATGAGCTTGTGCCACAAACGTCATGCCGGGATCATCGGGTTCGTTTCCATCCGGTGCAAGTTTGGTGCCATCATCAGTGTGGTCATTACTTGAGGTCATCTGTCGTCCTCCGTCTGAAAGTGTCCTATCGTACAGTCATGCCCGAGGCAGTAATACCTTTTTCGAGGCTATCGGTTACTGTGTATCCTCTTGGTCGAAGTCGTGACGAGCATGCGTTTCTTGCCGATTGTCGAGACTGCCACCAGCACCCTCCAACACGGTCAACACCTGGACCGCATGCGGACCTGGAGTGATCGTTTCGGTATCGTCATCAAACTCGATCACGTCCAAGTCGACGAGTTTCGGGACATGTGAGTGATAGAGCGACGTATACATCTCCTGGTGCGTGAGCGCCGCGATGTTCGCCTCGGACGTATCGGTCTCCCATGCAGCGAGCTTCGTCGCGAGGTCATCAAGCGACCATTTGGTCTCTTTGGCGAGAGTGTAGACGAGGTAGCGTCGTCGTGGATGCCCAATCGCCTCGAAGACGGGTTGTAACTCGAGGACGACCTCTGAGACATCGATGTCGAGATCGCGCTCGGCGGCGCTCTCCTCGCCGGACTGACTGGAATGTGTCTCCCACTCGTCGGGAGGTGGCTCGTTCCCCGCCATAGTCAATGCTGAGGCGTCAAACGAAAAAAAATTCCGGTAGACACTGTTTTCTCGACCATATTGGACAGATACGCACCTCGTCGCCGTGTCGTATTGCCCACGGGAACTGGTATGTTCTCAGTGCGACTATTCGAAGCTTCTCGATCTCCTTCTAGGACTCATCACTACTCGACCCGGACAAGGCGCAATTCTTAAGACTAGAATTAAGGTTAAGCTTCGTGGTGGTAGTGGGTTGTCGGTTATCCAGAGTTGCAGTGAAGATGCCCAACCATGGGGTAGTAGCCGAGGAAAACGGTTCGGTGTCACCCCTCAACATGAGCAGTAGATTGATCTTAAGATTAGATTTAAGGTTATACAATATAGTGTCGGTGTATGGGAACGGACCAATTCACACAAGCACTCAACGACACTGAAAGTGTGCAAAAGCGCTATGCAAAACAACTAGGGATCAAACCAGACCGAATTCCCTTCACCGCGGAGACGCTACCAAATCCTGAGGTTGCCGTCCGTGTGAACGATGACCTACTCAACGAAGTTGCCTCACACATTCTGAATCGAGCGGGCCACGTCTCGATCATCGACCGGCGCGGTGCAGGGAAGACTCACTTTCGCGATCTCGTCTATGACGCACTCGCAAACGGCCCCCGAAGCGAAGAGTTCCACATCGCACGGATTCGTGAAGTCGAGTCCATTACAACACGACGATTCTACACACGACTACTAGACGAACTATCCCAGTATGAGGACTTGGAGATACCAGATGACTACCCACATCCGACCGATGAGGTCCGACAGATCGTCGAAGACGTAGCAGCTCAGCTCGAAGAACAGGATATCACCTGTATCATCCAAGTCGATCAACTTGAGGACGCAGCACGCAACACACGCACATACGAACAACTACTCGCCGCGTTGCAGAGTGTCGGTGACCTCGGTGATGAAGAACCAGTATTCTTGTTGTTCCTGTTCGGTACACCGATAGCAAGTGAGCGAATCGACGAGCTTCGCGAGACACTTACCTCTCGTCTCGTCGCGAAGGATCGATCACTGGAACGGTTTGGCTTTGCCGAGACTGATGAACTGATCGGACGATGGCTCGCATTCGCACGCGAAGAGGAGTACAGTGATGGCTACTCATCTGATCCCTACAGCGCAAGCGCAATTGACGAGGTTGTCGATCGAAGTGACGGGACTCCCCGCTCGATTCGGCAACAGTGTTACCATGCATTCCGTGCTGGTGCACGGCAGTTCGATGACATCGAAGTTGTAGAGATTGACGATTCGACACTCGAGCAGTACACTTAAGCTTAAAGCTAAGGTTAAGATTAACAATGAGCAATCCACTGAACGATGCGATGGATGCAGCAGAATCGGATGGGGAGACAAACGAAGCGACATCGAAAAACGAATTCGATGCGGACGAATATCTGAACAAACTTGGGGAGGGTCCGAAAGAACAAACCGTTGGCTTCTCAGTCGACGAGCCGATGCATCGATTCTACAAAGAACTCCAGAGCGACGACAACATCGAATTCAATGTGGCCGAGTCATTCCGTGAACATTTGAAGAAGCTAGCTCGTCGCCATCCGGAAACGTTCGAACGCGCAATGCGGAAGTGGGAAATCGATAGAGAATATTGATCTTAAGATTAATACTAATCTTATTTCTTGTAGTTCATGGATCGTGGGCGAGGTTTGATTTGTGGGATGTGACGTGAGAGGAGTAGTCAAAGGAGATGGATCATCGTAGAGAGAGCACTGATTAGCTAGCCGGTTTAATCTTAATGTTAACTTTAAGATAGAGAGATAGGTGTGAAGGGGAATTGTTCAAAGATGAATCATCATGGAGATTCGTATCTCTCACGTGCTTCACGCTGAAGCGCGAATGTATTGACGGTCTTGATTCGATCACCGTATCCATGCTTTGTTAGTGCTACCTCAATTCCACGACGAGCAGCTTTATCGGCGATATAGACAGTAACTGACTCAACTTTATTTTGGTCAAGTAGCTGTGCTGCGACACCGTCGATTGCCGAGTCAGCTTTTTCGACCGTATCGGCGTCTCGTTCAGTTGCAGTGGCAATGTAGTGCTGAACGATATCCATTGTGAACGAACAATACGCATTGGACAGAATGAATGCCCTACAACACTGTATTTACTCGTTCAAAAGCCGCGTAGATGTCGACATGACGGCGAGTTTGTTCCTATCCGGCAGTACTGTTTTCCGACCACCGTGTAGAGGCGATCTATCGAGCAACCAAGACAACGCCAATAACTGCGAACACGATGCCAGCAAATTTGGTTATCGTAACTTCGTCTCCGAGGACGACCATTCCGATGATGGCTGCGACGACGAAGTACATGGCACCGAGAGTTGAGACGACCGTCGTTGACCCTTGAGCGAACCCGACGTACATCGAAATAAGGCCGATTCCGGTGAACAATCCGGCCACGCCAGCAAGCAACCCTCCCCTCACAGTAACGGCAATCGATGCGTCTGAAACGACGATAAACCCGAGTGCAAGGAGTCCCGCTGTGAGATACGAGATGGCGGCTGCAGTCCTGGGATCGATGGATTCCGACGCAGCGTTGCCCAAGACAATCCAGATTCCCCACGTCACCATCGTAATCAAGCCGAACAAAACGGCCGAATCCATCTCAGCGAATTCCATTGGTGAGAGTCTCGTGTCGCCTCCCTAAGTAATCTCACCATCTTAATAACAGATTATTAAGTCCATATGGACCAGTCGCCCGATAAAATCGAGTATCTGTTCCGGTCGGAGGTCGGGGTCGGCTGCTTAAACCACTCGTGAGCGACACATTCACCCGCCGTGAATTATAGGATGAGATTAGTGCTTCATAGGCGACTCTTGGTCGATTCTCTAGGATTTCGAGAACCGTCAGTGGATACAGAAACGGGACGCCATCTACGAGCGACCGCCCTCGGCTCGTGGGTCGCTGACGGTTTGAGTACACTCCAACAAGCTCTCAGCGTGAGCGACGATTTTCGGGCGTTTGAGTCGTGGGTTCCGACGGGTATAGATTGATTCGACGTGAGTTGGTTCGCATCCACCCCGGTGAAGAGCAGCTTTCTACCGCAAAAACACCGCAATAACAAGTTTACTTCCAAGTAACCGATCTTTCTTTTCTCACCTCCGTCCAACGGAGGTTTCGAACCGCCCACCGTGGTGTGGTTTCTTCGGCTGTCTTCGTGGCGGTTGAGACCCGATCGGGGTGATGAACCAGTTCACCCACCTGCCGTGTGTCGCTCACCAGGTGAACGAGTTCACCCCCTTCCTGGTTTCCCGGGAAGGTTGCTCGTCGCACCGAATCGGGCACAGACTCGTCGAGGGAGTCGAACCCTCGTACTGACCGTCACAGGTTGGATCGGATCGTCAGTCGCTGTTCCACACGTCGAGATCGATGGAGAGGCACGTCTTGTGGCGGTTCTCGTAGTTGTTTTCAAATGATAACACCTACCGGAGGCTGTTACTCACACTTGTTGGCGTTCGATAAATTCAACTTCAACGGTTACTTTGTGATCTGTTCTTTCTGATATGCGTTTCTTGAGGTGATTCCCCACGGTAGGAAAGTTTTGATCGGGTGGCCGACTAACAACCACTGTCACTTTCTGTGGCTGTTCAGATAACATTCCGTTATTGAATTCCGTTTGAACATCCATAAGCGCTAAACTCTGGTATTGTTGTTGATCAAGTGTCTCACCAACAGCCTGATTAACTGATTGTTCAAACGTCACATGTGTCGCTACAGCTCCACCTGCGGTAGCAAATAGAACTGCCAGAGCGATTGCAACTACGGCCGATGGGCCAATCCGACTGAGCGAAAGGTTCGGCCGTATAGCACCAGGTTCCCATCCGTCTGGTCGATATCCAAGATACCAGAGTACAAGCACGCCGGTGACGTGAATCGATGCCGCGTTCACGATAAGTAGGATGAGTGATCCAAGTGCAATCGCTGGAATATTCCACGCAATACCGATTCCGACTGCGGCGGCAGCAGGAATGAGTGCTGCAGCGATCATCACACCAACGAGTGCCGCCGAAATCCCAGTTGCAAGACCTGCTGCACCTGCAGCACCAGCACAAACACCGATGATAAGCGACAACAATCCCGGTGAGATACGTTGTGCGATTTGATTGATCGCTCCCGGATGGAGTGATGGAGAAAGAAAATGCCCGTTTTTGAGGGCGAGGCTAAAGACGATTGCACCAATAATCGCAATGCTGAGCCCATATATCTGCGTTGTAAATCCATCGATGATCATCTTCCGGTTACTAAGTACCGTTCCGACACTCGCAGTTAGCGCAGAGCCCACAAGCGGCGCGATGACCATCGATCCTACGACGAGTGCTGGAGAATCCAAGAGAAGTCCAGCGGTTGCAACCACAGCACTCAGAAAGGTCAAGAGGACATATGTGAATGCATTCGGCAGTAGTTCGAGCGCTTGTGATCGGAGTTCTTCACTTGCAATACTATCATCTTCTTCCTCTCCAACAATAAATCTCTCTTCCATCTCGCCCATATTTGATGAGAGAGCAGATTTCACATCGGCGACGACCGTGTAGCGATGGTCGTTGTGACCGGCACCCTGGAATTTATCGAGTACGACTTCGAGGGCTTGCTCAGGAACTGGGAACTCCACGATGACCATCTCTCCACGGTCACTCACTTCGTTTGAGACAATGTAATCGATATCTTCGTCATCGAGGACCTGAAGAACGGCTTCCTTGTCCTCGTCCTTGATGAGTGTTCGGACGAGTCGCATGTATCTGGAACTTTATTAGGTGCGTTTATAAATGGTAGTGTATAGTGTACAAATTCTACAATTATATAATCACTATTCTATATCTATATGAATCAAGAGGATTTTAGCCGAAAGCTCACTCTCTGATGGATGCGCTTTCGAATGGTGGACCGACTCCCAAGGGAGAGGAACCTGTGCTCGATAGATGCTCTCCACCTCGATGATGAGAGCAGTAGGATCACTGGTGAAGCCAACTGTTAGCCCGTCCACGTGGACGCCCGGCAAATCAGCGACGACAGTGATTTGCTCATCGATTCGGTAAGCCTGCACGTTGAATTCGTCCGTCGCTGTTTTCATCGTAGTTGATCTCGATCAGTTTGTTCTCGGATGAGAGACTCCACGATGGCAGTCGCCGCTGAGCATCTATGACTTCCCAAAACGCACGCAACGGTGACTGTCATCGTGAATTCATTCCAAGAAACTATTATTTGATATATTCTACGACACGGGCCATCCCGGATTCTAGGTGATAGAGGTTGTGACAGTGGAATAGCCAGTTTCCGGGGTTGTCCGCGAAAAAGTCGAACGTCACCGACCCCATGTGACCCGGCACGATAACCGTGTCCTTCATTACGTCCCCGACCCGGAAGAAATGCCCGTGGAGGTGCATCGGATGAAGCACTGGACTTCGATTCGTCATCTTCACGCGGACGTGTTCTCCTTCCCGGATCTGTAACGGATCAGCGTCGGGATATGCTTGCCCATCGATGAGCCAGCCATACGAACCGCCCATCTCAGGCGATAGCGTCAGGTCGAACGTCCGATCGGGACTTCCACGGAGTTGCTTCGGGAGCTGCTTTGCTCGCAGATCGCTATACTGGAGTGTCCGCCCCCAAGAATTGAGACCAGCTGGTGACCCTGACATATTCTCATACCGGAGGACTGCGTGAGCGGGCTGTTCGTCGCCATCGACTGCTTCCCCTCGTATTTCCCATGCACCGGGATTCGTCGCTTCGACGATGGCATCGTAGCGTTCACCGGCACCGAAAACGAACGAATCGACCGAGACGGTGTCAACGGGTCGCCCGTCAGTGTGCGATATCCATAGTTTGTGACCGGCAATACCGACACGGAACGCAGTCGCACTGCTGGAATTAATAAAGCGTAGACGGACCCGTTCTCCCTCCTTGACGTCGAATGTGGCGGGATCTTCCGGGAGACGACCGTTCACGAGCAAGCCAGCATACGGTGGCCGTTGGTCACCCATCATCCCCCCCATTCCACCACCACCCATACCACCCATTCCGCCACCACCGCTCGACGATCCCTCGAGTGGTTCAGGTGCATGGGTCAGATAGTCGTCGAACACGACGATGTATTCGCGGTCATACTCGACATGCGGCGATTTCTCTTCGATTACGAGCGGTGCAGACAGCCCACGGTCGAGTTGGAGGCCAACGTGACTGTGGAAAAAGTACGTTCCCGCCGGTTCCGCCCGGAACTTGTACGTAAATGTCTTGTCCGTCTGGATTGGCTGTTGGGTCACGTTCGGCACACCGTCCATACTGTTGGGGACGGGGAGGCCATGCCAGTGGACCGTCGTTTCTGTGGGGAGACGGTTCTGCAAGTCGACGCGAACGATGTCGCCTTCGGTGGCGCGGAGTTCGTTGCCAGGGAACGTCCCGTTGTACAGCCAGTTCTGGACCGATGAAGAGCCTGGCGACACCGTTCCAGGAGAGGCAGTTAGTGTGGTTTGTACGTCCAGGTCGCCCGACACCGTCGGCCGTGGGGCGACTGTCTTTTCGTCGTCGAGCGAGGGGGAGGAACTGGAGGTACAGCCAGTGAGAGCACCAATTCCTGCGACACCGAGTCCACGGAGGAGGGCGCGTCGCGAGAGACGTGAATCGTCCGTCATTGATCAGCGTACGAATTGAAGCACAATAAAGAGCAGTATTGGGGATATAACGAAAGATTCAGGAGAAGACCTAAATGTGAACGAGGGGACATCCAGGCGATCACCGCAGAGAACGGGACCAACCGAGTCAGGTCGAACGAAGTGCCAATCACCAGCAGGATAACTCGTCAGTACTCGGCAGCGACCTCATCTAACACGCGGTCAAATCGATCGCGAACGTTTTCGGCGATATTGTCGAGATCTGGGTTCTCGACGACGCTCAGCAGGGTATTTGGGTCAACGGCGCTAACGACCACATGGCCGTCGTCGTTGTAGATGACGACGTTACAGGGCAGCAATACGCCAAGATCGCGTTCGGCCTCCAGTCCTTGTTCGGCTAGTGGTGGGTTACAAGCGCCGAGGATGCGGTACTCCGGGTAACCCTCGAGACCGAGTTTTTTCGAGTTTCGCTTGTAGGTTGATGTCGCTCAGCACGACGAACTCCTCGGCTTCTAGCGCGTTGACGGTCGAGTCGACAACATCTTGAAACGGACCATCGAGTCGACGAGTCATCGTGTAGCTCATAACCATCTCACGGTTCGTCCGCCAATAATATAGTGTACAAGTCACAATCGTGATGGCTGCGAATATGTATGCGAAACGCTGTGATAAAATTGCGACGTGCGACGAAGTTACGTTCTCAGGGCACAAGAATCAGCAACTCGATATAATTCATCAGTCGTTGTAGTACTAGATGTAAGGGTGAACTAAACATGACTCTCGCACGCCGACTCGAAACAAGAACTGCGACGCTGGCCACTCTCGCGACGACGCTCCTCGCAACGACGACGGGAACGGTCGTCGCTCACACCAACGGGGCTATCGGCGGCGCCCACTCGTGGGGCGGTCATATGTGGGGTGACGGCTGGATGGCTGGTCCCGAGTGGATGGGTCTCTGGGGACTCCTTTGGATGGGCGTCTTCATTGCGATACCTCTTGCACTCGTGTACCTCGCTACGCGACGCGAGACCGAGCGCAAAACAGACTCCGCAGCGGCGGTACTTCGAGAGCGATACGCCCGCGGCGAGATCGACGACGATGAGTTCGAACGGCTACGAGCGAAACTCTCGTAGCTCAACCTGTTATTTCGACCGCGGGGCTTGTTCCAGCGGACAGTGATGCGTTACCCCTCGTGACCAGTAGGTCGTGGTCGATTCCAAAAGGAGCAGTACCCGAAAAAGAAGACGCCCCCACACGCCTGCGCTTCCATTCATCTCGTTCTATCGCCGTTTGGCGTGATTTTCGCGTCGTTGCCATTCCCGGGAGAAACGACAGTAGTACACTAACCTGCTATCGGTTCCACAGATGGCTGAGCTAGACGCTACCGACATCCAGATTCCCCAACTGTTGCTCGAAGACACCCGCCACTTCTATCGATCTTCGAGGAGAGAATCCCTCCCTTCAGGGCGGGAGTGAATCCGACAATCCCCGCACACACAACAGTTCAATGACGAGAAAGATATTCTACACGAGTCCGAATCATTAAGTAAATTTATCTACATATTCTATATATGGCGATTCAGGTCACTCGCACCTACGTTGGTTCAATCCAGAACCAGCGACAGGTCTTCGATAGCCTCGACTCGCTCGGAGATTCCGCCTCAAAAATTTGGAACGTTGCACGATGGACAGCCGACCGAATCTGGGACGCAACCGGCGAAATCCCCGATGAAGCCTCGCTGAAATCGTATATGAAGAACCAGTCGTGCTGGAAAGATCTGAACGCACAATCCAGTCAGAAAGTCATTGAAGAACTTTCTGACGCTTTCCAGTCATGGTTCGACTTGCGGCACAAGTACGACGAGGCGAATCCGCCCGGCTACCGCAAACAGGGCGACAAACGACCACATAGTACGGTCACGTTCAAAGAAGACGGGTTCAAACACGACCCCGAGAACAACCGTGTCCGACTCTCGAAGGGGTCGAACCTCAAAGAGTACTGGTCGGACTTCCTGCTCTGCGAATACCAGACCCGCCCCGACGTTGACCTCTCAGAAGTCAACTCAGTACAGAACGTTCGCGCCGTCTGGAACGGTGACGAGTGGGAGCTGCACTTCGTCTGCAAAGTCGAACTCGAAACCAACGACTCAGTAGGCGACGAAGTGGCTGGCATCGACCTCGGAATCAAGAACATTGCTACGGTCGCGTTCCCCGACGAATACGTGCTGTACCCCGGAAATTTGCTCAAGCAAGACAAGCACTACTTCAAGCGTGCTGAGTACGACACCGAGGGCGATAACGGCCCGTCAGAGAAGTCGATGTGGGCACGTGGAAAACTCTCTGATCGCGAGACGCATTTCTACCACACACTGACGGATACCATCATCACCGAATGTGTCGAACGCGGTGTTGGCACGCTCGCGGTGAGTTGGCCCGAAGACGTGCGAGAGTCCGACTGGGGCAAGACAGGCAACAAGAAACTCCATACATGGGCGTTCGACCGCGTCTACCAGTACCTCGAATACAAAGGAAAGATACGTGGCGTAGAGGTGTTGAAGGAGAACGAGTGGGACACCTCAAAAACGTGTTCTGTGTGTGGAGATGACACGAAGTCGAACCGGAAGCACCGTGGGTTGTACGTCTATCAGTCGTGTGGATTAGTCGGGAATGCGGATTGCAATGGAGCAGAGAATATGCGACAGAAGATAACTCCGAGTCCTCACGGTGAGGATAGGAGTAACGGCTGTGTGGCACAGCCATCGACATACTTGTTCAACCGCGAAAGCGGGACGTTCCAAACGAGAGAACAGGTCGTGTCGTAGACCGGTAAATATCCCACCTGCGGGACGGGAAGCCCCGTCGTTCACGACGGGGAGGATGTCACCGTGAAATCTCCTGTTACTACATGTAGCCGAGGTTGGTCAATCGATTCTCTACGGTCTCCCCATCTTTCTCTGAGCACAATTTTTCAACGCACGCATTGTAAACTACCTGAATAAAACCGGTTCGACTTCGACACCATCGAATCGGATTCAAGTGCAATTCTAACCGGTGTAGTGGTTTCGACCCATCCAATCACAAAGATTCTTTGGCGGTCGGCAATGTGCTGAAGATGAGCTAGTAGAGGCTTAGTCCGCTGGTTGGGTGTGTTCTCCGTGGTCCTCCGTGGATTCGGACCGGTGGAGCCAGTAGAGGAACAGGAAGAATCCAGTCGCCAGTACGTTCAGCACCATTTTGTAGTTCATCTCGATTTTGACCTCGGCGATTTTGGCGGTCGAGGGGTCCGGAATAAGCCCGGCACCGAGGAACAGGAAGTGGATAACAAATCCAGTGAAGACTGCTGCGACGAAAATCATCCCCGAGAGGATGGCCGCAAACTTCGTTCCATAGTACTCTCGATACGCGTCCATGATTGGTGGGACGATGAGGTCTGCGTAGATGTAACTCAGGACGCTCCCGAATGGGAGACCATTCGTCCAGAGGACGGTGCCGAACGGAACGTTCCCGACCGAACAGACGAACGTGACGACGCCAATGACGGCGCCAACCACCGCAGTCCAGAAGATGTACACCGGCACGCCGAATATCGGACCGGAAAAGACCGACGTCCAGACTTGCTTGGGGATGAATCCGGCGATGAGACCGGCGAAGATGAATCCGATGGCGATTTCGTCCCAGAGCATCCCCCACTCTTTCCACTGTTTGTCGGCAAGCGCCTTCCATCCGGAGAGCGACGTTGCCTGCTCGCGGATGGTCGTATTGGCTTCTTCGGGGTCGAAACTCTCCTTACACGACTGCGAGCAGAAATAGTAGGTCTGTCCATCGTGTTCGGTCGAATAGTCGGTCTCCTCTGGGTTGACGTCCATTCCACAGACAGGATCTTGTACAGTTGGACTTCCCTCATCGAGGACGTTCTGTCGGGCTTGTTCAAGAACCTCGTCTGGGACGAGATAGATGAATCCGAAGGCCATCAGTCCGATGAGCATGAACCCGCCGATGATGTCTGCGGCGAGGAACTGCCACCCGAGGAGGATCCAAATGACTGCGCCGATCTCGATGACGAGGTTCGTCGACGCGAACATGAACGCGCCAATGGTGGCCGCCGCAGAACCACCCTTCTTGAACAGGTTCTTCGCCGTAGCGATGGCGCTATAGGAACACGACGAGGAGATGAACCCAAAGAGCGACCCGTAGCCAATTTCACGTAGGCCATTGCCCTCGAGTAGGTCTGCGACTTCTTCGTCCGATGTCCACGCCTCAACGCCTCCTGCAATGGCAAATCCGATCACGAGCGCCCACCAAGTGATCCATGCCATGGCGATGGTAGTTGTCGCCGCATGTTTCGTACTCTCCACGAAGAACGTTCCCAACGGCTTCGAAGTTGTGAATACTCCGATACCGATGGTCACGAGAGCGATAGCGACAAGGATCGCATATTCTTTTTTCTCCATACAAAAGACTACGGGAGTCCCACCTAATCGTGTTCTGTCTAATACATCGGTGGCAAAGACGGTTGAATGAACTTATCCACTAACTATGTGGTGGCTCCCACTTGGTTTTCCAAAGCATGGGTGGATTCGAACCACGTTTCCACGGGGACCAATGCTGATTATTCGGCAAAATAATCCACTCAGAAGCCTAATTACGGCAATTTCACAAACATCGATTCGAAGGAAAAATGCTAAGCAAAGAAAACCCATACTGCTTTATTCGAGTCACAACCATCCCTATTTGTGTGTGAGGACAGTTCCTCTCGTAAAATCCTATCCCTCATAGGTGACGACAACGTCCAAACCATACTATCTGCTACGAGTGAACAACCAATGTCCGCGAACGAATTGAGCGATACTTGTGGTATTTCACTACCAACTGTTTACCGACGACTCGAGAAATTAGTCGAATACGACTTGCTTTCCGAACAGAATAAAATCGCACCCGACGGGAATCACTATAAGATATATGAAGCGAGAGTTGAACAGATTGCTGTCCGGCTAAATAATGGTGAGTTTGATGTCGACATCGGAGAACAGGCGACCGATGCCCCTGCCCGTTTCAATCGGTTGTGGGATGACATTCGGAGGGACGATTCCTAATGCACGCCGGTCTTATCGTCGCGAAAATCATCGTAATATTACTTGGTATTCTCATAGCGGCCCAAAGTTATCGCGCATACAAGCGATACGACAACCAACCGATGTTCTTTCTCGCAATCGGGTTCGTGGTGATTAGCATTGGGTCCGTAATCGAAGGAATATTATTTGATATCGCCAACGTGTCTATCTTCTATTCAGGCATGATTCAGTCGATAATCGTCATCGTCGGAATGGGTTTCATTCTGTACTCGCTCTACTATCAGCCCACATAGAAGCCCCTTCTCAACGAGAAACAGCTTGCATTCTTTGGAGTCTCTTGACAGGAGGTACGGGAAAATTCTCAAGAATAGGATACAGATTGACTCATCTTCGATCGTCGCTTTCCCGTCGTAGGCGGTTACGACGGGTATCGAACTCTTCTTCGGAGAGATCACCCCGAGCGTATGCTAATCGGAGTTCTTCGAGTGCCGGGTCAGTTCTCAAGTTATCTCTCGTAAAGGCGCGATAGAGAAGGTAACCTCCTCCGATCAGGATAATCAGTGGAATGAGCATCATGACCCATCCCCATATCGGAGTGACTCGTCCCCCATACCCCGGGCCCATCATCCATCCACCCATCATTGGGAATGCGAACAACATCATCACCACTGGAATGAGAAGAATGATCGCGAGGACAATGAGGACAATTCGAATCACCGAACCGCTCTGATCTGCTGTGGTCATAGGTTCAGATTGGCTCCATAACCACTTACAAATTCTCTCGATCGTGAGCAGACCGATCGGACTTATATTTAAAAATGGGAAACTAGAACTGTTTTCGTAGTAATCAGTATAACTACGTCAACCGTAGTGACAGTAGGGGGAAGAGAATGGCTATCGGAGAAGCTGGTGTGATCAGCAGCCAGATTTGTGGTATCGTGCTAGCGACCGGGTCACTTCGTGAGGTCGGCCAGTTTATCATCGAATGGGCATGGGATATTTGGTGGGCACTCGTTCTCGGATTCACCATTTCTGGCGCGATTCAAGCCTACGTCTCGCAGGAACGGATGGTCGAACTCCTCGGTGGCCGTGGTCCACGTGAGATTGGTTTAGGTGCCTTTTTCGGATTTCTCTCGTCCAGTTGTTCGTTCGCTGCGATCGCAACCACGAGAACGATTTTCAAAAAGGGAGCCTCGCCCGAAGCATCACTCGCTGCATTTCAGTTCGCATCCACGAACTTGGTTATCGAAATCGGCCTCGTGATGTGGATTCTTCTCGGCTGGCAGTTCGTTATCGCCGACTTCCTGGGCGGTGTCTTTCTCATCCTTCTCTTTGCTGTGATAACGAAGTATCTCGTTCCGGACTCTTGGTTCGAAAGTGCTCGTAACCATCCCGACGAAACGGGTGGTGGGATGCAGATGGATACGATTCTCTCCTTGTTGTTGCGAGTTCCGAAACGACTTCTCTCGACTCGCTCGTCTACGGACACTTCTAAACCTGAATCTTCCCGTGGAGAACACGAGCACACTCAGGATCACGACCACACAGACCATGGCGAGATGCAACCGGAACCTAGCTGGAAGTATGCGTTTCGTCGGGCGATTCACGAATGGAAGATGGTCTGGAGCGATATCATCGTCGGATTCATCATTGCCGGTTTCATCGCCGCGTATGTTCCACAATCGGCATGGACGCAATTGTTTTCGCTCGCTCCACAAGGAACCTTTGCGTGGGTGGCACTGGGTAGTCTTATCGGTGTGCTCGTAGGGATTGTGACGTTCATTTGTTCGGTCGCTAACGTTCCATTCGCACTCGTCCTCTGGAGTGCAGGAATTCCATTCGGCGGCGTTCTCGCGTTCATTTTCGCGGATCTGATTGTCCCGCAAATCGTCAATATCTACCGGAAATACTACGGCCTCCGGATGGCCGTCACCCTCTTTGTTTCCATCTTCTTTGTCGCCTTCGTCAGCGGAATACTCATCCACTACCTGTTCGTCGGACTCAATCTCGTTCCACAAGCTACCACGGGCGGTGCTGTGCCGGGGACATACACGCTCGTCTTGAACGTGCTGTTTACTCCGCTTTTCCTTGCACAGGTGTACGTCACGTATATCGAACCCCGCCGTGGTTCTCGTCCGACGACTGCGTAATTCGAAAATAGTCCTGTGGTGTCGCTATAAAATCGGCTGCTTTTTCCTCTCTCCATGGCCCGATTTTCAAAGCGCGTATAACGAACGTCTCCGATCAAATCGTATCGTCGGGATCGTGTTTCTCAGTCATTCGCTCGACTTCGGCTTCATATCGTTCTTGGAGGTCCGGATCATCGATGGCTTCGAGGTCGGTGGGTGAGACGTCCTTCGCAGCAGTGATCGAATCCATGTCGATTGCTTGAGCAGCGAGTTCTCGCCGGAAGATTCGGTCGCCATCGCGAGTTGCGTACTTGAGGATAATGAGGTCACGATTGTTGTACCCACGTTCGACGAGCCAGACACGGATATCCTCAGTCTCACTTGGCATAGTAATAACGATGGGAACCACGATGTTAGGCTGTTTGGTCTTCAGCACTCAGATTCTGCGTCAGGAAAGACTCGCGTACACAACCATCTGATGAATAACTCTCCAGAGATAGTGGGATCGCCTGATTACGATCATACCTTCGAGAGCGGATGAATCATGGACAATGTTGGACTCGGCATCACCAAAACTATCGTTGGAATGCTTGGTCTGCTCGTTCCGTCTACTTGTCTAACGCACGCTCAAAAATTGATTCGGAACTTCGAAACGCCATCTCACTTCCGACTTAGGCGGACGCCATCTCACGGCAGCTCTCCGCGCACTCTTCGAGGACATCGGCACAGACCTGGCAATGGTCGTGGTCGTGTCGAGAGCACTCCTCAGCGCATTCTTCGGCTGCACCAGCAGTGGCCTCGGCAAGTTGCGGGCTATAGTTGGAGTTACGCGCCATGAACCGGGCGTGATCGGCAGCGAGATCAGCCACATCTCGACACAAACGAATACACCGCGACATGTCCATGTCTTCGTCCAGACACTCGTCAGCACACCATTCGCAGGTCTGCACCGCCTCGAAGCAGTCGTTCATGCACTTTTTTCCCGTATCGCTCAATTCGAGTTCTGAGAGTGCCATTGCATCCATTATTTCAACGCCTGTCCTTTCCCCAGTTGTTGCTAACGGGGTAATAGAATAGAACGCTGAAAGAGGGGAGAAGGAAAGAAACGATATAAATGGTACTTAGCGTATCCAGTGTCAATCGCCACTATCCTTTTACGGTCCCTAATGGACATCCGAGGGGAGCGTCAGAGAACCATGGTCGAACTTGATCAAACAGATACGGAGATTCTGCAGTTGTTAATGGACGATGCACGCCGCTCGTATACCGATATCGGTGACCAAGTCGGCTTATCTGCCCCGAGCGTTTCGAACCGCATTACCCAGCTTAAAGATCTGGGGGTCATCGACGGCTTTACGGTGAACATCGACCGGTCAATGCTCGCGACGGGAGATGACATTCTGATCGAAATCGAAGCTAAGCCAGGTGCCGAAGAGAGGATCGTCGAATCGTTATCGGTTGTCGATGCAGTTGAGTGCATTCTGCAGACAATCGATCTACAAATCAGTGTTCACGCCTATATGAACGATCAAGAGATTAAGCACCTCTTCGACGAGACACTGGACGACCAGGACATCCAATCGTACGAGATTCGAAAGATCGAAAATTCAGTCTGGAAGCCCCAGATTCATCGGTCTGATCTCGCGATCGAATGTATCGAATGTGGAAAGCCAATTCAAGGGGACGGCATCACGGTGGAAACCGATGAACAGCAATACTATCTGTGCTGTACGTCCTGTGAATCACTCTTCCGTGAGCGCTATGGTGAGTTGAAGAGCGGCGTTTGAGGACACTATTCGGCATCGCTCCTGTGATTCCCATCGACCCATCGATAGATTGTTATTTACTGGATAAGCCGAAGAGGAAGCCTGCATTGTAACCACTCTACAATTCATATACAATAGAACCCTTTCCCCCTCAAATTAGTTTGATTTATTGTCATCTCTGGCGATGCCACTCTGGGGGAAATTCCATGTCCGACAAATCACGAGTTACGAATCAGACACGCAGACAGTTTCTCGGTGTCGTGGGTGGTGCCGCGATTGGATTGTCATCGACTGTGACCGCTCAAGAAACATCTTCAGGCGAGAACCATCACGACATGTGCTGTTTCCGTCTCGGTGGCCGAGTTTCTGGATGGCAAGGACGTGGTCCTCAATCTATTGCTGGACAGAAGAATCCGACGCTCCGAGTCGAACCGGGTCGGACGTACGGACTGGTATGGCAGAATTTGGATGGACAACCACACACGTTCGCGCTGCGCGATTCGAACGGAAAGAATCTCCCGGTGATATTACCGACTGTCCGCACGATGCAGAATGGTGGGTCGATGATGGGTGGTCAGCATGGGACAACGATGGGTGGGCATGATGACCACATGACAGGAGGTCAGCACGGAAAGAGGATGGATGGAGACGATGGACACATGATGGGTGGGGAAAACGGCTCGATGATGGGAGAAGGCCAGAGTAGAAGTACACCTCCGAAAAACGCTATCAAAGTCACACCCCAACTTGCAAAGAAAGGAGGGGTTCAGATGCTGGCGTTTGTCGCTACGCGCGATATCGATCAATATCTGTGTACAGTGCACCCGACGACGATGGTGGGAAAAGTAACAGTGAAGAAAGATCATAGCGGTGGCGGTAATCACGGCCACGGGGAATGAAGTGAATACGGTGGGAGTTCGTAAATCGAGTTCGCATCACTTCCGGGGTGGCTGAACGACATTGAGCAAAACCAAATGTATCGTCCTGATCAGTGTCGAGAGTGTTGTCGCTGATGCAGAAGCAGGTAACCAAGGGCAGCGATGAGAAGTACTTGGACGACCTTATCGATGAGACCGAAACTCCCGACGTGGGGCATTCCATCGTTGACCCAGAGGAGGATTTGAACAGCCGTATAGAGAATTCCCACACTATACAGATACAGCCGATTGACGCCGATGAAGAATAAGCCAATTCCACCAAGAAATCCGAGTCCAGCGAGTGCCATAATCAGTTCGCCGTGATCGAGAAAGAGATAGAAATGCACGGCTGCGGTAAAGAGCGCTAAGAGTGCGACGCCAAGATGCATCGACGAGACCGTGAAATTCTGTCGACGCGTATTGGTGTACTGATAGAGTGGTGCCGTTGCGACGGTTCCAAGCAAGAACAATCCACCAATCATCATGAGCCACTCAGTCGGTGATTCGTCGTCGTGGCTATGACCGTGTCCCGAATCTTCGTGGCCCTGTTCTTCATGATGACCACTTTCCTCATGATGCGTTGTCGTCGATGTCTTGGTATGGTCACCATTGGCTGCCATCGAAACGCCGGATGAAGCAACCAGTACTACTACACTCAGCATGAACAGTGCTTGTCCAATACGTCTCCAGTTCTGGTTCACAGGTGGCGATTACCAGTCTGGGGGCATAGTTCACTACGAGCGTTTTCATCCAGTGAAAACACCTCTTGATGATATCCTCACCTATCTTAGAGGATGGGGGAATGTCACTCGATGAAGTATTGTCCTTGAGATGCTCTCTCGACGCGTTTCTCACGGAAGTTGACGAGTCCAGTATTCTGTTCCGAGCGCCGGACCGCCTTGGAGGGCTGACGTCCTGCATTCACTGTTTCCGGTAGTTCGTGATGTTGGTAATCCACTGAATCGAAGCGACGAAATGTGCCCGAACTGCATTTACATCGAAAGTAGCAGTTTCAGCTTCTGCATACGCTTCAAAGACAGTCTATACGTACCGCGACGCTACTACTAGTTTAGTCGTCCGAGTCCCTGTGAACAATACCGCCTACGGCGATACTCTGATCAACTAGCTGTGGTCTTGCTGGCTGTGATTGGTTTTCCAAACTGTCTGGAACCGTGTTAGAAAATACCTTTCAACTATGCGCAAACGTGATCTCGATATGATAGCCACCTACTCCCATTGCATCGTCCACACACAGCGTTCGAGATTCCTTGTAGTTCACGCCGGGAACACGTTCGGCCATCTCTTCCATCACCCGATAGCCGTCGTTTGTGTACGCACACCCGTAATGCGTCGCTATCTCTCGATAGGCCAGTCGAGCAACTTTCGGTTGGTTATGTGCTACTATGTTGCTAGAACCACTGTGCTAACTCCTGTTGAAACCGCTCAAACCATAGGAGATCGTCTTGAAGGACGTCAAATACGACCTCCTGATCAACGTCTCCATAGCGATGAGCGAGAATATTCCGAAACCCAACGGCTTCTTCCATCTTCACCTGTGTCTCACTCGTGATGATCCCTGCCTCACCAAGCGCCAGTATCTCTTGTTTTGCCGTCTCACTTGATGAGAGATCCTCTGTGGCACGGATGTGCTAGGCAAGATCGACACACGCTTGGATGAGATTCATCAGCGTTCGCTCGACTGCCCGCTGTCTGATCATGTCGTTCAAATATCGGTCTCGTGACTGTCCACGCATCTGCCGCAAATCGTCGGTGTATTGGTTGATATATTGGAGCTTATCGACGAAAATCTCCTCATCAACCATCTATACGTCACCGCTCGCAAGACGGTTGATGAATTCCTGACGTTCCCGCTTTCGCTCATCGGCGGTTGCATCGTACTCTTGTTCGATTTGCGTTCGATAATCGTCTACGGCTGTTTCATCGCCGACGAGGAGTATTCCATCACGAACGGCTGAATGAACGACGTTCAATGGGAGCTGTTCGATGTCGCTTACGTCCACAAAGCCCGCGGCATATGCTTGGAGGTCAGCATC
The DNA here is from genome assembly GCF_024136965.1 of Haladaptatus sp. AB618. Classification (NCBI taxonomy): domain Archaea; kingdom Methanobacteriati; phylum Methanobacteriota; class Halobacteria; order Halobacteriales; family Haladaptataceae; genus Haladaptatus; species Haladaptatus sp. AB618. Next base: position 308,298 of record NZ_JAMYJX010000006.1, on the reverse strand, counting down.
GATACGATTCCGTCGTTGAAACCGCTCACGGGCGTCAAACTGGTCTGGAAAGTGGAGCACAATATCGACATCGGATGTCGGTGTGGCCGTCCCACGTGCATGGGATCCAAATAGGAGAGCGAACGTGACTTCAGTCTGCGAAAGATATGACTGGAACCGAGTGACATCAATGCCGTCGATGTCTGTGTCGCTCGTCCGCTTCATGGGTTAGTGTTTGCGAGCGATAACTAATATACTTACGTTGGCTCGATCTCCGTCGAGTGCAAACGATACGGAACATGGGAAGGTGGCTTTCTCCCAAGCAGAAGACGCGAACACTGTTATCAGAGCCAAATTGCGCTCTCCTGACGGTGACTTCTCGGTCGATCTATTCCGCTGCTTGGTTAGGGGGCGATTTGGTCATCGGAGGCTGTAGTCGACGAGGACGGAACCGTCGTCGAAACGACGTGTCGTGTTGAGAGCGAGGTCGACCCGCGTTGCGTCGGGGAGGGCTCGGGTTCCCCCACCGACGATCGTCGGGACCAAGCGCAGTACATACCGGTCCACTTGTCCTGTTCGGATTGCCTCCGCAGCGAGACTGGGGCCACCGATGGACAGGTCGCAGTCGGCTTGGTCTTTCATGGCCTGTACCACTTCGGGGTCGAACGTTTGCTCCAGACGGGTCCGCGGTTCCGGCACGGTGTCCAGGGTGGTTGAGTAGACGACCTTGTCGGTATCCCGCCACGCCTCGGCGAACTCGCGTTGTACCTCGGGTAGGTCGTCGAGGTCAAAGGTGTCCCACACCCGCATCGTCTCATACATACGACGGCCGATGAGGGAGGTGCCGACCGATCGTTGGTGGTCGTTGAAGAAGGCATGCGCGTCCTCGGATGGTTCTGACCAGTCGAAGTTGCCGTTCTCGTCGGCGATGTACCCATCCAGTGATGCGTTGATGAAGTAGATGAGGTTGGCCATGGTATCCTCTTGATCGTCGCACCTATTCAATGTGACATCCTCCTCGCCGTAAACGGCGAGGCTTCCCGTCCCGCAGGTGGGATATTTGCCGGTCTACGACATGACTTGTTCTCTCGTGCGAAACATCCCGCTCTCGACTGGTTGTGCAACCTTGATTCGTTCCCACTCAAGGTCTGAGAACTCCGATGGAACTCCTCCTTCTTCGAGTTCTGTAAACACTGTTTCTGGAATTAGTAGCTCGTCGATTGCCGTCAGTAAATCGAGTGCATCGATTTCTGCGAGGTGAATAAGTGGGCCAGTATCCGCGACCGCAACGATCGTCACGCGTCGAGACCACAGTCGACATCCTCTTCAACGACTGCTGCTTCGTGATCGGCTCGCTGGACGTTTTCGAGTCCAACTAATTCGATCGCCTCCTCACGAGATAGCTCACCGTCGATGTATTTCCCGAGGACGACGTTCTCCCAGAGGTCTGCGATTCCGAGTTCAAGGGCTTGCTCGAAAACCTCCGACTCAGGAACTCCTCGTGGATTTGAGCCGATCAATGACGGTGCAACTGCCGTACTCACGAGTAGCCGTAGTGGGTCGCAACTTCTCGATAGCCTAACCGTGCGATCATCACGTCGTTCGCCTTGGCAATGCGCTCTCGGCTCGACGTTGTTGGTGCCGCGAATCCTCCCGTGTCTTCAGTTTCACTTCCGCGCTGGTTGGCTGATGTCTTTATCCGTTGCGTACCAAGCGTCAAGTGCAGTCAACGTACCCCAACAGGCGACGTGGGTTCTCGTGCTCATCCCAACCCATGTTGTCTGCTTTTTCCCCTTGTCACAATGAGCTAGATAGTGCTACGAGTGGACTCTGTCCGAGAGTTTACCTATCGTGTCCTCTAATTTGGGAGTACGAATGGGTCCAAATGGGAAATCGCCACTCACCTCACTTGCTCAAGAAGCGCTTGATGCGCTCGCGAGCACTATCCCACCTGGTGGTGAACTTACTTACGAGCAAGCCTATGCTGTTCTGGCTGAGAAAGAAGATCTCGAGCGGCCTGCTGCCGAAGATATCATCGAACGACTCTACATTAAGGGCCATCTCTATGAAGTTGAGGAAAAGCTCCGGCTCACGGATTACTAGTCAATGCTACTGCACGTGTCAGCAGGAAATCTTTGGAATTCGAGAGTGAGAGCTACGCTCAATGCAGAAGTTCGATGCGTTCGAGTTTTCCCCCACACTCGGGACAGACGATATGCGATGTCGCTGCAGAGGCTGTTTCCCCACACACAACGCATTCATAGAGTGCTGCTGCTGCTTCTTCTTCTTCTTTCTTCGAGCGGTACCGCTTGATGAACGTGTCGACGATGGACATTCTCCTTCCCCACAATCGAGACTTCGAGAACCTATCTATAATAATTATTGGCTATATTACTGCTCAGCGGGAAAAACCGATCCCAATCAGGGCAAGATGGATTACCGACCCAAGACTGCTCTGTTACTCACTACTCTTCATGGCGGTGAGTCTTGTTCTGATGTCGTCGATCTGTCCATCAAAGTTCTCAATGAATGATTCCGTCTCATCAGTTGTGATTGCACCCTGTTGCGTGGGTTCGATCAGGTCCTCTTCTTCGAGTATTCGAAGCGTATAGCGTATCTCGTGATGGTCATAGCCCGATTCATTCGCCATTTTCACTATCCCGATCGGTTCGTTGCTAACAACCATCTGAAGAACCTCCAGATGCCGGTCAAGCATATCAACTTCTTCTGCGACACCATCAATCATCGTATCTGCTCGCATGGAGCACGGCAAGATAACTGTTCTTACCTGTCTGTGTTTCACTCACAAATCCTGTCATAGGGGTTCGGATCGATATTTTCCCGCTATCGTCGGGGGGCGACCGCTTCATAGATGAGGATGGTATTGTTACTGCGAACGGTGACCAGATAGTCCTCAACCGTGAATCACACCTCAACGTCACTCTTTTTCGACGCACTTGCTTCGATGATGTCTTCGAGCGCATCTGGGTTCTCGTACTCGTACAGCGAGAGTGTAGTTTGGCCGTCTATCGTCTCCTCCGACGGGCCTAGTTGTTGACGCTCGTCAAGGACGTTGACCGGGCACAAACAGTTGGAATATTCCAAACAACGCGATATGCCGCAATCGACGTGTCGGTCCATGGTGACGGGGGATTTTCGACGGCACGTGCTACACTTCGTGATCATCCTGCCGTTGTGTAGATTGCTGTCGTTGATGAACTCGTGAACTATCCGGCACGACCCCGAGCAACGTACCCAGCTCGGATTTCATGAATGAGAAGTCGATTCTTGGCCGTAAGATATGATTCCCGAATATGTGGCGACGGTGGTTGAGTAAGTCGATTTTCGGTCCATGGGACGATGACGTCTGCCAATCGATCGTGGGCTGTTCGATATCCAATTGGTGCCGGTTGGTCGCCACGCTGGCCAGTGTAGGAGCCGAACTCTGAATGATTCATCCCCTGAATTTCGACCACCGTTACATTTGCCGGGAGATTTCTGCGGCGAGCAGCGTACTTCTTCCGGTTGAGCACCGTGTCAGCGCTCCCGGTGACGCTCAACGTGGGTACGTTCGGCGTGACGTCAGCCTCACAGTAAGAGGCGAAGAGGACGAGTCCCTCGACCCGACTGCGATGCTTGCTTGCGTAGCGACACGCCATCACCCCGCCGAGCGAGTGGCCACCAACGAACCAGCGGTCGATATTCGGGTGGCCTGCGACAACGTTATTGGCTGCGCCGGGGTCGAACACTGCGAAACCTAATGGCATTCGTGGAACGTATACCGCGATGTCGGCTTGCGAAACGAGCGGTGCGAGCGAAGCGAGATACGCGTCTGGAGAGACATGGGCACCAGGATAAAATACGAATCCAGCTTTCGGTTCGACATCGGTTGGTTCGAGTGCATACGTGCCGTCATGGTCGCTGAGAGACACGTTCTCATTGGCACGTACAGTCGCGAGTGACGCGTCACTTCCGGAAAGTGGATTTGTCACGTACCACCCGAGTCCGACCCCAGCGACGATGAGTAGAACGAGACTCCACACTGCGACCCGTTCAGCGTTCGACCGAGCGAGTTTGACGACTGCCGACCACGAGACATCCATGGGCCGTATACCGTGACTCAGCTGAAAAGTCCGCCGTTGAGGCAACCGTTCGTAGCGCAACGGATGCAGAGCACGAGTTATTCTGGACCACGAAGCGTACCCCTCGAACATGCAGGCGTTCAGAGCGGAGCTGGAGGCCCTGGAGACGATCGGTGGGGTTCTCGAGTGTGTCTTTTCCCAATATGGGTACGATGGCTCATATGCCGACGTCCTTTTGACGACGATCCAGTCCGTGCACAATTCGACTATCCAAACTCGTGGGGACCTGATTCGGTTCATCGAGACTGGTATCGATGAGGGCAGCAGACACGATGTGTATGCGAGTGCTGGCGTGAATTCGGTGACTGTCCAGACGATTCATGCGGCAAAAGGACTCGAACATCCCATTGTCATCCTCGCGAATATGAACTCCCGTCGGTTCCCACCTGCTGGTGGGAATAGCAATGCGGTCACGTTCGACGATCCGATCGGATTACGCCAACGAAAGCAATATGCCGACGACTACGGCTATCCACACATCCACGACAACTGGCGGACTGACGTTCTCCGCAAATGTTTGCCGCGTGACTACGATGAAGAACGTCGGTTGCTCTATGTCGCAATGACTCGTGCGAAGAGCCATTTAGTCTTTTCAGCCGGTGAGAACCCGAACGCGTTTCTAGAAGAGCTGCCGGTGGATACAGAAGAGTATCATCCGGACGTCCAGGAATTCCACGATGGTGAGACGACGCAATCCCACTTCGAGATTTCAATCCCGGTGTCTGCGGGACCGGTTCGCCATTCTCCGCACTCGCTGATGAATGACGACGTGTTCGAGGAAGTGGAAGAAGGGAGGGGACCAGAGTTCGGAACACGGACACACGAATTCGCAGAGCAGTATGTATTGGGGAACACTGTGGAACCAGCGAACGACGATGAGCGTCACATCAAGCGCTTCATCGACTCGTTAGATGGTGAACTGCGTGTTGAAGAGGACGCGTATCTGCCACTGACTGTCGATGGTGATCGAGTCTCTATCGCTGGAATCATCGACCTCGTCCACGTTTGTCCCGAGATAGTGGAGATCATCGACTTCAAAACGGATCTGAGTCGGGTTGCTGAATCCGAATATCGGAAGCAACTCAGTGTCTACTATCACGTGCTCGCAGAGTGCTTCCCAGAGCGAGACGTGGGTGCGAGTATTTTCTACACAACCGATGGTCGACAAGTCGATATCAACCCGCTCTCGGAGAACGAGCTCCGGGAGATTGTAAGACAACGAACTATCCAGACAGCACCTTCTCTCGATTGAATCCCTTCGATTTACTCGAAAACATCCACGAGATCGTAGAACCACTCAACTAATTTCTCATATCCGATCTATCGAATCTAAACGGTAATGGATACAAACGGCCTGCTGAATAGAGTGGGCGTATCTCTCAACGTAATCACTACACCACCGGTGGATTCAATAGAATCAAAGTCTTCAAAGCACACAATGGATCCAGAACTCGAGTACATTCCGGTCGGGGAAAAATAACATGCCGTGGGGAGTTAACACGGAGTTCACCGAGGAAGAGGGACCGGAAGTAGAGATCGATGAGGATCAAGAGAAGGTTGATCGTACAGAAGAAGGATCCGAAACCACTCAAGACTTCGATATTGACGAAGCGATTTCGAATTTAGACTGAACAAGATAATCATCCATTGTTTACTCGGGTGGATGGTGTAGAACAAACTCGAGTTCTAGTCTTGGAAGACTCCGATGACCCATCGATGTATAGCCTGTTCTAAGACCCCTATGAGGTCTAAGACATCTAAGAGACCGATGCAAACCGAATGATAGCAGCATCACTACCAGCTAGGAGTCCCAACAAACTATCGAATCAGTAACTCCACTTCACTGACTCCGCCTCAGAAATTTGTATCTTAGTGTCCTGCTATGAGTACTTCTCTACAACGATCTTAGAAGCAGCTCTCCGCGGTCAATCGTTGCTGCTCTTTGTGGAACTCCGGTTAGTGTCCGCGACGAGATCGGTGAGGAGTTGATCGAATTCAAATCGCTTTAGAGCACAGTAACAGACAAATCCGATCGGCAGTCCCACCATCCACGAGATATCGAGGAAGGGGATACTCACGGCTGCCCCCAACAAGAGGCTGACGAGTGCGGACATCGAGAACCCGCGAATGAACCAAAACTTCGAGCTTTTATCTACTGTGTAGAGTGACGTGATATCGGTATCGCGTTTCCTGATGATCCAGTAGTCTGCGATCAGAATTCCAAGAGCCGGACCGAGGAAGACGGAATATGCGTTGATGAACGTGTAGAATATATTGCTCGAAAAGAGATACCAAGGGAAGGAAACGATCGACAGCGCACTCGTGAGAATTACTCCTTGGCGCCACGAAATACCGAGCGAATCCTGGAAAACGTGAGTTGGTGGGAGGATGTTGAGGGTGAGATTCGTCGAAATCTGTGCGCCCAATACGAACAGCAACATCGCACTACCGACGAGCGGATTGGGTGCGACGATCATTATCGCCTCGATCGGGTTCGCATTTCCGGTCGAGACACCAAAGACCAGCCCCACCAATAGCATGAACATCATCGGTGGTGCGATACCGAAGGCATGGCCCAATACCTGGTTACGAGCACCTCCCTTTTCCTTGAGATGGCGGCTGAGGTCCGAGGCGTTGAGTGCACCCGTAATAATGAATCCGACGGCCGCCGAAATCGTTGCGTAGAACTGACTACCCCACGATCCGGAGTAGTTGATAACGTCACTGGGAATATGCTGCGTCGTGAGAACGAGATACACCGTATATGCCAGCAACAGTCCTAGAATCCCGGCGGCGATCGAATCGAACCACTTGATGGATGTGATCCCATTGAGTGCGAGGCCAACGTTCAGAAGAACGAACAGAACGAAGTACACCCAGACGTTTCCAAACCCCCACAACGTCGTCGTGATCGTTTGAATCGCAAGAGCCCCGATCCAGTTTCCGATACCAAGCCATCCGATGGCAGGAATAATTCTCAGATAGTTCGGAATGATTGACCCCCGAGTGCCAAAAGCAGACCGTGTCTGAACGGCAAACGGGATTCCTTCTTCGTAACCAGGGAATCCGTTCAGAATGAAAAATATCGTTGCAATGATCGTTCCGATCGCGATCGCGATACCCGCTTGAACGAGATTCAAATTCCCGTGAGGATAGACGGCGAAAAACGCGACAGCAAATGCTTGGACGATAATTAGCGATGACCACCAGACCGGAATGTAGTGGGAGAGACCCATTGTCCGCTCGTCTCGTGGAATCGGACTCAATCCCTCGAGTTCCGTCGTATCGTTCGCGTTGTCTTTTGAATTTTCACTCATGGATTAACCACCTGATCTTGGGATACCATACACCATGTCAATGCATACACTTATTTAAAACTTCGGGGCAGAATAGGACGTTGTAAAGAATACAGAACCAATATTAGTATAATAGGCTCATTTACCGGGAAAAGACTTAATAGTGTTTGCGCCGCCATCGTTGATATGCCCATCGAGATAGACCGGAAACGGTTTGTTGATACAATGAAAAAACAAGCCGAAATCGGTGCGACTGAAAACGGCGGACTGCATCGTTTGGCACTTTCCGACGACGACCGAGAAATTCGTGACTGGTTTTACGAGCAGATGGACGACGAGGGTCTCGACATTCGCATCGACGAGTTCGGAAACATGTTTGGCCGACGGGAGGGACGGAACCCTGAAAAGGGGACGATTCTACTCGGGTCACACCTCGATTCACAGCCATACGGAGGGATATACGATGGTGCACTTGGCGTCATTGCTGCCCTCGAGTTCGTTCGTACTCTCAATGACGAGGAAATAGAGACCGAACATCCAGTCGAGATCGTCAACTGGACGAACGAGGAAGGGTCACGGTATCAGCCTGCGATGCAAGGAAGTGGCGTATGGGCCAGTAACCACGACCTCGAGGAAGAATACGACAAAACAGACGAAGATGGGAACCGATTCGAGGACGAATTGGAGCGAATCGGATACAAAGGGGATGTACCGGTAACTCCGACGGAAGACTACGACGGCTACTTCGAACTCCACATCGAGCAGGGACCGTATCTAGAGGAGAACGACATGGACGTTGGAATCGTTACGGGCATCGTCGGTTTCACCTGGGGTGCAATCACCTATTATGGTGAAGCCGATCACACAGGACCCACGCCCATGCATTACCGCAGTGATGCACTCATCGGGGCGGCGGACGTGATCACACAAATTCGGCGAATAGCGAACTCGCTTGGGGAGCGAACCGTCGGTTCGACCGGTTTTATGGATGTTCAACCGAATTCGATCAACATTATCCCTGGTGAAGTCACGTTCACGTGGGGCTTTCGTGACCCAAGCGATGAGGTCGTCGAAGACGCCTTCGACCGCGTTCTTGCCGAGGCGGAGATGGCAGCGGAACGAGAAGGGCTCGACTGGGAATGGGAAGAACGCATGCGTGCCCCATCCGTTGACTTCGCCGAGAGAAACATCACAGCGGTCGAACGGGCCACGGAAAACCTCGGATACGACGCGATGCGGATCTTCAGTGGAGCAGGTCACGACGCCACACACGTTGCCGATGTCATGGATACGTCGATGGTATTTGCCGTCAGTGAAAATGGAAAAAGCCACTCCGAGGAAGAGTACACGAGCTGGGACGACTGCTACATGGCGGCAAACACGTTCGCGAACGCTGCACTCGAACTCGCAATGGAGGACTGACCATGGCAGACCCACAATTCGATCGCGTTGGAATCTGGAATTGGGAGCGCGAAGATATCGCCGACGAAGTACGGTATGCCCAGTATGCAGAATCAAAAGGATTGGACTCAGTTTGGCAGGGTGAGTCGCGCCTCGTTCGAGATGCGATGACCGTCATGGGCGCATATACGCAGGTCACCGACGAGATAGACATCGCCCCCGGTGTGACGAATTGTTATACACGGAACGTGGCGTTGATGGCCCAGACGTTCTCCACGCTCGACGAACTCTCCGGGGGGCGGATGAAGCTCGGCATCGGTGCCTGGTGGGATCCCCTCGCATCAAAGGTCGGCATCGACCGCAAGAACCCACTTCGGAGAATGTGGGAATACTGTACTGTGGTTCGGAAATTGTTCGACCTCGAGAACGTGACTTACGAGGGTCAGACTCTCAACGTCGAGGACATCGAACTCGATCTCGTCCGTTCGGACGCTTCACCACGGGATGTCCCAATATACATCGGTGCCACGGGCCCGACGATGCACAAACTCACCGGTGAACTGGTGGGTAACGGAATTGCAGGCGGTGTGTTCATGAACTATCTCATCCCACCCGAACACAACGAACTCGGCATGCAGAAGCTCACGGAGGGAGTCGAGAAACAAGGTGGCTCGATCGAGGACGTCGATCGACCACAGCTGATTGCAGTCTCGATGGATGAGGACCGCCAACGAGCGATCGACCAAGCCCGTGGGCTGGTAACCCAATACATCGGACAGCAGCCACACATTAGGAAGGGATCGGGTATCGCCCCCGAGCTCGGTGACCAAGTTGAGGCGGAATTAGGAAGCTGGCCCGCAACGGCCGAGGATATCGAACGTGCAAGCGTCCTCGTGGATGACGATATTGTGACGAACGTGGTCGCTGCAGGGACCCCAGAGGACGTCGTCAGTCGTGTACAGGATTATTGTGACGCAGGATGTACGGAGCCCGTTCTCTACTCGTTAGGTGATAACGTAGAGGAAGTTATCGACGTCTTCGCAGAGTTCAAATCGGAATAGCGATCACTGCGAGTTTCGGTTGCTCACTGTGTATTCCAGTCAGGGACTTCACGTTCGATAAACTGCCCATATCCTGGGTCTCCAACGACTTCCCCGTCTTCTGCGACGACGTCTCCTCGGACGAGGGTTTTCTTCACGCGACCGGTGACCGTTCGTCCTTCGTAAATCGAGAATTCGGCTTTACTGACGTTGTCGTCGGCAGTGATGGTATACGTTTCATCCGGATCCATGAGAACGATATCCGCGTCCTTCCCCGTCTCCAACGTTCCCTTTTCCGAGAGCCCAAACGTGTCGGCAGGGTTCGTGGCCATCACTCGTACCACGAACGACGGTGAGAACCCTCTGCGATTCACTGCTTCATCGTAGAACACCGGTAAACTGACTTGAAGGGCGTTCGCTCCAAACGCACTATCCCACCAGTTTTCGACCTGTTTTTGATCGAGTCGATATCCACAATGGTCGGTCGAGACGACACTCAAACAGCCGTTGTGAAGATGTTCGAACATCGCCTCTATGTCATCCGGCTTTCGAATCGGCGGTGCAATCATGGGGAGATTGCCCATCTCCTCGAAGATCGAATCGTCGAGCGTACAGTAATGGGTGCACGTTTCGGCACGAATCATGCTGCCGTCGTCTTGGAAGTACTCCAGAATGTCGGCCGCTTTCCGACACGTCGTGTGTATTCCGTAGTACTTCATCCCTGCTTCGACCGCCATTCGCGCCGCATCCTCAGCCGCCATGGCTTCCGCATAATCCGGACGTGATTTCGGATACCATTCCGGATCCCCTTTTCCTTCCGCTTTGAATTGTTCGGTCAGCGAGTCACAGATCGATGGGTCTTCCGTGTGAAACACACCGACGGCATCTTCCGCCGCGATATGCTGTATGGCTCTGTTCATGAATCCGTTCGAAAGGCCGTGCTCGTATGCGGTGAACATCTTGAACGACGTCACACCAGCATCGATTACGTCGGGGATTTCATCGAAAACAGCGGGGTCCTCTCGTGTGATTGCACCGTGCAGACTGTAATCGACCAATGCATCTTCCCCTTTCTCCTGTTTTCGCTTGACGCCTTCCAGTAGCGTCCCATCTTCGTCCCAAATTCCCATCTCACCGTCCCATGCTTGCCATGCAAAGTCGATGTAAGAAGTCGTCCCACCGACAGCAGCGGCACCCGTTGCGGATTCGTAGCTATCGATGGAGAACATATCATCGATGTGGACGTGTGGGTCTATCACGCCGGGCATCACGAGTAAGCCGGACGCATCGATCGTTTCGGATGCGTCCGGTAACGTTTCATCGGTTCCGATACCAACGATTTTCCCATCGTCGATTGCGATACTAGCGTCGGTTTCTCCTGTAGCAGTTACCACCGTTCCACCGCTAATTATGGTCTCAACTACCATGGTAGGAAATAACTCTCATTGGTGAAAAGTATTGTGCTCAAAAGAACAATATTATACTAAATTCCCCCATATCATAGTCTAAATGCGGTAAAAATTGGACAAATACCAATTGAGGGCACAGAGATCCACAAATCAAATACTCTGATCGTGGTGTCGATCAACGCGGATGAGATCAGTCCATGATTCCATCCTCCATCGCCTCGTCCGATACCTCGAGGGAAACATCGAGTGCAGCGACCGCATCGTCGATCTCGGCATCCGTGATCGTGAGCGGCGGTGCGATAATGAGGGTGTTGATCATGTTCGCGACGTAGACGCCGTTTTCGTAGGCTTTGGCCGCCACCTCATCTACGACTGTACTCCCCTTGCTGACTTTGTCGTCCCGAGTCCCGAACGGGACTCGCTTGTTCGGGCTCTTCGTCAATTCGATTCCACGGAAGAGTCCAACACCCCGTGTGTCACCCACGCTGGGGTGACCGTTTGCGAGGTCATCGAGACGAGATTCCAGATATTCTCCAGTTTCCCGTGCCTGGTCGATGAGGTTTTCCGATTGATACGTTTCGACAGCCGCGAGCCCTGCAGCGACCGCCGCTGGGTGACCGGAGTAGGTGTGCCCGTGGCAAAACATATCGTCTTCGAAGTGGTCGGCGATTTCACTGTTAACGATGGTGGCACCGAGTGGTTGATACGCTCCGGTCAATCCTTTTGCCATCGTCATAATGTCGGGTTCGACGTCGAACACGTCACAGCCAAACCACTCACCGGTTCGTCCAAATCCGGACATCACCTCATCACAAATCAAGAGAGCGCCGTGTTGGTGTGCGATCTCCTTGAGTCGGGGGAGGTACTCATCGGGTGGCACGAGGATCCCATTCGAACCGACGATCGGTTCGACGAGTACCGCTGCGACAGTATCGCCTTCCAACTTCAGCATTTCCTCTATGTACTCGAGACTCTGCATCGGATCCAATGTCGACCCGTAGGCGTACGGGTCGGGGGCTTTGATCGTCCCCGGTATGCCGGGCTCTGCTGCAAGCCGACGAGGATCCCCCGTTACGCTAATGGACCCGTAAGTTGCTCCGTGATAGGAACGGTATCGAGAGATGATCTTTTGCTTTCCAGTATAAAATCTCGCAATTTTGATCGCAGCCTCGACCGCTTCCGTCCCGCTCGTCGAGAAGAACGTCTTCGAAAGGTCACCGGGTGTAACCTCCGCTAATTTCTTTCCGAGATTTGCACGCGCTTCCGTGGTGAAACCCGGAGCGACGTATGCCGTTTCATCGATTTGTTTGGAGACGGCCTCCGTAACGCGCTCGGCGGAATGACCGAGATTCGAGCACATGAGCTGTCCCGAAAAGTCGATGTATTCGTTCCCGTTCGCATCGGTGAAGGTGACGCCGTCGGTGTCTATTACTTGTGTTGGGCTCACTTCACTTTGAAACGACCACGTACCGAAGACGTACTCTTTGTCAGTCCGTTCTATCTCGTTGAGAGTGGTATCGGACTCACTTTCTTGACCAGACATCGTTCTATCCTCTCTACTCTGCACGAGTTGATTAATCTTTGGTGATTATGCGGTGTTGTAGGACATTGTCCGTTAGTAAATCTTCATTCAGAACAATATCCTCATATTTATCTTCGAGTTGGATTTGGTGAGAAAGTGTTATGAGGTGGGGAGACAAATGCGCACATGACTCATGACGATGGAAACTCCGATCGACGTCGATTCCGTACAGAATTACATCGATGGGGAATGGCGAGCCCCGAGCGGTTCCGACGGCCAAGATATCGTAAATCCTGCGACGGAAGAGACGATAGCACACACGAACTTCAGTGCTACTTCCGACGTCGACGAGGCAGTGCAGGCTGGCTATGAAGCGTTCTTAGAGTGGCGAGAGGTTCCGGTTGAAGAACGTATCCAACCACTGTTTCGATTGAAACAACTACTCGAGGATCATCAAGACGAAATCGCGGAATTGCTGGTCAGAGAACACGGAAAAACGTTTCAAGAAGCGAAAGGAGAGCTCCGCAGAGGCATCGAAAACGTCGAAGTCGCCTGTGGTATTCCATCGCTCATGCAAGCGGGCCACCTCCCGAACGCTGCCCCGGAGATCGATGAAACCGCCGTCCGGAAACCACTCGGCGTGTTCACCGCAATCACGCCGTACAACTTCCCGGGAATGATTCCTCTTTGGTTCCTTCCCTACGCGGTTGCCACTGGTAACGCATTTATCCTCAAGCCGAGCGAACGCGACCCGCTTACCGCACAATATTTGTTCGAGCTCGTGGAAAACGCTGGATTCCCTGACGGGATTTTACAACTCGTGAATGGGAGCAAGGAGACGGTCAATACATTGTTGGAACACGACGATATCGCGGGGCTATCCTTCGTCGGAAGTACGCCAGTGGCCAAGTACGTGTACAAAACGGCTGCAGCCAACGGGAAACGGGTTCAAGCGCAAGGTGGAGCGAAAAACCACATCGTTGTCGCCGAATCCGCCGATCTCGATTTCGCTGCCGAGCAGACGATCGGATCCGCCTTCGCGAACACCGGACAACGGTGTCTCGCTAACCCCGTTGCCGTCGTCGTCGACGAGGTTTACGACGAATTTGCCGATCGGGTGGTCGAACGCGCCGAGAACATGACCGTTGCCGATGGGTTGGCTGACGACTCCGAAATGGGGCCGCTCATCACGTCAGATCAGCAAGACCGGGTCGAAGAGTACATTGGAGAGGGTATCGAGGACGGTGCAGATCTCCTCTTAGACGGCCGCGAACTCGAAACACCCGATACTGGGAATTTCCTGCGACCGACGATCTTCGGCGATGTCGATCCGGAGATGAGTATCGCCTGTGAGGAGATTTTCGGACCGGTCCTCGCGCTCATCCGCGCTGACGATTTCGAGGACGCCCTCGGAATCGTGAATCGAAGTCGGTTCGGTAACGCCGCTAGTCTCTTTACCGACCGGGGAAGCGATGCCCGAAAATTCCGCCATACGGTCGACGCTGGTAACCTCGGTGTGAATACAGGGACGGCCGCTCCGATGGCATTCTTCCACTTCGGCGGTTGGAAGGATTCCTTCTTTGGCGACCTCCACGCCCAAGGTGAAGACATGATTCATTTCTACACCGATAAAGCGGTCTACATCGAGCGATGGCCTGACGCCTGACATCGCTTTCTCTGCCGTTTTCAACCAACCCCGTTCTCCACCAACTCCAACGAGGGTGAGTGGCTCTCAATCGAAGACTACTGTGATAGAGTCATCGAGTACATCCATCGCCCGGTCGGTCTCGGACTGCGTTGCGATCAGCGGTGGAGAGATGATGATCTGGAACCCAGGGCGACCACCTCCCAGCAGGATACCTCGGTCGTGACATTCGTGGAGGACCGCCGAGACGGGGTTTTGCCCGTCGTCGACACGTGGATCGTGGAAGGAAGTCTCGGTCTCCGGGTCGGCGAACTCGACAGCCCACAGCCCTCCTCGTCCACGAACATCACGGACGACATCGTGTTTCGATTCCAACTGTCGAATTCGAGATTCAAGCCCCTCTTCCAGATCAGTAACACCATCGATTATGCCGTCTGCATACTCATCGATTGCGGCACAGCCAGCGGCACACGCCATCGGATGTCCCCCAAACGTCTGTCCAATGTCGAAACCGTTCGTCCGAACGAACGACGCAATCTCCGGCGTTACCGAGACGCCCGCGAGAGGTGCATATGCGCTCGTAACGCCTTTTGCAAACGTCAGCATATCCGGTTCGATGTCTTCGGTCTGAACGCCAAACCAGTCACCACAGCGACCGAATCCTGTGATGACTTCGTCGGCGATGAGGAGGATGTCGTACTCATCACAGAGGTCACGAACGTGGTCAAAATAACCCGGGGGCGCGGTGAAAGCACCGCTCGTTCCGGCGATCGGTTCGGTGAGGATGGCGGCAACCGAGTCAGGCCCTTCGTTTCGAATCACGAATTCGAGGTGCTCTCCGGCACGCTGTGCCAGTTCTCGAGGATCACTGGTGTCGAAGGCCTTTGGAATGGGTGGGAGAAACTTTGCTGTGCCTGAAGTAGCAGCGTGCCGTTCTATCGTTGCCCGTGTTTCGGGATCACCTGTTAGCGCTCCTGCACCGTACGTTCCACCGTGATAGGACCGCCAACGGGTGAGTACCGTTGGTGCGTCCTGATACTCACGCGCGAACTGTACCGCGATTTCGTTGGCTTCGCTTCCGGAAACCGAGAAAAACGTGTGGGACAGTGATTCGGGTGTGACGCGTGCGAGCTTTTCTGCGAGTCGGTCGCGGGTCGGTGACCGTTTTGCCGAGGAAACGTACGGTATCTTTCCTGCCTGTTCTTCCATTGCTTCGATCACTGCCGCGTTACTGTGGCCGAGGTTGGTGCAGTACAACTGCGAGCAGAAGTCGAGGTATTCGTTTCCATCCTCGTCCCATACTGTCGCATCTTCTCCGTCAGTGATACTGATGGGCCTAGAATCCGGATCGTACCAATGGTGAATCGAAACCGGCTCCGTTCCTGAATCCTGCTGGGACATAGTGAACGATTTTTCTCCAAAATAATAAACGCTCGTTTGAACAATGTTCGAAATTTCGGGGTAAGGGGGAAGTCAAGAGCAAGTGATTCCATAGCGGAGTGCGGTCAGTCAGTGAGCGGTTCGATCTCGTTCCGACGAGTTTCGTCCCTCCAGCGGTCTAGAAAATCACTCCCTACCGCTTTCCACTATTCTCCAAGGCGATAGGTCCGATAATCTTCGTCACACGGAGGTCCGTATGTGGCATGCAGAGTGCGGTCGTCGAGATCGAGAATTACGCTCGTGTCTGTCCGACTGCGCTCTTCCACGGGAGCAGTCTGATCTTCGTGTCGACAGATACTCGCGGGACGACCGAAGTGGTCACAAAGAGCGGATTTCATTATTTCAGTGTCTATCGCTCCACGTTGGTGTTCGAACAGTCGACGAAGTCGATTTGCTCGATAGAGCGAGTCAGGGAGCTGTCGTTCCATTCGGCTCTCGAAACCGGACGTCAGGAAGTGATTGGCGTGTGTGACGATTCCCTCCCGTGGATAGACATAGTCGGTCCGGTTGGGCGACGTTTCGATGTCTATCACCTCTCCATCACCATGACCGACGACGTAATTGGCTGAACAGGCATGCGGTGTGGCGATAATCGATTCGAGTGCGCTATCGAAGCGTGTCGCATCGAGTATTTCCCGACAGCGAAGGTGGAAGGGTTTCCGAAACGGGTGTTCACCATCGTCCGGAGAAACGAGGCCATTAATCACGAGGCCGATACCGTGTTCGTTGACGCCCATCTTTCCGCCGACGATACCTGCCTCCGTGATCGCGATGTGGTCGCTTCCATCGCTCTGATGAATCTCGGTTACCAAGAGCGTATCTGCGATGGGTACCGCCCAGTCCCAATTCTGTCCAACATACGTTTTCCCGTCGGCTGTCGCCGTCGGAAGGAGACCGAAACTGGTGCACCCGTCCGTTCCGGCCGTTTGATCGGAATAAGACGCATAGAGTATCTCGTATCGGACGTTGAGAAGCATTACCTCCTCGATTGGAACACCACTTCCGTCTGCGATACCACGCAATTCCGAGGCGTAGTCGGGGTTCCACTCCTCCACGAGGGGGACGTACTCGGTCGCTTGGCGTCGAACGACTTCCTCTTTGGCACCGTATTGTGCAAACCGTGTCAGGTACGTTTCGACGTTCATACGAATCTCTTCCGCGAAGCGTTCCCCGTGTGTGAGGCCGCGTTCGTACGGTGATCCGGTCAGAACGAGATGTGGTAATGATGTCATCGATCTTTTCGTATGGCGTTAATCATCCGAAGCGGCGTATTCCTGTCGTGGACCACTTCCCTGATCCGGAAGGGCATAATAGCCGACCAACAACACCAACGCGGCCGACCCGACACCGATGAACGTCGCGGGGATGCCGATGCCTCCACCGAAGAAGTTCGCGGCAAGGCCCAAGACCGTCCCAACGACGATGGAGGCGAGTACAGCCCATCCGTTGACATCCGAGAGGTAGAGTGCTGTATAAACTGGGATGAGGAAAGCGCTCGTCAACAGGATCGCACGAAGGTTGTAAAGACCGATAATCGTGTCCGGTGGGTTGACGGCCGCCGCGGTCGCAGTTATTCCGAAGACCACGGTTGCAATCCGTGAAACCCGAAGCTGTGATTCGTCCGATGCGTTCGGCCGGAAGTAGCTGTAGATATCACGCGCCGTAGTGATGCCCGTCGAATGAAGTCGTGTATCCGTCGTCGAAAGGATCGCACTCATGACGGCGAGAATGATGACGACACCGATCGAAGTCGGCACGTAATCGGTTATCAACGTCGGGAACGCGTTATCCACAGTGTTGATCGACAATCCAGCGTGTCCCAGTGCGACGGTCGTTGCACCGCCCAGGACTACGAGAGCAGTGTAGAACACCGAAAGAATGACGCCGGAAGCTGCGAGATGGATTTTCGCTGTCCGGACGTCCTTCGTCGCGGCGATACGCACGATCATGTTCTGTTCCGTGAATATCGTGCCGAAAAACGCGATGACGGATGCGATGACTCCGATTATCGTGTAGGCACCGTCTCCGAGGGGTGCAACGTTTGCTGAACTCATCGCGGCAAACTCGGTATTGATGGCAGTGAATCCACCCAAGTCGAGCACCATGTAACCGAGTGCGAACAGAACGGCCGCGACCATGATCGTTCCTTGAAGGAGGTCCGTCCACGCCACGCTAACGAGACCTCCGAGGACGGTGTACGTGATGAACACGACGCCGATGACCCACACCATGTACTCGTACGGAACACCGGTAATCGTCGTAACGAGGAGGCTGGCCCCGACGAGTTGCATGATAAGGTACAGCCAACCGTTCGCGAGCAACACCGCTCCTGCAATCGGTCGAGCCGCTTGTCGTCCGGTCAGATCCGCGATGATGTCGGGCAACGTCAGGTGGTTCAACTGTCGAACGCGACCGACGACGAAGTAGAGACCGCTCACCCCGAGCATCAGTCCCAAAATGGTACCGGTCATGAGGGAATAGCCGCCGCCATAGACGGCTCCGATAAATCCGATCACGCTGACTGCGCTCACGAAGTTGGCAACGAGCGACCAGGTTGCCAAGGTCGGTCCCATGCTCTGACCCATCACCCAGAAGTCCATGACATCTGTCGTTTTCCGATATCCCCAGATACCGATGGCAAGAACGATAAGCAAATACACCACGAACGCGCCGAGATAATACGGGTTGACGTCAGCCATCGTTGCGGCCCCCGTCCGTTGCACGTGGTTCCGTCGCCGTTTTTCGAATGTTCTCGTCAATCGGTTTCCCTAACAGAATGTGGACTATCGTGTAGTGAATTGCGCCAAGACTCCCGGCTAAAATCGTCGCGACGAACACCAGGAACATCGCTGTTGGCATGCCATACAGTGTCATGTTTGACCCTACCACATAGAATACAATTTTCGGATGTAAATCTATCGGTTGTCATTGTACAATATTGTAGGAAATTATTTGATCATCGTATTTTATCCTCCAATCGGAGCCAATTCAAGTATAATATCCCTCCTCCGACGCCGACCACTCGTGATAATCGCTACACGCTACGCTGGACCGTTATTACGATACCTCTGTGAGCATCTCTTCGGTTGCGCCGAGAAGAGCATCCAACCCATCCATAGCAGCGGAAAGGTCGACGTGCTCGTCGTACGTGTGAGCCTGTGCCAAGTCGCCGGGACCCCAAGTGATTGCTTCTGTATCGGCATCGTTGATAAAGTTACGAACGTCGGTTGATGCACTCACCCCCCACGGTTCCGGGGATACGTCCGCGACCCGTGCGGAGTGCTTTCGGAAAATACCCGCAAGTACGCTGTCTTCGTCTATGGCAGCTGATTCGTACGTTCGCGTCCGGTTCCACGAGATGGTAACACTGTGTTCCTCTTGGACGCTTTCCACTAGCTCATCGATCTCCGAATCGATTTGTTCGATGGATTCATCCGGGAGAAAACGCCGATCGGTGGTGATCTTTGCCTCTTCAGGGACGACGTTCTCTTTCGTACCTGCTTCGAACATCGTCACCGTCGAATAGGCTTGCCCGACCAGGGGATCGGTACGTTCCCTGACTGTGGAATCATACTCATCGAGTGCGTCCAGCATTGGTTTTGCATACTGAATCGCGTTCGTGCCCTGATCGGGTCGACTCGCGTGTGATGGGTCGCCCGTAACGGAGATCTCGTACCACGCCAGACCCTTCTCACTCGTCGCAGTGTGCAACCGAGTCGGCTCGAGTACGACACCATAATCCCCGTCATAGCCGTTTTCGAGGAGGGTCTTCGTCCCGGGTTCGGCCGTCTCCTCACCGATTGCTGCATGAAAAACGAGCGATCCTGGAAGCCTACCGGATTCGATATCATCCGCAAAGTGAGCTACCGTCAACATCCCTATCGCAACACCGGTCTTCATATCGACGCTCCCACGACCGTAGAGACGCCCATCGACTGCTTCGCCGGCATACGGATCGTGCGTCCACTGGTCTCGGTCCCCTGCCGGGACGACGTCGATGTGCCCGTTCAACACGAGCGTTGGTTTGCCGCTCCCAACTTTGACGCCAACTTGAGGTCGGTCAGGATATGGATCATCGATGATCTCCGCTTCGATATCTCGTTCTCCGAACCAAGTGGCGATAAACTCCGCACACGCTTTCTCGTTACCAGGTGGATTCTCCGTTTCGATACGGACTAAATCTCCAATCAGAGTCGTCAACTCCTCCCTTTGTTCCGTGTTGCCCATGCACAAATACTCTCTGCATTGTTCAAAAGATTTGCGATTAGATGTATCTCATTCGCATATATCTTCCTATCCAGTATTATGTCCTAAAATATCGATTAGAACAATACAATATGCGTGAGCTTGTAAGCAACCTTTCCGGGATACCGATATGGATTATGCTCCAGGAAGCGTCCCGCTGCCATCCTCACTGATGTCGATCGCGACGTTCTTGGTTTGTAGATACGAATCCAGTGCTTCCAAGCCCTTTTCGCGACCAATACCGCTGTATTTGTAGCCACCGAACGGGGTTTGTGTCGTATCTCCGAACCACTTATTCACATAGACATTGCCTGCCTCGAGATAGCGTGAAAGACGATGTGCCCGAGTGATATCGTTCGTGAATATTCCTGCCGTCAACCCGTACTTCGTATCGTTGGCGATCGATAGTGCCTCTTCTTCGTCGTGAAAAGAGATCACCGAGAGTACCGGACCAAATATTTCCTCTTGCGCGATTCGCATCTCGTTTTTGACATCGATGAAGATCGTCGGTTCGACAAAGTATCCCGGTTGATCGGGGACCGTTCCTCCAATCAATGGTGTTGCACCCTCCTCTTTTCCAACTTCGATATACTCCAGAACCCGGTCTTTGTGTTCGGCGGACGCAAGCGGACCGATGTCAGGGTCAGTTTTTCCGGGGCCGATTTCGTACTCGTCGACGATCGAAGCGATTCGCTCGACCAATCGATCGTGGATATCTTCGTGAACGAGGAGACGATCGGCGGCCGAACACACCTGTCCGGCATTCGTAAAAATGGCAGTAGCGATGCTTTCAGCGGTCCGATCGAGCGACGCATCGGGGAACACTATCGCCGGATTTTTCCCACCGAGTTCGAGTGTCACCGGTGTAACAGTATCTGCTGCATGCTTCATAATCGATTGACCTGTCGTGACGCTTCCTGTGAAGGTGATCGTATCGACATCGGAGTGGGACACGAGGGGTTGCCCAGTCGATTCACCGGTTCCAGTTACGACGTTGACGACACCATCCGGAAGGCCGGCTTCAGAACAGAGTTTGGCGAGCCGGAGGGTGGACAGGGCTGTCTGTGGAGCCGGTTTGATGACGACTGTGTTTCCGGCAACCAATGCCGGGGCGACACCCCGAGCAAACAAATTCCCAGGGAAGTTCCATGGTGTAACCTGTGCACTTACTCCGTATGGTTCACGGAGTGTGAAATCGACTTGATCCGGTCCAACTGGTACGCTTTGTCCCTCGAGCTTATCAGCAACCCCGGAATAGTATTCGAAATATCGCCACGCACCGCGCATATCGCTTCGAGCCTGTGAGATCGGTTTCCCTTGATCTTTGCATTCGATGGCCGCTAATTCGTCGATTGAATCGTGTATCTGTCTCCCAATTCGATGGACAATGCGACCACGTTTCTCCGGAGCGACATCTCGCCACGACTCGAAGGCAGTCCGAGCTGCTGTGACGGCACGGTCGACATCGCGGGAGTCAGCTACCGCAATTTCTGCGAACGAATCACCCGTCGCGGGGTCGTCGGTCGAGATAAACTCGTCCGTGGACGGGGGCATTTGTTCCCCATCGATGAAGAGGGGATATCGTTCTTTGAACGAAATGTCTGATTGAACCATGCACAATCTCTATTCGCCATAACGATAGTACTTTGGCAATAATACGAGAATAATACAAATAGAAGAATAATATTCACATATTGTCGTCCTATTCGGATTATAGACGGAATTACGGGTTGGCCAAACCGAAGTTTGATAGCAAATGCCACGAGATAACTTCGCATGAGCTTTTCAGAAAAGACCGTTATTGTAACGGGTTCGGGGTCGGGGATGGGTCAAGCCATCGCAGAGCGATTCGCGTCCAAAGGGGCGGCAGTCGTCTGTGCGGATATCGATGACGATGCTGCTACTCAAACTGTCGAGAGAATCGAACACGATGACGGCATCGCACTTGCACTGGAGGTTGACGTTTCGTCCGAAGAGGACGTGAAAACGATGGTCGAACGAACGGTGGCGGAGTTCGGTTCGCTAGATGTGTTGCACAACAATGCAGGCATTCCGCAACAGGCGACCCCGGTCGAGGACGTTTCCGAGACCCAATGGGACCAGATCATCTCTGTCAATCTAAAAAGCGCCTTTCTCGGAGTGAAACACGCCGTCCCGTATCTCCGCGACGATGGGGGCGTCGTCCTCAACACAGCATCTACGGCAGCGATCCGACCGCGAACTGGACTTTCGGCATACGTTGCATCGAAAGGGGGAATGGTCGCTATGACGAAACAACTCGCTTATGAACTCGCGCCATCCATCCGGGTAAATGCCATTTGCCCAGTGGCGACTGATACGCCGATGCTCCCGAAGTTCGCTGGGGACGACCTCAGCGTCACCAGTATGCAAGAGACGATTCCACTCGGGCGTCTCGCCGAACCGATCGATATCGCCGCGGCGGCTACCTTCCTCGCGAGCGATGACGCCAAGATGATAACGGGAACCGCCCTCGAAGTCGATGGCGGGAGGGATATCTAATGGTGACGAAGCAGGCCATATACAACGAAGTCGACGATCGACGCGATGAAATCGTCTCCCTCCTCTCTTCGTTTCTCGAAATTCAAACGGAAAACCCACCGGGCAAAAATTATCGAGAAGGTGCGTCCTTTCTCGATACGGTGCTATCGAAACGGGGATACGATGTCGAATTGATCGACGTTCCCGAAAACGTCGTAGAACGGCACTATCCGGAACGATCCCACTTGGATCGGGTCAACGTGCTAGGTCAGAAATCGTTCGGGGATGGGCCGAACATCCACTACACCGGTCATTACGATGTCGTTCCCGCAGGGGAAGATTGGACCAAAAACCCGTTCGACCCAACGATAGAGGGAGATCGAATTTATGGACGCGGTGCCAGCGATATGAAATCCGGTATTGTCGCCAGTCTGTTTGCGATCGACGTACTGGAAGCCGTCGATGCTGGATTGGAAGGGTCGGTTACACAGAGCATGACGGTCGACGAAGAAACGGGTGGGTTTACTGGCCTCGGATATCTCGCACACGAAGGATACCTCGATGGCACCGATTATTGTGTATACACCGAATGCTTCGACTCATCTCGGGTCTGTCTCGGCCACCGTGGGGTTCTGAAGTTCAAAGTCGTGACGCATGGACGAAAAGCTCACGGGTGTATGGCCCACGACGGAATCAACGCCGTTTCGACGATGAACGATTTCTTAACACGTATCGAGGAGTATCGGACAAAGCTTCACCAGCGCTCGACTGACCTTCCGGTCACACCAAGCGAATCTCAACGAGCGGATATTTCGGTGACGATGATGGACGCGGGGTACTCCGAGAACGTCGTCCCGGACCGCTGTACAGCGACATTCTATCGGGTACTCGTTCCGACCGAATCGGTCGCAGATGTGCGAAACGAGATTCGGGAACTGATCGGTGAAACGGAGGACAGTATGGACGCCTCCCTCGACTATGATGAAATCATGTTCGCGGAACCGACAAACGTCTCCCAAGATTGCAAAGTGAGCCAAACGTTCGCACGGAACGTCGATTCGTTTCACGGAAATACCGAATTCGTCATTTCCCCCGGTTCCGACGACCAACGCTTTGTCGTCAACGATGCAGGCATCGATCAGTGCATCGTGTATGGCCCTGGACGTTTGGAACAGGCCCACGTCGAGGATGAGTACGCATCGATCGAAGACATTCTTACTGCGATCAAAGTGATGGCAGTTTCGACTGCACAGCTCATTGGCGACACGGATGAATAGCTCACCCAATTGCTACCTACCGAAATCGGTCCAATGAGTCGTTCGAAAACGACCGTAGCGTATCGAATGGATGGAGTATGACCAAGAATTAGTTTAGTCCTCAAACCCCGACTGTAGAGCGACAAACGGAAACTAACTTGCGGAATCGTATGACATTTTTAAGTATAAAATTGTCGTTCGGTACGTTTGAACAACATTCTATGGATGCTATACAAATTAGAAGTATTTACCAAATAGCGTGCTATTCATATACGTTGGAGGGAGAATGTAGGATAATGACCAAGGGATATTCGACGAGTGATGATTTCGATGAAGTCGACGTGAAACTGCTTACGTTCATCGAAAGAGATTTTGATGTAAGCTTAGATAAACTGTCGGAAGAATTAGATCTTTCGAAATCAGCGGTCCATTATCGGCTCAACAAGATGAAAGAGAGCGGCGTGATTAGAGGTATTACTGCCGATTTGAACCCAGAACCGTTCGAGCTCGATATGGTGGCGATCACCGAGGTATCCGTCACCCACGAGAAAGGTTACTCGACCGATATCGGAAACAAGCTCGCAGATATCAATGGCGTCGAACAAGTATACTATACGATGGGCGATGTCGACTTCATGGTTCTCGTCCGTGTGCAGGATCGAAATCGGATGAACGAGGTCATCGATGAGATGGTCGCTATCGAAGGTGTTAACGAGACATCCTCCCGATTCGTCATGGATGAAGTAAAGAACAACCCGAAATTCATGGACAATTTCTCTCAAGAGTGATTAAAATCGGAGAGGGAGAGAACGCATCAGAAGGGAAAAGAGACAATTAAGTAGAGTATCGAGATAGAGTCACAGATTACCCCGTTGTATCTCTTCCATCCGAATCGAGGAAGTCCAGAGTATGCTACCCAAGAATCTAGTATACGGCCCACCAATAATCATTCATGTACGACCGAATTCTCGTTCCAACCGACGGGAGTGAAAACGCGGAAGCAGCCGCACGGTACGGATGCTGGCTCGCGGACGCATTCGATGCGACTGTCCACATATTAAGTGTCGTTAATATCAGCACATACACCGATCAACTCTCCGACATTGATGAAGTCAATCGGGAACGTCGAACAGCATTAGAAGAACGAGCCAAAGAGGCAGCGACCGGAGTTGAAGAAATCCTCGATCGGACATCAGAAATTCCATATAAGTCGGACATCGAGCACGGCACTCCATACGAAGTGATCCTCAACTACGTTTCGGAGAACGATATCGAACTCACCGTGATGGGGTCACATGGGCGAGGCGGACTCGACAGGCTACTGCTGGGAAGTGTTACTGAACGTGTTATACGAATGAGCGACGTTCCAGTGATGGCAGTGCCGCCTACCCGGACAGATCAAGAGGCGGTCGAATGTGATTCGATACTCATCCCAACCGATGGGAGTGTTGCTGCTGAAGCTGCTGTCACACGGGGAATAGCCATCGCTGACCAGTTAGAGGCAACTGTTCACGTCCTTTATATAATTGGGAGTGGAAGAGGGTTGCCAACTGTGTCAGACCCAGCACGCACTGAAGCCGAGAGAGTCGTCAGGTCAGTCGCGGACAAAGCGGAGCAGCGTGGAATAGAGGTACAAACGCACGTCCAAGCAGGTTCCCCGTATGGCAATATCCGGAATTTCATAACCAACCGTGGAATCGATCTGGTTACTATGGGAACGCATGGTCGATCCGGAGTCAAGCGCTATCTCCTTGGTAGTGTAACAGAGAAGATATTACGCACAAGCGATGCACCAGTTATTGCAGTACGATTGACGAAGTCGGAATAATTACGAAATTTTGGTATATTGACCCCTAATGAGAAGTTCTTTAGTCCTTCTTCACAGCGTTCGATGACTGGTACTCGTGGGAGACTGTTTGGGTCGGATCAGTTCATCAACGGACTTATCGGGAGGCTATTCATCATGATTTTCAACCTTCTTCGGGCGTCATTGATTTTTATTTGATAAAAACCATTCGAGCGGGCGATGGACGGTGCGCTTGGGTAGCGTGAATCAGATATCGAGCAATTCCTCTCGAGTCATGATTATATTCGTGAATTCGAATTTGTCAGTGATCCTCGTGATAGTGATTCTCTTGAGTAGTCAAATCGCTTTAGGAGGTACCAGCAATTAAATTTCTATAAGAACTGGAGATTGTAGAACGTGAGAAACGGATCCACAAAATTGTACTCGTTTACTCGGACTGCCGTGTGGAAAACAGTGCTCTTGGACCTTTTTTGTTCACTTGCACGCTCCTGTTTCTCGCAATCGTTTTTGTGTCGTTCGCAGGTAGCTATCTGGTGGTCTACCATACCGACGGCAATCGAATTGTTCCGTCGCTCCGAATTTGAGAACACATTTCGCCGAATCAGACTATCTATAGTTGGTACTCAAGCACCTACTATTGGCTGATTCAACGACACCGAATCAGTGTAGATTCAGTTCCTTCTGCACTGAAGTAGGGAGGAATTGGAGTGGAGCGAGGAGGTGGATCGGGGTGATGGCGCCAGATCCGGGTGATGTCAAAGCGTCCTCGCTACATGTTATCATTAGTCATGATATGATAAATGCTTTGTGGCACTCTGAAAAATGAAAATGAGAAACATCTTTCAAGAATACTCATTCACCAAGAGTACCGTCTGAATCCTGGAGCCTCCTAATAGATTCAATGTTGAGATGATGGACAGTGAGTAGAGCAGATATCCGCAAGCACAGCAATGTCCTTCCGGAATTGTTCAGAGAATAGCTTACGTCGTTTCTACGTAGCAGAGACGGTCATAGGGAATATATCCAACAAGATCTTTCTCCTCGTTACGAAGTTGTAAACCGTTGTCTCCTTCTCTTATCTCGTGACATTCTATCTCCTTGTCATCAGTCGTTGTGGCTACTAACTTTCCCATGGAGTAAGAGTGGCTTCGGAACTAATGAAGGTTTCCAGCATGCAGTACTTACTCACACGAGGTTGACGTTCAGTCGCAATCGCAGTGTGAAGTCGAACGAAAGCCGGTACCTTTCCAAACAGCTTTACTGGAATGATGAATAGCGACGGGCACACTAATGCGTGTGATCGCTCATCGTGGATTCGATGCGCAGTACTCCGCCAATACGGTGGCAGCTGTCGAGCAGGCGATTCCTGAGGCGGACATGATCGAACTCGACATTCGCCGGTGTGCATCAGGCGAACTCGTAGTCGCACATAACTCGCTCGTCGATATCAATATCGATGGCGTCACTGAGGTAGATGATCTCACTGCTTCGGAACTCGCTTCTCTTGATGCTCACGACGGTGAAGGCATCCAGACGCTATCGTCGGTCCTATCTGTTATTCCGTCCCAGATAGACGTCAATCTCGAGCTCAAGGACCCTGCAATCGTCGAACAGGCGCTCTCGATGGCACGCGAGACGTCACATGACGTCATCGTGTCCTCGTTCGACGCGGACGCGATTCGGCAAGTCAACCTTGACGGTGCCGAGGGTGTCGAACTGGGGTACGTGCTCGGGCTTTCCCCAGGAGACAACCTCGCAGTTGCGAAAGAGCTCAACTGTGACTACGTCCACCCGAACGCGTGGCACTGTCTGGTCACCAGTATTGTCGCCGATGCACATGATATGGGTATGATGGTCAATGCATGGACTGTCGATTCGCGTTTGGGAGCCTGGATACTCGCACGACGGGGCGTTGACGGGGTCATCGCGAGTTCGCCACACGTTACAGAGTGGCTTGAGTGAGTTTTCACTCACCTGAAAGCTGTCTCAGTGGTTCAGCATATACGTTCGTCCTCGTGTACTTCCATACGCTCCCTGGAAGTCATAGACGAATCCGTAGAGGTTTCGCTCGTTGGACACTGCGTCGCTGTCGACGAGAAATTGAATCTGCTGATGGACATTGTATTCGACGAGTTGATTGATGACCTCAAGACCTGATGTCTCAGTGTCGACACGGTCGGATTCAAGACCATTTCACGTAAAAGGGCTAAGCAGTCCGAGCGCCTATACTATGTATGGCCACTGGTATCGACACCATCGAGTTCCTGGCCCGGTCGCCCCACCGTGTCGGAGTCCTCGAAGCATTGATGGATGAATCGACCGACCGTCGGGACCTGTGCGAGATCACTGGGGCCTCCTCTCCGACGGTCGGTCGGGTGCTCGCCGACTTCGAGAACCGCCAGTGGCTCGACCGAGATGGCCCGACGTACGCGCTTACTCCCCTTGGGGAATATGTCGGCGACCGGTTCTTGGCCCTCCGAGACGCGATGGAGATCGAACAAAAGCTCCGTGATGTCTGGCCGTGGCTTCCACACGAGATGCCGGGGTTCAGCGTCGATCTATTCGCCGATGCGGTGGTCTCGTTCCCCGGCCCGGGATACCCGTACGAGCCCGTCGAGCGACTCGGGCAGCTCATTGCATCGACTTCGACAATGCGCGGGTTCGACAGCATCGTCTACAAGTCGAGCAACCTCGAGACAGCCTGCCGGGCGATCCTCGATGGAATGCGATTTGAGTACGTGTTCACACCAGAAGCTCTGGAGGGAACGTTTACTTGGGACCCCAACCGGATGTCGGAGGTTGTCGCCTGCGATAACGCGACTGTCCTCGTCCACGATCATCTCCCTGACGGCGACCGATGCGGCCTCGGCATCGTGGACGACCGGGCAGGCATTTGCTGTCACGACGTCGAGACCGGGGCACTGGTGGCGGTTATCGACACCGACGCATCAGAGGCCCGCGAGTGGGCCATCTCGGTCTATGAGCAGGTTCGCAAGGAGGCGACACCGGTCGACCCAGAGGCCTTCGAGTCGTCCCTATCTCTCGAATAATGCCGGTGACTACCGCCGCTGTCAGCCGGGAGTGCTCGTCAGTCATCGTTCGCTGACACGGTCGCGTGTCGTCCCACCCTGGGATTTCACCCCCTGAAATCCTGCACACGACATCATGACGACCGTTCGTCGCCAACATTCACCGAGGGACCAGGACATGACCGAACGTTACGAGACCGTCGTTATCGGTGGCGGTCAGGCCGGACTCGCAACCGGGTACTACCTGCAGTCACGCGATCAGGACTTCGTCATTCTCGACGCGGGCGACCGCGTTGGGGATCCGTGGCGAAAACGCTGGGACTCACTCCGGGTGTTCACGCCAGCCCGTTTCACCAGCTTGCCGGGGAAGGCCTTCCCGGGATCGCCATACGCATTTCCTGGCAAGGACGCAGTGGCCGACTACCTCGAGAGCTACGCCGAACACTTCGACCTGCCCGTCGAACTCGGCGTTCGCGTCGATGGCCTCAAGCGCAATGGCTCGAGCTACCTACTCACTGCAGGCGACCGGGAGTATATAGCCGACAACGTTGTGGTGGCAATGGCGAGCTACCAGATCCCGACAATCCCTGACTTCGCGGACGAGCTAGCCGACGATGTCGTCCAGCTTCACTCGAGCGACTATCACAATCCTGACCAACTGCAGGACGGCAGTGTGCTCGTCGTCGGCGCGGGGAACTCCGGTGCCGAGATCAGCCTTGACGTCGCCGACGATCACGAGACGTGGCTATCAGGTCGGGATGTCAGCTACGTTCCGTTCCACATTAACTCGAGATTCGGCCGACATATTGGAGTTCCGTTCGTGATGCGCGTACTCTACCATCGAGTGCTTACCACTGACACGCCCATCGGCCGCCGTATGCGACCAAAGCTACTCTCCCAGGGCGGCCCGTTGGTTCGAATCAAGCCACAGGACTTTGCCGCTGCGAGCGTCGAGCGGGTGCCCCGGATGACCGATGTCCGCGACGGCCGCCCTGTGGTCGGTGATGACCGGATTCTCGACGTCACAAACGTCATCTGGTGTACGGGGTTTCAGCCCGATTTCTCGTGGATCGATCTCCCCATCTTCGACGGTCAGGCGAATCCCAAGGAACCCATCCACGAACGCGGTGTCGTATCTGATGCTCCTGGGCTCTACTTCGTCGGTCTATTCTTCCTCTACGCGATGACGTCGTCGCTATTCACTGGTGTCGGCCGGGACGCAGAGTATGTCGTAGACCATCTTACGTCGCGGGCACACCCCTACTAGTACTGATCGACTATCGGCTTAGACAGCATGCAAACGGTCGAACCAACCACCACTTCAGCTGTTTTTGTCCATGTTTCACCAAACGACGTTATCGGATATCACCGACCAGCAGACGCTGATGGAGAGCGCGGATGCTGGACCGACGATACACTTGAGACACCGACGGTCCTCCTCAGCCGAGCACAACAGCACGCAGCCGACGTCGTCGCCGAGCATTTCCCCGACCTGCCGGTCGAAACGATCGAGTGGGAGAGTTCACATCGAGCGCAGCGAACGGCGGGCGTCACGAAATACGACCCGACAACAGAGGCAATCACGATCACACTAACCGAGACGGCCTCCGAATAACGCGGGTGGGAGCAATTCAGCGAAACCGTCCGGCACGAACTCATCCACGCCTGGCAGTATCACGAGTTCGGTGAGGCAGACCACGGGCGAACGTTCACCCGCAGGACGGACGCCCTCGATATTTAGCAACACTGCGAACGCTTCACGTTCGTCCATACCCAAAGTGCGGAAACAACAAGAGACTGTTCTGCCCTAAGAGACGTTACTGGGGATATTCATGGAGGGCACCTCGTTTACGATTCATCACCTCGATCAGAATCCCATCTCGTCACGGTCAACGGAGTTCGACAAAATAGCAGGAATCGCTCTTCTGCGAGTTTACTTTCCCCGTCGTCTTTCGCTTGGCGTATCTTTTCGGATCTTTTGTGGCGCTCACGATTTTCTCGGCTTTCGATTTTTTACGGTGGGTGCGAAATGGACCGATTTTCATCCATATTCTAATTGTTTTCACACTCGGTATCGGTTACTCTCTGTACATTATGAAGAGAACCGACGTGTATGCGTGCATCATTCAAGTCGTGATTTGTTGCTGTACGGTTGTGATGTGATGTGTGTTTCTCTGGCACATAGTCGTCTATTCTGAACTATTCCGCCACTGTTCTTTTGTAGTATTATAACGTCTGGAGGCTTGTATGGCTGATTTGATTGTCAAAGCAGCAGTGAAAGAACAGCTTGAAGGACAAAATGTGGCGAGTGACTTCTACGATGCACTCGATGAGGAAGTTGCAACGGTCCTCGACAACGCTGCTCGACGAGCCGAAGAAAACGATCGCAAAACCGTCCAAGCGCGCGATTTGTAGCGATCCATCGCTTCAACGTAGCATCAACCTGTTTTTGTTTGTCGCTACACAGAACGCACTCCTCTAACGACTGGCCGAGATTCCATCCGAATTCAGATCACCCGACGCTTCAGTCTCCTTCTTGCAAATCTCTCCCTCTTCAGCTAAGCCCATTCAATACCTCGTACGCCGTCCGACGTAGCCACCCACGTTTCGCTGCAATCTCGCTCGTCATAGAGGACTTAAGCCACTCTATGACCCGAGTACAGCCGCTAGCTTACACTCTTGAATGAACACACTTCCTTCTCTTAATCAGCTATCGCACAGTTTTCGGGTCATTCATTCGCCCTGATTCAGTGTTGGTGACGGAGTTAGTATACTACTATAATGGCCCTCCCAAATCCCGAGAATTATACCGTAAACCAGCTTTCGAGTTTCATCATGGCGAACGCCCCAATTACTTATCCATCTTGAAGTCTGCTAGATGATATAATGTCACCCGGAGATTTTCAGCAATCACAGTCGGAGATCATCGATGATCAATCGGCGATTGATTGTAATGCGTGTCAGTCCGCCCTTGATCCTGAAGGCCAGCAAGCCGTGTCATTTCTCCTTTTGGATCATCTTCGAATTCCTGTGCTCAGTTGTGATGACCATCTCGAGCAGTTTACTTCGATCTGTGGACTCACCTCTAACGACACAGCGACGCTTCTCCATCACCAGCCCGCTGGTGGGATCTCATGCCCCGGCTGTCGTTTCGCGTCGTATTCTGCAGCCCAATCCATAGTTCCAGTCCAAGGTGGGGCAATTGTACCCATTGCATGTCCAGGACACCAGTCAAAGATTATTCAGCGCTTCCAGACTGGGCTACAGACCTACCAACAGCTAACGTCTGATCTCGGGACGACTACTGGTTCCTTGCTGTGAATTCTAGCGTATCTCTGAAGAAAATAAGACCTCGGTAGGAATGTCCAATATTCCTCGGAAGAGAGACCGGGTGCACGGTGGGCAATTGATCACACCCATCCCATAGACACAACGAGGATCACTCCATCATCGTAGAAACCAGAACTTACACGATAACTCCCAACACCAGTGTCTCTATGACACAAACCGTCAACGAACTCCGCAACGAAATTCGACAGGCTGTCGGGAGATACGAACGCATTGAATCGACAGCCTTCACCAAAGAAGCCCTTGCTGCAATCTGTACGGCTGTAAACTACGATATAGACACACATAACTTGCCTTCCAAACCGCAGATGCGGGCCGGTATCCTTTGGAAAATCGGCGAAGTCGACGATGATAATCCAGAACAAACTCCAAACGCGTTCCGGAAGACAGAGCTCGAAGTGATTGCAGCTGCACTACAAGATGAGGAGTGACCACTAACTATGGCGGAAGAAATCGGTCGTCAAGGCAACCACTACAGTCGAACGGGATTTCTTCCCACGCTGTTGTGACTGCTTTGTATCCCGTCCAGCCTTCGGTGTCAACCATCTCGAGTACACGTGCATTGGATCCAACGATATTTGCCTTGATTTCGTAAATCATACCTCAGGAATGATCAATTGAGCCCAGCGATCTCACGCAGATTTTCATCAATATCGACACAGATTTCCCCGATCTGGTTGCCATATGGTGCACCAAGTTCCGCGAGGACAGTCCAACCCTCCTGCCACTGCACGTGCTAGGATATCTACCGTCCAGTGGTATCCAACGACAACACGGGCGACAGACACGAGACCGGCAACGATAGCAAAGCCAAAGCCGGTCACGAAGAACCGTCGACGAAGGAATCGTCTTCGTTATCCTCGGACGGGAAGGTGCCGAGTGTTCCGTCGTCAGTTGCGGTTTCGACGGCGGTCATGTGCTTGCAGTAGGCGTTCCGGTGAACGTGATACGGATACGTGCAGGCCATTAGCTCTTGGTGACGTCAATGAGTCCGGAGGCATCGACATCGAAGGAAAACTGTTCGGCCTATGGGCGGTGCTGTGCCATCTCGGCCAGCGTCGCAGGTTGCAGATGAGTTTGTACTCATGGATTCCATGGTCGTTCCTAAGAAGGCGTAAAAAACGGCAAGAACCGAGGAATAACACTACTACTCATCGAAAAACTAGCCCGAGAGTTAATCTGTCTCTAGAATAGATTGTATCCATGGCCACGTTCGAGGTAGCCTTGCCTGACCGTATCGAGAGTGATATTGATCGGCTTGTCGAACAAGGTGATTTTCTAAATCAAGAACAAGCGATCGAAGAGTTGCTCACAATGGGGTTATCGGCCCAAGACACTGGCGATGAATTCGAAGAGGAGTTGGATGGAGATCTGTTTACAGATGCTGTCGATGAGCAACAGGATCCAGCCGACCAATACGACGATCCGCTCTAACCCTCCTCTCGAACAGAGGAGCCAACATTCCCTTCGATTTCGAGTTCAATGAGGCAATCGAGTTTTTCTCTTCACCTGTTTCAACTGCCTGGTGTGCGAAATACTCGGATGCGACGTCCTCTGTGTGTTGGTGCGTACGGTTGAGCAAATCCCGTTCAGTCGTCGGTGTGTCGTCGTTACGTTCGGTCGTCTCCGCGCACTCGGTCAGCGTGCGCTGGGCACCATCGGACAGCGTTGTTTGGCGTGACATGAATGAAAAAAGGAGACGGGATTAGCAGCAGTCGGTGAGTGCACCTTTCCGGGTGGCTTCCGCGCCACAGTTCTCACATGACGTCATTGAGGCGCTTACCTGGGAGCAAGAAGAGCAGCGCCCCGTGCAGGTGTTCGGTCTCGATAGCAAAGGGCCTGCTTTCAGGGAAGTCGCCCACTGGGTATGCGGCGGCAGCGATTTACGCCGCCTCACTGCTGTGTGATGAGAAAGAAACACAGGATGCGGTCGCGTCAGTTGCACACGTGACCGAAGTGACGATTCGCAACCGATATCCGGAACAGATCGATGCGATAGACATCGAATAAGATATCCACTGCAGTTAGAAGCAATCGCTCACCCCCCTGTTCATACAACAGATGCGAACACGGAAGTGGTGTTCAGGCTGGCGCACCAACTCCCCAAAAGAACGCAATTCCGAGAATTGTCACAACAGAGAGTAGAAGCTGAAGCGGCGCACCAACTCTCGCATAGTCTGTGAATTTGTACCCACCCGGTCCATAGACGAACAGGTTCGTTTGATATCCAACAGGCGTAATGAACGCCGTTGAAGCAGCAAAAGTAACTGCAAGAATAAACGCGAACGGATTGCCACCGATATCTCGGGCCGCTTCGACAGCAACAGGAATCATCAAGACCACACTCGCATTGTTGCTGATGATACTTGTAATGAGCCCCGTTGCGATGTAGAACACCCACAGAACTCCGATGAGTGGGAGGAAATCCGCGGTTGCAGCGACAAGTGAACCGAGGAGGTTTGCTGCACCCGTTTGCTCTAAGGCAACTCCAAGTGGAATAACACCCGCAAGCAGGAAAATAACACTCCAGTCCACGCCCTCGTATATCTCTCCGGGCTTGATCACATCAGTGACAACCATCAGTACGACACCAGCGAGCGCTGTCTGGACGATACTAAAGTTGACACCTGCGAGCATCTCGACACCAGTTACATTCGCGAGAGTATCCCATGGCATTCCGACAAGACCGACAACAGCGATAATAATCCCGAGTGCCCACGGTATCTTTTCCGTTCGATAATCGGGCGATTCAGATTCATGAGCGACGATAAATTCTGGATTACGACTCAATCGGTCGATGCTATCACTCGGTGCTTGGACAAGGAGCGTGTCACCGACCCGCAGTGGGAGATCATTGAGCCGACTCCGTATCGTTTTCCCGCCGGACCGGAATGCAAGGACGCTCGCATCGTACCGCTCACGAAAGGCCGAGGTTGCAATCGTCTCACCGAGTAGTGAGGAACCTGACTGAATGACGATTTCGACGAGTGTCTGTGTTTCTTCCTCTGACGGTTCGAGTGCCGAATCGGAGTATTGTGTCCCAACAAGGTCGAGTCCTTCTTGCTCACGAAGTACGTTGAGCGTTCCACGGTCAGTACGAACAGTGAGAATATCCCCTACACGAATCCGTTTGCTGGCGATACCTTCGAAATACTGTTCGTTGTCACGGGAAAGTTGGACGATGTCCGTATCGAACTGTGATTCATCGATCGCAGTTTGAACGGTTTTCCCGATGAGAGGGGACTCGTCCCGGACGACGACTTCGAACACATAGCCCTGTAAATCGTATTCCTCAAGGTAGTCTTCACGTGCAGGGACGCGTTCCGGAATGAGTTTGTGGCCGATAGTCAGCAAATAGACACTGCCCGTTAGAAGCACGATGACTCCCAGTCCAGTAAAGGTAAACATTGAGAATGGCCGCCCAATCAACCGTTCAGAAACGCTGGATGCGAGTAAGTTCGTTGAGGTCCCAATGAGAGTGAGCATCCCACCGAACATCGAGGCATACGAGAGAGGAATGAGGAGTTTCGAAGGTGAGGTATTCCCCTCGTGGGCGAGATCGGAGATGACCGGAACGAGGATCGCAACCACTGGAGTGTTGTTAATGAATCCAGACACAGGACCAGTAACGCTGATAGTCGCAACAAGTTGTTTCAGTTGGTCATTGCCAGCAAAGGCGGCCATCTTTTTTCCAATAATCTGAACGAGTCCCGTCTGACTAATCCCTGTCGAGAGGATAAGCATCGCGAGCACGGCGACAGTTGCAGTGTTTGAAAATCCCGAAATCCCTTCAGCAACAGAAACTTGGGTCCACGGATTCAGGAACATCAGGAGCACCATTACGAGAATCGCGGTGACATCTATCGGCAATAATTCAGTCACGAAAAGAAAGAGTGCTAACGCGATAATCCCGAATACGACAAGCATACCAGTTGTAACTGGTGGAATTCCCCCAGCTTGTGCTAGAGATATATGTATTACCATACAGAATATAGATTGTCTGCTATCTTAATACCACTACATATCTTAACGAGAGAGTAATTAGAATTGACAAAGATATGGTGTCAAGAATGGGATTCATCATGTATGGGGCAGTGCGAAAGCTACTGCTCCGGATAAACCTTCACCTGAAAATGGAACAAAGTACACAGTGTCGCCTGATGGCGACTATGTGCGTAAATTATGCGCGAACGATGTTCGTCGCGCGGGGGCCCTTGGGGGCTTGTTCAATTTCGAAGTCGATCTCGGTCCCTTCAGTCAGATCCTCACCGCCAACGTCCTCCATGTGGAAGAATACGTCGTCGTCAGAGTCGTCCGTCGTGATAAAACCGTAGCCGCCAGTGTTGTTGAAGAAATCAACCTTTCCGTTTGCCATTGCAACTAAACACAGATCCAACACACGGTTAAGACTTCCGCATTCATTTTTTAAATCCGAGAAATATTTAGACATATGTCCATGAATGTCAGGAGTGGGTATTTACTCGACCATTTGGATAGTTCTGCCCAGAAGAAGCACCGGATTCACCAGAACGAACCATGGCTTCGGTAGAAGCCATACTTCTAGTTTTATGGGAATTCTTGTCTCCGGTGGGTCCAAAAGCCACAGATGCCGTCCAACTGTCCCTCCAATTGGTGTCGCGATGGTCGGTAATGGAGTCAACGATACATCGGCACTCACGACGACGACGGTTGGAGTTACGATGGGTGCAGCGGGGACGGACACCGCTCTTGAGACGGGGGACATTACCCTGTTAAACGACGATCACACAAAGCTGCCGTATCTTGTGGGATTGTCTCGAACGAGCAATTCGCCTCGCTGTGTACCACAGGTGACGCGAACGAGGGCATTGATGCGTTCCTCAATAAGCGTGAACCCGAGTATCCTGGTGAGTGACGGGCAACACGAGGGGTCAACTCCCGCGGCGGGTCCTTTCCCGATTCGGTGCGACGAGCAACCTTCCCGAGAGACCCGGAAAGGGATGACTCGTTCACCTACCGAGCTTCATACGGCAGAGCTGCCCTGGAGTCAACTCCCGAGGCGCTCGTCTTGTATCTCTGTCGAGTTGAAATATGAATGAAACTACCACACCCACACCTCTCAGCTTGTGTCGCTCGACTCGTCGAACCGCTCCTCGACGAACGCAGCGAAATCGTCGGCGAACGCCTCGACCGACTCCCAATCGGTGAATTCGACGTCGCCTGACGTGTCCACCTCAGGGTGCTCTTTCCTGGTGATGCGTTTCATCAGCGCTCGCATGAGGAAGCCGTACTCCGAGAATCGTAGCGCACCGCCAAAGAGGCCGATTCGGTCGGGGCGCCAGTCCGTGGCTTCGACGAATTCGTCGACGTATCCAGCCGCCTCGGCTGCTCCCTCCTCGGTCTCCTCTCCGGACGCACCGGAGACCTGGAAGAAACCAGTTGGCTTCGTCACCAACACATCGCGGTTGGCCTTACCGAACTTACGAACTGCCTTTTGTTGTTTTCCCATATGGATCGATGCCCCGACCAGAACGGCGTCGAAGTCGTCGATGTCGAGATCGGGGCTGATCTCCTTCACATTGACCGTCATCGTCTCGTGACCGTTCGCGGTGAGCCTGTCGCCGATGCGATCAGCCACCTTCGCGGTTTGTCCTTCACCGGTACCGTAACAGACGAGGATGGAAGCCATGGTTGTTCAGTTCCACAGAGGATCGCAGTATGGATAATCACGAGGGGTCCTACAGCCGTAGAACGATCGAACGCGAGCAGGTGGATATTCTCCGGTAATTCTCTAACGAGGTTTTTCTCATTTCGGTAGACGACGGCGACGTCAGCGACCACGTAGGCACCCCCGTCAGTACATCGATCTCGAGAGGGACACCGATCTATTACGAAACCCCACACAACCGTAGTCGTGAATGTCCCGAAGTGACACATCTATACGGTCGGGGTGAAGCGGCAACCAGTATGTCACTTAATTGAATTGGTCCATGAACAGGACGAGTTAGACCGTGGAAAATCGAGTTCACGGGTGGTGGCCTGGTAGCTTCCAAGGCAGAGGAGAATTAGTGAATACTCATCGTATCGGGACGTGAATTATAACAAATTCAGTCAGGTGGTATGTTTTCCAGTAAAATATCACCAAATTCTCACCACAGCGTTATCCCTCTCGTTCACCTAGAGACGATATGGCGGACAACAAAAAGAGCCGAAACAAGCAAGCCCGTAACGAAGAGAACCGCCAGCGAGCGTGGGAAGTTGAGCAGGCACGCGAACGTATGGACGAAACCGAACCACGTGACGAACAGAACGAAGCAAATGAATCTCGACACGAGGGAACGGAAAATCCGGACTCTTCCCGAAAGTGTCACCGTCGTGGATGCGACGAACCAGCGAAATTTGTCGTTCTCGAACGTTACCAAGAAGAAACGGGTCACGGGGGTGTTGAGGCAGAGGCTAGTCTTTGTCAACGACATACTGCTGAAGAAAGTCCCACGAATCTCGATGGCGTCTATGCGGACTACGTGTTTCGTGTTGATCCGTTACCAGAGACGATTGATACGGACATAGCGTGATTTCTTTCTTCAGAGCATAGATATCCCTACGGCGATACGGGAAGCCACGCCGTTTATGGAAGGGGAATAC
Organism: Haladaptatus sp. AB618; assembly: GCF_024136965.1. Lineage (NCBI taxonomy): Archaea > Methanobacteriati > Methanobacteriota > Halobacteria > Halobacteriales > Haladaptataceae > Haladaptatus > Haladaptatus sp. AB618. Next base: position 269,616 of record NZ_JAMYJX010000006.1, on the reverse strand, counting down.
CACTGGACATCTTTATCCGAATAGGTGTTGTGAGTATATATAGGTCCGAGATGACATGGTTTTCTGTCCGGTTGCTACGTATCGTTGGTCAATTTTTTCCGTTTGTGGTGACGTTTCTCCGCGACCGACGACGATTTCTGTTCTTTGGTAGTTCACGGACTGTTTCCCGTGAACAACATCGGGAACGAGCACGTCAACTGCGGGATGTCATGCTCGCACTCGGTCCGACGTTCATCAAAACCGGGCAGGTTCTTTCCACACGTCCAGATCTCGTGCCGGAGGTGTATGCCGAGGAGTTCGCCACCCTACAAGATGCGGTTCCACCGAGTCCATATAGTGAAATGATCTCGTCGCTCGCCAAAGATGTGGGGTCCCACTCGTACGACGATTTTGATCCCGATCCGATCGCAGGAGGGTCGCTTGCGCAGGTGTATGAAGCCGTTTACGACGGAACCCGTGTCGCTGTTAAGGTTCGGCGACCCGATATCAAAGATCGCATCGATACCGATCTCCGCGTCATCCGGCGGTTGCTTCCCGTTATCGTCTTCTTTGCTCCGAATCGCTATCGATTCTCGCTCCGAAATATGGCCGATGACTTTGAGCGTATTATCCAGGAGGAACTCGACTTCGAGCGTGAAGCACGGATGATGGACGAGATTCGAAACAACTTCAGTGACGATTCTACGGTCCGCATTCCCCGAGTGTACACCGACGTCTCGTCCGAACGCGTGCTCACGATGGAGTACATTGTTGGGATCAAGATCACTGACGTCGACCAATTGGAAGCGGCCGGCTTCGATCCGAAGCCGATCGCACACAAAGTGGCGAATGCGTACTTTACGATGGGACTCGTGCACGGCGTTTTTCATGGAGACCCTCACCCAGGAAATCTCTCTGTCGACGACGAGGGTCGGATCGTGTTCTACGATTTCGGCATGTCTGGCCGGTTTACACCCGCAATGCAGGAGAACGTCATTCAGCTCTATCTTTCCGTCGTTAACCGCGATGTCGAAACGATCACGGATATCCTGATCAAGATAGATGTCCTGGACCCAAACGTCGATCGGGTCAAAATGGCTGCGATGCTGAGTCTCATGATGGACGAATTCGAAGGGAAGGAGGACGTCAATTGGCGTGATATCTTGACCGATGCCCTCGCCGAACTCCAACAATTCCCCTTTCGCCTCCCACCAAACATCATGCTCGTCATCCGCATCGGAACGGTCAGTGAAGGGGTTCTCCGAGAGCTCGATCCGGAGTTCGATTTTATTCACGCCGCTCGAGAGTTTCTCCGACGGCACGGATTTATGGAACGAGGGGCACGCATGATGTTCGATGAAATGCGAACCGATGTCGAGGCATCAGCGAAGGCACTCGTTCGCGTTCCACCGAAACTAGAGCGTGCCCTCGACGCTATCATTCGAGACGAAGCCCAAACCCAACGATCCACCGTCGATCAAGTGCAGTTGCAAACGATCGCCAAACCGCTCGGATACGTTCTTTTAGCTGGTTTTACGATACTTGGTGCATCGATCCTTTCGATGGTTGATCTCCGGTACGGTATTGGTGGACTCCTCGTGGCAGGGCTCTTCGTCGTCCTCTTCTATCGATCGATTCGCACGGAACCAAAGTAGGATTCCAGTCGGACTGTTCTACGGGAATAGTTGTGTCCACCATGGACATTTAGTGAGCGGACGGCCTCCTCGATCTCTACGTTGATCACTGTTCGGGGCGAGGCGCAGTCTGATACCGTTCGATCGCGTCGGATTTCTCTACGCGAGCATAGACCGTCTGCAACGTTTCTTCGGCACGCAGTAACCCGTGTTCGTCGAGAAACGCTCGTCCCTCGTCACTGATTCCGTAGAACTTGTACGGGAGATCGTTCTGCCGTTGCTCGTCGGGGAGGAAAACCGCTTCGACGATTCCCACATCGACGAGTTGCTGGAGATGTTGACGGATCGTCGTCTGACTTTTGCTCGGATTTACGTAGTCAAGTTCTTTCAGCGTTGGAAGCTGTGATGGATGCCCGAGGATGTCCTGGATGAGTGAGAACCGCGTTTCTTGGGTGACAACGTTCAATCGTTTTCGAACATTGTCGAGGTTGGATGACGTGTGGCCAGACGTACTCATACTAGTTTCTTCGAGTAGTACGTGCAAAAGCGTTTCGCCGAAATACGAATCGGTCTATTACGATGTGGCCGCTGATGAAGTCGATGCATTGATACTCGATAATTGAGAGCACGAAGACGATGAACACGGAGGAACCGACTATCGATGAAGTAGCAGAGAGCGCCGAGGAGCATCTGCACGACACTTCGCTCACGCCCCAGGAATACGAAGACCTCAAACACAGTATTGCAGAGCTCTCACCGATTTTCACGAACGAGTCTTCCTACTTCGTTCTCGGTAGTTACGGTCGACCGGAGATATACCGACTTCAATTGGTCAAGGATCGCCTCAACCGACGAACCGACACGTATGCATTTCTGATGGTAGATATCCGTAGTGAATGGGTCAACACCTATGTCAAATTCCGACTTCTGGCGGACTATACCGATTATATCGTCGGTGTAACTGAACACGACCGTGGAGGTTTCCTTGTCGAACAGGGATACTTCACTGCTCTGGAGTCCTATTTCACGAAGACGCGAGTTTTCAAGCGTGAATATTCCACTCTGGACCCGGACACAGTCGATACGAACGTCGATCTCGGGAAGCCATATAGTGGGATGCAGACTGCAATCTTTGACATGCTAAACGATACAGGCCGCCTGTGTATCTGGCAGACCGAGGACGAGCTTTTAGAATGTGCTGAAGCACTTCCCTAGTGGTCCGTTGATTTTCCTCCCTGGGGACGAAATAGGGTGTTTATACGATCGTCCCAAGATTGGATCTCCGGAGAAGAATCCCTCGACGTGCTGTTCGATATTCTTCGCTCCAGACGACGACGGGAAATACTTCGACATCTGCTGCTCACTGAGGAGACCACCTCGCTCAGTGAACTCGCAACCGTCGTGGCGAAGCGTGAAACACGAAGGAAGGTGATAACCGATGGGACACTCCAGCGGTACTTGGTCAACCTTTCACAAGTTCATATTCCAAAACTCGTCGACAAAGGCTATGTTTTGTATGATTCCGATACGCAGTCGGTTTCGAGTTGTGAGGCCACACAGCGAGCGAAGCCGTTTCTCGTCTTTGCGGAACAGTAGCTACTCGATTACGAAACCGGCCGTCTTCTCACAGGGTAGGATTTGGGGGGTTATTGATAACGACAGCCATCCAAATTTAGGGTACAATGAGTAGAGAAGCCCCGTTCGATGCGGTCCGCGAATTCGAGGTCGACGGAACCTCGTACAAGATGGCGGACCTCACGGTCCTCGAAGACGAAGGGTTGTGCGACCTCGACAACCTTCCGGTAAGTATCCGAATCCTCCTGGAGTCCGTCCTTCGGAACGTGGATGGTGAGACCATCACCGAGGAGGACGTTCGCAACGCCGCCTCGTGGCAACCCGAGGTTCCGGACGTCGAACTCCCGTTCACGCCCTCTCGCGTCGTTCTACAGGACCTCACCGGCGTTCCCGCGGTCGTCGATTTGGCGGCGCTTCGCTCCGCGGCGGACCGCGCGGGCGAGCAACCGTCCATCGTCGAACCCGAAGTCCCCATCGATTTGGTCATCGACCACAGCGTCCAAGTCGATTACTTCGGATCCGAGGACGCCTACGAGCGGAACGTCGAAATGGAGTACGAGCGGAACGCGGAGCGGTACAAGGCGCTCAAATGGGCTCAACAGGCGTTCGAGGACTTCAACGTCGTCCCGCCGGGAACCGGTATCGTCCATCAAGTGAATCTGGAGTATCTGGGCCGAGTCGTCCACGACCGCGACGTCGACGGGGAAAACTGGTTGTTCCCGGACACGCTGGTCGGGACGGACAGCCACACGCCCATGATCGGTGGCATCGGCGTCGTCGGATGGGGCGTCGGCGGCATCGAAGCGGAGGCGGCGATGCTCGGTCAGCCCATCACGATGAAACTCCCCGAAGTGGTGGGCGTCCGCCTGACCGGCGAACTCCCCGAGGGCGCGACCGCGACCGACCTCGTTCTGCACGTCACGGAGAAACTGCGCGGCGTCGGCGTCGTGGACCGCTTCGTCGAGTTCTTCGGTCCCGGCGTGTCGAACCTCACCGTCCCGGACCGGGCGACGCTCTCGAACATGGCCCCCGAACAGGGATCGACTATCAGCGTGTTCCCGGTGGACGAGGCGACGCTCGACTACCTCGAACTCACGGGACGCGAACCCGAGCATATCGAACTCGTCCGGGAGTACCTCGACGCGCAAGGGCTGTTCGGCGAGCAGGAACCCGAATATACGGAAACGGTCGAGTTGGACCTCTCGACCGTCGAACCCAGCCTCGCCGGGCCGAAGCGCCCCCAAGACCGCGTTCCCATGGGCGACATGCGGACCCACTTCCGAAACCTGCTCTACGACGAGTTCGGAGACGAACTCGGTGACGTGGACGAGGAAGCCATCACCCGCTGGCTCGGCGAGGGTGGCGCGGGAGGAAATGCGGAAGGAACCGGCGCGTCCACGGACGGAGGAACGGTGACGAAGCCGGGAACGGCGGAAGCGCCAGAGGAACCAGACCTCGGCGAACTCACGAAGCGCGTGTCCGTCGAGATGGACGACGGATCGGAGGTCGAAATCGGCCACGGCTCCGTGGTCGTCAGCGCCATCACGAGTTGTACGAACACCTCGAACCCCTCGGTGATGCTCGCCGCGGGACTGCTCGCCAAGAACGCCGTCGACCGCGGCCTCGACGTCCCCGACTACGTGAAGACAAGCCTCGCGCCGGGAAGCCGCGTCGTCACGGAGTACCTCGACGCCTCCGGCCTCCTCCCGTACCTCGAAGATTTGGGGTACAACGTGGTCGGATACGGCTGTACGACCTGTATCGGCAACGCCGGACCGCTTCCGGACCCCATCGAGACCGCCATCGACGAACACGGCCTCTGGACGACGAGCGTCCTCTCCGGCAACCGGAACTTCGAGGCGCGCATCCACCCGAAGATTCGCGCGAATTACCTCGCCAGCCCACCGCTGGTCGTTGCCTACGGCCTCGCGGGACGGATGGACATCGACCTCGAACGCGAACCGGTCGGGACGGACGACGACGGCGAACCGGTCTACCTCGCCGACCTCTGGCCGTCGTCCGACGAAATCCACGCGGCCGTTCACGACAGCGTGGACACGTCGATGTTCGAGGACAAGTACGCCTCCGTGTACGAGGGCGACGAGCGCTGGAAGGGCCTCGAAGCGCCGACCGGGGACGTGTACGAGTGGGACGAAGAGTCCACGTACATCCGCGAACCGCCGTTCTTCAAGGACTTCCCGCTGGAGGAACCCGGCGTCGCGGACATCGAGGAAGCGCGCTGTCTCATGCTGCTCGGCGACACCGTAACCACGGACCACATCAGTCCCGCCGGTCCCTTCGGACCGGACCTCCCCGCAGGGCAGTGGCTCCTCAACCACGGCGTCGAACCGTACGAATTCAACACCTACGGGTCACGGCGCGGGAACCACGAGGTGATGATGCGCGGCACGTTCGCCAACGTGCGCATCGAGAACGAGATGTTGGACGACGTGGAGGGCGGCTACACCATCCATCAACCGACCGGCGAGGAGACGACCGTCTTCGAGGCGTCCGAGCGGTATCGGGAGGACGGAACCCCGCTCGTCGTCGCCGCCGGGACGGAGTTCGGAACCGGGTCCAGCCGTGACTGGGCGGCGAAAGGAACCGATCTGCTGGGCGTGGCGGCGACCATCGCGGAGAGCTACGAGCGCATCTACCGCGACAACCTCGTCGGCATGGGCGTCCTGCCGCTCCAGTTCCAGAGCGGGGATTCGTGGGAATCGCTCGACCTCGACGGATCCGAGACGTTCTCCATTCACGGTCTCGACGATGGACTCGACGTCAAGGACGAACTCACGGTCGTCGCCGAGCGCGAGGACGGTTCGACGGTCGAATTCCCGGTGACCGCGCAAGTGGGGACACCTGCAGCAGTTCGATACGTCGAAAACGGCGGTATTCTCCATCTCGTCCTTCGACGGTTACTCACGGAGTAACCGCGCAAACCGTTCCGACGCTGGGATTTCGGATCCGCAATCGAGGAACGGAACGTCGTCGAAAACGGCATGGCGTGAACACCGATGTCGTCGCGCGTTCCTGAACGCATCAGAGTACGGTATCGTCAGTCTTGGAGGAGACGATTGTACAACTTGGCAAAGGCATAGCCACCAACGAGTGCATCGAAAAACGCCCAGATGGCACCGATAGCGAGTCCGGTGATTGTCTCGTTATAGCCACGATATACGTCGGAGAGCAGCCGTTCCCATCGTTTTCCCCACCCAACCCGAGCGGTAACACCGAGGGCCGCAACTGCGCTAGCCCAGAGCAGTCCACACGCTAATCCGAACGCCCGCGGATCGAATCGCGACGATTCTGAAGACATAGAGTGGCATACAACGAGAAGCGATATAAAATTGGGAGACAATTGATCCGATTCAACGAGAACTCGACACGTAGAGGTACCCGAATCGGTACTCGTGGCTTTCGTTGGTGATTTCTACGAATCCGGACTGAGGCGCAGACATCCTGAATCTCGATGAGCAGGAACGAGACAGCGCTTCGACGGAGAAAGAGCGATGTATGACCGCGGTGCCGTGGTCGTTGGTATCGGTTCGTGCTCGTCAAGTAAGGGCTGGATGTGGAAAAATAACGTAGATGAATATGTAACCATGAGTTAATGATTATGTGTGTGCCAGTCGTTGTCATTCCTTGAGATGACGAAACGACATACAATAGGGCGGCGAAGGTTTCTCGGTGTTACTGGGTCGCTCTTTCTCGCATCTGGCCTATCGACGGTGGGAGCGGCCACGTCTGGTGGTCACGACCAAGAAACGACGAACGTTTTGAGACAGACCGGACGGTATGAGACCGGCGTGTATAACGACGATGCTGCAGAAATCCCGACGTACGATGCTCGCACAGAGCGCGCGTTTGTTGTGGATGCAAACGAAAGCGGTGTCGACGTCCTCGACCTCTCTGACCCGTCGGCCCCGTCGCTGGTCGACTCGATCAGGATCACAGATATATGGAAAGACCCCGGCCCTACAAACAGCGCCGACGCTCACGATGGTATCCTCGCGGTTGCTGTCGCTGCCGAACCAGAGACCCGACCTGGTCGAATCGTTTTTTACGACACTCGGAGCCTCGATCTTCTGAATTCGGTAACTGTTGGTCGTCTTCCCGATATGGTGACGTTTACCCCCGATGGCGATTCAGTGCTTGCGGCCTGCGAGGGAGAGCCCAACGATTCGTATAGCCGCGACCCACGCGGTTCGATTACCGTTATCGATGTTTCCCGAGGTGTTCAAAATGCGGACGTTGCGACCGCCGGATTCCAAAAGTTCGATTCGCAGAGGACGGCGCTTCGCAAGAAAGGCGTCCGAATCTACGGACCGAACGCGACAGTTGCACAGGATCTCGAACCGGAGTTCATCGCGATTTCCGACGATTCGAAGATGGCGTACGTCACCCTCCAAGAAAACAATGCGATCGCCATTGTCGATATCGCTGCGGTGAGTGTCCGCAATATCGTTCCGCTCGGGTGCAAAGATTTCTCGCTCTCAAAGAACGGGCTCGACGCGATAAACGATGGAAAGATCGATATCGAAACGCAACCGCTCTTCGGGATCTATCAACCGGACTCGATAGGAGCATACTCCGTTGACGGGGAGACGTATCTGGTAACCGCCAACGAGGGAGACCCACGTAGCTACGATGGGTTCTCCGAATCCGGTGTTCTCATCGAGGAGGGCGGTTCCTTCGGACTCGACTCGGACGACGACGGACGTATCGACGTACCGATCGATGAATCCCAGTTCGATAGAAACACGCTCTCGTCGTTGGAGGGGCTGGAAGTGTCGACTGACCTCGGTGATTGCGACAACGACGGGCGACTCGAAGAACTATATATTTACGGTGGTCGCTCGTTTGCGATCTGGAAACCAACTGACGGCGGACTCGAACTCGTTTTCGAGAGTGGCAATCTGATCGAGAGTACTATTGCCGATCTCATTTCCGAGGGAAAATTCCCTGAAGCAGCGTTCAACACTGGCTCGAATTCCATCGACCTCGATGAGGAGAGTCCAGCATCCGGCCCCGAACCGGAAGGTATCGCAGTTGGTACCGTCGATGGGGTCGACTACACGTTCGTCGGCTTAGAAGAAATCGGCGGTGTAATGGTATTCGACGTTTCGAACCCTCAAGCGCCAACGTTCGTCGAGTACGTGAACAACCGAATCTTTGATTTGGCGGAACTGGGAATCAACGGTCCACATGCGAATCTCGATGATGCACTGGAACGTGGCGATATAGAGGCTGGTGCGGCCGGTGACCTCGCACCCGAAGGATTGTCGTTCGTCCCGGCCGACGATAGTCCCACGGACGCATCACTTCTCATCGTCGCGAACGAACTAAGCGGAACGACGACCATCTACGAGGCTACGACGATGTGACGTCAATTATCGGGATATCCGACGAACATTGCAGGACATGGTCCCTTTCGCTACTCTCGCTATGAATCCACCGTCCCATCGGAACCGTCGCCCGATCCGTCCCCGTAGTACTTCGTGAGCAGCGAAGTGACGGATTCGATCCTCGAAGGTCGTGAACCTCGTCGGGGACGACAGCTAGCCCCAATATATACACTGTTATGCCAATCGTCGCCAACTCCACTCGGGAGTCCAGTCGAACAGGTTTCGTGCCTTCGCAGTGTCGACCAACGCCGCGTGCTCGTGCTCATCGAAATAGCTTCGAACCTCGGCATCGGGAAAGATTTCCGGAATGATTTCACGGGTAGGTGTTTCGGCACTGGTGTCCGGCGCCGATACCCAGACGCGCTCGTGACCATCGAAGGTCGCCTCGACGGCCCTTCCAACGAGATCGACAGCGTCCGACATGTGAACGTAGGTGAACAACGTGTTGCGTTGGGTGTGGAAGTGACCCGATTCCCGCATCCCAGCCAGCGTTCGATCGGCCTCGACGAACGTCTCGTATGCCAGATCGTTATCGACGACCCACGGGAATCGGAGAGAGGTGATCGTTCGGGGTCGATTTTCACGGCGACGTGCAAACCCATCGGCGGCGATTTCGAGCGTCTGTTTGCCCATCCCGTAGGGATTCGACGGTGTGAGACGGTGGTCCTCGTCGAGAGGTAGATAATCGACGGTAATGCCATCAGGTTCGAATCCACCACCTATCGCGCTGAAACTCGACGCTAGAACGACCGTGTCGACTCCAAGGGCTCCTGCAGCCTCCAAGACGTGGTAACTCGACATGACGTTACTCTCGTAGGTTCGATATCCTGGCGTTACGTCCGGCGTTGGAAGCATCCCGAGATGGACGATTGCGTCGGCATTACTCCTTGCAAGCGAGCCATAGACCTCACCGGCGTCGATTAAATCGGTCGTGAGATACACATCCGAATGCGTCTCGTCTCGCTTCCCCCGTGAGAGGTTGACGGTCCGATAGCCTTCCTCGTTCAAATGTGCCAACACGCCCTGTCCAACACGACCGTTGCCGCCAGTGACGGCTACCGTCTCGATCATACTTCCTCTCGTTCCACCGCACTCAAATAATTCAGTATCCGTATTGGCCGCGATTTCGACGGACCTCGCTGTATCTCACACGGATGATCCGGTCTGTGGAGGTATCCGACGTTATTCTCGACGACGCGCCGACTCGGGTCATTATTTATGGTACTCCGCACACGACACTGTCGAACGGATGAAACGGAAACGCATCTCGGTAAAAAAGAAGTAATCGACAATGGCAAAAAATCTCGAACGCGACCTCGGCCTGTACGCGACGATCACCATCAGTATCGGAGCGATGATCGGAAGTGGCATTTTTGTCCTTCCGGGACTCGCAGCGGCGAAAACGGGGCCAAGTGTTATCTTGGCCTATCTGCTTGCGGGAATCATCGTTCTTCCCGCTGCACTCTCGAAAGCGGAGATGGCGACCGCAATCCCGGAAGCGGGTGGCACCTATCTCTTCATCGACCGCGCGATGGGACCGTTACCCGGTACCATCGCTGGAATCGGTGCCTGGTTTTCGCTCGTCTTCAAGAGCGCGTTCGCTCTCGTCGGTCTGGGCGCGTACCTGCTGTTGCTCATCGACATACCAACGGGTGTACTCACTTTCGTCGGGATCGGACTCGGCGTTCTTCTTATCGCCGTCAACATCGTCGGTGTCAAGCAAACCGGTCGGCTACAGGCCGGAATCGTTAGTTTCGTCCTCCTCGTTCTCGTCGGGTTCGTGGCCGAGGGGATAACGTACGTCGATCACGCACAATACCATCCGTTTCTGACGCACGGTGATACCGGACTTCTCGCTGCGACTGGCTTCGTCTTCGTCTCCTATGCCGGTGTCACGAAGATCGCCAGCGTCGCCGAAGAAGTCGAAAACCCAGGACGAAACATTCCGATTGCGATCCTCGTTTCGGTCCTCGTGATGATGTTGGTGTACACGCTGACCGTTTTCGTTATCGTCGGCGTCGTACCAGCACCCGAGCTACAGACGGGTCACAGTTTGACGCCGATGGCTCTGGCGGCAGAATCGTTTGCAGGGCCGGTCGGTGGCCTCGTGCTTGCCATCGTCGCGGTCTTGGCATTGACGAGTATGGCGAATGCCGGAATACTGTCATCGTCGCGCTATCCGCTCGCGATGAGCCGAGACTCGCTCGCTCCCCCACAGTTCAGCGAAGTGAGCGAACGGTTTAAAACGCCAATTTACTCGATCGGATTCACCGGATTGATCCTGCTCGTCCTGATCGCATTCGTCCCGGTCGTCGATCTCGCGAAGTTGGCGAGTGCGTTCCAGATCCTCGTTTTCGTCTTCATCAATGGAGCACTCATCGCGTTTCGCGAAAGTGACCTCGAGTGGTATTCCCCCGAGTTTACGGCCCCCGGCTATCCGCTAGTGCAAGGAATCGGTGCCCTCGGCGGACTTCTCTTACTGACACAGATGGGAGTCGTCGCACTCGGAGGCGCACTGGGAATCATCCTGTTTGGCCTCGCGTGGTATCGATTCTACGGTCTCGAACGGACGGAACGGGAAGGAGCAGCCCTCGATGCGATCCGACGATCCGAGAGCTCTCAAACGTTGATCGAGACGGAACGTGCAGTTGCCGATGGTGACGGTCACGTCCTCGTTGCGATGGACGTGGACACGTCCGTCGAGCGGGAACAGACGTTACTCCGCCTCGCGGCGTGCGTGGCACAGCAACAAGGCGGAACGGTTCACGCGATTCGCTTCGAGGAAGTTCCGGACCAACTCCCCCTCTCGTCGGCGACCGAGTTGACCATGGAGGACCGCCAATTCGAGGCCCAGACGCGCGCGTTAGCGGACGAGTTACCGGTTCGGATCGAGGCGAGTGAGGTCGTCAGTCACGACATAAAGAAGGCAGTAATCAACTATGCCGACGACCTCGGTGTCGAACTCATTCTCGGTGAGTGGCGACCGGAACACTGGCACGCCGAGTTACTTGGAAGCGACGTCGACTGGTTCATGAAACATGCGCCGTGTTCAACGACGTTCGTTCAGGACCGTGGACTCGAACAAGTGGACGAAATCGCGGTTCTGACTCAGCGACGACCGTACGAGCCAACGAAGGTGGCTATCGCCAATGCAATTGCCAGTGTGTTCGGGGCGACCATTCGGTTCGTCACCGCCGTTGACTCGGATGTCTCGGACGAGCAACTCGGTGTGACACGTGCGTTTTTGACCGATCTCGAGGAACTCTGTTCGGTCGAGACGGAGAGCGAAATCATCAGGGTGGCAGATACGGTGGATGGATTGGTTGCCGAAGCGTCAACTGCTGACTTGGCGATTTTAGGGACGGTCGCACACTCCCGCCTCCACGAGATGCTTCTCGGTGATCCGGCGACCGAGATCAGTAGCCAGCTCGATTGTAGCGTTCTCTTGGTCCATCCGCCCAAATCGAGAGGGACGACGCTCGTTCAGGCAGTTGTCGAACGAGTTGCGTACTGAATTCGGTTCGTTTGGTACCCTTGTCGGGACGTCGAAAAGTACGATCTACAACAGTCGACGGACGCCATTTGTGTTCAGCAATGAACACAACCAACGAACACCATCTCGTTCACTATAGTGCTCCGCCAGCACGGTTACCGACATCGTTCGAGTCCTGCGTTCGGCGATAGTATCAGGAGTCGTAAGGGTTTCGAGCACGCCCGGAAGATGCCCGTTTTACAAAACTGCATGATCGTTGCACTCAGACGGTTGACGCGGTGGTTTTTTCGTTCCGAAAACAGAGCGTTCACGTATGGATGTCGACGAGGACGCGCTCGAATATCACGAGCAGGAACCGGCCGGAAAACTCGAGATAGCAACGACGAAGCCGACGAACACACAACGAGACCTCTCTCTCGCGTACTCACCGGGAGTGGCCGCACCGTGTCGTCGAATCGCCGAAAACGAGAACGAGGCGTACCAGTACACGGCGAAAGGAAACCTCGTCGGCGTCGTCTCCAACGGCTCAGCCGTTCTCGGCCTCGGGGACATCGGTGCGCAGGCATCGAAGCCCGTCATGGAGGGGAAAGGCGTCCTCTTCAAGCGCTTCGCTGATATCGACGTCTTCGACGTGGAACTCGACGAATCGGACATCGATGCGTTCGTTCGATGTGTCGCGGCGATGGAACCGACGTTCGGCGGCATCAACCTCGAAGACATCGCGGCCCCCGAATGTTTCGAGATCGAAACCCGCCTCAGGGAGAAAATGGATATCCCGGTCTTCCACGACGACCAGCACGGCACCGCCATCATCTCCGGTGCCGCGCTCCTGAACGCCGTCGAGATTACGGGAAAAACGCTCGATGATCTCCGTATCGTCTTCTCCGGTGCCGGTGCGGCCGCCGTCTCGTGCGCGAAATTCTACGTCTCGCTCGGCGTCCCACACGAGAACATCGTGATGAGCGATATCGACGGAATCCTCTCCGAGGAGCGCGCACAAGCGGGTGACCTGAATCCGCATGCGGAACCGTTCGCCCGCGGCGTCGAAGGTGGCGAACTCGCGAGCGCGATGGAGGACGCGGACGTCTTCGTTGGACTCTCCGTCGGTGGAGTCGTGAGTCAGGACATGGTGCGGTCGATGGCCGACGATCCGATCGTCTTCGCGATGGCGAACCCCGACCCCGAAATCGGATACGTGGAGGCCAAGAATGCACGAGAGGATACCGTCATCATGGCGACGGGGCGTTCGGACTACCCGAACATGGTGAACAACGTCCTCGGCTTTCCGTTCCTCTTCCGCGGTGCCCTCGACACCCGTGCGACGGAAATCAACGAGGAGATGAAGGTCGCGGCCGCGGAGGCACTCGCCGACCTCGCGAAGAAGGACGTCCCGGATCAGGTCCGGGACGCGTACGGCGACCAGCCGCTTCAGTTCGGTCCCGAGTACATCATCCCGAAGCCGCTCGATCCCCGCGTTCTCTTCGAAATTGCGCCCGCAGTCGCCGAGGCCGCGATGGACTCCGGCGTCGCCCGTACCGAAGTCGACCTCGAAGAGTACAGAGAGAGTCTCGAAGCCCGCCTCGGAAAGAGCCGCGAGATGATGCGCATCGTCCTGAACAAAGCCCAAACCGAGCCGAAGCGCGTTGCACTCGGCGACGGGGAGGACGAGAAGATGATTCGCGCCGCCGCCCAGATGGAGGAACAGGGAATCGCGGACCCCGTCCTCATCGGCGACGAACGACAGGTCGAAGCGACGACGATCGACCTCGGTCTCGACTTCGATCCGGAGGTCGTCGACCCCGAGGACGGTGGTCACGACGGGTACGCCGACAGGCTCTACGATCTCCGGAAACGAAAAGGCGTCACGCGCCGAGAAGCCACCGAACTCGTCCAACACGACCCCGATTACTTCGGCAGCGTCATGGTCGAGCAGGGTGATGCGGACGTCTTCCTCACGGGCCTCGCCCACCACTATCCGAGCGCGCTCCGTCCACCGCTCGAAGTCGTCGGCACCGCCCCCGATACCGACTACGTGGCCGGTGTCTACATGCTCACGTTCAAGAACAGGGTGATCTTCTGCGCGGATGCGACCGTGAACCTCGATCCGAGCGCCGACGAACTCGCCGAGATTACCCGTCACGTCGCGGCGCTCGCCCGCCGGTTCGACGTGGAACCCCGCGCAGCCCTCCTCTCATACTCGGATTTCGGAAGTGTCCAGACAGCGGGGTCCGCAAAGCCCCGTGAGGCGGTGTCGATACTCCACGACGATCCGACCGTCGAGTTTCAGGTCGACGGCGAAATGCAGGCCGATACGGCAGTCGTCGACGGAATACTGGACGACACGTACGGATTCTCGGAACTCGACGGACCTGCGAACTGTCTCGTGTTCCCGAACCTCGAAGCGGGGAACATCGTCTACAAGCTCCTCCAGCGTCTCGGCGGTGCCGACGCCGTCGGACCGATTCTCGTCGGCATGGACGACCCCGTGCACATCCTCCAGCGCGGCGATGACGTCAAAGACATCGTCAACCTCGCCAGCGTCGCTATCGTCGAAGCACAGGAAAAATAGCGAGAGAGACGGGTCTTCTCGGGATGATCATCCGGAAGGCCGGTGGCGAGCGATTCGTCGCGTGAGTTGTTTTTGTCTCTAAGAAACCGTTGTTTTATCCGTAATGCGCGCCAATTTTTGTCCACGATGGACCCCGAGGACCTATACTCTACTCTGGTTGACGAAATGAACGCCGTTCTCATCGGCAGTGACGACGTCGTGGAGGGGATCACCACCTCGCTCCTCACGCGGGGGCATATCCTCTTGGAGGGCGTTCCGGGTGTCGCGAAGACGACGATAGCGAACTCGTTCGCACGAGCGACCGGTCTCGGCTTTAGACGCATTCAGATGACGCCCGACCTCCTTCCGGCCGACATTACCGGAACCCACGTCTATCGGGAGGGAACGGGTGAGTTCGAACTACAGCGGGGTCCGATCTTCACCAATCTACTGGTCGCGGACGAAATCAACCGCGCCACGCCGAAAACGCAAAGCGCACTCCTCGAAGGGATGCAGGAACGGACGGTAACGATCGAAGGGGACACCCTTTCGTTGCCGTCGCCGTTCATGGTCATCGCCACGCAGAACCCGATCGAGATGGAAGGGACGTACGAACTGCCGGAAGCCCAACGCGACCGATTCCAATGCAAACTTACGGTCGGCATCCCGTCGACCGAGGACGAGTTGAAACTCATCGACCGATTCGACGCGACGCCACAACTCGATCCGACCGATATCTCTCAGGTCATCGATCTCGACGATATCCTCACAGCACAGGAACAAGTAGAGTCGGTGTACGTGGCCGACCCGGTCAAACGATACATCCAATCGATAGTCGATTCGACTCGAACCCATTCTGATCTCGAACACGGTGGGTCGCCCCGTGCGACGCTCGCGTTGCTACGGACCTCGAAAGCCCGTGCAGCGATCCACGGGCGGGAATACGTGATTCCGGACGATGTCAAGGAAGTCGTGGTGGCCGTGATGCGACACCGTCTCGTCTTGAGTACGGAGGCGGAGTTGAGCGATAGGTCACCCGTCGAAATCATCGACGAGTTGCTGGACAGTATCGAACCACCGAACGGCGTGACCGCACCCGATACCGCCGAGGTGTCCGCTTCGAGCGACGGTGGACGCCCGGACCCGTCGAACGACGACTGAACTCGAATCCCCTATCCTTCACGCTGTGGCGCTCTTCTGAACGTTCGACCCGTCATCGTTTCTTCGGATCGCGAGACCGATCATTCGCGATCGAGCAGCGAACAGGTGATGAGATAATCGACCCGATCGTCCTCACTCGTCGTGCAATCGAGCAGGACGGGGCGGTCCATCTCCCGCGCTAGCCCAACCGCGATGAACGACGCGACGGGATGGTCGAAGCGATCGACGGGACCGTATCGACTGCCGTCGATGCCGACGGTGACTTGGCCGTCCTCGGCTTCTACGTCCGTCGTCGCGCCCTCGACCATTTCGAACCCCTCGACGAGCGTGTCGGCGAGTTGATCGGCGAGGTCGGGGAGTCGATCCGCGGTGTCGTCGATCATCGATTCGAACTCGACGAACAACTCGGATCCCGTCGATGGCATGGACATCCCTCGTTCACGCTCGTCGTCCGTTACGACGAACGGTGATGAGAGATCGTCCGGAGTGGGGAGAGCGTACTCGTGGTGATGCGGAACGAACAGCCGAACTCCCGCGTCCGGACCCGCCGTCTCACCCGTCGGAAGGTAGATTTCCGTCCCCGTAAGACCGAGCGTCTCGACGAGTTCGGCACCGGTCGCAGCGTGTGCGGCGTACGTTCGCTCCCCGACCGAGGCCGAGACGAACTGCTCCGGCGTGAGGAAGTACGTGAGGACGGCCGCAAACAACCCGGTTCCGGCCAGCGCCACGAAGACGGTTCGTGACGCCGGAAACAGCAGGGCACCGAGTCCGGAGAGCGCCCCGACTCCGACCATCCCGAGCGCGGTTCGTCGATAATTCGCTCGGCGAGCACGGCGATATTCGGCGCGTAGGTGGCGGTTTTCCTCCGCGAGTAGTTCGAGTCGGACGGCGGAGTCGTCGGCCGTCTCGTGCTCCGAATCCGTTCGTCGGTCGTCCGTCTTTACCGTCGATGGTGCGGGGTTCTCACTCATGGGATATCCTCTACGAGTCCGAGTTTGACGCATTCGTACCGATGCATCCCGTACGCGGCGAGGGCGAACGTAATCACGACGACTCCGATCGCCAACCAGTAGTCGCCGGTCCAGCGATAGCTGGCTAGCGTTGCAGCCCCGAGTCCGACTGCCAGACCGCTCGTAGCGAGGGCTCGCCAACGCGGATGGTCGAGGGTCGCGGCCGATCCGGCGAGAACGACGAGGAGACCGAGTTCTAGCGGGACGAGATATCGGACACCGACCGTATCGGCGAACAGGGCGACAACGACGAGTTGGCCGAATGCGACGGTGTACAGCGTCGGGACCGCGTACCACACCAGGAGAAATACGATACCGAAGATGAGACCGGACAGTCCCATCGCAACGGTACCGACGGTCGCCACGAGAAACGCTCCGACACCGCCGATCCACGTGAGCGGTTCTCTTCGGATCGTCAGCTCTTTCATTTGCATCGTTAGTGTCTCCTCGCTGTCCGTCGATTCGTTTGTCGCGTGGTCGCCAGAATCGCGTCGATTCGATCCGACGGTCCGACTTCGAACGCGGAGACCCCGCCGATTCGATCGAGACCGCGACGGAAATCCTCGAAATCGACGTATCGATCGTACGCCGTGTCGACGGTGTGGAGCGTCCCACGTTCGAACAACACCGTGGGAACGAGGAATACCAGAACGTGTTCCGATCGCTGACGAGCCGCCTTGACGGCTTTCCTGATCTCCGTCCGATTCGTGTCGTCGGTGAAGAAGACGGTGATAGACGACCCCCGGATCGAGCGGAGATAAGTTCGGGCCGTGGTGTACAGCGGATCGTCTTCGACGTGTTGGACATACCGCTGCGAGTCGGACAGAAACGGCAGAAGGTTCCTGCCGAACGCCGACCCGTCGGTTTCGAGGCGGCTCGCCAGGTCATTCGATCCTCGCGTCCCACGTTCCTGTCGGCCGGATCGTGCGTCCGATTTCGCCGCATCGTTCGGATCGGTATCGGCCGTCGGTTGGAGATCGTGTATCTGCGTCTCGATTTGGGCGTAGTGTCGCGAACTCGCTTCCGGTTGGTACACGTTAGTGATGCCCGAATCGCCGACGGTGTACAGTGCGACCGACTCCGTATTCGATCGGGCGTGGTCGGCGTACGCGAGGGCGACGTGTCGAACGTAGTCGAGTTTCGTTCCTCCCGGGACGCCCATCGTCATCGGGGATCGATGATCCACGACGAGAATCGTCGATACGTCGGTCTCGGCATCGAATTCGCGCACATAGAGGCCGTTACTCCGAGCCGTCGCTTTCCAATCGATTCTCCGTGCCGTATCACCCGGTACGTACTGCCGAATATCGGCCGGGTCGAGACCGCTCCCCCGACTACGCGTCTCGCGTTCCCCGAACGCGGTCGGCATTCGGTCACCACCGGCTCCGACGTGGAGGTTCCGCGGGCGTCGTGGGACGACCGTAACGGTCGCGGTCGGTCCCATCGGAACCTCCGAGCGAAACAGACCCGCTTGATCAGCGAGCGTGATCATCGGTGGAGCACATTCGAAACGTCCCGCAACCGGCCAATCGAGCGTGAAAGTCGTCGTTCCGTCCCGTTCACCGGGGCCGAGTTCGAGTCGCTGGCGCTCCGGTTCGAGGGTGGTTGCCGAAATCGGTGGTCGAGCTTCGACCGTTACTACGAGCGATGACGTGGTGGGAAGCGTCGCCCGTATAACTATCGAGGTATCCTCGTCGGTGATCACGCGGTCGTGGGACGCCGATTGTGTGAGCGTGAGCGAGTCGGTCGTCCGAAGAACGTCACGTGTGAACCGATACTGCTGGACGAGCAGGAACGCACCGATACCGGCGGTACCCAGAAGGAAGAGCGGTTCGTGGAGGAGCCACGCTCCGCCCGCGAGCAGACAACCGAGAACCACTCCGACTTCGTATCGCCGCGTCACCTCCATACACGTCACAACTTGACCCTCCCAATTGAATGTATTTATTCGGAAAGGTGATAGGAAATGTTTCCTAATGAAGTAGATAAATCATTATACGGGACGAAGTATTTTCACGGATGACGGAGACGATATAGTTGTGTCCCGGTTCGTAGTGTTCGTCAGCCTCCTCGTCCTCCTCTCAGTGATAGCGTTGCCCACGCAAGGCGTCGCACCCTCGACGACCGATGCGGCGAGTATCACGTCCCATCCGGAGCAAAGGGGTACCCCGACGCGCACGGGGAACAACTCCACCGTTCACCAGGAAAATCCCGACGACGTGAAGTCTGATCAGGATTCGTCCGCACTCGAAAAATGGCTGGTCGGTCAGCTTTCGTCGCAACTCGGCAGGAGCGTCGTCCACCTCAAACAGGGGGAGTACCAAAGAGCACGATCCGTGTTAGGTGATCAGTACGATGACACGTTGGACAAGTACGTCGACGTGGCGGGGGAGACGGACGGACACCGAGACGACAAGACCGCAAAAACACTGAACAGCACGCAGAAAAGTCAAGATAAATATGTTTCGCGCGTCCAGCGGTACCGCAAGCTACACGACCGCTACGAGCAGGCGAAACGGAACGGAAACGACCGGAAAGCACGACATCTCGCTCGACGCCTCGACCGGATTCAGAAGAACATCAGCCAGTCGAGCGATGATCTCACTTCGAACTACGGTCGGCTTTCCAACGATTCGAATATCGATACGACGGACGAAATTCGAACGGTTCGCAACGTCACGCGGAACATCAGCAAGGAACAAGCAGCGGTCCGCAAGGAGGAGTTCATCGCGACGAACCTGACGGCGACGGTGGAGTCTCCGTCCGTGTCGTTTCACGACCCACTCAGGATCTCCGGACGGCTAACGGATGCAAACGGAACGGGAATCGGCAATCGATCGATCCGACTCCACATGGGAGACAATCGGACGATACGCGTTCAGACGGACGATAACGGGACGTTCACGGTTGTCGGACGACCGACCGTGCTTCCGCTCGGTACGCAGCCGTTTCGAATCGACTATCAGCCATCCGGCAGTTCGATCTATCTCGGCTCGAATACGACCGTTCGAGCGAACGTCTCACAGGTCCCATCGGCGGTTACGATCTCGAAACACACACGTCGGACACGGTACAACGAGACGGTAACTGTATCGGGAAAGGTCCGTTCGAAGTCCGTCCCCGCCGTTAACGTCCCGGTTGCGATCTTCATCGGTGGGACGCAGATCGGGACGACTAACACGACGACGGGCGGGACGTTCTCGTTCCATCGACGAGTTCCGGCAACGGTGCCTCCCGGGTCGCAAACGGTTCGGGTCACGATACCGCTCCAACACAAGGCCCTCGCAGCTTCGTCGAAACGGAAACCGATCACTATCGAGTCGACGGCGACGAACCTCACGCTCTCGGGGACGCCGATGGGGAATCAGAATGGGACCGGTTCCAAGGGCGAAAAACGAAGGGTCAAACTCACTGGGAAGTTGCGCGCGGCCGATGGAACGCCGATAGAAAACCAACCCGTGGCGATTTTGGTCGGTGGAACGACGGTCAAAACCGTCCAGACGAACGCGAACGGAACATACCGGACGATGCTTCGACTCCCATCGAAAGCCCTCACGAATCACAACGGGACGAAGGTCGTCGCGACGTTCGACGGAAAGGGATCGAACCTCCGATCGGCACGAGCGACGACGGCACTCGTGCTCGCTCCCGGCGGTCACTCGGACGATCACACGGTGATCAGATGGCTCATCGGTATCGTGCTCGTGGGAATCGGGAGTCTGCTGCTGTGGCAATCCGGGATCGTCGACGAGGTTCGGCGTAGAACGGGCGGCGACGGCGATACGGCGACGACGGACGGTATCGGTCCGGCAGCAGAGACCGATTCACCGGCGGAAACGACGTCAACCGCCGACAGTTCGGAGTCCACGGCGATGACAGGTACACTCCTCGACCGGGCGCGGGCGGCGTTCGAGTCCGACGAATACGATCGAGCCGTCGAGTTGGCGTACTCCGCGACCCGATACCGACTCGGCTCGGCGATTTCGACCCCGACGTCCACTCACTGGGAGTTTTACAACGCGTGCCGCGAGGCCGATCTATCGGACGAGACGGTGTCCACGATCGCAGACGTGACCGAACGATACGAGTACGCGGTCTTTACCACGAGGCGAGTGAGCCGCGAGATGGCGACATCCGTCCTCGATTCGGTCACGTCGCTCGTCGGGGAGGACTGAGCGGACGGCCGTCGGACACGTTCGCGATCGGTCCTCGTCGGACCATCCCGGGATCGCGGTCCGCCGTCGGGGTGGTTGTCGTCTGAGCCGGGGAGTTTTTAATGATGAGGGTTGCACAAGGAAATGAATGGCCTCAGAGTTCGATCCGTGGCTTCTCCTTCCCGCCCCAGTTCGCCGTTTGCCCGCAGATCTAGCTGCGATTATCTGTTTCGTTATCGTAACCTGCACCGTCGTTCTCGTTCCGGGGCTCAACGAGACACCGATTCGGGTCGTTCTCGGATTTCCGTTCGTCCTCTTCCCGCCGGGTTACGCGTTCGTCGCCGCATTGTTCCCCGAAGCCGGGACGCCCACCGTCACCGACGAGGACGGAGAGAACGAGGAAGGGGACGCGGATACGGGGCGGTGGCGGTTCAGCGGCGGTATCGATGGCGTCGAGCGGGTGGCGATATCGTTCGGAATGAGCATCGTACTCGTCCCGCTCATCGGGTTGGGGTTGAACTTCACACCGTGGGGGATTCGACTCGTCCCCCTCCTCCTGAGTATCAGCGCCTTCACGCTCGGTGCGACCCTCGTCGCGGTCGTTCGACGACGGGACCTTCCCGAGGAGGAGCGGTTTTCGGTTCCGTACCGAACGTGGGTCGAGGACGCACGGGACGAACTGTTCGACCCGGAGACGCGCGCCGACAAACTGTTGAACGTCGCCCTCGTCCTGTGTATTCTGCTCGCCGCGGCGGGCGCGACCTACGCC
This sequence comes from Haladaptatus sp. AB618, assembly GCF_024136965.1. Classification (NCBI taxonomy): domain Archaea; kingdom Methanobacteriati; phylum Methanobacteriota; class Halobacteria; order Halobacteriales; family Haladaptataceae; genus Haladaptatus; species Haladaptatus sp. AB618. Next base: position 247,885 of record NZ_JAMYJX010000006.1, on the reverse strand, counting down.
ATCGGAGTTCCCAAACAGGGAGAGTCGTTCACCGAGGTGTATCTGTTGACGAAGAACGATGACGGCAAACTGGTCGCCGACGACTATCCGACGAATTTCACGCAGGGGGAGCGTAAACCGGTTGTCGTCGGTATCGGTAATCACGAACATCGCCACGAGAGGTACACGGTCGTCGTGTTGTTACAGAACGTGACGATGGGGACCCACGAACGGCGATCCCGAACGAACGCCAACGAGAGCGGAGTGGCGACAGAGACGACGATTCACGATCAGCGAGAGCTACAACGCTTGCACGCGAACGTCGAGCGGAACGGAACGTGGCGAACGACGTATCGGGTCGCGCCACCGATGACCGGAACTCGACTCCGGTTGACGTTCCTGGTGTACAAAGGCAATCCACCGAAAAACCCGACGGCGGATAACGCGTATCGTGAGCTTCACCTCTGGATCAACGTGACCGGCGGAAACGGGTCGGAATAATCGAGCCGGTACCGTCGTTCGGGGTCGCTCGAACGACAGGAGGAAGTCCATTGCTACCCGACCGGGAGAAGTTTTTAGTGATGAACAATCCATAAATAAATGGAAGTCCCTCCGTGCGTCGGAACCACCGTGATCGGATGGAGGGGACAGCAAACGCCCCGGTACCGATACGATCACGGGACGTTCCAGTTCGATGGAGACTCCATGGGATATCGACACATATTGATAACGCGATGGTCACGACGGGATATCTTAGCGATCGTAGTAATCGCGGTGACGATCGGGTTTCTGACCGGGACGACGCTGATCATCACCGCGGCCAGTACGCAGACGACGACGATCGCAAAAGGATACAGCAGCGACGGAACGGCGAAATATTACGATTCCGTATCGGCCGCACGATCGAATGCAGGAGACACGTCGCTCGTAGCCCCGGTTGCAGCGGTAACCCTTCCGAACGGTGACTCGCGATATGTCGTCGGCGTCCCGCCGCAACGAGTACGGTCGTTTCGAGCAGGCACTTCGATATCCATTCCACCCCCACCGGAAACCGGGGTGACGAGTGGAGTGAAATCGTCGGCCGGACGACAGCGGCTTATCGGGTCACGATCGAAACTGGCCGTCGAGGTTACGCCGAGAGGGTCAACACACCAGTTCTTCCCGCCGGACTGGTACGTAACCCACCCTTCGCTCGTAAAACGGCTCGGTTCGACCGGTGCGTTCGTGATCACACCCGCGGGTGGAACATCCGGATCGGGCATCCCGGAACGGGGCGTCACGCTGCGTTCCGCACTGGCGTTTTTCGTCGCCGGAACACGGCAGTTACTGACCGTCTTGGGACTGACCGTCGTCGGGAGTGCGATTCTGGTCGGGACGACCGTTTTTAGCGTGACACGCATGACCGTCAGTGACCGATTGCAGGCGATTCGCGTCGTGCGGTCGACCGGGGGCGATCCGTTCACCGTGGTTCGATCGTTTGCGCTTCGTGCCGGGGGTCTGACGACGGCCGGGGTGGTACTCGGATACGCGATCGGCGTCATCCTCCCGCACGTCGCGGTCGATGTGGCCGTCTTCGCCGGACTGCCGACGTCGCTCTCTGTTTCGGTTACCGAGCGTGTCCTCGGGGTCCTGCTCCCGATGTACGTCGCGACGATCCTCGTCGGGGTCGTTGCTGGTGGAATCGCGGTATGGCCGACCATCGATCGGCCGCCTGGACGGCTAACGGAGACGATGGGACGGGGAGGACCCCGGGCGGGTTCGAAGCGTGGGCTTCGCCGATTCGTTTCCCTCCGGTTGCTCGATTGGCGTGCACTGGCCCCGAGCGTTGCGACGCTGACGGTATTTGCGGTCGTCGTGGTGCTCGTCTCGTCGCTGGCGGGCGTCGTGGGGCCGCTCGTGACGACACAGGGCACGACGGTGACGGAACCGGGAGCGATCCATCCGATAGCGAGCGAAGTTCCGATACAGTACGCCGATGCCCTGCGTGCACAAGGTATCCCCGCGAGTCCGGAAATCCTCCTTTTCACCGTGCGAAACGGACAACCGTTTCTCGCCCGCGGCGCGAACTACTCGGCCTTCGAAGCGGTTTCGAACGCGACACTCGAACGCGGTCGGCGTCCAAACGCGTCGAACGAGGCGGTGATCGGTGCCGACCTGGCGCGGACATCGGGGATCGAAATCGGTGATCGCGTACCGCTCGGGGGCAGTACCCAATCCGGACTGGAGATGGTTCGTGTCGTCGGCGTGTACTCCGCCGCAGGTCCGTACGACGACCAACTACTCGTTTCGTTGTCCGTCGGACAACAACTATCGGGAAGGGAGAAGGGGACCGTCAATATCATCCGAACGGGAGCGAAGCTGAAACACGACGCTACCCGTCCGTCCGTCGACGTCGTCGGCGTCTCCGTACCGAATCGAGTCAGTGAGAACACCAGCGTCCCGGTCACGATACGGGCTCGGAATTTCGGTTCGGAAAAGGCGACCCGCGACGTCTCGGTTGGGTTCGGGAACTCCACGAAGACGGTCCCCATAACGCTCGATCCCGGCCAACAACGGGCGGTGACGACCAAGCTACCGTCACCGGGTCACGGACGGACGACGATCCACGTGGGGCGGTATACGCGGACGGTCGCTGTCACCGCAGAGGATTCCATTCAGATGCAAGGATTACCGAATACGGCACCACCACATAGCAGCCCGCTGGTCACCGTCACGACGATGGACGGCGACCCGGTACCGAACGCGACGATTCGCGTTGCGAACGACACAGTTCGAACCGGACACGATGGAAGCGTGCGTCTACCGCTCGGTTCGGCGGGGAATCACACCGTTCGTGTAACGACGAAGAACCGAACGACCTCGAGAACGGTTCGAACGAGGAAATCAGCGAGGAGGACGCTGACGGCCGACGTTCGGCTTCACCCACGGACGCCGAGTATGCTATCGCGAACCGAGGCCCGCGTGCGACTGTACAATCCGTGGAACACGACGCTCGAACGTCGGATTCGGCTATCCGGGGTTTCAGCGGACGCGGGACACACGGTGTCGGTCGAACCTGGCTCGTCGAGGACGACGGTGTTTACGATCGGACGGCAATCCCCGGGTACCTATTCGGCGGACGTGCTTTCGGAGGGTCATCGCTTGGCGACGACGGCGTATACGGTCAGCGGCGACGAACGACTCGTCGCCGCCTATGCGAGCAGCGGTAAACGGACGGGTGGTACCGGAATTTCACAAGCGTTGAACACGGTGTTCGGAAACCTCCAAGTGCTACTGGGCGTCCTGGTCGTACTCGCGGGGATGATGACCGTCGGAAGCACGACGGCCGTCTTCGCGCAAGCCGTGCACGCTCGCCAACGAGCGGTCGGGATATACAGGGCCACAGGGGCGTCGCCGACCCGCGTATTCCGGTTGATCGTAGCCGACGCCGTCGTGATCGGTGCGGTTGCGATCGGTAGCGCATCGCTTCTCGGAGTCGTCGCAACGGTACTGCTAGCCAGGCTAAACGTCCTCGTCGTGTACGGCGTTCGGATCACGCCGACGGTATCGCCGAGCGTGGTGGTCGGTAGTCTCGTCGGTGGACTCGGAATCGTTCTCGTGAGCGCGGGTATCGTCGTCGGAATGTACCTGGTTCGTCAGCCGACGACGTTGATGAGAAGCGACGGTGTTCGAGGGATGAAAACGACTTCGAGAGGTGATTTCGATGAGTAACCGTCGTTCCTTCGTTCTGGTCAGCGTCGCCGTCCTTCTCGTGGCGTTGGCGGTTCGATTGGTTCCGCTTTACTGGAGTCCCTTGCCGTTCAACCTGGACGGGTTCCATTTCGCCGTGCTCGTCCGGGAGACGCTGGCAACCGGACACGTCCCGTTGTCCCATGGCGGCGTTCAATCGGACGAGTACGCGTTTACGACGCTGTTCGCGATCACGAGTCGGATAACGGGGATTCCCCCGCTCTACATCGCACAATATCTCACGGCGAGTATCGGTGCGATTTCGTGCCTCTTCGTCGTCGTTTTGACGCGACGGGTGGGGAGACGGCTTCGATGGCCACGCTCGGATGTCCGAACGGCGGCGGCGGTGGCCGGGTTGGTGCTGGCCACGGACGGAATCTTTCTCGGTCGGTCAGCAGCGGTGAGCAGCGAGGGGATGGGTCACGTCTTCGTCATCATGGGCGTTTTCGTCTTCGGGTATGCCCTGTGGACCAATCGCCCGGCGTGGTACGTCCTCACCGGATCGATCTTCTTCATCCTCCCGCTCACCCACAATCTCAGTACGATAGTCGGCGTTCTCAGCGCTATCTCGTTGCTGGCTCTGTTCCTCAAACGCTCCGAGAGCGGGCCGAACGTGGCCGCTGGTGCTCTCATCGTCGGATTCGGGGTGTACACCGGACTCTACTACACGACCGCGGGATTACCGGACGCTCGTGTTTCCTCCGCCCTGGGACTCTTCGCGGCGTGGATCATCGTCCTCGTCGTGCTAACGCTCTGGCTCCCTTCCATCGATCCGCGATTACAACGAGGAGTTCCAACGCTGATCCTCTTCGGTGGTGCTGGCCTCGTCGTCGGAAACTACTTCCTCCCGATATTTCCCGGAACCGCTTCGACGAGGGAACTCACCATGGTTTTCGTCCTCTCCATCGCTGCAATCGGGATCGTTGCGGCCCGCGGAACGCCGCTTTCCATCCGGGAGGGGATCGACGGTTACGCCGTGGTAGCGATGCTTCTCGCTTCGCTCTCGCTCATCGGATTCGCGTTGACCGGCGGGCTTACTCCGGAGTACCAGGCGCTCGCGGTGCGAACCCAGACGTTCGTCCATCTCCCGTTCGCGATCCTCGCTGGACTGGGGACGGTCGCAGTGGGCCTCCGTCGTCGAACTGACCGTCTCAAAGTAATGCTCGCGGTCATCGTCATCGTCTGTTCGGTGATCAGCGCACCGCTCGCGTACAGCGGATTACGGGCGACTTCGGCACAGCCGTTGGTGACGAAACCGGAGATGGAGACCGCCACATTCGCGTCCACATACGCCGACCAGTGGACGGGAGACGGTCACATGACGAGATTGGCCTCGCGGTACTATCCGGAACGAACCGGAAACAACGTGACCCAACGAGGCGTCTACGAATGGCTACGCGGAAGTGGGGCGGAGCCGAGTTGCCCAGTCGTTTCCCGGCGGTCGTGGTCATCGGTCGGGGTGCAACTGTTTCCCGGATCTCCAGCGCATATCAGTGCCACCGAATACGACCGATTCAACGACCGACGAAACGTGGTCTACTCCGTGAGCGGCAGGGACCCGGTCGTATACTCCGTTTCGAGGGGGAACACCAACGGCCGTTGTTGACGTCAGGTACGAGAGCACGAACGATTTCGAACATCGTATCGCGTCTCCATCCTTCCCCTGGTTCATCCTCAATTGTAATTGGATGGCGAGGATACCTTTATTATTAGGGCAGTTAATACCATAGTAAACGTGTATGAATCAATGAGTACGGATCAGGGATATGTTCTGATTACGACAGAGCGTTTTATGGGGGGAGATGGATGAATGCTACTCTTTCGGTACTGCTCGTCGTTCTCGCCGTTCTCGTCGTCGGATGGGGATTCGAACGGTACAGGACTCAGTTCGTAAAATCGGAACTTACGATCAGTCTCGTGGTGGCGGCGGGACTGTTCACGATCGCTGTTTCCCCGAATATGTACGACGTCATCGGGAACGTGCTGAACATCGAGAATCGGTTTATTACGATTTCGCTGGTTTCGAACGTCGCGTTCATCGGAATCCTGTTCTACGTCGTGAAGTTGAGTCGGGAAAACAAACGGGAGATCTCAAACCTAGTACGTAACCTTTCCGTCGATCAAGTTTCGGCGGAGGGCGTACAGTCGGATGGCGGTTACAACACGATTTCCATCGTCATCCCCGCATACAACGAAGAGGACACGATCCAACCGGTGCTGCAATCCCTTCCGGAATCGATCCGGGGTTACTCGGTGGAAGCCATCGTCGTTTCCGACGGTTCGGCGGATAGTACCGCCAGACAGGCGGACATAAACGGAACGACCGTCGTCGAACATCCACTCAATCAGGGACAAGGTGGTGCGCTACGGACCGGTTTCAGGGTGGCATCGAAACGGGGTGCGGACATCGTCGTTACGATGGATGGCGACGGTCAACACCCCGCGGACGAACTGGAGCGTCTCGTCACCCCTATCATCGAAGACAGGGCGGACTACGTGATGGGGTCCCGACGACTCGGCACGGACTATTCCGGGAACAACGCCGTTCGTCGAGCGGGTATCCAAGGGTTTACCTGGTTCATCAATCGGCTCACGAAAGCCGAAATCACCGACTGTACGAACGGCTACCGCGCGATTCGAGGCACAGCCGTGGAGGAAAAGCTCACGCTCACCGAGGAGCGATTCAGCGCACCCGAGTTGATAATCGAAGCGCGAAAGAACGGGCTTCGGATCGAAGAGATTCCGATCACCGTCGAGGAGCGAAAAGCAGGACGGACGAAGAAACCGAAGCTTGGGTACGCTATCGGGTTGTTTCGAACTATATTCATAACGTGGATTCGGTAATACGGAGGAAATTATGACTCAAACAATACTGTACCTGAACAATACCGACCCGGAAGATGGTGGCGGTGGCGACCGTCGCTTGTTCGACGAGGCGACTGTGATCGCCGACTCGGGAGCGGACGTTCGAATCATCGCAAGTCGAACCGACCCGACGCTCCCTGCGAAACGGGAGGTGGACGGCGTCTCCATTCGAACGATCAAATGCGTCCCCGACGCTCTGTCCCGATTCACGACCCTCTACTTCTATCTCTCCCGGTCGTTGTTTCCGTTCGTTTCGTTCCCCCTCCTGCTCTGGATCATGTGGACCGACGAAATCGACGTTATCGTCGACAGTTACACGCCGCATCCGACCTTGGTGGCACCGGTCGCGAGGGTTTTTTCGATACCAGTCGTGGCGCTCGTGCACGAGTTTCACGACCGAAGTGCCCTCTCGAAATATCCGCTTCCGATCGGCGTCATTCAACTGTTAGTACAGAACTTACTTCGAAGTGGTTTGTACTCCGCCGTCGTCGTTCCGCGCGAACTTACGAAGCAAGAACTCCACGAATACGGTGTGACAACGCAGATTCACGTCGTCCCGAACGGGATCAACTACGAATCGTACTGTACCAGTCCCGACGACGTGGATGCGAAACAGTACGATCTGCTGGTGGTGTCGCGTCTCGTCCATCGGAAAGGGATCGACTTGCTGCTAGAGGCGATGGAAAACGTCGTCGACGAACGGCCGGAGACGACGCTCGCAATCGCTGGCACGGGACCGCGGCAACAGGCCCTCGAACGACAGGCCGAGAAAAGTGGGATTTCCGAAAACGTGGACTTTCTCGGGTTCGTCTCCGAGCAGCGGAAGATAGGATTACTACACGAAGCGCGGATATTCGTCTTACCGTCGCGCCAAGAGGGGTTCGGAATCGCGGTACTCGAAGCGATGGCGACCGAGACTCCCGTGGTCGTGAACGACTTGCGCATCCTCAGGGCGTTGGTTCCGGACGACGAGTCGTGTTTCGTCGACGCGACTGACGCGGAGGTGTTTGCCGACACGCTAGTGACATTGCTCGACCAACCGGACGCCTCGCTTCAGGAACTCGGGACCAAAAACCAAAACCGAGCAGTCGACTTCACGTTACAACAGGTCGGAAAGACCGCGAAACAGGTATACTCCGTAGTGGACGACTGAGTGAATTGAATGCGAACACAGAATTATATGAAAGGGAATCGTTGGAGAGAGTAAAGATGGCCGGAATACAGAACGTCGTTTTACTGTCGATCGATGCGCTCCGTGCGGATCATCTCTCCTTCCACGGATACGAGCGCGACACGTCTCCCTTCCTCGCCGACCTCGCTTCCGACGCCGTGTCGTTCGATCGAGCGATCTCACCGAGTTCGCACACCCGGGAGGCCGTCCCCGCACTCCTCACGGGACGATATCCCGATACGTTTGCGAACAACGGGTATCGGCTCGTGAGATCCAGCGTCGGCGACCGGCTTTCGGCGGCGGGATACGCCACCGCTGCCTTTCACTCGAATCCGTACGTCTCTCGCGCCTACGACTTCGATTCGGGATTCGACGTCTTCGATGACAACCTGATGCTTGGACAGAACCGACTCGTCGCGCTCTTCGAACGGTTTCTGAACAAGTTCGTTCTCAACAAAGGGGAGTACCACACCAGGGCGGAGGAGATCAACGAGCAATCGCTCGGCTGGATCGACGGACTGGATGACGGGCCGTTCTTCCTCTGGAACCACTACATGGACACCCACGGGCCGTACAATCCGCCCGTGGGTTTCGATCGTTTTTCCGAACGGTCGGTATCGAACTCGGATGCACAACGGCTCTATCAGAAGAGTATCAAGGAACCTGAGAACGTCACAAAGGAAGAGAATCGACTACTGATCGACCTCTACGACGGGGAGATACGGTACCTGGATGCACAGCTCCGACACATGATCGACGGGTTGGACGAGCGGGGGCTTCTCGAAGACACGCTGGTGATACTCACGGCGGATCACGGCGATGGGTTCGACGAACACGGATATTACACCCATCCTCGACGGCTCCACGAGGAATTGCTTCGAGTCCCGTTGCTCGTGCTACATCCGGATCGAGACCCTAAACGCGTGGAGAAACTGGTCAGCACCCTGAGCGTCGTCCCGACGATACTCGCGGCCGCAGGGGGACAGGACGACACGCTCCCCCGGGACGACCTGTTCGCGGAAATCGAAGACGAGTCCGACGGTTCGAGGACGGTCTTCGCCAGTGCCACCGGGGAGGACGGAGACGTTCGTCGATTCGCCGTTCGTGATCGGCGATACAAGGTCGTGATAGAGCGACGATTGGACGATGGAGAGATAGTTTCGGAGACGGGGTTCGATCTGCACGCCGATCCGGGAGAACAGGAGCAGATACGCGAGTTCGACGGGAGACTTACCGAACTACGCGATCAGCTATACACCTTCGGGAACACCCGCCTCGGCAGTGTCGATGCCGAGATGGAAGCCGAAAAACTCGACTCGGAGATAGAGGACCGTCTCGAAGTCTTGGGGTACAAGTGATCGGATGAACGTGCTCATGCTCGCGGAGGACTTCTATCCGAAAACGTCGGGAGGTGCGTTTATCGATTGGCAAGCGGCAGTCGCCCTCGCCGAGCGGGGAAATCGAGTCGTCGTCGTCACGCCCAGAACGGAGGGAACGGCCGAATTGGAGCGGGAAAACGGTGTTGAGATTCACCGGCCGTATCGTGCTAGCTCGGAAGCGGAGAACCCGAACAGTTTCTCGGGCCAGTTGCTCCGCGTGAAGTTCCTGTTCCTCGTCCTTCCGTACCTGTTGCGCTTGACCGGCAACACCGATTTCGAGGTGATCTATTCGACGAACCATCTCTTCCACTCCATTGCGAAGGTGCTGGGCGTCGTTCGGGGAGTTCCGGTGGTGAATTTTATCGCGTATTCCCCGAGCATCACGGGCGACAGAGCCCGGTACGATCCGGTCTACGTCCTCGAACAGCTGAATTTCGAACTGTTCTTGGGGGACCTCGTGCTGTCGAGGACGCCACAAATTCGAGATCGAATCGAGGAGCGATCGACGGTGTCCACGAAGTTGATCGGTGGCGTCGTCAACGAAGATGAGATCAGAACGGCGATCGATTCCGACCGATCCGAAACGGACACCGACGTGATCACCGAGTGGGACGGAACGACCGTCCTCTTCGTTGGCCGATTGGTCGATATCAAAAATCCCGTCCGAACCGTCGAGATGCTGGACGAATTACCCTCGTCGTACCAACTCGTAGTAGTCGGTGACGGTCCCGTTCACGACGCGATTGAAGAGGCCATCGAACGGTTGGGGGTGACAAACCGCGTTCGACTGCTGGGTTCCTGTTCTCACCAGCGGACGTTGCGGTTGATCCACGCCGCTGACGGTGTGATATTGCCGTCCGACGCCGAAGCGTATCCCACCGTCGTCTTCGAAGCGTTATCCGTACGGACGACGGTCGTGGCGACCCCCGTCGGTATTCTTCCGGAGATCACACATTCACGACTGTTCGTCCGTCCGCAGGATCGAATGGCTGAGACCATCGAATCGAACGTGAACGAGTCGGCGAGTGGAATCGATTCGGACACGTTGGACCGGTTCTCGGTCGGACGATTTACCGACGACGTGCAAACTGCGGTTGAATCAGTGAAGAAGTAGCGAGTTCCCGTCCGTGGCGTGGGACTTCGTTCGACTCCGTGTACTTTCGGAGACAACTATCACGGGTGAGAAAATGTTAATATTAGGGGAAGGAATAGGAGTATAACATCCGATGAAATCGAAGGGCTGTATCAAATGACACGCGTCGGGATATACTTGGGAACGATGACGGACGACACGGAGAACGTGGAGCGACTTCTCACATCGTGGGGAGCGTACCTCTCGCCGCGGTTCGACCTGGAGGCCTTTGGAAGCACGGACCTCCCCCCTGCGGCGAAAAAATACTACACTCGTATAGCGATTCCCGAAAACGAACCGCCTCGTTTCTTGCGTGGGAACTCGTTCGCCACCATGTTCTCCAAAGTTGCCACGGTACACCGACAGTGTACGGAGTATATCGAGCAACGCTCGCCCGACGTCGTGATCCAACTCTGGAGCTTCAACAGCCACGCCGCAGGTGTCGCCAGCGCCGGACGACGATGCGGCGTTCCGACGGTCGTTCGATACTCCGGTCCGACGTTCGACGCGTACAAATTCCATCACGGATTCGAGCGGGCAGGGGTCTTCGCGCTGAACAACTGTTTGAACAGGTTCGTATCGCTGAAATTCGCCGACAAAGTCGTCACCCTCGGCCCGAACGGCAGCGATGCGATAAAGAGCCGCGGGGTCGGTGACGAGGACATCGTACTGCTGCCGCCCACGTTGGACAGCGAGGGCCGTTTCCATCCCGTTCCCGACGACGGGTCGATCCGGCAGCGGCTTGGACTCCCCGAAGACCGACGAATCGCGCTGTACGTCGGTCGACTCACGGAACTCAAGGGAATGCCGTTTCTCGAACGCGTCATCGCCTCCCTGGAGGACCGAACCGACGTTCAATTCGTCCTCATCGGGGAGGGACCGTACCGGGAGAAGTTGAACGAGCGGTTCGACGACCGAACGGTGATGACGCCCGGGCACGTTTCGTACGAGGAGATCGATCAGTACTACAAGGCCGCGGACCTCTACGTTCACCCGTCCCCCAAGGAGGGGCTTCCGCTCGTGATCCTCGAATCGATGGAATGCGGAGTGCCGGTCGTCGCTCGCAGGGCGGGGGACATCGGATTTGTAACGGACAATATCGTCGACTCCGTGGAGGAGATGGTCTCCGTCATCCGGAACGAAGCATGGGACGAAGAGTGGCGAAACGATCGGTATTTCGAATCGGAGTTTCAGAGAAACAAGCTGACGGATATGATCGAGGACGTGACGAGATAGGTTGGAATTCGGACGGAGGATCTTATTATCGATAAGGCTAAAAAAGGATTAATACGATATGCCGCTTCAATAAGTGCAGAACCCTTATGGGAAACATATTAAACGTAATGGGGCCGGTCAGTCCGAACAATATCCCGGCAACCGTCGAACGCATCTCGACTTACTTTCCTACGCACGACGTGGATACCGTGATCTTCGGACCGGAGAACGAGGCCGTTGCGTCCCGATTTCGAGAGAGCGGGATAGAGACGATGTTCGTGGGTAACGCGATGGGCGCTGGACAGTTGAGGTTTCTCCTCAAATCGATCGTTTCGCGCCGTTCCTACGACCTGTATCACACCTATGGCGGGATCGTTCATTCGCCCGTCCCCCAGCTATTGAGTGCCGTGACCGAAACGCCGGTCGTCACTCGGTTCAACGGGTACAACAACCCGTCGGAGAAATTTCCGCTGATATCTGCCAAAGTGATAGAGGACGAGTTGCTACGACGCAGCGACGCGCTCGTGTTCAATTCCTATCACCAGATGACCGACATACTTCGAGAGCACGGGCGGGACCCCGGACGGCGACATCACGTCATCTCGCCGGGTATCGACGAGTCGTTGTTTTCCGTCGCGTCCGAAGGGACGGTGAGTTCCCTCCGGGAATCGCTCGAAATCCCCGCCGATGCGTTCGTCCTCGGCACCTGCCAGACGCCACGTCCGGTAAAACAACCCCGTAAAGCGCTCGAAATCGTCTCCGAACTGACCCCCATCGACGGTCGGGAAGTCCACTTGGTGGTCGTCGGGGACAGCGAACACGTTCCGGAGTATAAACGGTATGGCGAAAAGATCGGAGTGGACGAAAACCTCCACTGGGTCGGCAGAAAACCGAGCACGGAGTTATCACGCTGGTACTCGCTCTTCGACGTGACTATCCTCACGTCGTCAGCCGAAAGCTTCGGGATGAGTATCAGCGAGTCGTACCTCTGTGAGACTCCCTGTGTCGCGTTCATGGTCGGCGGGATGGTGGACCAAATTCAGCACGGAGAGACCGGTTGGTTGATCCGTCCCGAGGATACGGAGCGGATGGTAGACCGGATATCGGATCTGCTGACGAACGAACGACGACGGCGGGAGTTCGGTGAAAACGGTCGTGAATACGTGTTAGATCGGTTCACCCTCTCCAAGGTGGCATCACAGTACCGTTCCATGACCGATTCGCTGGTCGCACGGTGAGTACACGATGAAACGAATCTTTTATCCATATACGATCGGATCGGATAGTCCGATTCCCAACCTCTTCGAGAACATCGGCGGGGACGTTGCGGATTCCGACTACGAGATAACCATCCTCTCGAACAGACGAAACGGGATCATGAATCATCCGCGCATAGTGGAACGCTACGCAGGGGAACCCGGATCGGTAAAGCGACGGCTTCGGTATCTGAAATCGTGTCTCGAAAAACACGACCTCATCCACACCGGCGGACTCGCACACTACAAAATCAGCCAGATTTCGCATCTTCGGAATCGCTCGTTACATCACTTACACACCTTTCGCGTCGACGTCAACTCGCAAACGTTCCCGACCGAGCGGAAACGGAAGTTGCTCGAACTAACCGATCACGTGTCGGCGGTCAGTAAGCACACGGCATCCACCGTGAAGGAAGCGTACGACGTCGATGCGGAAGTCATCTACAACGGGGTCGATACCGAGGAATTCCATCCCCATCACCCCGCACCGAGCGATATCGTTTCGGAATCGGACGAGAAGCCGACGTTCATGTTCGTCGGGAACTTCGTGAATCGAAAGCGACCCAACCACGTGATCGACGTCGCTCGCGAGGTGAAAGACGCTCGCTTCCTTCTGTTCGGCGACGGGCCGATGTTCGACTCCGTAAAGCGGTCCGCCGACGAACTGGACAACGTAACGGTAGTCGGGCGGGTGGAGAAGTCGAAACTACCCGCCATCTACGCCAACTGTACCGGCCTCCTGTTTCCGTCAGTCCGGGAAGGGTGTGCGAACGTCGTGTTGGAAGCGATGGCATCCGGCAAACCCGTCGTCGGGTACGACGCGACTTCGATGCCCGAACTCGTGACCCATCGACGAACCGGATGGCTGGCCGACCGCGACGACGTCGACGGTCTGATCGAAGGGGTAAGACACGTAATGGCGGAGGATGCCGACACCATGGCGGAAAGAACGCGACGATACGTCGAGGAGAATCACCGCTTCGACCGTATCGCCGATCAGTATATCGATCTCTACGAGAGAATGATGGAGAGCACATAACAGTCAATGACGAAGGTACGTGATGGCTGGCTCGGCACTCTTGCAACGCTCGAAGGGACCGTTACTGCCGGTACCCGAGGTCACGGAGTCTATCGTCGACCGTTTCGGAAGTGGTGACATCGGTCGTCCCGTCGGCCGAGATTTCACGGCGTCGATCGTACGGGAGTTCGAGCCACGGGACTTCCACCAGGTCCGATAGATAGTATCCCTGTGGATGGCCGTAAACGCCCATGCGCCCCAACGAATTCCCGTGGTCGGACGTCATGACTATTTTCCCGTCGATCATTTCACGGAGCCGCTCAAGGTGGGGAATCGTCAACTCCAGGTTTTCGACGTACGCGTTCCAGACCGCTTCGCGGGACACGTCACCCGCTTCGAGCAGTTCCCAGATGGACGCGAAATCGCGTTCGTCCGTCAACACGCCGCCGCCAGTGATCGTGCCGTGGTCGATCTTCCGGCCACAGTCCCCGATAAACGGGTAATGTGGCTGGAGGAAGTGGCTGATGATGCGTTTGTTCGGATACGATTCGTGCGCTTCGACCGTCGCTTCGACCATCGTTTCCGGCGGTACCGTGCGCAAATCGTCGTCCCATCCGTCCTCCCAGACGTGGCGTACGGCGTGAAAGTTGTTCCCGAGATCGTTCGCCCGCAGTTGTGGAGTCGCACTCACATACACGGAATCCGGAAACGTTCGGGAGCCGAAATTTTCCTGCAGGAATTCGGTCGTATGTGATCCCCGAGAGATCACCTTGGAAAGGCTCCCGTCGAACGGAACGGACCGCTCGAAGATGTCGTATCGACAGGCGTCCAAGAGGACGAGCGTATCCCAGTCCCTGTCCATGATCGAGACTCCGTGACGCCCGCGAAGGTCCCGCTGAAAGCGCCGATAGAGCTCTAGGAGTATCAATCGGGGATCGGAAATTCCAGCCTTGAGCGAAGTTGTTAACGACACAATCCAAAATAGCTACGTGAAAAAATAAAGGATTCCCTTCCCTGAACGGAGGGTGAAAAAGCCGGAGTTACTCGGCTAAGATCAGGTAGTCACCGTTCGAGGGGAGATTCACGTCCGAAATCGGCGACCAGAGCTGATCACCCGTCCGATGGTTCGTCGTCCCTCGTAGTTCGTACCCCAGCGTCCGGAGGAAATCGAAAACGGCATTCGCCGAACTCCCTCGGTTTCGAAGATACGATGGATGAACCTCGACGAAAACGACGGGGTGGGCATCCTCCAACGTCTCCCGCATTCCCGTTAGCGCTTCATACTCGCTCCCCTCGATGTCTATTTTTACGACGTCCGGATCGCTGTGTTCCAGACGGTAATCGTCGATGCTGATCGCATCGTCGCCGGACTCCGCAGAGACGTACGCATTGGTAAGGGAGATTCCCGGAAGGTCCTGTTCGTGTGTTTGTTTGAGAAACGAGAACCACCGTGGATTCGCATCGAATCCGTGGACCAATTCGGGAGATGTGATGAGACTGCTGAACTTCGTAAAGTATCCCCATCGACTTCCGATATCGTAGTAAACAGGGGTGTCGAAAGCGGTCAATCGACGTTTCAGTTCGCTTTCGAACATCGGTTCGTACTCCCCTGTGGATTCGTACTTTTCGACGAACGAGGCCCCTGCTGGAACGGCAAGTCGATAGCTCCCCGCACAGTTCCGTATCTCGATTTTCGATCGATCCGTTCGATACGTCTTTATCTTCCAGTATAAATTTTCGAGAAAATTTCGTTGGGTGCGTCCAGCAGGCATATAGTTACGGTACTACACCATAGTTAATAAAATCCCGCACTACTACGATACGGTGGTTGAACCTAGAATTTCCGATCGGCCGAAACACCGTCGTTACGAACGGCGTATTCGTCATCCCGCATCACGGAACCAACGGTGTCATCTATTTGCTCCCACAGGGAATTCCAACAGTGATCGGTGACGGTTTCGCGGTTGCGCTCCCGGCACCGCTTACGGAGTTGATCGTCTGCGAGCGAGTCGATGACGTTCGCGACGACCGTTGGGTCGTTTTCCTGCACCAACTGTGGGGCATCGAGCAGTTCGCTCGTCGCTGGCGTTCGTGTCGCCACGACGGCGGTTTCGGTGGCCATGTACTCGAAGACCTTGATCGGATACGAATCGAGGAAATGCGGCATTCCTCGCTCGTAGGGGAGTAAACACAGGCCGATGTCGGCCTTGACCATCTCTGCGAGTGCCTCCTCGTGTGGAAGCTTCCCTTTATACTGACAATCCACCGAGAGGGAATCGATCCTCGCCTCCAGGGAGGGTGCGACGTGTTCGACGAACTCCCGCATACTGTTCGCATCTCCTGCCTCCGGTGGCGGGCCGACGAGAACGAGTTCGATATCGCTCTCACAGTTCTCGACGGCGTCGAACAGTACGTCGATGGCTCGATGGTAGTACATATTACCGACGTAGAGAACCCTGAGCGTTTCCGATTCAGTTCTCTCGGTCTTCCTCGTTATACGATCGACTACCTCACAGTCGACACCCCCTTTGATCACCGTTTTTCGAGAGACGTCGATCTCTTCAGATTCGTCGCTCAGGATCACTCTATCGGCATTCCGGTAGCCGTACCACGCGATCCGTTGCATCAATGTGGTATGAAGCATCGAAACGTCCAGATCGATATCCGCACGGTTTCGTTTGTTCTCCCTCCCATCGGGACTGTCCGCGCAGAAGATTATCCACGGTGCGAAATCGAATCGATGGAGGATAGCGACCGGTAAGATTGCATCACCCGACCGATCGGTCGCGACGATATCGGTACCGTCCCGACGCAGAAGCAGGTGGACGAGGACAAAGAACGGGAAGACGACGGTACGAACGTACGCATTTCCTGGCGGCGTCTTGACGACGACTTCCTCGGTTATCTCCGGTTCCTGTATCGGTGTCCGAGATAGCACGGTCGTCGAGTGTTCGGACGCCAAAAATTTGGGAAACTGATACTTGGCGATCGATGAGGAGACGTCCGATGGCCCCACAATCCCACTCGCCACATATGTTATATTCGCCATGCTAGTGGATAGAATTCTCCTGTAGAGTAATAAATGTCGAGTGTCGATCCATCGCATATCAGTACATCTACTAAAAGAATATATCTTTTGAGGATTAAAATATAGAATATGTGCTCTGATACGAATGTCGTTCTCATATGTATCGACTGTTTACGGAGTGATTTCGTCCGCGACGATCACGCAGACACTCCCTTTTTGAACGAAACGCGTGACCGCGGGACGTTCTTCTCGAATATGCACTCGACGGCGACGACGACGACGCCGTGTGTGGCGAGTATCCTCACCGGAAATTATTCCGAAGGGAACGGGGTGAATTCCCACCACAACGTGAAACTCGATCCCGAACTCGACACGCTCGCGGAGAGTTTTGGATCCGAGGGCTACAACACGTACGCCATGGTAACTGGACCAATAGTCGAGGACACCGGCTTGGACCGCGGTTTCGATCGATTTTGGTACCGTGATAGGAACAGAAACCTGGTGAACGAGTGGAAACGAACTGCGATACAGCGTCTTGACCGTCTGTCAGAACCGTACTTTCTATACGTTCACCTGTGGGAACTGCACGGCCCGATCGAGGTTCCCGAACCGTACGATACGACGAAGTACGGACCGCTATCCGCTCCCCACGCGCAAAAATACTCGCGAATGCTTTCGGCGCTCGATCGAAGTCTCGAAGCGTTTTGTTCGGCGTTACCCGAAAATACGGCCGTTGCAATCACGGGAGATCACGGGGAACATCTCACCGGATGGGAGCGGCCCTTTTATAACTATATTCGCTACCTGCGAAACCATCTGCGATACGATCGCCGGATCGACCTGCGTCCCATCGAACGGGCGGTGAACCGTCTCCACGAAAGGGTCGTTCGACCACAGATCCCGGACCACTTCCTCGAAGCGGGGCACGGACACACCGTATTCGATGTCGAAACGAACGTGCCGCTTATACTCTCGTCCCCCGAGAGCGACGGTGAAACCGTGGATACGCTCGTCAGGCAGATAGACATCTTTCCCACCCTCCTGCAGCTAGCGGGAATATCGAACCCGGAAACCTCGGAAGGAAAACCCCTCCTCCCGTCAGCGGACATCGACGATAGGAATGCCTACATCAGAGCGTGTGGCCCACCGTACGTTCTCGGGCACAGTATCATGCGAGCGGTCCGAACTCGCGACTACAAGTACATCGAATATCCGGAACGGGACTGGTCGCCGGACCTTTACAGTTTGGACGATGACCCCGAGGAGCATCGTCCCGCTCACGACGACGAGACAGCGTCTCGGTTGGCCGAGAAAATGCCGGAAGACGAGTTACGAGACCGGGAAGACCTCGATGTCGATGATCTCCTTCGTGACCTCGGGTATCTCTGAACCGAATTCGAAACTCGTGGACGCCGATATACCGTATCACATCGCTACAGTTCGTCGTGTGTACGTTCGAAGATAAACCGGGTGAGAAAACCGCCCACACGCGAGGAGCGGAGGAGTATAGTCGGGAGATCAATCGGTGTATCCGAGTGCGCCGAGTTGTTCCTCTATCTCGTCCCGTTCTTCGCCGGTCAACGGATCGTCTACCGATTTCTCTCCGCCGCCGGACGCATCGGAGATCAAGGCCTCCAGAATACAATCTTTCACTTCGATAGTGCACTCCGGACGGGAAATATCCCCGCAAACCATACTGGTACCGACGAACGCGTGGTCCTTCCCATCGAGGCCGTAACCGTGATCGGACAACAGGAGGATACGATCCGGGTCGCACGTTTCGATGAACCAATTCAGTAGCGAGTCGATATACTCGTACGCGCGCCGAAATTCGGCGTTCCAAGCCATCGAATTGAGTCGTGGGGGTTGTAGCGTCGTCCCGAATAGGTCGTTGATGAACCCCGCAATCCGCTCGCCGATTCCGGTCGTATAGTACGGAAACGGCTTGCAACGATGCCCCATTATGTCCGTGATTTGTGTCCCGTAGAACAGTACATCGACGGGGTTCTCTTCGAGTATCGGACGGAGAACTTCCCGTCGCTTCCGCCTATCCGCTGCTATCCACGCTTCGACCGGCGCGATGGTTCCCACTGCGTTCCGCGAGTCGTCCCCGCTGTTTACCAGGTGTTTGGCCTGGAGCGATTCGTAATCGTCCGGGAGATACTCGACGAGGGAAGGTGGGTCGACGATTCGATCCCTGTCACCTGTCGAGGGATATCCCGAAATCATCCACGACCCATCGTCGGTCTCGATGTGTGCCGGGTACGTATTGGCCATGAACGCGACGCCGACTCGACGACCAGCGTTCACGAGTTCCTCGAACACGGTTTCGTCGTAATAATCGGTGAAGACTGAGTCGCCCTGTACCCAGCCACCTTTCGTGAGACCGTGCTCTCGCTCGGTCTGCCCCGTATAGATAGTCAACCAGGCGGGGCCGGTGTGGGGGACCGATTGAAATCCCCTTCTGCTCGCCATTCCATCGAGTTCGCCCTCACCCGTGTCGGTGAGAGTCGATATCGTTTCCAATCTCCCTTTTTGGATCAGATACCGTGTGACACGAGGATCCAGACCGTCGGCACCGAGAACGAGTAAGTCCATCTGTTAGTATATCGTATCGACGGAGGAAATATTTATGCACTTATTGTTGAGAGATTACAGATCGGAGCGAGAGGAACGTCCCCGAACAACGGATTGAGCGAGGCGAACGCCGGATGGATTCCGACACGACGGAAATCGCCGACGTGTCTCAGAAATCGAGAAGGGAGAAGAACTCGTCGATGGAAATGTAATCGAGTTTTAGTATGACACCGAGATACAGCGAGTAGGTAATGGCACCGTACACGATAGCACCGGTGAGCGTCGTAATGCCCAGGTCACCGAACCGACCGATACCGACGATAAGGGCAAGCGAACAGACCGTCGTGACGACGAAGTCCCCCCTGATCGGAACCAATCCCAACTCTCGATAGAGGACGAACCCGTGTAACAGATCGAGGAGGAAGTAAGAGATCGTCGTCGCTACCGCCCCGCCGATGATCCCATAGCGGGGAATAAGCAGCGTATTCAAGGCCAGATTCAGTAGTAACACCACCAGATTGTTGTACAACAGTATTCTCGGTCGATTGATGGCCGGCATGATCGTTCCGTTCAAACCGAATATCACGTTGGAGAAAATGCCGACGGAGAGCACCACGAGTGTGATCGACATGGTTCCGAACTCCTTCCCGAACACGGCCAGGAGCAGTTTCGGGAAGCCGACGTTCCCGATCATTATCGGGAGACTCAGTATCACCAACCACTTCGTGACTTTTCGATATACATAGCAGATCTCCGAGATTCGGTCCTTTTCGTAGAGCCGCGCCATATTCGGCATGAACAACGACCCCGACGCGTTGAATACGATTCGAACGAACAGAGCGAGGGAGAACGCACCGGAATACAATCCGACGGCGCTTTCGTCTATGAAATAGCCGATCATCAACGTGTCCGCATTGTTCATCAGATACCAGACGCTTTTTGTGAACAATAGCGGTAACGAGAAGGTGACGAGGGGCCGGATCTTTTCGCTGTCGAATCGAATCCGGTGAAAGAGACCCCGAGCAGTATCGAAGTCGTCACGTAGAATGAAACCGACGGAAAGAACGGCCAGGGAACAGACCGACACGTAAACGAGGAGCATCGATCGTGCTAAAGACGCCTGTGAAAGCCCAAGGTAGGCTACAGCCCCAAATAGGACGATCTGAAATAGCTTGAACAAGATATCTTGGAGCACCGTTTTGAACGAGGAGTAGTTCCACGCCAAGGTAGCCGCGAGGGAAATCGAAAAGACCGTCGCAAACGGAAGTGACAGCCCCAAATAAAACACGAAGACGGAACCGCTAATGTTGTCGAAAAATAGCAGCGTGATCGGTTTCGAAAAGTAAGCCAAAGAACAACCAACCAAGAGCGAAAGTCCACAACCGATCACTAAGGACGCTACGTAGTACTCCACCTGATCCGCTTTCGTTTCTGCGATGGAAATGTAGCGTTTTACTCCCGAACTCATCCCCAACACGCAGAAAATCATCGCAAAGTCCATCACCGTGAGACCGAATCGCAGGCTACCGAATATCTTCGGACCGAACAATCGAGTGATGAGAATCGTAGAACCGATACCTAACGGAATGCCGACGAACTTTCCCAGAATAGTGACGAATGCCCCCCTGGAAATATGCGAGAAGACATTCTCCCCCTCAATTTTAACGTCTGCCATATTGATAGTAAATTAATGAACCGAGTTATTGCTGTGTTTACACCCTGTATCACTAAATAGTTTTCATACGATTTGTGCGGAAGACAACGGCGGAGCACGGACATTCTGTCGAACTGGACGACGGTGTTAGAGGACTCTACTTCGATTGATAGGCAGGGAGCAGCAATTTCCTTCGAGTTGATTCGAGCGTAGATCACTACGGAGGAACTTATTAATTTATCGAAGGGCAGAAGTTATTTTGCCATTGCCATCGCATAGCTCATGTGAACAATCGTACGTCAAAAGCGGTTCTTTATCTCTCGGTTATCCTGTCGTTTGGTTCGCTACTATTGGGTATTATTACCAGTTCTACCGCCCTGTATCCTTGGATGGGAATCTGTCTACTCCCTTTGGTGTTGTCGCTACTCGTCCCAACCGCATTCTACTCCAAGGATCGATACCTGATCGTCAGTTTCGCCGTCGTAATCGTTCTTGCCGTACTCTTCAGGGTGTACATTTACCGCTATCCTGCGAGTATGATCGGTCTCGACCCGGACGGCTATGCGTTCTGGGTCCAGGGGGTCATTAAAACAGGGTCTATCAACGCGGTGAGGGACAGTTTCTACTCCCAAGCACCGCTCTTCGAGATACTCCCTGCATCTGTCGGAATCATAGCAGGCGTAGATGCGCCAACGGCGATGGCGGTCTATCCGGCGTTGATCGGCGTGATTTTCCCGCTTACCGCGTTTCTCATCGTGAGAAACCTGGTCTCAGACCCATGGTCAAAGGTTGCTATCGTAGGAGCGACTATCGCGGGGTTTAGCAAGATTTCGACCGTACTATCGTATCAACCGATCGCTCAAACGTTGGGGGTTCTACAGTGGTGTCCCGTTCTCATTTTACTGATGATCTACATCAAAAGCAGGGATTCGAGAGCGCTCGCGATGGTCTTTCTCCTCTTTATTTCGTCCATTTTCACCCACAAACTCCCTCCAACACTGATCGTTGCCCTCTCCTTCGTGTTCGGAGCTCTGCTGCTCGCGGATACCGGAATTCGAAGACTTAGCTGGACGCTCCCGAAATATCGGACCGGTCAAAATGCCGTCTACCCGATGATAATTACGACGCTGATACTGTCGCTGATCTTGTACATACAGTATTTCCACGTCGGCGGGTTAGGACTGCGAATGATAAACAGGCTAATATTCGTCTTCCAGCCTGGATCCGACGCCGCGCTCTATACGCCATCCACGTCCTATCAGCACGCAATACAGGTTCAAAACACGCTCACCAGTCTCCTCCTTCGACGTGGGCATGGGTTCGTTCTCCTGCCACTCGGCGGAATCGCGGGGCTACTTCTATTGCTCGACGACAGGAGAAAGGAAACGATATTCGTCTTTTCCGTGATTGCAGTCACCAACCTCCTCATTATCGGCAGTCTCATCGATCCGTCCATCGGCGGAGTGGACAGAAGTTTGTACATGGCGGAGCCAGTGTTGGCTGCGCTCGCTTCGGTGTGTTTTCTACGAACACTTCCCGCTCTCGTCGGGTCGCGTCAAAAGAGACTACTGTTGAACTCCGTCGGTGTGATCCTAGTTGGCGTTATTATCGTCGCGCAAATCGCATCAGTGACGGTTGCCTTACCGGACAACTCCACGAATTATCGAACGTATTTGACGAGCAGCGAACTGACCGGGAAACGGTTCGCCAACGAGTACGTCAGCGGCGACGTTTCTACTGACTCGTACTACGCCTCGGAGGCCACGAGACGGTCGATATCTCAGCACCGCAAATACGAGTACGATCACTTACGACCGGAGTTCGTGTTCAACTCGAATATGAGTGCGTTAAATGATAGGTATATCCTATTTCGGCCGGGTGTCAAGTTGTATCGCTCACCCAACGGAATATATAGGATAACCTGGGATCCGAGTTCGAAGTTGGCACAGAAATTCAATACGATCCATTCCACCGGATATTCCACGATGTACGAAGCGGAAGAGAAACGAGCCTAAAAAACGAGCCGCCGATCATATCAGTTTCCCACTATTATACCCCATTCTTAAATATAATTTAATACATAAATTTATTAAATTCAGAAGGCGATCAGAAAGTATGAGAGTGCTCGTCACAGGCGGGGCTGGCTTTATCGGAGGTCACCTCGCAGAAACCATCACCGAGAGAGGTCACGATGTTACCGTTCTCGATAACCTCGAACCGTATTACGACCTCGGAATCAAGAAGCGTAACATCGAGATGGGTCGTAAAGCGGCGAGCGATGGGGACGGGGACTACGAGTTCATCGAGGGGAGCGTGAACGATACGGACTTGCTCGAAGAATTGACGACGAACATCGACGTACTCTACCACCAAGCCGCACAAGCGGGCGTCCGGACGAGCGTCGAACAGCCGAAGAAGGTGAACAGATACAACGTCGATGGAATGGTCAACGTGCTCGAAGCGGCCCGGAAAGCCGATGTCGAGCGAGTGGTCAACGCTTCATCGTCGTCCGTCTACGGCAAGCCGGACTATCTCCCGTACGACGAATCCCATCCCAACACGCCGATTTCTCCCTACGGTGTTTCCAAAGTCGCGGCCGAACACTACGTTCGCGTCTATCACGAGATTTACGGACTCCCGACCGTATCGCTCCGGTATTTCACCGTGTACGGCCCACGAATGCGTCCCAACATGGCCATTTCGAACTTCGTCTCCCGATGTCTCCGCGGTAAGTCGCCGATCATTTACGGTGACGGAGCCCAAACGAGGGATTTCACCTACGTTGCCGACGTCGTTCGTGCGAACGAGAAACTGCTTACCGACGACAGTGCCGACGGGGAAGTGATGAACATCGGTTCCACGGACAACATCGACATTCTCACGCTCGCCGAGGTAGTTCGCGACACCATCGACCCGAGCCTCGAAATCGAATTTACGGACCAATACGAGGGTGACGCCGAACACACCCACGCGGACGTTTCGAAAGCGAAGGAACGGATCGGCTACGAACCGACTCGTGACATTCGCGCGGGCGTCGAGGAGTTCATCGACTGGTATCGGACCAATCGGGATTGGTACGAACCGCTCGTCGTGAATTCCTGATCCGGATCCGCTGGGGTTTGAGACGTCGATACGAACTCCCACCCACATTTATATTCTCGTATAATGATGAAATATTATGGCGGATGGCATCTCTAACGTCGTCTCGAAACTCCCACGGCCAGTGATCAATGCACTGCAAAACACACCTGCCGATGACTGCTATCAGTACGTGAGATACAGGACACAGGATATACAACGAATTCCGCTGTCGAAGGACGACGCTACCGAAACGCTGTTCGTTCCGAAGCAATCCCATCTCTATCGAAAACTACGCCAAGGTGGAGGATATGAGCCACAGTTGACGAAGGCCATCACCGCCGAATTCGAAAACGGGGATACGTTTTATGACGTCGGGAGTCAGTACGGATACTTCACGACGTTGGCCAAGCTATGTGGCGTCCCGAGTCGTCGGATTCACGGCTTCGAGGCAAACGACTACCACCACCGCGTCCTACGCAAAACACACGCAACGGACGGGGTTTCCGTCGTGCACACATACGTCGGTGACGGGACGACGGATGGGATGCTTGCCCTGAAGGATTACGAGGGAATCGATCCGGATATCGTCAAAATCGACGTCGAGGGGTTCGAACACGACGTTCTACAGGGGATGGGCGATACACTCTCCAACGTCCGTTGTCTGTTCGTCGAAATCCATCCACAGTTTTTGGCGCGAAGGGGCGCAACTCCGGAAAAGGTGTTCAATCTATTGGACGACGAGGGATTCGATCTACGGGTTACCGAACATCGGGAGAGCAATCGTTGGGACCCGATTTCGGCGGCGGACCTCCCGGATGGTCGAACGTATTTGATCCGCGGTGATCGGTAGGGACGCCCCCGCAGTTCGTCCTTCGTTCCACGTGTGAGCGGGGGTATCGCGTAAACTGATCGTATTTCACAGCCTGTTCCGTACTTCCCGTCGAAGTTCCCCAACACCCGGTATCCCGGTAGCTACCCAAACGACGGTTGCGATGCCGAACAACACGAATTGGGACATCGTATACTGGTCCAACTCCAGCGTCGAAAAACGTTTTCTGATGGATCGATGAGGATGCGGGTATTCGGGCGACGGAAGGAAGGGCCAGAAGAGAAATGTGGTCCGCTTCAACTGACTCCGATCACCACTCAGAAGGCCGAGAACGACCCCCGGTTCGAGGTCGGCCAAGCTATGCGTGAGATACCCGACGCTGAAGGCGAACGCTTCCTCTTCACGACCACGACGTCGCCCGATCCAGCGAACGACCCCGATAACGACCGTCGCGGTACCGAGTGAGTGGGCGAGCGAGCGCCCGGTTGGAAGTATCCCCGCGTTCGACGCCAGTGGTTTGTCGACGAGGTCTGGAAATTGACTGCCAATCGCGACAGCCACCAGTGTGAGAAGCGTCTGTTCTCCCTCGTCACGTCCTTCGATCGAGGCGAGATAACAGAGATAGCTGAATCCGAGATGCCCCCAAGGCCACATTACGTCTAAATTTTCGGGGGAACGTTGTCACTCTTTCCATCAATAGAGAGTCATAAGATCGACGTCCATCATCACGACGACGGGCGGAGCGATTCCGAAACCCGAAAACGCGTCCGAAGACGGATCGTTTCAGATCTTTTTCCGGATCAGTTCACGAATCGACTCCTCGACGGAGTGTTTGACCTCCCAGCCGAGTTCATTGTGTGTCTTCGACGTATCGACGGCGAAATCGGGCGTGAGCGTCTCGCTGGAACGCGGGTTCTCGATGAGCACGACCTCCTTGTGGATGTCCGCTTCCGTCGACGCGATCTGCGCCACGAGTTTACCCACCTCTAGAACGCTCGGGTCTTCTCTACTCGCAATTTCGTACCGGCGAGTGCCGGTCTCACCGGCCGCGAGTTCGTTGAGCATCACCTCCGCGCTCCGAACGTACGCCCGAGCGACGTCCTTTACGTGTACGTAGTTGCGTGACTGGGTACCTGGTTCGTAGACGGTCAGCTGTTGGTCCGAGAACACCCAATTGACGAAGAGGTTGATCACGGTCCCCTTCGATATAGTCCGTCCATCGATCTCGTGTTCCCCGTACAGGTTGGACTTGAGGAAGAGATGGGCGGGGAACGCATCGGACGCCATGTCTTCGATCGTGTGCTCGCCGATGAGTTTCGTTCGTCCGTACCAATTCATCGGGTCGCGTGGAAGATCGGCGGTGATCGGGAACGATTCGGGGTCGCCGAGGACGGCCATGCTGAACGGGAAGATAAGCCCCGTACCGTTCTTCCGGCAGAACCACGCGACGTTTGCCGTCCCCCGGGTGTTGACGTCGTATGCGAGATCCCGGTCAGAATCACAGTCGTCGACGCCGCTGATCGCCGCGAGATGCATGACGATGTCTGCACCCTCAAGCGTCGATTCCAATCGGTTGCGATTCCGAATGTCGACGTGTTGTACGTCAACGTTACCGATCGTGTGGACGGTGCCCAGGTAGAAGTTGTCCAATGCGATGACGTTCCACTCGGGATGCGTCGCTTGAATTCGATTCACAACACGGCTACCGATGAATCCGGCAGCGCCAGTGACGGCAATCGTTGGAACGTCGGTCGTTTGTTCGCTTTGTCTCATTTTTGTCTTTTTACCGTTGTATTCGTCTCTCGAATTACTTCGGGATGGTCGAAACGTGCGTATCCGTGAACTGCCGCATGAGATCTCTGACGCCGTCTCGAACGGTCCATTCGGGTTCGAAGCCGGTACGGGAAACACGATCGAAGTTCACGTGATACGACGGACCGGGATGTTCGTCTTCGAGATAGGTGATATCGAACGCACCGTCGATCTCGTTGGAGATTATTTCGGCGATTTCGGATATTCGATAGTTCTCCTCATTCGCCCCGACGTTGTACACCACTTCCGACCAGTCGTCGGGGTTACAGGCAGCCTGTTTGAACGCCCGTGCGGCGTCGTTGACGTGGATAAACGGCCGCCAGTTCGTTCCATCACCGTACACGGTGAGGGGGCGGTCCGTCACGGCCCGAAAGACGAACCGATTGATGACGAGATTGAATCGAATCCCGGGTGCATACCCGTAATTGGTACTCATCCGGAGTGCCGTCCCTCGAAAATGTCCGTTCTCGACGTGATCGATGAGCAATTGTTCGCCCTTGTGTTTCGTCTCGGCGTACGGATTCAGGGGATTCGATTCGGTTTCCTCGGTGATTTCCGTATTGGTCGCCCGGCCGTAGTTATTACACGAAGAGGCGAACACGACGTTGCCGACGCCGAATTTTTCGGCCGCAGTCAGCACGTTCGTCGTTCCATCGAGGTTGACGGCGTACGTTTCGTCTCTGCGGTCGTGAGTGCTCGCTGCACCGGTGATTCCGGCCAGATGGATGACGGCATCGACGCCTCGCATTGCGTTTTCGACGTCACCGTACTTGCGGACGTCACCCCGACGAAAGACGATGTTAGTACCGTTATCGACGTAGGTTCCGAGGAGGCTTCTCGGCGACCCTGTAGAGAGGTCATCGAGGATGGAAACGGTGGTGACTGACGTATCTGCTTGGAGCATTGGGACGAGAACGCTGCCGATATATCCACAGCCACCTGTGACGAGAACGTGCATAGTGTCCTCAGTCTAGTTCGGCTGCAACTTTCCCTTCTTTCTCCATCCGTTCTTCGAGGACGCCAGGCAGGAACCGATCTTCGTGCGTCGAGATCACCTCTTCGTATTGACTGAGCGTTTCGAAGATGTCTCGGACACCCTCCTCGAACGATTGATCCTGCTCGTCGATGAGACCCAGATACCGTTCGTTTTCCATCTCCATCTTGTGGGTTTCGTCCTCGTCACGCGGGTTTTCGAAGTGTTCGACCGCAACGTCGTAATCGAACTCCTTGGCGACGTCCGCGATGGTGTTCGCGACTTCGACGATGCTGATCGGCCGCGTCATCTGATTGTACACGACATAGTCGTCCTCCCGGTCGGCGGGATTCATCAAGGCGAGTCGTGCGAGGCCCTCGACGGCGTCTTCGAGGCTGATGAACGGTTTTCTCTGTTCGCCTTTTCCGTAAACCGTCACGGGATAACCGGCGACTGCTTGAGCGGCAAAACGATGCGTAACCGTTCCGAAGTAGTAGTCGAAGTCGAATCGTGTTTTGAGATGGGTATCATCGACACGCGTCTCCTCGGTTTCGGTGCCATAGACGATCGACGTTCGGACGTCACTGATCGGGATTCCGAACTGCTTGTGTGCCAGACGCATGTTGGCTGCGTCGTGAGATTTAGTCAGGTGATACCAACTTCCGGCCATCGCAGGGAACGGAACGTCGTCGCGCTCTCCCTGATTTTCCATCGTGGCACCACCTTCGGGGATGGGGAATTCGGGGGAACCGTACACACCGGTCGTGGTCGTTTCGATGAAGTGGGTGTCGGTGAGTTCGTTTTCTTCCAGACCCCACAGTAAATTGCGTGTCGCCTGTAAGTTGTTGTGCTGCGTGTAATTCGCACGTTCGCCATTGATTTGCGAGTAGGGTGCAGAGGGTTGTGCGGCAGTGTGAACGATAGTATCCGGTTGGTGAACGGTCAGGAGTTGGTCGACGAAGGTTTTGTCCGTCAGGTCCCCTTCGACAAACGAGAGATTTTGGAGACCGAGGCGGGACTCTGCAGCACTTATTCGTTCGTCCACGGCTCGAACGGGAACCGCACTGGTACTACCGATTTCGTTGACCCATTCTCGTCGGCCGAAGTTATCGACGAGGACAACGCGGTCGTGAGTTCTGTCGGCGATTCGTAGTGCAGTCGGCCAACCGATGTATCCATCAGCACCAGTTATTAGTATCACCATGGTGTTCGATTAGATATTACCCACATAGTTAAAGTATTTTTTCCTAATTCTATGATCAATAACAAAATAAAACAGACAAATAATAATTGGTAACTGTCATAAGTTCACTACATTACAGCGGTATCTCGGCGCGGGCATTGGTCGATTAGATGATATAACAAACATCGACGGGCGTATTTAAAAGAGTATCGAGGCGGAAAATTCACTCGCTTTGCTTACTATCGTCTTCACGCTGGTCGGATAGATGTTCCCAAATTTCGACACAACCGATCCCATCCCCGATATCTTCGAGATGGTCATCATCACCATCATCTGTTTCTGTTTCGTTCTGGCTTCCCATTTATTGTTAACCATATACTGAATCTATTATAAGTATTCCGGGTAGAATCAAAGTATGTCGCAAGGCTCCGGCGGGAAACCATTATCCGGTGGCCGCGAGACCTGCCTGGTATGGGACTCTTCCAGGACGTACTATGCATCACGGGCATCAGACACGACTACGGCGACGTGCACGGAGGGATGAAGCGCTGTCGGAACTGCGGCAACGTCGAGGAGACCGAGTAGCCTGCAGAACGGCCAAGGCGACCATACACGTGACGCCATCGTGATCGTAGTCAACGTCGTCACCTCCTCGCGGTCGTCTGTCTCGTCGGCGAAAAGGGACGCGTTATTCGGTTGGAACTCATCCCGCTCGTCTACTACGCTGTCTTTACCGGCATCCTGAGTTTACTGTTCGTCTACCTCCTCTTCCCGGGAGTGTTCTGACACGGCCATTATATCATCGCACGTCCATATTTCATATATTCTAATTTGATACTTCGAAAAATATTTCAGTAGCTTTAATTTTATGATGTAGTCGCCGCGTTGGTTCCTTACGGTGGCAAACTGTCGTCCCAGTACGATATCAGACACGTAGCGGCAGTCATACTGGTCGTCTTTGGTGTCGGAACCCTGTTAACGACCATCAACTGGGAGAGAATCATCCCCCCTCGTCGGCTGATCGTTCGTCGAAGGAATCGTAGTCGTCGGATCCATCGTCGGTAGATCGAAGACGACCTCCGCCAGTTGGCGGTAGGCTTCGCGCTCCAGATCGGTATCGTGGCGGTGACTCACTTCTTCGTCCGGTTCGTCGGCGTCGCCATTCTCGAGAGGGTCGAGTTGATCGGTTCGATCCACGATCGTCTTCAGGTAGAACAGTTCGGTTCCGACGCGATAGACAACCACGTCCCCCCAGTCGCCGCTGCCGAAAATGAGACGATCCTCGCATCGATCTCGACATCGAAAACGTCGCAGTATTTTCGACGGGTGTGACGGACCGGGAAATGACAGCATTAAAACGTCTGATCACGTTCTGGTATCCAATTCACGGAGGGGAGAACGTGAGTTTGGAGGAGAGGATGTCACGGATTGGTGATAAGCGTGGGATGCAGTTATTGGGTGGCGGTTCGACTCAGTGGGATCGTTCACAAACCATGTGATGTGTTACTAATTGTCCCCCAAAGCCTATTAGCACACCCTTCATGTCCAGAGGACATGGAAAACTCGTCGTCGTTGCAACCGGAGCCATCGATACGAACGACAATCGCGGACACGGGGTCGATCACCGCTGCCGTGATAACGGCAGTTACTGAAGCGAACGGGAGGAAGCCTGCGACACCCCTCTACGAGGCGATCGACACCGATGCGCTCGAAGATCTGTATCAACATGGCTCACCGGAGGTGAGTTTCGAGTACATCGGCCAGCGCGTTACGATTCATTCCGATCGCACGGTTTCCGTTTCCGATTTGAGTACGTAAATCGGCCCAGTTACTGCAGACACGAGAAGCGGTACGTAGCTGCTGTTTTCCGACAAGCGAATGCAGACACACAGTCGGTACTAAAACACGATAGGATGTTCCCGTACCGGATTTTGTCTACACCCAGTCAATTGAATCAAACTGGCACATTCGACATGACACCGATTCCCTGACCATATGAGAAGAAGTAAATGTGATCAGTTCACCGCTTTCGATGGGTCATCCTCCTCGGCCTCGTCGTGTTCGGGTACATCGTCATCAGTCGTATTCTCGAAATTCTTCCCAAAGGGATGTTCTAAGTGGACTCGTGGTAGAACGTTCCGATGGTCGTGGTCACCGGTTTCGCTGCTATCGTCGTTCACCATCCCGTTGAGCGGGCACCCCTCCCATCATCGTCGGGTCGTGAATCGTGGACTTTCCCTCGAATGCACCCGGGGATAACGAGACGGATTATGGACCACAATACCGTCTTACGACGCCAAGGAAATCGATAGCGAGAGGTACTGTTTCGTGGAATTTCCCTTATACCACGGTCGACTCTCCGACAATAACATTACACAATTAGGACTGTAACACTATATCGGGACCTCCGATATCGAGTTGACGATGATGCAAATGACAGACAGTATTGTATAAATTTCTTCACACACACATATTTAGACAAATAACAGACATCTAATCCCCCAGACCTGAATTTCCAAGAATATGGCCGTAAAACACAAGATATCGGTCAGAGGTGAAAGGAATAAATCGTCACAATCGCGGTTCGAATGAGACATACAAATTATACATTTCGTTTAATGTATAATTTCCGTCTTATGACGTCTGTCCCCCGTTAACCCTGACTTCTATCTGTTGGGAGGTGATGCCGGATGACTAAATTAATATAATAAAGCTACCGCTATGAAGTATAGAAATATCTTATTACTATTAGTTCTTTCGGTCGATGTCCGGGAGCGTGTTGGACACCGAACACGTGTCACGAGCACATGACCCATTTCAGCTACGTGTTACATCCCGATATCGTTCCGACCTCCTCTCGGTAGAGAGGGCGATACCGGCCCTGTTCGATGCCGAACGAGATTTCGTTGCCTCACCAACTCGTCGTACGTACGGGGTTCCATCGAAATCGGACCGGACGGGAACAACTGTATCCCTACCGTCGTCCACGACCGTTTGGAGACGATGGAACATTCGGGAACTGGGCCAGAGGTGCCAACCAGTGTAGACGGGATCAGATCCCGACTGAAGATGGTTTTCGTGAACACCACGTTCGGGAAGACGATACGGACGGGACGTTTCGAGTGGCCGCCCTATCATACCCCGAGTCCCTTCGACTGACTCGATAAGGGAAAAACGGAGCGCGGTACAGACGGGACGATTTCGACTCTCCCGCCATAATCGGAGGCGTTTTAAATAGGGGAGAGTGACCTCTCAATGGACCTTTGAGATACGATGAGTGATCGAATTCACAGCATAGATACGCTGCGAGCAGTCGCTATATTTTTTATCGTCATCGCACACGTTCAGCCGTTTCGAGGCTTTGGAACGTACGGAAATTACGTTTACTTCGTGATGGACACGATCGGTCAGTTCGACGTTCCGTTCTTTTTCGTAACGTCCGGATACTTCTTCGCGGAGACGGTGAGCATCGACAACGTCAAATCTACCGTGAGTAGCTCCGTCCGGAAACTCGGTTCGATCTATCTGTTCGGGAGGCTACTCTCCGTAGCGGCGGTGATCGGTCTCGCGTTGTTCCGAGGCGTTCCCGTAGCGAACGCCCTCATCGCTCGCGGCATCGACGAGATTTCCACGGTCGATCTACTGTACTACGGAAACGCACTTTCCATTCCGCTCTGGTTTCTGACGGCACTGATCTTCTCCCTCGTACTCGTCGGTTGCTTCGTCGAGTTCGGAAAAACCCGCTATCTGCTGCCCGTCGCTGCGCTCGTTCACATCGTCGGTCTCGTCGGAACGAATTACCAAATGATCGTGGACGTACCGTTTCGAACACGGGATGCCCTCTTCTTCGGATTCTTCTACGTCGCTCTCGGATATCAAATCAGTTCGATCGACTGGACGCCGGACGAGAATCGTCGTCACATCTATCTCGGAATCGTCGCCCTCCTCGCCGGAGTCCAACTCATCGAGCAGTACGCTATCGGCTACGTCATTCGTGACAACGTTCTTCGCCAAGAGATATACTCCACGGAGTACACCCTTTCGACGATATTCTTCGTCCTCGCGCTCTTTGCATACGTACTCTCGAACCCACAGTGGGGGAAGAACACGATTCTCCCGAGAGTGGGGCGGCATGCCCTCGGGATATATCTCCTTCACGTTCCACTGCTCCGTCTCTTCCGGACCATGAACAGGGTTTGGGGTCCGATGATCGAGGTCAACCTCACGTCGACGCTTCTATGGCATCTGGCGATACCACTGGTGGTATACGTTCTTTCGCTGGTGATCTATCTCCTCATGGCGAAGATGCACGTCATAGAACTCGGGGGAAGCCATACTCCGTGGCTAAACCGTATCCTCTCACGTGGCCGAATTTCGGTGCGAAATAGGAGTCCGGACGACAATTGACGCCATGTCGGCGAACCAAGGAAACTCATTTCGTTCGGCAGTTCCTTCCGGCCTGTCTTATGCGTAACCAGCACGGGAACCACCGAGTCCGTCAGCGTCGTTCTATACCACATCTTCAGTCCCAGACGCTACCGATATGGCGGGATAGAACCGGATTCGAACAGATACAGGGAACTCGGTAGCAGTGGACACCAAATATAGACGGTATGCTGTTTATACAACTTACTACAAACTATCTTTCCGTACCCCACCATGAGTAATGACACACCGCTGGACCACGAGAATGGGGAGATGGTGACCACAGACACCTACTCTACGGAGTTCGACCCCATTACGGATCGCGCCAGTGAGGAACTGATCAGGGCTGTCGCAACACTCAACGACGTAGACCCTATCGAACTACCGTGCCTCGCGAATTATATCGATCCAGAAGCGCTCGATACACTGTTTAGGCCGCTATTGGACGGCACATCGCGTGGAACCAGCGGTAAGATGGAGTTCTCCTACGACTCGTATCACGTCACGGTTGAGAGCCGTGGGGTAATCAATCTCTCTTCCCACGGGACGGAGACGAACAGCTAAACCCGGTGACACGAGTGTGGTACAGAAGGGCGGAGTAGTTACACGTCGGTTGCGACCCTATCAGCGTCATAGTTCCCATCAATCGGCAAAATTCCGTGAGCGGTGCTTCGGAGCACGGTAGTCGAGACAGGGACGGTTCACTTCGAAGGGGTCGATAGGTCGGGGGACGAAAGATGGGCGTGATAAGAGCGTCACGGTTCGAGGTCATTCGACTATAATCTGTTCTACCAATCATCGAATCGACATTGTGTGTCCGGGGAAAATTGCCGAAAATTATTCGACACGCAATTAAACCTTCACTGAGCGTGTTATTAGTATGGCCCGCCCACGACTTCGATTTAACCGACGCACCCTCGTCGCGCTCTTGATTCTCGGCATCCTGCTTCCCATGGTCCTCTGGGCCGCAGGGGGAACGATAGGGAACGGTAACGGGAACGGGAACCCCTCGGTCGACGCCAACGTGACCGAGCGCTACAACTCCATCGACGCGTTAACCGGAACGCAAACGGTCGCTATACGGACCAACGGGACCGTCACATCCCGGAACTTCGCCACCGTCACGCTCGTCCCGGGAACCAACCGGAAACGGATCCGCTTCCGGAACGCATCGGATCGACGGTACGAACTGGAGGTCTCGAACGGATCGACGCTCTGGCTCCACGATACCGACCAAAACATGGTGACCACGATCAACTTGACTGGACCACCGACCGGTTCGCAAACGGCTATCCGACTCCAACAGCTCGTTGCGGCCGCGGGACTGACCGACGGCGAAGGTCGTCCGCAATCCGTCGGAGTGTCGCCGTTACCCGTCTTGCCGCGACGCACCGGCACTGCCCCCAAAATGGACGCGAACCGTAGTTACACCGTCGAGTTCGTCGAGACCGATACCGTTGGCGGGCAAGACGCGTACGTACTCGACATCACCCCGGAAACCAATTCGAGCGTGGCTCACTACCGACAACGGCTGTGGGTCGACACCGAACGGTTCTACCCCCTGCGCAAGCAAACCGCATGGACCGCTAACGGCACCCGGCGGTCGGTGACGACGACGTACACGAACGTGACGTTCAACCCACAGATACCGGCGGACACGTTCCGGCCCGACTTGGGTACCAACACGACAGTAGAGCGGAAGGACACCCCACAGACGGAGTGGTACCAAAGCAGGGCCGACTTGGAGGCGCGAAGTTCGATTTCGGTGCCGGATCCGACCGTACCGCCCGCGTTCGAACTGGTCTACGCGACACGGACAAGCGGGCGCATCGACGGGGTTGGACTCCGCTACGCCGCCGAGGGGCGCGAACTCACGGTTGCGAAGTTCAACTTCACCCTCGGTATCGACCCCGACGAGCGCGACTTGACGATCGGCGGTCGACCGGCGAGTCTCGATCACGGGCCAACCAACTCGCTCTCGTGGGACTGTAACGGCTACGGTTACACCGTCCGCGGAACCAATGTCGAAACGAAGCGCATGATCGAAGTCGCCCGATCGGTGGGCTGTCACGCCTGAGAGCGCACGAATTTCTGGGTCAGAAACTCGCCCCCCTTTTATAATATCCGACGGCACGTCCATCAAAATGCGATGGGATCAGACGAACTAACAACGTGCACTCTCGCCTGTAGTAAGGTGAGTTGGCCTCTGACAGCACGATGCTCCCCATCGCGGTCACCGTTGACGCAACAGCCCCTCCACAGTAGCTGTACTGCTTCAACAGCCCCGCCATACTCCTGGAACCGGTCGCCGCGACTGTCCGGGGCCAAAACCCATGGGCCTATTAATCCGAGAGACAGTCATTCGACCGAAACGTGAGTGAGGATCCTGCGCTGGGTGAGCTTCTCGACGTCCTCAGCGACGAGTACGCCCGGAAAATCCTCGCAGCGACGAGTATCAAACCAATGTCCGCACAAGAGCTTGCTGACGAATGCGATATGTCCAAACCGACGGTTTACCGTCGAGTGGAACGATTACAAGTCCACGGGCTCCTCGAAGAGCAGACCAAGATTCGGACCAGCAACAACCACTACAGCGTCTATACGGCTACGCTATCTGAGGTCTCCATCGAGTTGGACACGGGGTCCTTCGAGGCGGCCGTGACGCGCACCGACGAATCGTTCCCCGGAGAACGGGAGAGCGACACAGCCGACCGCTTCAAGAAGATGTGGGAGGACCTCTGAGATGACTTCCGTGGCCGCCATCATCGACTGGATCATCGTCGCGCTTGCCCTCGGGTCGACGCTCGTCGGTAGCTACGTGGGATACCAGGCCTATCGCGGGTATCGTCGCCACGACAGCCGAACGATGCAAGCGCTCTCGATGGGCCTGTTTTTCCTCACGGCCGTCGCGTTCGGCATCGCCTTCGTCGGTTCGCTGTTACTCCGGCAAGGCTATCTCGGTCTGCAGTATCAGCAACCGCTAACGCTCATCACACGGGTGTTTCAGTTCCTCGGAGTCCTGTTGATCGCCTACTCGTTGCATTCGCGGGGGTAGTACCGAGCCGATGGTCCGATTCGATTACTTCCATTTCCATTACTTTCATTCCCGGTAGTATTTTCAACGGCCGTGAATAACTGGGAAGTATGGCGACACGTACTGAGTCTCGGATCGAC
This sequence comes from Haladaptatus sp. AB618, assembly GCF_024136965.1. Taxonomy (NCBI): domain Archaea; kingdom Methanobacteriati; phylum Methanobacteriota; class Halobacteria; order Halobacteriales; family Haladaptataceae; genus Haladaptatus; species Haladaptatus sp. AB618. The sequence goes on along the minus strand of NZ_JAMYJX010000006.1, from coordinate 211,405 downwards.
CGACCCAATGGCGAGCGTCCCGACACACTCTACGCGTTCGTCGCCGGTCTCTACGTCGCCATCCTCCTCACGCCGATACCCGTTCTGGGTGTTTCGACCGTTACTGCGGATGGTGGAATCCTGTACGTCAGTTATCTCTGTTCCATTACCGTCTTCGCGGCGATTGCTGGGTGGCTTATTTCCCACACTGACGGACTTGCAGTTCGGCTTGGGCGCCACGACATGATTTGGTTACTTGGGACCGTTCCATTTCTCCCATTCCTCGGCGTCTTCGCAGTGGCGGCAGGAATCGGTGCTACACCACCGGGTATCGCGGTCGTGCTCGCGATAGTTACGATGGCCGGTGGGATATTTACGGGCCTCCCGCTGGTCACGATGAGCCGGAACAGATACTCCACAGCCGCGCTCGCGGATTCCACTGAAATCATCGAGTGGGAAGCACGATGGCCAAAACGGTGGCGATGGTTCTCGGTCGGCGCGATGGGTATCGCGATAATCGGCGGTACCGCTGGTATCATCGCGCAAGTCGTGTTCGGCGTCGATTGGGGCGGTGATCTATATTTGCTACTGGCGGTATGGGCACCGCTTGCGGGTATGACGAATCCGCGGACGTTCCGAATCACCGACGTCGGTCTCGCCGTCGAGCGACCGTTACAGCACCGTGTCCGGCCGTGGACGGCGTACGCTAGCTACACGATTACCGACGAGGCGTTGGTGATACATCCGACTACATGGTGGCGTTCGAAGCTCCGTTGTGATCGATCCGATATCGACGATATCAATGGAGCCATCGCAGCGCTCGACGCCGTGTTGGCCGACCGCGCCGGTTCTGTATCTGAGAACTCATAATCATCTTATTGTCGAAATGACTCGAACGGACCGAACAGTCTCCCTCGTCATTCGCGAGTATCGTCGTTCATCCGTTCGTCGTCGTTCATCCGTCGTATAATATTGAGGTGCATGATGTGAAGATGGGTCCCGATTCCAAACAGGAGCAGACCGAGTCCGACGAAGAGGGCTGGCATAGTGAGCACCCCGATAGCTGGAACGGTCTCGTCGATAGTCGGAATCAACACGGCACCGACCAGGACGGCAAACGTGAGTACGATAACCCCGAGTCCCGCCTGCAAGTATCGGTAACAGGTTTTCGTATTCGGTAGCAGGTCGAAGCGGTACTTCTCGATCATACTGAAACGTTCTTTTGCGACGATATTGAACCCCGTCCTCGACGGACGTTCTCGGGTGCTATCGTGTGGGATCGATCACTCAAGAAACCATTTCATCCAATTTTCTGTCACTTTTGAACCCAATGGATTTATCTTCTTTTAGGCTAGCCTAAAAACTGATGCGCGATAGTAACTCGCGGGATCCACCGGCAAACCACCCTCCCGAAACCAGCGATGTTCGCTGGAAACCCTCGGATGGGGTCTTTCACGGTCCCACAGTCGACCGACTCACCGAACACGCTCCCGGCGCTCGTTTCGACCACCGGGACGAGACGACCACGATACTCGAACACGACCGATGATAATCGAAGATTTCGATCGTCCGACGGATGAACAGGTGAACGCACTCGGCGACGTCGATCCGAACGAACTCGGCCATTACAGGCATTTCGGGCACTCGTCACCCCAGATAGAATTCATGGGGACGGCTGCGTCCGCGAAAATCGTCGGGTCGGCATTGACCGTCCGAATTCCACCGGAAGACGGAACGATGGTGCACAAAGCGACGGAACTGGCACGGCCGGGCGACGTGATCGTTATCGACATGGGTGGACACACGACGAACGCGCCGTGGGGGGATATCACCACACACGCAGCAGTCGCGAGTGGTGTCGAGGGAGTCGTCATCGACGGATCCGTGACCGATACTGCGGAGATCAGGGAGATCGACTTCCCGGTCTTTGCCCGGTCCCGATGCAACAGAACGGTACAGCGGTTGTCCGAGAGTTTAGGTGGCGATGTCAACGTCCCAGTCCAGGTGGGCGGTGCAGTCGTGCGGCCCGGAGACGTAGCGATCGGGAACGAAGACGGTGTGATCTTCGTCCCGCAGGACGAGATCGAACGGACGATCGAACGCAATACGGGTGACGAGGGAAGCGAGGAGGAACTGATCGAACTGCTTTACGACGGCGAATCGCTGGCCGAAATTTCGGGCGCTAACGATCGTATCGCCGATCTCGAAGACGGATAAGTCGAGGTAGCGACACGGAAGTCCCTAATTTGGAGGAACTATTCGCCGATTTCGTGGAGTGGATTCGGAACCGTTCCGTGGCCCTGGACCTTCGGACGGGTACTGTAGTCCTCGTATCCGTGGTCCAAGATGCGGTTTCGATTGAGACAGTGTTTCGCAAATTCGGGTTTGAACAAGTCGAACAGTTCGAATCGATCCTCGAGTTCGGGGTGCTGGCGGTGATATCCTTCGATAGTATCCCCGACCCGCCGCCAAAATTCGGCCTCGTCGAGATACTGATCACGTTCTAGCAGGTCGCTGACGTATCGGAAGACTCCGACGAATAGCGTCCCGAAGATGTGTTGACAGAGCGGTTCCGGCGGGAGTTGATGAAGGATGTGATGTTTGTATCGTTCGTCGTCACGGAGTTCGTCGGGAAGTGCGGTGTTCAATTCGGGCAGTTGCCGATCTGTAATCGCGACTTCGTCCACGAAGTCCTTGATAGCAACACGGACGGGTACCCCATCTTCGTGAACGAGAATCACGTTCGTTCCGTGCGGCATGAACACGGTACCGTACTTGTAAAGGAAGTGGAGCAGCGGTTCGAGCAACGTTTCGAGGAATCGATCGAGCCACGCCTCCAGTTCCATCCCCGACCGTTCGACGAGGCTCGTGATGACCGGCGTCCCGTCGAAATCCTCGTGCAGAAGCGCGGCGAGCGTGAGTGGCTCTTCCCCCTCGTCTATCAACGAGAGGACGCTCTCACGCCAGACGCATCCGAGTAGTTCGTGATACTGATACGGAGCATCGTCGATCTGTGACAGCTTCGGGTGTTCGTAGTTGACGCTCGCTATCTCACCGGGCAGGAGCAGTTCGTGCTCGTCTCGGAGGAACGGGTCGTCGTCCCGTACCGATTTGATGAACGACGTCACTCGCGGTGCGGCCTCCGCCTGTTCGCCGAGGAGTCCCCTGTAGACGTTCGTATTGAGTACACGAATCGGGAGTTTGACGTGGTGCTTTTCGGGATTCGATACGTTCGAAAACGTACGGATCGACTGTTGAGCGAGATATTCGTCGGGACCCTCCCCGAGCGGGACGATTCTGTCGGTCGCTATCTCCTCCGCAAACACCTGGACGATGCTGTCGTTCCACTGCCACTCGTGGACCGGCATGAAAAAGTAGTCGTCCGGGTCGAGTCCGTCAGCGGCGAGTTTCTCCCGAAACGTCCCGTAGCTTCCGTTTAATTCGTCGGAGAGGAGCGTCGTGTGGTCGATACCTTCGATCGCCGAAAAGACGCTTCGTTCCCCGTGGACGGCGATCCACGACAGGTGTTGTGGTTCCTTCGCTTCGGGCGTAAATTCGAGATAATCGTCGTACCCAAATCCGACTCGACCTTTGTTGTACGTGAACCACGGATGGCCCTCCATTTCGCCTTCTATTTCGGCGTAGGGAAGGTCGAGTATCGATTCGTTCTCACGGTTTCGTTTCCAGGTCCGCTGATGGGAGTCCGCGACGAGCGTGTTGTTGAATTCCCGTATGAGGTGTGCCGTCGTCGTCGGATCGATGCCGACGTGCTCTCGCACATCGATGATGAACTGCACGGGGTCGGTAGCAGGGGACCACGAGCCATCATCGGTGCATCGCTGAACGGTCCCCGACCGTACTCGATAGCTGTCGAGTAGTCGGCTCTGCCCATCGAACCGGTACGCTACGCCGTCACTCAGTTCCAATCGATATCGGTTCCACGTATCGCCCGGTTCGCTCCCGTCGGCAGGGACCGTCCCTTCCCGAGTCGGCACGAGAATATCCTCGTACAGAAACTCCTGTAGGATCTTCTGGAGCAACTCGGCGTTGACGTCTTCCCACGTTTCTTCCCGGAGTGCCGACCGGAGGGTATCGAGGTTTTCCATTATCGATCACCAGTAGTTGAGGGGAGACTGGTAGTTCGAACGATCACGGCCGTCTGTGTCGAATCGACTTTCATCGAGAATTTTTAGGTCCACCTAAAACAAAAACCTTTCCTCTCTCAGGGCTTTTATTGTTGTGACATTACAGATAGTATCTTGTTATCTCGAAGGACAAAACTTTTAGGTTGGCCTAAACACGATGAGTGGTAGAGACCGATGACAGGCGATTCGACGATTTCCGAGCGGTGTCGAGAAGAAAATGTCGACCTGATTCGATTGTTGTTCGTCACACAAAGTGGTGCGATTCGTTCGCACGCGGTCGACGTGTCGAAAGTCGAGACGGCCGTCGAAAACGGCGTGACGCTTTCACAGCTCGTCCAGACGTACAACGCCCTCGGGGTACGGGATAAGAGCGGCCGGTTCGATGCTGCGGGGGAAGTACGTCTTCGCCCTGATATCGATACGTTTCGCGTACTTCCATACGCCGACCGAACCGGAGCGATGCTTTGTGATATCGAGACGTTGACGGGAGAGCGGTGGTCGATCGACCCCCGTTCGTCGTTGCTCGAATTCACATCGAAGATGGACACGGCAGGATTCGAAATAGAATCCGCGTTCGAGAGCGAATTTCACTTGTTCGAACGGACGGACGACGGGATACGACGAGTCGATGAGCGCGGTGCGTATTCGACCGAAAGCACGCGGGAAACGCACGGAACGATACTCGACATCATCGATGCACTCAAAGCCCAGGATATCGACGTGGAGAAGTACTACCCCGAATACGCGGCCGGTAAACACGAAATCGTTACGGGTCACAAATCGGGCGTACGAGCGGTCGACGAATTCGTTCTCCTCAGAGAGACGGTCAACAGCGTCGTCCGAGACCACGGATATCGGGCCACGTTTCTGCCGAAGCCGTTCGATCACTCGACGAACGGTTGTCACATAAACCTCTCCCTTTGGAACGGTAAAAACGCCTTCTACGACGAGGAATCTGGCGAGTTAAGCCAAATCGGACGTCAGTTCGTCGCGGGAATCATCGACCACGCTCCAGCGCTCACCGCACTCGCCGCGCCAACCGCGAATTCCTACTGCAGGTTGCAACCGCAGATCGGGGCGGCCGCCTACGTCTGCTGGGGGCGGGGGAATCGTGAAGCACTCGTCCGCGTGCCCGCGCCCGAACCGGGAGATAACGGGACGTCGACCCGTATCGAGTTTCGCGCAGCCGATAACACTGCGAACCCATATCTCGCCTTGCTCGGCCTCCTCGCTTCGGGAATGGACGGTATCGAACGTGAACTCACGCCACCCGCGCCGATATCCGTCGATCCCGGAAACCTCTCCGAGGCGGAATTGGCCGAGAGGGGGATCGAACGGCTTCCACGGACGCTCGGACAAGCCCTCGACGCGTTGGAGGAGGATTCGATGATGAGGGAAGCGCTCGGTGCGGAACTGTTCGAGACGTACGTGGAGGTAAAGCGGAGTCACTGGAAGGCGTTTACGGACAGTGCCGTATCGTGGGAGCGCGACCGTCTACGAACGGTTTACTGACCAGCCATGTACGGCAATCCGCTCAAAGTACGGGTTCCATCCTCCGCAGTTCTGGCGGTCGTGGTCAGCACGTTCTTCCTCGGATTTGGAGGTGGGGTCGTCTTTCCGATATTACCCGATCTCGGCACGATTATCGGGATTACTCCCCTCGTCGTCGGTCTCATCCTCAGCGTCAACCGCATCGTCCGGCTAATCGCGAACGCTCCAGCAGGAGTACTGGTGGATCGGATCGGAACGAGAAAACCGTTCATCGCCGGGGTCGTGCTCGAAACGGCCGCGACGTTCGGCTACGTAATCGCCATGTATGCGCCGACACCGGCCGCGTGGTTTTTCGGCACCCGCGTACTGTGGGGACTCGGGAGCGCGTTCGTGCTGGCAACCGCGTATACGATCGCAGCGAACGTTAGCGAACACGAATCGCGCGGTAGTACGATGGGTCTCGTGCGCGGAGCGACTTCACTCGGATTTCCGGCGGGGATGGCGCTCGGTGGGGTCGTCAGTGAGTTTTACGGAACCGTTATCGCGTTCGAGGCCGCCGCTGGGCTCTCGGTAGCCGCGACGCTCATAGCAATCGTGGCGATTCCGGAGACGCACGCTGACCATCGTTCGGAGCGAGCGAGCATCTTGGACATCAACGTGACGACTTCGACCCTGGTCATCGGAGGCACCAATTTCGGCTTACTGTTCACCTACAGCGGTGTCGTGTTCGCGACGCTCGTTTCCTTTCTAAAGACGACCGATGCCGCAGCGGTCGTCGTCGGCCCACAGGGGACCTACGGTGTGTTGATCGGAACGAGTGTCCTCATCGGCTCCATCTGCTCGATTGCGGGCGGAAAACTGAGCGATACGCTATCTCGCCGTATGCCGGTCATCGTTAGCTGTTTGATCGTGCTCGCGCTCGGCGTGCTCGTCCTGGCGTCCGCGAACACGTTCCTTTCGTTGTTTCTCGCGATGGCGCTACTCGGCGTCGGTCAGGGTGGGGTGGGCGGTCCTTTACTCTCGCTCTTAGGGGACCAGACGAACCGGGAACAGTTGGGACGCGCCACTGGAACCTACAACGTCCTCGGCGACTTGGGAGCGGCCGTTGGACTTCTGGTGTCCCCCTCGGTCGCAGAGTTGATCGGATTCCGATCGCTGTATGCAGTGACGGTTTCAGTCCCGCTGATCGCAGTGGGATTGATACTCGTGTATCTGCTGTCCGAGCGAGAGAGCGTTCAGAAAGGGCATCTTGCGGAGTAAGGTTCGAACGGGAGAACGACGTCTCACCGGTCACCGAACGATCACCTAACGGCCGAGAAGTGGACGGGGACATCCGACGACCCTTAGTCGGATTTCGGAGCGACGATTTCCTTCGATACGAGCCAGTCACGTACCTCGGGAATGACGACGGGACTGCCGACAAGGCGAGTCATGTCTTGCTCGTCGACCACGGTAATCATAAATTGGCGTTCGAGCTCGTCGCGGTACCCATCCAGCACACCGTTCGGCAACACGATTTCTGTCGCATCACGAAACCAACTGGCATCGGACACACTCCGAGCAACGAGAATCACAAAGAAAACGCTGCCGTTTCATACTTCGATACAGGAGCAACTGCGTCCCGAACAGACCATTCACTCCAAAAGTCCGCGTTTCGGAGAGCACGATACATGTCTGTCAGAAATGCGTCGAAACATGTGATGCCGAAATCCCACTATGAGACGTCGAAGACGACGATTTCGGTCGACCCACAGATCGGGCAACGTTGATCGGTAGCCTCCAGTGTCGTTCCACAGTTACGGCATTCATAGACGAGGCCATCCTCGTCAGTTAACCACCGCCGCACTGCAGCGGAAATTGACATGACCTCTGTCCTTAGCCATCCAACATAATAAGAGTTTGGCCGTCTACCCGCCCCGGTATAAATGACGGTGCCACGAAAACGCAAGTAGAGCACTCAGATTTGCAAGGTTTTCAAACAGTACAACGGCAGTCCACCGTCACCATGGGAAAATCCTCCACGTCCTCACCATTTCGGTTCGGATTTTCGAAGTCGATCACTGGTAAGACGAAGCATTGAACGAAGTTACGTCACCATATTTCCGATGAAACAGAAGATCAATGATCGGTAAATCGGAGTTTCCCTTCGACTTCGTAGAGATGACCCTTGTTATACAGTTGTTCGACGATATCTTCGGCAGCAGGTCGCTCAAGATCCGCTTCCTCCGCGAGTACCGCATACGCACGCTCGTAGGGGAATTCTTCTCGAAGTGGGATTGCAGTCGTGAGTGCATCGAGGGCCTCTTGCTCAAGTGGTGTGTGTGGGGTCTTCTCGTTTGAGACCATTCGTACTATCAAAATAGGGGACACGACAGGTAAATCCTCGGACAAGGTTCGTTTGTGACACTATTACAGTCGCAAGGAGAGGAATAGGAGAACGTTTCATCACTTTAACTACACCGGGAACCGGACTGATGAGGTGAACACTCAGGAGTTAGCGGATACGAAACCACACTTTCCCTCGAATGAACGGGGAAATGTCCAGTTCTTAGACTTCGGTTGCGGTTCAGGACGGTTTTTACTAGTCCGCAATTAGAGTTAGTAAACTAGCTTTCTTCGAGTAGATAGACTTCGAGATAGGTAATATTTTTATGCGTCCTCTTATTGGCATTGGACATGGTAGATGATGGCAAGGAGATCCCCGATGACTCGCTCTCGGATATCTCCGAGGAGACGGCGACCGATCCACCGGTAGACGGCGGATCAAATCAGAAAACGATCCGTGAACTGCTCGAAGAGGATTCCGGAAAATCGGTCTTCGTGAACCGGAACCTCGTCGAACCGGATACCATCATCGACGAGGAACGCATCGTTGGCCGTGACGACCAACTCCAAGCGGTCGTTGCCTATCTCAAACCCGCCCTTCGTGATGAACGGCCGCCCAATATGCTCCTCTACGGTCCGTCCGGGACTGGAAAATCCCTGATCGTCAACGCCGTCTGTGGGCAAATCGTCGAACTCTGTGAGTCACAGGATATCAACTTCGGTGTCGTCAGCCTCAATTGCCAGCCGATCACCACCCTCGACCGTGCGGTGTACAAACTCGTCGAAACAGTCGCAAAAGACGTCGGTGTCGAAACCGGCGTTCCAGCAACGGGAGTCTCTACCGAGCAAAAGTACGAGCGACTGTACGACCTGATCAACACGTACTACGACTCGGTTATTTTCATCCTCGACGAAATCGACCTCCTGGTCGGTCGCGAGGACGAGCCCGCGTACTCGAAACTCCTGTATCAACTCTCACGGGCCGGGAAGACCGACACTATCCACGGGACGGTCTCGGTCGCTGCCCTGACGAACGACCCGAAATTCATGGAGAACGTCGACGGGCGCTCGGAAAGTTCGTTCAACCCCGAAGATATCCCTTTCTCCGACTACGACGCGAATCAACTCCGAGAAATCCTCGAACATCGTCGCGACGCATTCCGGGCCGGAGCTCTTAGCGACGATGTCATCCCGTTGGTCGCCGCATTCGCTGCTCAGAGTCACGGCGATGCTCGCAAAGGAATCGACCTCTTCCGGAAAGCAGGCGACCTCGCCGACCGGCAAAACAACGACATCGTTACGGAAACACACGTCCGGAATTCACAAGAAGAGGTCGACAAGGATCGAATGTTGACCCAAATCGAAGGGCTCTCGACACAAAAGAAAATCTCACTCTACGCGACGGCCGCCGTCGCAGTTCATACCGCACACGCCACCATCGCCGTGCCGAGTCCCGTCGGCTACCAGGTCTACAAGTGGATCACCGAACTGCTAGACGCCGACCAGATGACGCGTGAAACCTACATCAAATACGTCAAGGAGCTCAACACCTATGGAATCGTAAATGCCGAACGAAAGAGCCGTGGGCGCGGTCAGGGAATGCACATGGAGTTTTCCTTCTCGGATAACCCGAGACCGATTCTGGATCTGCTCGCGGAGGATTCCCGACTCACTGCGATCGCCGACGAGACGGAACATCTCAAGACCATCGCACAGACGAGGATGAAGAAATTCGAGAGTTCATAAAAATCGGACGCTCGTGGAAATCGGACATCAAGTCGAAAGCATCCTCCGATGACCGCTAGAATTGCTCGTCGCATCCTTACCCTCACCGAAAAGAGATCGGTCGAGAACCCCGTTATCGAAGTGTATCGTCGGAAGTATCGAGGAAGCTGAGGTCACGACCCCGTTATCGAAGTGTATCGTCGGAAGTATCGAGGAAGTTGAGGTCACAACCCCGTCATCGAAGTGTATCGTCGAAAGTAACGAGGAAGTTGAGGTCACAACCCCGTCATCGAAGTGTAAATCAGGACTGAAATCGATAGCAGTCGTCTACTTTTGATCTGAATAGGACCCCCTTGTCGAAGTGTATTTCAGTACTTGTGAATTCACTGTTGCACATTCTGTTCATGCATTTAACGATGATATAGATCGGTTTGGGACACGGTTGCATAGTCACCCCGTCATCGAAGTGTAAAAGCCCATTTTCGGGTCAGTTACGATGAAAGACGCTCGATCGGTCCCGAAAACAACTCGCGTGCCGTTGAACTGTTCACGTAACCTTCCCTGTCGACCGTTACAGTCGGAAAAGTAGTGAACGAGAACCGAGATACGTTTCGGATCGACGTGAAGAGTGAGGAATTAGTGTCGGTTGATGACACCCCCACCCCGTTGTCGAAGTGTAACTCGGTACTGGAGTGGAAGGGGATGTAGTGGACTGGAGTGGACTTTTATTTCCCCTTTGCTCTCCCTCTTTTAATCACATAGAACTGCAGTACGGGTATTATTGAATGCGTATTGACTTATAGATTTCGATAATAGTAAACAATCGTCTACTACGCCGATTTCGGTAGGTTGAGGTGCTAAAACCTTCGATTTGTATCATCTGCCGACTTTCCCGCGCTTCTATGACTTCGTCACTCGCGAGTTTACACTTCGATAACGGGGGGAGGGGGTTCACTAAGAAACGGACAACTGGATAACATTTTCACGAACACGTTTTCACGAGAGCGAACTTCTCACGAGAGCGGACCATCGTACGCCCAACTAGCCGATTCGTTCCGACGACACCGTCGAAACAGATGTACCCTGCCGAGGCGGCTGATGGAGTGAGTATGCCATAGAGTACCCCCGTGGAGTAAGGAGCGTCCGAGGATGGGAGTATGTGTGAGTATTATTATCTCACTCCGTGTAGTCGGGACTCGTGACCAACTCCCGATATCCTGACCGGTGGACACGACGACTGTTCCAGAACCACGATCGCCGACATACATATACGGGACAGACATCGGCAGCGTTGTGTTCGTGGCGCGATGAATTTCGGACCGACCTACGGTCACTGTTCGGTTTTCCCGTTATCGAGAATAACGGCCTCTCCGACCGGAGACCATTCTGCCTTGGCACGACGAAGGAAGGAAACCACGAACGGCAGGATTGGCGAATCCGTACGGAAGTCGGCTTTCAACTACCGTTCTATTTATTACTTCCTGACGAACCGAACCCACCGTACCCGGTTGCGGTCACACTTCACGGGCATGGAGCAGGCGGTCGCGATGTGTGTGTCGGTCGGCCGGAAACTACGGAGCAGCGTACTCAAATCACGGACGAACGGCGTGATATCGCACTCCAGGCCGTCGAACGAGGCTATGCGGTCGTCGTCCCCGCCATGCGTGGGCTAGCCGAACTAGCGAACCACTCAGACGAGACGCTCGGCTACCGACCCTGTCACACGCTCCAACTACATGCACAACTCTTCGGCCGGTCGCTCATGGGTGACAGGGTTTGGGATGTCGCTCGTCTGCTCGATTTCATCGAAGATCGGTCGGATTTCGACGATGAGCGTATCCTCGTCACTGGACACTCTAGCGGTGGAGCAGTTGCACTGTTCACTGCAGCTATCGACGAGCGAATCGACGTGGCCGCGGTATCATCATATTTCTGTACGTTCGAAGAGTCGATAGCCGCGGTCGATCACTGCGAATGTAATTACGTTCCGGGTATTACGAAGTTGGGTGAACAGTACGACATCGCCGGACTCATTGCACCACGTCCGTTCGTCGCCGTCAATGGCGTCGAAGACGATATCTTTCCGATCGAAGGTACGAAAAGCGCCTTCGAACGCTTGAAACCGATATACACAGCAGCCGATGCGCCGGAGCAATGTACGTTATCTATCGGCGATGGCGGTCACCGGTATCATCCGGATGGCGTCTGGCCATTCGTCGATGACCGTCTGTAATCGATGAGCGGATACGTTCCACGGAGACGATTCGTTCCCCCGTCCACGGAGACGATCCGTTCCCTCGTCCACGGAGACGATTCGTTCCCCCGTCCACCGAGCACCGGAACGATACTCGCCCAAAACTTATTATCATATTCCATCTAATATTCGGTATGAGCTACTTCTGTATTTTGCTAATTATGATAGTGGGCACTTTAGCGAGGGGGTGACGTCCCCGAAACCCGATCGGAACTATATTATCACACTCAGAGTAATTATATTTATGGTGCCTCGGAGGATTTTATTACCTGACGATGAGAGATGTTATCACTCGCCGTCAGCTAGTGGCAATGACAGGAACGGGAATCACGGGATCGATCATGGGTTCTTCCGACGTCAGTGGAATCCTGAACTCGACCGACGTAACCGATTCCGAAACAAACAGTGATACGATGACCACAACACCCGACAGAAAACGGAACGAGGCCGATATCGTCGTCGCAAAGGATGGGAGCGGAGAGTATGAGAAAGTCCAGGACGCCATCGACGCGATTCCGACGGGAGTTCGGTCGGAGACGCGCGTCTACATCAAAAACGGACGATACAAGGAGAAGTTGAGACTGCCTCCCGACAAGACGAACGTCACTTTCGTCGGTGAGAGCGCTCAAGACACGGTACTCACGTACGACGACAATGCGGATACGAAAGACGAGTCCGGGGAGCCGATCGGAACGTCGGGTTCATCGAGTTTCTTCGTCAACGGGGACGATTTTACGGCGAGAAATATCACGTTCGCGAACGGCTCGGAACCGGTCGCGCAGGCGGTTGCTATCCGTATCAATGGGGATCGAGCGGTTTTCGAGAACTGCCTCTTCCTCGGAAATCAGGACACACTCTATACCCACGGCCACGACAGTCGGCAGTACTACAAGGAGTGTTACATCGAGGGCGACGTGGACTTCATATTCGGTTGGGCGACGTGTTTGTTCGAGAATTGCCACATTCGTTGTAAATCCGACGGCGGCTACGTGACCGCTGCCTCGACCGAAGCGGAGAAAGATTTCGGCTACGTCTTCAAGGAATGCGATATTACGAGCGACGCGCCCGAAAATTCCTACTACCTGGGCCGACCGTGGCGTCCGTACGCGCAAGTCGTGTTCATGCACACCTTCCTCGGCGATCACATCAGACCCGTCGGCTGGAAGCACTGGAACGACGAGCGGAATCCCGAGAGCGCGTTCTACGCGGAATACGACAATTCGGGCCCCGGTTTCACGCCGGAACGTCGAGCCGATTGGTCACACCAGTTGACCCGAGCGCAGGCACGGCGATACACGGCCGAAAACATCTTCGATGGCTGGAACCCGAGGCGACGGCTCTGTAACGGGCACCACTGACCTCCACAACTTGTACTGACCTCCACAACTTGTACTGACCCGTCGAATTACGACTGGAATTATCCGCCGATCTCCTTATTTTGGGCCGCCTCGTCCGTTCGTCGTCCTATTGTCGTATTCGAGTCGGGAAATCACGTGCGATGGCCAGTGACGAGTAATCGGCCGTGCTCGTCCAAAAAATCGATTCCGTTTGGAGTGTTGATGACCCCACTCGTTACAGCGGTACGACTGTTCATCCGCTCGTCGGGAATCCACACTACCTGTCTCACATCGAAGTCGTTTCACCGCCCGTGGCGGACGAATTCACGGTGGACTCTCGTCCGGGTCCTCGACGGCGAGTGCCCACTGTTCGAGCCAGTCCCGCAGTCCACTGCTCGGGACGTCCAGGGTGTGGGTGTTTTCCGGCAGGCTTGGATAGCCGCCGACATCGTCCAGATCCGCGATCCAATAGTCGTACGGCGAATCGAGGCTGTCATTTCCGGCCCGATTTCGAATTTCGTTCACGATACGCTGATCGTTGCCCACTCGCTCGGCCGGGCGTGCACCGGCGTTCGAAAGGTTGTGAGACTCGACTTCACTCGACGACATGGCCGACAGACCACGCGGCCACAGCGGTTTTTCGTCTACCGTGCTCGGTTCGACGAAGGAGACGTCCGAATCGAGTTGCGGGTCCGCCGTCGTGTTGTCCTCGGAATACACGGTTCCACTCCCCTCCACGATGGATTCACCGGGGGCCATGAGACCGGTGTATCGGTTCCCGACCCACGTCGTCTCGGCGGAACTATCCGTGGTCGAGGCTTCGTCGAAGAAGTACGTGAAGTTGTTGACGACGACCGACCGTGTCTCGCTTTTGAGTCTCGGGATCCGGTTTCGGGCCTTGGACCAGACGTTGCCGAGTAACGCGACGTGGTCCGCCCCATCGCCGACGAGCGTGCAGTAGTTGTGGTCCGATCCATCGCCGTAGGGATCGTACAATCCTTCGTAGATCAGGTTGTTCGTGTAGGTCGTGTTGTCCGTGTCGTATCCGACCGACATGCACTCGTCGACGCCCCACGAGGCGCTCACGTGGTCGACGACGTTGTTGGTCGTCCCGTCTTGTGTGTTCAGCGAGTCGTTGCCCTGGATGTCGCCGTCGGGACCGGGTCCGACGCGCGAGCGAACGTGTTGAACGACACAGTTGTCGGCGTCGATCTGTACCGCGCCTTTGATGAACGTAATGCCGGGTGACGGGGCAGTCTGCCCCGCGACCCAACAGTGGTCGTTCGTGATTTTCAGCGTCTCCCCGCCGAGATCGATGGTCCCGCTCGTCTCGAAGACGACCACGCGTGGCCCACTCGCGGTGAACGCGCTCTCGACGGCGCTTCGGGTCGCCTCCGTGACCGTGATGACCTGTGCGTCGTCATCGAACCAGTCGGTCGAGGCGAACCCGTCGTCGAGGTCGAACGCCGGCCCGTCGCTAGCCCTCGCCCTCACGTCGGTTGTCGTTGCTGTGACAGCGTTCGTTGCAATCGCTGCCGTACCGATACTACCCGCTCCGAGCGCACGGAGGAACGTGCGCCTGTCTGGCGTCATTGTTGTAACACCAGATCTGTATTCACAATATGACTTAATAAAATTTTTCTAGAAAATAATCTAATTTATCTATGCTACACATGTAATTCGAGTTGCCCTAAGAGGTTCGACGCCCCGCACCCGACGCGTCTTTCAGCTGATGACTCACCATCGAGTTCGGGCTACTCCCGTCGAATTGGGCGACCCAAGATCGTTATTCCGCTTCGAGGTTCCCCTTCGTGTCCCAGATTCGCATCATCATGTCGGCGAACACGGACGTTCGAAGCGGATAGCCGTCGTCGTCCGTCTCGTCGAGTGGGACGGAACTGACGTTCGCGACGAACTCCTTGTCGTAACTCAACTCGGACAGCGTTTCCGGGACGTCGAACGTGAACGTCCCATCCTCGTCGGCACCGGACCAATCCGCCGCTCGCTGGCGTTCGTCGTACTCGATACTGTACATCTCTCCGCCGACGAGTTCGCAAATGTCGTCCATCGACCCGACTTCCATCCAACCGTCGCCGGTTTCGATGTGGAGCGTGCGATTTCGAACGTCCGTCTGATATCGCTTCATGGTAGCACCTTCCGAGGCTATTGTCTTAATCGCTACGGGAGTCGAAGGGTCTTCGTTCAATCGATTACCAGTTAGAATGCGACGACGGCCGACTGCGGCCACGACTACGACCGTCTTTACCGTCTCATCGCCAATGCTGAACGAAAACTCGTTCGCGAGAAGGGAACGTTTTCCCGATGAGATCTATCTGCGCCCCGAGTAAACCCTCGGGATCTCACCGACGAGTGGAGAACTCGAACGATACGATTACCGACGTAGGCTCACGCTTAGCGTCTCTTACACGAAAGATTGACCCTCTCATCGGGAAGAATCGATCCGAAGTATCGTCACCGTCGATTTGCCATTACACAACTATCTATGTAACAGCAATAGCGTTCCACGGCTCGTTTGCCTTTAGAGAACGGTAGACATCCGTGTGACAACGAGGATAATTGTTCATTCTCCCGTTTGAATCCCTCATTAACTGAAGAACATAATGACGTGTGGGGACGATACGAAAAGACACGTTCGTTTTCGACCGCATCTCCGTTCCCCTCTGGGGAACGATAATCCGAAAATCGGTCCACTCATGGCGGTTCTATTCGGGTGAAAGGGTTCATCGTAATTCGATGGTCTCGGGTATAGGTTGGTACATAAATGGCATTCAACTGAAAAAATATTTATAAACTATTGTGATTAGAAATATTCGGCGTTCGAATAATGATGCCAAATAGAAGAACGTTTCTCCGCGTTATCGGAGCTGGTAGTATCGGTGCGACGACAACAATGCTAACGAGTGGGGTGGCAGCGGCGGCGACCACCATCACCATCGAAGGAGGTGGTGCAGACATTTGGGACACGGCGGACGCGTTCCATTTCTACTACGACTCGACGAACGGCGATTTCGACGTAACGGTTCACAACACAGAACTGGAATGGACCGACGCCAACGCGAAGACGGGTCTCATGGTCCGTCCGACGCTCGATCCGGACGCGAAAAACGTGATGCTCCGCCGGACACCAAACGGCGACGCGTCGTTGCAGTGGCGTCCGGAATCCGGTGTCGAAACCCTCAGTACGACCTCGGGCGGGGAGGAAAAAAGCGAAGTCGACGGCGGAAGCATTTCGGCCGAGTGGTTGCGACTGACACGGACGGGTGAGACGATTTCGGCCTATGGATCCTCCGACGGCAGTGATTGGACACGTATCGCCCAACTTACCGCGGACGATGTCGATCTTCCCACGCAGGCGTACGTCGGGATTCCGGTGACGAGCCATAGCCCGGGAACGCTCTGTACTGCGCGGCTTCGGGATCTGTCGGGAATTTCTCCGGACGCTCATCGGGACGTGGGTTCCGTGGAGGTCTCGGGGAGCGTCTCGGTCGAGGAGGGCGTCCCCTACGTCTCGACTGAACCGGTAACTGACGTACGAGCGACGTCGGCGACCCTCAATGCTGAGCTAACTGACTTGGGTGGAGCGGAGTCGGCTACCTGTTACTTCGAGTATCGTGAGGTACCGACCGAACGGTGGAAACGGACCGACTCCCGACAGCTTTCTTCGTCCGGGTCGTTCAGTATCGAGTTGTCGCGACTCACGAGTCGCCGCTACTATCAGGTTCGCGCGGTCGTCAACACGAGCGACGGCGATTCGTTCACTTCCCCGCCGTTCACGTTCGGAACACCGAGCTTTTCCCGTGGCGATGGCGGCCAATGGGATGGTCCGAGAAGCAAATCCCACTTCGAACCGGACGACGGGTTCGCTGATCCCGCTCCATGGCTGAACGACGACACACCCATCATCAAGATAACGAAGCCGACGCGTCGACAGTTGGAGACCGCACTCAACGTGGACGGACCGCGCGTGGTCGTCTTCGAGACGAGTGGGACCATCGACCTACACGCCGAGCGACTGACAGTCTCCAACGACCAACTGTATCTCGCGGGACAGACTGCCCCGTCCCCTGGGGTCACGCTCATTCGTGGCGACCTTTGGGTCGTCGCGAACGATTGTGTGATTCAACATCTCCGCGTCCGCCCGGGGGACGCGGGACAGGACGTCGGCTGGGAGCCTGACGGCATCAACACCGGCGACGGCACCGAGAACAACGTGATAGACCACTGTACGACGACGTGGTCGGTGGACGAGAACCTCTCGGTGGGCTACGACACGAACGATACGACCATGTCCAACTGTCTGGTCGCGGAGGCGCTCCGCGACGCCACCCACCACAAGGGCGAACACAACTACGGCTCTTTGATCGGCAACGGGGCCGAGAACGTGGCGATGATGGGTAATCTCTGGGCGGACAACATCGACCGCAACCCACGCCTGAAGGAGGGAACGAGAAGCGTGGTCGTGAACAACCTCGTCTTCCACTTCAAGGACGGCGCATGGCTCGATCCGGATACGAAAGCGAGTATCGAGGGGAACGTCTACCGACACCCCATCAACGACAAGCCGAAAATCTTCGGCGATGGGGAGGCGTACATCCACGACAACGACTTGAAATCCGATGCACCGGGCGAACTCGTCGGGGACGGTATCACGGTGCTCGACGAGCGACCCCTCTGGCCCGACGGCCTCGACCCGTTGTCGTCCGACGACACCGTTCGGCACAACTTCCGGAACGTCGGTGCGCGACCGGGTGACCGAACCGAACACGACGAGCGCATCCTCCGAAAGGTCGCTCGCGGCGAAGGGCAGTACATCGACAGCCAGGAGGAAGTCGGCGGCTATCCCGAGTTACCCGAGAACACGCATCACGTATGGGTTCCGCAGTGTAACACCCGTGCGTGGCTTCGAATGTGGGCATGGTTGGTCGAGTGACGGGTTGCACGCTAGCCGAACGGTAACCTAGCTTTCCACGGTTGACGGAAGACGACGGTCCGAATCGACGCAACGTTTATTCCCCTCGTCCGAATCCGTCCGAGTGATGCAAGACTTGGAATCCTCCCGCTTCGACGTTCGGGAGTACGATGCCGTCGGCGACGGAACCGAACTCGACACCGAACCGATCCAGACAGCGCTCGACGCGTGTGCCGAGACGGGCGGAACGGTACACGTGCCGCCGGGCGAGTATCGAACGGGACCGCTTCGAGTCGGTGACGACACCACGCTCCACATCGATGCCGGGGCGACGCTTCTATTCGTCCGCGATTACGAGGCGTTTCCCACCGTCGAAAGCCGATGGGAAGGGTGGAACCAGTTCGGATTCCACCCCTGCCTGCTCGTCCGGGACGCGCGGAACGTCGAAATCACGGGAAGAGGAACCATCGACGGGCAGGGTGACTATTGGTGGTCGTTCTACGACACCCCGGAATCGGAGTATCCGGACGGCCTACGGACGCGACTCGCCGAATTCGACGAGCGGAACGACAAGAAAGACGACGTCAGCAGTTTCACTCTACGCCCGCCGCTGTTCCAAGTCACCGAATCCGAGAACGTCTCCGTCTCCGGAGTTACCTTTCGGAATTCGCCGTTCTGGAACACCCACATCGTCTACTCGGAAAACGTCACCGTCCACGACGTGAACATCGAGAACCCCGCCGATGCTCCGAACGGCGACGGTATCGATATCGACTCCTCACGGCACGTGAGAATAAGCGACACCTACGTCAACGCTGGTGATGACGCCATCTGCATCAAGTCCGGCAAGGACGAGGAGGGGCGGACGGTCGGCGAACCGGCGTCACAGATCACGATCACCAACTGCACCGTCGAGGCTGGTCACGGCGGCGTCGTCATCGGAAGCGAGATGTCGGGTGACGTGCGCGATGTCACGGTCTCGAACTGCACGTTCACGGGAACCGACCGTGGCATCCGTATCAAGACCCAGCGCGGTCGCGGCGGCGTCGTGGAGGACCTGCGCTTCGACACCATCGTCATGCGCAGCGTCGTCTGCCCGTTCGTCATCAACGGCTACTACTTTACCGACATCGACATCGACCCGATTTCGGTGG
Source organism: Haladaptatus sp. AB618 (assembly GCF_024136965.1). Lineage (NCBI taxonomy): Archaea > Methanobacteriati > Methanobacteriota > Halobacteria > Halobacteriales > Haladaptataceae > Haladaptatus > Haladaptatus sp. AB618. The sequence goes on along the minus strand of NZ_JAMYJX010000006.1, from coordinate 192,065 downwards.
ACGAATCGACGCCGATGGTCAGAAACGTCCATTTCCATAATGTGACCGCGCGTGACGTCTCCTTTGCCGGGTTCTTCGCAGGGATTCCCGAGCAACCCTTCGAAGGGATTTCGTTCTCGAACGTCCGCATCGACGCTACCCGTCCCCTCGACGCCACCGACATCTCCCCCGCGATGGCCGAGAATTACGAGGCCTCTCACACGTTCTTCTGCAAGTCGCTCGCGGACGTCTCCTTCTCCGACGTGGAAATCCGAACGGCCGGAGTCCCCGCGATGGACTTCGAGGAAACCGACCTCGTTTCGATAGACGGTCTTCGTTTCCGGGGAGATGTACCGTCACCGGCGGTTGCCGTCACGGACGTCGGCCGGACCCGAATCAGCGGTTGTGCCGCTCATCCGTCCGAACGGCCGTTCTTGGAAGTGAACGGACCTGGAACTCGAACCGTCTCGCTTCACGGAAATCACGGCCCGATATCCGATCGTGTCGATATCGACGAAACGGCGACGAACGTGACGGTCGATTCGTCGTAACATCACGGTATCGGCTGATGCCACAACGGTGGTTGCCGCGAGTCGTTCCTCGTAGGGGAACATACTCCGGAACCCACGGCGTGTCGAGGTGTGCGGAATCGGTAGAAACCCATCACGGACGTGGTTTGAGAAACCGGTGGACAACACTCTTATACTCGTTTCGCAAACGTCCACCAGTAGACGATGGTTGAATCAACGAATTCTGGAGATGTACTCCGTGTGGGGCTTGTCGGCCTCGGTAGTCTCGGCATTCGTCTCGGTCGTGAGTTTCACTCGCATCCGGACGCAGAACTCGTCGCACTCGCGGACGTGAACGAGGAGAACCTCGTCGCTGCGGGCCGCGAGCTCGACGTTCCGACGGAGGCACAGTACGCACGCTACCGAACGATGCTAACTCAGGAGTCCCTGGACGCGGTCGGAATCGCGACGCCAAACGGCCTTCACTTCGATCAGGCGACGACCGCCCTCGACCACGACCTGCACGTCCTCTGTGAAAAGCCGCTCGCGACGACGATAGAGGATGCACGCGACCTGTTGGAACGAGTCGAGGAGAGCAACCGAGTGACGATGCTCGGCTATCAACGTCACCTCAACCCGGCCTTCATCGCCGGACGGGAACGATGGGCGCTCGGTGACCTCGAACCCACGTTCATTACGGGTGAAATCACTCACGACTGGCGGGACTACTACGAGGAGATGACCGACTGGCGAATGGATCCCGAACTGAGCGGCGGTGGTCATCTGTTGAACGTCGGAACTCACATCATCGATGCCATCCTCTGGACGACGGGACTGACCCCGACGCACGTAACGGCGACCGTCGAGTTCCACGACGACGAACAACTGTTCGACAAGCAGTCGTCCATCATCGTCGAGTTCGAGGGCGGAGCGGTGGCGAACATCGCGGACACGGGAATCGTCCCCCGAACACGCGAACATATCCATATCTGGGACGACGATGGTGCGGTGTATTTCGAAGGACGTGAATGGGACGAACGGACGTCGTACACTATCGACGCGGAGGGAGTCGAACACGACCCGCGCCACAGCGACGGAAAGAGCAAAGCCGACGCGTTCATCGAATCGATCGTCGACGATACCGAACCCCCTTCGACCGCCCGTGATGCGTTCTGGGCGACCGTCGTCACGTTGGCGGCCTACGAATCCGGCCGTCGAAACGAACGACTCGCGCTCACTGATTTGTATCCGTTTCTCGCCGATATGCCGCGGTAGCGAGGACGGAATATCACTCTTGCTCGCTGGGCCGAAGGATAAAAGGACGTTTTCGTGAGGAATAAATATATATAGGTTGATTCATATGGTATTGCCATGCCAGACTCTAACAACTGGCGAAGAGGCATCAGTACGAGGCGAAACTTCATTAAATCGGGTGCAGTCGGTGGAGCGGCGTTGCTCGCCGGTTGTTCCGGTGGTGGAGACGAACCGACGCCGGGCACCGATGGTGGAAACGGTGGCAACGGTGGCAACACGAACGGAAAGCGATTCCGGGTATTCGATCCACTGACCAGCGGTGCCACGCCGTCGGAACGTCACTTCAACCCGTGGAACCCGACACAGACCGGCTGTTGGCACCCGGGAGCATGTATCTTCGATCGGCTCGCGGTGTACAGCCCGACGCAGAACGAGGCGTACCCGTTGATGGCCGAATCGTGGAAAATGCCGGACGACAAGACCCTCGAAGCCACCTTCAGCGACAAGTGGACGTGGCACAACGGGGATAAGTTCGTCGCCCAGGATTGGGTCATGCAACAGGAGATCGAACTGGCGCTCCAGAAAGCTTCGGACGAAGGTGGTAAACCGCTCGTCAAGTCGGTCAAAGCGGTCGACGACCACCACGTGCGGATCAATCTGAACGACCCGCTCTCCGAAATCTTCGCCGTCCAAAATACGATCGGAATTTACAACGGTAACTTGGCGCGTGGCGTCTTCACCAAACACGACGACCCGAAGTGGAGCAAATGGCACAAGAAGCTCACGACCGGCTCTGAAAGTGAGAAGAAAGCAGCCATCGAAGAGATCACGACGGCGAAATATCCGATGATCACCGACGACCCGATCGGTCACGGACCGTTCAAAATCAAGGACGTCGGCGACGATATCATCGTCATGGAGAAGTACGAGGATCACCCCAACGCCGACAACATCAACTTCGACGAGTTCGCGCTCAAACTGTTTTCGACCAATCAACCCATCCAGCCGTACTCGGCCGGGAAGATCGATGCAACACACAAGGGGTTCCCGGTTCAGGACGACCTCAAAAGCAAGCTTCCGAAGGAAAACAAATTGTTCCGGGAAGGTCGGTCAAGCAATAAACTGTTCTCGTTCAACTGCGGGCACGGCGTCGACTACGACTCGCCGGTCAACAACGTCAACGTTCGCAAAGCGGTTTGCCACGTCTACAGTCGGAAACAGACCGAATCGCTGCTCCAAGGCGTGAACCGGACGTTCGATTGGGCACCGTGCCGCGTCCCGGGAAAGGTGTTGAGCAGGGGCAAAGACGAGACCGCCGAGTGGGTCAAGGACTTCACGAAGTACGGCGAGAACGATACGAAGCGTGCTGCTGAACTCCTTCGCCAAGAGGGATACACGAAGAGCAACGGCAAATGGATGACCCCCGATGGAAAGCGGTTCAAACTCTCCATCATGAACGGATCCGACCGACAGGACATCCAAGTGCTCAAGCAGAACCTGAAAGACTTCGGCATCGACACGAAACAGGAGCAGGTCGACGACGCGACGTTCGACGACCGCCGCAACAAAGGGAAGTATGATATCATGCCCGACGGGTCGTCCTCGAACGGGATCACTGCGATGTGGGCGACCGATCTGGTCATCGATTGGCTCCAATCCATCCTTCACTTCGCCCCCGAGAGCGAGATTCCGATGCCAATCGGCGACCCCAAAGGTTCGAGCGGGACGAAGACCATCAACATCGAACAACACATTCGGAAGTGGCAGTCGACGGGCGACTCGAAATACCATCACGAACTGATGTGGTGGTGGAACCAAACGCTCCCCGAGGCGGAGATGTTGTACCAACCCGACGCCGGTGCGTACAACGGTGCACACTGGGGACTCGACGTCAAACCCGGCATCAAAAACGGTGTCGACGACGCGCTCTATATCGCACCCAAGATGGCCGACGGTACGCTGAAGTACAAAGGATAGCGGTGAGAGTTGGGCACCAACCAACCCGTTCCCATATCAACCCGGGTTCCCAACCCAACGGACGTTTCGGAACTCGTAGCGATGAGAACTGAATGTTTAATACAACGGATTCATACATACAGCTATGGGACTACTTCGAACGGCATCGAGAACGGTGCTCGGCATCGACATCCTCTTTCTCCTGTTGTTGGGGTTCTCGTTTCTCTATCTCGAACCGGGGACCGGACCATACGTGACTGCGACGGTGACGCTCATCCCCATCGTTTTCACGTTCGTCATGAGCGTGGTGGTACTCTACACCGGGTGGGAACCCTTCGAATGAACCGACCGCCGAGGGACCGTGCACGAAGCGACTCATTCATATATTAATATATACATAATTATAGTAACAATATGGGATAAATTGATTATGAAGCTCTCGAAACGGCTTGCATACGTGTAACATGGTAAAGATAGACTGGCGTGTACGAAGAGTAGGACAAGCGCTGTTCACGGCGTGGGCGGTCACTACCCTGTCGTTCGTCCTCGTGCGGCTATTGCCGGGGAACCCGATGGGAGCGATGGTGCGAAAGTTGCAGCGGCAAGGCGTCAACCCGGCTCGCGCTCGGGATATCGTCGAGCTTCGAATGAGCGTCAATCCGAGCGAACCGATACCGATCGCGTACGTCCACTACATGGCGAACATGATACAGGGCAATCTCGGCGTGTCGACGTACTATTCCGACCCCGTTGCCCAGATCATCGCGAACACGCTGCCGTGGACGCTGTTCGTCTTGAGTTGGTCGCTGTTCATCAGCTTCTTCATCGGCGTCATGGTGGGCGCATTGATGGCGTACTGGGAAGGCGGAAAGCTGGACGTCGGACTGACTTCGTGGGCAATCCTCATGGGTTCGGTTCCGTTCTACGTGTTGGCGTTTCTGCTCTTGATGGCGTTCTCGTATCGGCTCGGATGGTTCCCGACTGGTGGCAAGCAACCGACGGGCGTCCCGGTCGGGTTCAACTGGCTGTACATCAAAGGGATAATACGCCACGCCGCGTTGCCGGTTATGTCCATGCTCGTTGCCTCGGGCATCGCTTCGCTGGGAATGCGCGGGAACTCCATTCGCGTTCTCGGGTCCGACTACCTCCGTGTGGCCCGTCTTCGCGGACTCTCCGATATAACCATCTCGACGCAATACGTCGCGCGAAACGCCGTCCTCCCGATGTACACGACGCTGATGATCAGCATCGGGGAGATGTTCGGCGGTTCCGTCGTCCTGGAGAAGGTGTTCCAATACCGGGGCATCGGCTACTACACGCTGTCGGCGTTCTATCAGCGCGACTATCCGCTGATGATGGGCGGGTTCGTTCTCATCACGGTGGCGGTCGTACTCGCACTGCTGTTCGCCGATCTGACGTATTCGTTGATCGATCCGCGCGCGGGAGGGCAGAACAGTGAATCGTACTGAATATGACACACAAACGAACGATGAGAATCTACAAACGAAATTACCGACTGTACCGACAGAGGAGGGTCAACGATGACTGACCCGCTGAGAGAGGCAGTGTCGTCTAGTGACGACCAACGAAACGAGAGCGCCGTTCGCACGGACGGCGGGAACGTTAACTCTCCATTCGAGGTGGTCTCACAGTACGAGGAGACCCGACGCGACCGATATCGAAAGCTGTACGATGCCTACATTCACGCACCGTTCGAGATCATCAAGCGTGACCGCAGGGCACAGATCGGATTCACCATCCTGTTGGTCTACGTGCTGATGGGGACACTCGGAACGGTCTTTATCGAGCCGACGAAGGTGGCGGAGGGACCGGCGCTCGTCAAACCCTTCCAGAACTGGCAGTACCCTCTCGGGACCGACAAGATGGGACGCGACCTGCTCTCGCAAGTGGTCAACGCGACCCAGACGATGCTGAAGATGATTACGTCCGGAGCGCTCTTCACCGTCGTCGTCGGAACCGTCGTCGGCGGCATTGCGGGCTACAAGGGTGGCCGGGCCGACACGATTCTCAGTTCGATTACGGACATCTTCATCAACATCCCCGCGTTCCCGCTCGTGATGGCGCTGGCTCTCTTGCTCGACATCAGCGGTAACCCGTACGTGATCGGCATCCTGCTGTGTATCGCGTCCTGGGGCGGTCTCGCGCGTGCCATCAGGTCACAGGTACTCACGCTCCGAGGGGAAGCGTTCGTCGAGGCGGCGCGAGCGATGGGAATTTCGACGCCAACTATCGTCTTCAAGGAAATCATTCCACATCTGATGCCGTACGTCGTGATCAACCTGACCAACGCGGCGCGGCGGGTCATCTTCGAGGCGGTGGCGTTGTACTATCTCGGTGTCCTCCCGTACGAGGACTTGAACTGGGGGACTACGCTGAAACAGGCTTACGACGCGAAGGCCCACATCAGACCCGAGGCGCTGCACTGGTTCCTCGTGCCGATGGCGGCGATCGTGTTCATCTCCATCGGACTGATCCTTCTAGGGCAGTCGCTCGACAGGGTGTTCAATCCGCGCGTCCGTGCACGTCACGAGAAGACGACCGCTGAGGCGGAAGCGCACGTGGGCGAAGAAGACGAATCGGCTGGTAGCATGACCAACGGAGGACTATAGACGATGACCGTTTCACAATCGAGCTATGAACTCGACACGGCGGAAGAATCGATCCTAGAGGTACGAAACGCGTCCGTCACGTTCGACATGGAACGTGGCGATTCGAACGTCCTGGACTCGGTGGACCTCGACGTACAGCGGAACGAGGTCCTCGGGGTCGTCGGGGAGAGCGGAAGCGGAAAGTCGATGCTCGCCTCGGCGCTCCTCGACGCCGTCGTCGACCCCGGGGTGCTCACGGGCGATATCACGTACCAGCCGAAACAAGGCGAACCAGTCGAGGTCCTCGATCTCGAAGGGCGCGATCTGAAGGAGTTTCGTTGGGAGCAGGTGTCCATGGTGTTCCAGGGGGCGATGAGTTCGTTCAACCCCGTTCGCTCGATTCGAACCCACTTCGTCGAGACGTTGAACGCTCACGATTACGACATCGACGAGGGAATGCAACGTGCACACCAACTCCTCGAAGACCTCTATCTCGACCCCGACCGCGTGCTGGATTCCTATCCGCACGAACTGTCCGGTGGGATGAAACAGCGGGCGCTCATCGCGCTGTCGCTCATTCTCGAACCGGAAGTGTTGGTGATGGACGAACCGACCGCGGCGCTCGACCTGCTCATGCAGCGGTCGATCATTTCGCTGCTCCAGAACCTCAAGGACCAGTACGACCTCACGATCGTCTTCATCACCCACGACCTGCCGCTGATCGCGGACTTGGTCGACCGTATCGCGGTGATGTACGCGTTCGAAATCGTCGAACTGGGGCCGATGAAGGAGGTATTGGAGGAACCGACCCACCCGTACACGCGACTCCTGTTGAAATCGACGCCGAACCTCGAATCGTCCATCGACGAGATGCGACCGGTCGAAGGAAGCGCTCCCGACCCCGTGAACGTTCCTTCCGGATGTTCCTTCCACCCCCGCTGTCCGCTCGCGGACGAGTACTGTGAGAAGGACGACCCGGAGGCATATCGGGTCAACGGCGACCATCACGTCAACTGTCACCACTGGGAAGACGCCGCCGAAACCATCCCGATGACGGAGGATTCGTCGTCGCTCGCCGGATTCGGCGAAAGCTCCGTCAGCGCGAGCGCCGGAACGGTCAGTTCCGACGGCGAACCGGTGGTGTCGATGCGAGACGTCGAAGTCCACTTCGAGAAGGAAAAGGGGTTCTTCGACATCTTCTCCGATGCGGACACCGTCAAGGCGGTCGACGGCATCTCGCTCGACATCTACGAGAACGACGCCATCGTTCTCGTCGGCGAGTCCGGGTGCGGCAAGACGACGCTCGGGAAGACGGCCGTCGGACTGCAGCGACCGACCGGTGGGAGCATCGAATACCGCGGACACGATATCTGGGACGTACGGGATTCGGGCGGGAGCGCCACCATCGCCTGGGAGGACGTCCGACGCTCGCTTCAGATCGTTCACCAAGACCCCGGTAGCTCACTGAACCCACACCGCCGAGTCAAAGCGGCCCTCGAAATGCCCCTCAAGCGGTGGAACGATGATCTAGACGGAAACGACCGGAAACAACGTATTCTGGGGCTGCTGGAACACGTCGGGATGTCCCCCGCCGAGGACTACTTCGAACGCTATCCTCACCAACTGTCCGGCGGCGAACAGCAACGCGTCGCCATCATCCGGTCGATGCTGATGAACCCCGACCTCATTCTCGCCGACGAACCGGTGAGCGCGCTCGACGTCTCGCTGCGCGTCGAGATGATGGACCTGATGATACAGCTTCAGGACATGTTCGACACGTCGTATCTGTTCGTTTCGCACGACCTCTCGAACGCGCGATACATCGCGGAAAAAACGGGCGGCCGTATCGGGGTCGTCTACCTCGGCGAACTCGTCGAGATCGGTCCGCCGGAGCAGATCATCCACAACCCGCAACACCCCTACACGCAAGCCCTTCGATGGGCGACGCCCGAACTCACCCACAACGAGGAGGAGACGGTCATCGAGGAGTCGCCGATCAGGGAGATCGACATCCCGGATCCCACCAACCCGCCGAGCGGCTGTCACTACCACACCCGGTGTCCCGAGGCGCGCGAAGTGTGCCGGACGACGGTCCCGGACTCGTACGATTCGGAGGACGACGAACGCCACCAAACGGCGTGCTTCCGCGTGCAAGACGATCACGAGTACTGGCACAGCGACTCCATCGTCGACGGGGACGACTGACCGCCGATCGATGGCGGATTGACGACGACCCGCTCTTCTCGGCTTTCTTTCCCACCATAGCTGTGCCGCGATCGGTACCGAACGACCTCGAACCAACCGAACGCTTAACCGCGGTTCGTCCGTGTAGTTAGTACCTCGCGATGCAGATCCACGACATCGAAACGATCCGATTCACGTACCGTTCGAGAAAGAGTCACGACGAAAGGGGTCACGCCCATCCCGGTGATCCATCCAAGCGGACTGGGACCATCACGCGCATACTCGTGGACGGCGGCCCGGACGGCTACTGTCCCGGTGGGACCGAGGAGGCGAACGACCTCGCGAGCACGTATCTCGTCGGCGAGGACCCACTCGAACGGGAGCGAATTTGGCGACGGCTCAACCGATCACAACGGCTTCACCGAGGCACGCTCACGGATTCGAACGTCGCTCGAATCGATTGTGCGCTGTGGGACGTCGCCGGAAAGCACTTCGACGTCCCCGTCTATCGGCTACTGGGTGGCCACCGGGAGCGGATTCCGGCCTACGCCAGCACGATGGTCGGTGACGACGACCCGGACGGACTCGGAACGCCGCAGGCGTACGCCGATTTCGCCGTCGAACTGCTCGACCAGGGGTATCGTGCCGTCAAACTCCACACCTGGATGCCGCCGTACGACGCGGACCCGGACCGCGTCATCGAGGCGTGTCGTGCGGTTCGGGAGGCGGTCGGCCCCGACGTCGGTCTCATGCTCGATTCGCACCACTACTACAGTCGAACCGAGGCACAGCGGATCGGACGTGCCCTTTCGGACCTCGATTTCAAATGGTTCGAGGAACCGATGGACGAACACTCGATGTCCTCCTACGAGTGGCTGACGGAGACCGTCGACGTTCCCGTCGTCGGACCGGAGACCGCGGAAGGGCAGATGTACACTCGTGCGGAGTGGATAAAACGCGACGTCGCCGACATCAGCCGTGTCGGCGTCAACGACGTCGGTGGGCTTACGCCCGCGATAAAGGTCGTTCACCTCTGTCAGTCGTTCAACGTCGCCTGCGAAGTCCACGGCGGAAACGCTCCGAACTTACACCTCCTGGGAGCGATGACGACGCCGGGCGAGTACTACGAACGAGGGTTGTTACATCCGAAGTTCGACTACGAGGCGGCGACGCCGTGGTTGACCGATATCGTCGACCCGTTGGACGACGACGGACACGTTCCCGTGCCCGACGATCCCGGACTGGGATACTCCTTCGACTGGGAGTTTCTCGAAGCGAACCGCATCGACGATTGAATCCGCCTCCCGTTCGCGTTACGTCTGGCAGATCAATCGGTGGTCTCTTCGAAACCCGCGTCGCGCCACGCCAATCCCTTTCCGACCGCCCCGACGCCGCCATCGACGGGAAGGTTGGTTGCCGTGATGAACGACGACTCCTCGGACGCAAGAAAGAGGATGGCGTCGGCGATTTCGCGCGGTGTCGCCGCACGTTTGAGGACACCGGGACCGTCGGCGTGCGGCGTCGTCTTCTCCGCGAAGAACCGGCGTGCCTCCGCTTCGTCGTCGGGGAGATGGTACTCCGTGATGACCCACCCCGGAGAGACGGCATTTACCCGGATTCCGTCGGCGGAGTGGTCACAGGCCATGTCTCGAGTCATCGAAACGAGTGCCCCTTTCGTCGCATCGTACTGCGACCACTCGGGCCGAGCGACCGACGCGCCGTTCGACGCGACGTTGACTATCGACCCGCCCGTCTCCATCAACGGAATCACGTGCTTCGCGCAGAACGCGACGCCTTTGAGGTTCACCGCGAGGATGCGGTCCCAACTCGTTTCGTCGGCCGACGTTACCGGTCCCGGAGCGGCGCGGACCGCGGCGTTGTTCACCAGGACGTCGACGTGTCCGAACCGATTCGATACTGTCTCTGCCATCTCCATCACCTGTTCCTCGTCGCCGACGTCGGCCGTTATGCCGACCGCTTCCCGACCAGTTCGGTCCTTCACCTTCGATGCCGTCGCCTCGGCGGCATCCGAATCCCAGTCGACTGCGACAACCGACGCGCCCGCTTCGGCGAGTCGAACGCACGTTGCCGCACCGATTCCGTTTCCGCCGCCCGTGACGACGGCGACAGCCCCTGCTAATCGTTCGCACATGACTGTTCGTTGGCCGTCGCGCGCATAACTACTTCGGTCGTTCGACGCGAAGCTACCGACCCCCCAACACACGGAAGCATCTCGTGGAAACCCACATATCCGTGCGGCGTGACGGGGGAGTATGGTCGATTCACGATCGGTGATGCTCGTGTGTTCATCGCCGGGTGATGGGACGGACAGCGTCGTTAGCTATCGGTTCGATGCCTCAAATGGGTCGGTGACGAAATCGGGAAGTTCACCCGCCGAAAACCCATACTATCTCGCGATCCACCCGACTGGGGAGTACGTGTACACGGTCGACCGGACTGCTGGTGGCCTCGTTTCCGCGTATCGGATCGACGACCCGGATGCGACCCTGACGCGACTCAATAGACGGCCGAGCGGCGGAGCAGGTCCCTGCTACGTGTCCATCGACAGTTACGGAAACTACGTCTACGTCGCGAACTACGGCGGTGGGACCGTCTCCTCCTTCCCGGTCGGTTCCGACGGCCGACTGGGGGTCGGCACGACTCTCGAATTCGGGGCTGAAGGACAGGATACTGCTTCACATCCCCACTCCATCGCGCCGGGGCCGACCGGTGGCGTCGTCTACGTTCCCGACTTAGGGCGTGATCGCATCGCCACCCTCTTTCACCGATCTGATGGGAATCTGGATTCGGCGTCGATTCCCGACGTGACGCTTCCGCCGGGAACCGGTCCGCGACACTTCGAGCGTCACCCGAACGGGCGTCTCCTCTACGTCGTCAACGAGATCGAATCGACGCTGACCGTGTTCGACGTACGGCCGGGGACGGGAGCGCTCCGAAACGTCGAAACGGTGAGCACGCTGCCGTCGTCGTTCGACGGCGAAAACCGGGCCGCTGACCTCCGTGTTCACCCGTCGGGACGGTGGGTGTACGGATCCAATCGCGGCCACGACAGCATCGCGTTCTTCGAAGTCGATCCGACGTCTGGCCGACTCGATGTGCAGAGCCACGTCTCCTCGGGTGGACGGACGCCCCGCACCATCGCGCTCGACCCGACCGGTCGATACCTCTTCGCCGCAAACAAGGACGGTGGCGGGGTGGCGGTGTTCGAACTGCATCCGGAAACGGGGCGACCACAGCCGAGGGATTCCGTAGCGGTGCCGAAACCCATGTGCGTTCGTTTCGTCCCGATTCGAGGGTGAAGACTTATCCCACCGCTACACGCAGTCAGCACTGTAGGTCCATGGAAACGTTCGAATCCGACGGACACGTCATCGTCCGTCTCGACCGCGGTGACTTGGCACTCGAATCGATCATCGACGCCTGTGAAACACACGACGTGGACACGGGCGTCCTCGTCTCGGGTATCGGAACGTTCAGCAACCTGAACATCCACTACGTGAACCGAACCGACCTTCCGGAGGACAAGACCGACCGGAACGTACACCTCTCGCTCGACGGTTCGTGGGAGGTGACGAACGTCGGTGGCCTCATCGCGGATGGTGAACCTCACCTGCACGTCACGGCGTTCAACGGCGACAGAACGGTGGGCGGACACCTCGAATCGGGGTGTGAAGTGAACATTCTCGGCGAATTCACCATCAGAAAAGTAGCCGACCTCTCGTTACATCGGCGACCGGGAGAGAACGCCGTCTCGCAACTGAAGCGCCGATGACCACGGTTTCGAGGTAGTGGGAAGTCTCCCGGTAGCATGCGGGTAGCCGAATCGCGACGAGAAGTAGTTCGAAACGTTCCGGGAACGCGAAATAGTTCGAGACGTCCCGGAATCGCCGCCACGCGTGGGCGGATGGTTCGTCGGTCGCTTACCGACGTTGCCACCAAATGAACGTGTACCCAACTACGCCGACGAGGAAAAGCGCCGCCCCCCAGGTGGCGCACATCGCCGCCCAGATTCCGGTGTTGATGAGGAACCCGATGACGAAGATGATGATTCCCAGCGTCGCGAGGGAGAGCGTGACCGAGTTTCTGATCGTCGAAAACAATTCCATCGAACGGCTAGTTCCGTCGTTGGTCTCGCCAGTTTTCTGAACTGAACTCATTGGTAGCGTGGTACGTAGTAACAGTATAAATCGGTTGGGGTGGGTCTCTTCGCTTTTCATCTCGGTGGATATCCTCCTCATTTCGTTTGTCATCACCAAAACCTTAGTATAGTGTCCGTCCGTTGCTGTCTCTGAGGATGTCGACAGACTACGGTAATTATATCGACGGAGACTGGACAGAATCAGCGTCGGGTGACACGTTTGCGGTACGTAATCCGGCGAACGAAACCAAAATCGTGGCGACGTACCAACAATCGACGGGTGACGACGCAAGAAGCGCGGTCGAGGCAGCAGTTGCGGCGCAGGACGAATGGGCTTCGACGCCCGCACCGGAGCGCGGTCGTATCCTGAAACGGACGGCAGACGCACTCGATACGCGCAAGGACGAACTGACCGAGACGCTCACCACGGAAGAGGGAAAGACCCTCGCGGAGGCCGGTGGCGAAGTACAACGCGCCATCGATATCTTCGATTACTACGCGGAGAAGACCCGTGACCTCGGCGGTACGATGAAAGCGGCGAGCGCCGCGAACAAGCAACTGTACACGAAACGCGAACCGCTCGGAACCGTCTCGCTCATCACGCCGTGGAACTATCCCATCGCCATTCCGGCGTGGAAGCTCGCTCCGGCCCTCGCGGCGGGGAACACGGTCGTTCTCAAACCCGCGTCCGCCGCACCCGGCGTCTCGTTGAAACTCGTCGAATGCCTGGAGGAGGCCGGATTGCCCGCCGGGGTGGTCAACTACGTGACCGGGTCGGGTAGCGACGTCGGAGGCCCCCTTACGGAACACGGTGCGGTCGACGCCGTGTCGTTCACTGGGAGTACGGCCATCGGGACGATGGTCGCCCAGACCGCGACCGAGGACCTGAAACGCGTGCAGTGTGAGATGGGCGGAAAGAACCCGACCGCCGTGATGCCGAGTGCCGACCTCGACGAGGCCGTAGACATCGTCGGTTCGGGCGCGTTCGGGGTCACCGGACAGGCGTGTACCGCCTGTTCCCGCGCCATCGTCCACGAGGACGTGTACGACGAATTCGTCGCGGGCATCGTGGACTACGCCGAATCGATCGAAATCGGGGACGGAGCCACGGACGTCGACATGGGACCACACGTGACCGAGAGCGAACTCGAAGGCACGCTCGAATACGTCGATATCGGCCTCGAAGACGGTGCGACCCTCGAAACCGGCGGCGACCGTCTCACCGGTGACGAATACGACAACGGACACTTCGTCGAACCGACCGTCTTCTCCGACGTCCGCGCCGACATGCGAATCGCCCAGGAGGAGGTGTTCGGACCGGTACTCGCAGTCATCTCGGTGTCGGACTTCGAGGAGGCGGTGGCCGTCGCGAACGGCGTGGAGTTCGGCCTGTCGGCCAGTATCGTCACGGACGACCTCTCGGAGGGACATCAGTTCATCGAGGACGTCGAGGCGGGCGTCGCGAAGGTGAACGAGAAGACGACCGGCTTGGAACTTCACGTGCCGTTCGGCGGCTACAAAGGGTCGTCGACGAACACGTACCGGGAACAGGGTGACGCCGGTCTCGACTTCTTTAGTTCCATCAAGACGGCGTATCTGAACTACTGAGGTTCGAACGAGTACGGTCGGGGAACACGGAATCCTATTCCGGGGGCGCGTCCCACTCCTCGCCGTCGTCCTGTGGGTTGTATCCGATCTTCGCGCGCGCGTGTTCGAGGTCGTACCACCGTCGTCGATTGTCGCTCACGCCGCTGAAGATATCGAATTCGACGGACTCGTCCTGTAGACAACAGTCGATCTGATGGGCGAAATCCCGCCGCGACTGCCACGTCGCTTTCATTCGCGCCACCTGTTCGTCGTACTCGGCGCTGTTTCGTTCCCACTCGCCCTCCTCGACGCCGATTTCCGCGTCACCGTAGGGATGGTCGTACTCCGGCATCCGCACGCTACAGATGCGAAGCGCGTAGAATCGCTTCGGGTACTCGTAGTTCTCGACGTAGTAGCGGCCGAGGTCCTCGCCGAAACTCTTGGATGCTCCGTAGTACGAATCGGGACGGACCGGATCGGTGTCGTCGATGACGAGGTCGTACGTGGGGGCGTACAACTCGGGTTTGTGCGCCTGTTCGTACATCCCCATGACGTGGTTCGTCGATCCGAAGACGAACGATTCGACCTCCGCTTCTCTGGCGGCTTCGAGCGCGTTGTACATGCCGATGATGTTCGGTTCGAGGATCTCCCCCCAGTCGCCGTCGGTGTACGGGTAGGCGGCGAGGTGGACGACGGCGTCCTGTCCCTCGAAGGCGTCTCGAACTTTTTCGTACTCGGCGATGTCGCCGACGACCGTGTCGTACTCGCCGTACGGGTGGTCGCTCGGTCTATCGGACCGGTTGAAGTACGTGAAGTCGTATTCGGGTCGGTCGTGAAGGTTATCGATGATGGCGGTTCCACAGCGTCCGTAGACACCGGTCACTACAACGTCCATGCTGGTACGATTGCGTGTTTGGCTATTAAATCAACTGGAACCGGCGGTCGTTCCAGCGACCGCCGATTGGTCTCAATCTCCGCCGACGATCATTCCAGTGACCACTGACGGACCTCGACCACCGTTGACGATCATTCCATCGCGGTCGTCACGAACCCGTCGAAGTTGAGGATAACCCGTTGTGTGACGTCGCCGAACAGGGCTTTCCCCGTGGGAGACCGTTTCTGTCCGGCGACGAACGCGTGATCACAGCCGTGTTTCTCCGCCACTTCGAGTACCGTACTCCCGAGTTCGTCCTTCTCCGTCACTTCGCCGACGACGTCGTAGCTCACGTCCTCGGATAGCGTCCCCAGCGTTTCCTCGGCAAACCGACGGCCGAAGCGCACGGCGGCCTCCTGTGCCGTGAACTCGCGATAGTTCGTCCGTTCAGTCTCCTCCACCGATTCGAGCGCATCGAGTTGCTCTTCGAACTGCTCCGGCGTTATCCAGGAAAACAGTATCAACTCGGCGTCGGAGTTGGCTGCGAACCGACCGGCCTCTTCGAGCAAGCGTCTGTGCATCTCGGTGTCGTCTAAAACGACGAGTCCTCGTTGCATGCTCACTGATGGAGTGGCATCGTAAATAAAACTATGTAGGGCCGAAAGATGGCCGTCTTCACTCAGTTCGATAGCGCTCGACCGTGTCTCGGTCGACCGAGATACCCAGTCCGGGACCCTGCGGGACGTCGAGGACTCCGCCGGACGGATCGAACGGCGTTTCGAGAATCTCGCTCCGAAGCGGGTTCTCGCTCCTGTCGAACTCCACCATCATCGGTTCCGGGATGTTTCGGGTGTGCGGGTAGGACGAGACGCTCGCGGCGAACTGCACCGCCGCGGCCATTCCGACCCCGCTGTTCCAGATGTGCGGTCGAACGGCGACGTTCTCCGTCGTGGCCATGTCCGCGATCAGTCGCGCCTCAGAAAACCCACCACATCGTCCGAGGTTGGGTTGAACGATGTCGACGGCCCGGTCGTCGATGAGGCGCTTGAACGCGAATCGTCCGTAGTGGGCTTCGCCTGCCGCTATCGGCGTGTCGATCCGGGATTTCACCTCGCGGTATCCGGTCTGGTTCTCCGGCGGTACGGGTTCTTCGATCCACGTGATATCGTACTTCTCGATGGCCCTCGCCGTCTTGACGGCTTGTTGCGGGCGATAGTTCCCGTTCATATCGACCATCAAGCGCGCATCGTCGCCGAGGAGTCGTCGTGCGATGCGGACCCGTTCGACGTCGTCGTCGAACCCACTTCCGATCTTTATCTTCGCGGCGGTGAACCCTTCATCGACGGCTTCCTGAATGGGTCGTTCGAGTGGCCGGTCCGCTTCGGTAAAGTACATCGTCGACGCGTACGGCGTCAGTGTCCGACACTCCGTGCCGCCGAGAAGCCGATGAACGGGTCGTCCGACCGTTTTCCCGATGATGTCCCAGAGGGCAACGTCGATGGCGCTGACGCAACTCTGCACGAACACGCTTCCGCCGAAGTGGTACGGGTCCGTGTACGACCGGTCGGCGAGCGACTCGACGTCGAACGGGTCCATCCCGACGACTTGGTCCCGAAACAGTTCGTCGATCGTTGCCGCCACGATGGGACCCGGAGCGAACGCTTCGCCCCACCCGATCGTTCCTTCGTCCGTTTCGATCCGGAGTAACGTCGTCGCACGCGTTCGTCCGAAGCCGCGAGCATCACCCACTCCCTCCCCTTCGGGAAGGCTCGTAGAGATGGGAATCGTCTCGACGTTCGTAACTTCCATGTGCTACCCTCCGAGTCGGGTAAGTTATAATTTATGTCACGCAGCGGTCGACGGCGGAACTCGTGGGAGGGAACATCCCATACAGACGGAGAATCAGAGGTCCTCGTCGTACCGGAACTCGGTCCACGGACCGTCGATGAACGGATACTCCTCGATGACATCGAGATCGACTTCCACGCCAAGTCCGGGGCCATCGGGGACCGTCAGAACGCCGTCCGTAACCGATGGCGTTCCGGTGATGATGTCGAACGCGAGGTCGAACGGGTACATTCCGGGGTCGACGTCCCCCCCGAGCAACGGGTCGCGCTCGAAGACGGGATATTCGAGCAGGTCTACCTCCGGGGCGGCGGCGACGAGGTGCGCGTTGGCGACGAGACCGAGCCACGTGCCGAAGTTGTGTGGGACGAATTCGACATCGCGGCCGCGACAGAACTCGACAGCCGACACACAGCCCGTGTACCCCTCGTGATGCCGGACGTCCCCCTGGAGGAAATCGACGGCCTCGGTTCGCCCGAGTTCGATGAGCCCGGCCGATGTCTCCTCGCTCTCACCGCCCGCGAGCGGTGCACCCGTGGCCGAGAGCTCGATGTATCCCGCCCTGTCGTCCGGTTCGACGGGTTCCTCTATCCAGTACGCCCCGCGCTCGCTCGCGTACTCGACCAGTTCCGAAACCGCCGCTTCCCCATACGCGTCACGGAGCTTCCACCACGTATGCGTGTCGAGCATGAACTCCATGTCGTCGACCGTTTCGGCGAGGCGGTCGATCGTCTCCCGATCACCGTCGACTCCGATTCCCGGTCGGTACTTGTACCCCATGAACCCGGATGCTTCGAGGGCCCGTGCCTGCTCGGCATATCCGGCCGGGTCCATGTACATACCCGCGCTCGCGTACATCGGTATCTCCGTCGTAGGGTCGCTTCCGAACTCCTCGGCCAGGAGTTCGTAGATCGGTGCGCCCAGTTCTTTCCCACGGAGGTCGTACAGCGCCACGTCGATCGCTGAGATCGCCTCGTATCGAAGCCGATCCGGGAGTCCGGTTTCGTGCAACAGTTCGTGCGCATCGGTGACCGCCTCGATGGATTCGCCGACGAGTGACTCGGACACGGCACCGTTAACGACGTCGGCGAACGTCGCCTGTGAATCTCCTTCGAAGTACTCCCGCATCGCGGAACTGCTCGCACCGGCGGTCGCGACGCCCCGTTCTCCGGTCTCGGTTTCGAGGACGACGAGAACGACATCGCGTTTGCGCAAGCGTCTGACTCCGCCGGAAAAACGACGGTCTTGTGGCGGGTCTATCGGGGACGAGAGTGCGTAGCCGCTAACGTTCGTAAGCCGCATGTACACTACTGCCGACCGCAGGACGATAAACCTCGGGGAATTTCCCGTTCGCACGTATCGGGGGGATGGATGCCGAGTCGAATTATGAATGTCGGGTGAATCCCATTTTCAATCCGGACAGTCTTCCCACTCATATGTCAAATTTGATTTTCATAGACGAAGATTTTATGCTGACGCGCTTAGATTCTCGAGTATGCCACTTTCCAACGATGAGGTGCGTCAGCACCTGCGTGGTGTCGCCGCTGGACTCCTTACACCGTTCGACGACGACCTCGAGGTGGAACACGAAAAGCTCCAAGAGAACGCGAGAAGTCTCTATGACGGCGGGATTCGGACGTTTTTGGCGTCCGCTAATATCAGCGAGTACCACTCCCTCTCACGGGACGAGCGGGTCGAAGTAACACGATCCAGCGTGGACGCGCTCCCTTCGGACGCCTGCATTCTCGCCGGTGTCGGCGGGAGTACGGAGGAAGCGAAGGATACCATCCGTAGTTACGACCGCGTCGGAGTCGACGCGATGATGATAATGCCCCCGGATCACTCGTACATCCACGAACAGGGGCTCATCCGATACTACGAGAAACTCGATGCCGTCGCCGATGCCCCCTTGGTCCCGTACGTCAAGGGGTTCGACCCCTCGGTCGAATACCTGCGGGATCTGACGAACGTCGATGGTGTTGTCGGGATCAAGTACGCCCTTGAGGACGCAGTCAAACTCGGAAGGGGCGTCGAAGCGGGTGCCGACGACGTCGTCTGGGTGGACGGTCTCGCCGAGCCGTTTGCCCTACCGTTCTGGAACGAGGGTATCGAAGGGTTCTCGGCGGGCGTCAGCAACTTCCGCCCGGAAATCGGACTCGCGTTATTCGATGCGCTTACTGCGGGCGACTGGGAGCGCGCGAGACGCATCCGCAACATCTGTGTGCCCTATCAAAACTTCCGCGAAGAGACCGGGAAGAACAACACGATAGCCGGAGCGATCAGCGTTTCAGCGGTGAAGAAGGGACTCGACCTCGCCGGATTACACGGCGGGAAGGTTCGTGAGCCGATCGAACCGCTGTCGCCCGCGGACGAGCGGACGGCGGAGGAGCTGTACGGTCAACTCGAAGACGACATCGAACGCCTCATCGCGGAATGACGGTCCGGTCGCAGTCGGCGAGAGTCATCTCTAGAACGATCACCGACTTCGACACGCGGACCTCCCCGCTGGCGGGATATCGAAGCGATCCCGATAGTGAACACGTTGGTGCGGGCTCCCATGCTTTCGGACCTTTGGTCCCTCGGGAGCCTCGCCGCGGAGTTCAAATCCCCAAAAGAGAGCAGCGCGACTAGGAATATCTCGTATTGAGCTCGATGACGTTTGCCGCGCGGAGGACGTGATCCGCGAGTTCGTTGTGAAGTCGGTCGTCCGTGAACCGACTCGTCGGGCCGGAAATGCTGATGGCGCCCAGTATCGAATCCCCGCTTTGTATGGGCGCGGAAACGCACCGAAGCCCGTGGATGTTCTCCTCGTTGTCGATCCCGTATCCTTGTTCGATGATCGTCTCCAGTTCGTCGCGAAGTTCCTCGGAGCTCGTAATCGTTTTCTCCGTCTGCCGTTCGAAACTGCAGTCCGCGATTATCCGATCCTGTCGCTCGGCAGGCAAGTGTGCGAGGATCGTCTTTCCCAACGAAGTCGCGTACATCGGCTGTTGCGTTCCGACCCTCGACGCCGTCTCGACCGCCTTCGGCCCTCTCGATTTACAGAGGTACGATACCCGACCGTACTCCTCGATTCCGAACTGCGCGATTTCGTTCGTGTTCATCGCCAACTCCTCGACTTCCTTCTCGATCACTTCGTAGTTCCCAACCTGGTCCCGAACGTGACTCGCGATGTCCAGAATTCGGAGACTCAGACGGTATCTGTCGTCTTTGGGAACCACGATTTCCCGGTCGACGAGCGTCTGCAGGTGGCTGTGAATGGTGCTCTTCGAATGTCCCAGTTCGTTCGATAACTCGGTCACACCGACGTTCTGACGCTCCTGGATTACGTCGATGATGTTGAACGCTATCTTCACCGATTGGATCGTTCGTCCGGTGTTTTCCTCGGCCTGTCTTGTCATACCACACAAACGGTACTCCCCTAATATAAATTTGTTCCCCTGTAGGGAACCAGCGGCTCCCGTACCGTTGACGACTTGCGATCCTTCGACCGTAGCGGTCACCGATGAGCGTTGAAACGCCACGCGGCGGAACTGCGACCGCCATCAGTATCTAACCGCTTCGCAGCGAACGCCGGTTGATCGATGGCCCGTTCGCCTCTTGGGAATCCTCGATCCCATCCGAAAACACCGCATCGCACCCGTTCGATCGGCACCATCGGCGATAGCAGTGACAGTTCTTTTTCCGGAATCCGCCTTTCCGGTCGTTTTCGCTGAGGGCTGATCGGTCGTTGCCCGTCCGTAACTGGATACGTATGCTATCGTGCAACACTGCCCATTACATCTCTATCTCTGTAACGCTACTGTTCGGCAGAAGGGAACAATATGAGGGTTCTTCCTTCCTCATCCTCCGTCCGGATGGGCCGGGTCGTCACAATCGTTCCCCTGCTGACGCCTCGGCGTACGACACCGTCGAGTCGAACCGAACACTTATGGTTCGTTTTCGAGAGCACACAACGTATGACCGTTCGAGTAACCGTTTGGAACGAGAACGTCCACGAACGTGAAGAACCGTCAGTCGCGAAACGCTATCCGGAGGGTATCCACGGTGCCATCGCGTCGAGTCTGGAAGCCGACGGCCACTCCGTCGAAACGGCGACATTAGAGGAACCGGAGCACGGTCTCACCGAATCCGTCCTCGCCGAAACGGACGTTCTCGTCTGGTGGTCACACTGCGCGAACGACGAGGTACGCGACGATGTCGCGACCCGCGTCGTCGATGCGGTTCACGATGGGATGGGATTCGTCCCGTTGCACTCGGGGAAGAACTCGAAGCCGTTTACGCGCCTCATGGGAACGACCTGCAACATCAAGTATCGGCACGGCGGCGAAACCGAACGCGTCTGGGTGGCGGACCCCGGTCACCCCATCGCCGACGGCCTCGACGAGCACTTCGAGATTCCATCGACCGAGATGTACGGCGAACCGTACGACGTGCCCGAACCCGACCGAACCGTGTTCATCTCGTGGTTCGAGGGCGGCGAGGTGTTCCGCTCCGGCGTCTGCTATCGCCGTGGCCGAGGTCGAATCTTCGCGTTTCGTCCCGGCCACGAGGAGTATCCGATCTTCCATCAACCCGAGGTCCAACGGGTCATCGCCAACGCCGTCGTCTGGGCATCCCCGAACGAGGGGGCGACGGTCAACTGGGGGAACACCGACCCCATCGAATCGCTTGAGGAGCGATAAGGCGCGGTATCGAACGACCTTTATATACTCGATTTCCCGGACCCAAATATTGATTACGTGGGCGCTTCCCGTAGAAGCTATGGCCTCGTTCGAAGCGACGAAATCGTATACGAAGCCGCCCGCTTGGGCGACGAATCAACGACGACTGTTCGACGTAACCCGCGATGCGGTCGATTCGTTCATCGATCGATATCTCGATGACGAGGGCCGTCCGCTGTGGCCACCGGACGGCCACGTCGGCATCGATGGCTCCGACGACCTCGTCGAGGGATTCTACAACTGGCCGCTCGTGTACGCGATGGGCGGCGACCGTTTGTTCCTCGATGCGGCGACGGAGACGTATCGGGCCGTCATCGACCGCCTCTCCGAGGTGGAAACGCCCTACGGTCACCCGATGTACGTGGACGAGTTCGACCAGGGCCGCGACTGGTTCCACCTCGGCGAGGGGAACCTGTACACCTACAATATGGGCCTCGCGGACCCGACCGACGACGCTGTCGTCGACCGCGCGGAACGGTTCGCCGGGTTGTATCTCGGCGACTCGGAGACCGGGAACTACGACGCCGAAAAGCGACTCGTCCGAAGCCCCCAGACCGGTAGTATGGGTCCCGATCACGCGGACTTTTCGGAGTACGTTTCCCACGGCTACGGAGCGGACTATCGTTGGTGGCGTCACGGACTCCCGTGGCGCGACGTCCGCGAATTCGACGAGGCCGCCGACCTTCACGACCCCGAAAACGAGGAGCGACTGTTCGAAGTGCTCAACGAACGATGTACGAAGGGCGACATCCCGCTGAATCTCAACGTCACGAGTCTGATGACGAACGCGTACCTCCACACGGGCGACGACCGATACCGCGAATGGGTGTTCGACTATCTCGATGCCTGGCGCGACCGGACGGCGGAGAACGGCGGCATCATCCCCGACAACGTGGGACGATCGGGCGAGATCGGCGAGTACACGAACGGAAAGTGGTACGGCGGCTACTACGGATGGTCGTGGGGCGGGTGGCACTACGTCGGTATCGGCCCGACCGTCGCTGCCGAGAACGCCGTCCTCCTCGACGGTACCCGCGAACACCTGGACTTCCCTCGGTCGCAACTCGATCACCTGATGGACCGGGGCATCGAGGTGAGCGCCGACGCCGTCAACGATACCCTCTACATCCCCCACAAGTTCGGTGAACCGGGGAACTATCACTACAACGCCTCGGGCGTCCTCAAGGAGAACGACGGCGAAATTCACTACGAGGACGGTTGGTTCGAGTTCAGACCGCACAAGGACGACCCGTACGCCGTCCACCTCTGGTACATGTCGATGCGGGACGACGACCGACAGCGCGTCCGTGATCTGCGCAACCACCACAAACAGGACTGGCGACGCATCGATCCGCGCGCCAAGACGAAACACGCCGACGGTCACGAATACGCGTGGCTCTCCTACCTCGACGGCGAATTTCCCGACTACCCGAAACGCATCATGGAGGCCAACCACGCACACGTTCTGGATCGCACGAAACTCATGCGAGAGGAGGGGTACAGTCCCGACGATATCGACGAGGATTACCTCCGAAATCGAAACCCAGTTTCGGAGAAGGGGTTGCTTCAGCTCACGATGGGTGCGCCACAACCCATCTACTACGGCGGCCTCGTCATGGCCCAGGTGCGTCACTTCGACCTCGGACGGGGAAGACCGGGACTCCCCGACGGCGTCGCGGCGCTCGTCGACGAAATCACCACGGACGGCATCGGCTTGACGCTCGTCAACGTGGGCGGTCAGGACCGTGAGATGCTCGTCCAGGCCGGTGCGTACGGCGAACACGAGTTCACGACTGTCAGCGCCGACGGACGGGAGCGGACCGCGGAATCGAACCGCATTCGGGTGGCGCTCCCCGGCGGCACGTCCCTCTCCCTCGAAGCAGGGATGAACCGGTTCGTCAACGACCCGACGTACGACCTTCCGGCGGAACTGGGCCGGTAAGGTCGCTCGGAACGGGAGACGGACCGACGAAAGGTTTTTGCGATGGGTACACGGCGGTAGAACCGTGACGTTTCGTATTGGAATCGTCGGCATCGGCTCCGTCGCCGACACGCATGCGCGGGGAATCGAGGAGATAGCTACCGCCGAACTGGTCGCTGGGTCGTGTCGTACCCGCAGCAAAGGGGAGGCGTTCGCCACGAAGTACGGGTGTGCGTGGTACGAGGACTACGAAGCGATGTTCGCGGAGGCGGACCTCGACATCGCTCTCGTTTGCACCCCGAGCGGGAACCACCTCCAACCGGCGACGGCCGCAGCGGAGTGGGGCGTGCACGTCCTCTGTGAGAAACCGCTCGAAATAACGACCGAACGGATAGACGAGATGATTACGGCCTGCGAGCACGCCGATGCTCGTCTCGGCGGTATCTTCCAGAATCGGTACCACCCGGCGGCCCGGACGGTTCACGAGGCCGCCGTCTCGGGTCGTTTCGGCGACCTCGCCGCGGTAAGCGTGTCGGTACCCTGGTGGCGACCGGACGAGTATTACGAGGACGCCTGGCAGGGAACGCAAGCCCTCGACGGCGGCGGTGCGCTGATCAACCAGTCCATCCACGGCGTCGATATGGCACAGTGGCTCGCCGGAGCGGCGCTCGATGTCGATCACGAGGAGAACCCGGTCGCCGAAGTGTTCGCGTACACCGATACGCTGGGCCACGACGGTCCAGAAATCGAGGTCGAGGACACCGCCGTTCTCTCGCTGCGATACCGGGATGGCACGCTCGGACAGGTCCTCGCTACGACGTCGATGTATCCCGGCCTCGAAAAACGAATTCAGATCGGTGGGCGAGACGGGTCGGCGGAAATCGTCGCCGAAGAACACGGCGAGTGGCAGTTCCGCCACGAGCGAGGGAACGCAACCGAGACGCTGGCCTCCTCTCCGCCCGCCGACGACCGTTCGGAGTACGGTCGGAACGTCGAGGCGTTCCTCGACGCAGTGGAGTCAGACGAACCGTACGAACTCGACGGCTACGAGGCACGCAAGGCGGTTGCCATCGTTCGGGCGGCGTACGAGTCCGCCGAAGTCGGACGCCCCATCGTGCCGAACTAGCGAGTCGGTCTTCCCGCCAGTGTCCGTATCCGAAATCGTTCGGTCGTAGGGAACGGCTCTTCATCGTATCCCACCCACAAGCGACGTTTTTTCCGGTCCGTATGGTGAAAACGTGAGGAACGTATTTGATGGGTGCTTGCGAAGGAGTTGTCGTGAAACGCGACTCGCTTCAATTCCACAACGTCGCAGCGACCCGATCGATCGACGGCCACGACGGGGTACTCCTTCAACGCGTCCCCGAAGACGTCCGCCTCGGTTTGAACGAGGGGGCGCAAAACCGGATGTGTCATCCGGCAGGGGCGGAGATACGGTTCGTTCCCGACGGACCGGTGAGCGTGACCCTTTCGACGCGCGTGCGTGAAAGCGTCGTTCGGCCGTTCTGGGGACCGTTCCAAGGAACCGAGGAGTTCGTCGTCGGGGCCGAACCACGGACCATCGAGGTGACGTTCCCCGAGAAACTGGGTCGAATCGAATCCGACCGGGTCGATGAACTCGATTTTCACCCCCGAGTGTGTCGCTTACGCCTCCCGGGCGAACACCGTGGCGGCCACGTCTTCTACCACGGCGTCGAGGGGAACGTTCGACCGCCACGGGCGGACGAACTGCCCTCCCTGCGCTATCTCGCCTACGGAACGTCCATCACGGAAGGTGAGGCACCACTCGGGGAGCACCTGACCTACGCGTCACAGACGGCCACCGGATTGGGCGCGGACTTGATCAACCTCGGTTCCTGCGGTACGGCGTTCTGCGACGAGGCCATCGCCGACTACATCGCCGACCGGGACGACTGGGACGTCGTGACGCTCGCCGTCTCGGTCAACATGGTCGATCGCTTTTCGGTTTCGGAGTTCCACGAACGCGCACGGAATCTCGTGGAAACCGTCGCCGACGCCCATCCGGAGAAACCGGTCGTTCCCATCACCATCTATCCAAACGCCCGCGACGTTTGTGTGGGAACGGACACGGAGGGACGGTGTGAGCGATTCCGCGAGGCGCTTCGCGACGTCGTCCGGGAGACGGAACGCGATAACGTCTTCCTCGTGGAGGGTCCCGACGTTCTCGACTCCCTCGGCGGCCTCACGACCGACCTCGTCCATCCGGGGGACGATGCCATGATCCGCATGGGTGAAAACTTGGCGGCGAGGCTCGAAACCGTTCTTGCCGGGTCGGACTCGGCGTAGTGAGACGGACTCGGCGTAGTGAAACGGACTCGGTGCAGGTGGCGGCGAAATCGCATCGATCCACGTTGTCGATCCGTACTGGTGGATCGGAAACCGGCGTGAATGGCCGCCGAACGGAAGAACGATGTGTACGAACCGAACCGTAACCGTTCGAACGTCGGTTGATTTTTTACGGTGCGATACGGTGAATCGGTATGGATGATACTCGAACGAACGCCGGAGTGGACCGGGCCGCCGACGTTCGAGTCGGCGTTCGAACGCGTACCCTCTCGGAAGAGCGTCTTCGATACGTTCGCCAGTTAGGCGCGACCGACGTGTTCCTCGATCACGCGGATACGGAGGAGGAACCCGACGATTTCAACGACCGCGACGGGTCGGAAACCGTCGCCGTCGGCCGCGATTCGATCCCGTCGGTCGCGGAACTCGAAGCGGCCCGCGAACGGGTGGAATCCGCGGGACTATCGCTCGCGGGGATCCAATCGCTTCCGTACTCGTTGTACGGGGACATCATGTTCGGCCGGGACGGGAGCGACGCAGCGCTCGAACAGATCACGACGCTCGTCCGTAACCTCGGCAAAGCCGACATCCCCATCCTTGGATACCAGTGGAACCCCCGCGGCGTCGTGCCGATGCGAACGTCGCCGGTGAGAACGCGCGGTCAGGCCAGCACCACTGCGTTCGACCTCTCCGAACTCGACGATCCGGACGCACTCGCACCCGAACTCGACCGACCGTACACAGAATCGGAGTTCTGGGACCACTACAACGAGTTTCTGCGGACGGTCCTCCCCGTCGCGGAGGAAGCAGGGGTCACGCTCGCGCTGCATCCGGTCGATCCCCCTGTGTTGGAGTCGCTCGGCGGAATCCCCCGACTGTTCAGAAACGTCGAGAACTTCGAGCGGGCGATGTCGGAAGTCCCGAGCGATAATCACGGCCTAAAGCTCTGTCTCGGCTGTTTTTCGCAGATGGGCGAGGACGTTCTCGACGTCATCCGACGGTTCGGCGAACGCGACCAGATCGTTTTCATCCACTTTCGGGACGTGGTCGGGACCGTTCCGCGGTTCCACGAAACGTTCGTGGACGCGGGAAATTTCGATACGGTCGACGTCGTTCGAACCCTCCACGATATCGGGTACGACGGGGTCGTCATCCCCGATCACGTTCCGAAGATGGCCGGGGACGACGATTGGCGTCATCGATCCCGCGGGTTCACCGTCGGCTACCTTCGCGGCGTCATCGACGTCGTGCGGTCGGAGTAGCTTCGACGGTGGAATCGTGACGGATCACGGTCGGACGAACGACATGCCGGAACTTCGAATATGACCGCGTTTTTTCCCCTTCGTCCGTAGAATTCGAAAAAAAGACGCTGTCGTGGGTATCCGTGATCGGATTCTACGGCGTCACGGTTCTACGACGGGGTTCGTGAGCGTACCGATCCCCTCGATTTCGGCCTCGCAGACCTGCCCCGGTTCGAGCAGATCGACGGGGTCGCGGAAGATACCGACGCCGCCGGGCGTCCCGGTCGAGATCACGTCGCCGGGCCGCAGTGTCATGTTCTCGCTGATGAACGACACCAGTTCCGGGACGTCGAAGATGAACTGGCGCGTGTTCGACGACTGCTTCGTTTCCCCGTCGACCCGTAATTCGACGTCGACGGTGTTCGGGTCGTAGTCGCTTCCGGCGACGAGCGTCGGCCCCATCGGCGAAAACGTATCGTAGCTCTTCCCGCGGAAGAACTGTCCGTCCGAGAACTGCGCGTCGCGTCCGCTCACGTCGTTGAGCACCGTGTATCCCGCGATGTAGTCGATCACCTCGTCCTCGTCGATATCCTTGGCGAAGCGACCGATGACGGCGGCGAGTTCGACCTCGTAATCGACTTCCTCTCCGTCGGGATGGACGATCGGACTGTTCGGGTTCGTCACGGTCGTCGGGGCTTTCGAGAAGAGGATCGGACGTTCTGGAATCTCTTCGTTCTGTTCCTCGGCGTGATCTCGGTAGTTGAGTCCGGCACAGACGATCTTTCCGGGACGCGGGACCGGTGCGAGCAGATTCACGTCACCCTCGTCCCTGTGGGAGAGCGCCCCGTTCCGAACCCCGTCCCGTACTCGATCGAGATACCGTCGATTGGTGAGGTCTTCGAACGATGGCTCTCCCGCCGGAAGATCGGCGACGGAGTAAATCTTCGACCCTTCCTTGATACCCATGGTGGGACCTGAACCGTCGTTGTAGCGAACGAATTGCATCGATCGGCTATCTTCCTTTCTCCTACTTAAATGTTGAGCTGAATACGACCGTTCGGTGCGATTCCCCCCGATTCGAGTCGTTCGGTGACGTGGGTTATACTTATCAAAAGACCGGCCTAGCGTTACAGTATGGATTCGAATCGAACACGCGGTTCACTCGCCGTCCCGGAACAGTCGATCCTCGAAGCGTGCGGCGAGACACCGCTCCCGGAGATGGGAATCATAGAGCAGGTATGGGAGACGAGCCCCATTCCGGAGGAAGACATCGCCGCACGCGCCGCACGCTCCTTCGCCTCGCTTCCGATCGGTGATCTGCCGGACGGAAGTGAGATCGCACTCGGCGTCGGGAGTCGCGGTATCGCGAACCTTTCCGACATCGTCACCGGCGTCGTCGCCGAAGCGAAGGATCGCGGATACGAACCGTTCGTTTTCCCGGCAATGGGGAGCCACGGTGGCGCGACCGGGGCGGGTCAACGCGAGATGTTGGCCGAACTCGGCGTGACCGAGTCCGTAATCGGCTGTGAGATCCGATCGAGCATGGAGGTCATCGAGGTCGGTCGCACCGACGAGCGGGACGTCTCGGTCGTCGCCGACGCCAACGCGGCGAACGCCGATGCTATCGTCCCGATCAATCGGATCAAACCGCACACGGACTTCAGCGGGGACGTCGAAAGCGGCCTGTCGAAGATGCTCGTCATCGGAATGGGGAAACAACGCGGTGCGAAGATCGCTCACGACTGGGCCGTCAACTGGTCGTTGCGGGACATGATTCCCGAAATCACCTCCCAGTTGCTCGCGAAACTCCCCGTCGTCGGAGGCGTCGCGATTCTGGAAGACCAGCACGACGATACGGCCATGATCGAGGGAATTCCACCGGAAGGTTTCCTCGACCGCGAAGCCGAACTCCTCGAAACGGCGTACGACATCATGCCAACGGTTCCGTTTTCGGAGCTCGACGTTCTGATCCTGGATCAGCAGGGAAAGGACATCAGTGGACAGGGGATGGACACGAACGTCATCGGTCGTCGTCCCTTCGCGATCCAGGAACCGGAACCGGAGACGCCCGATATCAAGCGGATATACACGCGATCGGCGACGGAAACGACTCACGGCAATGCCATGGGTGTCGGTTCGGCCGACTTCATACACGAGGACCTCCTCACGGAGATCGACATGCCGACGACGCTCATCAACGCGTTGACCGCGAGCACCACCCGCGGCGTCCGCCTTCCGCCGGCCGTCGAAACCGATCGGGCCGGACTCGTCGCGGCACTCTCGACGATCGGTGTCGTCGATCCGACGACCGTCCGCGTCCTCCGCGCAACCGATACGATGCGTCTCCATCGGCTCTACGCTTCGACGGCGTTGGTCGAGGAAGCGAGGGATCGGGACGACCTCCGAGTCGTCGAAGAACCCGCCCCCATCCGCTTCGAATCGGGAGAGTTCACCGAGCCGTCGCCACACGAAACATCTGCCCACGGCACGTCGGATCGGGACGAAAAATAGCGGGAGACCGCATCGGCGATCGCGGGTGACGTTCGCGACGTCGTTCGGACGTTCGGTGACCGACCGGCCGCGCTGCGTTCGTCAGATAGTCAGTTCATCCACGGAAACCCGACGACCTTCCTTCCAGGACTGATGGCTCGCTTCGGTCAGTTGGACGCCCTTGACACCCGCGCGGAAGTCCCACGGGAACGGTTCGTCCTCGACGACGTGTCGAATGTACATCTCCCACTGCCGTTTGAATGCGTTCTCGAACGTTTGGTTGTTGGGAACGGACGTCCAGTCGTCGTAGAAGTCGTGTTCGGTCGGTGTATCGGGATTCCACTCCGGTTTGGGCGTGTTGCCGTGGTCCTGTGTCTTACAGTCCCGCAACCCCGCCACTGCGCTTCCGTCCGTTCCGTCGACCTGTATTTCGAGTAAATCGTCCCGATTGACCCGCACCGTCCACGAGGAGTTGAGTTGTGCGACGATGTCGTCCTCCAGTTCCATGATGGCGTATGCCGCGTCCTCGGCCGTCGCTTCGTACTCCTCGCCCGAACCGTCCACACGGCGAGGAACGTGAGTCTTCCCGAGACACATGACCGATTCGACCCGGCCGAAGAGGTTTTCGAGTACGTAGCTCCAGTGGGAGAACATATCGTCGATGATCCCGCCACCGTCTTCCGCACGATAGTTCCAGGATGGGCGCTGTGCCTCCTGGATGTGGCCGGTAAACACCCAGTAGCCGAATTCGACGCGCACGGAGAGTATTTCGCCGAAAAAGTCCTGATCGATCAGCCGTTTCAGTTTCATCAACCCGGGGAGCCAGAGTTTGTCCTGTACGATCCCGTGTTTGCTGTCGCTTTGCTCCGCGGCGCGAGTGACTTCGAGTGCGGTGTCCAGGTCCATCGCGAGCGGTTTCTCACAATACACGTCCTTCCCGGCATCGATGGCCTTGAGGATGGATTCCGGTCGCCGCGGCGTGACCTGTGAATCGAAGTAGATCGCATCGTCCCCGTCCAGACACGTTTCCAGGTCCGGATCGGCGACCCATCGGTCGACGTCGTGTTCCTCGCTCAACTCCCGTAACTTGCGTTCGTTTCGTCCGACGAGTAGGGGGTCGGGAACCACTCGCTCCCCGTTCGACAACTCGACACCGCCCTCATCGCGGAGTGCCAGAATCGACCTGATGAGGTGTTGATTGGTTCCCATTCTACCCGTCACGCCGTTCATCACGATACCAATTTCTTCCATAGCTGTCTCACGTCGTCCAAATCTCGACAGTTGAACTATAATAGTTTATCGATTGGAACATCTGATAACTAATCTGTCACTTACGGTCGTAGGATGCGACGTTTGCCGCCCTGAACTGACCTGGACGGACGGGAATACGGTCGTCGTGACCGATACTTTCATAAGCGATTCCTCAGTTGATTTCAGCGTATGACCGAACGTATTGGCTACGTCGGAGTGGATCATCATCATCGGGACCCGTACTTCGCGATCGCGAGCGGGCTCGGCCTCGACATCACAGCCGTCTGCGAACCGGGCCGAGAGATCGATCTCGCCAACCTCGCGGCGATGGACGAACGCCCCGACGAAATCACGACTGAAGGACAGGAAGTCGCGGACCTCGTGGAAGGGGCGACGGTCTATGCCGACCCCGAGCGGCTCATCGCCGAAGCCGACATCGACGTCGTCTGGATCACCTACCGAAACGACAGGGTCCCGTCGATCGTCGAAACTGCGGTGGATCACGGCGTTCACGTGATCAGCGAGAAACCGATCGGTCGGACGGCGGCGGATTTGGAGCCGATCGTCTCGAAGGCGAACGATAGGGGCGTAACCGTCTCGCCGACGACGTTCTATCGAAGAAACCCCGTCATGTTGGACCTCCGTGAGCGGATTCAGGACGGCTTTTTCGGTGACGTGTGGACCGTCGAGGGACGATTCAACGCGAGCCAACTCTCGTACCGGAACACGGATCACTACATCTACGACCGAGCGACGAGCCGAGGCGGTGCGCTCCAGTGGATCGGTCCACACTGGGTCGACATGATGCCGTGGGTCCTCGACGATCCGATAACGAGGGTGAACGCGCGGTTTCACGACGCTGCGGAGGTCGATGTGGAAGCGGGAAGCGTCCTCCAGTTCGAGACGCAGAGCGGGACGCTGGGGACGTACCACACCGGCTACTATCTGAGCGACCGAGGGAAGGACACACACCTCGGCATTTACGGAACCGATGCGCAGGCTCGGACGCCCGTCCATCACGATTCGCTCCAGCACGAACCGACCGTCCCGCTCGAACTCACCGCGGAACACCCCGGTTGGTCCGGTGCCCCGAAGCGAACCATCGAGTACGAGTTTACGTACGACCGATTCCCAGCGTGGGGTGACTACGTTCAGGACTACTTCGAGGCTTTCTTCGAGGGCTACGAGACCGGAGACGTCCCCGCGACGATCGACGACGCAGTACAGTTGCTCCGCGTCCTCGACGCGGCCTACGAATCGGGTGAGACCGGCGAATGGGTTTCGGTGACGGAATGACGTCGCCAGTTCGGACCGAAGGCAAAACGAATCCAGCACTACCCATCCAACAATGAAGAAAACGGAGACGATGTTCTCCGATATCGATTTCGTCGACGATCCCGACCGGAAGGTGGCGCTCGATTGCATCGCCGCCGGTATCCGCGCATCGGAACCATCGGCCGTCATCGACGAACGTATCACGTTGGATGGAACGGTGATGACCGTCAGCGACGACCGATACGATCTATCGGAGTACGGCGACGTACTCCTCGTCGGTGGTGGGAATGCGGCCGCTACCGCGGCGAAGGAACTCGAAACGGTACTTGGCGACCGGATCGACCGCGGCGTCGTCGTCACCGATACGCCGGTGGAGACCGAACGAATCGACGTTCTCCCTTCCGACCATCCCATCCCGAGCGAGCGGGGTGTAGAAAGTACGCGAACGCTTCTTGGGATGACCGAGTCGGCCGGAGCGGACGACCTCGTTCTCGTCGTCGTCACCGGCGGAGGCAGTGCACTCATGCCCGCACCGGCAGCGGGTATCGACCTTTCGGATCTCCAAACGACGACGGATCGGTTGCTGACCTGTGGGGCGGATATCGGCGAGATCAACGCCGTGCGCAAGCATTGCTCGGACGTCAAGGGTGGCCAACTCGCCGACGTTGCATCGCCAGCGACCGTCGTCGGTCTCGTGTTCAGTGACGTCGTCGGGAACCGTCTCGACGTGATCGCCAGCGGTCCATTGACCGCCGACGGATCGACGTTCCGGAACGCGATCGAGGTTATCGACCGGTACGATATCGACGTTCCCGATTCTATCACTACCCGCCTCCGACGAGGCACCGAGGGACGTTACGATGAGACCCCGTCACCTGGCGATCCATCCTTCGAGTCCGTGAGCCAGTACGTGCTCGCGGACGGCAATACTGCGCTTCGGTCGGCCGCCACAGTGGCCCGTGAAGGTGGATACGAACCGCTGATACTGAGCTCGCGGATTCGGGGAGAATCTCGGGAGGTCGCCAAGACACTGACCGGCATCGCGGAAGAGTGCGCCGATACGGGAATTCCAGTGGAACCTCCCGCGGTGTTGCTCTCCGGCGGTGAGACAACGGTCACCCTCTGTGGGGATGGCACCGGTGGTCCGAATCAGGAGTTCGTACTCGGTGCAGCCCTCGAACTCACGGAACCGAGTATCACCGTCGCCAGCGTCGATACCGACGGTATCGATGGTGTCTCCACTGCCGCGGGTGGTATCGCAACTTCGGAAGCGATCACATCGACGGCCGAGGCACGAGCGGCACTCCGGGAGAACGACGCTGGCGGATATCTGGACCGCTTCGACGGTCGTCTCGTCACGGGAGCGACGGGGACGAACGTCAATGATCTCCGAATATTCGTCATCCCCGAAACGTGAGTCGTGAGGGAAGTTTCTCACATGGTCCGTAATACGAAACGTTCGATTGTCGGGCCACCGTTCACTCGTATTTGGAGACGGAGGCTGTCGCAGAAGTCATCCACCAAGAAGTGCGTGGAGATATGATGGGGGTTAAGCCGGGCGAACCGTACCCTGATGATTACGACGCGATTGTTGCCCAAGTGGACGAGGAAACTGAACCTGGCTATACACCTTCCCTCAAAAGCAAAGTGCATTTTGGACCTCTATTCCGGGTGTAATCTCATCTCCTGGACGAGGATGCTTGATGTATCGGCATGAGATTTATAGATGTCTGAACGGCCATTCTCGCGCAATAGAGGCACTGGACCCTCAAATCGATCTGTTCGTAACTCGTAACTCAAACGAAGCAACTCTCGATAATGGGTAGATATCCTCTAAAATAGACACCTCGTTCTCAAGTTTGCCGCTTATCCTGGAATCCACACTCATTTGGCTCCTCAAGGCGTTCACGCCTTCCGGGTCAAAGCTTCCAAATGGGATCATCGGGAAGACGCCTTGTCGGTGCCTCCTCGTATGTGTTCATCCGTTCCAAGGCTCACTTTGAGACAGTGTCGTAGGTATCGAAGTGGAACAGTGCTTTGTTCGAGACGATACCGTCCGTCTTTCCGACGTCGGCGACGTACTGCACCATCGTCTTGGCTTGGCTTGCGATCGCGTGTGGGTTCGAAAGATAGTTCGACGCCTTCGATTTCATCGCTTTGATCGCAAGGTCGTCGCTCACTCCGGAACCGATGACCGAACTCGCGTCTCTCGCCGCCGCGGTCGGGCTATTGCCGATGAAGTTCGTCACATCGATATGCGCGGAAACGGTGCCTCTGCGGTTTCGGTCGCGTCGAGAACTCGTTTCTGGGCGAACATCACTGTGACAGGATGGCCATCGAGGATGTCCCCCGACCACGCGACTTCGCGGAAGCCATCGTTGTTGCTGATAACGGTGGCAAACGGTTCCTAAATCATCGTCGCGTCGATATCTCCTGCCTGCATCGTTTGTGGGGCTTTTGCCGGGGGTATCTTCGACTTCGAGGCTACCGACTCCAACTCGCCGAGGCCTTCTTCGATCCAATACCCGAGCACCACGTCGGGAACGCTCCCATCCGGCGGTGGACCGAATCGTACTTTTCGTACAAGTCAGCGAACGAATCGGTTCCGAGGTCGAAGCGTACGACTGCGACGCCGATTCCTGCGGCATCTCCTCCGACAACAGGATGTCAAACTCGGTCGATCCAGGTGAACCATGGTGAGCCATTCTTAACAACGTCTCCTCCTAGATAATCAGAAATAAATAATCATCGGTCTAGTCTTAATAACG
Source organism: Haladaptatus sp. AB618 (assembly GCF_024136965.1). Classification (NCBI taxonomy): domain Archaea; kingdom Methanobacteriati; phylum Methanobacteriota; class Halobacteria; order Halobacteriales; family Haladaptataceae; genus Haladaptatus; species Haladaptatus sp. AB618. Next base: position 157,135 of record NZ_JAMYJX010000006.1, on the reverse strand, counting down.
AATATCAGAATAAACGACACCGGTCACGGTACTGTCCGGCAATCTCGGTGCTGCTCGACGACGCAACCTTGACGGACGAAGAGATGGCCGCAGACTGGGAATCATTCGAAGATCGGCCTCGCGGACTAACCATGTCGTCTCGTACGCCATTCCAGACGGTCATGAACAAGAACACATCGCGTGAGGAACGTAATTCGGCCATCGATAGCCTCGACGAACGAAACGAGACGACGCAACTCCACGTAATCATCGTGGGTGCGACAACCTCTAGCACGGGATCGAACCCATACCCTTCAACGAATGATGTAAGAATCTCTATTGTTATCAATTTTGAAATTGGAAGACACAATTCTTATTAATTAGTGCCGTATATTTGCTAACACATGATGGACAATCGAACTCGTCGTGAAGTTCTCGCGGCTACTGGAACGGCAACGATCGGTGCGATAGGACTTGCTGGATGTACCAGTAATTCTCGATCGGGGAACTCAGGGAACGGTAGTTTAACTTCCAACAACGGTTCCGGCACCAGTAGTGGTTCCGAGAAACTCGATCACCTCACGATTGCCAACGCCACACACTTCGGCAATATGCAACACTACGTGATGCAGGAACACGGTGCATACGACGACATCACGAACGATCTCACGATCAAGAATTTCACGAGCGGTCCGAAGATCGTCAAGGCCTTCGTTAGCGGGTCGGTCGACATCGCCTACTTCGGAATCAGTCCGACGTTCGTCATCCACGACAAGGCGAACAAGGGAACCATTCCGGTCGCGAGCACGCGAAACGGCTTGCGAGTCATGTCGATCGATAGCTTCGCCGACCTCTACAAACAGAAGAAAGGGAACGCGTTTTCGGCATTCGAAACAAAGCACGGTCGGAAGCTCCGTGTTGCGAGCGCTCCGGAGGGCAGCGTTCCCGACGTGATCCTCCGCTACTGGATCGAAAAGGACCTCGGACTCGGCGACACCGACTCGGTGATTCAGAAAAAACGCGTCCCGCCGGAAAAGACCGCCCAAGCGATGGAGGCCGGCGAGGTCGACGCCACCATGATCCACGAGCCGTTCGCAACGGTCTTGAACAACACCTCCGGGTTTACGCAGGCGGAGTGGTCGGGTAACATCCTCGACGGTCACCCGGTCAAGGTCGTCTTCGTCAACGACAAGGTATTCTCGAACAAGCCCGCCGTTACGAACCTCGTCAAATCACACGTCGAGGCCACGAAGTTTATCCAAGACAACCCAAAGAAAGCCGCGATGGCCGCCGTCGAACACATGGGCACCGACATCGAGAAATCGCTCGCCATCAAAGCGATGAAATCGCCCGCGATGAACTTCGTCTCCGACCCCAGGGCCGTGAAAAGCCAATCCCTCGCGATGGCGAAATACGTCGACTCGGTCGGAAAGACGAGTTCGGTCATCGAACCCGACGAGGTGTTCGACACGAGCATCTACGATTCGGTGGCGACCCAAACGACGAGCACACAATGAGCATCGGCGTCGACACGAGGACCGAGCAGTCGAACGCCGAATGCGAACAGGTCTCGAACGGTTGGGACCTCCACCGCGTGGGTCGCGGAGTGGCCGGTGTCATCGGGTTCGTTATCGTCTGGTGGATCGGTTCGTTGAGCGTCGGCGCTTCGTATCTGCTCCCGAGTCCACCCGCGGTTCTCGCCGCTTTCGTCGAGCAGCTCACCACCACGACGACGTTCACGATACCGGTCGTCGGCACCGACGTGCAGTTTTCACGAATGATCGTCAAGCTGCTCCAGAGCCTCATGCACTACGTTCCCGGTCTCGTCGTCGGGACGGTGCTTGGGATCACCGTCGGCCTCGCACTCGGGTGGAGCAGTCTGCTCGACGACGTGTTTGCACCCGTCGTGAGACTTCTCCGCCCGGTCCCGCCGCTGGCATGGATCGCGTTTGCGATCGTCTGGTTCGGTATCGGTCACACCGGGGCAGCGTTCATCGTAGCGATCGGAGCGTTCTGGATCAATTTCTATGGTGCCTACGGCGGGGTTGGAAGTGCTCCGACGGCGCTGCGGGAAGTCGCTGCGAGCCTCGGCGTGACCACGAACCTCGGGATGATTCGGGAGGTAGTGTTACCGAGCGCCACACCACAGATCATCACGGGATTTCGGACGAGCGTTGGACGATGTTGGATGATCGTCGTCGCGGCGGAACTGTTCGGCGCGCCGGGCGCGGGTTACGAGATTATCAACTCCTCGAACAACCTCGAAATGGCGACCGCAGTCGCGTATATGCTGGCTATCAGCCTCGTCTACCTCGTCATTGACGGGGCAGTCGGACGGTTCGAACGGAGGGTACTTGCATGGAGAGAGTAAGCGCTCCGGAAGCACGAACGGATTCCATGACGGATACTACCGACACGAAGATCGCGGTGCAAGGCGTGAGCAAACGTTTCGAGTCGGGACGCGGGACGGTGACTGCACTCGACGGCGTGGACTTCGAGGCGACGGATGGAGAGTTCCTCTGTATCGTGGGACCGTCGGGATGTGGAAAGACGACGCTGTTTCGGCTCATCGCGGGATTCGAAGCACCGACCGAGGGCGAGGTGTTCGTCAACGATGAGCGCGTGACGGGTCCGGGCACCGACAGGGGCATCGTGTTTCAGGATTACCGGCTGTTCCCGTGGCGGACCGTCAGCGAGAACGTGAAGTTCGGTCTCGAACAGCAGGACGACGGCGATCGAAGCGCGCGCGAGAACCGCGTGACCGAGATGCTCGACCTCGTGGGTCTCGATGGCACCGGCGATGCGTACCCCAAAGAACTTTCGGGTGGGATGAAACAGCGGGTCGGCCTCGCACGCGCACTCGCGGTGGACCCCGAGATACTTATGATGGACGAACCGTTCGGGAGCGTCGATGCACAGACCCGCGAGACGCTACATACGAGGTTCATCGACATCTGGCAGGCGACCCAAAAGACGGTGCTGTTCACGACCCACGAAGTCGATGAGGCGGTGCATCTCGCCGACCGAGTGCTCGTCATGGACGCCAATCCGGGGCGGGTGCAAGAAATCGTCGAGATCGATCTCGACCGGCCTCGGTCCCGGACGGATGACTCTTTTGCGGAGTACGCAGAGCACGTCCGAACGCTGATCGGATAGCGAGCGGTGTCCAAGCACTCGTAACGAGGCGGGAGCGTAGCGGGATCAGCCGGACCTCATTTTCGACAATCGCAGTGCGTTCGTTGTCACCCCACTCGGTCGCGACGGTGTCGTGATAATGACCGAGATCGAAGCCGAGACCCTCGAAGAGGTCCGGACTGCCGACGTAGTACCGTTCGTCGTCGAGACGAACACAGATGCTCTCATTGACTGCACGAACCGTTTCTACGAACTTAGAGACGGTTTCGGATTTTGCTCGAGAACGAAGGTTTCAACGCAACCGGCATTGTCGGTCAGACAATTATGAGAGTTTGACTGGATACCCGTTTCGAATGCATGCCTAATCGCCATCATTTGACACTCGATCTCCTGTTCGTCGTATCCGAATACTGCAGTTACTGTTCCAATTACATCGCGTCCCTCAAAATCGATTGACTGGGATTCTTCGAGAAGTGATTGACATGCCCCTCTAATGAGTTCACTCCGTCCATCGTACCCGTGGTCTGTAACGAATTGATCCAATTCGTCACGGAGCGAGTCCGACGTGGCAGTGCTGACGATCGGTGTATGTTAAAACCTGACCATAGGATAATAGTTCTTCTGCTACACTGGCTCTCTTTTTATTAATATTTCTTAATGCTGCGGAATTGTTCTGTTTATTAATTTCAATTATGATAATAATATATAAAAATAAATAATAAGAGAATATTAGGTGGTGAGGGGACTAACTCCGTCAACAGGCATGACGGAGTAATCTACATTGAGCGTGTCCTTTGTGGCACGGATTTTTCCAACAAACGCTGAAATATTTTCGAGCGAGCCCTCAAGTACAAACAGTTCCATGCAGTAGTGTGATCCAACGTGGCTGTGGAAGTTCGATGCGACGAGATCTTCGTGTTCGTGCCGGAGACGCATCATCTTCTCTTTCACAGACGTCGTTTCGTAATCGAACATCACCGTAACAATCCCCATCAATTCTCGTTCTTCGAGACGCTTGTCCTCGAATTCGCCAAGGAGATTACGGGATGCCTCTCGAAGTACCTCACTTCGGCCAGTGTATCCGTGATCGTCTGCAAACTCATCGATTCGATTGAGGAGTTCTTCCGGCATCGAGATACTCGCAACAGTCATATAATAACGAAGGGGATAATCTTGTTAAAGATTCTGCTGTTTGGTCGACGACGAACCTGCTGTCGCAGCGACGGAGTTTGCGCCAGATAGCTACGAATTGCGATTACTTCGTGCACTACTCGATACAGGTCGCTATCCATCGACGGCCGACGCTGCTCTGCCGGATATTCGGTGGTTCACAACAGGTGATTTTTCGATCCACTACATCGAAACACACGACAGCAAAAACTGGGACTGTCGGTGGGATTGCCACCTCAACTCGCACAATGAGCGTCTCCACTTTCACGAGCCACCAGTGTCACCTGAAGGGATTATCTCCCTTGACCTCCGAGAGGATGTATATGCAGTGGTGCGACCAGCCAACGAGACCAGCAGGGAGTGAGAATCTGAGGGCACGGGACCGAATCTCGAAGGGGGAAGTGACGTGACAGACGACCGCCTCCCGGCCGAACACCTCTCGTCGCTCGCCACGCTCGTCGACGAAGTACTCGCCCGCGTCGGCTACGATGTGGCGGCCGCCACTGACGCCATCAACGACGCTGTCCCCGGCTATGGCGGTTTATTCGACCCCGCGACCACCCCGGCCGAGTTGCGTCGCGCGCTCGAAAGCCTGCTGGCGTCGGGACTCACCCGGCCACCCGTCCCCGAACCGACGAGCGACACATTCGTTCTCTACGTCGACGGAAGCTCACGCGGCAACCCCGGCCCCGCAGGGGCAGGCGCTGTCATTATGGACGCTTCGGAGGACCAACTCGCCCGTCTCGGTCGACCCGTCGGTTCCCGGACGGGGAACAACACTGCCGAGTACATCGCCCTCCAACTCGGACTCTCCGAACTGTTGGTTCGCTACGAGCCACGCAAGCTGGAAGTGCGCATCGATTCGATGACGGTCATCCGAGACGTCTGGGGTGGCAACGACCCGACGGAACCGGGCGTCAAGACATACAGCGAGGCCGTCGCGACGTCGCTGGCGAGCATCTCGGAACACCAGTATACGCATCTGGCCGACAGCGATCCGAACCCCGCCGACGCGCTGGCGACAGTGGGAGCCGATATCGCGGCCTTGGGACCTGGATGATCGAGAAGTCCCGCTTGAAATCCGGTCCCGACTCCGTTGAAATCCTCAGAAGCGAATAGAAACCACGTACTGACTCTCCTTTCTGCATTCAGCAACAAATCTGCTCGACGGGAAGATTGTTGGCCCGAGTCCGATATGTGACTTTGGTATGTTTTCGGGTGAGAGAGGATCACATTTCGATCCCTTGGGCATCGGTTCCGCAATCTCGACGAGCGTGAATTCAGTATCGAGGAATGACCGGATGATCTCCGACATCGGCCGGTAATACGACGGGAGTTCTGTAGCTCCCCAATCGACGACCACCTCGACACGTTCGGCGTACTGATCGAGGTCCCAGTGTTGCCGCTGGTACGCCGGGTGGATAGTAGCGACGACGAATGCGCCATCCCTGTGGAGTACTCGCCGAAACGAGTCAAGTACCGGTCGCCATTCGGCGATGTGGCTTAGCACAAGGTTCACGACTGCGACGTCGAACACCTCATCATCGAATGGAAGCCCGTCCGGGACGTTGGCGACCTCGAACTGATAGTTCGGGTGATGGTCACGGGCCTGCGCGATTGCCTCCTCGCTGACGTCTACACCGGTCACGGTTGCGCCGTGATCACTGTAGAACTCGACGTGATCGCCGCGACCACAACCCGCAAGGAGGACCTCCGCGCCGTCGAGGTCAGGGAGGTGCTCACGCAGTCCCGGCCACGAGTAGTACGTCTGGAAGTAACTGTTCCCCACGGGCTCACCGACGCCGAGAGGTCCTCGTCAGCGGCGCGAGTGAGTTCGTCGTACCCCTTGGGACGTGCGTGTGTTGGAGTGATCGGAGCCGACCGATTCAGAGTCGTTTTCCGACGTTACACTACGCTTTCCGATTAAAGAGTGAAATTCATTCTTTGTGTCGGTGATGCGGGAGAGATGTCTGAGGATGTCCAGACCGTCGATCGGTTCTTCGTCACGTTATTGTGGTAGTGAATGAGGATGACGCTTGAGTGATGTGACGCAGATCCTCTACTATTGCAGCTGAAATCCCCGATCGTGTCCGTGAAATCGCAGTATATACCACTGAAAAGGCAATTGTGAATGCAAAGTTCAGAGTTACTTTTCTCACACTTTCATCCAACAAAACTCCTTTACAAAGCCCGCTCCAATGGGTAGTAACGAGAGCCGAACGCTCTATCCAACACTATGCAAGGACAAAATCAACAGCAGGCGTATGATCGAGGCACGTCAATTTTCTCCCCGGATGGCCGACTCTACCAGGTTGAATACGCTCGCGAAGCGGTCAAACGGGGCAGTGCCTGTGTCGGAATTCGGACGACTGATGGTGTGGTGCTCGCAGCCGAAATCAACACCCGATCACCGCTGATGGAATCATCGTCGGTCGAAAAGCTCCATAAGGCCGACACGCACATCGGGATTGCATCTGCGGGCCATGCTGCTGACGCTCGCCAATTGGTCGACAAAGCACGTCAGCATGCACAAGTCGAGCAAATGCGGTATGATCAACCAATTAGCGCTGATACACTCACCACTGCAATCTGTGATGACATTCAAGAATATACGCAGAAAGGTGGCACACGGCCATTTGGTGTCGGACTTCTCATCGGTGGGATCGACGAGGGAGAACCGAAACTCTTCGAAGTAACCCCGGCAGGAACAGCGTCCGAATGGAGGGCAACTGCAATTGGTGCAAACAGTAATGACCTGCAAGGCACCCTCGAAGAGGAGTATAAGGCCGATCTATCGCTTGATGATGGTATTCAGGCAGTTCTTCGGGCGCTTGAAAGCGTGAAAGACGATGAGTTCTCGGCAAAGGACGTTAGCGTTGCAACCATCGACGCAGATTCAAACCGGTACGCGATGCTGAATGAGGAAACAGTTGCAGAACACCTTCGTGGCCTTTCACCGTCTGATGAGTGAACATCGGTAGTAGATCGATCTGGAAAAACAACTTCCCCCATGCCTTTTCCCCTGGGTTTACGAGGGTCGTCGGTGTCTCGGGGTTTCTACTGAATTAGATTTCAGCAAGCACTCATATCGCTCGACTTCCTCTCTCTTGATGCTATGACATCGGACAGCAGTACGCGATTCGTCGCCGACCGACCGACGACCAACGTGGAGAGTGCTTGAGATGGTGGACGCCGACGCCTTCCGCCGTGTGATGGGCGAGTTCGCAACGGGCGTGACCGTCGTGACGCTTCCCGGCGACCCGCCGCATGGCATCACCGTGAACGCGTTCGCAAGCCTTTCGCTCGCTCCGCCGCTCGTCCTCGTCTCGCTCGACCACGGCACGGAGGCCCACCGCCTCTTCGCGGAGGAGGGTGCCGACAGTTACGCCGTGAACATCCTCACGCACGAGCAGCGACACCTCGCCGAGCACTTTGCCGGCATGACCGACGGCGATACCGACCCCTTCGAGACCGAGGCCACCAAGACTGCGGAGACGGGCGCGCCCATCTTCTCTGACTCGCTCGCCTACGTCGACTGTACGCTCTATGAGGCCATCGAAATCGGCGACCACACCATCTACGCCGGCCACGCCGAACATACGGACTCGCTTGACGCCGACACCGGTCCCCTCACCTTCTACGAGGGCGACTGGGGAACCATTGAGAAGTTCGACGACTGACCGAGCGACCCATTGACGGCCTCACATTCCTGTTTCTGGCCCTCGCCGGTTCCGTACGCGATGAGGATCGAAGTCATGATGACAGATGTACGTCACGAGGGGCAAAATAAGTTTCCTGACTTTCTCTCTGGGCGAACCCAGTACGTCTCGGACCGATTTTCGAGACACGCTTGCTGAACACGCCCCCTGTATTGCAGCGAGGCTTGGACAATCTGTCCCCAATTGTGAATTTCAACAGAGCCAGCGTGTCGAACACATACTTGAGGAGGCCTGGAATGTCGTGAGCCACGATTCGATCGGAGAACGGAGGGCGCTGATTATAGCGTTGTAATAGCTGGTGGATTCGAGAGACATTCTCATGTTCGCCACAGCCGTTCTACCACCCAAATAGCAAAGATGCTGTACGCGAATAATTCCGATACAATGCCTTCATTACTCGAGCGACTCCTCGGCAGTGATACCCCAGACGAACAGGTCGATCTGGAGTCGCGACAAAACAAGGCGGATGAAGCGCTCCACGAGGCCGTTGAGCGTGGTGGCTACGCCGTTGACGATTGCGGTATAACGGGCGTTGCGGTTGTCAACGAAGGACCCGATGGAGAACCAATCGTCGTGCCAATCGCTCGGTTCTCCCTCGGAGAGGATGTCGAAAATCCTGATCGAGATCTCGTGTGGGATCTCGTCGGCGAAGCCGCACTCGCAATGCAGGCCCCCTTTGACGACGTCTTCGTCCGTCACTATGATATTCAATTCACGTTTGATGGCGACAAGCTCTTCGAGGCAGAGGAGTGTCGGCGTGTTCTCTTAACAGACGAACTCGTCGACCGATATGCAACTGACGCTGGCTTTACGCTCGCGGATCTGCGCGACGCTGTATTTGCTGCGGACGATATTGACGACGAAATCGCACCAGTCGCATGGGGCAAGTGTACAAACTATAGCCAGACGAACAATGCAGCGATCATTGTTGCCGGGACAACTGCAGCGGCGAGTGCAAGCGCGAGTGCAGCAAGCTGTGCTGGCGCTGGAGCGATTGGTGGAGCAGGCGGTACGTGCTGACTGGTTGCTTTCTGACCGGTCCACAGGAGCGACTAGGTACCGAAGCCACAACTTGCGACGTAAACGTTTATGCCACATGTAACAGCATGCGTGTAGAGTTGCGCGCCCATCGCCAGACGAGCAGATTCTCAGGTATGATGCAATGGGCGGTATCCTCGAAGTACAACTCAAAATCCGATACAAGAATTCCCAAATCGTGATCTCCAAACACTAACCGGATTCGGCGGACCAAGCGTCTCGAAGGCGTTCACACTGCTTACCGCACATGGGTTGATCACGCGTCGCGACATCGGGCGGAAATCGCTCTATCGAATGCTTTCGTTGGCTGAAGTCTTTATTAATCACGACGAATTCGAGACGAAGGCCTCGTCCTCCAGGGAGAGAATGATGCCGATCAACAGTATGCAACCGTCGACGATAGCACGGAAGGGGTTCCAAAGCACTGTTCAAGTCGTCCGATCGTGATAATTTCGCTTTAATGCGTAGTATGGATCTGTTTTAAGGTCGGTTCTGTAGTCCAGCGGCCATAATTCCTATACTGTCTACTATCCCTTTCCGATACACTAACCCTTCTGTTCAATGAGCCATATCGGAAACGACGATGACGAATCTACGGGAAGTATAGAATATCTCTTCGAAAAAGGGTACGAACTCTTCGCTACGACTCTCTTCAGAGGCGACCGGAAGGTAGTTCTCGTCCTCATGACTGCTGTCTTCACCAGTCTCACCTATCTACTAACACACAGATACCCTGCATACGGTGCCGGACTCTTTCTCAAGATGTCAGAATCCATCATAAAAATGCACTACACATCTCCCGATCGAGTGATAGGCTACACACGTAACGGTGTGCCGTTTGCGTATCCTCCCTTTGCCTTCTATGTCAACGCCGCCCTCCTCGATCTCGGAGTGAGTCCACTCCGACTCTCCCGTGTGCTTCCGGCCATAGTGACTTCCGCCGCCTTCGTTCCTTACTACTATCTCGCGCGCGAATTCCTTCCGTCGTCGGGGAGGGCGGGTATTGCAGCAATTATCGCTGCCGTTACCCCGATGCTTCTTCAGTGGCATCTCTCGGCCGGAGGTATCGTTCGCGCACCTGCGTTTTTTCTCCTTCTGTCCGGATTGTATGTCGGTGTCCGGTTGTTCCGATATCGAACACGTCTTTCACTCGTCGTTGGAACAGTCCTTTTCGGGTTGCTGTTGCTTACACACCCGACATATTCCATGTTTTTCGCCGCCAGTTACGTTCTCTTTTTTATCAAAGAGCAACGGTCACTCGAAGGTCTCGGACGAGGACTCGTCGTCGCCGCAGGTGGACTACTGATCGCTAGCCCATGGATCGTACACATCGTCTCGACGTACGGTATTGATGTTTTTACAGCGGCAGCAGGAACACACGGTGGACTTGGAGCGGGCATAACGGGGTTTTTCGATCGGCTCGGTGATCCGTTCGTCGCCTCCCCCGTTGTCATCGTTTGGTACGTACTCCTCGTCTTTGGTATCTATCACTTCGTCAAGGAGCGGCGGTACTTCCTTCCTCTCTGGTTCGTCGTTTCAGTTTTCTTGATGGACGAGATACGGTTCGCCTTTATTCCGGGTGTCATGATTATCTCGATCGGAATTACCGACGTGATGCCGGCCATTCGTGCTCGTCTCTTTCAGTCGGATCGGACCGCCTCATCACAAATTGCGGTTACCACTCTTGTCCTTTGCTTACTCGTCGGTCTTGGTGGCCTGTTCGTTGCGGGTCATCCGGTCACAAATCAAGACTCGATGCCGTCCTTTATCGATCACGAGGACATGACCGCGATGTCGTGGGTGCAATCGGAGACATCACCCGATGCGGAGTTCGTCGTCATCGGTGACGGTGCGGAGTGGTTCCCATATTTCACCGACCGAACGATTCTGGTCGGTCTGTGGGGTGTCGAATGGAAGTCACCGGAGGCCTATCAACAACAGAAAAGCGCCTTCAAAAGCATTTCAGACTGCGACACTGCTCGTTGTTTGACCAATACTCTCCGCTCGAATCGGCATCATCCGACGTATCTCTACATCCCAAAAGGGCAGTATACGGTGCGGGGTATCTCTAGTGTCCAATCGAATCGTATGCGGGGTTCACTCGTACGAAGTAATCAATACGAAATCGAGTACGAAAATTCGGGTGTGCTGATCGTTCGAGTTCGCCAGGCGAGATGACTCACATTGCTTGTCCCCACCGTTCACGTGTTACCTTTCTTCGTGAATTCCTCGGGGTCAAGCCCGAGGCTTCCCGTGGTTTAATCGGATACTCCCATCCGACCATCGGCCTGATAGCCTCGCGCGGTCGGGTGGGTCACGGTCGGGGCGACCACGGCCCCCGATGTTTACCATCGTCGTCCGAAACAGCGAAGCTATTTCGTGATCACGAGGGACTTCGTCTCTCGAACGACACTTTCCGAACAACGGGATAGTCGGCACAAACAAACGGTGCCAACGACCGAACGTTCACCCAGTATGCAGTTCATATTTATATGAATTCGTGTGCTGCTACAATTATGGATCAGGTGGCTACGTACAACAACATCGAAAACGAGGATAAAATCGCTGAGGATCGGACGTCCGTCCACGAGTACTACTTCGAATACGATGCAGACGGCGAAGCGACGCTCGAACACTGTCTGATCGACGTCCTCGCGTTCGTTCTTGACGGTTCCCGAAACGAGGCGGAGCGAACGTTCAGGCGCGAAACCAGCGTCGACGTCGATGGTCAGTTCTCGATGCTCGATTCGAAGGCGAAATCGACGTTTACACTCTGGATCGGGGAGTTGCAGTTCGACGTTTACGCCAACGGGAAAATCATCGTACGCGAGGTGTAGTCGATCTTTTTTGATACAAATCGACGGGCACGACGTGATGTACCCGATTCAACCCGTGGTTGGTGTTTCTGCGTTCGTACTGGTGTCAATTCCGACGGAGTCGAAACGAGAAAAAGAGGGACATTCGTCGAATCCGAACGACTCGTGTTCGCCATACGACGAACGACGTTAGTTCGTCTTACTCACCAATGCGAGCTTTGACCGAAACCGAAGACCGAAAGCAAGGGCTCAAGCAGAAACGATAGTCGATTAGAATCTTCCTCGTATCTAATCCTTATTGCGAGAACCTCTTAAAGAGATGTGACTCGTCAGCGACCAACGCCGTCCGCTCGGTATTGCTCGTACCGACCAACGTAGCAGCATCAACGACCGGGAGACTTTCGACCGATTTCCGCCACTGATACGTTTATTCATGCAAGACGGAACCTCCGCTTTGGAGTCATCTAGCGGATCGAAAAATAATCGATTACCTGCTGTGTTCAACGGTCAGGCACTACATAACAAAGCATGTGACACTCGTTATTCTTTAGTACATTTCAGGGAGAACAATGAGCAATACCAGCACTGTTAAACAAACGGAAACATCGACCACGGACGAGTACAGTATCGAATGGTATTCCGACACTGACCGCGAGGCGTTCCTCTCGTTGTACGAAACAACGTTCGGAAAAGCGAGCGTGGAGTGGTTCAAATGGAAGTACGAAGCGAACCCGTACGTCGACAGCGTTCCGATGTACGTCGCGAAAAACGGGGATGACCTCGTCGGTGCGAGTCCGTTCTTCGCGCTCGGCCTCGCGTTCGGTGATCGATCACTCCTCGCGCTCCAACCGGCCGATGCAATGGTCCATCCCGATCACAGAAAGAACGGGCTCTTGACACGGATGACGGAACAGGCGATAGATTGGTACTCCGACCACGAACCTGCGATGTTCTTCAACTTCCCCAACCCCCAATCGAAGGGTGTGTTCCTGCGACTCGGATGGGAAGTCGTCGACGAACTGCCGACCCATTACTGGATACGGAACCCGTCCCGGTTGCTCGATGAAACCCGGAGCGGAATCGTCGGATCCGGTGTCGAGATGGCCGGAAAGCGGCTTATGGACGGATACTTCTTGGCGAAGGAACGTCTCGCTGGCTTCCCGAACGACGAAGTCAGTATCACTCGACACGACGAAATTCCGATTGGCGAATTCACCGACCTCTATCGTTCACACATCCCCGAGAAGTTTCACGTCGCCCGCGATGAGGCGTTCTATCAGTGGCGGTTCGACCACCCACATTGGGAGTACACCACTTACCTTGCTCGACAGGAGGAGGTACCTGTCGCCGGAGTCATCGTGGGAACGAAGACGAGCGGTGGCGTGACGATTACGAAAGTGACTGACGTTCTCCCACTCCCTGGACCGAAACAGCAGTCCGGAGCACTCTCCAGTCTCCTGTTCACGGTCATCAGGGAGCACCATGACTCGGACCTTCTGGCGGTTCGGGACGAGACCATCCCTCGGAAGGTTTTACGGGGATGTGGATTCCACCGGGACGACTCGTTCCCCCTTTCTCGGACGACGAATCAAACCGTGTTGGTGGCTCGTTCCTTGGATCACGGCATGGATGTGGCCCTGTCCGATACTTCCAACTGGCATTTCTCGTTCGTCCAGCAGGATAGCAGCTAACGGTAACTCATTTCGTATCGCAGTCGCTGTTTTGTGGTCGTCGAATCGACCGACCGGAAGTCCTCCTATCGAACTCAGCTTCCGTTGCGGACGGTGAATTCGTCGTTCTCGCTATAGACGAGACGTGATGGTCGAAAAGAATTCTCGGTCCTCGGCCTCGATTCCGAGGAGGATCAGAATTCCAGCGAAAATGCAAAATCCGACCGCACTGCCGCCGAGCAACAGCCCATAGCTGGAGAGTACGTCACGCAGTCCGTACATGACGGCTCCCGCCCCGGCAGCGGCGATAATCGGCTTCGAAAACCCCCACGAATACGGAAACAACTGTTCGGTGTACCAGACTTCCACGACACGAGCGACATTGATGAGACCGAGAACGCTGGCTGTTGCGAGCGCCGCTCCGGCGAGGCCGAACTTCTGGATGAAGAAATAGTTGCAGATGACGTTCAAAATTCCAAGCCCCCACCGATTTAACAGGGTGAGATATTGGTGGTCGGTCATCATCAGGAGATATCCGCTCGGACCGACTGCAGCGTTCGCGAGTTGACCGACCGTGAATAGGATGAGGATGGTACTGCCACTGACGTAGCCGTCCCCGAAGATACGAAGGATCGAATCGGAGTAGATGACGGTACAGAGAAAGAAGAACAGCGCCACAGTAAAGATCCAACGGGTGAGAAGGCGATAGATCGATTCTAACTCTTCTTTCTTCCCATTGGAGTGGAGTCGGGACGCGATCGGTGGAAAGATCTGATTGAACGCACTGAGAGGGAGGACGAGCATTCCAGCGATGATGAGTGAGACCTTGTATACCCCGACGGCGGTACTTTGCTGGATGAAAATACCGACCATGAGAACATCGATTCTGTTGGCAAGAATCGACCCTGCTTGTGTAAGCGTGAGCGGAAGCGAGTAATTGTAAAATTCGACGACGTCGTCGCTCGTACCTCGAACCGTCGGTCGAAACGACGTCCGAGTGAGGAACAGCGAGACGGAGACGAAAAAGACGAGAACCGCGGCAGCAACGCTGCTCGCGATAACACCGATGAGTTCGGAACCGAGCAGCAACGCTATCGCTATCAGCAGAAGGCGAAGTAAGGGGGAAAGGACGTTCAGAACGAACACCTGATACTCCGGACGCTCCATCGCTTTGAACGTCGTCAGGATGCAGTTTCCGAGCGCATTGAACGGAATGACGATTGCCAGGATACGTAGCACGTTCGTGAGCAGTGGGTCGTCCAACGTGTGCCCGGATATGAATGGAGCGCCGAGGAACAACGCACTGCCGATGGCGACACTACCGAGGAGTGACGTAAGGAATGAGAGTCCGAGAATCCGATTCTGCTGCATGTGCTGTCCCTCGTACTGGGAAAGATACTTCAGAATCGCGGTGTCCGTTCCGAGGTTCGTAACGGTGCTTAGGAGAGAGAGAACGAGATAGCCGTACGTATAAACGCCGAACAGCGCTTCGCCCAACCCTCGAGTAAGTACTACGTTGATCCCAAATCGGAGCACGTTGTCGATCCCCTTACCGCAAACGAACAGCGTTGCTCCGCGTGAGATGGACGTCAACGAGGCGTTCAACTCACGGCTATCGGACTGTTCGTTTTCGTTCGTGGTAGATTTGTGTTGGTCACTGACTTCCATTTTTTCTCCTTGAGATATTTAATAGCATCCGACCGACGTCTGTCTACAATATCTTCTCTCGTTAAACCTGCTCTAGACTCAAGAAGTGTATGGACGGTTCAGCGGACAGTAAACCGATGACCGCCACGCAATAAACCGGTAGGCACCGCATACTCGTTTTCCGCCATCGAGTGAACGTCCCCGAGAAGTGAGTAAACCCTCGTTACCGAGTTCAGGCGGAGTATAACAAAATGACTAGGGGAGCATATAAAATTTGAAATGAGGGTGAAATTAATGACTTCGATGGAGAAAATAGCACCGTGTCGGGCCGAAATATTGGCCGAACGAGGGGCGACCGGTGACGGGGGGGGAGCGACCATGAGCGACCGGTCACGACGAGCATTCCTGACGTCAGTCGGTGCAGCGAGTGTGATGACGCTTGCTGGATGCGCCGGAACTCACGGGGAAGGTGAAACGTCGAGCGAGACCACCGAGCAGCACGCATCGACCTCGAATACGACGAAGACGACGAGTGACGCCTCACGAGAAAGCCAACGACTGAATCGCGATACGTTCGAAAACCTCGGCGTTTGGTCCGCCACAGGGGATAGCACTCTCAAGAAAGGGAAGAAAGGATACGAGGGGTCACAATCGGCTCACGTCCTCGGGAGTTCCCGGTCGAACGTCGGGGAAATTTTCCGCGCGGACGGACCCGTCGATTTGACTGGGAAAAATATCTCGTTGATGTACAAGTGTACATCCCACCAGTTCTCGAAAATCGCGGTCAATCTGTACGCGCCCGACCGCGGGCACATCGTCGAATTGAAACGTACGCTGTACGGGCCGAAAGACCGGTGGGTTCGCGTCAATCTCGGTGTTACGAACGTCGAGGATCAGAAAAACGTCGACCTCTCACAGGTATTCGAGATACATATCACGGGTCGTCCCGTCGATACTCAATCGACTCGACCGGTCGATTTCTTCGTCGACGACTTGAAAACGGTCTCACCGCCGAAGCGGGGGAAAGTGATGCTCACGTTCGACGATGGCGCCGAGTCCCACTACACGAAAGCGCACTCGACGATGAAAAAGTACGGATTCAGCGGCGTCGAAGCCATCATACCCCCCGCAATCGACACCGATGGCTACCTCACTCAAAACCAAATGCGGGAGATGGTCGGGGACGGGTGGAACATGATCGCACATCCGAACACGCAGGCGATGCCGATGGACAAGCGACCGGCGAAGGAACAGGAGCGGTTGATGATGGAGGCGAAAAACTGGCTCAAAAAGTACGGCTACGACGGCCACAAGTACATGGCCGTGCCGAAGAACGTGGTCGGGGCGGATACGTTCGATCTCGCGATGAAACACTTCGATGTTAGTTTGAGTTTCGGAGCTTCCCCGAACGCGCTTCCAGCAGTCACCGAGAATACGATCCTCTCCCGGGCGTACGGGACCGGGAAGACGAAGACCACGAAGGAGGTGATCGACCACGCCGCTCACTACAACCAACTATCGATCCTCCTGTTCCACGAAATCGGTGGAGACGGCTTCTCCGAGAAGAAGTTCGAGTCGATCCTCGACTACATCGATCGAAGCCGGGTCGACGTCGTCACCATGACTGACCTCGAAGAGAGGGGGTTATTCATATGAATTCGACCGGTGAGGAGCGAATCGGTCAGGCTGTGTCGCTGTGGGCACCTCGTAGAAGATTCGCTCCACCTAGCAGAAGCCCGATGAAAATGGATAATTCGGACAGACCATGAATCACTGGAACTCCTCCATCACGATGCATCGGATACTGGTCATCGTGGGAATTATTCTGTTCAGTGCAGGGATCGGACGTACCCTCATCGGGTTCTGAGACGAGCCGAAGTGCGACCCGGTTTCCGAATCGTCGTCATTCAAAGCACGTATCGCAGAAAGTCATTTTCACCGTAACGCACAGCGTTACGGGAACCCCGACCGCTTTAATCGGACTATTCAATCAGTTCGATGTCCCGACCCGTTTCCCTCGTCAGGGTGATGCCACACCCCGTACAGATTTCGTATCCGTTCACGTTCGCTATCTCACTTCCGCACTTGGTACATTCCGTCGGAGTCATATTTTCTATGTCACACGGATATTTAATAAGTATACGCCGATTACTGGTTTCCGGATCGACGATTCGGAAGTATCCTTCGAGGAACGAAAAGTCCGACCGCTTCTCCCGTCGTCTGTCCGGTACACAGGCTCGTCTCCGCTATACGGAACGTCGATTCATGTACTGACCGAGGGCCGTCGCCAGCTGGCGGGATGCTATCCCGTACTCTACGATAGTTCGACCCTGTATTCACGTGGACGGTCCCATAGTTAGCCCGATTGAATCGTTTCGTTTTGTAAGTTCTACATAACAATATGGGATTCTGTAATAAAATGTAGCACTCCTATGAATTGCCTCGGTCAGGAAGTCACCTCTCACGACCGCTTCCTCCGAATGTCATCTTTGGTCGCTGGAAGACGCTTCTCTCCACTCCCCGGTGATCAGCAGCGAAACTCACATCCGAAATCCCACGGGGGGCGGGCCTGATCATGGGGTCGGTCGTTCTCTCGTTGGACGCGGAACTCGGATGGGGGTTCCACGACCGTCGTGAACTGCCCGAAGCGCACATTCGCTCCGGCCATCGCGCGTGGAACTACCTGTGTGACACGTTCGACCGATTGAACATCCCTGCGACGTGGGCAATTACTGGTCATCTGTTCCTCGATTCGTGCCAATCGAATCATCGAGACCATCCGGCCGGTCGCCGATGTTGTACGCGGGGGAGTTCTTCACTGAACAGTCAGGAAATTTGGTTCGCGTCGGACCTCATCCGCGCCGTCCGGTCAACGGATGTAGATCACGAAATCGCGAGCCATGGCTTTACACACGTTCATTTTGAGCACGAGCGCATGGACGAGGAGTTTGCTGCTCAAGAAATCTCTGCCAGTATTGAAATTGCAGCCGAGCAAAACATCGAACTGTCGTCGTTCGTATTTCCTGTCAACCGGATCGATCATCGACAGTTGCTCGCCGAATCCGGCTTCACGTGCTATCGGGGAACGACCCCGAGAAACTCCGCCGGGGGAATGATCCGTCGCCGATTGGAGAAACTGACGAGTGGCACCGTCGGAAAACCGACTCCCCCTGTCATCGAGCCACGGGTGGACGAGTATGGCCTCGTAAACATACCCGCATCGCTGTATCTCTTCAGTTTCGAGGGCATTGCACGATCAGTGCTCGCGTCCCTCCATCGAGACCCCGTCGTGGAGCAGGCAATAAGCGGCATCGACAAGGCGACTGAAACCGACGGCGTGTTTCATCTCTGGTTTCACCCACACAACCTGCGGACTAGTCGGGATTTCGAACGACTCGAGACGATCCTTGCGTATTTAAACCGTCGACAGAGAGAGGATGGCCTCCGCATCGAGACGATGGCCGACGTCGCAGAGCGAGTGACTTCCCACACCTCGGGCACCTCGGATAGTGAAACCGCCACGCTGACGAATGAAACGACGGGGCGGAACCAGCACTCTTCAGGAGAGTCGGCTTTCCAGCGACGAGGATGATTCATGCCCTCATCGCCACCTGTGACTGACTTCTCCAAACTCGTATCGATCGACAGGCGACCACTCGTTCGCGTCGATCAGTCTGCCGTCTTTGCGCGGTCCCGCTTTGCAAGGTAGACGAACAATCCGAGGATACCAAAGAATCCGTATCCCAGACTCTTCAGCACTGATCGATTTTTACCAGTAACCTATGGTCCTAACTGTGTCCGTCCACACCGAGGACTAGCGAGATAGCTATTTCCGTCCTAGGATCTCGCTAGATCATCCGGCAAAAAGGATGAATAACTGACACACACCGTTATTGCAACGAAATCGCATGGGTAGTATATGAGTAATCAGCAGGGTCGAACGGTTGAAGCAACCAAGACGTCGCTCAAGATACTCGAGGTCATTGCAGAGTTAGGTGGCGAGGCAGAGACAGCCGAAATCGCGTACGAACTCCCTTTTGCCACGAGTACAGTCTATAAGCACCTTCGCACGCTCGACAACGAAGGGTTTATCGCCAAATACGATGGGAAATATCGAATCGGTTCGAAGTGTCTGGAACTCGGGGGACACGTCCGTCGATACGACGATATTTATCGAACTGCAGAGGCCGACATCCAAGAAATGGCGAACGAAACCGGAGAGCTTGCAAATCTCATGGTCGAGGAAAACGGTCTCGGCGTCTACATCCACACTGCGAAGGGGGAAAAAGCGGTCAATATCGATACGTCCTTAGGAAAACGAATGCCGCTCAACATCACTGCACTCGGAAAAGCAATCCTCTCCACCATGCCAGAAGAGCAAGTCGACAGCATCGTCGAGCAGCAAGGGTTGCCCAGGCAAACCTCGCAGACGATTACTGACCGCGAGGAATTCGACTCGGAACTCGAACGGATTCGAAACTCGGGAGTCGCATACGAACGCAATCAGCGTGTCGATGGAATCTGCTGTGTTGCCGCTCCCATCGTCGTAGAAGGAAAACGCCGCGCGGCGATCAGTGTCACCGGCCCCGAACGACGAATGTCCGAGGAGCGATTACAGAACGAATTGAAGGACGTCGTCCAACGAGTCGCAAATGTTATCGAGATCAACCTGACCTATGAGTGAGTCGATGGCACCGTTGCCGCGTTTTTCCTTGTGGACAGCGGTATCGAAGGGAAGACGCTGACGGCCAAAAAATCGTGAGAACTGACGATCTGAGCACGAGACGACCTCCACAACCGTGTCACCCGGGTGGATAACGCATCGGCGTTTCGGTCGTCAGAGCGTGTGTCCTGCCTGCGATCAGTTACCGACGTCTGTCGCCCGGTTCACGACGTCGCTTCCGTACATTTCCTCCAGTTCCTCGTGTTGGTCCGAACGGTGCTCGTAGACGTCCTGGAACAAGGTGACCGGGGTCTGAGCGGCCTGATAGGTAGCTTCGTCCCACATCCTATCCTTCTCGATGGTCACTTCGACATCCCCGATAGCTAGCGTTGTCGACTGCGTCATGGCAATCGCTCCCTGCCCGGCTTCTTTCGCCGCTTCGAACTCCTCCATCGAATCGACGATATCGTTCATGCTGGGCACGTAAGACGTCATATCCAGCAGTTCCTCGTGGAGTTCCTCCTCGTCGAGTTCGCGTTCGTCGGTACCGACGCGCAGGACGTAGCCGTCGCCGGTCTCTTCGAGCGAAATCTCGTCTCCGTCGTAGATCTGCCGACCGTCCTCCTCCCGGAGTTCGACTTCGTCGTCGCCGGTTTCGAGGAGC
Source organism: Haladaptatus sp. AB618 (assembly GCF_024136965.1). Lineage (NCBI taxonomy): Archaea > Methanobacteriati > Methanobacteriota > Halobacteria > Halobacteriales > Haladaptataceae > Haladaptatus > Haladaptatus sp. AB618. Next base: position 136,634 of record NZ_JAMYJX010000006.1, on the reverse strand, counting down.
CAACTCCCAGTCTTTGGCGGGAGTGGTGCCTTGTTCGCTTCGACCACCTGTCCGGGAGTCAACGACCAGATGCCGATCATCCCCTTCGCGCGGTTGTCCTCCATCCGTTCGTGGTAGCCCTCGATATCGCGGATATCGTCGTATGGTCCGTCGACCGCGATGAGCGCAGCGGCACTGGCACCACGGGACGTGTTGTGTCGAAGTTCGGGCCACGGCGGAAGCGATCCGGTCGGGGTCATCGCGCGCATGTCCTTGGTGTAATCGACTTCGCCATCGACGAGCATGAATAGCCGTTCGAGGTTGTTAGATGGCTTTCCGATCTCTTCACGAAGGTCCCCGAGGGCCAATTCGGCTTCGCCGCTCTCGACGATTACCGACATCGAGAGGCTACCCTTTTCGAGTCCGTGCTCATCTTCGATGATGGTGAAGAACTCGTCGGCTTTCTTCCAATCGTCTATATCACCGACTTCCGGGATGACGAAGCCGTCGATGTGTTCGATGGCGCCGTTTTTCGGATCGGCGATTTCCAGCATGTGCTGAAATCCCTGATATCGGGTCGATGAATCCTCACGGTGCCAGACGATCCGCGGGTGTATCTCTCCCGGGAAGTCAGCACCGTACTCGGAAACGACCTCGATGAGGTTCTCGACACCCTCGTCCCGCATGGACGGAGCCGTTGCATCCTCGTTGTCCGGCACCCAGACGTCCGGGGCCTTCATACCCTGGAGCTGGGCAGCGCTTCGGATCATCTTGGCGGAATCGTCCCCGCCCTCCACAGCAGTCGGGGACGTGAAGAACGTTCGGACGAATTCGCGATCGTAATGTCTTTTCATAGCCATAGCTCATGAAAATGTTACCGTACTCTTTATTAAGTGTGTTGGTGACGGTTGGAGAATCGATATCCCTTTGATTCATCTCTTGGACTCGGAACGACGGTCCGAGCGTTCGGAAGACGGGCGGAATTCAATCGACGAGCGCCTCGGCGACTTTCGTGATCGGATGCGGCGGTTTCGTCGCGTCGGCACGATCGCCCAGTTGGCTACGGCAGGATGCACCGGGCGCGACGACTGAATCGGTGTCGCTCGCTTCGACCTTGTCGAAGAGGATCCGTCCCATCGCCTTCGAGAGGTCGAAATGTTCGGCTTCGTACCCGAAACTGCCTGCCATGCCACAGCACGCACTGTCGAGGGGGTCGACCGCGTACCCCGCTCGTCGGAGCACGCCGACCGCATGGTGGTCCTTGTTCATCGCTTTCTGATTACAGTGGCCGTGATAGGAGAGCGATTCATCGGACTCCTCGAACAGCATCCGGTCGTCGAGTCGGTGCGTGTCGACGTATTCGAGGACGCTGTAGGCGTTCTCGGAGACGGTTTCGACCGCGGAGCCCTGCATAAGCGAGCGATACTCGTCCTGGAACATCACGGCGTCCGACGGTTCGATGAAGAGCACCGACCAGCCGTCTTCGACGTACGGACGTAAGGCGTTCACGTTGCGGCGCGCTCGCTTCTCGGCGAGATCGAGGAACCCCTTCGAATACGCCGGTCGGCCGCTCGCCCCGACGTCGTCGGGAATCTCGACGTGGACGTTCGCCGCTTCGAGAACCGTCACGGCGGCTTTTCCGGTCAAAGGATGACTGTAGTTCGTGTACGTGTCGGGGAAGAGCAACACCTTGTCGTCGGCCTCTCGAAGGGGAACGCCCGACCCGCGTGACTCGAACCACTCCTCGAAACTTTCCGCCTCGAACGTCGGAAGCTCCCGATCAGCGGCGATCCCGAAAATCTTTTCGAGGGCGAGTCGGGAACCGGGAAGTTCGGTGAGCCGGTTCGTTATCGGTGCGAGACGGCTTCCGAGCGCGGAGAGCGTATCGATGTTCGCGAAGAGACGGTCACGAATTCCGGGGTCGTGGTGCTGATGAGCCTGGTGTTTGACCTCGGTCTTGAGCTTCGCCATGTCGACACCGGTCGGGCAGTCGTTCATACATCCCTTACAGCCGATGCAGAGGTCGAGAACTTCCTCCTGGAATCGATCGGAGTACAGTTCCTCTTCGGGAAGTTCGCCGCTGATGGCCGCGCGCAATAGATTGGCACGACCGCGTGTCGCCTGTATCTCCTCCTCGGATGCCCGGTAGGTCGGGCACATCACGTCCCGATCCGGTTGCCTGCAGTTCCCACACCCGTTGCAGAGTTCGACGAGTTGGGAGAACCCGCCCTCCTCGTCGAAGTCGAGTTTGGTCGCGGGTTCGATGGAGCTGTATTCGGCGCCGTAGCGGAGGTTTTCGCGCATATCGGTCGGATCGTCGTCACGGTAGACGACCTTTCCGGGGTTCATCCGCCATTCGGGGTCGAATACGTCCTTGACGTCTTTGAACGCCGCCCAGAGGCTTTCACCGTACATCTTCGGATTGAACTCGGTGCGGGCGAGTCCATCGCCGTGCTCCCCGGAGAACGCCCCGTCGTGTTCGAGGACCAGATCAGTCACGTCGTCCGCAATCGACTGCATCATCTGAATTCCGTCGTCGTCTTTCAGGTTGAGAATCGGGCGAATGTGGAGGGTTCCACTCCCGGCGTGTGCGAAGTAGGCCGCCGACGTTCCGTGATCGATGAGTACGTCCTCGAACGACTGAACGTACTCGGCGAGTTCTTCCGGTGGGACCGTTGCGTCCTCGATGAACGGGTAGGGTTTCGGATCACCGTCGAGACTCATGAGGAGCGGGATGGCGGCCTTCCGAAGTTTCCAGAGTTTCGCCTGCTCGTCGTCCGTGTACGCCTCGATGACGTCGAAGGCTTTTCCGGCGTCGTGGAAATGCGCGTTCGTCTCGGCGACGGCGTCCTCGAAGTCATCGACGAGTTCGGAGTCGAACTCGATCATGAGGGACGCTGCGGTCTTCTCGGGGATCGGGTCGGCGTACTGAGCGAACTCGGGGGAGTCGCGGGCGAGACGGAACACCTCGTCGTCCATGAGTTCGACTGCACTGACGTCGAAGTCGAGCGCTTCGGGGACGGCCTCCATGGCATCGACGAGATCCTCGAAGCAGTAGAGTGCGAGGGCAGTTTCCTCCGGCCTCGTCACGAGACTCAGCGTCGCCTCGACGACCACGCCGAGTGTGCTTTCCGCACCGACGAAGAGCTTCGAGAGGTTGATCACCCGTTCGCCGTCGTCGTTCTCGTAGATGACTTTGTGAAGATTGTAGCCGCTGACGCTCCGCTTCAGCTTGGGATACCGGTCCTCGATCTCGTCAGCGTTCCCTTCGACGAGCGTGCGGACGGTCCGATAGATTTCCGCTTCGCGGGTGTCCTTCGCGACGATCTCGTCCCACTCCTCGCCGTCGAGAACGACCTCTCGGGTGTGCAGGAGCGACCCATCAGCGAGGACGACTTTCAGTTCCTCCGTGTAGGCGTCGGTAATTCCGTATCGGACGGAGTGGGCACCCGTCGAGTTGTTTCCGATGCCGCCGCCGACCGTCGCTCGGTTCGAAGACGCCGGGTCGGGTGCGAACTTGAGTCCGTAGCGAGCGAGGTGTTCGTCGAGAACGTCCTGAACGATACCGGGTTGGATCGTCGCCTCGCGGTCGTCCTCGTCGATATCGACGAGGCTGTCCATATGGCGAGACATATCGAGGACGACGCAACCCGGACCGACCGCTTGCCCCCCGAGTGACGATCCTGCTCCGCGCGCGAGAATGGGAACGTCGTAATCGGCAGCGACCCGGACGGCGTCTTGTACATCGGTAGCGTGACGGGGCGTAACGACGCCCGCGGGACGGGCCTGATAGATGCTTCCGTCAGTCGCGTAGAGGATCTGTGAATACTCGTCGAATCGAACCTGTCCGTCGACGGCATCGCGCAAATCGCTCGCGAGCGATGCGTACTCGGCTTCGTCGACGCGAGAGGGACTTTCGGCGTCCTGCTGCGCCATTGACTCGTCGAGACTTGACCTGGATCGGTCGATAGCCATAACGCCTTCCCATTGGGAATCTCGCCTATTAACAATTAGGATAGTGGTGATTCGTGGCGAATATTATCGAACGGCAAGAACGATTCGGTGTGGGCGAAAGCTTACCTGAGCCTTCGTTGAACTTTCGTCAGAACACCCCCGGGAAGAGGACGTAGACGAACAGGAGGCTCAGTATGCCGGTAAAGACGCCGTAGTAGATGAGCGGGATGAGTTCTAATCGAATGACTCGTCCCTCTTCTCCGACGAGACCGACGACCGCGAGCGCGGCGACGACGTTGTGAATGGCGATGAGGTTGCCAATCGCACCACCGACGGCCTGCGCTGCGAGCAGGAGCGTTCGCGAGACGCCGATATCGCGCGCGACGCCGAACTGGAACGTCCCGAAGAGGATGTCGCTTACCGTGTTCGACCCGGCGAGGAACGCGCCGAACGCCCCGACGAACGCGGCGAAGAACGGGTAGGTGCCACCGGCGACCCCTGCCACGGCCTTCGACAACACGATGAGCATGCTATCCCCGCCAGTCGCGGCACCCGACTGGAGCATGATTTGGACGGTGCCCACGGCGAACAGGAGCGCGACGAGCGGCGGGGCGATGCGCTCGAACGTTTCGGCCCACGAGTTCTTGATGTCGGTCGGAATTCGACCGAGATTACCCAACCGGTGAAGCAGGACGGCGGTGAAGTGGACAAAAACGAACACCGCGCCGGGGAGATACAGGACACTGATGGAATTATCGAGCCCCGTTCCGAGGATGTTGTTCCACTGGAGGACGAGTGTCGACTGGAGGAAGTCGGTTAGCGGTGCCCAGACGCGTGTGAGAACGAGCAGGACGGCGAGCAACCCGTACGGGAGCCACGCCATCCAGATCGACATCCCATCGTCGTCGGCGAGGGCCGTGTTACTCGATGTAACCGTCCCGCCGTCAGCAGCGATCTGACCGCCCTGTCCGACGGACTCGCCGGGTTCGATGCCACCGACCCAGTGCGAGGGCCACGTGTCGCGCGGAGCGAACTCCCAGTCGTCGTCCGGGTGGAAGTAACCGGCTTTCAGTGCACCGATGGTCAAGACCATCGCGACCATCGAACCGAGGAGCGCGGGGAATTCCGGACCGAGGTAGTAGGCGGTGAGCCAGTAGGGAATCACGAACGTTACCCATGAGAACAGCGCGAGCGGGAGGACCGCGAACGCGGGCCGTATCGAACGTTCCTCGCCGAAGAATCGCGTCATCATCATCACGCCCATGATGGGGACGGCGATGCCGACGATGGCGTGATAGGTCGCGGCCCAGACGGCGATCTGATCCACCCAGAGGGAGATACTGCCGAACGGGCCGTTGACGACGACCTGCGTCTTCACCATCGAGACGGATTCGAGCGTATCTTGCATGCCGATGACGAGCGGCGTCCCGACCGCGCCGAAGGTGATGGCCATGAGGTTCCCGGTGAGTGCGATGACGACGGCGGCCAGCGGCGGGAAACCGAGGCCGACGAGAAGCGGGCCAACGACGGCCGCAGGCGTCCCGAAGCCAGCAGCACCTTCCATGAACGAACACATCAGGAAGACGAGTACGACGACCTGAACGCGTCGGTCGTCGCTGATGGATGCGAATCCCCTGTTTATCACGTCGAACGCGCCCGTCTCCTTGAGCGTGTACAACAGGAGAATGGCCCCGAAGACGATCCAGAGGATCGCTAGCGCGGTGATGAAGCCGTTGATGGTCGCACCGGCAAGCCACCGTGGACTCATGTCCCACCCGAAGTAACCAACGGCGAGTGCGACCACCCACGCGACCGGCATCGCACGCGTCGCTGGCCAGAATTGAATGACCATCAGGTAGGTGATGACCATCAACGGTACCAACGCGAGTACGATAGTCGTGATCGGCGGCATGTTATTTTGCTCCCTGTACCGGTTTGTTGCGTAACGACCCGAAGAAAAGTCCCGAGTTAGTGCTTGTGCCTATTGGTATCATTATCCGTGCCAACTAACCACTGCATCCGCTATCCTAAATAATTATTGATGGTCACAAAATATCAAAGCGAAGTCGGCTAACGTGCGGTGTGTCCCTCTCATAATCAAGACGGGATTGCTATTGGCCAAGGAGAGCAACGATAGGAGGCATTTTATGTTGGCGGCTTTATACAATATTACACGTAGCGTGGAATAGTGAATCCGAAACGGGACGACAATTTCTCCCCTCAAACCTGATCAAATGGACAGAATCCATCTATTCGAAGATAGTATCTGATTCAATTCTCGGTAGATCGATTCGATTATTAACTTCCCTGAGAATGCGCGTCGTAGAATAGGAATGGAAATCAAACGAGCGCCGCCAAATCCGGGATTAGCCAAGTCATGTAAACTGCTGTATGGATCAGATATCTCCACTCTACACCCGTAAGACCGGATATACGAAACGGATACCACGATTCGGTATTCGCTATCACGTGACGGTGGTCGTTACACGAATCGTGGAATACGTAGCGACCACTCCGTTGTCGGAAGTAACGTAGATGTTCGACGACCCGTAACGGGAATCTACTCTCTGTGCCCCCACCTCCGGAAGGCCACTTGACTCCTCTCCGTAACGGTATTTCCATTACAAAACTAAATTTGTAAAGAATATTCTGAAGACGCGACGAGTGACCCCGGATAGAGGCATGCATCGATTTTCGAACGTCGTTCATGACGACTTTGTACGTTGTTTCCATTTACCGTGAGAGAATAACACAAGGTTTTTGTCCCACGACAATAATGTAGGATTCGAAATGATACAGTTACTCCGTTCGCCAAGAATCGAACCCGTTACCAAACACGTCGGAGGCGAATAACTGATGGAACCCCGGACAGTCTCCCTCGGCGGATACATCGTCGTACTCACCACCATAGCGTTACTAGCGATGCTCGGCATCGGGTGGTACTCCTACCGGAAGAGCGTCGGCGCAGATCTCGACGATTTTTTCTCCGCTAGCAAGTCGCTCGGGTTCATCGTCATTTCCCTCTCCATCTTCGCGGACTCGTACAGCGGGAACTCCTTCCTCGGATACTCCGCCGCGACCTACCGTTCCGGGGCGTGGTTTCTCGCGTATCCACAGTTCATGATTGCGGGCATCATCGGTGCGCTCATCATCGCGCCCCCGCTCGTGAATCTCGGTCAGAAGTGGAACTACACCTCACCCATCGACTACCTCGAACATCGCTTCGACAAGCGTGTCGCGCTCGTCGCGCTCCTATTCATGATCTGGGGGACGTTTATCCAATTCACCGAGCAGTTTTTCGCAATGGGGTATCTCGGGAAGGTCGCGTCCGGTGGCATTCTCCCGTATCAGGCCGTCATCGTCATTTTCGGCTTGGTTATCCTCGGGTACGTCGGACTCGGTGGATTCCGTGGGACCGCGCTCTCTGCGGCCGTCCAAGGTGCGCTCATGTTATTCTCTCTGTTCCTGATGCTCGTACTCGTCGGCACGCTCGGTGGGTTCTCGGCGCAGATCGATACGATTTGGCGGACCGCACCTTCGAAACTCACGCTACCGTCGACATCGACGATGGGTAGCTGGTACAGCATCGTCATCCTCGTCCTGCTCGGCCTCCCGACGTACCTCCACATCCAGCAGTTCTACCTCGGCATCGACAACGCGAAGGACCTGAAGACGACGTTCCGACTGCAGGCACCGATCTTTTTCTTCGCAGCGCTTACGCTCTGGGGACTCGGCCTTTACGGCGCTGGTATTTTCCCCGGCTTGGGTGATGTACAGGCGGACAAGCTCGTTCCCTATCTTCTCGGCGGGTACGTGAGTACGGGTGGTGGGAAACTCCTCCCGTCGCTCATCTCGCTCGGCGTAATCATGGCAACGCTGTCGACCGCGGGAGCGGCGGTGATGGTGCTCTCGATGGCCGTCGCGAAAGACACGTACAAACGCTACGTGAACCCTAACGCCTCCGACGAGCGCGTTATCTGGGTGAGTCGTGTATTCCTTGCGGTGTTCCTCGCGCTTGCGCTCGCGATTTCGTTCACGCCGGATAACACGATCTGGAGCTGGACGCAACTGAAGTTCGAATTCCTCCTGCAGGCGACCCCCGTGTTCGTGTTCGGGTTGTACTCCGCGCGGATGAAGAGTACGCCCGCCCTCGTCGGGATGTTCGTCGGCTGTGCAACCGCAGTCAGCATCTACGTGGCTAGTATCTCCATCCCGTTCGGCTTGAATGCCGGTCTCGTTGGGCTTGCCGTCAACTCCGTCGTTCTCGTCGGGGGGAGCTACGCAAGCGGGCGCGACGAAGAAACGGAACGCGCGAGCGCAATTCTCGAGTATAACTCGATCGAGTTCCCCAGTGAGCCCCGGGAAGCGGAGTATGTCCTCCCGGCACAGCGGAAGGTGTTTTGGGTTGGGCTTGCGGTCGTACTCGCACTGCTCGTGCCGTGGTATGCACCCGAGAGTTGGAACGCCCAGACCGCGTTCGGTCTCCCTATTTGGGTGTGGGCGACCCTCGGTGCGGTAGTACTCGAAACGCTGTTCGTCGTTTTTGGCACACTCATCTGGCAGAAACAGGAGTCACCAACAAGTACGTCGACGGAACGTGCTGCATCAGTTGATAACGACTGAGTTTGGTTCTCCAACCCGTTGCTTCGCGTATGGCGGAATCGAATCGCAAATTCGGTCTACTCGTGTTCGGCTTGTGGCATTACAGTAATAGTATTGTCATGGTTTACAGTGGCCCGGTGTTCTGGGACCGTTCGACCATGTTCAGGTTCACTTCGATTACGTTTGCCGTGCGCATCACCAATTCCGGAACGTGTTCGTGGTACTGGTCGCCACTGAGCCGCGTTTTCGGGGCCGAAACGCTCAGCGCACCGAGGACCGATCCGTTCCGGTCGTGAATCGGCGCTCCGACGGCGCGAAGTCCCTCCACTTCCTCACCGTCGTTGACCGCGTAGCCCTGTTCCCGAATCTCGTCGAGCGTTTCGTACAGCGTTTCACGGTCGGTAATCGTCGAGTCGGTCATTTTCGATAACCCATACCTGTCGACTATCCATTCGACTCGCTCTTCCGGGAGGAATGCGAGGATAGCCTTCCCGGTCGCCATCGGATGGAGGTAGTTTGCACGTTGCTTTTTCGTGATCTGGTAATCGTTTCCGACCGCTTGTTCACCGCGAATCTTACAGAGGTTGATTCCGAGGCCGTATTGTTCCGTCGTCAGGTGTGCGTACTCCCCCGTTTCGTCCGCCAACTTCTTTATCTCCGGCTTTCCGATCCGAAAGAGCGGGTTCTGATTCCGAACTCGCTCACCTAGGGTCAGGAACTGAAGGCTGAGCCGATAGTCGTTGTCGTCCTTGACGACGTACTGGCGTTCCTTCAACGTGTAGAGGTGCTTGTACACGGCACTCTTCGACAGGTCGAGATGCTCCGCCAGTTCCGTCACACCTGTCCCGCCAAGTTCCTCGAGCGCGTCGATCACGTCGAGAGCTGTCGTTACGGTTTGGAGGCTTTGGGTCGACCCTTCATCGTTGGGCGAATGTGGCATACTCACATGCAATACACCCTGGACCCAAAACCGTTTCTGTATCGTGGAATTTGTGAAATCCGGGATTACGTCGTTTCACATCCCCTATCGTATGAACTGTCCTCGATTCGATCGTATCGATAGTCTCCTCTCGGTTGGAGATGGCTTGTAGTGGTGTTTCTCTCCATTTGAAGGATCGTTTTCCATATGTGGAATTCCCAACACGGGACGAAACGGACGAAGCGAGCCACACGGAGGCTACAATCGACGAAACCTACCCTTCGAGCGTTTCCGAGACGGATAATTCGCAACAACAAGCGAGGGCCAGTCACTGTCGAACAACTGAGAAAAGGGAAGTACTGGAACTATTCGTTCGAAAGTGCGAACAGCGAACCGGCGAGCACCTGGGTACATTCCGCACAGTCCTCCCAATCCGTCCATTCGAGCGGATTGTGGGAAATTCCGCCCTTCGAGGGGGCAAAGAGCAATCCGACGTCGGTGAACGGCTCCAATCGCATCGTATCGTGTGCGGCCCCGGAGTGAAGGTCGACAGTCGAAGTTTCCACTTCCGTCGCGGATTCATGGACTGCCTGACGACATCGGTCGCTCATTCGTCTCGGTTTCCGGTGCCGAGGGAGGGAAAACGACGTTTCGACGTCGCGCTCACGTTCCAATTGTTGGAGGCGTTCGCGAACGAACTCTACCAGTTCCATCATCGACTCGTGCGAGATATCCCGAATGTCGACGGTAAAATCGACTCGTCCGGGGACGACGTTCGGTGCGTTCGGTGAGACGTCGAGCGACCCGACCGTCGCGACGGCCGTCGGAGCGTCACTTTCGGTGCGTTCGAATGCCGCCGTCTCGATGTCGGTGACGACGGTACTCGCCGCGGTCAGGGCGTCAGTTCGTTGGGACATCAGCGTCGTGCCCGCGTGGTTCGCCTCGCCGACGATGCTGACGGCACATCGAGCGATTCCCGTAATCGTCGTTACCACACCGACCGGAACGTCCCTGGATTCGAGCCGTGAATCCTGCTCGATGTGCAGTTCGAGCCACGAGTCCCATCCTTCCGGGCGTATTCGACCTTCTCCGAGAAATCCGATCGAATCGAGTGCGTCCTTGAGGGTCGTTCCCTCTTCGTCGGTAAGCGCGTGTGCCTCCTCGATGGAGAGCGATTCCGACGCGACGGCTGATCCCAGCGCACCGACGCCGAACCGTTGGCCCTCCTCTTCGGTGAAACAGACGACTTCGAGCGGTCGACGAACGGGCAGGTCTGCCTCCTGTATCGCGCGAACCGCTTCGAGACCGGCGTAGACACCGAGTGGTCCGTCGAAGATGCCTCCCTCGGGAACGGAGTCGAGGTGGCTGCCCGTCGCAACGGGTTCCGAATCCGGGTCGGCGGTCTCCGGTACCCAACGTCCGACGATGTTTCCGACGGCATCGATTCGAACGTCCATCCCGGCGTCACGGAGACGGCTCACGAAGTACTCGCGGGCACGTCTATCCGCTTCGGTTCCCGTCAGCACGGTTCGAGCGTGTCCGTCGTCGACATCGACCGAACCGAACCGTCCGTTTTTCATCAAGTCGCGCTGGAGGCGCTCCGCATCAATCTGCATGGTCCGAGCGACAGAGGGAGTGTATTTGTGTCTTTCCCATATCATCCGGAGTGGTCTGTAGCCGGGACAGTAAATTTAGATTGATTGTGTTTCTCGGCCACAATTTCACCTTTCTCAAAAAATCGATAAATTTTCCGAATACATGGAAAGTTATAAATACTGCTGGTGAAGCCTATAGCCATAGCAATGCTACGGTCATACATAGCAGGAATTGTAGTTGCATACATCCTCGTGATGCTTGGCATCGGCGTGTACTTCCACAAGAAGGGGATGAAAGACCTCGAGGACTTCTTCCTCGCCGGTAAAGGCGCACCTTGGTACCTCGTCGCGTTGTCGTTCTTCGCGACAGCTATCGGTGCAGGAGGCACCATCGGACTGTCGGCATCGACGTACGATGGGCAAAGTATCACGGCGTTCTGGAGCTTCGGTATCTCGCTTGCGAGTTTCTTCGTCGTCGCGGTACTCCTCGGGCACAAGCTTCCGAAGACGTCGAACATCACGATTCCAGCGATGCTGGAGGACCGGTACGACGGTAAAACGCGGTTCATCGCGCTTCCGTTCTACATCCTCAGGTTTGTGAGTACGCTCGGTGCACAATGGTTGGCGGCAGGAACCATCATCAGCTTCCTCCTCGGAGATATCATCACCATCGAGCAGGCGGCAATCCTCGGTGCGCTCGTCATCACCGCTTACACGATACTGGGCGGAATGGCTGCCGTCATGTGGACCGACTTCGTCCAAGGGATAATCCTCTTCGTCGGGCTATGGATCCTGGCGATTTTCGGCATCTCCGAACTCGGTGGCGTCTCGGCGATGACGTCCCAAGTCACCCAGCGCGCTCCACAGGCGTTCGACCTCTTCGCGATGAAATGGACGCTCATTGCGGGATACATCGTGACGCTCGTTCCGAGCATGCTCGTTCGGCAAGGTTACCTCCAGCGGGTGATGTCGGCGCGGAGTCCTCGTGATGGTTTCGTCGGGACGACGCTGAACGGCATCATCGGGTTCGTCTACATTCCGGTTCCACTGCTCGTCGGTGCGATGGGTATCATCATGTACCCCTCGATTGCGGACTCGCAGCTCTTGATGCCCACGATGGCAGTCGATATCCTGCCGACGTGGCTCGCCGGAATCCTCCTCGCAGCACTCGCGGCCGCAGTCATGAGCAGCGGTGACAGTTTCTTGCTCTCGGGTGCATCGAACTTCGTCGAGGACATCTACATTCGGTACATGAACCCGGACGCGGATAACGAAAAGCAACAGCAAGCATCGCGGGTCGCCGTACTCGGGCTGATGGTGCTCTCGCTCGCACTCGCGCTCGTCGTCCCCGGAATCATCGACCTCATCGTCTTCGGTGCAGTCGCGCTGACCGGTGGCGTTCTCGTTCCGTGGCTCGCCGCATTTTACTGGCCGCGTGGAACGTCCGACGCCGCATTCTGGAGTATCGCTATCGGCGCTGGTCTCACGGTCGCATGGTGGTGGGCTGGATATTTCTCCGACACCGCCGAGTTCATGGGACTCCACCCTATTTTCGTCGGACTTCCGATATCGATCCTCCTGTTCTTCGGGATTTCGCTCGTTCAGGAACCCGAGTACGACAAAGTGTTGGCGGCAGCGGAAAAACACAACCTCGATAGTCTCAAGCAGAAGACCCAGCAGGCGATGAACGAACAACCGTCGAGTGACGGCGTCATCGCGGATTCTGACTGATGTTCGATAATAAGGAAACACACTCACAGACTCACCAATGATGGACTACGACGATTCAGTGTGGAACGGAACGGCTTCGCTCGTGGAGATTCGGCGGGACTTGCACGCACATCCCGAAGCGGGATGGAAGGAGTTCCGAACCACTGCACTCGTCGCGACGGAACTCCGGCGGTTGGGTTTCGACCTTCATCTCGGAGACGAAGCGATGTCCGTGGATGATCGGCTCGGTGTTCCGGACGAGGATGCGCTCATCTCGGCACGTACCCGTGCTCTTGACGAGGGTGTTCCCGAGGAACTGCTGGAACGGATGGGGGACGTCACCGGACTCGTCGCGGAACGTACCTACGGCGACGGAACCGGACCGGTGGTCGGCGTTCGCGTCGACATGGACGCGCTCGAACTGGTGGAAGCGCGTGATGAATCACACGCGCCGGTACGTGAGGGGTTCGTCAGCAAGCATCCCGATGAGATGCACGCATGCGGGCACGACGGACACACGTCCATCGGAATCGGCCTCGCACGCGCGCTGAACGACTCCGCTTTCGACGGGACGATAAAGTTGTTCTTCCAGCCAGCAGAGGAAGGTGGTCGGGGAGCGATTCCAATGGCGAGAAGCGGTCACGCGGACGACATCGACTATTTCGCCGCGTTACATCTCGGCCTTGGTATCCCCACTGGAACGGTCATCGCGGGATACGACCGCCCCCTGTGTAACTGCAAGTTCCGCGTTCGGTTTGCCGGTCAGTCCGCACACGCTGGCAATGCACCGCAAGCAGGTGCGAACGCGCTGCAAGCGGCAACGACCGCAATACAAAACCTCTACGCCATCCCCCGTCACAGCGATGGGGTGTCACGAGTGAACGTCGGAAGGGTATCGTCCCCCAACGGGCAGAACGTCATTTCGGACCGCGCCGAAATGATGATCGAGGTTCGCGGTGAGACGACGGCAATCAACGACTACATGATGGGGAAATCGGAACGGATCGTGACCCATTCCGCCGAGATGCACGATGTGGGTTACGATATAGAGACGTACGGAAAGACGACGACGTTCGAATCGGACGAGGAGATGATGACCGCCGTTGCCGACTCCGCGACGAAGGTCGATACTGTGACCGACGTCTCGAAACGTGAACAGTTTGGTGCGAGCGAGGATGCGTCATATCTCATTCGACGGGTGCAACGACAAGGTGGAAAGGCCACCTACATCGGAATCGGGAGCAACCATCCGGACGGACATCACACACCGCATTTCGATATCGATGAAACGTCGATCCGAATCGCCGTCGATGTCCTCCTCGAAACGGTTTCCACCGTGGGAACCCGGTGATCTTCGACTTGTCGGTGGTATAACCGCTTTCGCAACCAGCGTTCCTTCGAGACGAATACGGTCATGGATGGTATCGCCGCTCTCGACCGGAACCCTTGGGTCCCAACGGTTTTCAGACGATTTGGTGCGATTGACGAACGGTAGTCCAACGAACGTCTGTGATTTCCATACGAGATGTCCTGAAGCCAGGGAGAGATGTGGACGGGAAGTTCCGTCATTGGAAGGTGATTTTGGACCACCGCATCAGTTGCTCCAAATCCATGTGGATTGCCACCTCTTCGAAAAAATATGGAATATATGTCATATTGATGAATATGTAGAATAAATTTGGTTCGTGGTGGAAGGAAAGTATCATCCAAATGGGATTGTACGAGGGGAGTGCAGTATTATGAACGTTTTACTTGAGAAGTCGTTTGAGAAAATGCTAACGCATTTTTGAAAAATGAACTTCATTCCGATCCTACGGTGGAAGTAGTAATCTCCACAAATATCGTTCTACTATCGCCCCGAAAACTCCGTCCTTATTATTTTGGGAACCGCAAGATCGCACACGATCTCCCGGAAATTGTACTGGAATTTCCCTATTTGTGGGATGCACCTCGTCTCTTATTTGGCACTATAATTGATATCTGTCATCACTTTCGGCCATCAGTAGGTAGAATATCATACATAATTAGATAACAGACACAATTGTGAATTAGTTTCCGGGACGGATGTTCTCGTGTCTGCACCACTATCCATGAGTCAAGAAGGGTCACACTCCTCGACCGTATCCCGCTCCTGTTCCTTCGAACTGAGCGTTCGCGATAGAAACCATTGCGGTACGAGTCGAAAACGCATCTGAATACTTCGTCTGCGAATTTCGAGAACTGTTGACGGATTTGCCAACAACAGTCGATTACAACTCCGATTGCCCCGAACAAACTCGGCGTTTCAGAGCCGATAATTACAGATCCGAGAGAAAGAGCGATCCGCCAATCGTAATACCAATCATTCCAATCAGCATGATAGATAACGCAAAGGCCATTCTCGTCCGTGTGATCACCCCGGTCTGATTTACCACGGACGAAGCCAGTATCCAAATAATCGCGTAGAATAGAAGTACCGTGAAGACACAACCAGCGACGAGGAAAATCGAAAAAATCGAACCGGACTTCGACTGACGATGAGTTCGACTCATTACCGGACATTCTCACGGAGCGATAAACAACATTTCGGTCTGCATATTGAAATTTGAGATATTGAAAGGATATTTGAGAGATTTGGGATACGTGATTATAACCTCAACAGGACGTCGATCAGCGTTTGCGTCGGAACATGCGATGAAATGAGAGAGCGAATTGCCGACATCCGACGGGTTCCCTGGAGAAGAATTAACTCCTCGTATTCGTATCGGTTACATATGTCATCATCATCCAGTCCGGAAGCCTTCGAGGGCGTGTTGTGCCCCCTCGTCACGCCTTACACTGACGGAAATGTGGACGAAACCGTGCTTTCGGGATTGGTCGAACGGCTCGGTAAAGCAGGTATGGACGGCCTCGTCCCGGCCGGAACGACCGGCGAATTCGCGAGTTTATCCGATGAAGAGTACGAAACCGTCCTGCAGACGACGGTCGATGCTGCCGACGACGTACCGGTGCTCGCCGGGACCGCCGATACGACCGTTCCCAACACGCTGGAGCGCATCGAAATGGCGGCGGACGCGGGTGCTGATGCCGCCCTTATCGTCCTCCCGTACTTCCATGGTGCGAACGACCCGGTTGGCAACGAACGATTTCTCTCGGCAGTCGCCGACGACGCGTCGCTTCCGCTATTCCTCTACAACATCCCGTCCTGTACCGGGCAGGAGATTACACCCGCCACCGTCGAAACCGTTGCCCGTCACTCGAACGTCCACGGGCTGAAGGATTCGAGCGGCGATTTCAACTATTTCCTCGAGGTGGCCGATCGTACGCCCGAAGACTTCCGCCTCTTTCAGGGCTTCGACAGCTACGTCGTTCCGGGAATGCTCATGGGCGCTTCGGGGGGAATCAACGCACTATCGAACGCAATCCCCGAAACGTTCGTCGCGGCACGCGATGCGGTCGCCGCGGGGGAGGTCGAGCGGGCGCGGAGAATCGGAGCGGAGCTAATTTCTCCCCTCTTCCAACAGTGTGTGAACCACGGGTTCGCACCGGCGACGAAGGCGGCACTCGAATCGCGAGGGTGGCTCGAAACCGCCGAGGTTCGACCGCCGCTCGTCGAGTTGGATGCAGCGGTAAAAGAGGAGATCACAGCGGGTGTCGAACGCGTGCTCGGTGCCGATTGACACTGGGATTCGGTCGCTTGCTCGGAGAGCATGCTAAGCAGTACGGATGGTTCCATGGATGGGGTAGTTGGTTGGGTATCAGTTGACCCCCGAGTAGTCAGCTTCTGGTTGCCCTTACTTTCGTTTGTCTCCCTCTGATATGCTATTGTCAACTCTACAATCACCTGTCTTGATATCGTATGATAACATATGGCAAGATGACGATGCCCGTTCAAGGTACTGATCAAACAGTATGGGAGGATTCAGACGGTCGAACAATAGAGTCTCGTCTCGCAGATGTGCTTTTTTCTGAGCAAGTGTTGAAAATGTGCTCGTGGTTTTTGATCGGAGGCGTGTTCGAAAGCTTGGCTGCCATTCAATTACTCAGCAAATATCACGTTCCGATTGAGTTGTTATTTTTCTGCTTCCTGGGGCAGGGTCTCTTCGCTATCGGAATCTATTATCTAACGCAAGTATCCGTGCCATCCAAAAAGCTACTCGTCAATCCGGAATAAGAAGCGGAACGGTTCGTTTTTAGCAATCACTAATAAAATTTTTAAATACCCACGGATGCTAATACGTTTTCAAATAGTTCAAAGTGTTTAGATATCGGGCAAAGAGCTTTAGACTGAGTCCTGCCGTGCTATGAGACATGAATTTCACTCCCGAACGGAACCGTGAGCGAGTTGCCTGGTGGTTAATCTTCAGCGCACTAGGAATACTGTTTGCATTTATTCTGTACTCATACGTCGGAACGATCGTTCTTGGGTTGTTTGTCTACTACGCAACACGGCCGATATACCGGCGATTAAGACATCGCGTCCAACCACGCAGTTTGGCTGCGGGACTCTCTCTGGGCACGCTTGCATTTCCTGGGATTCTCCTCCTCGTGTACACTGTATTCGTGAGTATTCAACAGCTTAGAGGGCTCATTGGGGGGAGTTTCGACCAGTATGAATCTGTCCTCGGTCCATATCTGAAACAGATCGCGGGGACACAGAACACACAGGTTGCTATTCACCGCATCCTTTCCGATCCCCAACGCCTCACGCAGTTTCTCGACCCACAAACCGCGAGTGAACTGTTTACTTCGGCTGGGGGGTACGTCGGTGCTGTTGCGACCGGCTTATTGCATGTCTTCATTGCACTCATAATCGCGTTCTATCTGCTCCGTGATGATCAAAAGCTCGCGCACTGGTTTACGTCACAGATCAGCGGCACGGACAGTGCAACCCATGCTTTCTTGGAAGAGGTCGATACCGATCTGGAGACGATTTATTTTGGCAACATTCTGAATGCCTTTGTCGTTGCAATCGTCGCTGCGATCACCTACACGATACTGAATACCATTGCACCGACTGGAGTCGCGATTCCTGCGGCAGTTTTGTTCGGGCTACTAACGGGACTTGCCAGTCTGATTCCGATCGTCGGCATGAAACTCGTCTATGTCCCAGTTGGGCTCTACCTCGCCGCCCGTGCATTGATGTCCAATCCGCAATTTATCTGGTTCCCCTTCGTCTTCCTGTTGATTTCAGCTGTGATCGTAGACGGGTTGACCGAGATATTGTTACGACCGTATATTTCGGGGCGGAATCTCCACGTTGGTCTGGTTTTGTTTGCCTATATTCTTGGCCCGCTGCTATTCGGCTGGTATGGGTTATTTTTCGGACCGCTTCTGTTAGTGCTGTTCGTTCACAGTACACGTATCATTTTGCCGGAGCTCCTGCACGGTCAAGAGTTAACGCCGTTCGCATCCGCAGCAGATCCGATTCCTGACCCGGATGAGAATGTCGCCGACGAGTCGGCGTCATCCGAAACAGCCGATACGAAGTCCGCTGGAGAAGACAGCACCTCTACGTCATCCGAAGAATCTGAGCGGCAAAATGGTGACTCGGACGGTTAGACGTTTTACGTCCGTCTCATCCTTGAGAGGAATTATCCATGCATTGCGGGTTATTCTTCATTTCATCCATGGCAATTCTGATCCGTTCGTGGTTTCTCACTGTCCGCGCTGTTGAGCCTCTTGTTAGGGGCAGTCGTGAGTATCCCCTTCCTCGATATCTCGTGATTGATGGGACTGCCGATCGGATGTATCCGTTTCTGTAGACTAAAGCGGTTTGAATTCGATCAACTCCTATCCGATATCGTTGTAGGCGCTGACAGTAGTTCCACAAAAAGCAGTAACTATTGACTCAGGAGCGATGTTCGTATGGTCATTATAGGGTTGGTACTCGTAGTTCCGATTTGTTAGATCGGGAGAGATGGCTCCTGAGGGATTCGTGATGTCGATTCCTTTTTTGGAATACAAAACAGAACTATGTTCGCTAGAGAGAACGGAATAGATGTGGCGCGTAAGACATCCATTGGTTTGGTCACTCAACCACCGTCAGCACACTATGGAACGATACGGAATGTCGGAACTGCGGGAACGTCGGGGAGACTGAATAACCCAGGGAACAGACGACTTAAACGGACCCCTCAAATACGGCATATCCGATCGTCTCCGGCGCGTGTGCTGTCTCAGTATCTGCACTTTGCTCCTCTTCAACTTTCACTTGGACACCAGTTTCGGAGAGGTTTCGATACCGTAGCCCTGCCGCATCGCGTCCGTTGAATGTTTGCATCCCCGCGAGGAACCGAGGTGTATCATACTGCTGTTGGAACTCGATCTGATACCATTCGTCAGTAACGGCCTCTTCCGTTCGCTGTACCTCGAAATTGAGATCATTCATCTGTCCGACCATTTGTTGGAGTGCAATGTAACCGACTGCTTCGTCGATGTGGTCTTCATTGGCATCTTCCTCCTGAACGACCATCGAAAACGAATCGCTGGATACACCAGTCACACGTGTGACGATGGGGTCATTACTATTGTACGTCTGTGATTGCGCGAGGACGACGGGTATCTCACTGTCGGGGAAGTCGCCAAGAAAGACAGTGGTGAAATCAGAGGTACCAACCGCAGTCCCCGCTTCCAACCGATACGGAGTTTCATCGGCCAACTGTAACTCTTGTTCACCCGATTCCACTGCGAGCGCGTGGAATGTCTCACTGATATGGGCACCATCGAGATACTCCCACTCCTCAAGCTTGTACTCGAACTCGCCATCGGTACCGGTTTGAAGGCGGGTGTGAACGGGTTGTCCACCGTTATAAGAGAGCGGTTTCGCAACCATGGGACGAGTTTGTTCGACACCGGTTTGGGCGGGATGCCACTCTTCAGCGGATGACTGATCGTCGGTGAACGTGTTCGTTACGAATGGTGCACCCGGATTGTAAGGGAGACCATCGACGGTCCATGTCGCCGGGCCACTCGATGCCGTCGATTCGATACCGCCCGTCACGTAGAATGCGTAGGTTTCTCCTGCCGGTATCTCCCCTGTCGCCTGTCGTGACTCCCCCGGCCGTTCCGGCGATTCGTCTTCCCCCCACGTCATGGTCACGGTTGCTCCGTCATTCCCTGCCGGAAGAACGTCCGTTCCGGCGGTGATTTCGTACGTCGACGGCGATTCGCTACCGCTGTTATCGATACGGACGAGGGTGGCTGATTGGAACGGAACGTCGCCGATTGCTGGCGGAGACGGAAGTGGCGGTGTCGTATCCGGCGGCGTCGGATCACCATCGACAGTCATGTGGGTCCGAACGTATTCCGAATCGGTCGGAGCACCGCTGCCACCGATAACGCCCGATACGGTTCCCCACTCGTCCGGAACCTGACCGATCGAAATCGCATATCTCCGGGGATGGTCGTTGGTGACGTGGACGTTCTGAAGTCGGAGATAAGCGAGATTGAGCTCCGTACCGTTCGACAGCGTTTTTTCCCGTGTGAAGATCGCATCGTGGCTCTTGTGGGACGCATAGCTCACACGGACGTCTCGAACGTCGATGCGCTCACATGGTGCTGGAGCCATGATCGCCCCGCCGCAACTGGAAGACAGATCACGATGATAGAAGTCGCTATCCGCGATCGTGAGTGTGCCGTCGTAACTGTTGATTCCGTTTTCGACATCCGTCGGTGCGACTGCCTCCGCATTCACACCCCGTTGCAGCGACCCCCCCCGACCACGCTTGAATCGGATGCTGGTCGTCCTTGATCGAGACGCAGTTACGTACTTCCGAATCTCCCCCGAGTCGCAAGCCGTTCTGCGAATTACGGAAGAAACTGTTGTAGATCTTTAGCGGACCTTCCGGTTTCTTCGCATAAATCGTGTTCTCAGCCCAACTTTCGAACCAACACCGGTTGAAAACGAGCTCACCTTTGCCCGATTCGACGAGGATCGCCCGTCGATTTCCGGATTCGGTAGAGGAACACGCTCCGTCGTGGAAGTAACAATCCTGTAAGAGACCGCGGGTGTTCTCGGCCGATGAGAGACGAAAGTACGTTCGCGCGTCGCTCGAATCGTTCGATCCCACATTGGTATCGGTGCTGGCGCGCACCGCTCCACGGGTGATGATGCGACGAAGTTCCCAGTCCCCTGCTTTGTAATTCATCCGTACGAATGGTGGAACGAGAACGTTCCGCATGTCCAATTCGAACCCGTCCAGGACGAATCCGTTAGAATAGACATCTATCCACCGTCTGTTATCTCCCGATTGTCCTGGAATGAGACGAGCGCCGTTCGGGGCAATCAATTCCAGATTGTCGGTCCCAGCAGGGACGACGAACTCGTCGAGTTTGTAGATCCCCTGAGGAAAGAGGATCGTCGTGTCGCTCCCAACTAAATCACTCAGGACGCTGTCGATGGCTGTTTCCCCAGTACTATCTGCACCTTGTTCCACGATGTTATACGTCGGCATTCAGGACACCACCCATTCGATATCGTCCGTATAAGTTTGATGAGTCGATCGACGATCGGTTCGGATTCCGTTGCTGTCGCCGTTTCGAGTTATCGATCCTGTGCCACCTTTCCGACCTTCTTTCGGGGCGTCATACGCCATATTCTCTCATTTCCCGTTTAGAATATTGTTATGAGTCTCTTGATTATATTTAGTGTAGATATTGTATCATCTTCTAATTTTCAGGGAACACATAACAATAATTCTCTCGATTATTGGATTCATTTGGAATATGTTAGAAAACACCCGTGCTAACCGAAGAACCATCTTGAAGACAATGGGGAGCGTTATCGCTGCTACTTCCCTCGAGAGTCGAACAATAACCGCAAACGAGTCTAAATCAGGCCGCCAACGATCTTCATGCTGGACAACTCATCGGTCAGATTCAGGACGAACAGGGACGGTTAGAGATTCTGGCCCGCGATTGTATCCGACGACCGACTGGAAAATGGATCTCTCGGGGAGCATGGATGCGATCGAGCCGATCGTTACAAATGAAACGGTGTATCTCGCGGTCACGACGTCGAACAGTCCCACAGAGGGAGACGGATATATTGGGGCATACGATCGTGCGACAGGTGACCAACTTTGGGAAACGAACCGGTTTCCACGACCGAAAACACCGACGGTTTATGATGGTACTCTGTATGTCGCGACGCGGGTCCCGGAATACCCAGGATCCAACGAGGGCGGATTGTACGCGATCGACGCAAAAACCGGTGAGATCGAGTGGAAACGGACGAATCGGCTGAAGTGGCTCATGCCGGTCGTCGAAGACGATCGACTGTACACTGCAACTGCTGATGGCGCTTACGCACTCGACACAGAAAGTGGGGAAACGATTTGGAAGAGAGCTAACGTCGGTGGACTCTCCGATGGGCTCGGTGGTTCGTTGAGTTACGCGGACGGTACTGTGTTTGGTAGCGACGGTACCGCGTTAGATGCGACTGATGGGTCCGTCAGTTGGCAAGCGCCGGAGGAGAAACGCACGTTCGGAAATCACACGGTTAGCAACGGTAGGATATTCTATATTCGGTCGGACTACATTCAGGGGGATGATAGTCGGGTTGTCGTTGAAGCACGCTCAGCGGCGACAGGTGATATCGATTGGACGTATTCTTCATCAGGTCACAATCGATGGGATGGGCGACTCGCAGTCGCAAAGAACTACGTTCTCATTCCTCATTCGAACGCGACGGAAGCGGGCATTGCTGCTCTCGACGTACGGTCGGGAGCAGTGAAGTGGTCGACAGACTTGTATGGAGATTTCTTTAGTAACCCAACTGTTGCTGATGAGACGGTCTATCTCGGTGGGAGATACCTTCCGGAAGACGACCCTAGGAAGGGGTTTGCAGTCGTTTACGCTGTTGCTCTGAGATCTGGTAACATACGATGGGTTTACCGATTAGACAGTAGTAATCTCAAAACAACGTCAGAAAACCCGTCAGCCGCGGGGACGCCGGTCGTATCGGATGGAAACCTCTACACTGCCACCTATCCAGCCGGATCGACGCTTCGGTATCAGTATCTCGAATATTCGAATTTCTTCGCGCTCAAATCCTGGAACGAGTAGTTTGATGGATAGCTATCCAATTCTAATAAGCATCCGCTAGCCTGCTACGTAGCAGCCTTTCCGCAACCGTGATATTCTCCACTATTCCACGGATTAATGCGCGAATCATACGGTCGCCGTAGCCCAAACGCCTACGAAAGACCACCGGTCGATAGTCTGACCAAATCTGTATACTGAAAGGGTGGAAACATATTGCCATGCACCGACGGCACGAACACCCACCAATCGAGGAGTTTTCGGGCACCATCGATGAGTCAGTGCCATCGTCGGCGGTTGGATACTGTTTGTCGGCTTCATCCCCGCCCTGAAGAGCGAGGCTTTCGCCTCGAATTTTCCGTAACATCGCACCATCGACGCGGGCACAGATCCGGGTATTCCATCGGGTGATCGATCCGAGATACTCGATTTCGTTGAATATGGTATCGAGGAAAAGGGAGTTCCCTGGCAAGTCGAAAGCGTCCTGCGGGACGAACTTCTCGTGATTGCAAACGCGGTGCCGATGATTCACGACTAGGTGTCGGGGTTGCGTTTTGAGACGGTAATCCACGTCGAATTATTCTTCAGCATGAACGGTTGCCAGCAGAACAACCATTGTTCGATTTGGCGTCACCAACAACTGCACAAGCGAGGCATCTTGGGGCGAACAGTGCCCGATCAGCAAAACGAACTCCGTTGAAGCGGATTCGTGATCGCAGTCCTACGATTCAAAGGCTTCGACACCCGCTTCAGCGACGGTTCGGTCTTCTTCAACCGCACCGCCACTGACTCCGACAGCGCCAACGACATCGCCATCAACACGAAGGGGATACCCACCTCCAAAGATTACGATACGGTCATCATTCGTCGAATGAATCCCGAATAAGGACTCGTTCGGCTGACTGGCATTTGCTAGTTCGTGGGTCGGCATTTTCAGGCTCACCGCTGAATAGGCCTTATTCTGGGCAATATCGATGCTCGCTAAGAGAGCATCATCCATTCTGCGAAATGCGACCAAATTAGCGCCTTCATCGAAGACGGCGATACACATCGGTACCTCGATCTCCGACGCTTTCTCTTCAGCAGCCCCGAGGATCGATTCTGCGACGTCTGCACTCACATTAGTCATTGTTCATCACAAGCTTGTCATACGATAACATTGGTCGAAATATAAGGTTTGTGCCGAGTATCGTATGAATTACCGTAGTATTCTGCGGTAGTGATTTGTGCGAGGCGAAAAAATGATGAGACCGGATAAAAGACTCTGGCTATGAATGACTCGTCATTAATCGACTCTTTACTCCGATCTGATGTACGAACGTCTATTCTCATTGCGATCGCTAACGACTGTAATTCGACCCAATCGCTGCTAGACTCCGATCTCGCTAGCGAGTCGGGTGTGTACAACACACTAACTCGCTTCCAGGAACAAGGATTGATACATAGCCCGCAAGCGAACCACTGGTCGCTAACTGGACTGGGGAAAGTCGCGGCCAAAATCATCGACAACTGCCAACAAACCGAGTCAGTACTTGCGATTGATTCCGACTTCTGGCAGACTCACGACGTGACTGCAATACCGCCACGTTTCCGGCTTCGTCTTTCAGAGCTTGCTGGTGGCCAGGTAGTAACGGCTACCGAAACGCGACCATCAAATGCTATCTCTGAAATCGAAGAACGATTGATAAATGCGAACGCAATCAGCGCTATCACACCAGTGTACGACGAGCAATTGGCCGATGCAGGCACCACTGGTGAAATAGAGCGACTCATTTTTGATGAAGCCGTTTTCGACGACGTCATCCAGGAAACCATCTCGTCACGAATAGAGGCCAAGGAGACAATGCGCGTGACAGACGTTTCTGTTACGGTTACCGTTACTGATGACTGTCTTCTCCTTTCACTACCGACGTTGGACGGGACTTACGACCCTCAGGCAGTATTCATCGCCGAGACGGAGGAAGCTCGATGTTGGGGTCACCGCCTTCTCGATTTCTACTGGGATTCTGCAGAGCCATTGGACCACTACTTATCGGGTCAAAGCTGATTTTCTCACCGTCTAGGGATTGCTGTTTCTCGGCCGTTGCATCCGTACGTTCCGCGAACCTTCGCTGATCAGTGCGGTCCGTGAACGTCATTCGGTGTGCCAGGGAGAAAAAAGCTGAAGCGAGGGTTCGTTATGCTGATTCGAAGAAAACTGGATTCGTGAGCCCAACCATGGTATCGTCCGAATCTCTGATTTCAACACGAACAAATTCGGCGGCTTTCGCATTGGTAGTGTACGAGACCTGTTCCGAATCGCTAGCCAGGGAGACGGCCTTGACAATACTGTCCTGCGTGTGGAACGTAACAGTTGCGTCCTTTACTCCCGTTACAGTCATCTCAACTTCGATAGGCGCATCCTCCGGGCGTCGAAGATATTGCCCCGGAATCACGCTCCGACAACCACTGATCGCTTGCAAATCGACGGAAACGGAGTCTGAACGCGCGAGATAACTGTTCCCGGATGAAATACCGGAGAGAATGGCATCTGTTCCGAGTTCCGATGCGTAGACAATCGTGTGTGGCAAGCCGATTTGGTCGTCGTAATCGTGTGCGTCACTCGCCCCGACAGCCGGAAGATAGTGCCCTTCACGAAGCATTCGGTCCCACGTCTGGAGTGCGGCCTCGTCTTCCCACGTCCACGGTCCGTTCCAAACTTCGATGGCGTCCATTACCTCATAGCCGAATCGCCAATCACAGCCTTTGTAGGGGCAGAATGGATGATTCGCCACAGCGAGTCCTCCGACATCGTGTACCTGCTCGACGTGAGACGACAAATCGTCATCCGTGGGTTTGTACCGCCAATCGATCCATTGGTCCGAATCGAGACCGAGTGCACCGTAGTGGCCCGCACGTGTGGTTACCTCCTCACCGTTGACGATGAGCAGATTTGGACGGGTGTGTTTGCCCCAAATCTGGTTCGCGGTCGTCGTGTTGTGCTCCGTCGAGACGAAGAAATCGAGGCCAGCATCGACGACCCCGGAAACGAGGTCAGCGGGAGTATACGAACCATCGGAATGAACGGTGTGGAGATGTAAGTCACCCCGATACCAGCCTGCGGTTTCGTTGACGGGGGTGCTTGGTGCTGGTTGTGGCTCGAAAGCGGGTCCCGGGGTGGACGACCGCATGGTGACGTCGATCGTGTAATCTATGCCTTCTGCACCGACACGGTACGGACCCAGAATGATGTACCACGTTCCGGCCTGGATTTCACCAGGATAGTATCCCGGTGTCGCCTCCGAACGAGAGAGCATGAACTTGGTTCGTGCACCACCGGACCATCCTCGGAACCCACTCACGTCGTCAGATGCGTGCCCATCGGAGTCGAAAATGCCGATATCGAGCAGGTTCTCGGCCGATTTGTTATACTCATATTCGACGTGTAGTTCGGTAATATCGTCCTCGACATCGAACGGAACGTACACCCAGTTCTGAACATCCGGTTCGAGATGTCCCGTGATTCGTTTTACTTGCTCGCCGGGTTCCCCCTGTGTAAGACCGGTTATTTCAGTGGTAGCGATACCCACGACACCGAGTGAGCCAACTGATCGGAGAACCGTCCGTCGAGACGTCTGCTGGTCGTCTGGTTGCATTATGTCTCTAGATATAGATTATACAACTCCACAATATAATTTTATAATTTATATATGAAGAATACAATCTACAAACTGGCGGATAAGAGAGCTATTGAACAGTAGAATCCCAACGTAGATATCCCTTCAATAATGCACTCGGACGTTGAGCTCACTATCTCAATGGAGTACACGACCGACGCTTCGTGAAGAAGAGAAAGTTGAGTCCGCGGGTTGTTCTCTGGTTGGTACTGAATTGACGGCTACGAAAATAGAGAACACGATACTCGTGGTCAAGTCGCCGACCTTGACAGCGATATGTTCGATCAAGATGGATGTTGGTGTTTCAATTTCTCGCCGATTTGTCCAGGAACTGGCGTTCCACAGTCTTTACACTTCCACGTTGGATAGACATCACCCTGTTCCCTGATGAGGTCCTGTTTGAACTCGAGAGTCGCCCCACAGACACATCGGTAAGACGTGGGTGACATACCTAGTGGTTCGTGACGGTATCCGATAAACTACAGGTGACCGAACCGTATCCGAGATTCATTGAGACATGGTTCACGAACGGGGGTGGAATCGAACCACCGGGGCCACGAAGTGGCCGCCATCGACGTGGTGTCGATGGTGCTTCTACCAACAAGCAACCCGTTCTCGTGAAACGATGCGTGGTCGTGCCAGCACAACCACACAACGGACGTTCGGCATCAGGCGCGGAGTTTGTTCGTTGACGATGCTCAAGCGTCACACGACACGACAACCTGACTGATGTAGTGCGACGCTCGCAATTCTTCTATCGTGCGCTTCGAGTATTGTTATTGAGTGCCTGATGGTAGAGAAAAGCCTTCCACGAAGGAGAGGGTGCAGCTCGGAAGCTCTGATATGATCTCGTGTTTCAGTGACGGAATTGATCTTTAGAGACGAAGAAAATGAGCGGTGAGCGGACCAGATTCGACAGAATCGATGGCCGTGAGGCGCTTATACTCTCAGAATAGACTAGTGAAAAAGGACTCTATCGAATGGAGTACCGAACTAAAGTCGTTCCAAATCTGTCCGAGGACGGATTGTTTGTCGTTCGTACTCTTGGTCGCTTGTTTCACTGTTGTCGTAGCTGTGTTGCTACTCGTTTTTGTTTGGGTTGTTTTGGTCGTCTTGGTTGTTCGGGTCGTTTGCCGTGTTGTCGTCTTCGGCTGGCACGATTTCGACGAGATTGTGACCGGTTTGTTCATATTCAGCTTCGTTCGCGTGGGGTTGTTTATGTCCCCCGAGAGAACTTCCCATCGCTTTATTTCTCCATGGGTGTCATTTGAGAGGACGGCTTTCTGGTTGAACTCGGGATTAATGGTAAACTCAAAATCGTTACCCAGTCCCCGATAGGCCATACCATCTGTGCGTTTTTTACCGTGGGCCCAACTGGCCTCAAGGGTCGCCACTTTCTTTCCGTCCGAATTGCGGTATTTCGAGAGGTCCCACTGGTCGTAATTCGTCTGAAGTGGATACTTATCGTCTTTGACGGCAATCTCTCCATCTGCAGGAAGATTGGTGATTCGGAACGTGACCGCACCCCCCGAGCCAACACCCTTCTTATCGTGAACCGCGACGAGACTCAGCCCTTTCGGTCCCTGGTAAAGAAAGAGGATGCTCGTATTCTTCCGTTGTAGGTTTGTCGTCCCGAAAGAGGCGTACCGGAACGATGACGGATGGGTAAATGGTGTCCGGAAGTCATAAAATTTCTCCACAGGAAGTCCCTTTGAGAGCGGTTCGATAGGAATACATTTTCCGTCCTGTTCGAGGGAATATTGGGAGGGGCCGTGCGATTGACTGGCCGTTGCCGTCGAGATAGTTCCAAGCACGGTGGTCGAAGCAATGGTCGCTTGTAGAAATTGGCGACGGTTAACGGAGGGAGGACTCTGGGACATCCTCAACTCAATGTGTTCCAATCCTCTTCGTTCCATGCCGTCTAATCCGAATCAGTAGGAGTCACACGAATCGGTAGGGACCACGTTCACTGTCAAACCAAACAAAGAAAATACGATCGGCGATTGAAAGACTCCCCAAGTATGGTACAAATATACGGAGAGATACGAGTCCAGATCTGAACCAGCGGCTAAGACGACAATTACATCGAACAGTATAATGATCATAATGGAAACAATCGCTACTGATGAACAACCAGGATTTGGAATCGATATAGCCCTCGTTTGGATCGTTGGAGGAAGATGGTATACGCTCTACAATCGAATTCTGATTGGGCCTCGAATGCAGGCCGCCAGCTTTTCGAAACAGTGCGGCGCTCGGAACAGAATACCGAACTGGTCAACTTTCGCGAGATGCGTGCCGAGAGTCAGCAAGTCGAGGACAAGTACCTCGATGTGCTTGAGCACGCGTAGAACGTCGCCAAGACGAACGACGTAATGGTTGCACGGCTGAGCTATCGCGAAGTCGCGATATATTCTGACTGTGCGTACACGAACGACGACCACCGAACGATGGAGGATGGCTGAACGTGTGCCTGGGGAAAGATACCTATGGTTTCTGGAAACCGCATTCAAATATATCCAATATTATATTGGTTATAGACAATAATTCTGCCATCATAGCTAAGTAAATTCCCGAGTGAATTTCAATCGATTGCATTACCTAATGGAACCCGAGTTACGTTCATCTGAGAAGGCAGGAGAGTTTCGAGGAGGAAACAGCAATACCCCGAGGGAAAATGAGTTCTGATTCCATTTGGGAAGATTCCCACGACGGTCCCGACCTTCCGCTGAATGACTATATCCAGACAGGGACAGCGAACGACCCAGTCGTCGAGACTTCGGAAAGTGCGAGAATCACCATCAACGGTGAAACAGTAACGGTGGAGGAAGGGGGAACGCTTCTCGACGCCATCAAGCAAACTGACGCTGAAGAGAATGTTCCGGCACTTTGCTCCTACGATGGAGACGACCGAATCGGTCCGCGAAGCGAGTGTCGGACATGCATGGTCGAAACAGAAAATCATGGTATCGTTCCATCGTGTAGCTTCCCGGCAGAGGACGGTATGGTCGTTCGAACGGATGCCGAAGTAGCAGCAAACGCACGTGACGTGAATCTCGATCTTCTGCTTTCGGACCATAACCTTCGGTGTACGACCTGCGGAAAGAACGGTCGATGTGAGCTTCAGGATGTTTCTATTGAAAACAACGTCGTCGAGCCACGATACGGTGTCCTCGACGACCGTGATGAGTACGAACCACTGGACGAGTCATCACCATTCATTCAAATCGACCGCAACAAGTGTATCCTCTGCAATCGTTGCGTCGAAGCCTGTAACGATGTGCAGGTGGAAGGGGTGTTGCGGATAGAAGGGAACGGGGACGACACACGAATCGGGTTCCAGAATGGCATGGAGACGATGATGGAATCGACGTGTGTCTCCTGTGGTCATTGTGCGACTGTTTGTCCAACCGGTGCGCTTGTCGAACAAAAAATGACCGACGTTGCGACGATTCCGATTCCTGGGTTCACACAGGAGAACAGCATCGGCAAGACCATTGGCGACGATTATGAGCATCAATCTCGGCAGATGACGCCGATGAAAGAACACCGAAAACAGCGCAAAGGAGGTGCCGAATTCGACGATGACTGATGACGATACTGAAAAGAAAGGCGTCGCAGGCTTCATGTCTAGAGCGAAAGAACAGGCTCAATCCACAACGGAAAAACTCGAAGACGGCAGTGCTTTTGAAGCCCTCGAACACGCTGCCGAAAGCTTCGCCGCGAACACGATGTCCGAGGGGAAGTTGTTCGAGACGGCTGACGCGGTAAGCGACTACCGACTCAAGGATGTCGATGTGACCGACACGACGTGTGGTTACTGCGCTGTCGGCTGTCGGTTCGATATCTATTCGAAGGATGGCGAAGTTCTCGGCGTGCGTCCGAACCCCGAAAAAGCACCGATAAATGGAATTTCGACCTGTGTCAAAGGAAAGTTCAGCTATGAGTACGTCAATAGTGAGGACAGACTTACCCAGCCGCTTATAAAGGAGAACGGTGAGTTCCGGGAAGCCTCATGGGACGAGGCGATCAAACGCATCGTCGCGGAACTCGGGAGGATCAAAGAGCGACACGGGGCTGACGCACTGGGCGTTATCTCTTCGTCTCGGACCTCGAACGAGGCAAACTACTTGATGCAGAAGTTCGCCCGGCAAGTACTCGGAACGAACAACATCGATAACTGCAACCGGCTCTGTCACTCGCCGACCGTCGCGGGACTGTCGCAAACGGTAGGATTCGGGGCTGCCTCGTCAGGAATCGATGCGTTCGAGAATGCCGACTGTTACGTCATGGCGGGGTCGAACACGACGGAAGCTCACCCGGTCCTAGCGACCAAAATCAAACAGAATATCAAGGATAACGGCGCAGACGCGTTCGTCTTTGACCCACGGAAGATCCAGATGGCCCAATTTGCCACGCAATATTCCCGCGTGAAACCCGGCTATGACACTGTTTGGATCAACGGATTGACCCGATACATTATCGAAAACGATCTGCACGACGAAGAGTTCATCGAGGAACGAACGGTCGGCTTCGAGGAGGTGAAAGAAGGTGTTGAGAAGTTCACGCCTGAGTTCGTTGAAGAGAAGACGAACGTTCCACCGGAGGAACTGAAAAACGCTGCGGAAACCATCGCCAAGGCCGACTCGTGTGTGTTCTGCTGGACGCTCGGGCTGACCGAACATAGCCACGGCACCGAGAACGTCATTTCCATGGCGAACCTTGCGCTCGTCACCGGCCACGTTGGAACGGAAAAATCGGGGCTTGCACCGTTCCGTGGTCAGAATAACGTCCAAGGTGGGGGTGGTGACATGGGACCAACACCTGGAAACTTCCCGGGGTATCAGAAAGTAACAACTGACGAAACTCGAGAGAAGTTCGAAGATGCCTACGGCGTTGACCTTCCGGATAAGCGGGGCCTCACTGTCACCGAACAGTTCCTCGCGGCCGACGATGACGAAATACGTGGGATGTTCGTGCAGGGAGAGAATCCCATCTACTCGGAACCCAATCTCAATCACACTGACGAGATCATCACTGGACTGGACTTCCTCGCCGTACAGGATATCTTCCTCACCGACACCGCAAAGCATGCAGATGTCGTCCTCCCTGCAAACGCGTCGGTCGAGACGAACGGGACATTTACGAGTTCCACCCGTCACGTTCAACTCGTTAAACGGGCGGTCGATCCACCTGGCAACGCGAAACCCGACTGGGAGATCACTCAAAAACTCGCTAAACGATTCGGCTACGACTGGGGATTCCGGAACCCGAGCGAGATAATGGACGAGATCAACGAACTCACGCCGATTTACGCTGGCATCACACACGAACGGCTTGAGATCGAAGGGAGTATCCCGTGGCCGTGTTGGGATGAAGACCATCCTGGTACACCGAACCTGTATTTGGACGAGTTCAACACGGACGATGGAAAGGCCCACATGTTCCCGACCGATGTCTCAGGCCCGGTCGAAGCAGACATGGACGACGAGGAATTCCCGCTGGCGTTGACGACGGGTCGCGTCCTTTATCAGTATCACACCGGGACGATGAGCAACCGGGAACCCGGAATTCGATCGTATACGGATGAACTGTTCGCCGAAATCCACCCCGCTACGGCGGAGAAACTCGGTATCTCCGACGAAGAATACGTCAAAGTGACGTCTCGAGCGGATTCGATTACGGTACTGGCACAGGTAACCGAACGGCCAAGCGAAGACGTAATATTTGTGCCGATGCACTATTTCGGCGACGACGGTATTGCCAACAGGTTGACCGATGCAGAACACTTGGATCCACAGGCTCACGTCCCCGAGTACAAAGTTACCGACGTACGTATCACGCCGGTTGAATCGGAGTCGGCACAATCCGCTCCCAACCCCGTCGCTGCCGATGGGAATGGACAAAACGATAACTGATAGTCAGATTATAGCGACGAAACCACCGAGTAGAGATCGTTTAAACGTGTCGAATCTCTAGTGACATTCAGGCATACATTGACGACGGTTTTGACACTCGGCTCCAGCCCCCCTTTCGCAAACTAGGGTAACGCTTGTCCTCCTTTCTGGCTCCCTTGTACGCGGATATAAAGTGCTGATTTATTTGTGTGTCATACCTGTGTCACGACGAGTCACGAACGCTGTCGGTCGATAACGCGACGGGCGTCGGTGGTCATCACATCGAGATGATGTTCGCCCACCTCGACTTAGCCAGGTGGATGCAAGTCCACGAAGCCAACGGGGAAGTAGCGGAGGGAGGACGCTGATTAAAGCGTTGTACTCACGGAGGTTCGCAGAACCCCTTCTTCGGTGACGTCGCCACCCGAGATTCACACCACATTGCCGGTGAAACATGGTAGTGTGTCGGTTACGGTAGAATGCGTCTGATCTTGCGAACACGAGGGGGTCGCAACCGCGACCCCCTCGATTACAATATTACCCTCACCACCGACAATCGAAGTCGGCTTGATTGAAAGAGAACCGAAGTATTCCGAACTGACGAGCCAACGGCTGAATACGATCCCTCGTTGTCCATTCTAATCGGGGTCAAACTGAGTCCGTAGTGGGTTCTCCCCCGTCTTCGGTATCTTTCCGAGACCCGCCTTGGCTGTTCTTTTGCTTGTATTCTCGCCACTCGTACCAGAGGACGAGGAGGGTGAGGCTGATCAACGCGCCTATCCTCTGTCCGTTGACAATACTCCCGACGAGACTGAAAATCAAGAGGAATTTCACTACCCCGCTAGTCGTGATGTTCATACTATCAATTCCAGTTCATCCTCTAAATATGTGATCGTCAGTAAAACGATTTGGAGCTAAGTTCGTCAATCCTCGTGATTCCGCAGTTTGACGAGATTCTTGCGACCGGTATCCCTGCGCTCCCCAAAGGATCGGTTATCTATGCGCTCCTATTTATGGCGTTGATGGTGGTGCAGGTCCACGAACTTCTCCCCCTAATCGATTCAATTATCTACTCACGTCTTTACTCGTGATTCAGAGTGTGGGACCTAGTCTGTCGGCCCCGAAGTGGCGATGGGCCACTCTAACCCGCATACTGAATTTGCCGACGGGAATTGACAAGCTACATCACAGCTTCAATTTTCATGTTGAGAGTGTTCATCCGATTTGCGGACTTCGACAGTTACAGCGTTCGGTTCGTAGGCGTTCGCGGCGTACCCACCTTCGTTCCAAGGGAAGTTGTCCCCATCGAGGCCATCGTGCCACCCATCCGGATCGGAGATGTGTTCGGGTTGCCGTCGGCCGAGTTCATCCGTCGCACGCGACATGAGGACATGTTGTCCTGGTGTGGCGTTCCAATCGTACCGAAATAGCCGCCATGCACCGTCATACGCAGGGCCGAATAGTTCCGCGTCGTTCCACGTCTCGCCATCGTCAGTTGAAACCTCCACGCGTTCGACTGCGTTATCCCCCGCCCAGGTAACACCGCGTACTTCGACCGGCTCGGTTTGTGCTGGGATGTTTGACTCGCCATCCGGTGTCCCGATCACTGACATCACGTTTGTGTCGAACGTATACGGGTATTTGACGCCATTCTCTAGTTGGTCCCACGTGTCCCCTGTATTGGCAACCTCATTCGTGTCGGGCTCGATTCCCTGTGGGTGCAAGCGATAGGCGACTTGTTGCCAAAACGCATGTTCTCCCGGTCTATCGAGAGAACCCTCGACCACCATGGAATCCATGATCTTGAGCTCATCGACCCACTTCACGTTGTTAACGCCATACCAGCCGGGAACGATCAGTCGAACCGGATAGCCGTGTTCTCGTGGGAGCGGTTTGCCGTTCATTTCGTAGGCGAGGATGCAGTCGTCGAACACCTTCGTGAGAGGTATCGAACGAGCGAACACGTCGTCGCCATCCGATGGATCACCTCCGATAGCAGTGAGCCACTTTTCAGCAGGTGATTTTATTCCGTTCGCGTGGAGAATCGAACGGACAGGAGTTCCAGTCCAGACAGCGGTCGCTCCGGCTTCGAAACCCCACTGTACGCTGCCAGTTTCGGGTCGATGTTGGCCGCGACCGTTGCCCGCACATTCCATCGTGTGTGCTACCGCAACCCTCGGAAACTCGTTGATGATGTCGGACAGCGAGAGTTCGGCGTCGACGTGACCAGTGAGGGAGATGGTCCATGTATCAGCATCGATGTCCGGAATATCGTTTCGATGGCAGACGAAGTGTTCTTCGATCGGCGTCAACCAGTTAGCGAAAGTACGTCGGTGAGCGGCACCGACAACCGTGTACTTATCCGCTTCATCTCGGACCTCCGTTACGCCACCATCTTTTGTCTTTAGTATCTCCTCGATCTCCTCGTGACGACTTTCCCGCGGAGTTTCGGTTGCCATGCTAGTCTTTCACAATCGGTTGGTTATTATCATTTTCGCCGGAGCGAATCACCAGTTACTGCGTGGTTTCACTGAATATCGAGACGGTCTAGCGTATGAAGGAGAAACCGGACCGCTTCCCGGGAAACGCACCGGAGTAGCACGTCGGAGACTGTACAAATGAGGAAAAAGCCCAACTATCGAATATCGTTATCGCAGGAATACATCGACTTGCTGAGCCACAACGGTCTTGCAGGAATATAGCGATTGATGTCCCTATAATGAGCGAGACAAACACGGACGAAGGAACGGGAAAAATCGTGGTAGGAACGTTCTTGACACTCGATGGAGTGATGCAGGCACCAGGTGGTCCAGAGGAAGACCGTGACGGTGGCTTCGAGCATGGGGGGTGGTCGGTCAACTACTGGGATGAGAAGATGGGAGATGTCATGGACGATCAATTCGCGGAGACCGATGCGCTGTTGCTCGGCAGAAAAACGTACGAGATCTTCGCCGCCCATTGGCCCAACGTCGATGCGGAGGGTGACCCCATGACAGAGAAGTTGAATAACATGCCCAAATACGTTGCCTCCAGAACCCTCGATGCGGTGGAATGGAACAACTCGACGCTCCTTTCAGGCGATGTCGCGGAAGCCATCGAGGACCTCAAGGACGAACGCGGGGACGTGATTATGGTGCAGGGGAGCCACGATCTGATCCAGACCCTGCTTGCACACGATCTAGTCGATGAGTTCTGGCTCTGGATCTTCCCCCTAGTTTTGGGAGACGGGAAACGGTTGTTCGAGGGCGGAACGATTCCAGCAGCCCTCGTGCTGACGACTGCCGAGACGTCGAGTACGGGAGTCCAAATGCTCCGATTCGACCGAGCAGGGGAGATCGATTATGGTTCGTTCGCTGTGGATGATGAAACGGAGTAGTTGCCCCAACTTTCGAATCACGGAGTGGAATTGATCATCAGTTACGAAGAAATGACGACCAGCGTCGAAAGGGATATCCGTGGAAGTCTTAACGTATCATCGCACGAGATTCGCGATAAGGGAGTAAACCACGTCGATGTTAGTATTGAATACTAACTTATGACAGTGTAATGACGACGTTCCCTGTTTTGTGCCCCGTATCGACGTATCGGTGAGCGTCCGCGATTTCGTCCAGCGAGTACCGTCTGTCGATCACCGAGTGGATTTCTTCGGCTTCGATAAGTTTCCTCAAGGACTGGAGATGGGCGACCTTCTCTTCCGGTGATTTCAACCCGGTGGCGGTGAAGACTGCCCGTTTACTGCCGGATAGCTTTGTCCACCCCATCTGGAACAGGATCGCCGGTGACGGAACCGTCGTCATATAGATCCCACCTCGCTTGAGCGAGTCTTCACACCGCGAATACGAACTCTTGCCTACCGTGTCGAATATGATGTCGTATTCCTTGCCGAGCGTAGTGAAGTTCGTTTGCGTATAGTCGATGACCGTATCGGCACCGAGCGATTTCACCAGGTCAACGTTTTTCGTACTGCAGACGCCGGTGATCTCGGCTCCGAAGTGGTTGGCGAGCTGGACCGCAAAGGTCCCGATCGATCCGGATGCCCCGTTGATGAGGATCGATTGGCCACGCTGAATATCCGCCGTATCTCGAAGGAATCCCATCGCCGTGAGTGCTCCATCACAAACTGCGGCAGCTTCGCTATCGCTCATATTCGACGGCATTACCGCAAGCGCTCCATCTTCGGGGAGACAGATGTACTCGGCATGCGCACCACTATCGGGAGCAGCGGTTCCAAACACTCGATCGCCTTCACCAAATCGTGTGACGTCGCTACCGACTGCCTCGACCTCTCCGGCGAGCACGTCTCCCAGAATGGAGTTCGGCTTCGTGAGCCCGCTGAAGAATCGCACGACAAACGGTTTGCCTCGCCGAAAGGCAGAATCCGACGGTCCAACCGTCGTTGCGGCGATCCGTATCAGTACCTCGTTATTCTTGGGTGTCGGTTTTGCGACCTCTGTAACACGGAGAACATCTGGGGATCCGTATTTCGTCGCCACGACGGCTTTCATTCGAGGACCTGCCAGAGCCGATCGTTCGGTGGTACTGGTGGACATTTTGACCCCTTATACGGCAGCGAACCTCCTAAACTAGTAGTTATGTCATTTGAATTGCATAACATAACGAGGGTGTGCGGAAGCCGAGATTGCTGCTCTCAACGCACTAGGGAGTGAACGCTCACCACGTTGCTTCGTTTCGATGGACTACCGAGATCAGGCGTTGAGTGGGAAAAATTGTGAGCCAGTGAAGGCAGACGATAGGACGACATCTGCTTCGGGCGTGGACGACAGGCAAACGTCCTGAGTGGTGTTTTTCTAAGTCAATACGACGCATATGCATGTGGCATGCTATCACACTTAACTATTTCTATCAGACAGAGGCTCTTTGAACGAAGAACGAATCACGGCGATGTGAGCTGGATTGGCAGTTCGTTTTCCGACTGCATCGTATCTCTGGCCGAACCGAAACACGGTCTCCAATCATCAGTGCATCGTCCACTCACGACCAATTGGTGTGAATACCAACGTTGCCACAAGCCCTCATCATCGAGCCATCCGAGAAAGACACTGATGACCACATCACGGAGATGTACGGAGAAGAGAATTATATGAAACAATGGTCATTCCCGACGATAGTCCCACATGGTTTGGAAATTCAGTTTTTATATTTTTTACTATAATTGAAATAATCTGGGCATAAAATCTTAAACTCCTCTCTATGGGTATTCTCGTGATGGCTCCAGACCGACAGAAACAGACTAAAACAAACCGTCGTTCGTATCTCAAACTGGCCGGTGTCGCTGTAGGCTCGACTGCAATGGTTGGCGAAAGCGTGGCCGCGACGTCCGGTCTTGAAGACCAGTACGAGACGGTAATCGACGTCACGGATGAAGGAGTAGATCCGACCGGGGACGAATCGATTTCACCGATCATCGAAGAGTTAGCGGGGAGCGATACGCTGTTACAATTCCCGAGTGGGGAGTACTACATCGATAAGCGGATTCGCGTCACCGGTTGCGATAACTTCGCCATGGTCGGAGACGACGCGACCCTAATTCCGGCATCGTTCAGTGAATTCGACGATAACGGCGACTGGGATTACAAATTGTTCCGACTGGGGGTCGAATACGACCCCGTGACGAACCCCCGGGTGGAGAATTTCACGGTCGATATGAGCCGTGAGAATACCGGCGTTCGAGTTATCGAAGCGGCCGCCGACGATGGATTGGTCGTCCGTGACATCGACGTCATCGGCACTCACGATAGCGGCGCCTGGGGACCCGGACGGTTCGTCATTACAGAACCCGACGGCACGGGACTCGTCGAACGGTTTTCGGCACCCGACGGTGCAGTTGCGACGGTGAATGCACCGGGAGACAAACTAGAGTGGGGACCGACTGGAATACTGTGTAATCAGAACGCGGGGACGATGACTTTCCGCGACTGCGTTCTCGGGTCGTTCCCGGACCACGGACTGTATGCGTCCAATGGCACGGGGTCCGTTCACGTCGAAGGCGGCCGCTTCCAGAACAGTCTGGGGGCGAACGTCCGCATCGGTGGGACAGAAAGCACCGTCAAGGACGCGACCATCATCGTCGACCAACAAGACGGGTTCGGGCGTGCCCAACAGGGCCTTCGATTCGATAACGGCGGCTATGTCGTCGCATCAAACCTCGATATCAAATCGAACGTTTCCGAAAGCCCGGCCGTTTGGATCGACGAAAGTACCGACCGAAGCGATCTCAATAATAGCACCATCACGGTACGAACCGACGATGCAGTCTCCGCGATAATGGTTCGCCCGGGGTCGGGAGCAGCCTTCATCCAGCGCTGTGATGTCACACACGAAGCGGGTGGCGGTGCGGCAATAAAAATCAGTGACGGTGAGAAACGAGTGAAACTCTTGGATAC
Organism: Haladaptatus sp. AB618; assembly: GCF_024136965.1. Classification (NCBI taxonomy): domain Archaea; kingdom Methanobacteriati; phylum Methanobacteriota; class Halobacteria; order Halobacteriales; family Haladaptataceae; genus Haladaptatus; species Haladaptatus sp. AB618. Next base: position 97,895 of record NZ_JAMYJX010000006.1, on the reverse strand, counting down.
CAGCGTCACAGGACAAGCGGCTGCGAACGGTACGTATAGCGCGATCTACAATGATCGCGATAACTCCATCTTCCACGGTCTTACCGTCGATCACGGCGGCGACGCTGGCCGCCATGCACTGACCAACGACGGCACGAACTGTGTGATTCGTGGCGGGCAGTACGTGTCTGAAAGCCATGCGCTCGTCGAAAGCGGCGATGGGACACTGATCGAGGACGTCTCTGCTCGCTCGGAGTCCGGGAAACCAGCCCTACAAATCACCGAGAACGCGGAGGACCTCACGCTCAAGGACAACGATTTCGACGGCGGCGTCGAAGACGACCGATAAGCGGGCACCACCGGAGACGAACGAATCTTCGATCGGTCGTCGAAACGAAGGACGTCAAACACCTCGCAGGAATTATCTTTTTCGGGAACGATACACGAGGAACGGCCAGGGACAACAGTTGTAGCGACGAGCAGTCTCCCCCGCTTTTGGTGAGGACGATACACATCGATCGACGACTGGACACCGCTCCAACGAATCCGGTTAATCTGTATATTCGATGGACTCGATCGTCAATCGCTCCAGTTCGATGTCTTCCACTTGTGGGAGCCACCCACCGATACTGTGAGTGGTTTCCCCATCGTCGACGAATATCGAGACTTGACCTGACACTTCACAGAGTGCCGGGTAGGTGTTGTCGGTCGTCGGTCCCGAGAAAATCAGGTCGGTAACCCGTCCGGAGACGTGTCGTTCTTCCCCCGTCACCCTGTCGTATCCTCGTGCCGTTAGCTGAATCGTCGCCCCTTCGTGGAACAGTGGTGCGATATCGGCCACGCACTGACGGATGTTTACGTAGGTAAGTGGTGGTGAAGCGTCGTGCACCGAGTAGATCGTTTCGAACGAGTCCCACAGTGTCGTCTGAAAGTACCAGTGAAAAACGTAGGTGAGTTGCCGATTATCCGCGATGATGCCGAATTCCGTTCCGCTCCCGCGTTGTGGAGCGAAACAGACTCTCGAATGGTCGACGATGACGACGAACGGTGTGAGGAATTCTCGATAGCACACTTCCGATGTCGTATTCTCGAAGTCGAGGTAGTCATCGGGGGGGAGCGAACCGTCCATCGACGGAGAGAGGGACAGTTTGATGAAAATATCACGGTCGTGAGCTTCGTGGAGCACGGGACGGAGTTCGTGGAACTGTTCGGGTAGTACGGCTAACCGGACCTCGTTTTCGGCGGTTCGGATGTACTGTCTGGCACGTTCGATTACGGTTTCGAGTCGTTTAACGACGGTCAGATCATTCTCGGTGAGTTCGGGTTCGTCCCACAAGTCGTCCAGTTCGTCGGCCGTATCGGCGAACGATTCGGCCCGTTGGCGTAGGTCCGCAATGACCGCATCCGGGTCTAGGACTCGTGCTCGTAGATTGTCCTGTTTATAGATCTCGACGTGACCATCGGATTCGAGATCCCTGAGCACGTCGTAAACACGTGATTTCGGCACATTGCTCGCATTTGCAAGGTCAATTGCCGAGGCGGATCCCCGTTTCAAAATTTCCAAATAAACTTCGGCCTCGTACTGTGTGAAGCCTGCATTCTGTAGTGCTTGTAAGGATACAGTCTGCTCCATTAGCATAGACGGATTACAATTGAGCGGGTAAATGGATTACTACTGCAGTGAGTAGTTGGTCAATTCACCGAAGAAGTGGTTGTTAGTTCTATTCACTAAGTGAGTTATTACACCAGGGAAAAATTAATATAGTATAATGTCGATTTGGATTCTTGTAGTACGACATGCGCAAACAAACCACATCCGAAAGTCTCGATCGGCGAACCGCACTAAAGCTAAGCGCTACGACGGGGTTGAGTGCCTTTCTCGGCAGTGTTGCTGGCTGTCTCGGTGGGAGCGGGTCCGATGGATCCTCCGGGAAGTTGGTGACGAAAGACCACATCGGAGCGAGCGACCCGAAAACGTCGCTCACCTACTGGATGCTCCCTGATGCGTCACACGTTTCTACGGAAAACGAGGAATCGGCAACGGTCATCGAGGGGTTCTTCAAAACGTGGGCGAAGGATCACTCCGACGCCGGTATCGACATCGAATATCAGACGAACCTCGAGCAGATGAAAACGAAACTGCTTCAGGTCGCCGCCAGAGGGAGCGCGCCATCGATGTCGCAGGTCGACTCCTTCTGGGTGCCTAGCTTCTACGATAAACTCCAACCGGTAACTGACGTGATCGACGACCCCGACGACTGGTATCCGTTCGTCAAGGACGTGATGGTCAAGGGAGGTGAATGGAAATCCGTGTGGAAAAACACCGACTGTCGAGCCTTGTACTACCGACAGGATTTGATGGACAAGTACAACGACGGAAACCCACCGGAGACGTGGGACGAACTCATCTCGGTCGGAAAAACCATCAAACAGAAGGAGAACATGAACGGGTACATGTACAACGGGGGCAAGTGGGAGGCGACGACGTTCGATAACTTGGCCATGTTCTGGGCACAGGGCGGTGACCTCGTGAACGACCAGGGGAAACCCGTCCTGGGAGAGGACGCGAACAAGAAAGCGTTGCTCAACGTGTTCGACTTCTTCAAGCGTACCATCGATTCCGGGGTGACGCCGAAACGCGTCGCCAACATCAACGACTACGCGCTCCTCCGACAGGCCGCACTGAACGACGAAACGGCGATGTTCCTCGGCGGCAACTGGCAAATTTCGGTGATCAAGCAAAAGGCCGATAAAAATACGTGGAAGAACTGGAAGGTCGCTAAAATCCCCCAGATGAAGGCGGATATGGCAGCGACGGGAACTGGCGGTTGGACCGAGGGCGTATTCGCCACGGACGAATCGAAGCGAAAAGCCGCCGCCGCGTGGGCAGGGATGTACGCCACGAAAGAAAATATGGCCAAGTACTGCAAGGCGTCGGGTAATCTGCCGACCCGAAAATCGGTCTACGAGGGAACGAAATATTTCTCGGAGGACCCGTACATGCAGGTCTACAAGAAACTGCTGGAGGACGGCCGAGCGCGCCCCGGCTATCCGATCTATCTCACCATCTCTTCGGAGTGGCAGGCCGCCGCCGGGAAGGTCATCACGGGGCAGGCTTCCCCCGAAAAAGCGGTGAACACGATGATCAGCAACGTGAATTCCCAATATAATAGCTAAGAGGATGAAGGACATGACAACGTCGATAACCCTCGTGAGAGCGAGGGATAGATCGGTCGATAATCGATGTACGACCCCTCGGCAAGGAGTAATCTGAGCCATGTCGGTAGAATCGAAGCAGTTCTCAGAGCGGGTCCACAGGCTGTTCATTGATGTTACGGATCGCCTCGAACCGATTCAAAATACGCCACTGACGTGGATAATCCCGGCCGTGCTGTTCCTGCTTACGTTCCGGCTCTACCCGCTTCTCGAAGCCATTCGAATGAGCTTCACGAACATGAACCTCATTCAACCGTCGTATCACTACGTCGGGTTCGAAGCTTTCACCCGGGTTGTCTCGGCACCATCATTTTGGACGATGGCACGGGTGACGGTCATCTTCGTCGCCATTAGCGTCGTTCTCCAGATCGTGTTGGGAATGATTCTCGCCCTCGCGATCAATCACGGGGTGAAAAAACACCTGTATGGAAGCGTCACGACCCGCGTCGCCGTATTGTCCGCGTGGGTTATCCCGGGCATCGTGATCGGCATCCTCTGGAAGATCATGTTAATCGAGACCAACTATGGGATCGTGAACTACTTTCTCGTGCAATCGGGATTCCACGTCGTCTCGTTTCTATCGGATCCGCAGATCGCGCTTCTCTCGACTATCGCTGCCAACACGTGGCGAGGCACCGCATTTTCGATGATCATGTTGTACGCCGGTCTCCAGCAAGTACCACAGCACCTGTACGATGCGGCGCGGGTGGACGGGGCGGGACCACTGGAGCGGTTCCGCTACGTCACCCTGCCACAGATAAAACCCGTCGTGTTCATCAACCTGGTTCTGATCACCATCTATACGCTCAACACGTTCGATATGATCATGAGCCTCACGGGAGGCGGGCCCGGGCACGCGACGGAGGTGCTCGCGCTCTTCATGTACGACGAAGGGTTCAAGCAGTTCAATCTGGGACAGGCCGCCGCAGTAGCCGTGATGATGCTGGCAGTAAACGTCGTGATGACCGTCATCTACATGCGCTTGTTTATCAACGAGGAGGAGTTCTGAGATGAGCACGGGAACCAGTGTACGAACGGTAGCCGATGACATCTCGATCACCACTGCGTTCACCTACCTCGTATTCGCGCTCGGGATGATCCTCTTTCTGTTTCCGGTTTTCTGGGTCATCTCGATGAGCCTTCGACTTCCCGGAGAGGTGCTTACCTATCCGGTGCAGTTGATTCCACATCGAATCACCTTCGAACCGTATCGACAGGTGTTACAGGATTCCTCGATGACGACGTGGATCGTCAACTCGTTGAAGATAGCGATACTGGAAGGGGCCGGTATCATCCTCGTGGCGGTACCCGCAGCGTACGGGTTCTCCCGATTCGAGTTCAGGGGGAAGCGACACGCACTGTTCACCATCCTCCTGTTTCAGATGATCTCGCCGGTTGTCATCGTGATTCCACTGTACAACATGATGGACCAGTTGAACCTCCTCGACACGCACTTCGGACTCATCCTGTTGTACATCGGTCTCCAAGTGCCGTTCTCGATTTGGCTCCTGAAAAGCTACTTCGACACCATCCCGTCGGGACTCGACGAGGCGGCACGTGTCGATGGGTGCAACAGGCTACAAACGTTGATCTACATCCTCCTGCCGTCGATGGGCCCCGGAATCGCCGTGGTCGCCATCTTCAATTTCGTCTTTTCGTGGGCGGAGTTCGTGATGGCGTTTACCGTCCTCGGTGATTCGAGCCTGTACACCGTTTCCATCGGCCTGTTTTCCTTCCAGGGACAGTACTCGACTGACTGGCGGGTGATCTCGGCGGCCAGCGTCATCGCGATGTTACCGCTGCTGGTCATGTTCATCGGGCTCCAGCGGTACTTCGTCAAGGGTCTCGTGGAGGGGTCGGTCAAAGGATGATCACCGAACCGTCCACGACGCACGGCAACGATTCGCGGTACGATTACGAAGCGCGGACAGACACGACGGACAGGACATCATGTCAAGCATAAAAATAGAGCATATGACGAAGCAGTATCGAGACACCAACGACGATGGCATCCTCGCAGTGGACGACCTCAACATCGAACTCGCCGACGGCGAGTTTCTCGTTCTGGTCGGTCCCTCGGGGTGTGGTAAATCGACCACCCTCCGCTGTATGGCAGGGCTCGAATCGATGACGTCCGGGGAGATTTACTTCGGAGGTCGAGACGTCACCGATCAGACTCCTGAGGAGCGAAACATCGCGATGGTATTCCAGAATTACGCACTGTATCCGAAGATGACCGCAGAACAGAACATCGGATTTGGACTGAAGATGACGACCACACTCTCGAAGGACGAACGAACCGAACGGGTACGAAAAACGGCGAAGATGCTCGACATCGAGGATTTGCTGGACGACAAGCCCAAAGAGCTATCGGGCGGACAACAACAACGAGTCGCCTTGGGACGTGCGATCGTTCGTGAACCGGAGGTGTTCCTGATGGACGAACCGCTCTCGAACCTGGACGCCAAACTCAGAACGACGATGCGGACGGAGATCCAACAGCTACAGTCGGAACTGGGGGTCACGACGGTGTACGTCACCCACGATCAGACCGAGGCGATGACGATGGGCGACCGGATCGCCGTCCTGAACGGCGGTCGGTTGCAACAGATCGGCACCCCGCTCGAATGTTACTACGAGCCGAAAAACCTGTTCGTCGCGAACTTCATCGGCGAACCTTCGATGAACCTATACCCATTCGAAGTGGACGGGAACGAGTTGATCGGAAACGAGATCCGGTATCCGCTTTCGGACCGCCTCCGTGAGGCGGTCGGGGATCAACAGCGCGTCACGCTCGGAATCCGACCCGAGGACATCGAGATCGCGGAACGGGACGCCCCAGATTCGTTTGCCGGTACCATTCGAGTGGTCGAACCGATGGGGGACCAGAATTTCTTACACCTCTCCGTCAGCGGGCAGGAGATAACGGCCGCGGTTCCTGGCGAGTACGAGGCCGAAGAAGGTACGAGCGTCCTACTCAGGTTCCCGGAAAACAGCGTCCATCTGTTCGCCACGGATGGTGGGGAGGCATTACTCAATTGTGAACGCCATAGCACACGTCTTCCGACGGTTGCAAACACGGAAGGTGAAGCAGCATGACCGTCAAACTCGCCGCGATCGGACTCGGGCAGCTCTGCATGTACGAATTGGATACCTACGATACCATGGAAGGTGTCGAAATCGTCGCCGGTGCGGACATCGCCCCCGATGGACGCGAGCAGTTCGAGGAGCGGTTTGACGGCCCCGCATACGAGGACTACGAGACGATGTTACGAGAGCACGCATCGACCCTCGATGCAGTTACCATCGTCACCCCACACACGCTCCACTACGAACAGGCGATGGCTTGCTTGAAGAACGACCTCCACGTTTTCCTCGAAAAGCCGCTCGTGACGGATGTCGAGGATGCACACGAACTCGTTGCGACGGCGCAACGACGCGACAGGGTCCTCGTCGTCGGCTACCAACGGCACTACCACCCGGTGTATTCGAAGATCAAGGAGATAATCGACAGCGGTCAAATCGGCGACGTTCACACGGTATCCTGTTATATGGGACAGAACTGGATTCGAAAATTCCCGGATGCGTGGCGCACTGACCCCGCCCTCTCGGGAGGGGGCCAGTTGTACGACTCCGGATCGCATCTCATCGATACTCTCCTCTGGACCACTGGGACGACACCCGTCTCCGTTTCCGCCATGATGGACTACGGCGAGTACAGCGTTGACGTGAACAGTTCGTTGGCGCTCCGTCTCGAACGCGATGGACGTCCGGTAACAGCCGGGGTTACGATTACAGCCGATGGCGTTCAAGACCCGAATACCTACGAAGGGCTCAATATATGGGGAACGGAAGGCCGAGTGACATACGGACAGGACGTCTTGACGGTCACTCCACGCGGAAAATCACCGGAACGGATAGAGATCGATGGCGAGGCAGACTTCCAAACACTGCTGGCGAAGAAGTTAGGGGACTTCATCGAAGCTGTCCGCGGTGAACACCCGCCGACGGTTCCGGGATCATTCGGCCAAATCGTCGTCGCGTTGACTGAAGCCGCATACGAATCCTACGAGACAGAATCCGTCGTCGATGTCCGCCCGTATCTCGACGTGGAGTCCGTCGCAGAAATGTAACGGAACATCTCCCTGTACATTTTTCGCGTCGATGGATTACATTTGAGATCAGCGTTCTCTTTGTTACCGACTCCACTCTAGGAGACAGCACCAAGCCACAGGTTGGTTACTGTGTTCTCGTTAGTTTCAGGCGACGTTTTCGAGCGCATCTCGAAGCGCTTCGACCGCATCGCCGAGTTGATCGCGTGAAATCGTGAGCGGTGGCTGGAAGCGCATGACGTTTTTGTAGTATCCACCGACACCCATGACGACATTCGACTCTTCCCGGAGGTATCGACCGATCGCGGAAGCCAGTTCACTGTTCGGGCGAGGGGCGACGTTCTGCGGACCCGTCGTCCCCGGTTCGACGAGTTCGATGCCCTGCATCAACCCGAGGCCGCGCGTTTCACCAACCACATCGTAGTCAGCTTCGAGCGTTTCAAGCGCGGATGCGAGCCACTCGCCGTTCTGGCGTGCATTTTGGATGATTCCACCCTGCAGTTCATCGATAGTCGCCAGCGCTGCTGCGCAGGCGACGGGGTTGCCACCGAATGTCGAAAGATGGTCTCCAGCCTCGAACGCGTTCGCAACCTCCTTGGATGCGGTGAACGCGCCAAGCGGGAGTCCGTTTGCGATTCCTTTCGCCTGTGTCAGGATATCCGGCTCGATATCGAAATGGCTGCTCGCGAAGAGCTTCCCGGTACGACCGTAGCCGGTCTGGACCTCATCTGCGATGAGGAGTGCACCGTGGTCGTGAGCGATCGCTTGGACACGCTTGAGCCATGCATTAGAGGGAACGATAATACCGGCTTCACCCATAACGGGTTCGACGACGACTGCCGCGAGGTCACCGCTCGTGTGCGAACCGATGACTCGTTCGAGCTGGTCGGCGCAGCTAGCGTCACACTGCGCGCCGTCACAACGAGGGCACCGGTACGCGTACGGTGGCGCGGTATGAGAAACGTCGTTGATAGTCGGGGCCATATCCTGTTTGTACGCCTTGTTTCCCGTGAGTGCGAGACTTCCAAGCGTGCGCCCATGGAACCCCATTTCGAGTGCGATGACCTCCTTCGATCCGGTGTACTTTCGCGCAAGTTTGATCGCTCCTTCGACCGCTTCCGTTCCGGAGTTACAGAAGAAGCTCTTTTCCAAGTCACCCGGTGTGATATCAGCAATCGTTTCGGCGAGGTCGGCTACCGGCTCGTTCGGGTGAACGTACGAGCAACCGTGGGTGAACTCTTCAAGCTGGGTTTTCGCGGCCTCGACGACGGCTTCGTTTCCATGCCCGACGTTCGTCACCGAGATTCCCGAAAACACGTCGAGATACTCGTTCCCATCGAAATCTTCGAGCGTACAGCCGGATGCTCGCTTGACCGGAACGTTCAGCGACTTCCAGATGGGCATGACGTGGTCGTCGTAGGAGGATTCGATCGACCGATTTGTCTTCTGTTCCTGCATTACGAGATAATCGAGACTGAATCCTAATAAATTATTCCCAACGGAATTCAGTCCAGAAAATACAGCCATTACTGGTTGGTGAACAACACTCGATAGAGGGAGAATCTTCGTATCCGGAACAAAGCAGAGCGAATCGACCGGAATCCTCGACGATTCACACCGCGACTCCAAACCAGACATGGTTCCAATAGAATTAAAATAATGGGATTCAGTTCTACTATTCTTCGAAAAGTAGAACACTTATCACCGGGTGGCGAGACAGTTGGGCCGTACGGGAGTCACGGCCCGTCCATCCCGAACAGACGAAAATGAGATCGATCAACCCAGCAACCGAAGATATCATCGAAACGTACGACGAACACGACGAACCAACGGTCAGCGCCCGATTGGACGAGGCGTGGAAGGAATTCGAATCGTGGCGAACGAAGCCGATCGAACGTCGCGAGGCGCTGCTGGCGGATGTGGCTGACGTGCTGCGCGAGAACGCCGACGAGTACGCGACTCGGATGACCACCGAAATGGGAAAACCCATCGAACAGGCGGTTGCCGAGGTCGAAAAGTGTGCGTGGGTCTGTGAGTACTACGCTGAGCACGCCGCGGAGTTTCTGCAAAACGATCGGATCGGTACCGTTCCCGGTTCGAAAACGTACGTCTCGTATGAACCGATCGGGCCAGTCCTTGCGGTAATGCCCTGGAACTATCCGTTTTGGCAGGTGTTTCGGTTCGCTGCGCCCCACATCACTGCGGGAAACGTTGCAGTTCTCAAACATGCACCGAACGTCTTTGGCTGTGCACGAGCCATCGAATCGGTCTTCGAACGCGCCGGATACCCCAGCGGCGTTTTCACCTCCCTTCAAATTCCCGCCGAACGAGTATCGACGCTCATCGAAGACGAGCGAATCAAGGGGGTGAGCCTGACGGGCAGTACGCGAGCGGGGCGAGCGGTTGCGGAGACCAGCGGCCACGAACTCAAACCGACCGTCCTCGAACTCGGTGGGAGCGACCCCTTCATCGTGCTCGATGACGCGCCGATCGAACGTGCTGCCAACCAAGGGGCCAACGCTCGAACACAGAACAACGGACAGTCCTGTATCGCGGCCAAGCGGTTCCTGGTACACGAAGCGGTCTACGATGAATTCCTCGAACGGTTTACCGAGGAGATGAGCGCACTCACAGTCGGAGATCCATCGAAAGCGGAAACCGATATCGGGCCGCAAGCCCGAGCGGATCTGTTGGAGTCGCTCCACGAGCAGGTTACGCAGTCCGTCGAGGCCGGTGCGACGCTCCACCTCGGAGGTAAACCGCTCGATCAGCCCGGTCACTATTATCCACCGACGATCCTCACCGATGTGCCGGATGATGCACCGGCAGCGACCGAGGAACTGTTCGGCCCGGTCGCCACCGTCCTCAAAGTCGAAACCGAACAGGAGGCAATTCGTGTGGCGAACGATACCCCGTACGGACTCGGTGCAAGTATCTGGACGAAAGATACCGAGCGCGGCGAAGCACTCACACGGAAGATCACCGCTGGCAACGTTTTCGTCAACCAAGTCGTCGCATCGGACCCACGAGTTCCATTCAGTGGGACGAAGGCCTCGGGCTACGGAACGGAGCTCTCACACCATGGTATCCAAGAGTTCGTCACGAAGAAAACGGTCTGGATCGACGAGGCGTCGGACAGCGTCTAGGTATCGAACTACGCCCTTCCGATCGCCTGTTTTAGCCCACTACATCGGGAGAGAATCCACGGACATCGAGAGTAATCAATTGACTAAGGTTCCCCAGTGACCTACAATATTGGACTGTGTTTATGAATTTCAACGAAAATTGAACACAGAAAGATATATAGTGAGAAAGTTTGACTATGTGAGTGTCGCACATAACCATGACAGATGAACTCTCACGCGTCCTCTCGAAACGCGATGTGTTCGTACTCGCACTCGGCGCAATGATCGGCTGGGGTTGGATCGTTCAGACAGGCTATTTCATCGACAAAAGCGGTGTTAACGGAGCGATATCGGCATTCGTTCTCGGCGGGTTCATGGTGGGTGTCGTCTCACTCATCTATGGTGAACTCGCATCGGCGATGCCCGTTGTCGGCGGAGAACACGCCTATAGCATGCGCGCCTTAGGGCCAGCAGGCTCGTTTGCCTGCACGTGGGCGATTATTTTCGGCTACGTTAGCGTCGTCGCATTCGAAGCAGTTGCACTCCCGAGCGCACTTGCATACATCGTCCCCGGGTTCAACGTCTTCCAACTGTGGACGGTCGCTGGTCAACCCGTCTACGCAACGTGGGTTCTCACGGGAGTCATTGGCTCGATGGTTGTTACCTACCTCAATTATCGAGGCGTCCGCCCAGCGGCGCAGTTCCAAGCGATCCTCGCGCTCGTAATCACGCTTTCCGGTGTAACGCTCTTACTCGGGGCGCTGTTCAACGGGACCTCGCCATCGTCACCGCCCTTCGCGAATGCCGGAATCGAGGGCGTGTTTACCGTGGCAATAATGACGCCATTCATGTTCGTCGGATTCGACGTAATCCCGCAGGCAGCGGGCGAAGCCGACGTTTCCCCGAAAACGCTCGGAGGACTTATCGTCATCTCCGTCGCCTGTGCTGCCACGTTCTACATTGCAGTGATTTGGGCAGCAGGTCAGGTTGCTTCAGGGACGACGCTCGTCGAGAGTTCCCTCCCTGCTGCAACCGCGATGGAAATCGCGTTCAACAGCAAAATCATCGGACGAATCATGGCACTCGCCGGTCTCGCCGGTATCCTCACGAGTTGGAACGGCTTCGTGCTCGGTGCTAGCAGAGCGATTTATGCGCTCGCCGAGTCGAACATGCTGCCCGACTCGCTCGGGACGATTCACTCCGAATACAGTACCCCATCGACTGCAATCGTACTCGTCGGAGCGCTCGCTGCACTCGCACCGCTGTTCGGCAAGCAGATGCTGGTGTGGATCGTGAACGCGGGTGGACTCGGGATGGTCACGGCGTGGTTCCTCGTCGTCGTCTCCTTCCTGATCCTTCGATATCGCAACCCCGAACTCGACAGACCCTTCAAGCTCCCAGGTGGATACGTCGTCGGTGGACTGGGATTGGTGTTGACCGTCTTCTTTATCGGTCTCTACCTTCCTGGGTCACCCTCGGCACTCTCGTGGCCCTACGAATGGGCTATCGTCGCCATCTGGTGTCTGCTCGGCGCTGTTCTACTCGCCATCGCTGGTGGGCTTCCCACGCAAAGCGAAGCAAAGGCCCACATGAGTGTTCGCGACTTGGACAAATAGCGTCCCGTCGAATGTAGTTTTCTTCAGTGGCCTTCGAGGTACGTGCTCGCTACGAAAGATCCGGAAGAAGCGCGTCCTTCAGTCCCTCGATGTCGTAGTCGTTGAGCGGATTTGATTCGTCCTTGATCGTCGTGATAACGAACTTCGAACTCGTCCTCGAAATTTCGTCTACATCTTCGAATTCCGAGATGAGTTCTTCGACCATTCCACGGGACGCAAGGTGCGAAATCAGAATGAAATCAGTGTCACCGAGGGTGAAATACACCTGGTTAACGCCGTTTATGTCACCGAGCTTGTCACCGACTTGTCTGTGATACCCGGAGTCGTATTCGGCCCAGACTTCTGTGATGAGGGTGAGGTTGAGTCCTGCTTGTTCGAAGTCGATATCGAAGATTTCGTTCTTGATGATCCCTTCTTCCTGTAACTTTTCGAGACGATAGTGGACAGTCGACTTCGGAATCCCAGTCTCGTCGGCTATTTTGTCAGGGCTCCCCGATTCGAGCGTCCCAATCGCTTTGAGGATTCGAAGATCCTTATCGTCCATAGAACTCAATCAGAAGGGAATCGATATTATTGTTTTGTGTCCAACTACGTCGCTACATCTCGGAGCAGTTGATTTCTTTAACCATCTGGTCATGAAGGGGCCAAATGCAACACCACTAGCTGTATCCTGTCAACGGGACGGTCGTGAATTGCGATACACAAACGTGCTGGCCCCGAATGTTCTCACGCACGCCAGGAAAAATCAGTGAAAGAGTGGATGGCGGGGTGTCCAAAGTGCAACTCACAGACAGCTCGAATATGAATGATTTTTCTGGGTGATGGCACCAGACAACGTGTCCCTGTTGTGGGCTGTGTGAGTGCAGTTACACTGATGGACGAGAACCTAAAGGAGCTACCGTAAGCACAAAATTCGATTTTAGTTTTCGATTGATGGTAGCAGTTCCACACAACTCGACATTGGAACACATACAAAGTAATATACGTCCCCTTGAACGGAATAAACGACAGAAAGTACTTAATAGATCGTCTTCGATATCGAATTTATCCCGGGTATCATAATGGCCCCAGAAACAACCAATTGGTTCGGAAGTGCCACTGAATCATCGAATTCACGTGCCTCAGCACAACAGTATTCGTTGTCCACTACAATCTCTATTACTCCAGATAAATCAGTGGCCGTAGGAATCGTTGAGGCAGTCGTTGAGACGTTAGAACCACAGGGAGGACAGGCATCGCTCAGTCTGTATGAACATGTGAACCCCGATGCACTCAAGGAAATCATCGATACAAGTGCAACCAAGAAGAGCGATGTCGAAGTACGATTTACCTTCGAAGAGCATTTGATCGTCGTCCGAAGTAACGATACGGTTCTCGTCTACGAACCGCTCGAAAAACAACACGAGGAGAGCCGACAACTCGCCCCAAATCCTTGAGAAAGGCAAAGGTTAGGTAAGAACGATCACTTCTAGGACTTTGATTACCTTCCTCTAGGAGACAGCCTCACGCTTCAGCCTCGTAATCGGTGAGTCGAAGCTTGCCCTCAACCTCATAGAGATGACCGTTCTTGTGGAGCCGTTCGACGAGATCCTCGGCAGCAGGCCGTTCAAGATTTTCTTCCTCTTTCAGAATCGTATACGTTTGCTCGTATGTGAGCTTTCCCTCGTCCGGAAGTGCGGTTGCGAGTGCATCGAGTGCTTCTTGGGCAAGTGGGGAGAGTGGCGACGTCCCATTTGAGACCATTCGTACGAAAGGATTCGAGGACACGATAGGTAAACCCTCGGACAGTGTTTACTCGTTACACTCTCTGGCAGAATGTAATAGGGAAAACGAGCAGACGGCGTGGGAGGATGGATGGATGAGTACGAGAACCCACGTCATCTGCTGAGTTCCGCTGATCGCAATTTACGATTAGTACCCGATAGATAAAGAGTTCAGCCAATCAGGGTGGAAGTAAAATACACGATATTACTTGGAAGGGCGTTTGAGGGGACATGGAGGTACTTTTGACGAATCCTCACACCCCTCGTTTTCAGTGAAAACAAAAGTCGATCCTACTTTCATCGAGTTCGACCATCTCCCGATAGAGAGACCCCTCATTTTCAGTGAAAACGGAACCACTAGTCGATTCTCAACTACTCTACTAGTTTACCTAGAACGTATAGTAAGTAAGTTAGGGTGGTGGCAACTTAGACGACACAGATTTGAAGGCAAAAATCGTCTGCAGCCTTTGTGTTTTTCACTGAAAATCTGGTGTCTATCTTGAGAACGACACTCGGTTCTTTAAATACCTCTATCCAGATCGGATCGAGTAGCTACTCACTCGACTGGTTTCACTGAAAACGAGGGGTGTGTCCCGTCACTTTTGGTCCACTCATCATTCGTACTCATACTCTCTCGATACTCGTTCTGCGTTTTTCACTGAAAACAGGGGGGCGGTAGAACTAAGATGCTCCTTCTCGAAATGTTGGAATAACGTGCCAAACGATCCAATCCCCACGCCGGATCCAGAAGACCTCGCTGACGATCCACTTACCAAGCGCAACGATTCTATTTTCGCGCGTCGTGAGCTACTTCGAATTGGTCATGTTCCGGATAGTGACCGTATCGTCGGTCGCGACGCAGAAATCAAAGATATAGAAGAGTTACTCCAACCCGGTGTTTTTGGCGATCCGCCCGGAAATGCGATCGTATACGGTAAAACAGGATCTGGTAAATCACTAGTCTCCCGACACGTCACGGGGCGTGTTCGAGCAATCGCCCAAACTAACGACGTCTCTCTCATTTCTGCCTATATTGATTGCGATCAAGCTAACACCATTACTCGTGTCGCTCGGTCTCTCTCCCAACAAGCTGAATTCCAATCTAGTCGCTCACTTACTATTCCGGATAAGGGGATCGGCTCTAGTGAGTACATGGATTATCTCTATACGGTCCTCGACGATACGGATGTCCTTATCGCCATTATCGACGAGATTGACAAGCTTGGTGACGATGAAATATTATTTAAACTCTCGAGAGCCGAAGAGAGTGGTAAAACCGATTGCTATATCGGCGTCGTTGCAATCAGCAACAAAATCGAGTATTACGAGAATCTTGACGAACGTGTGAAGTCCAGTTTCCAAGACGATGAACTCGTCTTCCATCCATATGATGCCGGCCAAATTCGTGATATTCTGAGCAAACGGCGAGATGCATTCCAACCGAATGTTCTCGAAGATGGTGTTATCCCACGCGTCGCAGCGCTTGCCGCGCGTGAGCATGGTGACGCACGGAAAGCGATTGAAATCCTTTCGAGCGCAGGGAAGTTGGCTGCGCGGAATGGAAATTCCAGTGTTACGGAGGAGCATGTCGATGCAGCACAGGATTATGCGGAAATGTCTCGATTCCAAGAGCTAATTCGAGGATCAACTCCTCATTCGAAATATGTCCTATTTGCGCTCGCCTATCTCCAAAAATCCTCCTTGAAGCAAGCATTTAGCACAGGCGAGATTTACCGTGTGTACGAAGACGTCTGTAAGAGTGAAGGAACAGATCCCCTCAGTCACCAGCGAGTGCTGGAATTATTGAAGGAATGGGCCTTTAGTGACGTCACGGAAAATCGGCATACTGGTGGTGGAAAGAGCGAAGGAAGTTATCGGGAACACTCTCTCTTGCGCGACTCGGATATGGTGCTCGATACTGTATTTGAACAGCCAAAAACCAAACAGAATATCGTGTCGGATCTTCAAAACAGTTAATTGGTGGTTGAGCAACTGACGATCTCATTGATAATCGTCTATTTTGCACCAATTGTCGTTGATCTATTTTTTAAGAAGTGAGTGCTATCACGAGTGATACTGGAAGCTTAGCCATTGATAGTGGCGTACCAACGCCGTCAAACGCTTCTGGGTGACTTTCTTCTATCGTGTTCGGTGGTGGTCTACTGTGTCGACCGAATTAGCGACCTACTGATCGCACTAAAACGTCCATAGTTATCTGGATACATTCACGGCACAAAGAATTTGTCTGACATACTTTTATCCCATCTTAGAAGGCATAACTAGAGTAGAGAAGTATGACGACTAAGATCGCTGTGAGTAATCAAAAGGGCGGCGCTGGGAAAACGACGACCTCGATTAACGTCGCAGGAGCGCTCAACCAGCTAGGATACGACGTTCTTCTAATTGACTTGGACCCCCAGGGACATGCAACCGAAGGGGTCGGTTTAGAGGATGAATACGATGCAGACGTCATAAGCTTCTATGATGTCTTACCTGATTTAGACGTCATAGACGAAACAGCGCAACTGATTTACGAGCATTCCGAGATGGATGTCATTCCAAGTCATCAGGATATGATCAACATCGAAGATGCGCTGGCTGGCGTGCCCAACCGTGAGAATCGCCTCAATATGGCGCTTAACAAGCTCGACGAGTACGAGTATATCGTTGTCGACTGTCCACCAAACCTGGGTGTCCTGACCGACAATGCGCTTCTCGCATGCGAAAACGTGCTCATCCCAGCGCAAACGAAGACGACGAGCATCCGTGCGCTTGAATTGTTGTTCAAACAAATCAATGCCCTCGAAGCCGCTTTTGACACGGGGATCCAAGAAGTGGGGCTCGTCGCGAACGAAGTCGGGACGGACAACGAAGCAGACGAGATGATGGAGTGGTTCGAAGATGTTTTCGAGGAAAGGGCACCAGTGTGGGAAATCCGAAAGCGAGTTGCATTACAGCGCGCGTGGAACGCGGGGGGTTCGATTTTTGAACACGAGGAAGACTGCGACATGGAAGAGGTTTATCTGCAGATTGCCGAATCGTTGGAGGGAATCGATGGCGAGAGATAAAACACAGAACCGCGATCCATTTGGAAGTCGATACGCTCAGAAAGAAGAGCCATCTGAGACAGAAGCTCGTGAAACTTCGTCTAAGACGGATAAACCAGATAGTCTCTCGAAGACAGCTGAGACCGACAGTATGTCTAAGACTTCTAAGAGCGATAAACCAGAACAGACTGAAAAGACAAATGAGAAAGAAAAGACGTCTGTGAAGGACCTGCCGTCAGTGCTGATGTATCTCCCCGAAGAGCAGCACACCGAACTGGATATTCGATTCGACGAGCTCAACGCGAAATACAAACGTGAACACGGCGAGTCGCTTCAGAAAAACCGTGACTACTACCCAATTCTCATTGAACTCGCGATGGAAAAGACCCAAGAGATGGATGAGGATGAATTACTGACTCGTCTAAACCAGAGCTAATTGTCTTAGATAGAATAGCCGTCTAAGCGATCTTAGAATGACCTCGGAATCATTCATACTTTCTACTCATCCATTGAGCAGGGTTTCAGACAGCTTCTAAGACGATTATGATGGAATAGATGGAATAGATTAGATTCGAAGATCGAGAACAATGCTATCTGATAGAGCGCAGATCTAATTCCTCTTAGATGGCTTAGATATGATAAACATGCCCGTAGCGTGTGTTTCCTTCTTCTTCCGATACGATACATATCGGAGGAAAGCTGAAGAACGGCTCTCGCGGAAATACACTCCAGGTCCGTGGATGAAAACAACAGTGTGTTCACCTCATGACTTTGCTCTTCTCGACAGTCCTACTCACGTGATTCTAATTCGTCGAAGAACTCACTAACCCGATCTTCGATTTCGTCTCGTATTTTGCGTACCTCCTCGATCGATTTCCCATCCGGATCGTCGAGTCCCCAATCACGATTGTCACCACTCCACGTCGCGGGACAGACGTCCTGTGCTGAACACCCCATCGTGATCACATACTCGGACGCTTGAAGTTCCCCGACGGTAATGTCACGCGGCGTGTTCTCGGAGAGGTCGATACCGATTTTTTCCATCACAGTCACGACTTCTGGATGCACATGGTCGGCGGGTTGCGTGCCACCAGTCAGGATGTGGATCTCATCGGTTAAGTTTCGGCGGTCTCGCTCACGCTTGGCAAAGGCAGTCGCCATTTGGGAGCGGCCAGCGTTCTGGACACAAACGAATGCGACGGTGGTTTCTGACGTGCTCATAGGGTTGTAATTCGGCTGTGTGGTAATGAAGCGATGCGTCGAACTCTGCTTCTCTGTTTGAGGGTGGCTTTGTACGAGGCCAGCCGCTCGATCTCAGTCTGAGTAGCTAACATCACTGGTTCCTGTCGCGCCGGGGAAGAGGTTCTCCTTTGTCGCCAGTGCCACTCGAACGAGTGCAAGCATAACGGGAACTTCGATCAATGGTCCGACGACTGTCGCAAGTGCGACATTGCTGCCGACACCAAAGACGGCGACTGCCACGGCAATTGCGAGTTCGAAGTTATTCGACGCGGCTGTGAACGCTACACTGATCCCTTCGGTGTAGCTAAAGCCGAGCAGGGCACTCGCGCCGTATGCGAGCCCCCACATTGCGGCGAAGAAAATGAACAGTGGCGTTGCGATCAGAACGATTTGTTCGGGATGGTTGACGATGTACTCACCTTTCAACGCGAACATGACCACGACCGTAAACAGTAGTCCAAGGAGTCCGAACGGACTAATGCGAGGAATGACTCGTTCGTAGTAGGTCCGTTCACCGACCGTTTGGAACGCAATTTTTTGCGTGAGAAACCCGAGGAGCAACGGCAATCCAAGGAAGACGCCGACCATCTGTGCGATGAGACCGATGTCGACGCTCACCGTTGTCTCACGAAGAACAGTGAGAAAGAGGAAGGCGTAGGGGACGAACAACACGATTTGCAGAAGGCTGTTGACGCCGACACAGACCGCACACATCTCTTGATTCCCACTCGCGAGTTCATTCCAGACGAGTACCATCGCGATACACGGCGCAATCCCGACGATAATGAGCCCGGTGACGAACTCGGGGTAGTCACTCAAGAAGAGGACTGCGAGTCCGTACATAACGAACGGGGCGATAAGCCAGTTGAACGTGAGCGTCAGCGCGATTTCTCGCCGTGCAGTTCGCGTGACACGTGGAATTCGCTCATAATCGATTTCGGCCATAATCGGGAAGATCATGACGAACAGTCCGACAGCAATTGGAAGGCTCGTTCCATGCCATGTAACGGCGTTCAGCATGTCCGCGATACCGGGAACGAAGTGTCCCAGTGCGACACCGAGCACCATCGCCAAACCGATCCAGACTGTGAGATAACGATCGAGGACGCCGAGGTCGTCACTCATTTCGGTCACCCTCCATTTTTTGATTTGGGACTTTGCTGTTGCTACCTGATTCTTTCTCAATCGATAGAAATCGTATTCGTCTTTCTCGCTTCATCAACAAGACAATTGTATAGTCGCTCAATTAAAGTTTTGGAATAAGACTGCTACGACCATCTCTATAGCCATCCCTAGTGATCTTATGGTTGAGCAATTATTCATTCATCTAGTGAAATACTGGATCGAACGAGTTCCTCGGTACGACGTGAATTGGACCGGAAAGAATCGTTGATTGGCTACGGGAAGCACTCTTACAAGACAGAACTCCCGTTCACGGAGAGCTATCTTCCCGAAACTGACGATGGATCGTCCTCAACCATGAATCGGTTGCAACCCAAATGCGCCAGTGTCTCGAGAACCTCAGATGAGCCTAAGTGCTTCGTACCGGGTGTCGTTCGCCCTTCATCTGAACATACTCTCATATGAGTGTTTTCTCATATACTCGTTGCGGTGAGTATGCTCGATCGACTATTGTGGATTACTCTCGCGTAGTTCTCACTTTGCACTACAATTTGACCGAAGAAGAGAGGAACCGACGACTATCCGTTAGGCTGTCTGCGTGCCGTCGAGTGCAACGAGCAGGGCGGTTGCACGTCCTGTCGCTCGATACTTTCGCCACTTTCCATCCTTGCGTCTCGTAACGAGTCCAGCTTTCGTCAAATCCGACAGTGCATGACTGATCGCACTCTCACTGACGTCGAGCAGTGGTGAGAATTCACAGACACAGAGCTCACCATCAGTCGCGTGCAACAGTCGAACGATCTTGTAGCGCGTTTCATTGGCAAGTGCAGAAAGAACTTGCACGTCGGATTTGAGTGCCGTCTCGTCCGTCTGTGCACCGAGTTCTTCGAGTTCGTCGACGCGTTGTTCGACGTCTTCATCGCAGCATTCTCCCAATTCATCGGTGAGATAGCGTCGAAGCCGATCGTTGGTCGCCATTACCATACACTTGAGCAAACACTTCAATAAGGGTTCTGGAGTCCAAAAGCCCGCGGTAGGCCTTTTGAATCGTCTTCTTACGGACTTTTGTCTTTTGGTTGTTTCCTGTCTCCTTCCTGACCCGAACGATACTGCAAATCTTCCAAGATTGGCCTCGTCTCTCGTTTGAACCCGCTTTCTACAACTATAGTGAGCTACAGTGACATTGTCGTGAGCATCGTCCCCTCAGTGCCTCTCCGTCTCGAATATAGCCTCGATCTCCGAAATTTTAATAGAAGAGTTGTTCAATTATTCATCTATGGGCCAACGGATGCCCAGCCAGACGACCCGGGTCGCATTTATGTGCATGCAAAACGCTGGTCGAAGTCAGATTTCGACGGCATTTGCGGAACGGGAGCGTGAGCGACGCGGACTTGAAGACGAAGTGGAGATTGTGACCGGAGGGACACACCCTGCAGATCACGTTCACGAGATCGTTGTCGAAGCCATGGATGAAGAAGGATTCGACCTCGCAGGTCGGTCGCCACAAGCCATTACGACTGATGAACTCGAATCGTGCGACTACGTCGCGACGATGGGGTGTTCGACGCTCGAACTCGATACGTCGGCAGATGTCGATGTTCGTGATTGGGCGCTTGCTGACCCTGATGGACAAGATATCGATCGTGTTCGCGAGATTCGCGATGAAATCGAAGAGCAGGTGAAGATGGTGCCGGGGCAACGGTAGTGGGTCTCTATGGCAGTGTTGGAAATCTCATTTCGGCTGTATATCCCTATCCCGGTGGGACATTCTCGGATCGAATCGGATCCCGGATTGCACTGACCGCTTTTGGAACAATATCGACGATCGGATTTCTCCTTTGGTTTGTCGTGCCACTAGTCCCTGCCGTAGAGGTTGGGCCATTGTCTGTGGAGCCGTGGATCTGGATTTTCGTTGGCCTGTTCCTCACGCAGGCGTGGAATCGTTCGAGGGTTTCGATCAGATCGTTGATGACCTTCGGTCGCTTCCAGCAACGCTCAAACCGTTGCTCGTTGCGGATACGCTCATCCGGTTCGGAAATGGAATGGTGTACGTCTTTTGGATTCTCGTCGTCACCGACCTTCTCAACGTTGGATTTCAGGGCTTTGGTGTTTCACTTCGGCCTGCCGCCTTTTTCGGAATCTTGCTGGGCGTCGAGATGGCCGTTGCAATCCTGACGAAAGTGCCGGTGTCGAAGCTCGCCGAATCGACGGGCCTCAAACCGGTTGTTGGACTCGGATTCTTTGTTATGCAGTGTTTCCGATTCTGCTCATTCATGCACCAGCGAATCAGTGGATTCTCATCCTCCTGTTTGCATTTTCGGGCCTACGCTTTGCTGGCCTTCCCGCTCATAAGGCACTCATCGTCGGGCCAGCTGAGAAGGACGCTGGTGGTCGTGTGACGGGAACATACTATCTGATTCGAAATACAATCGTTATCCCGAGTGCAGCTATCGGTGGATGGCTCTATGCGCAGAGTCCACAGCTGGCGTTTACAATCGCTACGATTGTTGGCCTTCTCGGGGTTACATTCTTTGCTGTCTTTGGGCGTGAATTCAGTGCGTACGCCGAGAACATCTCCTCGACATCCAATTCATGATTGGAACTCTGACAGATGGGTCAGAGTGGAACGTATCCGCCGGCCACGAAGAGCAGATAAAGAAGCACGAAAATCGCGCCTGCCCACCGAGGCACCCGCTTTCGGAGCATGACAAGCGAAAGGAAGAGTACCGTGACGAGCATCACCGGCAGGTAGAACTGAAGCACCTGACTCGACACGTGAACGGGACTAGCGAGGGCGATGATCCCGTCGTTGAATAAGAAGAATTCCATAATCGATCCGACGACGTTGCCGAAGCTAATCTCTGCTCTGCCACGTAACGCAGCAGGCAATTTCCCAAAGAAGGATCGGGTGACGGTTAATCTTGATTCACCGGTTCGTCGCTGGAACTCTTCCCCGTCGTTGATCGCCGTCGGCGGATATACCACCCTGCTTCAAACCCGCCCCAGATGAGGGCGAAGAGGGCACCAAATACGGTCGCAAATACTTCGGGAACTCCCATCCAGACGGGTGTAATATACATCAGTCCATTCAGGTATTTCCCAGGGATGAGACGCTTTACCCCGATCCAGAACTGATCACCAAGGTTCCCGGACCGGGAGGCGATATGGGCTGACTGTGCACTCGGCCCGTTTGCGGACTCGTCACCGGTACCGAGTCGTTCGGCTTCGTATGGGAAGGCGATGTTGAGTTTCCAGACGATATTGCCGTTCTTATCGAGTTCGAAGACGCGGTTGCCGTTCGAGTCGGAGACTAATGTGTGGCCGTTCGGCAGGCGGTCGGCGTCTCTTGGCCACTGCATTCGCCCATCCTGCCAGACCCACGTCTGTTTCCAGTCGTTATTCGTTCGTTGGTACTCGACGAGCCGATTGTTCTCGCTGTCCGCAACGACTGCTGCCGGGCCGCCGTTCGACGTATTGATGTAGTCGGGGTTGTGCTGCTCGTAGAGAGTATCGTAGTTGTCCTCCTCGCCGAGTGTTTGCTGACCCACAACCTTGTGCGTCTTCGGGGAGAGGAACACGACCCGGTCGAGGTTCCGAACGCTCACCATGATGCGGCCATCGTCTAGGACCTCGACGTCGTTGATGTGCGACCAGTCTTTGGGGTAGGGACCGCCAGTGTTCGAGTGGTTGAACGTGTCGGAGGCGTTCCAGCGCCACTCGATCCGATCCGTCTTGGTATTCACGACGAACACTCCATCGAGGTAGATGTCCGCGACGACGATGTGGTTCTCGTCGATCCGATCGACGTCGTGGTATCGCGTTGCCTCCTTTCCAGGCGTGAGTTGTCCCCAGATTTTCGTGACTTTCCCGGTCGTGAGATTCACGCGCTCGACGCCGTCGTAGGTACAGGCACCGACCTTGCCGTGGGTCTTATAGTACCTGTCCCACATTTTCTGATTCACGCCATACTTACTCGCGTTCCACTCGTCGGCACTCGGACACTCATTTGCGCTGTGGTGATCCGCGTAGGAGTACTCGACAGTCGTCTTCGTCCCCTTCACGGGGTCGACGTCCCAATAGCGGGTATGCGTATCGTTGTAGTAGCGGGCTGTCCCGTTTGGATTGAGCGCGACAAGTTCGGCCCGTGCTCGCGGTCCTTCGTTATCACCGCCTCGCCAGGAATTCGAGTCGGTGGCAATAACCGTGATGCCATCGGCTTTCGGTGCAATCTGTGCGTTTCTATCCACGTTGTTTCCGTGGAGATAGGATTCGAACGTCGAGTCCGATCGTGATGATGCGAACCCATAGCCCACAGAGACGACCGAGAGCACGAGGAGGGCGGCGAAGAATACTCGAATTCGGCGTTTGGTAAGTGAGATCATAAGTACGATGTGTTGGGGGGGATGCTAGTTCTCTTACTAGGGGTCTGTGCAGTGCCTTTCGGTGGTGTTCGTTTTTGCCTTGTGCTTATTGCCGAAGGATGGACTGGTTTCATCCATTCCCGACCAACAGATATGGGAGGGGTGGAGGGAGCGGGATTACCGACCATATCCTACCATTGCCGAACTATCCTAAATAGATTCTCAATAGTGGTATAGCCCAAAACTATTTACGCCAACTCTGATCTCAAACTCTCTCTACTTCGAATGCTTCCGCTCGACAACGTTTTTCATTCGTTCGAGTGCGGTTGCAGCCTCCTGACGATTTGTCGCGAGCGGGTTGGTAACATCCTCGGCCATCACTAGATCATCTGCAAGCGCTAAGAGCCGATCAAGGAGCGTGATTTCGAGGCGTTCGTTAATCATACCGATTCCGAGCGTATCGATGTCCCGTAACTCAGCAGGTTCGACCTCACCTACAAATTCGTCTTTTTCGGCGAGCAATCCCTCCATAATCGGGCTGCCTCGCTCCGTAGGCTCTTCGCCGAGATACTCGAAAATCCCTTCAATCCGATGGATTTGAGCAACGGTATCGTCTTTATGTCCGGTAAAAATCTCGCTGACCTCGCTACTTCCCGCCGCGTCGGATAAATCGCCATGTAAATCGAGAATTTCGAGTTCCGCGTGGTACAGTTTCTGTAGCTCCCGATCGAACATCTCGCGCTTCGTTGTGATCGTCATTGGTGTCTGTTTCTCCAGCCGTATTTGCTGGTTGACCGCATCCTAGTACTTCGTTGCATCCATCGCGTGAGGTCGTTCGATTTCACGTTAGTTCTCCTGTGAAAGTGAGTTCTCAGCTGGTGAACCGTCGTCGAACACTACCGATCGCAACTGTTCTTGAATTGTAGCGGTGTCGACTTGCTCACTTTCCAGTAACACTCGTAATGCTGCGGGTGAGAGTTCATTGCCCGCTTCGAGATCGGCAAGGATGTCTTCGAATGGTAGTTGTATTGCTTCGACGTCAAGATCGACCTGATCGACGAGGAGATCTGCTTTCATCCCGGCGCGATAGAAGGCTTCGATCAGCAACTCTTCTGCAACTGTTGCTTCCTCGTGCGCTTTATCGTCGGTTCGCATCGTGGCAGCGGCATCGACGTTATAGAGGAGAAATGCGAGTGCATCACTTACTCCCTCAATGAACGGTTTGTCATCTACATCCCAGTGACGGCCATTCGCTGTGACCTCGCCGAAGAGCTTCTTTCGTTCGGCTTCTTCGAGATGCTCGAAGAGGATTGTGAAATCTAAGATCGAATTATAAACTCGCTCTCGGATGTCGTTTCGCCGCTGGTAGCGCTGTTGTTTGGCGTGTTCACCGTCATAGGTCTTTTCACCGGTGAGCCAGCGGCGGTCCTCAGTCGTCAACATTGCATTCTTGCGGCTGGCCATATTCTACTCTCACCGATGTTCCCCCACCGGATAAAGGCAGACGTGTCGAGTCGACTCCGTACCCACGACGCAGAGAGAAGCCGAGGTCCGGGAAGTCGCCGGACCGTTGGCGGATAATTGAACGCTACGGAGAGGCGGTTGGCCTAGTTCCCGGGGGAGCGAGTAGACAGGGTGATAGCGTGAGGATTCGATGGTCGATACACACGAGCATGACCGACGACTACCACAGAGATCTGAGCCACCTCACCTGGGACGAAGTGTACGATCGGCAGGTTGCACGCGACGAGTACGTTTCCAGGTGGCTCGACGAGATCACGGTTGAAACCGGTGACGCGGTCCTCGAGGTCGGGAGCGGTCCCGGTTACACAGCGCTCCGCGCGGCTCGGCAAGTTGGGCCGTCGGGTGCCGTGTACGCCGTTGAGAGAAATCGCGACGCCCTCCGCTACCTCCAGAGGAGGATGGGTGAGGCGGACGTCGGAAACGTGGAGCCGATTCACGCCGACGCAGAGGCGCTCCCTGTCCGGTTCGACCGGCCAGTCGTCGCATTCCTCACGTACGTCCTCCACCACGCCGACCACCCGAAACGCCTGCTCGCCGAACTATCCCAGGCACTGCCCACCGAGTCTCGTCTCTTCGTCTGCGAGCACCACCCCGACGGCCCCGGTGAGGAGGGCCCACCCGTCGATCACCGACTCGCGCCGAATCGACTCCGCGACTGGCTCGAGGACACCGGATTCGAAGTCGAACGCTCGGTCGACTTCGAGAACGAGAGCTACGCCTTCATTTGTCGGCGCACCGCGGACGATTCCGGACCGTAACGCTCCATTTGAGGGCGAGGGATATCTCGCGCGGAGGCGGCCGACATCGACTTGGGTAGCGCAAGTGGAGCGATGAAGATCCGGCTGATGGTATCCACGACGAACTCGTCGTCCAACGCGGCGAACTCGTGCCAGTCAGTGACGACGAGCGCGTCGACTGAGTCATCGAGCACCTTGGATGCGATACGCGGGTTGCCCGGACAAGAGACGAATCAGTCCGGTATCCATACCTTTTCGTGGGGACTAATCATAGCGCTACCCATGCGAGTCACCGTCATCGGAGCTACCGGACACATTGGCACCTACTTGGTACCGCGACTGGTGCGGGCAGGCCACGAGGTCGTCGCAGTCAGCCGGGGAGAGCGTGACCCCTACCAAGACGATAGCGCGTGGACCGACGTCGAGTCGGTCGAGCTCGACCGCGAAACTGCCGAGGAACGCGGTGAGTTCGGTGAGGCGATCGCGGCCACCGACCCGGACGCCGTTGTCGACCTGATCTGCTTCGAGCCAGAAAGCGCCGAAGCGCTCGTTGCGTCGCTTCGCGGGGAGGTTCAACACCTACTCCACTGTGGAACGATCTGGGTCCACGGTCCCAGCGACGTCGTCCCCACGACCGAGGACGCCCCGCGCACGCGCCGCCCGCTCGGCGAGTACGGACGAAAGAAAGCCGAGATTGAGGCGTATCTGCTTGACGAGGCGCGACGGAACGACTTCCCGGCGACCGTCCTCCACCCCGGACACATCGTGGGCCCCGGCTGGGATCCCGTCAATCCGGCGGGCAACTTCGACCCCGACGTGTTCTCTCGACTCGCTCGGGGTGAAGAAGTCGTGCTCCCCAACTTCGGGCTCGAAACCGTTCATCACGTCCACGCCGACGACGTCGCACAGGGCTTCCAGCGTGCGCTAGAGAACTGGTCAGCGGCTATTGGCGAGAGCTTCCACGTCGTCTCACCGCGGGCGCTCACCCTCCGCGGCTATGCTGAGGCCGTCGCCGGGTGGTTCGGACGAGACGCCGACCTTACGTACCTGCCGTTCAACGAGTGGGCCGATCGACCCGAATACGACGAGGAGGACGTCGAGATGACCGAGGAACACATCAGCTACAGCCCAAACGCGAGTATCGAGAAGGCGCGCGAGAAACTCGGATACGAACCGCGATACACCTCGCTCGAAGCGACCCGCGAGGCGGTTGAGGGCCTGATCGAGGCTGGCAAAGTCGACTCGAGCGAGTAGCACACCCGCGCCGGAGAATCCTAGACTAGAAAGCGGTCACGACTTCTCAGGCCTCTCGTCGTCACCAACACGCACCTGAAATCCATACTATGTACTCTTGGATCGATCGTAATCATTTCGTGTCGGTCGCAACTTAACAGCCTGCCCGTGACTGTCGCGAGTTAGGTGTAAAAACCGAGACTGTCGTCAACGAGTTCGGTGGCGAGCCATGCTTCTGCGCGCTGGAGACGGTAGCGGAACGTGGATCGGGGAACGCCGAGTTGGTCGGACAGTTCCGCGAAGTGGACGGATTCGGAATCGTCGTAGTATCCCATTTCGACTGCCGTTTCGAGCGCCTTTCGCTGTTCGTACGGGAGATCGACGCCGATCGGATCGGTGTGCTCGGCATCTGCGGGTCTGGCGGTTACGCCCCCTACGCTGCGCAGACCGACCACCGAATGAATGCCGTGGCAACCGTCAGCGCGGTAGATATTCCGAGCACCGTCCGCGATCCCGACCCCGAGGCGTTCCAGGAGATGGTCGAACGGTCGGGAGAACTGCGCAGCGAGGAAGCGAACGGCTTCCCGGCCGAACTCTTCAACCAGTTACCGGATCCGGAAGAGGTCGACGAGTCAACGCCGCAGGCCACCCGCGAGTTCGTCGACTACTACAAGACATCCCGTGGCCAGCACCCGCGCGCGCCGAACAAGTGGGTAGTCCGGAGCGCGGACCTGCTCGACCAGTTCGACTCGTTCGCCGATGTCGACAAGATTTCCCCGCGACCCCTACTGATGGTCGCCGGCACTGAGGCGTCCTCGTTGCCGTACAGCGAGAATGCGGTCGAGGGAGCCGGCGAGAACGCTGAGCTAATCACGATTGAGGGCGACGCACGTTGACCTCTATGACAGGGACGAGTACGTCACACCGGCTGTGGACAAGCTGACCGAATTTTTCGACCAGCATCTGGCCGGCTCATAACGCACCGAGCGCGGAGGACCGACTTGTGACTACATGGCTTAGTACCCTCGAATCTGCTTGACCTGAACACGCTATCAGTGTAGGCGTCTCCGTCTGCTTCAGCACTCGACGGCGGTTAATTCTCGATGGGATATTACGTCGGATTCGTCACGATTGACGCAGACAGGAATCAGGTAGGCACACGTTCTCGAACCGGTGTTAATGAGAGGTGATGAGCGGCAGCGCTGGGCTGGCTTCTTTAAATATAAAATTCGAGTTGGAATACTAACTGGAGTGGGTGTCCCGACCCGAGTTTGAATTGTGGGGTGTTCGTTGGTTGGGCTGAAATCGTGTATCCTGGCTACGCTATTACCTGTGTAGTCTCACTTTCCAGGCGAGATTTTTGATATAGCGTTATGGGATTTATATATGTCTGAGGGGCCAATATCGTACGATAGAGCCATTGTATCCTCCATGCATACTCGATGTGGTGGTGTGTGGTATACTACCGCTTTCTATACTAAGCGGAAGTGGGATTACCCCGGTACCTTCGAGCCAATCCATGCGCAGCGAGATTCGGTTCGCCGACGAATCGGACTGCTAGCCCCCTCTCGTTGATCCTTATTAAAGAACCCAACCTATTTATGTACCTATAATAATCGGCATTGCCGGAACGATGTATATTACAGGTATAGGGATGTAATGAGGGTCCGTGATCGTAGTTCTGTCGATGTGGGGCTCTTGAAGCGAATACGGACCAGAGACGTACTTGAAACTCTACCAAACGCTTTCGATTACTCTGGACTGAGACGAACGAGTACGAAGAATCGTCCCCATTAATCTACTATCTTTGTTGGGTAATACCGGACGAAGTGTACCGTATCGATCGGCATACTGACTGCGAGATCGAACGACTAGCGAACCTATCCGGCTACTCGCAACACTAGCAATCTCTCGAAACGAGGCCCTACGAAACCAAATCAGGCAGTATCAAATTAGAATGTGAGCTCGACGCTCTATTTATCGGCGTATTCTCATTGGAGAAACCCGTCGAAAGGGCTTCGCACGGATCCGGGATTACCAGACGGATGGACGCATTCCCGGCTGGGAAACTGTTTTCAACGGGCTCTACGAACACTGAGGTGATGCGATTCATACGCTATTCCGAAGGTAGCACGCAGCATTGGGGTGTCGTCGTCGAAGATATGGTTTACTCGCTCGCTGACGTCCCATTTGGTGAACCCACATACGAGGATATCGCAACGCCCGGCTTTCGAGAGAAGGTTCAGCAGGCAGTGGCTACGGACGCACTGACCGGTATCCCGAGGGCTGATATACGGGAACTAGCCCCAGTTCCCAACCCGGGAAAGATCGCCTGTGTCGGGCTCAACTATCACGATCACGCGGAAGAACAGGATGAAGAGATACCCGAAAAGCCGATACTGTTCGCAAAGTCCTCCACATCCGTTACGAACCCGGATGCGGCGATTATCCATCCGGAAGACGTCGAGCAGGTGGATTACGAAGTCGAACTCGGGATCGTCATGGGACGAACCGCGAAAAACGTGACCGCTACCGACGCTTCGGACTACATCGCTGGGTACACGGTGGTAAACGACGTGAGTGCTCGGGACGCACAGTTCGAGGATGGCCAGTTCTTCCGGGGGAAGTCCTACGACACCTTTGCCCCGATGGGACCCGAGCTAGTGACCGAGGATGCCATCGACCCGAACGCGCTTGGTGTCCGAACGCGGGTTAACGGGGACCTCAAACAATCTTCCAATACGGAAGAGTTCATATTCGACACGTACGAGATCGTCGAATATCTCTCCCGGGTAATGACGCTCGAACCGGGCGACGTGATTTCAACGGGAACGCCCGGTGGCGTCGGTGTGTTTCGTGAGCCACCCGAGCTTCTCGAACCGAGCGACGAAGTCGAAGTCGAGATAGAGAATATCGGCGTCCTGAGAAACCACGTCATCGCGGAATAGGCCTCGATTCTTCCCGCAAGAGTCGATCCAATATTTGAGTATCAGACGACCACTGCGATCAGAACGGCTCCTACCAAACCGAGGGCAGAGAGAACGGCTTCTCCGAGGGTATACGTTTTGAGGCCCCCAGTGACTTCCAGGCCGGTCAACTCGGTCACGACCCAGAACCCACTATCGTTGATATGTCCGATACTCATGCCACCTGATAGCGCTGCAAGCGCGATTGCCGACCCCGTGACGGTCGTTCCGACGCCAGCCATAATGTTCATCGCGGTAATTCCCGCCACTGTGCCGGATCCCTGGGCGACTCGCATGACCAATCCGAGGAAGAACGCGAGAAACACTATCGCGAGACCTTGGCCGTCGATGCCGATCAGATTTACAAACGCACTTGCCGCTTCCGTTTGTTGAATTACGTATCCAAACGCACCTCCAGCACCGGTGATGGCGAGCACCAATCCTGCCGGTCGAGTTGCCTCTGAAAGCGTCTCTGAGAGCTCATCTCGTCCTACTACCGAGATGAAGACCGCGATCGCAATCAGAAGTCCGGCAAGCATCGCCACGATTCGGCTCCCGAGAAACTTGACGAATGGACTCACGCTACCAGTCAGGGCTTCCGACGTGGTAGTAAGAAGGATGAGTACGATCGGGGTGAGAATCGGAAGAAGTGATGCAAAGAAAGACGGACTCCGTGTGGATCCGTCTTCGGCTTCTTCAAACGGAATATCTTCTATATCATTCTCGCTGGTCCATAGATGCCTAACGAGAGGCATATAAATCGCCGTTGCCACGAGAATGGCCGGAATACCGACCACCAACCCAGTAACCATCATACTGCCGAGCGAAAACTCGAGAATCTCCGGTGCGGCAAGTGGATTCGGTGTTGGCGGGATAAATGTGTGTGCGCCTGCTGCTCCGATAACGAGGGCTCCGATGACGACCGGATATTCGAGGTCCGTCTCCCGCCAGAGTGCGATGACCATCGGCGTGAGGACGAGGAATGCGACGTCGAAAAACACGGGGATTGCCACGATCGCCCCGGATAAAGCAAGCGCGTATGGTATGTGTCGCTGGGGGACCGCACCCGTTAGTGTGACAGCGATCTTTTTCGCGGCTCCACATTGGGCGAGCAACGTTCCGATCATGATCCCGAAGATGATCGGAATACCGATACCAGCCATCAGGTCTCCGAATCCGGTTCCGATGGCCGTGACGGTCGTATCCAGCCCTAAACCCGATGCGATTCCCATGTACAACGCTCCGATGATGAGCGAAATGGAGGGATCGAGGTCGAAGTGGATTATCAATAATAACGTGATCGATACGGCGATACCTATGTTTGCAGCTAACAGGGTGGAACCCACCATGTGATGGAATTTGAACCCGCCCTGATAAAGATTTTGTATTAAATTGAAGTAGACCAAATGGAAATTCTTTCATATAGTCGCATATCAACAACTACCTCTCCCCCAAATATCATATATTTTTCACCATTGTCAAGATTTAAAACCTAAGGAATGATTCCTATGATTATGGTCGATAGCCATAGATTTGAGCTGGCGGACAGGCGTAGCTTCTTGAAAGGTACACTAGGGACGGCTGGCATGTTCGGTCTCGGTGGTTGTAGTTCGCTCAGTGACTCGTCCGGTACGTATCCAAGCGAGGATATCGATATGATAGTACCCTGGTCCGCAGGTGGTGGGACTGATCGAACGGCCCGTCAACTCGCACAGGTCGGAAAACACCATACGGATACGTCGATATACGTTACGAACAAGACCGGCGGTGGCGGTGTCATCGGCTTCAACGCGATCAAAAACTCCTCGTCGGACGGATATACAGTCGGGGTTATCGCGAGCACGCTGATGGTTCTCAACCAATACGGCCGAACGAACATCTCGTACGAGGATTTCGATCCGATCATGCAGTACAATGCGGATCCCGCTTCCATCACGGTCCGCAAGGACGCACCGTACCAAAATCTCGAGGAGTTCGTCGAGCACGCGAAAAACAACAAGGTTTCCGTCGGGACTGCAGGTCCGGGAGATATCTGGCATCTCGCCGCGGTCGGATTCGCACAGAAGTCCGGGGTAGAGTTCGAGCACGTGACCTACGATGGATCCGCACCGGCGGTTACCGCCGTCGTGAATGGAGAAGTCGATGTGACGACGACGAGCATTCCCGAAGCGGCGCCACAGGTCGAAGGCGGCCCGCTCGAATTCCTCGCCACGATGGGAGAAAAGCGCCACTACCAATTCCCGAACGTACCGACGCTCCAGGAAAAGGGATACGATTGGAATCTGAGTGCGTGGAGGGCACTCGTCACGCCGACCGGTGTCGATAAGAGCAAACTCACGTCGTTGAACGAGTTGTACACGAAAACGTACAAGGACGATTCGTTCAAGTCGTTCATGAAGAAGAACGGATTCAATCTCGCGTACAAGGACCGGAAAGAGTTGGGTGATTTCATGAAAAGTCAGCACCAGAGCATCGGTGAGGTTATCAAAAAAGCAGGTGGAAAGAAGTGATGAAGTACCCTATTCTCCAGAGAGGATCGTAACGATGACGATCAGCTCTCGATACCGATATGATCAAAACGACCAGAACGGGTCCCAATTCGTTCGAATATCGGAACTCCAGCTCTAACAACCCAGGTGGTTAAGAATGTCAATTGAGATCAAAAAATCGGATTCGTACTCAGGAGTACTGTTCTTGGCAATTGCCATAGCAATATACGTCATCAGCGGGGGGTTTCCAACCCCTGCCACCAACGGTCCCGACCCAGCATTTTTCCCGCGAGTTATCGCACTCTGTATTGCGATACTCGCGGTCGTCCAGATAGCACAGAGTTGGCTGAGGAGTACCGATACCGTTCACGAGGTGAAGCGGAAGGAAATAAAACGCGTTCTCGTACCCATTTTCTTGATGGTGGTGTACGTCGCGACGCTCCCACTCCTCGGATTCATCGCTGGAACTATCTTCTTTCTCTCGTCACTTCTCCTGTACTCCGGTGTGGAATCGGCTGGATTCGTCGCGGCGTTTTCGTGTGTCTTCGTCCTCGTTCTGCAATTCGTATTCGGGTCGTTTCTCCATATCCCACTTCCGGACGGGGTCCTGCCCATCTTCCGGTCGTTACCCGACCTTCTGTTTCTGTCCGGGGTGACTCTCTGAGATGAGCTTTCTCGCAAATCTCCTCCAAGGAATCGCGTTAGTTCTCCAACCGTCCGTTCTCCTCCTCATGGTCATCGGTCTGTTGATCGGTATCACGATGGGGTCGATACCGGGGATGACTGCGACGATGACGGTCGCCGTCCTCGTATCGTTCACCTTCGGCATGCAACCGATAGAGGGGATGACGTTGTTGCTCGGCATCTATGGCGGCGCACTGTACGCCGGCTCAATTCCCGCAATACTCATTCGTACACCCGGCACCCCGAGCGCTGCGGCAACGGTGTTCGACGGGTATCCGCTTGCGAAACAAGGGAAGGCCGGACAGGCGATCAGTATTGCCACCATCGCATCCGTCATCGGCGGTATCATTAGCGTAATTTTCCTAACGATTCTCTCTCCCCAGGTCGCGAAAATAGCCCTCGAATTTGGATCTCCAGAGTACTTCGCGCTCGCGTTCTTCGGTCTCACTATTATCGCGAACGTTAGCGGCGATTCCCTCGTGAAAGGACTACTGACGGGTCTCCTCGGAATGTTCCTCGCAACGGTCGGACTGGATCCGATCGCGGGCGTCCCCCGATTCACGTTCGGATCGGTCGAATTGACCGGTGGTATCGAATTCATTGCCGTGATGATCGGCCTCTTTGGTATCGCCGAGGGACTCAATCGCTACGCTGAAGGGATCGGCCGTGAGGCCTTCGATCGCCGCGTCGCACGCGTTACTCCGACAGTAAGCGACATACGAGCGATCACACCAACTGCCGTTCTTTCAGGTATCGCCGGGACGTTCATCGGCGCGATACCGGGTGCTGGCGGCGATATCGCTTCGTTCGTAACGTACAACGAGGCGACTAGGTGGCTCAGCGAGCAGACGCCTTCGTTCGGCGACGGAAACCCGCTCGGCGTCGCCGCTGCCGAATCCGGAAACAATTCGAGCACCGGCGGTGCCCTAATCCCGACCCTCACGCTCGGGATTCCCGGGGACTCCGTGACCGCCATCCTCATCGGTGCGTTGATGGTACACGGAATCCGACCCGGACCAAACCTGCTGGAGAAGGAGCCACAACTCGTTTACGCGATTTTCGTCGCCTTTTTCCTCATCTACGTTCTGATCCTCGTCTTCGGGTTGCTCGGCGCGCATCTCTGGGTGATCCTCATCGATTTCCCCGCGAAATATCTCTGGCCCGCCATCTTCGTTCTGTGTGCAGTGGGAGCGATCGCGCTTCGTGGAAACCTGATCGACATCTGGGTCATGCTTGGTGCAGGTCTGCTAGGGCTATTACTGCGTGCCGATGGATATCCGCTCGCTCCGATGGTGCTCGGGATGATCCTCGGTCCGATCGCCGAGTCGAACCTTCGCCGCTCGCTCACCATCTCCGGCGGATCTCTCGACGTTTTCGTTCATAGTCCGATCGCGTTCGGAATCTTGGCTCTCACAGCGGTATCACTTCTCATCCCGATCGTCCGGGCCAACGTCGACCGGTCGCCGTTCACGACGAACCGCTCTTGACCTCGCCATTCCAAATGCAGTATACAAATTACTTAGATTTATATTCTCCACCGAGAACCGTATGATCGCTCCCGTTCTAACGGAGCAAACCATGACTACGTCCAATCCTGACATCGTCGTTCTCCGCGGGAAAGCGCACGGAATTCCCACGGAACGCTACGGTGCTGCACTACGAGAACGGTTGCCCGAATACGACGTCAGAGTCGCTTCGACGCCCAAATCGGAACGGGAACTCGTCGAGCGCGCTCCCGTCGTCACGGGTATCGGTATCGACGAAGAGACGCTAGCTGGCGCGGACGAAATGCGATATTTTGCCTGCGGCGCTGCCGGGACCGACCATTTACCGAAGGACGAATTCCGTACGCGAGGAATCACAGTAACGAACGCGGCTGGAACACACGTTCCAAACATCGCGGAACACGTTCTCGGTAACCTCTTGCTTATCGCACGTCGCCTCGATCACGGCATTCGTCAGCAGGATCGCCGCGAATGGCGCCAGTACAAGGCGTTCGGCGAGTTACGGGGAACCACCGTTACGGTAGTCGGACTCGGTGAAATCGGTCGCTCGATAGTCAAACGGTTGGACGCATTCGATGTCCATACTATCGGCGTGCGGTACACTCCCGAGAAGGGTGGCCCGACGGGCGAGGTCGTCGGTTTCGAACCCGCTGACTTTCACGAGGTTCTTTCACGGACGAACTATCTCGTTCTCGCTTGTCCTCTCACGGAGTGTACTCGGTATCTCATCGGCGATGCGGAATTCAGGACACTCCCGTCGGATGCAGTCGTGGTCAACATCGCGAGAGGGGAAGTGATAGACACTACGGCGCTCGTATCTGCCCTTCGTAGCAACAAGATTCACGCAGCAGCGCTCGACGTGACGGACCCCGAGCCACTCCCCGAATCTCACCCCCTTTGGAATCTCCGTAACGTCTTCATCACCCCTCACGTCTCCGGACATACCGAGGAATACTGGTCTCGTACTGCCGATGTCGTTGCGAGGAACATCCGTCGGATCGATGAAAGGGGGAGCTACCGCGACCTCGAGAATCAGGTATTGGATCCGAACGAATAGGTTCGTATGGTTGGTACCTGACTGCAAAGGCCGATAGGGGGAAGAACTAACACCGCCCGACCCCGAGCAATAATTGTGACTACGAGTGCCATAGAATCGTTTGTCGATTCGTTGACTACCCAGTCAGTGCCACTGACGCGTGTCGTATCGGCGGATGCAACGGACGAACTCGTTGAACTGATCGAGCCGCCCGCAGTCGGTGTCGAGCTTCCGTTCGAGAGCGTGGACCTCCCCGAGACGGTCGTCCAACACCCCTCACCGAGCGACTTGGCCGCTGCGAAGACCGGTATCACGACGGTCGATTCCTGTGTCGGCGGCTACGGTTCCGTCGTGATCAACGACCGTGGTAACGGGGCGGAACCGATCAGTTTGTTCGCGGAAAAACACGTCGCTGTGGTCGCCGCGAGTGATGTCGTCCGGTCGATGAACGATGCGCTGATCGACATCGGCGACCGCGTCCGGAACGGTCTGTCGAGTTCGGTTATCGCTACCGGTCCCTCGGCGACCGCAGATATGGGAGAGCTCGTTCAGGGAGTACACGGCCCGGCGTCCGTACACGTCCTTCTCGTAACCGACCGATGAGTGACCGACAGCAAACGGCCGCTCACATTCGTCAACTGATGGCCACCGAAGGAGCTGCAGTCGAGCAGAATACACGGGGATTCAATGCGGGTCGATACGACTCGGTGTCCGACCTCGAGAATTATGAGGGGCTGAAGGACGAGGCTCGGAGCATCAAAGCGGACGCCATCGAGCGCCTATCCGAACTCATCGATAGGGTGACCGAGACGGTCGAGCAGAACGGCGGAACGGTCTATCTCGCCGATGATGCTGCGGATGCGAACCGCTATGTTCACGAAGTCGTTCGGAGCGTAGACGGTGAATCCGTGGTCAAATCGAAGTCGATGACGACCGAGGAGATAGAGCTCAACGAAACACTCGTGAACAACGATATCGATGTCTGGGAGACCGATCTGGGGGAGTTCGTCTTGCAGGTCGCCGACGAAGCACCGAGTCATCTCGTCGCTCCAGCCATCCACAAGTCCCGTGAGGACATCGCACATCTGTTCAACGAATACTTCGACCTCGACGAGCCGTTGGAAACGGCGGAAGAACTGACACGGTTCGCCCGGGATTATCTCGGTGACCGTGTGCGTGAGGCAGATGTCGGAATCACGGGGGCGAATTTTATCGCGGCAGACACGGGCACGCTCGCGTTGGTGACGAGCGAAGGAAACGCCCGGAAATGCGTCACCGCAACTGACACGCACGTCGCTGTCGCGGGTATCGAGAAGTTGATTCCCTCGTTCGAGGACTTACAGCCGTTCATCGAACTTATCGGGCGGTCGGGAACCGGACAGGACATCACATCCTACATTTCGCTGTTCACGCCACCGGTGGATACACCGACCCTCGACTTTTCGTCCGATGAGTTCGGCTCAGCGGCGGACCGCGAATTCCATCTCGTCTTGGTGGATAACGGACGGTCCTCGATGCGTGAGGACGATCAGTTGCGGGAAACCCTGTACTGCATTCGATGCTCGGCCTGTGCGAACTCGTGTGCGAATTTCCAGCACGTCGGGGGTCACGCCTTCGGCGGTGAAACGTACACGGGCGGTATCGCCACCGGTTGGGAAGCCGGTCTCGGTGGTGAGGACGCAGCAGCGGAGTTCAACGACCTCTGTACAGGTTGTTCTCGCTGTGTCAACGCTTGCCCGGTGAAGATCGACATTCCGTGGATAAATACGGTCGTTCGGGATCGGCTCAACAACGGCGAGGAGTCCTCGAAATTTGATCACCTCGTCGAGGGGCTCCTCCCGGATGACGAGGGGGGCCTCGACCTTCAAAAACGCCTATTCGGAAACTTCGAGTTGCTCGCGAGGTGTGGCAGTTTGACGGCCCCGGTCTCGAATTGGATCGCGAGTACCGCCCCAGCACGTACGCTCTTGGAACGGGTCGCCGGTGTCGACCCTCGTCGCGACCTCCCCTCGTTCCAGCGTGAGACCCTCGTCGACTGGTTCAGGGCACGTGGCGGCTCCCACGTGCCGAAATCGAGTGCCGACCGCGAGGCAGTTCTCTACGCCGACCTCTACACGAATCACGTGCTCGTAGAGCGCGGAAAAGCAACCGTCAGGGTCCTCGAATCCCTCGACATCCACGTATCCGTTCCCTCCGTGTCTGGGAGCGGCCGCGCCCCGCTTTCACAGGGGATGATTTCGACGGCCGAATCCCAGGCGGGTCGTGTTCGTGACCGACTTCGGCCGTTCGTGGACGATGGTGTCGATATCGTTGTGATCGAACCGTCGGACTTCGCCATGTTCGATCGCGAGTACGAGAAACTGCTCCCACGAGAGGACTACGAATCACTCGCCGAGAACAGCTACGAAGTGATGGAGTACATCTACGGCTTGCTTTCGAACGATGCAGACGTCTCCTCGCTCCGATCGGTCGACGGCACGGCCGTCGACTATCACAGCCACTGCCAACAGCGTACATCGGGGTTGGAACCGTACTCGACTGTTGTGCTTTCCCGATGTGGGTTCGATGTCACGACGTCCGACGTGGAATGTTGCGGAATGGCGGGGAGCTTCGGCTACAAGAGCCAGTATTACGAACTCTCGATGGACGTCGGCCGAGAACTGGAAACGCAGTTCACACGGGAGGATGCGCTTGGAGGAAATGCGCTCGTCGCAGCGAGCGGAACCTCTTGTGTGGAACAGTTGAGTGACCTCCTGCCACGGGATGTCGTCCATCCAGTTGAGCTGATCGCACCACCACGGTAGGAATGCTCCAATCCATCGGTTCTCGGCAGATATCGTTCCGACTTCCCCCCGAATCCGAGCGGTGCTATGGATCCACGTGCCGACGGAACGCTCGCTCGGTCAACCATTCCCGATCCGTGTCCGAGAGCCCCTCGACGTGTTCTACCCAGGAAACCGCCTCATCGTACGTCGCCTCGTCGCTGACGTTCGGATAGTCCGACCCCCAAATCACTCGTTCGCGGCCAAATTCATCGAGCATCCAGCGAACGTGGTCGTGAACGTCGGCATACGGAAACCCCTCTTCCGACCGATGAACGATTTCCGATACTTTCACGGCGACGCTTTCGTGTTCGGCGAGTTCGGAAAACTGTGAGAATGCGGATTCCCGTGGCGGTACCGACGGGTCCGTGTGGGCGAAATGGTCGAAGAGATACGGTAGCTCCGGATAGGTTTCGACGAGTTCGATGGCCTGATCGAGTTGCGTTTCGTCCGCGAGGATTTGGACGATGGCACCCGTTTCGCGGGCGGCGTTCCAGAACTCGGTCTCTTCGATCGCGTCGCGGAGCCACGTGACCGAGGCATCGAACGATTCCCACATGGCATCGTACGGGCATGCTGCTCCCAGTCGAAAGCCGAGCACTCGTTCGGTATCCATCGCGTTCCGGAGCGTATCGGCCGCTCCATCCGCAAACGGATCGACCATGACGACGCCGTAGAGGCGCTCCGACTGGGCGACGCAGTCGACCGTGTACGAGTTATCCGTCCAGTCACAGATGGGATAGCCGACGACGACGGCCTCGTCCACACCGACCGTGTCCATGTCGGCGAGGAGGCGTTCTGAAGTGAAGGCCGTGTGGACGTCGAAGCCATCGACTAGGTCGATTATCGGCCCGTTCGACCAGGGACGCTCGGGACTGGGATATCCCCACGCGTGTGTATGAGTGTCTATCATACATCACTGTTCGTTTTCTTCCTATTAAAAACATCCATTGAAAAATCGGTCCGACGACATCGGGTGTCTCCATCAGGAAAACTGGGGAATCACCTCGTCGGCGAACAACTCCATGCCTTCCAAGTCAGGGAAATCGACGAACCAGCCCTGGAACTTCGTCACACCGGTATCGATTCGATCTTGGATCGCCTCGGCACACTCCTCGGGCGTTCCCATCACGAAGTATTCACGCGCGTCCGCTTCCGTCGTGATGTCCGGCTGATCCTGGTACTCCTCCTCGAACTGGATGGGGAGCATTCGGTCGAGCATCCGATCGAGCTTTTCTTCGTCGCGTGTACAGATGACGTGGCCGTCCCACGAGTACGTAAGTTCGTCCGGATCACGTCCCACAGTGCTACAGTGGTCCTCGATGACGCCGATTTTGTGCCGGAGCGTCCCGACGTCACCGTTGAACACGTCGGTGTTCCAGACGTCCGCGTGCTTCGCGACGAGCTTCAGCGTCACCTGTTCGCCCTGGCCGCCGACGAGAATCGGTGGATGTGGGTCTTGTACGGGACCTGGTGTGCAGTACGCGTCCTCGATTTGGTAGTGGTCGCCGTCGAAACTGACGCCGCTCCCATCGTCCGCCCACAACCGTTTCATGAGGCGAATACTTTCGTCGAGGCGCATCAGGCGTTCGAATCCGTCCCGATACTTCCAGCCGTATGCATCGTACTCGGGTTCGTGCCAACCAGCTCCGAGCCCGAGTTCGAGGCGGCCATCGGAGACGACGTCGAGCGTGGCGGCCATCTTCGCGACGAGCGCGGGATTCCGATAATCGTTACAGAGGACGAGTGATCCTATACGGATATCGTCAGTCATCCCGGCGATGGCACTCAGGAGCGTCCAGCACTCGTACTCCGCGTGATCACGGCCGAGCATGAGGTGATCGGGCGCCCAAACCGCATCGAAACCCAACGCTTCGGCTTTCAGAATTCCCTTTTTCGTCGCCTTCCAGTCCAACTCTTCGTACATCGGCGTGTCGCGGTGGACCGGGTCGTCACCCTCGTCAGGTGCGCCCGCGAACACCGGAACGTTGTACTCGAAGGAGATGTCGGACATGATTACTCGATGCTGAAGTGTTCAAGCGCTTCGCGGTTCAATTCGGAACTGGTTCCGGTGCCGTCCGGGAGGGGTATCGTTCCGTTCTCGGCGTTCGGCGGGTTCGCGTAAATCGCATCAGCGTACGTCGAATCACGGTCTTCGGCTTCCCGTTGGCGTTCTTTGTACCACTCCGGAATCGGGAAATACTCCGCCATCGGAGCGTTCGTCGACGCCGCGATGAAGTGAAGGTGCGGGTTCGTCCCGCTGTGGGGAATCACTGGAACATCGTGAGCGCTCGCCATACTGTCTATCTTCAGGAGCTCGGTGAGGCCACCACAGCGGTGTACGTCAGGCTGGAGGATGTCGACGGCTCCCCGTTCGAGGAGCTCCTTGTGACCCCAGCGAGTGAACTCGTGTTCGCCGCCGGAAATCGGCATCGGTGCGGACTCCCGAACCTCGGCGTAGCCGTCGATATCGTCGGGAATGACCGGTTCCTCGACCCACTCCATATCGTACGGTTCGAGGCGGTCGAGCATCTTTTTCGCGTACCGGACGGTCCATCCCATGTACGCGTCGCCAGCGATCGCGATCTCGTCTCCGACGGCATCGCGAACGGTTTTGATGATCGCTTCGTTCTCCTTCATACCGGATCGACCGGCTTCGGGACCGTAGCGGAAACGGAGCTTCATCGCTTCGAAGCC
Source organism: Haladaptatus sp. AB618 (assembly GCF_024136965.1). Lineage (NCBI taxonomy): Archaea > Methanobacteriati > Methanobacteriota > Halobacteria > Halobacteriales > Haladaptataceae > Haladaptatus > Haladaptatus sp. AB618. The sequence continues at coordinate 56,619 of NZ_JAMYJX010000006.1, read as the reverse complement.
CTCCTCGGCGTACTGAATCGCTTCTTCGGCGAGTTTCTCGTGATCGACAGGGTGGAGATTGCTCGCGTACGCGGGAATTTCGTCCTTCGTCGGTCCTCCGAGCAGTTCGTAGACCGGCTTTTCTACCTCTTTACCAGCGATGTCCCAGAGTGCGAGGTCGACGGCACTGATCGCTTCGATGGCGGCCCCTTTTCGCCCGAACGGGATCGTCGCCCGATACATCATGTCCCAAAGGCGCTCGCGCTCCGTCGGATCCTCGCCGACGATGAGCTTCGCAAGCGTCTCTTCGACGATGGTCGAGATGGCCCCCGTCGCCCAATTGCCTGCGCCGACCCCGGTGATCCCGGCATCCGTTTCGATTTCGACGACGACGTCACCGACCGGACCCATCCATTTGCGGCGGGCCTGCGGGTTGTCCCCATCGGCATTGTTGTACTCGTCGAATTTACTCATCACGGTGACGAGCGGGAATTCGACGAACTCGCCCCACGAATCCGTGCTTACGTTCGTCGACCTGACACTAGTGATCTCCATTGGATACCTCCGTCTGCGTTATCGCTTTCTGTGCCATACCATCTCTAGGATGGTACAACATTGTCTTAAAGGTACCTAGGTAATCGATGGTTGGAACTTTACCCGGAAGTATAAGTATTATGCGGAATTAGCAATAGACAACGCCGTCGGCTGTAGTTTGTCGACAAGGTACCCAAAAATGCAAGCAATTGTTCAAACAGGAGCGGAAACTGTCGAAGTACAGGATCGTGAAAAACCGAGTCCGAATGCAGATGAAGTGCTTATCCGCGTTCATACCGCCGGTATCTGTGGAAGCGACGCCCATGCGTACAAGTACGATGGAGGGTACGAGTGGATTCCCATTCCCCGGATTATGGGTCACGAATACTCGGGCACCGTTGAGGCGGTCGGTGCTGACGTTACCTCGTTCTCACAGGGCGATAAGATAGTCGAGGAACCGATCCACCACTGTGGGAAGTGTTTTCAGTGCAAGAACGGACAGACGAACGTCTGTCAGGATTTCTCGATCACCGGGATGCACCGCGATGGCGCGTATAGAAATTACGTGACCGTCGAGCCACAACACCTCCACCGCGTTCCGGATGGCGTTCCGCTCGATGAAGCTGCGCTCACGGAGCCGACTAGTATCGCCGCGCGGGCGGTCCTCACACAGTCGGATCTCCGACCGGGGGAGTCAGTTCTCGTCCAAGGTCCCGGCCCAATCGGCGTGTTGACGGCGGCGGTTGCCGACTCGATCGGCGCGGATGTCGTCGTCTCCGGTCTCGACAAGGACACCCAGTATCGGCTGCCGTTGGTCGAAGAGCTCGGAATCGATACGGTCAATGCGCAGAATACTGACGTAGAGTCCCTCGTCGATGAACGAACGATCGGCGGCGGATTCGACGTGATCTTTGATGCGACAGGTCATCATTCCGGCGTCGAGACCGGAGTCGAACTCGTTCGGAAAGGTGGTCAAATCGTGATGGTCGGAATCCCGAACGGGCCGAGTACCGTCGCGTTTACCGATTCGGTCCGCGGTGAAGTCGACGTCAACACATCCTACGGTTCGACGTGGCGCAACTTCGAACAGGCGCTCCGCCTCATTGAGAACGGATCGGTGGATGCATCGACGATCATGGACACGTCGTTTTCCACGTCCGACCCGTCCCGTGCCTTCGAAGCCTTCCTCCACTCGGAAACCTGCAAGCCCGTCTTCTCTTTCGCCAACTGACCGTTTTTCGTTCGCGTTTCCGACCTGAGTCGTGAGGATATTTTCGTGGAAGGTGCGAAAGAGAGGGACATCCCGTATCCAATACTTACTCGGTTTGCTTCGATGCTACTGATAAACACCGGTCAGTCTATTCTACTCCTCTTCGCGGCGCGTCGATCTACTCTCGCACTCTCAACGGACAGTTAGAAAGCATGGGGGAGTGGCAAAACGGAAATATTCATCGACAATTTGTCCTTTTTCGGCATCGCCGGAAATGATGTTGTATTGCCGTTACATCAATAGTCATGTAATGGTGTTCTGGGAGGGGGTGTACGCCGTCAGACCGATTCCGCTACCGATTGAAGGCTGATCGGTACGTTGTATTCCTGTTTTGGGTTTCTCATGAGAGGGAGGATTCGATCGTTGCTATTCCGTACGGCGAGTTCAAGAAACAGAGAATTGATGCATCGAATTATCGGATATCGGTCGATACCCCGCCCCATTGGAGCGATTTCCGCTTATTCCGAATACTTCAAGTTCACCTCGATGACGTTCGCCGCGCTTTTCACGCGCTGTGGGAGGTCGTTTTCCATTCGATCACCCTGCATTCGACTCATCGGTCCGGAAACGCTCACAGCTGCGATGACTTCTCCACCGTCTCCGATGATTGGAACTGCCACGCACCGCATCCTGTCTACCCGCTCCCCATTGTCGGTGGCGTACCCTCGATCTCTGATCGTTTCCAACTCCTCGAACAGGGTTTCACGGTCGGTTATCGTGTTTTCGTTCACCTGGACGAGTCCATGTTCGTCGATGATCCGCTCGATTTCCCTTCTCGGTCGGTTCGCCATGATCACCTTTCCCATCGCAGTCGTGTGAAGGGGAACTCTCATTCCGGGATGCGTATCGATGGTAACGGCGTTTTCACCTTTCGCCTTGTAGAGGAAGACGGCTAACCCGTGCTCTTCGATCCCCAAATTGGCGTGTTCGCCGGTCTCAGTGGCTAGATTTTCGACGACTGGACGTGCCACTCGGTATACTCGCATGCTCTTGCGAGCGTATCCTCCGTATTCCAAGAATCGAGCACCGAGGCGATATCCGTCCGGTGTATCCACGATGAGTTGTAGCTTCGTGAGCGTCGTCAGGTGATCGTGAGCCGTGCTCTTGGGGACGCCAACGTGTTCGGCAATCCCGGAAAGTGTTGGTTCGTCCAATTCTTTGATCGCATCGACGATCTGAATCATCGTTCCAGCGGATTTGACGCGGAGATCTCGTTGCACCATGTCAATTGTATACATACAAGAGCTCAGTATTAATCGTTCGGTATTACCCAACGCTTCGTCCGGGAGTTCGACCAGTACCCGTCTCATTCACTCCTTGAATCCGGCTTCGTGGATAAAAGATAACCACAATACTTTTGTAACGTTAGAAAATTAGGTGAGGTATGGGATCATCCCTCACGGATAGTGGTGAACTTACTCGTGAACATTGGCGTTGGGTAATCCTCGCATCGATGGCGGATTATATCGATGCAGGGTCGATCGTTGCCGGGGCAGCGGCACTTTCGATTTGGGCCAACGCGTTTCACATGAACGATTCACTCGTCGGATTGTTAGGCGCGTTTAGTTCGAATGCCATCTCGGCCGGTGTCGGAGCATTGATCGGTGGACGGCTTGGCGATAAAGTCGGCCGAAAGAAGTTGTATCAGTACGACTTACTGGTGTACATCGTCGGCGCGGCGATACTCATGCTCGCGAACTCACAATGGGTTCTGATCCTCGGATACTTGATCCTAGGACTCGCCGTCGGTGCGGACATCCCGACCTCGTGGGCCTTGGTTTCGGAAATCTCGCCGTCGGGCTCGCGAGCGAAACTAATGGGTCTCGGGAACATATTCTGGTACATCGGTCCGCTCGTTACACTCGGTCTCGCGTTGTTAGTTAGCGACATGGGCATGCTGGGAGTACGGATCCTCTTCGCCCATCTCATCGTTGTCGCAGCCGTCACCTGGTATCTTCGCCGTGGTCTCGTCGAGTCGGAACGATGGAAAAAAGCCCATTCGGAAGAAGAGTCCTCGGGTTCGGATCGCGACGGGACGACTATGGGAACGAGTTCGAAGATCCACCAACTGTTTTCCGATGCCAATCTCCGCTCCTTGGTGTTCGTCACCAGCGTGTACGGCCTCTGGAATCTGGTTGCGGGAACGTACGGGTTCTTCCTCCCGTATATCCTCCACTCGGTCGGTGGGTCGAGCCCTGCCGAGGGTGACGCGCTTCAGGCGCTCTGGTTCATCTCCGCGATCATCTCGGTCGCATTCGTCTTCATGCGATACGGTGATCGACCGAACCGTAAACCGCTGTACATCGTGAGTGCGGGAATGCAGACGCTCGCTTTCGTTCTGTTCATCTTCTTCCCGGTGTCGAACACGATGGTAGCCATTGCGAACGTCGTTCTCTTTGGCTTCGGACAGGGAATCGCGGCGTGGCCGCTCTATCGACTCTGGTCGGTCGAACTCTTTCCCACCCTATTACGGGGCACTGCTCAGGGAGTTATCACCGGGATTCTACGTATCGGCCTCGGGTTTTGGAGCTTGTTCCTTCCGATACTCACGAGGAATACCGGTTTCAAGACGGTCGCGACGATAATGACCGCGTTTCTGCTATTTACATTGATAGTCGGAACGCTCTTCCTGCCGAATACGGGCGGGAAATCCTTGGAGGAGATTCAGCGCGAGCTTCAGTCCACTACTACGGTCTCGACCTCGACCGAAGTGACTGAAGACTAACGGGAAGATACGATTCGACAGACGACTCGTCGGCTTCTTTTTTCTTCACTCGCTAGTGACGCCCAACGATTTTGAGAAAAATCTTTACTGACTCCCAACGTACGAACTGAATATGGAGCGAGTAGCGTTTCATTTAAAGATAGTGCAAGGAAAACGGGATGCGTATCGTGAAGCCCATCAGAACGTCTCCGATGCTCTGGAGGAAGCGTACCTCACTTCGGGCGCGGGGATCGAATCCTACAGCGTTTTCGAAGGAGACGGGCACGTATTCGGGTATCTGGAGGTCGAAAATCCGGATACCATACGCCGCGTGATGGAGACGAGCGAAGCCCAATCGGAGTGGGACGAGATAATGGAACCGATTCTCGAAGACGACGACGAAGAAATCTGGCTGGATGAAGTGTATCGAATGAAATAGATGCAGTGAATAGCGAGGGTCGAGACCAAATATTCCAAAACTATTTACCCAAAATTGTGGCTACCTCTAACAATGGCCAATTTGGATAATATATGGCGAATATTATTCAGGATATATTCAATGATATGGGAATTATTTGCCAATCTCGCAGACTGTGGTTGTAACAGCGTACAAGCAGGGTATTCTATACGCGGACTGGGATGGTCCTCCCTCAAGGGTGTCTACAATCGGCTTCAGTGATTCGAGGAAGAGTGATTTTTGATCAGATAGTGGTACACCCGTCTCGATCGACGTTCACAACCCTCGTACGAATATAACCGGGATGAACAACCACCTTGGACGATCACCGTAAAATTTCGGATTCAATACGGATGAATGGGCCACTTCGATTTTACGGCGTCGATACCAGAGAAGTTTGACGTCGAATACTCCTGTACGAGTGCCTACCGTGTTTCCAAACTTCGTGTGTAACTATTTTTGGATTTATGTACGCGTTCTTCGTTTCTCGAATCGTATCCGTGACCGAGCGATCGATCGACAAAGAAACGAGTATCTCGAAACTCTCACTTGCTATCGTCTTCGAACACTCCCTGCCCAAAATAAGTAGATCTACCGTTGACCGTTTTTGGGGTTGTTAGCGGTTTGAACTCCACCGACAGATCCAGATTGGTGACTCCTAACTCGATCGGGGTGGCCAGTACACTCTCCGGACCGGCTGTGGTCTGTACTGTTACTCCGCGATCAACCCTATTCACCTGTTCGTAGCGTTATTGGACCGAATCTTCGGGGCCGACGACGTCCATGTCCTCGTAGAGCTTGTTGTATCCTTTCGCTTCATAGAGGTACGTACCACCTTCCACGAGTTCGCGCGTGTCTCCCTCGGCGGCGAATTTCTCACGGGCGGCTTCGAGCACCTCCTCCGCGTTTTCACCGGGAACAACAGTCACACCGTCATCGTCACCGACCAGGATATCGCCCGGATCGACCGCGACTTCGCCACACGTCACAGTGACGTTGATCGATCCAGGGCTCTGCTTCAGCGGACCCTGTGGGTGGATCCCCCGAGCGTATACGGGGAACTCCATCTCCTCGATATCTGCACTATCGCGGATCGCACCGTCGATGATGATGCCGGCGAGGTCGTTCGCCTTACAGGAGGCACACATGAGTTCGCCGAGGTGGGCAGTTTCGACGTAGCCATTTGCATCGATGACGAGCACGTCGCCCGGTTCGGCCATCGTGATCGCTTTGTGGATGATGAGGTTATCACCTGGCTCGGCTTTCACAGTCACCGCAGTTCCCACGAGGGTCGCTCCGTCGTATACCGGCTTGATCCCGGAGTCCATCGCGAAGCGCACATTTCCCGTCACATCCGACGCAACGGAACTGGGGATCCCTTCGAATCCTTCAACGACTGTACTATCAGGTCGTTCTATCTCTGGCTCTACAGTATGCACACTTCTCAAAATGTAATTACCGTACCTTAAACTATCGGTCCCGTAATCCATCATTCGTATCTTACCCTGCGGGGAGCGTCTCCTCGAATGCCCAGAAAGCCTTCGAGGCGTTGCTGAATGGGAAGTTGTGCGATGTCGTTTTCGATATCGCAGAAATCGAAGAAGCGAAACAAAACGATCAGTGATCAGTACCGATTATCGGAACGAGAACATGGGCTTGCAGGTTTGTCCGGCGAGGAAGTCCTCAAACGCTGACGTAGGATCGTCGCTATCGTATCGGGTATCGATGATCGTATCCACGTTGACAGCGCCGACTTCGAGCACGTTCACCGCCTGCTTGTAGTTCTCCCGCGTTGCCCCGTAGGAGGTTTTGACGTCGCGCTCACCGCGGACGATCGGTGAGAAGAACAGTTCACTCGCCTCACCGGGTAGGCCAACGACGATTACCTCACCGCCTTTTCGTACATACTCGACGGCTGTCTCAACGCCGCTTTTGTGACCGGTCGTGTCGAATACCGTGTCGACACCGATCCCATCGGTAACCTCCTCTACGTACTCGTTGAGATTCGTCTCGCTGATGTCGACGGTTTCTATCCCGAGTTCCTCGGCGAGCGGCAGACGGTACTCCGTGTCTTTTCCGAGTCCAGAGACGATGACGTGTGCGCCAAGTGAGTCGAGCAATGCGGCGATCAGCATACCGATCGGTCCCGGTCCTTGAACGAGGGCTGTATCTCCGGGGGTCACGTCTGCCCGCTCGTAGGACGCTCGTGCTGCAATCGCGAGCGGCTCCGTGACCGCAGCGTGGCGTGTCTCGATCTTATCGGGAATCACGATTAGCTGGTTCGCGTCGACAGTCGTGTACTCCGAGTAAGCACCGTCGGTCTCCATTCCCACGAGCGTCGTATTTTGACAGACGTTCTCCTCGCCGATTTCGCACTGGTGACACTCTCCACAGGGATGGATCGGGATTTCGACCACCGTCTCACCGACCGAGACACGGGAGACGTTCTCGCCGATTTCAACGACTGTGCCTACGTATTCGTGACCCATCACGCGTGGCATCTTTACCCATTCGAACCCATCCATTTGCAAGTATGCGTGGACGTCGCTGCCACAGACGCCAGCGTACTCGACTCGAACCAGAACCTCGTCGGCGCTTGGACTCGGCTGACTCACTTCCTGCACTTCGACTTCTTCACGACCAGTTTGAACGATGGCTTTCATCGTCTTGCCTACCGGTTTGTTGGATTGGCGCGCCATTTAGTTGGGGGTCTGAAGTGTGTTCGGCGGGCTGTCCCATTCGGATGCATCGTCCTGTGGTTCGTAGCCGAGGACAGCCTTCGCATGTTCAGTGTCGAACCAGCGGGCGGCGTTGTCACTGACTGCGTAGAACGCGTCGTACGTCACTGTGTCGTCCTGTAGGCAGCATTCGAGTAGGTGTGCGAAATCACGCTGCGAGGTCCAAGTCGCTTTCAGTCGCTTCACCATCCGCTCGTACTCCTCGCTCCCGCGCTCCCAAGAGCCAGTCTGAGACTGGTCCCAGACCTCGCCTTCCTCGACTGTATCCTCGTCACCGCGTTCGACACCGCGTTCGGCGTCCCCGTATGGATGGTCGTAAGCTTCTGTACGGACACTGGAAATCCGGAGTGCGTATACCTGTTCAGGTGCGCCGTCCCGACGGGCGTGAACCTGACAGATATGTTCGCCGAAGACCTTCGATGCACCGTAGTAACCGTCCGGCTTTGGGAGGGTTTCGTGGGTGAGTCGAAGTGGATCGTACTCGCTTGGATACTCCTCTTCGTAGAGTTCGGGTTCGTGTTCCTCTTCGTAGAGACCCATCGCACGCTGTGAAGAGGCGAAGACGAGTTTCGGGACGCCCGCTTCTTTCATCGCTCGCAAGACGTTGTAGGTGCCGACGATATTCGGTTCGATGATTCCTTCAAAGTCGGCGCCGGCGTCTGACTGGGCCGCAAGATGGATTACGGCATCTTGACCGTCGAACGCGGGTCGGATTGCTTCGTAGTCAGAGATGTCTGCGACGTGCGTCTCGTACTCAGGGTGGTCGTTCCGGTCGAGGAAGGTGAACTCGTAGTCCCCCTTCTCAAGGAGATGGTTCATGATCGCCTCTCCGGCCTCACCGTACGGTCCGGTGACCAGAACTCTTTGCTTGCTCATCGATAGGGAAATGCGCAACTATCGTTATATATCTTTTTGTCGACCTTCTAGAGCTGCGTCTCACAACCCGGGTATACTCGACGCTAACAGCCGATCCGCGTCTATTCGACAGATCCGATTCCTGAGATGGATCGATCTGGAGCTTCAATATTATTGAACCACGCTGTCGAGAGATCCTTACCGTGACAGTGATATCAGTGTAAAGACAAGGTCGGGCATCCATTACACTACTATGCTTGTAATTCAGATGGGTGGTGAGCTAATACTGCTTGAGTTTTAGCTCGATAATGTTCTTCTTATCGAACAGTTCGGGGGCAATCTCGTCTTCAATTCGCTCGTCGCTCATGCGGCTAATCGGCCCACTGAGGCTGATTGCACCGAGCACCGAGTGATTCTTCGACATTATTGGAACAGCGGCAGCACAGACGCCGCCGAAGTGCTCACCGCGATTGATGGAGTATCCTCGTTCGCGAATCGTTTCAAGGTCGCTCATCAACTCCTCGTAGTCGTCGATAGTACCCTCCGTTGACCGCGGGAGTCCACGACGTTCGAGAATATCTTCACACTTCTCCTTCGGGAGATGAGCAAGCATCGACTTACCCGTCGCCGTCGTGTGCATGTAGAAGTGATCACCGAGCGGAGCGTTGTCGTCGATCGACTCTGCGTTCTCGGACTTGTACAGTTGCACCATATATCCGTTCTCGATCGTCGCGAGGTTGGCGATTTCGCCGAGTTGCTCCTGGAGATCGTCAACTTCGTTTTTCGCCGCCCGGAAGAGGGGCATCTCATCGCGGAGTTCCCCTCCGGTCCGGAGAAAGAGGAGACTACAGTGGTACTCACCATCCGATTTCACCACATAACCGCTATCCACGAGGGTTGCTAAGTGAATGTGAGTCGTGCTCATCGGCATATCCAGCGCCTGCGCCACGGCCGAGAGCGTCGCCGGCCCATCCGTCCGCAGGTATTCGATCATATCGAAGGCCTGCTTGACGCTTTTTAGCGTCCGACGCCCGTCTTCGTTCTCCTGTGTCATAGTTTCTCAAAGGAATAAGGGCGTGATAAGACCTCCGAAAACTTCGACTATGTTGAAATCCAGTCTCGGCATCGATTGGATAGTTTCGTGTGCGCACTCGACCGCCTGGATAGGCGTTGTACCCCGTTTTTCGGTAGATTTATCCAATACGCTGCTCGACTATTCCACCGGAATGACTGCCGAAGAGGTAACAGACGGTATCTACAAGGTACAGTTCGAACATGTCCGAGTGTACATCCTTGAGGACGTCCCCGAGGGTAAGACGACTCTCATCGACACTGGGTTCGACGAGAATGGCGAGGAACTCGTCGAGACGATTCGTGAGGAGTTTGGAACGATAGATCGAGTGATCCTCACTCACGGTGACCACGGGCACCACGGTGGCCTCCCGTTCGTCATGGAGGCGTTCGAACCGGAGTTCCTCGCGGCCGATGACGAAACCAAACTCTACGAAGCAATCGACTACGAACCGGACCATCGTTTCACGGATGGCGATGTCCTCGACGGAAATATCGAGGTCATTCAAATACCTGGCCACACGAAGGCGACGTCTGCACTGCTCCTCCGCGACCGCGACATCCTCATCTCGGGGGATGCGCTCGACGGCGCCGACCGCGCCGGATTACCTGCGGGCTATCTCCTCCCGCCGCCGGCCCTGTTCAACGATGACCACAAGGCCGCGGAAATCAATCTTTACGACCTGCTCCAGTACGACTTCGATACCGTCCTCGTCTTCCACGGGTCGAACGTCTTCGAGAACCCGAAGGGGAAACTTGACGATTTTCTCGTCGAGCGGGAGTGGGATCCGCGGCCGGATAACTGACCCGTTCGGCGCGTCGTTGTTAATTGTTCATCACAATCTTTATTATAGATGGGTCGGGTCGGATTAGTATGGTGCATGACCAGACAGCGCAGTCTCGGCGGAGCCTATTAAAAAAGAGCGGTGCGGCACTCAGTATCGGGATGGCCGGCCTCGCAGGTTGTTCCACTAACAGTGATTCGAACTCACAATCGGGCGGCGATACGCAGACGATTACGCTCGCGACGACTCAGCCGCCGAAGAATATCTCGGTGAAGGCCGCGAAGAAGCACTTCATCCAGCCTCTCGAAGAGAAATCCGACGGAGAGATTTCAGTCAACCTGAAAGCTGGATCACTCGGTGGAACGGAGGACAATCTCGATGCCCTCGAAAGCGGGACGGTCGACATCCTTCACGAGAGCCCGACCGCCCTCGCACAGCGGTGGGCGTCCAAGTACTCCTTCGCTGGTGACCCGTTCGTTATCAAAGACATGGACCACTATCAAGCGGTCACGGACAAGTACCTGAAGCCGGACGACGGTCTGAACGGGATTCTCAAGAAGAACGGTGTCCAACTGGGTGATGCGTTCTATGTCGGCAATCGTGGTTTCACTAGTAATTCCACAGTAAAGACCCCCAAAGACGTACAAGGCATGAAACTCCGTCTCCCACAGTACGATACGTGGACCAAAGTCTGGGGAGAAATCGGAGCGGATGTCACTCCGGTTGCGTATGACGAACTCTACTCGGCACTCCAAACAGGCGTCGTCGATGCCTCCGAAGGCCCCATCTCGCAGTTCCTTTCGGTCAGCCTCTACGAGGTTCAGTCACACTTCAGCGTCACAAATCATTTGCTTGGCACGAAGCACTTCCTCTACAATCAGAAGTTCATGAAGGGGCTCAGTGACGACAATCGTGACCTCATCACGTCGACCGCGAGTGATGCCGTGAAAAAGATGACCGACCAGATCAAGAACAACGAGTCGAGTCTCTACGAGGAAGCGAAACAGAAAGGAACAACCGTCGTTCCAGCGGATAAGGTGGACCGTAAGGCTTTCGTGAACGCCGGAATGCCAGCGCTCAAGCAGCTCTCGAAGAACAAGTGGGCAGTCAACATCAACGACATCCTCAACCTTGGATAGATTCCCAGCTCCCATAGATGATCAGCGGTAGGACACACCACGGTCGAGTCCGTATCGCACCACGTTGATCGAGGCATCTATCCTGATCATTCAACGAAGAACCAAAATGTTTTTAGTGAACGGGCGGGGTTTCCCACTATGGCGCAGAACTGGTTAGACCGGATCACCACCTCATTAGGGGTGGTCTTACTAAATGTAATGCTGGTAGTAGGACTCCTTCAGGTGGTCAGTCGCTACATTACTTTCCCCATCGACCTCAACTGGACCTACGTAGTCGCGAGAACTGTCTTGGCAATAATGACGATTATCGCACTTCCATATCTATTCCAGAACGAGGCGGACATCTCGTTCCTCCCCGTTCTAAAACGTGTCATCACCAGGACCGACCAGGTGTTGTTCGTCCGGAACATCCTTATGGCGTTCTTCTCCGCCACGCTCGTGTTGTCCGCGTATCGAGCGACCGGGGTCTCCGGGGACACCGCGCTTCCGATGATTGAGTGGTTCAAGGTCGGCTGGGCGTACGACCTAATCGCGCTGAGTGCCGCCTGTCTCCTCATCGTGGTACTTCTCGATACGCGTACGCGCGTTGCCGAATTCTTGGGGGAGGCCAATGCCTGAGATACTCCTGCTCGTCGCGTTCATCGCCATTCTCATGGCGCTATACGCCGTTGGCGTGCCAGCAGCCTACTCGCTCGGTCTGACTGTCCTCCTCATCATGTTGTTGCCGATTGGCCCGCCTCTGAATCTCGTCGTGATCACGCAACGGTTCTGGGCTGGGATGACTTCGTGGGTCCTCCTCGCCGTTCCGTTCTTCCTCATGGCCGGGCGAATCATGAACATTACCGGAATCACCGACGACATGTTTAATTTCGCCACCGAACTAGTCGGTCCCCTTCCCGGTGGTCTCGCGCAGGTCAACGTCTTCGTTAGTCTGATCTTCTCCGGAATGAGCGGCTCTGCCGTCGCAGACGCTGCAGGTATTGGGAGTGTCGAATACGAGGCGATGACGTCGAATGGCTACGACGGTGATGACGCCGTCGGCATCACCGGCGCATCCGCAATTATCGGACCGATCATCCCGCCAAGCATCCCCGTCGTCGTCTACGCCGTACTCGCGCAACGATCGATCGGGACGCTCTTCGTCGCCGGTATCGTCCCGGGTCTTCTCATGGCCCTCGCGATGGCAGTTACGGCATTCTACCTCGCAAAGCGCGACGGATGGCCGAAGGAAGACAGCCACGACCTCTCGAACCTATTCGAGTCCTTTCTTCGGGCCTTGCCCGGGCTTATCACGCCGCTCATAATCGTCGGCGGGATCCTCGGCGGCGTGTTCACTGCGACGGAAGCCGCGTTGATCGCCGTCGTGTATGCGATACTCCTCGGTGTGTTTTACTATCGCTCGATCGGGCTGACCGACCTGATAGAGGTCAGTAAGAACACGTTCGAGGACACCGCGAGCATCGTCGTCATCTTCGGCTTCGCGAACCTCTACGCGTATTGGTTAACGCTCGCTGGTATCCCTGACTTGATCGGACAGATTCTCGTTGGAATCTCTGCAAGTCCCCCCGTGACGATGCTAATCCTCACTTTCATTTTGTTGATCCTGGGGACGTTCATGGAGGGCACGGCAGTTCTCCTGATCATGGTTCCAATGCTGGTTCCACTCTATCCCACGCTGGGCATCAACGCAGTCCAGTTCGGAATCGTCATGGTAGTCGCCCTCATGTACGGACTTATCACGCCACCCTTCGGCCTGATTCTCTTCGTACTGGAGCGCGTTACTGACGAGTCCCTCGACGATGTCATGCGGTCGATGCTCCCCTACTATCTACCACTGGCGCTCGTCCTCCTCCTGATCATCCTCGTTCCGCCATTAACGCTGGCGGTTCCCCGGGCGTTCGGGCTTTTCTGAGGGACCCGGACTCACCCGTCTTCTCACTGTCCACTATTCGTAGCCTTATCTCGGCGATACTACCGTAACGGGTCAGACGACGATTTCTGTCTTTAGGATCGGGACAACGATCGAGAGGACGGGAATGGATACGAGCGTCGTCGTGACCCTGTTTACCGAGACGTGCTCAGGCAGGGCTACACCACGGACAGCCGTATCACTCGCGAACTCCACGGCGAAAATGACTGGTGGTACAGCAATCGGCATCGCGGTGAGCAAAATAAATACCCAAGCGACTGGTACGTTCCCCAACCCGAGCGCAAGCGCGACGGCGAGACCGATGGGGGAAGCCAACGGGACCGCAGGAACCCACCCGTAGTCACCAACAACTAATAGTGGTGGCTCCATATGGAATCTATGGTCATCGTTGCAGCCATCGACCGTACGGAACGAGCGACAGATGTACTCGCGCAAGCCACTATCCTGGCAGAGAAGTTCGAAGAGGAACTCCACGTCCTGCACGTGATGAAGCGCTCAGAGGCCATCGAAATCGAAGAGGACGGTGCAAATACTGACGAAGCAGTCAGCACGGCCGAGTTGCGAGAGCAAGCCGCACAGCCAGCAAAATCACTCGTGGATACGAACCCAACGGGGGTCGAAACGACGACTGTTGGCCGCATTGGTGATCCGGCGAACGAGATCGTTGAGTACGCGGACGACCTGCAGGCACGTTACGTGGTGATCAGTCCACGACAACGTTCACAGACGGGGAAGTTACTTTTCGGAAGCGTCGCACAAACCGTTCTGCTAAACGCCTCCTGCCCCGTCGTCTCGCTCGCCGACCGATCCTAATACCGCACCGTAGTATGACGAATGTCGGGAGAAATCTACCCTGAGATGGGACGTGGGCAGCCACGACTTTCAGTCGATAGAGCAAGTCGAGACGCAGTATTCGGCGGGAGTAATTACTGTCGTTGAGATCGATGATTAGCTTTTCTGAAACTGGCGTCTATCTCAGCTATTCACGTTAAAATATCTATAGAAACATCTATGGAAGATATTTCCTTCCGTTGGTATAGTAGTTTTGAAATCAGGCTGCGAAAGGAGAATGAGCAGTATGGGACTAGGCCGTCACTCCAAACGACGGATGTCGGCCATGATGGAGACTGCCGTTGCCGATCCGCCGGCACCGTGACCCGAGACACTCAGCAGTCCAGCGTTCTCGGTTGCGAGTTGGACGATGTTCTCGGTACCAGAAACGACGAGTGGGGATTGTTGTGGGATGATCCGTGGTCCGACGCGAATTTCGTCGTCCACGATTTCGCCAACGAGACGGACCGTCCGCCCGTCGGCATTTGCGAGCGACAGCGCACTGCCGGAAGTCCCGACGATTCCGTCAACGGACGCGTCATCGAGCGTGTATTCACGCTCCCCTTGCGCGAGTACGTTCGCGGCGATCACGCACTTGAGTGCGGTATCCGTTCCTTCGACATCGAAAGACGGGTCGGCCTCCGCAACGCCGAGGTCTTGTGCTTCTACGAGCACGTGCTCGTAATCGAGTCCCTCGGCCGCCATCCTCGAGAGGATGAAATTTGCAGTCCCGTTCAGGACACCGCGAAGGGCAGTCACGTGTTCGGGTCCGTAGTCCTCGATTGTTGAAATAACTGGCATCGCCCCTCCGACTGTCGCCTCGAAACGGAGTTCACCTTCGCTCTCCCGTTCAAGCGCCCGAACATCTGCGTATCGTTGTGCGACGGGTCCTTTGTTCGCAAGCACGACGTCCCGGTCTCGTTCAAATGCCGCCCGAATGTGGTCGTAGGCAGGTTGCGCGGTATCGAGCGTCGTGGGAGTCGCTTCAACGAGGACATCGTACTCGCTCGACAGCGCGTCTTCGACGGAATCTATTCCGATATCGTTCGTGTCTCGCTTTTGTGAGAGGGTAGCCTCGACATCGATCCCGTCCGGGTTGACCGACGCACTCGTCGAGTCAGTCAACGCGGTCACGGTGTGACCGTAGTTAGCGGCCATTTCCGCGACTGATGTACCCACGGTGCCTGCACCGATGATCGCGAGTTTCATGCAAATCCACCCGAAAGCGGTTCGATGACGCGGATGTCCTTTTCCGAGGCAATCTCTCGAACCCTTGAGAGGGTGTGCTCCGTCTTGCCCTCTTCGATACCGAGACGGAGTCGCCCACTCGAAATATCGTCGGACCCTTGCGGTGCGGACAACTCGAAATCGGCGATCGTTACGTTCGTGGTATCGCGAATTCGTGTTAGCGTATCAGAAAGTCCGGTGTCGACGAGGTCACCTGAGAGCAGTACGGTTAATGACTCGCTGTATCGCTCCGTTCCCGCCTGAATGACGTTGATTCCCTCTTCGCGGAGTTTGTCAACGATCGTCTCGTACCGCTTCGGCGTCGCTTCGAGGTCTATTTCCACGGGAATGTGGCCACGAGGTGTAATATGCCCTCGTTCGTGATATATCGACAGTAGGTTCCCACCGTTCGCACCGATTGGATGGAGTGCTCGAAGCAACTCTCCGGGTTCGTCGACCAATTCGAGGCGAATCGTGTAGGCGTTCGCCTCGCTTTGTGGTTCGTTCATGTGTAATTCATCCTCCGATAGAGGTTGGTGCACTCTCTCATTGTGAATCACTCACCAGATGCAGTCATATGAATCCCGGCGGTTTGCGTGTAACTGTTCGGGCCAGTGTTGCGGGAATTTGTCAAAGAAGCGAATTTAGGATGGAATTATGCGAACGTCTCTCGCTCAACGAGCTTCTCGCTCAACGATTCGAGTTCGTCGATGTCCTCGCTCGCCGTCTGGAGGATCTCAACGAGCACGGACAGTTTCTTCAGTGGGATCTGTCCTGGAGCGTACTCGTTGGTATCCGAAGCGAGGGGTGCATATCCAAGTTTCGAGCCATAGAGCGGTGCAACGGCGCGGCTGTGACTCCCAATACCGCCCATTGAGATCCCTGCTACGTTCATCCCGTCGTTCGTCGCCGTATTGATGGCCTTCAGAAGACGGAGTACGTCATCGTTGTTCTGCGGATAGGTTGCAACTTTGGCGACATCTCCGTATTGCGCACACTGTTCAAAGATTGCGTTGAGCACGTTTTGCTCCGGTGTCTCGTTGAAGTCGTGGTGAGAAATGATGAGATTGACGTTGTTCTCTCTGAATTCATTGAGAATCCATCCCATCGCACGGGCAGTCTCCAACTCGATATCCACGAGTTCGACTGCGTCGAAGCGAGACGCCGCCGCGAGACGATCGAGTCGTCCAGTGTCGTTCGCTTCGCCGCCGAACCATTTCGTGCGGTTCGTCGCAATTATCGGGAGTGAGCCGTCGTAATCACGAAGTTGACCAATCGGGTCTTGTGCGCTGTCCATCCGGAATTCGAGGACGTCCGCTGCCTCACGCGCCTCCGGTTCTCGTGTGAGGTCGTTTGTTGTTGCAGCCAGTGCGAAGCCATCCAGTTTCATGCGGTAGTGTCTCTCAATCCAAGGTATAAATCTTCGCCGGACAAAATCAATACTCCTTATACATACTAGAGGAGATCCTGGCCCGTCGATCGTACGCTCACTCGGAGACTGCTGGGAAGTTGTCCTTGAGAACGTCCATTAATTCTACGTCATCGCCACCGTGCGCTACCGACTCGATTAGGGAAGCTAATTCTTCCAGCACGATTTGACCCGGTTCGGCTATCTTCTCGTCAAGTGGGGCGTATCCGATCCGAGAGCCATAGAATGGCCCGATGATCCGGGTATGTAGACCTGCTTCACCCATTGCAACCCCGATGATATCAACACCATTCTCGTTAGCCCCGTGAATTACTTGGAGAATATCTAATGCGTCACTTCTAGATTCGGCGAAAACAGAGAATTTAGCGAAATCACCAATTGCACTGCACTCATCTATGATCTGATTGAGCTCCCCAATATTCGGTGTCTTATACTCGTTGTGATAGGAAACGATCGTTTGTGTCTCGATTCCTGAAGCCATCTGCTTGTTCTCTTTCGCGTCTGAAAGGTCAATGTCCACGATTTTGACTGGGTCAAGCTGTGACGCTTGAACTAACGCATCGATGCGATCGACACTATCAATCTCGGTATCTCTCGGTTTCGGATGGTTGGTAACAATGAGTGGCAACTCCCCCTCGTATTCCTGTAATGCGGTAAGTGGATCTTCAACTGAGGACATCGGAAACTCGACATAGTCACCGCACGAACGTGCTCGCGACTCCTGAGACAGAGTAGAGGTGATCGCCGCGAGTGTAAAGTCATCGATCGACATAGGAAAATATAGTTCTTAAAGGCACAAAAGTGTATTCGTGACCCTGGACGGGTTATACGGATACTGGCAATAACCAAGCCGGAGAATCGTTTCTGTTAGATTCCGAGATGGTTCAGAACTCCAGTGTGAAGATACCTTACGCAGATTCTCTGCGATAAGTCAGAACAGAGTATATGTAACCCAGATTGAACAAATCGTGTGATGGAAATCATCGAACAAGACTGTGGAAGACTAGTTATGCGATGTTCGTTTCTTCTGAGATAGAGATTGGTCTCCAATTGTTGACGCATTTGTAATCACTATCACTTTTCATTTCTATAATATTAATATGAATTTAAAATATGTGGTGTAGTTCTGTATGACATGATACGTGGAAGCGAGGCCCCCACGGTATCCTCGATACGATCTATGCGCTACCCTCCTCAACGACGTCCGCGAGGTTTCCAAGCGAATCATTCCATCCTTCGTTGGCGTCCTGGGGCGGGATGTTCTCGGGGATGCCTGCCTGGTGAGCAGTGACTTCGGTCCCACCGGCGATTTTCTTGAAGGTGACTGTGGTCGTCATCTCGCCGGCCATTCCCGGGTCGTTGGACTCGAATTCCTCGGTGTAGACGATCCGCTCGCCAGGGGACAGTTCCTCGTACGTCCCGTGGAACGTGTGGGCGTATGGCTCCAACTCCTCGATGTCAGCAGTGAACGACATGCGGAAGGTGCCGCCCTCCGTGGCGTTAAACTCGTGAACTTCGCAGGAGAAGCCCTCTGGCGGGAGCCACGCGGCGAGTTCGTCGGCATCGACGAAGGCTTCATAGACTCTCTCTGGTGTGGCCTCGATCACGCGGTTGACGGTAATACTTCGATCTTCATCTTTGGTGGCCTCTTCCCGTGATTCTCTTCCGTCATCAGTGTTGTCTCTCATTGGTCTTCTTGCTCCAGATGGTCGGCCAACGCGTCGAAGCGGTCCTCCCAGAGCACGCGGTACCGGGTTAGCCATCCAAAGGCTTCACTCAGCGGCGCGGCATCAAGGTGACATCGTCGAACCCGACCGTCCTTCTCGATATCAAGCAAGCCCGCATCTTCCAACACATGCAAGTGCTTGGAGACTGCCGCCAACGAGACGTCGTGTGGTTCGGCGAGATCGCCGACGCTTTCGGGGCCATCGGCGAGTTGTTCGAGGATCTCTCGGCGAATCGGATGGGCTAATGCCTTGAAAATCGCGTCGAGTTCCTGGTCGTTCAGCTGTTGTTCAACCATCCAGTTGAATGTTCGGCACACACGATATTAAACCTATAGGTTAAACAAATTTCCTTCGACGATTCGGGCGGAGAGAGCGTATCTCGACAACAATAAGAACAATTACGCTCTCTCTATACAGGATGGAGCGTATCTTCTACCAGCTAAATCCATAAGCGAAAGTGAACACACCCGGGGACCGCCAACGAAATCTGTGCGCAGTTCATAGGGAAGGGATCACGCCTGAGCAATGGCAAGTATATATCCCAAAAAATCAGCCGCCATCCGCTCACTACGAAGTGCACCAATAGTTTCCTTGATCGCATCACGATGTTCGTCAGAAATTCGTTAAAGTCATCACGTCGCTGTGAAATGATACTCTCTAGCCCGGTTCTGTCTCGATAGTAAGTTCCGTTTCTTTGGGCAGGTGTTCTAGTTCAGCAGCACGAAACATATGCATCGGTGGGCCTGTTGAATCTCTGTCGAACGCATTTAGTAACTCAGTATTGTAGTCACCGGTTCGGACAAGCCACGGAAGTAGCTCCGTTTCGTCCTCTTCTGTTGGTAACTGACAGGGTCCTGCTGGTCATTTGTGGTCTGCGTGGAGAAATAATCCGCATCGCCCATAGATATATTATCTGACATATGTCCGATTATGTTTCAATTCATCACATCAGAGAGCGAATTTATTTCGCATTTATCCGCTGCTGTTCTCTTCAGAAGGCTAAATCGAGTTAAGACCGCCAGTACGCCGGTGTCAGCAAAACCAACACTGGTAAAATCTCCAGCCGACCGATCCACATCAGGAAGACCATGAACAACTTCGTCGTCGCTGGAAACGGTAAGTAATTGTTCATCGGGCCGATGATGTCAAAGCCGGGTCCGACATTCCCAAGTGTGGAGGCGACTGCACTCATCGCTTCTGTTGTGTTCATCTGGAGTCCGACACGAGTGCTATCGAGGAACACAAGCAGGGTAGCGCCGAAGAAAAGGAGGAGATACAATAAGGTGAATGTATAGATGCCCCGGACAGCACGTTCGTCCAGTGCTTGACCATTGAGCCTAACAGGTCGGATCGCCTCAGGGTGAATGGTCGTGAACAGTTCTCGCTTGAGCAACTTCAGGACAACCAACCACCGTACGATCTTGATAGCTCCCCCAGTCGATCCAGCCGAACCACCGATGAACATCGCCGCAAGCAGGAGATACTGGGCGGAGCTTCCCCATGTATTGAAGTCCATACTCGCGTAACCTGTGGTCGTGACGATAGAGACCAGTTGAAATGTACTGTGACGGAGGGATGATTCGAAGTTCCCGATGATTGGGGCGACCAATGGATCATTTGAGAACCCGATTCCAGTAAATAGAAGAATAGTCAATAGTGCCGATAAGGCACCGAGAACACCGAGATAGAACCTGAACTCGTTGTCTTCGATAAAGATCTTAGGTTCGCCGTTCAGTGCATGCCAGTACAGAGCGAAGTTCGTCCCTGCCGCTATCATGAACGGAATGATAAGCCACTGCACTGCGGCGGAAAAGAACTCAATACTCCGGGCTGCAGGGGAGAATCCACCTGTTGCCATGGTTGTAAAACCATGCGCAACAGCCTGATAGAGAGTCATGTTCGGTGCGAGGCCTATGAGATGAAGGCCGTATAAAAGAAACACTTCCAATGCGGTGATACCCAAATACGCCTTCCAGAGTGCGCTGGCAGTCTCGGCGATACGAGGCGTGAGCTTCTGGATACCGGGTCCGGGGGCTTCGGCATCCATCAATTGCGCGCCACCAACCGAAAGCTCAGGTAGGATGGCGACTGCTAACACCACGATGCCCATCCCGCCGAGCCACTGAGTCAGTTGACGCCACATGAGCAATGCCCGCGAGTGACTCTCAAAGCCAATCGATCCCATTACGGTTGCTCCAGTTGTCGTGAACCCGCTCATCGATTCAAATAAGGCATTCACTGGGTGAGCAACTGTTCCTTCTCCAGCGATGACGTACGGAAGTGCACCGACGACAGAAACTGCGAGCCACGTCAATGCAACCATCAGAAATCCCTCGCGAGCACCCAAATCGGGATCGTCGTCCAGTTGTTCGAGGGCCCACCCAACCGCAATTGCAATCACAATCGTTGCGAGAAATGTCGTGGTACCTTCTCCGTAGAATATCGCGAGTGCCAGCGGGAACAGCAACGCTACTGCTAGCCATTTGACAACCGTTCCGACGAGGCTACAGCTTGATCGCCAGTCTACTCGAAGATTCATCGGTGGTTTTCTACGTAGCTCATAGTTGACTGCTGACGGCATTCAGTGCACTTCGTTCCACGAACGCGACTACATGGTCTCCTGGCTCGATTACGGTATCGCCTCGAGGAACCACGAATCGCCCGTCGCGCGTAATAGCTCCAATGACGAATCCATCCGGTAAATCCATGACCGCGTCACGGATTGGTCTGTCAGCGAGAACACTTTCATGGCTGACCTCGATTTCGAGCACTTCCGCCTTATCATCCTCAATGAGTGCCACGTTTTCAGTGTGGAGTTCGCGGGTGAATCGCGTGATTTCCTCGGCAGTCACTTCTCGGGGGTGAATCGCTACGTTCACTCCAACGGTTTCGAAAAGGCTGACGTATTCGGTGGTTTCGACGACTGCGACGGTTCGTCGCACGCCGAGTTGGTTAGCGAGAACGGATACTAGTAGATTTCTCTCGTCATTGTCCAACGTGGCGACTACGGCATCGGCCTCGTCAATGTGTTCGCGGGTGAGAAACTCGATATCAGTCGGATCACTCTCCATGACAACTGTGCCAGGTAATTGCTCGGCAAGCTCACGCGCCCGTTCGGGGTCTTGCTCGATAAGCCGCGGGTGAAGGCCTCGATTTTCGAGCAGTCGAGCGGTATGATAGCCGATTTCACTCCCACCGATTATCACGAGATCTTCATTTTTCGACGGTGTTTCGCTCGGCGCGATTTCTCGGGCAAATTCCTGTACACTTTCAGGAACACCGATGACAATCACCTTGTCGCCCGATTGGATGCGTGTTTCCCCGCGGGGTATCTCGACGTCACCATTTCGAAGGATGGCCGCAAATGTTAGCGAGTCAAACCGGTCAGCCTCACTAATGGTCTGATCAGTGATTGGGCTTCCTTTATCGATTGCAAACTCGGCCATTTGAACACTCCCATCGGCGAAGGGGTTCACGTCGCGGGCTGCTGGAAGGCTAACGACCCGGACGATGTCTTCGGCAGTGAGCAAGTTCGAACAAACCATGAAATCGACACCGAACGCCTGCTGTTCGACAGAATATTGCCATGTTTTGAGGTAATCAACATTCTTGACCCGTGCGATGGTGAATGCGTCATTGACGGTTTTTGCTGTGCCGCAGGTCACCAAATTCGTCTCATCGTCGTCAGTGCTGGCGATAATCATGTCTGCAGTATCGATGCCTGCATCTCGAAGTACCGAGAGCGATGCCCCATCGCCCTCAATGGCAAGAACGTCAAGAGAGTAGGTCAGTGCCTCTACCTGCTCGGAGTCGGTATCAACCACAACAATCTCGTGGGTGTCCGAGAGGCTCCTTGCAATGGATGATCCAACTTCACCTGCACCGACGATGATAATACGCATCCAGAACCTCCTTGATCATTCTTGGTGAGTCTTGCATTCCTGCCATTATGGTCATTTCCTTTCTTGGATGTAATATTCGGTTCCCCTTCTTTTTCTGCGAACCGCATGATCGTCGCTGCATAAGTAAACCTAGACCATGTCTGTGAAGTGCGCGCTCGAGAAGTCAAGACAAGGTTGAGTAGAATTGCGTGTTAGAAGTGATACGCGGTATTAAATCCATGAGCGGAAGTGAAACTCCCACGGGATGTCACCTCGATCGATGCGCGCCGATGTGGAATCGTTTCCAACCGCTTCTCGACTCGCTGGTCACGCTCGCCGAATTCGTAGTACCGTCACGCGTGAACGAATCAACCGTCATCGCGCTGTCGACAGCGGTCCATTCGTTCCCCCATTGCCAGATCGGATCGATCAGAGCGCTCGCTCCACTTCCTGTAAACCGAAGAGAAGAAACCGTTCGTGGGAAGGCATGGTTCGGACGGTCATCCGATGTGGCGTGACGAAACGCATCGCTTCCCCGTCGAAACTGCCAGATCGAACGTGGTTGCTCGACGTATCTTCGCCTCGTAGGTCTGATTCCAGACCGGATGATATGTTCGGAAATCTCGTCGTCGGCTGCCCGTGAAGACGAGGACGGACCCGCGAGAAGCGGTCAGACGGAACTAGTCGATTGCTGTTAGTTCGGCGCAGCTGACTGAAAATAGTCACATTTCAGGGTCACCGGCGTTCTACCGACTACCGTGACGGCTACGGTCGACCGATGGAGCCACGTAAACCGTTCTGTACCGAGAACGGCGATCGATTCGACCACTGAACGAATTAAAGAGAGAGCATTCACGAGTCGATACCGAGCCATCTGACCGGGAAACGGTGCGAAGTCAATATGATGATAATCCCCCTTATCCACCATCGGAGCCAGCCTCCACATAGGAGACGTGGTCTTATGACAGATCGAGCATCCCAGGACGACCAGACCCTCCCTCGTGTGAGTCGACGTTCCTTCGTCGGCGGATCGATGGCAGTGACCGGACTCGGCTTGCCCGTGTTTCGGTAGGGATCGGTGTTCGACCGATTGGACGAGTTCGTCGGTGGTCAGGCCGACCTAGGACAGATACAAAGGACAACTGCACAGCCATTCGCACAGGCGTTTCTTCTAGATACGAACGGGAATCGGAGATTCGAGAACAGAATGGAGTACGCCGCCGACCCCAGCGGAGGGGGTAGGGACGACGTATTCACATCACGTCGCGAGGCCGACCGACGAGCGATTACGTCTGTCAGACGATGGCCGCCAGAGGGGTCGACCTCGGTGCCGTCTCATCGACGATGAGGGTTCGGTTTGACTATTTCATCGGGTTTGCGGAACGGACCGCAAAGCCACACGAGGTATTGTTGCACCTTCAGCATACGGACGGAACGGCCCACATCGCACAATGGCCGTTCGCGCAGGACGTTTCCCCCGGACGATGGTTGGCGAACGACGTTTCGTCCACGCTCCGGCGTGGTGAGTGGCGAGAGACCGCCGTGCGACCCGTGTCTCCGGACCTGGATGTTTTCGAGGCGCCCATGGTTAGTGCGAACATCAGAGAAGTGGCCTCCGGGCTCGATGCACTGAGAGCCAGCGACCCATTTGAAGACTTGTTCGACCGGTTCGACTCCAAGACGAAACTCATGGGGGTCAGCATCGGCCACGGTCGAGCGAGCATCGCCGAAGTGGATCCGGGGGACGCCGACGGTGTGACGGCCCAGCGAGCGGCACTCGTCTACGGCGGTTTCACCGGCGAGCAGCAGCCCGCGCAGTTCGTCGCAAACCCGATTCGCGTTGGTTCGTGACACGAATGACCACCTCCACCGTCGTCTCACGGCGTTCCCGTCGCCGCGTCGTCGGTCTCCGATAGCGTCGGGCACTCGGTGACGCCGAGGTAGTCTCGGAATGTTCGCAGATCCGTGGGATTGCGGTCGACCGATACGTCATCATTTTCCGTCATCGGGTTGCCGAACTGCAGCGATCGATACTAGTCCGCTCCATCGGAGGGACCGAAAGCGGATCCGTGACCGTCTTCTACCGGATTAATTCAATGATATGAGCTTTCGCTACTCCATAACTGCTACTGACGCCGGTAAACTGGAGCTACTTGTAATTACTATTTGGGCTGAATTGAGCAGATCACATGCATTGAACGCACCACTCTTATCATCTACGACGCTCATTTTGTCCACCCATCGAATAGTCCCTGCCCGAACACGACCTCCTCGCCGAAACGGACGAGGGACGCAAGCCACAGTCCGGGCGACGCGAACCAAACGAGCTATGTCTCCCTCTTCTTGTCTGACTCATTGCGATCTTGGAGCTGGCGACTACGCACACAGTTCGATCACGGGAGGACGAGAATCTTTCCGAAAACGTCCCGGTTTTGCATGTCCGCGAACGCTCGGTCGGTTTCGGAGAGGTCGTACGTACTATCGATCACCGGTTCGAACGCACCATCAGCGAGCAACTGAACGAGCGTTTCCAGATCTCCCTGTGTTCCCAACGTGCACCCGATGATATGTTTGTGTCCCAAAAACAGCTCTGGGATATCTATCTCCGATCGGTTGCCGGTGTGGCGACCACAGATCACCATCCGCCCGCCGCGTTTGAGCGCATCCAAACCCATCTCGGTGTACTCACCGCCGAGGTGATTGAGCACCGCATCGGGGGCACCGATCTCGGCAATCGCGTCCCCGATGGTTTCCGGATCGTCAGCTTGGATGGTGTAATCGGCCCCGATTTCGGCGAGACGGTCGACTTTTCGCTGGGATGTCGAGGTGCCGATCGACCGCGCACCCATGACGTCGATGAGTTGGATTGCTGCGACACCGACGCCACCGGTCGCACCGGGGACGAGAACGAGGTCCCCCGGACCCACATCAGCGCGGCGGAGCATCTGTAGCGTCGTCATGTACGCAGTAGGGAGGGCAGCGGCGGCGGTCGTTCCGACGTTTTCCGGGAGAGGGATAAGTCGGTCCGCGTGCACGACAGCCCTCTCGGCGAGACCGCCGTGGAACAGGCTGAACTGCTCACACAGGATTTCGGGACCCTCCCGGCAGAATTGACACGAATCGCACGTTTGATTCGGACACAACACGACGCGGTCGCCGGGCGAAACCGACTCAACGCCAGACCCGACCTCATCGACGACGCCAGCGACGTCGAGTCCTGAAACAAACGGCATGGCCTCCGAGTCCACTACCACGGATCCGCCCTCGAGTATCCAGAGATCGTGGTAGTTGATCGCGCACGCGTCTACCTCGATTACTGCCTCCCCATCCCCGGATTCGGGATTGCTCCTCTCTTGTATCGCCACGTCTTCCGGTCCGCCGGATCCAGTGAACACCGCGACATTCATGTTAACACATAGCATTCAATACAGCTTAAGAATTCTCCTCGCATTAGTATGATACAACCCACGTCCGCGTACACGCGGAGATTGTGGATTGACGGAATCGATGGCTTCATTTCATCTACCCGGAATTGAACTCCTTGGTTCTCGATGAAGGGGACCTACTTGACCAGCCCTTGATTCCATTCAGTGGGTTGGCCCCTTCGGTACGCGGATGACGTCGTACTCTGCGTTCTCCGGGTCTGAAATTCCGTATCGGCCGTTCACCGCGTAGAGAGCACTCTCAAACTCCGCGATCGTCGTCGGCACATCGAAATCCGGATCGGTGATCCGAACCGGAACCGGCCAACGTGGCTCTCTCGGTGCACTCTGTCGATATCCGCGCACTGATTGTCGTCTCGTTCGCCGTCGGTACCGTCGCAATCGTATACATGTCATCGATGGAGGCGACGCACGGATTGGCTTCGGAACGTTCGTGATCTCAGTAGTGCCGTCGATGAGTCCGAACCACGTGGCCTCAGAGTCTGTCGGTCCACCCGTAAGAGCTGTGTCCCGCGTGGCCGCTATCGCAAAGAGTACAGAGAGACTCTGGCGTCGGCTGGTTGGTGGGTCCAAATCAACCTGTTATTTAAACTATAACCGAGGTAGAACTATCCCGGTTCTCCTCTCACAATCTATGTGCGGTTCGTGGTGCGCACTGCGCGTACCGAGAATTTGTGGGTTCGTGACTGATTCACTGAGCATCTTTCGCGCCGCCAGTCTTATTGTCTTAGCGTGTCTGTTGTACATCGGATCGAGAGATTGCACACTGTGCGTCCACTGCCCAATGCGGTAGTGGTATTCCAGCAGTGGCCTATCATTCGTGTAGGCAATTGTCTTCACACGGGGCGCATCACAGAGTCTATACTTGCTCCGCGCCACACTATGACCGACCACTACACCGACAAACAACGCGACTTGTTCAGCGATCCCGAGACAGGGCCACAAACGAGAGCAGAACTTAACGATGCACTGGGTGTCCTTCTCACGAAGGCTTATACCAACGGCGTTGACCCTGGTGATGATGCGTACGAAATCCGTCACACTCAACCTGAAATCTCAGACTGGGAAGTCCATATCACACGGACGACGAAGAAGAAGCTGTGAATCGGTAGATAGATACTCAATATTCAGCACGGTATTTTTGATAGCCGCTGGGGAGACACTGAGTCGATCAGCCCAGTAATGGCGTGACATCCACAAGGTACGAGCAGTGAAATTCATATTCCGGATGTTAATTCGTTGAGTAATAATGCCATCGCTGGGAAATAGGCGATTCCTCTGCTTACGGGCAGTGAAACCAATAGATCTACGCTCAGTAGATAGTAATACAAATCACCCGATAACTGTGCTTCACTCGAGATTGAGTGTCCACGTCTGCTTGGTGCAAAATGTGGGTGTATGGGTCACCGTATCATTGTAAGCAAGGTTGGCTGATATTTAGTGCATATGCGCCAGTGCAACCACCCCGGGATCCTCCACTTGTTCTATGCAAAGGTCGTAGTCCATGTTGAGCACCTACTGTCAATGGAATCCGAAGTTCTACTTGCGGATGCGATGGCTTATATGGTCTTCTGGAGACCTGTCGAAGACTCCTGGATTAGGGTATCTTAAATAACAAAACAGACGATCGAATATTCGTCGGTCACTGATCTGCTCCGGCCGTCTCTGTACGTGACGAATTGGCTCCGAGCGATTCGAGATGACGAAGCAGCGACCTCAATGATGACTGGTCATTGCCGAATGTAGCTATGATCGGAAGGAGGAACGTTCAATTCGTCATATATGAATTCGAGATTGCAACTAGCTCTCTAACCCGTACCGACCTTTTTCGACCCATTCGTTCTTTTTCCACCCGCAGTGAGGACACTCTGTCTGCTGCGAATCAAACTCCTGATCGCAGTTCTGACAGAGAGTCGTGTCGGGTGATGTGCTCTCCGAGAGACGCGGTTGAGAATTTTCCGTCCCTGTCGGTCGACGGGATTGAATAGGGCATCTCAATGTGTGCCCAACATCAGGTTGAAGCAACGATAAGTGACCATCAATTATTTGCTATAGACAAATTCTTCATAAATTCCGAGATATGCCGTCGCAAATCGCTGACATCCAACGCTCTGTGCTAGTGAAACGGACCATGGTCATTCATCTAAGGTTTGGTATTGAGCAAGAAAACTGGATGAGAGTGCATGTTCAGTTGCTCGTTAAGCAACTGGCTGGCCATACCCTTCACCCAATTAGTTTGGTTGTTTCAGTGGAGAACGCAATTCCCGCCACAACGGCATTTGTCGCACGTCGTAATCGCTGGGACACTGCCTGCTCACTCACTTTGAAATATTCTGCGAGTTCGGTCAGAGTACACTCACGTGGAACGTCATAGTAGCCTAACTCGTACGCCAAGACCAGTGTTTCCCATTGAGTCGATGTCAGTTGGTCCTGGATCGACGGGACATGCGGGTTATAGATACTCTTGATATCGACTGTTATCCCCTCTTCAACGCAGTACTGGTTGAATTGGCTCAATTGTTCGTGACTCGGAAACCGCAACCGGAACTCCCACTGGTTCCCAACACTCTGGCCTTCCAGAATCACACCCTGGGTGCCTAGCAATGCGTCGATGACGCCATCGACTTCACTGGTCCAGGTGACTTGATACAGGTACCGATCCTCCACAGTCGTGAGTAGTTCGACCGATTCGACGATTCGCTGGGCTTCGAGCACGGATTCGATGTGTGCTGCCGATCCGTCGGTCACCCAGAAGAACGGGAGAATCCGATCATCAAGCGGCACTAAGCGCTCGAGTTCGATATGCATATCGGGGTGTTCTGTGAGTAGACGTCCTAGTGGGAACGAATCACCCGGTAGCGTAACATCTGCAACAGTGGTCATGGATGTGGAACCTCCGTACTGTAACGCGCGAGCATCGTGTAAACCGGATCTAACTCCAGTTGGTCAACTCCGTTTTCTCTGGCCATTGCACTCATCGTCTCGCTGCTCCCCTCCTGACGACTGGCGTTTCCGGGGGCAGATCTCGATTTCATACTTAAAAAAAGGGGATAGCAGGGGATAGGTCCTGTTTCAACACCCGTTGACCAATGAAGCCTTTATCACCACAGTTGTTGTCTCGGCTACACTGACGAAGGGAGATTCTCGGTGAAGATCCTTGAAAGCAACTTGCGTTCTGCTTGGCGGAGGTGATTGTTGAACGTCGATTGCGTGATGTTGAGGGATTTTGCGACTTCCTCGCCAGTCCGGTCCCGTGGCCACTCGAAGTAGCCGTTCAGATAGGCCGTCTGTAGAACTTCACGCTGTCGGTCAGTAAGGTCCTCTGTTAATATGATTTCGTCCGTCTGAGCAGATTGGTCGCCCCGTTGTGTGTCCCGTCGCGCCCTCAGTTCGATGTTGGGATAGGCATGCTCCAACCGATCGATAAACGTTCCGACAGTCGTTGACCGGGAGAGTTCAATAACGATCGAGATGTCGGCATCCGTCATCTGTATCGTTTTGATGGCTGCACCAAGTTTCGTGAGCGTCGACGGAACCGTCTTGCCGGCCACAAGCAATTCAAATCGGCTCTCCTTGTTTTCCTCGTCGGGATCGTCGAGACAGGAAACGTGTTCGATTTGAGCGAGTTTCCCAGCAGCAGCTTCGAACATCGCGGCGGTAACGCCGTCTACCGTGATGAAGATACGTGTTCTGCCGTCTTGTTGCGGTACAGCGCCCCAGACAGTAAAGTCGCCTCCCGTTTGCGTAGCGAGACGGGCAAGTGGACTATCCGCATCGTGGATGGTCAACTCGAGTTCGACGACGCTGTCGGTGAGCAATGCCTGTCTGGTCTCGACTGCGTTGATCGCGTTTGCAATTGTGTTACCAAGTTCTGCCATGACGTCTCGAGAGAGTGGGTCGAACGCCTCCGATTCGGAAGCATATACTGTTAGGATCCCGTACTGTATCCCGTCGTACTGGATTGGGATACTGATCACCGACTGGAAACCATGGGCGAGAGCAGCTTTGCGCCATGGTTCATCCCGGAAACCCTCAGCGACGTTTTGGACAAGTGTGACAGTCCTTGTGACAGCA
Source organism: Haladaptatus sp. AB618 (assembly GCF_024136965.1). Taxonomy (NCBI): domain Archaea; kingdom Methanobacteriati; phylum Methanobacteriota; class Halobacteria; order Halobacteriales; family Haladaptataceae; genus Haladaptatus; species Haladaptatus sp. AB618. Next base: position 26,545 of record NZ_JAMYJX010000006.1, on the reverse strand, counting down.
GTCGCAATGGCCGGATCTCCGTTCTCGACATCAGTACTCAACGTTATATCGTCGAGATATCCCGGTTCGGTACCGACCCAGGTTTGGGGAGCGAGTACCTCGCCACCGACGTGGCCGATCCAAGCAAAGGTGAAGCGGTCATCACGGGTCAAACGGTTACAGACAGCCTGTTCAATCTCCTCGGTCGTTCGCGCCTGAACAAGCACTTGGTCGATGCCGCGAATGATGTCGTTCACCCGACTGAGGTCTTCGAGGCGGCGGTTTTGCGTGGTTAAGATATTCTTCTGCTCGCGGATGGACTTTTCACGCTCAATTCGATCAAGTGTGGCCTCTCCAGTCGCCACTAGTTGGTCCAGAACTGTCTGTGTCGGTTCCGCCAGCTCATCGGTTTTCTCTGAAATGATAGCAATCACACCGTGGTCACCGAGTGGAATCCAGGCCCCGGTTTGAAAGGACGAGTCAGTATGGTTCACGTTGAGGGAGTTGACCACTCCCTCGTGAGCGATCGTCTCATTGTTGACGAACGTCTGCCATGCCATCGATGATTCATCTGGCCTGAATGTTGGCAACTCATCAAGTATCTCTTCTAACTGTTCAGTGGCTGCCACTGGCTGGAGCGTGTTGTCGGTGTCGTCGAACAAGTAGATAACAGCGCTATCGATGTCGAGGACATTAGTTATCGCATCGATGATTCGGTGACTCGCCTCGAGTTTCGATGTTGCCTGGGTGAGGTCGCGGCTCGTGTCATGCAGAAGCGTTAGTGACCGCTCTAACTGCTTGCCCTTGGTGATATTCAGTGCAGCACAGGTTATCCCCACTACCTCTCCAGAGTCATCGCGGATAGGCTCAACCGTGAGGTCGTAGGTTACCAACCCACTCGGTAACTCGTAGGTACATTCCTCACGGACACTTTTACCGGTCTCCAGGGCGGTCCGTTTCGGTTTCAGGATTATCTCTGCCGCCTCTGGTGGTAATAGTTCGTCGTCACGTAACCCGATCACGGCCTCTGCATCGAAGTCCGGATGAGGGTTGCCGACCCACGTGTACCGAAGGTCTGTGTCCAAGCGAAATGCAGTAAACGGTGAGTTCTCTAGAGCCACTTGAAAGAGTTCTTTTTCGGCCCGGAGCTCTTGTTCCAGACGCTTGCGCTCGATCGAGTCACTGGACGTGGATGTGGTCTCAGCTGTGGCGTCACGCTCGCGTTCACGAAGCGGAACCCACCACACCCGTGCACGAGCACCCGTTTTCTTCGTTTTCAGTTCACCGTATTCGACGAGTTTCTCCAGTCGTTTGTAGACCGTTCGTCTCGCACAGTCAAGTGAGTCGGCAACTTCCGGTGTCGTGAGCGGTTCAGCTGGATCATCACGTTGTTCGAAGATGGCCAACGTTTCAATGTAGACTTCCCCCAATGGCCCCGACGATGGCATACCCTCTATACGAGGGTGGCAGGTATAGCGGTTCCGTCAATGGCACTTCCGCTGTTTCGCAAAAAGAGAATCACACCGTTCACAACGACAGTATTCACATCCTCAGCTAGGCGAGCCAGAAGCAGACGTAATGACGATTGCACTGATAGTGGCCGAGTCCCGAGAGACACCAAAAAGAATGTCTTGAGAAAACTCGGCTTCTTTGTGAACCCAGAAACCTCCAATTCATGAAGTAGCAGCGGAAGGGATTAGCGAATTCGTCTACAATCACTCCGAGCGTCATAGAGTGATATTTCCACTCTCGTCTTCGAGGATGCAGGACTTCGGTGGACTAGTGAAGCCCACCTTCACATATCAACACCGTAACTTTGGCGATACAGATGTGAACAAGAGATATGGCGACTACTGTCCAACAAACCGATGAGCTCTTCGACGTGCTCTCTCACCCGTACCGTCGAGCTATTCTCCAGGTGTTATTGGCTTCAGGGCCACCGTTGACGGTCACAGACCTCGCCAAAAAAATCCAAACGAACAGTCCTTCCGAGCAGACGACTGGTGCCGAACAACTGGACCAACTGCGAATAAAATTGCATCACGTTCATCTTCCTCGAATGGCTGATGCAGGTGTCCTCACCTATAATCCCAACCAAAACCGGATCCCCGCATGCGATTTGGAGTGGACACTCTCCGAAGCAAATAGAGACCTGATTCACTCACTACTTCAAAACTCACCATCTGTTTCACAGGATACTTCTCATCTTGATTAATCAATAATTGTGGAATATATCTCTGAACAGTCAATTTATGAACGAATCCTTCGGCAGTAAAGGCACCTTGATTGATGAAGGTCACCGTTATCCCTTATTCCTGCATATTTTCCCCCAAGAGATTTGATCATGTCGACGATTGCTGATATCACATTGCCCGGCAACTCATTTCCACTCGGACAATTACTGACAGATAACCCAAAAATTCATATCGAAATCGAACGGCTCGTCCCGCTTGGTGACCGGGTCCTGCCTTTCTTCTGGGTGAATGATAGTTCGCCGGAGATCCGGTCAACTCTCGAGAATCAATCTATCGTCGAATCAGTCGAGCACCTCAGTACCGTTGACGATCGAGATCTCTACCAAGTAACGTGGTCGGATGTCGTTAACGGGGTCATCGACGCCCTGATCGACACCAATGCTGCGATTCTCGAAGGCCAAGGACTGGCAGGGCAATGGGAACTCCGACTTCGCTTTCCGGATCACGACCACCTGCAACAATTCTCGCGGATTTGTGAGGAGAACGATATTGAAGTCACTCTTAATAGTATTTACAATCCACACGTTCCCAATGTTGAGGAACAACTCACACAGACTCAACGGCAGACACTTGCAATGGCGTACGAACTTGGATACTTTACTGTTCCCCGCGAGAGTACACTCACTGAACTCGCTGACCACTTCGATATCAGCGAGCAGGCAGCCTCACAACGAATTCGACGAGCAATCAACGTCGTTATCCGGCATCTCGTGTTCGATGAATCATAACTCGACTCTGACTGAGTCAGAGTCGAACCTGGAGTATCTGTCATGAGCGCAGCATCAATCGAGGATTCAAGCCCCACTAGTCAACCATAGTATCGAAGATAAGCGAATTGAGCCCCCGACGCAATCGTTGTGAATAGGCACTATCACTAATCCCGAACTCCGATGATAGCTTCGCCAATGAAGTTGAGCGCGGCACGTCGAAATAGCCGTGTTCGTACGCCGTGATAATTGCCTCGTGCTGTTCAGAGGACATCGGAGTTCCTTTCTCCGGATAATGCGGGTTGTAGAGCCGCCGGAGCATCACCGGAATGCCGCGTTCTTCACAGCGCTCGCGAAAGTCAGACAGTGCTTCATGGCTCGGGAACTGCAGTCGGAAGTCCCATCCTTCCCCGATGCTTTCTCCCTCGAGCATCCGGGCTTGAGTCTCGATCAGAAGTTGGATGATTCCATCGACTTCCGAACTCCAGTGGACTTCATACAAATCGCGCTTCCCATCGGTCGTAAGATATCGTACTTCTTCGGTGAGTGATGATTGCTCGAGTGTGTAAATTATCTCGTCTTGATTGCCGTCAGATACCCAGAAAAGTGGGATAATCTCATCGCGCAGTGGAATGAGTTGTTCCAGTTCAATGTGGATGCTAGGAAGCTCTTCGAGTAACTGGCCAAGTTCGAACGAATTCGCGGGGACTGTGATATCGACAATTGGAATCATTAAGCGTCACCAATGGTTTAATCAGGATCGGCTGAGATGGCTGCATGCGCTGTCGCGGGCATCATCGTCTTCTAATACTTCCTATGTTCTCACACCGTATAGATATACCCTTCATATCTAAACCCCCATGAACCAGCTAAGATGATTTCTCCCCTTTTTGTGATCTATGTGTAGTTGTTTCGTAACGAAATTTCGAATCCTTCGCTAACGAAGGCAGAACATATATCTCTATGACCCGTACCTTTAGATACGAAGTCCACCATGGCAACTGTCGTCGATCTCACGCTGCCCGGAGAATCTTTTCCGTTAGGTCGCCTCCTCAAAGAGCACCCTGACATACAAATCGAGTTGGAACGGTTAGTGCCACTCGATAATCGGATTCTCCCGTTCTTCTGGGTGACTAACGGATCGGCAGCACACATCGAATCCGTGCTCGAAGCCCAGCGAATCGTCGAATCGGTCGAACTACTCACGACTGTGGAGGATCGGTACCTGTATCAAGTCACCTGGACCAGTGAAGTCGACGGCGTCATCGACGCACTACTGGCCACTCAAGGCGTTATCCTCGAAGGCCAGAGTGTTGGTAGGCTGTGGGAGATCCGGTTGCGGTTTCCGAGTCACGAACAGTTGCGGAAGTTCAACCAGTGCTGCGTTGGAGCGGGGATCACGGTCGATGTCAAGAGTGTGTATAATCCCCACGTCCCGTCGATCCAGGATCAACTGACGACGACTCAATGGGAAACACTGGTCTTGGCGTACGAATGGGGATATTTCGCCGTTCCTCGTGAATGCACTCTGACCGAACTCGCGGAGTATTTCGAGGTGAGTAAACAGGCGGTGTCCCAACGATTACGCCGTGCCACCAATACTGTTATCAAAAGCATCGCGTTCTCCTCTTCTCCCGATTGACGATGTAACCAAAGTATAAAAGATAGCATCTACTTACCTTCATCACCGAAGGCTAGTATTAATTAGGACCTATACGTAGGTCAATTGGGACCAATGTCATCTGACGAGCGACCAGACGACGAAGGGAGATCAGATCTTTCAGAAGATTTCCAAACTCAAGCGGGGGAAACTGACATTGTCAAAACCATTGTTCAGTCAGTTTCTACTGCAAAGAACACCGACCCCGACGAACTCCCACCGCTCTATCATTCGTTGGATGCTGAAGCACTCACCGACCTTTGGCGCTCCAGATCCCGATCCGAGGAGGACAATTCACTATCGATATCATTCGTCTATTCTGGATGTCAAGTAATCTTATCGAACGACATAATAACGGTCAAGAAGTAGCTATCCAATCATTTTGGTAACATACTAACGTTCAGCAAGTACGTATGACCAATCGAACAAGCCGTCTTCGATAGTATCTTCTCTCGAGTTCGACTGTCTGACCTCGAAACGCCACTCAAACACTGTGCCAATATATGACTCGGTTAGCGAGCGGATACTACGGCCACCCCTCGGGCAACTCATCCGGATGATCTAGCATCAACGTGAGTAGAGGCGCAATTTCATCGAAGTTCGGCCCTCGACGAATCGTTTCCGTCTCGGGATCCCAATCGATATACCCTGCGTCTGCCAGTTTGGGCAGGTGTCTGTGTTGCAACTCCATTTTTAACCGTTCGACCTCATCAGTCGTCTCATCTGGCGCGAACGAGTTGGATGCAAACTCATCTTCCTCGCGTGGATTATGATCTAAGACTTCTAGGAGGATGCGGCGGCGGTACGACGAACGTAATGCATCGAACAACGTATCGATCGGTGGGCCAGTGGATGCGTTCATGATGTGTCTTCCGTGTTGTGAAACCTGTCTCCTATATTGCGTTCCACGTGCCAACCACGCGAAGAGAACGGGGAACAGCTGCACGACCGGTAGAACCCGATTCAAGCGGCCCCTTCATCATCAGGGAACAAACGCATTTGAGTATGACTTGGCAGTAACAGATTCGCTCTATAACCAGAAGAGAGTGTGGTTGATATGTGAAGGCCGGAAGTCGTCGAAATTGATCAACGCACCTGCACGAGAGCCACAAAGACCCCGAAAATCCATACCACAGGTTCGACGAGCCGGTCGTAGAGCACCATACACCCACCAAACAGACACTCTCGGCATCTCACGGTACTGTGAACGGTTCATATCGCCGAACTAGCGGACTGCGATTGTAACGGCCTCGGTGGCTTCCCCTTGCTGGTCATGCGTGCGAACGGGACGAAAAGAACTGCTGAACTACCCACTGCTTCAGTCTGTTTCACTATGTAATCCTGATGACATTCTCGGAGATCACCGACCAGCGACCGCTGACGGGAAGTGCGAAAGCTGTGACCGACGATACACCTGAGAGAAATACACAACAGCACGCGGCCGCTATCGCTGCCGAGTACTTTTTGGAACGCTTGGGATTTTCACCTTGGAGGCTGAAGAATGACGAACCAAAGGAGTGCGACTATGTGGGTTTCAGCGGTATCTCGGAACCGGTGAGCCGACTTCATTAACAATATTCGACACAGTAATAATGGAGAGTATTATGGTATCTTGGCGATAAAATCTTTGTGTGTAGAGCAAGTGTCTATGCAGTGCCATGGAACTACTACATCGGTTACGCGGTGCCTTTAGTTCAGAAACCCCGTCTCAGCAGACCGAACAGCAGGTACGGGCGACCGGTGATATCTTCGAATGCGAAGAATGCGGAACCACCTTTATCTCGAAACCATCCTGTTGTTCAAAGTGTAACCAGAGCGACTTCCAGAATCTCGGCAGTTGTTAATCTGATCTCTCTCATCGTTCTCTTTGTACTAATCTCGTTTCTAACTATTGGCGTCATTTACAACGCCAGATCTCACTTTTGCACGTGCTGGCAATCCACGGTGGAGTGCTTCCACTGCCCATGAAACAGATGTTCGTTGGCAACGAGGACTGACCTGATCATATTCCAAGAGCCGACGGAGTAGTCGACGATACCATCGAAGGAAATGGGGTTATAATGAGCGCACATCGAGTCCGTCGCGTCATCGGTGGTCGCTGCTAGAAGCGGATGAAAGCGATCGCGAGTGTTGTGTGGATTTTCGTGCCGGTCCCATCGACACTCTTTCCGTTCGTTCTCCCACTCTTTTACGTAATGGATGTAGAAATTGCCATCGAGCTGTAACTCGATATCGACAGTCTTCAGCGCAGTACGCCGTCGTATATAGATGAGGCGCAAAAACCGTTGATTCGAGCGGTGTGAACGTGATATCGGCCGTCACGTCGGCTACTTCTCGTGTCCGGTCAACCTTGCGATGAGCGCATCGAGATGATCCGCGACCGCGAGCGCGTCGGCTGGTGTGTCGAGTGACAAAGGTGGGACGGTGTGGATCGGCCGATCAGTCATTCCGCTCAGGGTCGTTGGATTTGTCCGCTCGGCGATTGTCTTTCCAGCGTACTCGTTGAGTACCACACCGAGTACTTCGACGTCGCGCCGATCCAGCGCTTCGATGGACAGCGCAGTGTGGTTGAGCGTCCCTAACCCCGACTGTGCGACAAGTACCACCGGGAGATCGAGGGCTGCGACAAGGTCGATGACTTCCTTATCTCCGGCGAGCGGGACGCGCAGGCCGCCGATACCTTCGAGGACGCCCACCTCGGCATCGGCCAGCGCGCGTTCACAGCTTACTTCTACATCATCGTAGGTGAGGTCGACTCCCTCACGATCGGCGGCGACAGCCGGTGCGAGTGGTGGTTCGAGTCGTTCGAGGCAGGTCGCCGCCCGACTCTCGTCGCAGGCTGCACGGACGTATGCTGCGTCGTCGTCAGGGGGATAGCCGGTCTGGACAGGTTTTATCGCACGAGCGTCGGCGCCGTGCTCACGGAGCCCGCCGACGAGCCCGGCGGTGATGACGGTCTTTCCGACACCTGTGCCGGTGCCGACAACCGCAAAAACATCGATGGCGTCGGTCACGACTGCACCCCCTGTCCCGAGGGGTCCGTCGCCGTCCGTTGTGAATCCGGTTCCAGATTCAGGTCTGCATGGGCGGCATCGAACGCCGCCAGACAGCGGTCGATTTCCTCGTCGGTGTGGGTCGCCTGTGGAGCGACGCGCACCCGGCTGGTCCCTTCGCGGACCGTGGGTGGACGGATGGCCGGCGCGATGACTCCACGTTCCTCCAGGTAGTCGGCCAGCGCCAGCGCGTCCGTACCATCGCCGATGAGTACGGGAAGAATCTGTGTCTCCCCGAGAACGCGGTACCCCCGAGTTTCCAGCCCGTCACGGAGTCGGTCGACATGGCTCCACAGCCGTTCGCGCCGGTCGCCGGCCCGTGCGAGTGAGAGTGCCTCGCGAGCTGCTCCGACCGCCGGTGGCGCAAGCCCGGTCGAGAAAACGAACGACCGAGCAGTATTGAGCAGGTGTTCGACGAGTCTCTCACTTCCGGCGATGAATCCACCCTGTGCAGCAAGCGTCTTCGACAGAGTGCCCAATTGAACGTGGACTCGGTCGCCCAATCCTTCGCGCTGGACGATTCCGCCGGCACGTTCGTAGAGCCCTGTCGCATGGGCTTCGTCGACCATCACCCACGCACCGTGGCGCTCCGCGACATCACAAATTCGCCGGAGGGGAGCGATATCCCCGTCCATCGAGAACACGGAGTCGGTAACGACCAACCACCGCTCGTCTGGTGCGGCCTCCCGGGCCCGATGGTCCATCGCCGCGCCGAACGCGTCGGCGTCGCAGTGGTCGTAGACGACCGTCTCGGCGTCTGCGAGCCGACAGCCGTCGACGATACTCGCGTGGTTTAGTTCGTCCGAGAAGATGACGTCGGGGGCGAGCGCGGCGACCGTCCCAACATTCGCCGCGTATCCCGAGGAGAAGACGAGCGCGCGCTCGGTTCCCTTGCTCTCGGCGATGTCGCGTTCGAGTCGGTGGTGGAGACCGGTGTCGCCCGTGATGAGGCGGCTCGCACCCGCACCGGTACCCACCTCGTCGGCGGCACGGGCGGCCGCCCGCTGCACCCGGTCGTCGCTCGCTAACCCGAGGTAGTCGTTTGCGGCGAACACGAGATGCTCTTCACCGTCGAACGCCGGGATGTCGCCGCCTGGGTCTCCTGTGACCCTCGTTCGGGCGGCGACTCGCTCGATAGGTTGTAGGTCGCGGCGCAGTCCCCGTCGCTTGCGGTCGGCTAGCCGCGCCGCCAGGTCGAAGCCGTGGCCGTCGACCATTAGAACCCTGGCATGATTTCGGCCGGGCCGTAGACGCCGTAATCACCGGTCCGGTTACGCCGGACTGCCGCCCTTAGATACCCAAGGGCGGGCCCGTTGACGTTCGCTGCCATGCTCGTCTCGTCGCCGAGTTCGAACGTGTTCGTCCCCCGCTCGCCGTCGAAGGTACGTCCAGTGACGCTGACGGTCGTCTCGTCGGCTTCTCGTCGCTGCGTACGTCGAGTTTGCCGCCGACAGTGACGTCCTCGGCATCACAGATCCCTGCACGTTCGAGTAGAACGTCGTCGGCGTGCTCCATGTCGTGGAATTCGAGGATGCCGTCGTGTTCTTCGATGATCGCCTCGATCTCCTCGTCGGTGAGATCGCGGGCTGTCTCGATGTCATAACCGTCGAGGTGGGCGATGTCCTCGCGGACCGTTCCTCGATTGTCCTGATATCCAGACTTTAGACCGACGCCCCACCAGATATCGACGGATTCGACCTCGACGAACGACTGGGCAGCGAGCGCCGCCGCCCCGGTCAAGAAGCCGGGAGTTGCCCCTGCACCGCAGACGAAGGTGATACCCGCTTCCCGAAGCGTCCCCTCGCGGTCATCGAGCATGCCGATAACCCGCGAGCGCTTGAGTACGTCCACGAGGACACCCTCGTAGCCCGACTCTGCGAAGCGTTCGGCGACGCGTGGGATGAAATCATGTTCGAGGTTTGGCAGCGCGATCAAGACGGCATCGAGTGAATCGCCCTCCGCGATGATGTCGTCGATAGGCGTCTCCGTTGGTCGAGCCTGCGCGGAGGCGGCGACGCCCCGCTGTTCACCGTGTTGTTTGACTACTGCTCCCCCGTCGCTAGCGACGTTTCCTTCCGTCGCCGCGAGCAGTTCATCGACATCGAGTCCGTCGTGGTCGACGGCGACGCCGTGGCGGTCGCAGGCTGCCACGGGGGTGAGCCCCTCTTTTTCGGTCGATACGTCGAGTGTTCGTCGGCCAATTCCTCCAGTTCCCAATACTGCGAATCTAATCTCGTTCATCTGTTGTCGGTATGTCGTGTTCGTGTCCAGCTTCTCGTCTCGGTTGTCAGTCGTTGCGGGCGTTGCTCGTTGCACTCCCTACTGCTGTTGTGTCGGTGCTCGGAGGGACGCCAGTGCCGACCGCCTCTGGGTCGAAGTCGTTGACCGCTGTGTTCGGCTTGAGACCAGCGCGTTCCATGATCTCGATGTCGTCGGCCGGGGACTGGCCCTCGGTAGTGAGGTAGTCTCCCGTGAGAATGCCGTCGGCGCCCGCCTCGAAAGGAAGATGCTGTTCGTCGGTCGAGAGGTTGACCTCGCGGCCGCCGGTCAGCCGCACTCGCGCATGGGGGTGGAGCAGCCGGTAGACGGCAATAGTCTTGATGATCTCTTCGGTGGAGATATCCGCCGACTCCTGGTCTCCGAGGGCAGTCCCTGCGACGGGATTGAGTATGTTGACCGGCAACGAGGAAACCCCGATATCTTGGAGCGCGATAGCGGCCTCAACCCGATCAGTCGGTGTCTCACCCATCCCGAGGATAACACCAGCACAGAGATCCATCCCAGCATCCTTGGCAACCTCCAAGGTTGCCACCCGATCCTCGAAGGAGTGGGTGCCGACGATTTCCGGGAAATACCGGGGAGAGGTCTCTATATTGTGGTTGTAGTGGTTGATACCCTCTTCAGCGAGGATTCGTGCCTCCTCTTCGGTAAGGATACCGAGGCTCGCATCCACCTCTACGCTGGTCTCGTCACGCACTAGTCGGATCGCCCGGAGTACCTCTGCCCACTCGTCGGGACGGCGCTCCTTCGAGACGCCTTTCTCGGCGACGACGATACCGAACCGCTGGGCACCGTCGCGTTCTGCGCGCTTCGCCGCCGCGAGGATTTCCTCGGGGTCGAGAAAGCTGTACGTGTCGATACCGGTGTCGAAGTGGACCGATTGGGCACAGAATCCACAGTCCTCGGCACAGCTCCCTGCTTTGGCGTTGACGATACTACAGGCGTCGACCGTCCCGTCACCGAGGGTCGCACGGACTAAATCGGCGCCAGCCGCGAGCACTTCTACCGGTTGGGCTAACAGCGCCAGCCCGTCGGTTCGGTCGAGGCGCTCACCGTCGAGTACTCGCCCGACCGCGTCGTCTATCGTCCGATTGCCAGTTTCGTGAACCACGATTCTAGACCGGGTTGACGAGGTGATAAAACCATGCCTTTACTGTTGTTGAAATTGATTGATTTCACGCAGAACATACTGGTCGGGCATCGCAACGCCGGTGTCACTTCTCCTCGTTGGACGTCACACCGTAACGAATCGCTACCGGTGAGTGGAAGCGTCAGTGCCACACGAATCGCGTACTAGGTGAATGAGATGGCGATAAGTCCGTTTACTAGTACCACGCCCTCATCCCACGAACGATACCTCCGGCAGAGAGATGCCACAGAAGAAGCATCGGTGTAACGGCAGCGACAATTGCCACAATGCCTGCCCTTCCCGACGACGGGAGGAATTCGCGGGCGAGAAGGAAGTTTCCAGGCTTCTCTGAAGAGAGTCGTAGCGAGAATTCGTACTTTTTCGAAGAGTTATCCTATACTTTCCGTAGATTCGTCATCGTCATTTCCGATATGGCTCATTGATGAGAAGGGTTAGTGTATCGGGAAGGGGTAGTAGACAGTATTGGAATATGGTCGCTGGACTACAGAATCGACCATAGAACGAATCGATACTACTCATTAAAGCGAAGTAATGAATAAAGATTGCAGCTAATCAGAGCAGAAGAGTAACTGAATCCATACGAGAGGGGTTACATTCAATCGCTTAATGATTACTCTGGAAGATATTAATAGGAATTCCACCACTTATTAATTCTATAATTATAATGAATAGGTAGAATTCGCATTATTTTTATCGAGTTTCAGATTATCAATACTTTCTGCCCATACGTTTACAACTCATGCTGTCGTCTTCTAACAACAACTATCGATGGATGTTACACGACGACAATTCATTTGTGCGAGCAGCACCGTAGGAATTGGGCTCACATCGTCTGTTAACGCTGTAGGCACAACTACGAAGACGAACACAGAGGACGAAGCGACTGTCGATATCCGGGGTACCCTTTATCTCCCGAGTCGCGATTTTAATTTCTATCAAATGTGGGATAATTACTCGCCCGAAATTATCGAACGCGACCTAACATATGCTGCTCGTCTCAATTTAAACGCGATTCGAACCTGGGTAAGCTACGAATACTGGCTGAAAAATCCAATAGCACATCGAAAAGCGATCGATCATTTTCTGACGACCGCTTCAAAGAGGAATATCCGTGTACTATTCAGCTTGTTCGAAAATGTTGGTTCGGCACCAAGTCACAAGAATTTAACGAATACAGACCCGAAAACCGCAACAGCAGTTCGCTCACCTTCGCTAAAAGTCATCCAAAACCAGAACCGATGGGCAAAACCACGTGAATTTGTACGGTGGTTCATGGATCTGTATCGAGATGACGAGCGACTGCTAGCCATTGAAGCGATGAACGAACCAGGATGGCGCAACGACGTCAAGCGGTTTGCGAAGAATATGTTCCAGATACTCCTTCAGAATCGTGGGACAATCCCATTAACAGTAGGCGCAACCAGTTTAATCAATAGCATAGATTATCTCGATTGGGGAAGCGATATTTTACAGTTCCATTATAATTACCCATCAAGTAAGAAAGTATTTGAAGATTTGCTGCAAGATTATCGGGAGATATCATCAAAGATAGACGAGCCGGTTTGGTTAACTGAGTGGCAGAAAGTCGCATCATTCGGATGGAGTAATTCAACTAAAGTGATTAAGGATTGGTATCCAAACTATGGCTCACTCGCTCCACTGATGCGAGAATACAACGTCGATAACTTCTTTTGGTCACTTATGCTACAACCAGCATACACAGTACCGATGCGTCAAAAGGGTGTTCTTAACGGGATTTTTCATGAGGATGGTTCTGTCTGGAGCCAAACGGATGCAAGAGCAATCAAAGCGATGTCAGGCGATGGTACGTTCATCGGTGAGGAACGCAAAACATGGCCGAACTGGGCCAGTTCGGCGCAACATCCACTCAGATAACGAGAGTGATATCCTCGCCCAATTGGTATCGGTTGGGGATCGGATTAGATGCGATCCTTACACCTTGTCGACTTTATTATTGGAAAACTCGTTTCCTATCAAATGGATGGCAATCGTGTCATCACCAACCTTCATTCCAATCAAATTATTCTCTACCGTATTATCACGGGTCACTACGAGTTGAGATTTCTCAATAGAGATGCCGTACACGTTCGACGAAGCCTGTATATTTCGAATTTGACCGATCTCACCTTGCCGAAACGCGACACCTTTGTGCCAGTTGGTGACCTTCACATTTTTAACCTCCACACTTTCATCATTTTTGGGAGAGTTAACCTCGATTGCAACGGTGTGACTATTGCCACGGCCATCAATAGAGTGGCCCTTCCCGTCGAAAATGACATCACCGGTCCGTATCTTGATGCAACTTTTGGAGATTTGTGTCCCCCCACCGTTCGTGATATTTTTCGTTAGTTCGTACGTACCTGGCTTGTCGATTGTCGTACAAGAATTGATCTGACGTGTGTTCTCAGTATTTGGAGAGAAGACTGTAGTAGGAAATGCAACGCAGGCAGATAACATTATGACTACTATTACTAAGACGGATGCCCGTCTCGGGTCCATTTCCATAGGGGGACTAACGAAGTTGTTACAGTTGAAGGTTATTGGCACCTGTGTATATTCTAATCAAATTTTTGCTTTGAGTCGTGTTTTTTGATATTTCTAGTAGTATTTACTATATTTCACCGCCTATTTTAAGTGATTGGTCAAGAGAGAACCATTACCGTTGTATTTCGAGAAGGGAGGCCTGAAGGAAGTAATAGGAATAGAGGATGATCAAATTATTCGACCTGGCTTCTTCCATCTATTTCTATCCAATGAAAGGAACAGTGAGAAAAATTCGCGGTGTTCTTTCTCTATTCGTTTGCGCACGTGGCCAGCGCGGGAAGCCACCGAGGCAGTCGTCAGTCGCAGTTCCGAGATGAGATGTTATAAGATGGAGGAAGGGTTACCTCAGTATGTCTACTATGCAATCGCGTCGTTTCTATCTCAAATCGATTTTTACAGGTTTGGGAGCAAGTAGTTGTCTTGCGGGTTGTTCTAGTCTTCGAGAAAACAATCGGACATCAACATCTACAGAAAAAAGACAAACTCAACCGACATCACTTGACATTCTGCATTCGTGGTCAACCTCTCTCGAAAAGGATGCTGCTCACGCTCTTTTTGATGGCTTTCAGCAGCGTCATCCGGATCTGAAGGTGGATGATCTGACCATTGGTGGACGGGTAGGTGGCGATTTGCAAACGACGGTTAAAAAGCGGATCATAGAGGAGAAATCACCCAGTTCGTGGCAGACATGGGGTGGTGAAAATCTCCAGACGTATGGTGATGCAGGGGCGCTTACAGAGATTCGTGATGATTTTTGGTCTGGCAAGACGGGATGGGAGTCGTTTTCACCGATCGTAAGGCGACTGTCGAAAGTAAATCGATCGTATGTTGCGATTCCATTCAATATACACCGGCTCAACGATCTGTTTTATAATATCAACATTTTGGAAGACGTTGGTATCGACCCAGAATCGATCGATGACCCGCAAAGTTTGTTGGACGCCGTGAAAATTGTCAAAGAGGATAGCGAGGCAGACGGGGTCGTGCATGCGACGAACACCTTCTGGTCAACCCTGGAATTGTGGGAATCGATGCTGTTAGGCGAGTTCGGATTCCAAACCCATCGATCCATCGTGGATGGAAACGTTCGATCCAATGAGGATGCGATACGGAGTTCGCTGGAATCGGTCAAACAGTATTGTAACCAGTCCCCCGAGACTGTTATTTCACCCAGCAGGGATCAAACAGTAAAACGGTTTCAAAACGGAAACTCTGCATTTTTCTATCAGGGTGATTGGGTCGCCAAGGAACTCATGACCGACGACGAGTTCCGCTACGGGACAGATTGGGGCCATATGGCGTTTCCCGGTACCGAAGACGATTTCCTCCTCAGTCTGACTCTGTTCCCATTCCCGGAGAACAGTCCATCACACGAGAGTACAGCCAAATTTTTACGGTATATCGGGTCCCGCAACACGCAAAAAAGGTTCACACTGTCGAGGGGTGCTATTCCGGCGAGAAACGACGTGTCACAGGAAGCGTTCGGTCCATTCTTCCGTCAGCAAATCGCTCGGTTTCGAGGCCCCGAAACGAATGTACCGTCGATGAGCCATGGGTTAGTGATCGCTCCAGAAGCGTGGACAAAACTAACGGGTGCAATGAAAAGTTTCACCTCCACATGGGATGTCGATCGGACGACCCAGCATCTCATGGGGATGTTCGAATAGGAGAAATCCGCCACCATCTAACTGGATGAGTTCGTCGTCCGTTCGAAGATGACGACTCCGCGATTTCGGTATATACGTCGATATTCGTCCGAACGATATAATTCCGTCATGAGGGACTGCCGTTGATGATACTCCCGTCCATATACGGTGTATGTCCCCCTTGGAACATAGATATAGTCCGGAGCAGTGGACGTCAAGGCTATTTTCTGATTTAAATCCGTAATTGATCGTGTCGTCGAAAGTCGTTGATAGGCTGTATACTGCCATTGATACGCTACTGGACTTCGTTCCCACTCTACCCCCCATGGTCCGACAACATTTGTACGGTTTGCCAGATACGGGAACCATTCTGCCGCATCCCCAATGACGAGAAATTCCGACGACTGATCGACATTCTGTCGTGTCCATTGCATCGCTGTGTAGTCCTGTTTATCGATGAACGACGGCATCGAATTACTACCTCCATAGTCCGTAACTGCGCTGGAGGCATACAGTGTCATGATGTTTCCGCCGAGAACAGCGAGTATCAATAATACCGCGGTAAGCGCATGTTGACGCGACAGAGACGGTTGTATTTGCCGTGTGATCCACGGAATGAGCCCATCGAGTATAAATACGGTTGTCACTAGCGCCCCGATCGTGAAAATAAATCGGAGCTCCCCAGTGAGTATACCGACGAGAAGGAGCCATCCCGGGAGAAAAAGACGACGGGACCTGATGAGATAAATAATACCCACGACCGGAATAGCGTACCATAGGGAGGTCAATACGATGCCGTACAGATGTGGTTGTGCTGAGGCTGTTGTAGAGGGATAAGAAGGGGTAAGAATGATACCTGATAGAATATTAACCCCTCCTCCAAGACCACCATGAGTACTCGATGCTGAGATTATATTGTCGATACTATAGATCGAAATGATTCTTCCCCACCAAGGAGCGGTCAGGAAGAATCCACAAATCGCAATGAGAGCACTGTATGTAAAACCGCGAATCGTCCGAGAATACACGCTAGTAAAGACAATAATGCTCACACTAAGAAAGAGGGTATATTCTGGATGGGTAAGGGCGGTTAATGTGAAAAATAAGACTGTTGGTGTGATCCACCGCCACGACGTCGTTTTACACAGACGCAATGCTGTGTACAACCCAGCAAGCGAAAACAGGAAGGCAGGTGCTCGAACCACACCGCCAGCGGAAAAGTGCCACCGTACAAACACTGGTGTGGCTGCAAGGACGAAACTTGCCATTCCCGCCCGTTGAGTAGATTGGAGCAGTTCTTTGCTAAATAGGTAAAACGGG
This sequence comes from Haladaptatus sp. AB618, assembly GCF_024136965.1. Taxonomy (NCBI): domain Archaea; kingdom Methanobacteriati; phylum Methanobacteriota; class Halobacteria; order Halobacteriales; family Haladaptataceae; genus Haladaptatus; species Haladaptatus sp. AB618. Next base: position 9,930 of record NZ_JAMYJX010000006.1, on the reverse strand, counting down.
AGTAAGCTTGCGATAGTAATCACTCCTGGGAGATAGCGAGTGAGTGTGAAGAGGTCCACATGGAATATGCCATGAAGAACGGCAAGACAGTAGAACATCAACGGTGGATACGCAAACGGGACTCCGTTTGCTGTATACTGAGGTACTATTTGAGGGAACTGGTATCCGTGCTTTGCAATCAGCTCTGCCATCGAAAGGAATAAGCCGCCACCAAATGCCGGATATCGGTGCGTAGCTAGATAACTACAATACGTTAGAATTGCAATGAAGAGAGCGGGAGCTAACCATAAATACTCATAGAACCATTCCCTTAGAACATCTGTTTTAAAGTTAGAGGGCAACAATTGTGTGTACATTTTAGGACTACGAATGACCTAACTAGCAGTCTCTAATGGACTCGCCTTCTATGTTTTGGGTCCTACGATTGTAGTATGTTTTTTCAAACCATTCCGATGGGTATGGTGTGGGAACGTGTAGGCCATCAGTTCGTCAGTCACATCGTCGATGGACACGGTATACCCTGGATTATGGGCGTCTCGTGGGACTTGTTGGTGACTTCTACGAGTCCGCGGCTTCGAAGACGAAGGAGAGTTATTCGGCCAGCATACCAATCTCCTCCCAACCATGGACTTCGAATAAGGTTGGGCGTCGATGACCCCAACAATGATGCCATGGCCGAGCGTTAGTCTAGAAGTTATGCTCAAAGATTCGCTTGAGGAGGCATTGAACGAACAGATCAACGCTGAACTCTACTCCGAGTACTTGTACCTCTCGATGGCGGCCTACTACGAGGATGAAGGTCTGCCCGGGTTCGCGTCGTGGATGCGGGCCCAGGCCGACGAGGAGAGTGCTCACGCGATGCGAATTTATGACTTCGTCATTGAGCGCGACGGACGGGTTACTCTGGATACTATTGACAGTCCCCCAAAGGAGTGGTCCGGTCCGTCTGATGCCTTCGAGGCAGCCTACGAACACGAGGTCGAAATAACCGAGATGATCAACGACCTCGTCGCACTCGCCCGTGAAGAGAACGACAACGCTACCGAGAACATGCTCCAGTGGTTCGTTGCGGAGCAGGTCGAGGAGGAGGCGACAGCACAGGCCGTTCTGGATAAACTCAAGCACGTCGGTGACGACGGTCCCGGCCTCCTGATGGTTGATCAGGACCTCGGCCAGCGCGGTGGTGCCGGAGGGGACTCGGGTGGAAACGGAGATTCCACACCTGAGTCAATGGGTGAGTAGCCAAAGACAGTGGCGTCGAATTTCCTATCGTCAGATAATGAATAAGCACTCTCAATTCAGTACGAAGCTGATCTTACTCTTCCAACTGATAATTACTCAACTTGCTCGGATCGACGGTATGGCTATCTGGGTCGTAGTCCACCAAGCCTGCATCGTCGAGGCGGGGCAAATGGTTGTGGTGAAGCCCGATTGTTACGCGGTCTATGACGTCCTCATCGGTGGTGTCAATCCCGTCTTCTCGCTCCACAACTTCCACGACTAATTCCTTGAGTTCGACAGTGGTGACGCCCTCTGTAAGGATATCGAGAATCAGACGGCGTCGCTCCACCGCAAGCAAGCTGTGAAGATCGCTTGCAGTCAATTCGTCTGTACTCGATTTTTCATCAATCATGTTGTTTGAGTTGTGGAACATTGGGGTCACTCCGATTCGGTCGATATCAGTGAGCGTATCTTTGATGAATGAACTTGATCCCTGTAAGGAGACGCTAGAAGTGATTAGGTTCTTCTCACTGGCCTGGTTGAACTGGTTCTGATCCAATAATATAAATTTTATTGATGGATCTGTTTGGGGATGTACATCCGACCATATTGATACTGTCTCGCCAGAATGGCTCCATCGACGGAAGCTTGATGGACCGGCAATCCAGTATACAGGATGATGAAATCGGGATCGCTAACCAACAGTCTTCGAGAAACACTCGCCATCTTCGACGAGTCTGAGGAACCGTGGACGACGCCTGAAGTGGCTGAGTCCCTTGACCTCGGTCGACGGAGCACCTACGCCCGGCTGGAGCGGCTTGTCGAGCACAACAAGATCAAAACGAAAAAGGTTGGCGCGAATGCCCGTGTATGGTGGCGTTCGCCAACAAACGCTGACAAAGCTACTCCTGACTGGTCGGCTGCTGCGGAGTCCCTTATCGACGACGTCCTCGGGGACGTCGAAGTCGGCATCTTCGTCCTCGACGAGAACTTTGACATCGCCTGGATCAACGGCGCGACGGAACGATACTTTGGGCTTGATCGCGAGCAGGTCATTGGCAGAGACAAACGCGAACTGATCGACGAGCACATCGTATGGGCCATCGAGAATTCGGAGGTGTTTGCGGAGACGGTTCTGGCGACGTACGACGACAACACATATACTGAACATTTCGAATGCCACGTGATGGCGGGTGACGAGCACGAAGAGCGCTGGCTCGAACACCGAAGTAAACCCATTCAGTCTGGAGAGTACGCAGGTGGCCGGGTCGAACTCTACTACGACGTTACCGACCTCAAACAAAAGGAGCAGCAGCTCGAAAACCAGCGGACCAAGTTGCGATCTGAACTTAACGAGGTGTTCGACCGCATTAATGACGCTGTTTGCGGACTAGATGCGGACTGGAGGTTCACGTACCTCAACGACCACGCCGAGGAGCTTATCGGGAGGACGGAAGAAGAACTTCTGGGCAAAAATGTCTGGGACGCTTTCTCCGGCGACCTCCATCATTCATTCAGGGATTACTACGAACGGGCAATGGAAACCCAGAACCCTGTCACCTTCGAGGAGTACTCGGATACAGCTGAGGCGTGGCTCGAGGTTACGGCTTATCCTTCCGAGAGTGGCCTCTCGGTCTACTTCCGTGACATCACTGAACGCAAAGAGGCCGAGGAAGCGCTGCGCGAAAGCGAAGAGCGATTGCGACTTGCGCTTGAAGCCGCAGACCTGGGAACGTGGGAACTCGATCTCCGGACCAGCGAGTCACCCGTCCACTCTCCAATTCACGACCGCATTTTCGGTTACGAGGAACCTGTTGAAGATTGGTGTCTCGAACGGTTCATTGATCACGTCCACCCGGATGATCGTGATACTGTAGAGCAGCGATTCGAAGATGCGTTCGAGACGGGCGATTGGACCTTCGAGTGTCGAATCATCGCGCGGACAATACACAAGGCTGGATCATCGTTCACGGCGAACTACACACTAATGACGAAGGTGAGTTCAGTCGGGCGATCGGCGTCGTTCAAGACATCACTGAACGCAAAGAACGTGAACGGGCACTCGAAGAATCTGAGCAGCGCTACCGAACGCTTGTAGAGAACTTCCCAAACGGAGCAGTCGCTCTCCTAAACGACGATCTACAACATACGGTTGTCGGAGGACAGGGCTTTGAAAAACTGGATTTCAGCGCTAATGACCTCCAAGACAAACGGATGCAAGAGGTGTATTCTGAGGACGTCTTGGAACTCATCGAACCAAACTACCGTGCTGCACTCAATGGTACGGCGAACTCGTTCGATCTGGAGGTCCAGGGACGAACGTTCGAATTTCGAACGGTCCCATTGACTACCGACGATGATGACGTGTTCGCTGCTATGGTAATGTCACAGGACGTAACCGAACGTAAACAATACGAAGAGCGACTCCAAGCGCTCTACACATCGTCACGCGGATTCCTCACAGCGGACACGACACCAGAAATCAGCCAAATACTCATCGAGACAGCGAGCGATGTCCTCGACCTTCCTGGTGTCGTCTTCTATGACTACGACGCCGAACGTGACCGCCTCGTCCCCGAGAAAACGTCTCGCGAGGCTGACTTCATGCGTAAGGAGTTTCCAGAAGTCCCGTCCGACGATAGTAGCATCACAGGCAGCGTGTTCAGTGGTGGCGACCCCCAGTACTACGAGAACGTACTTGAGGCACCAAACCTCCAGATGTCCCCAGATGCGACCGAAATGCGTGCCGGTCTGTTCGTCCCACTGAGTACCAAAGGAATTCTCGTTGCTGGGTCACGTGATGTCGATGGATTTGATGCGAGTACCCGTCAATTGCTGAGGTTGTTGGCGACGAACGCCGAAATTGCGTACAAACGCTTGGCTAGCAAACAGGAACTCGTCCACCGGAACGAGCAACTCGCGGCGCTGAACAGTCTCAACGAAGTAATCAGAAAGATGATAGATTCTGTCATCAACCAATCCACGCGCGAGGAGATTGAGGCGACCGTCTGTAAGCACCTTGCCGACTCCGATTCGTACCTATTTGCCTGGGTTGGCGATGTCGATGCCGCTACTCAAACAGTGAACATGCGGGCTAAAGCTGGCATTGAGGGTGATCTCGACGGGATCACGATCTCTGTCGATCCCGACGATGATCGGAGCAAGGGTCCGATCGGCAGAGCGTTCCGAACAGGCGAGATACAAACGACACAGGATTTCGACTCTGACCCCCGGTATGACCCCTGGCGGGACGAAATCGAATCGTATGGCTTCCGATCGTCTGTAGCAATCCCGATCGTCCATGAGGATACTGTTTATGGTGTATTGAGTGTCTATGCGGAGCGGCTACTCGCGTTTGAGGGGCACGAAGGCGAGCTGGTCGCGCAACTCGGTGAGATCATCGGCCACACCATCGCTGCTGCTGAGCGAAAACAGGCGCTGATGAGCGACGAACTCGTCGAACTGAAGTTCCAGTCTCAGGACATCTTTGCGGACCTTGACGTTCCAGTCGAGATGGAGGGGACAATCACACTCGATAACGCTGTCCCTGTCGGTGATGACGAGTTCCTCGTGTATGGCACCGCAACTCCGGTCGCTATCGACGCCTTGACCGGCCTCGTCGAGACGCTCCCTCACTGGGAAACGGTTACTTTACACTCGGAAGGGAATCCCACCAGCTTCGAACTCAGGCTAACTGAGCCGCCCGTACTCTCGGTTATCGCCTCGATCGGTGGCCATGTCAAGCAAACCGTCATCGAAGATGGTCAGTACCAGATGACGATCCACCTCGCACCGAGCGTCGATATTCACCGAGTCATCGACGCCGTTGAAGAGGCATATCCACAGACCGAGATGATTCGCCGCCAGCAGATTACGCGGTCACACGACGATTCCCAGCGCATTTTGCGGCATCTTGTATCGGATCTCACCGATCGACAACACGCCACCCTGGATGCTGCCTACCATGCGGGTTTTTTTGAGTGGCCTCGTGAGACATCTGGTGAGAATGTTGCCGAATCAATGGGTGTGGCCCCACCGACTTTCCATCAGCATCTCCGGAAGGCTGAACGGAAAGTGTTTGACGTAGTATTTTCATCTTTGACACAAGGTACCGGATAAGATTCTCGATGAATCGGAAAGCGTTCACGAAGGTGACCGCATCGCCGTACCCGTGCGATGCAAGTACTGTTTCGGCACCCTCCCCTGCAGCAATGTCGGTTGTGGAAACGTATGCCTGTGTAGTCGGTCCTGTGCTGAGATGTTGTGCTGCGAGTGCGGCAAGCGCAGCATCTGCACGTTCGATGTCATCAGCGGGTCGGTCATCAGCATTCGCGATGTATCGCTAGGGAGGCACTATTCGCGCTGTCTGGCCTCGAAATATGCCTCTGAGATGCGGTCACGTTGGTTGTCGGTAAGTGTGCAGGTAACGGCCTGTAGGTTTTCTTCGATCTGCTCACGAGTTCGTGCACCAAGGATGGGGGTAGTGACTCTGTTGTGATCTGCAAGCCAGCGGAGTGCCACGACGGCAGGATCAGTATCACACTCCTCGGCTACTGCTTTCACCGTGTCAAGTACAGCCCATTGACGCTTCTCGAACCCGTCCCACTCAGAGATTGCACCGCGTGATCCTTCCGGTGCGTCTTGATCGCGGTCATATTTCCCGGTGAGGAACCCCCCTTCGAGGGGTGAGTATGGAACCACTGCGAGGTTTTGGTCGACCGTTACGTCAAGATAGCTTTGGACGTCCTCTCGATACGCTGCGTTGAACTTCGGTTGTGTCACCTCGAAGCGCTCAAGCCCTTCAACGTCGCTCGTCCAGAGGGCTTTCGTGAGTTTCCACGCCGCCGCAGTCGAGATACCGAGATAGTTGACTTTCCCTTCGTGTACGAAGTCATCCAGTGTCGAGAGGGTTTCTGCAATAGGCGTGTCGTCGTCCCAGCGATGGATGTAATAGATATCGAGATACGACGTATCGAGTCGGTCGAGCGTCCCCTCAAGTTCAGTTCGGAGTGCGGGTCGGGAGAGATTCTCGTTCAGTGGGCTGATCTGGTTCCAGTATGCTTTCGATGCTATGACGAACTCTTCGCGGTCTCGTTCGTTGAGCCATTCACCAATGATCTCCTCACTTCGCCCATCTGCATACGTATTCGCCGTATCGATGAAATTCCCGCCAGCATTGGCGAATGCATCCAGAATCGTATGTGATTCCTCGGGTGTCGCAGCGAGATGATCGCCCATCTCCCGGCCGAACATCGCGGTTCCCAAGCAAAACTCAGACACACGGAGCCCTGTGGATCCCAATCGGACGCTGTCCATCTCCATAGTGTATTCATATGCTCTGCGTGTAAAATATTCACGGGCACTTAGGGAACTTCTGCTCAATCGATGGAGACTCTGATGGCCATCAACGCCCATTGCGTCGTCGATCGTGTTCGGATCGAAGATAGACTCAATAAACACTACTCGTTCGGAACATCGGAACTACCCTGCACAAGCAGTACTTTTCGATCAGTCTATCGAACCCGATTCTGGCTGCCAGTAGTTTGATGCCATTCACTGGGCTAGCAGGCAGTATGCCACGACAATTCAGTTGTGTGGTCGAGGGATGTGACTTCACCGCGGAAGGAGTCACTGAAGAAGAGGTGCTTGAGCAAGTCCAAGAACATGCGAATGCTGAACATCCGGACGTCGACGTGGAAGAAAGCATGGTTCGAGAAAACATAGAGTAGTCATAGAACCGTCGTCCGCTAAACAATACCTGTTGTACTGCTTCGGGCCAAAATTCCGACCCTGGAAGTCTACTCCGTGAGTACGGTGACGGCACAAACGATTGGGGCGGAATTCGAGATGATGCGGGTTAAATGCCAAGCGGGTAGCCGATGGTGAACTGATTTCACCGTTTAGGGTCCTGTCGAGTCGTGCCTCTGACTTCACTTAGACAGGCGTGGTGGCCGAGTTTCCCCGAGCCAACTCAACCAACGAGCGTATCGGAAAAAGAAATTCTGACCAGTTTCTCAAAACCAAATCACAACGGCAATTCACTACGATACCAATCGATTCGCTCATCCCCCATCTCCGACAGCATATGGGTCACTAACAAATGTAGTTACGTTCTGTTTGTTCTTTCTCTACCGTCAGGCACCCTCGGGTACCGATTGCTCCGTCCGAAGTGGATGAGTGATTCTACGGTCGGTTCTCGATTGACTGGTTGTTAGAACTTTCCTGCCGGAAAATTGAGTAACAGACCCTCACATTAGAATTTAATAAACTGAAAGAAAACAACATTAGATATTAATTTACTGAATATCACGTACTCCTTAGTTAAATAATATAATAAAATCAGACTATGTCTGCCGAACTTATTTCCTCGTTCGGATCATTAGTGGAGATACGCTCTTACAACCCGGTACGACGCCATCGTTTGGCGCCATCAGCTGACAATGTCGCCGTGTCTGGTTGTGAGAGCACTTTCTTTCTCTCTCCATAGACAGGGACTAGAACGTGGCGTACAACATCCTCGTTCGCAGTCTAAAGAAAGTAAGAGCGGGATGCTCCGAATCAACGTCACCAGAAATCAAAGAATTCTGGTTGGCGAACGAGACGCTTTGCGTCTCGTCAACGTCCTCAGAAACACGTTGTGTTTCTGATGTGCGGACGAGAGCTTTGCTCTCGTCAACGTCTGTGGAGGCTGCGCTCCCTACGGGAAGCACGTCGGTTCCTGCAAAGAGCGTAGGGCGAAGTAGTTCACATTTCCCATTGTGGTTCAGCTTCATCCACCCACCCCGGTTGGGTGAATCGCTTCATCATGCATCACGTATCATCGAAACATGGCTTTCATAAATTATGTTTTTCTTATATTCTGTTCAAATGTCCCTGTGAGATTATTTTTCACTTTAAAAACCCAATGACGAAATACTGTTTATACCGTTCATGAAGTTTTAAACAGTGGAAAAACGAGGGAAATAGAACTAAGCACCAGATAATTAATAAGGGGTGGTGAGACTGGACTTTTGATGGTGTCAGACAGGCAAAATCAAAATATCGCAAACCGTAGAACATATCTCAAACTAACTGGAGCAGTCATAGCATCGTCTGCAATCATGGGAACCGCCTCTTCATCCCAATCAGACTACAGTGATCAGTACGACAACGTCATTGATGTGACTGAGGCCGGAGCGGACAACGATGGAAACGAATCCATCACACCGGTACTCCAAGACAACGCGGGCGACGATACGCTCCTTTACTTCCCTGAAGGAGAGTATTATATGGATTCGCAGTTCCGCTTTACTGGCTTCACAAACTTCGGGATGGTTGGCCAGAACGCGACGCTCATCCCGGCGAACTACAGCGACTTCGACGGTGGCGGTGACAATAACTACCGACTCTTCCGACTCGGCGTCGTGGATCAGCCCGGGAAAGACCTACGAGTCGAGAATTTCACCGTCGATCAAACCGCAGAAAACACTGGTATTCGTGTCATCGAGGCCGAGGTAACAGACGGGTTGACCATCCGCGATATCGAGGTCAAAGGCACACACGACAGTGGAACGTGGGGGCCGCTCCGAGCCGTCGTGCACAACTCGGACGGTAGCGGTCTCGTCGAACGATTCGAGGCACCTGACGGAGCCGTAGTGGAACAACACGCGCCGAGCGATTCCCTGTGGCGTGGACCGACCGGTATCCTCTGCAACGAAGCGAACAAGGGGAAGATGACATTCCGCAACTGTGTGCTCGGAAGCTACCCGGACAACGGACTGTACGCCTCCAACGGGACCGGCGCCATCCAGGTCGAAGGTGGTCACTTCGAGAACAGTCTGAGTTCGAACGTCCGTATCGGTGGCAAGAACAGTTACGTCGAGGACGCCACTATCATCGTCGACAAAGAAAGCAACAACGACATCGCCCAGCGTGGTCTCCGCATGGAGAAAGGCGCCAGTATCGTCGCACGGAACGTCGATATACGGACGAACATCGATAATAGTCCCGCAATTTGGGTTACGAGCGATGCGGACGACGTAACGGTTGTCGACTCCACTATCACGGTTCGAACCGATGGCCCAACGAATGCAATTTATATTCAGGAATCCTCGGGCCGGACGAGTATCAAGCGAACGACCGTCGACCACGAGACTGGCGGTTCGGAGGCTATCAAAATCAAGGAGGGTGAACAGCCAGTTTCCCTCGAAAACGTCACCGTTACCGGGAACGCAGCGACCAATGGCAGTCGGAGCGCCATCCAGAACAACCGCGACGGTAGCGAGTTCCGCAATCTGAAAGTCCACCACGGCGGGGAAGAGGGTCGACGGGCACTGACGAACACGGGGAATAACGTCGTAATCTACGAAGGCGACTACGTCTCCGAAGAAAACGCGCTCGTGGAGAGCGGTACCGGAACGATGATAGAAAGCGTCTCGGCACTCGCACATAGCGGGAACGAGGCACTTCGCATCACGAGCGACGCCGAAGGAGTCACCGTCATGGATTCCCACATCGAGAACGGCATCGACGACAACAGCCCGGACGGATACGAGGGCAGCAATAATAGCTGGGAGTATGACGGCGGCGACAAGGACGACGGCGACTCCGGTGGCGATTCTGGCGGAGACTCCGGCGGAGACTCAGGAGGCAGTTCCGGTGGAGACTCCGGTGGTGACTCAGGAGGCAGTTCCGGTGGAGACTCCGGTGGTGACTCAGGAGGCAGTTCCG
>NZ_JAMYJX010000005.1:0-401368 GCF_024136965.1 Haladaptatus sp. AB618 | reverse complement strand
CGGGATTCAGGCTCTCCATCGGGTCCTGGAAGATGATGGCGATTTCGGTGCCGCGGATCTGCTTTCGCATCTCCTCGTTCGACAGCATCTCCTCGCGTTCCCGCATCTCCCCGTCCGGGCCTTCTTCGACGCCGAACAGCAGTTCGTCCCGGAAGCGGACCTCGCCGCCGACGATTTCGCCCGGCGAATCTACCAGGCGAAGGATGCTCTGAGCGGCGACGCTCTTCCCGGCCCCGGATTCGCCTACGAGACCGACGATTTCCCCCTTTTTCACGTCGAAGGAGATGCCGTCCACCGCACGGACGACGCCCTCTTCGGTGAAGAACTGTGTCTTCAGATTATCGACTTGTAGCAGTGTTTCTGTCATATATCGTATATCAATTGTTGATTCGCGGATCGAGCGCGTCTCGCAGGCCGTCGCCGAGCAAGTTGAACCCCATCACGGTGGCGAGGATGGCCAGTCCCGGCCAGAGGCTGAACCACGGGTCGGGTAGCATGTAGCCCCGGGATTGGCTCAACATCTGGCCCCACGAGGGCGTCGGTGGCTGTGCCCCGAACCCGAGGAACGAGAGACCGGCGACGATGAGGATGCTGATGCCGACCTGTAGGGTCGCCTGCACGAGTACGGGTGCGAAGCTGTTCGGGATGACGTGGCGCAGGATGATGTTCCGATCACGCACCCCCGCCGCCTTGGCCGCTTCGATGTACTCCTCCTCGCGCACACTCACGACCCGCGAACGGATCAGGCGGGCGAAGACGGGTATCGTGGTGATGCCCACGCCGATCATCGCGAAGGTCAGGTCGCGGCCGAACGCGGCCATGAACGCGATGACCAACACGAGGAACGGAATCGCGTACAGCGTTTCAGCCAGCCGCATCAGTACGTCGTCGATCCATCCGCCGTGGTAGCCTGCGACCGCGCCGAGTATCGTCCCGCAGATGAGTCCGAAACCGGTCGAGATGATGCCGACCTGCATGGCGATGCGCGAACCGTAGACGAGTCGAACGAGGATGTCCCGTCCGCGGTGGTCCGTCCCGAGCGGGTACTGTGCCAGCCCCTTCCCGAAGACGTTGCTCGTTCCCATCGGGGGACGCAGAATCTTGGCGCTCGTCGGGTCGTTGAGCGGGTTGTGCCAGAAGCTGCTCACGATAGCGTAGTTGAACAGCTTCGCGTCGATCCACGCGAACGCCGCGAGAAACAGGATGAACCCGATGATGTAGAGGCCGATCCTCGCAGTGGTGTCCCGTCGGACCTGTTCGACCGTGTAACGCCATCCGACGCGGGCCTCGACTTTCGTCTCGCTCTCTTGCTCCTCGGTTCGCTGTGTTGTGCGGATGTTTTCCGTGCTTGTTTCTCCAGTTGCCATGTCAGTCCACCTCGTCGTAACTCACTCGTGGGTCGATGTACGCGTAGGAGATGTCGGTGAGAACGACACCGACGACGAACGTCAGGCCGAAGAAGATCGTCGTCCCCATGATCAGCGGATAATCCTGATTGTTGACCGCCGTAATGATGAGCCGTCCCATTCCGTTGATGTTGAACACCGTCTCGGTCAGCACCGCCCCGCCGAGCGCGGCGGTGAGTTGCAACCCGACGACCGTGATGACCGGCAGTTGGGCGTTCCGAAACGCGTGTTTTCGGACGATCTTTCGTTCCGCGACACCGTAGGCGCGCGCCAGTTTCACGTACTCCTGTTGGAGCACTTCGAGCATCGAGGAGCGCTCGATACGCATGACTGCGGCCATCTGGAGCGTGCCGAGCGTTATCGCCGGGAGCAACAGATGAGTGCACGTCTGCCAGAGCACGTCCAGACGTGAGGACGCGTGTTCGACCGAACTCGGGTTCGCCCATGGAAGGACGAGACCCGTCGCAGGTAACCATTTCAGATAGTAGGCGAAGACGATGATGAGCATTAGCCCGATCCAGAAGTCAGGCGTGCTGACGCCGATGAGTGCGGCGATACGCGTGGCGTGATCGGTCGGTTGGTTGCGTCGATTCGCGGAGATGATGCCGAGCGGAATCGCCACGACCAGCGCGAAGGTGAAACTCGCCAGCATGAGCAGGAGCGTCACCGGAAGCCGCTGCATGATCTTCGTCGTCACGGGGACGCCTCGGTAGTAGATGCTCTCGCCGAGGTTGCCCTGTGCGACGGAAGTGAGATAGTGTACGTATCGCACCGGAAGCGGCTGGTTCAGTCCGTACTGCGCGCGTATCTGGTTTACCATCTCGGCGCTCGGTGACGGTCCGAGCATGATTTTGACCGGGTCCCCCGGAATCGCGTTGGTCAGCAGGAACGTGATCGTCACGATACCGAGAAGCACCGGAATAGCCTGTAATAAGCGTCGAATTGTGTAACGGAGGATTCCCATGTATATTGTCGTTGAATCGTATCGAAAGGGATGTCGCGTTATTGCGACCCGACGGACACGTTGGTGTACTGCGTCGCGAGGACGAAGCTCAACACCGGGTGTGCTTTGAATCCGTGCACGTCGTTTTTCATCCCGAAGCTGTTCTTCAGGTTGTACGCCGGAATGTGTGCTCGGTCCTCCAGCAGCGTGGTGATGGCCTCGGAGTAGAGTTTCTTCCGTTCGGCGTGGTCCGCGGACTTTCGCGCGTTGACGATTTTGTCGCTGACCTTGTTGTAGTAGGTCCCGTCGGTCGATCCGTGGGCGTCCTCCGTGAAGAAGTAGTAGAGGAAGTCGTCCGGGTCAGGTCCGCCGGACCATCCCAGCGTGTACATGTTGCAGTCGTTCGGGTCGCCCGAGACGTACTTGTCGAGGAACGCACCCCAATCGAGACGCTGGACTTTGGCGTTGTACCCGGCCTGTTTCATCCCGTTCGCGACCGTGATACCGAGCTGTTCGCGCTTGTCGTCCGGGGGAACGATGATCTTGGCGGTCCAATTGTTCGGAACTTCGTCCGCGTCGTCGAACAGCTGTTTCGCCTTGTCGATGTCCTTGCCGTGGGAGATCTTCTTCCACTTGTCGAGCGGGAAGTCCCACTTCTTCGTGATCTGTTCCGGCAGCGGACTGTACTGGCGCACGCCGGTCGGCTCGACGAAGTTCGAGATGGCCTGATCCATGTCGAAACAGTAGTCGATGGCTTCCCGAACTTTGGGGTTGGTCGTCGGCCCCTTCTTACAGTTGAAGGCGAGGTAGTAGTATCCCAACGCCTTGGTCGCCACGATGGACGAATCGCCCATGCTCTTGACCTGCTGCCAGAGCTTCGGCGGGATTTCCTCGATGACGTCGCTCTCGCCCGTTTGAAGGCTCGTCAAGCGCGTCGTCGGCTCCTCGATCGGTGTGTAGTGAACCTTTGCGAGGTTCGGGGTGAGATCGCCCCAGTAGTCGTCCCACCGGGAGATCTTGACGGATTTCCCTTCCTGCCAGCTATCGAACTTGAACGGTCCGGAGCCGACGGGCATCTTCTTGTTGAAATCTTTTTTGCTCTTCTCCCTGACCTTCTTGGGGACGATGGACCACGTCAGGGTGTTCATGAACGGACCGTACGGATACTTCAGATCGAACTGAACCGTGTGGTCGTCGACAGCCTTCACGGAATCGATCATGTTGAGTTCCGCCGCGTTCTCCGTCTCCTCCTTGACGGGTGCCTCGAAGGAGTACTTCACGTCCTCGGCCGTGACGGGGTCGCCGTTCTGGAATTTGGCGTCCGTATTGAGCTTCACGACGTACGTCTTCCCGTCGTTCTTGACCTCCGGCTTGTCGGTCGCCAACTGTGGAACCTGGTTGATTCCGGCGTCGTACGTGTACAATCCCTCGAAGATGCGGTCCGACACCTCCGCCGAGGGAACGTCGTTGAGAACGATGGGGTCGAATTCCAGCGGGCTTTTCACTAATGAGAGAGTCAGCTTGCTGTTTTTGTTCCCCGACTGAGATCCGCTTCCGCCATCGCTGGTGTTGTCACCGCCACCACCATCACCATCACCGCCAGACGAGTCGTCGTTCGAGCCACCGGTACAACCGGCAAGCGAGGCGATACCGACTGCTCCGACTCCCTGTAGGAGACGCCGCCGCTTTATTTTGTCCGGAATCGATCGAGAATCCGTCATGCTATCTTTTTCCATGATTATGGGTAGCATCCCCATAGGAGTAGACAGGGGATATAAAGGTTTACAAAATGAATGGTTATGCCGATATTTCTGTGGGGACGTTTTCGTTTTCACGTCAGATAGGCAGTTGCTCATGGAATGTCCAGAATATTTTTACCCAATAAACGATGGTGTACAATACATACCTATAAAAAAGATCATTGAAGCAGAACTTTCGGCATCCGAAAGCGAGTCGAAGAAGCTACTCGTAGTACTGCTTCCGCTCGACGACTTCGCTGAATGCGACGTTCTCGCTCACTTTGGTGATCTCGATCGTCACCCGGTCACGTTTCTCCGTGTCGGGAACGATGATGACGTAGCCGCGTTCGACCCGAGCGATGCCATCGCCCTTCTCACCGATGCCTTCGATTTCGACGGTTCGACGGTCCCCGACTTCGACCGGCGGCGAGGTGTGTTGGTGGTTCTCGGTTGGTTCGGGGGTCGACTCCTGCGGGTTCGTCGTCGCTGTGGCCGTTTTCGTGCGCTCCGAATCGGACCCGAGCAATGCGACACGATACGTTTCGTCATCGTCCAAGACGCCGTTATCCAGTTCCCGCTCTGGAAGCGTGAGATGATACGCGCCGTTTCGTTCTTCGATTTGTGCACTGAAAACGCAGAGCAACTCGTCAGGTATCTCCATTTGTTCGTTTCGAGACGGCGGGAACATAAGAACGTATGTGTATGTCGCCGGTTTCTCACGTCGGAAATCGGACACGGGATCGGGGACTGAAGGGGTGAGCGATGTTCAAAGTCGGGAGTCGGAGAAAACGCTGATACGGGAAAGTCGTGTTCCGATACGTCCGTGATCCCGTCGTAGACGGAGATAGTTCCGAGCGAAACGAACCTATTTCACCGGATCCCCGTTCACTGCACCGAGAACCCGCCGTCCACGACGAGTCCGTGACCGGTCACGAACGACGCTTCGTCGCTGGCGAGGAACAGGATCGCATCGGCGACCTCTTCGGGTTCCGCCAATCGGCCGAGCGGGTAGCGTTTCAGCATGAGTTCCTTCGCCTTCTCGGGGTCCGAGCGCGTCTCGAAGAACTGGTTTCCGAGTTCGGTGTTCGTGAACGCCGGGAGGACGGCGTTCGCGCGAACGCCGTCGCGGCCCGCTTCGGCGGCGACCGCACGGGTGAAGTTGAGGACGGCACCCTTCGTCAACGAGTACACCGACTGCATCGGCAGGCCGTAGAACGACGCCAACGACCCGACGTTGACGACGTTGCCCGACCCCTGTTCTTTGAGGTGCGGAAGCGCGGCCTGACAACCGTTCCAGACGCCGCGGACGTTGACGTCGAAGACGCCCTCGAAAACGGAATCGTCCACGTCCTCCGCGTACGCGGGGGGATGGCCGACACCGGCGTTGTTGACCAGAACGTCCAGTCCCCGTTCCGAGACGACTGCATCGACGGTGTTCGTGAACGCGTCGGCGTCCGTCACGTCGAGTTCGAGGAACTCCGCTTCGCCACCGGCGTCCTCGATGTCCGCGACGGTTTCCGACCCCGTCTCCTCGTTCACGTCGGTACAGACCACGAACGCACCTTCCTCGGCACACCGCTTGGCAGTCGCCTCGCCGATGCCCTGACCCGCACCGGTAATGAACACTGTTTCGTTTTGTAGCCGCATACAGAACGATTGTCAGGAGATAACTTGTTTCTTTTTATTAATGGAAGGTAAGTCGGCGGGCGAACCGGGAGACGCCCGTCGTAGACGTGCTCAGATGGAGAACTCCTCTCGTTCGAGGAGGTCCTCCGGACGTCGTCCGACGTCGCTCTCGTGGAAGTACTCCCTGAGGACGCCGTCGGTGAGGTGGTTGGCGATCGAGGCGATCGACATGCCCTGATCGAGCGCGTAGTACTTCTTCGTCAGTTCGCCGGTTTCGACGTTGACCGAGTCGTAGAACCCGTACGTTCCGTCGATTCCCATCCGTCGAAGACGGCGGACGTTCTCGTGGGCGGCGTGGGGCGCGTAGTCGAGGGCGAGGAACGTCGCGTGGGGCGTCACGATGGGACCGGGCGCGTAGTGATCCTTCCACGCTCCCTGTTGGGGGACGCCGAACGACCCGTAGCCGTCGGGCGTTCCGCACGGGGAGAGACCCCAGACGGGCCAATTCTGTGCATCCGCGAAGTCTCTCTGGACCTGCACCCAGCGTTCGTTGTTCAGTCCGAACCCGCGGGGGCCGAGTTCCCGCTCTTTGATGAACAGGGAGGGCATCAGCGCCTCGAACTGCGCGCCGCCCCAACTGGGGACGAACTTCGTTCCGTCGTACTCGTAGTGCCCTTCGAAAACGTCGACGCTGTCGTACGTGCTCCACTCGCCGCTCGAACGCTGTTGTGTCCAGTCGGCGTCCGGCGTGTACGTCCGGCGGGGTCGCCACCAGTGCGTCTTCGGGATGTCGCCCATCCCGATGGCGCAGTAACTCGCGACTCGGGGTTCGCTGTTTATCATCCCGTACGTCCAGTCGTCGAGTCCGTTCTCGTAATCGTATCCGCCGATCAGTCGTCCGTTGTCCGGGTGATGAAACGGAGAGTAGTCCTGCGCCCGGACGAGGCGTCGCGCTCGCCGCCCGAGTTCGCCTCCGTACGCTTGGCCGACGATGGTCAGTGCGGCGGTCAGGTGGCCGTTATCCACCGTCGAGACGTACTTCGTCCCGTCGTGGGTCTCCATCCACGGCCGCCCGGTCCGGATGTCGTACCACCGGAGGAAGAGGCCGTTCCACGTCTCCACTGATTCCAACGTGGAGACGACGGCGTCCACGCGCCCCCTCGCTTCCCGTTCCGAGAGCACCCCGAGTTCGGCGGCACCGACCGTGCTGACGACGTACATCGCGATGTTCGACGGGGACGTTCGGTTCGACCGCCGAATTCCCTCGCCCGTCTCCTCCACGGTGTCGTCGGGAAGTCCGAGGTCCGAAGTGAACGCCTCGAAGAATCGATAGTGGTGACGAGCGATAGCGCGGAGTCCGTTTCCACATCGACCGTCATCATGCTTTCCTGCCCCTTCGTTCGCTGACGCCGTCCCTCCGACGGCGGCGATACCGAGCGCACCGACCGCTCGGAGGAAGTTCCGTCGCTTGCCGTCCGATGTGTCATTATCAGTCATGAATTTCCCAACCTCGAATTGCGACCGCTACAAGAAATACGTTATTAGATCGAAAATATAATACCAGAAAAATTGAATTAAACTTCGGGTAGTAAAATGTCGCTCATGGGGTGAGTATCGTTCATCGGTCAAGTATCGTTAGTTACCGAACGTCGGAGAAAGTAGTGAAGACAGCGGCACGATACGTTTTCGAATCCTATCGGTCGGATAGCGAACCGGGGGTCCACTCTCCGTCGAACTCCTCGTGGACGAACGGTTTGGCGTCCTCCCCGGCGTAGGTCCCCACGACCTGTCCGTCGCCTTCGAGGAAGTACTGATAGGTCGTCAGGCCTTCGAGGCCGACGGGTCCGCGTGCGTGAATCTTCCCTGTGCTGATGCCGACTTCCGCGCCGAGTCCGTAACGGAACCCGTCGGCGAACCGGGTTGAAGCGTTGTGGAACACGCTCGCCGAGTCGAGGCTCCGCATGAACGTGCTCGCGCGGTCCCCGTTCTCGGTGACGATGGATTCCGTGTGTTTCGAACTGTACGCGTTGATGTGGTCGATGGCGGCATCGAGCGACTCGACGACCTTCACCGAGAGGATCAGATCACCGTACTCGGTGGCCCAGTCGTCCTCGCTCGCCGCCTCCATGGCGACGATGTCGCGTGACGCTTCGTCGCCGCGCAACTCGACACCCGCTTCCTCGTATCGCTCGGCTATTTTCGGCAGGAACTCGGCGGCCACGTCCTCGTGGACCAGCAGGGTCTCCACGGCGTTGCACACCGCCGGATACTGCACTTTCGCGTCGTAGGCGACTTCCGTCGCCATCCCGAGGTCGGCCTCGTCGTCCACGTAGACGTGGCAGATTCCCTCCGTATGTCCCAAAACGGCGATGCTCGTGTTGTCCTGAATGTACTCCACGAACGCCGAACTGCCCCGTGGCATGAGGAGGTCGATGGAATCGTCCATGCCGAGCAACGTATCGACGTCCGCCCGTGCCTCGATGAGTTGTGCCCAGCCGTCGGGCATCTCGTCGGTAGCCTCCCGAATGATTTCGAAGAGGACCCTGTTCGAGTGACTCGCCTCGCTGCCGCCCTTCAGTATCACCGCGTTCCCGGACTTGAGGCTGAGCGCGGCGATTTGGACGAGGGCGTCGGGCCGCGATTCGAAGATGGTCCCGACGACACCGATGGGAACGGTGCGCTTGTACAGTTCGAGTCCTTCGTCGAGTTCTCGCGCCGTGAGCGTCTTCCCGAGCGGGTCGTCCTGCGTCGCGACGCTCCGAACCATCTCCGCGATGCTTTCGAGTTTCGACGGCGAGAGTTCGAGTCTGTCGACGAGGGCTCGGCTGTACTCCCCCGCGGCGAGACGCTCCTCCGCCTCGCGGACGTCCCGCTCGTTGGCGTCGAGGATTTCGTCCTCCCTCGCCAGGATGGCGTCGGCGATAGCGTTCAACGCCGTCGAGCGGTCGTCGTCGGTTCGCTGCGCGAGCGCGAGCGCGGCGGTCTGTGCTTCTTCGACTTTGGATTCGGTGGATTTCTCGGCCATCGTTTGTAGAGTGGTCAGTCGTCGAGCGCGTCGTCCGTCGGGACGAAAATCGTCCCGACCGGTTTTCCGTCGATGATTCTGTCTACGACGTCTTCCTTCGTGGATTTTGCGATGATCGCCGGGATTCCGTGTTCGCTCGCCGACCGTGCGCCGGACACCTTCGTCTGGATGCCGCCGAACTTGGCGGTCGAACTCCGGTCCACCAGTTCCTGGATTTCCGCGTAGTTGCGACCGACCGCTTCGATGCGTTCGGCCGTGGGGTCCTCCTTCGGATTGTTCGTGTACACGCCGCCGACGTCCGTGAGCGTCACCAGCAGGTCCGCATCCACGCCGATGGCGATGGACGACGACAGCATGTCGTTGTCGCCGATTCGTATCTCCTCGGTCGCGACGGCGTCGTTTTCGTTGATGATGGGCACGATACCCCAGTCCAACAGCGTTTCGACCGTGTTCTGGAAGTTGGTGAACCGTTCCGAATTGTCGAGGTCGTGTTGGGTCACCAGTATCTGGGCGACCTTTCGATCGTAGCGTTCGAAACTCTCCGTGTAGCGTCGCATGAGGTGGGACTGGCCCACGGTCGAGAGCGCCTGTGACTCCTCGACGGTGTCGTCCGGGTAGCCGACCCGGCCCTTCCCCGCGCCGACGGCACCGGAGGAGACGAACAGCACCTCGCTCCCGTTTTCGAGCAGGGCGACGGCGTCGTCGACGAGTTTGTCGAGTTTGTCGTCGTCGAGGTTCGACGTGTCGTCCGTCAACGAGTTCGTCCCGGCTTTGACGACGACGCGGTCGGCCGTCGCCGCCCGTTGCCGTGCCCGTTCGAGCGAATTTCGTTCGACGGTATCACTCATCGTCATAATCGACCATCAGCTCCTTGGATCGGTTTTCGGCGGCGGCGACCGACTCGGTGACGGTTCCCTCGACCGAACTGTCGCGGAGTACTTCCATCCCCTCTATCGTCGTTCCCTTCGGTGAGCAGACGGCGTCTATCAGGTCGGGAACGCTCTCGTCGGACTGGAGCACCGTCTCCGCCGCTCCTTTGAACGTCTGTGCGGCGAGCGTTCTCGCGTCCTGCCGACTGAGGCCGCCGTTCACTCCCGCCCGTGCCATGGCGTCGATGAAGTAAAAGACGAACGCCGGGCCGCTGCCGTTGACCGCGGTTGCGACGTCCATCGCCGATTCGTCGATTTCGACGACCACGCCGACGTCGTCGAGGAGTTCGTGGACGGTTTCGGGGATTTCGTCCCCGGCGATGGCCGCCGCCATGGTGCCCGACTCCGCCGCGAGGTTCGGCATGAGTCGGACCACCGTCGCGTCGGTCAACGGTTCGAGCGCGGTCGTCGGGACGCCCGCCGCGATGGAGACCAGTGTCTGTTCGGACGAGAGGTCGAGTTCGGCGACGATGTCGCCCACGAGATCCGGTTTCAGGGCGACGAACACGACGTTCGATTCGGTCGCCTCCGCGAGGTCCGTCGTCGTTTTCTCACAGTACTCCGACACCGCTTCCAGTGCATCCGGGTCCACGTCACAGGCAGTGACGGCGTGATTTCCGCTTCTCGACAAGCCTCTCACGAGCGCACCGCCCATGTTCCCGCAGCCGACGACGCTGGCATGTACCATCGTATGTTGTCCCGTCGTCGTGACGATGACAAAACGGCGTTGGTTACGGCAGAGACTGCCGTTCGAGCGGAAGGTGTCGGAAGACAACGATAGCCGACCGATCGGGGCACCGATATCGGATCGATCGACCGACGGTCCGACCGAAACCTCTATAAAATTTTAGGCGAGCCTAAAAACATGGTAGGACATCCGACGGAACTCGGAGATCGCTCGGCCACGACGAAGCAATCGCCGCACCAGGATACGCGTGAAGTCCCGCGGTCGGACGACGGGACGGACAGCACCGCGGGGCGAGTTCGATGACCGACTACGACGTGGTCACCGTCGGCGGCGGTCCCGGCGGCAGTTCGGCGGGCGTGTTCGCCGCACGGTACGGCCTCGACACCGTCGTCTTCGACCGGGGGAACGCGGCACTTCGACGATGCGCGTACTTGGAGAACTACCTCGGGTTCCCCGCCGGTGTCGATATCGACACGTTCTACGAGTTGATGCACGCCCACGTCGAGGAGGCGGGGTGTGAACTGGTTCCGGACATGGTCGAATCCATCACCCAAGGAGAAGACGATTCGGCGTTCGTCGTGGAAACGCAAGAGGGCCGTAGCGTCACGGCGGACCGCGTCATCGCGGCCGCGTGGTACGACGGCGAGTACCTCCGACCGCTCGGCGGCGACGAGATGTTCGAACGCCACGAACACGACGGCGAGGAGCACGAACACTTCGATCCGGAATACGCCGATGCCGACGGCCGGACGCCCATCGACGGCCTCTACGTCGCCGCACCCGCCGGACAACGGAGCGTTCAAACCATCATCGCCGCCGGTCACGGCGCACACGTCGCGCGATGTCTGCTGGAGGACCTCCGAAACGAGGAAGGGTTCTCCGGCGGCGTCGCACCGCACTACGACTGGCTCCGCCGGAATTCGGAGTTCTCGGGCGACTGGGGCGACCGCGACCGCTGGCGCGAATGGTACGAGGACGAAGTCGAGGACGACCCGGATATCGACGAGGAGCGGTTCGAGGAACTGCGCGAGCGGTACATCGACAGCGCGTTCGAGACGCGCGTCCCCGACGACGCCGTCGAGGAACGCTCCCGACGCGGGGTGAGCCGCCTCGTCGAGACGTACGGGGCCGAACGCGTGCTGGACGCGTTGGACGACGAGGAGATACGGGAGTATCTGGAAGCGGAGTAGAAAGAATCGTCCCTTATCAGCGGTCGTGATCGTTGACGATGACGTCACCGGACGCGGCGCTCGCAGTCGTCGACGACGTGCACGGTTGTACACAACATTCGTTTTCTGCGTACACAAAAAAGTTAAACAGCTATTCCACGAACGTTCTGGTGAGTGCCGCTAGCATGCCACGAACAATCTTCGACGATACCGAGTACGAAACGCGTTTGGAACGAACGAAAGAGCGGATGCGCGAGGAGGAACTCGACGCGCTCGTCGTAGCCGACCCCGCGAACATGAACTATCTGTCGGGATACGACGGTTGGTCGTTCTACGTCCATCAGGCCGTCGTGGTCACGCTGGAACGCGACGAACCCGTATGGGTGGGCCGCGGTATGGACGCCAACGGCGCGCGTGCGACCACCTGGCTCGACGAGGAGAGCATTCTCCCGTACAGCGACGACTACGTTCACTCCCCGTACGACCTTCATCCGATGGATCACTTGGGGGAGGTCATCGAGGACCTCGACGCCGAGGACGGCCGCATCGGGTTGGAGATGGACGCCTACTACTTCACCGCGAAATCCTACACCCGCCTTCAGAAGAACCTCCCCGACGCCACCTTCGAGGACGCAACCCTGCTCGTCAACTGGATTCGAATCAAAAAGAGCGAGCAGGAACTCGACTACATGCGGGAGGCGGCGCGCATCTCCGAGGAGGCGATGCTCGCCGGACTCGACGCAATCGAGGAAGGGGTTCCCGAGTACGAGGCCGCGGCAGAAATCTACGACGGCCTCATCCGCGGTACCGAGGAGTTCGGCGGCGACTACCCGTCCATCGTCCCTCTGATGCCTTCGGGCGACCACACCGGAACGCCCCATCTCACGTGGACCGACCGCGAATTCGAGGACGGCGACCCCGTCATCATCGAACTCTCGGGCTGTCGGCACCGCTATCACTCGCCGCTGGCCCGGACGACGTTCGTCGGCGACCCGCCGGACGAGATGCAACGGCGGGCGGACGTGGTCGTGGAGGGACTGGAAGCCGCAATCGACGCCGTCGAACCCGGCGTCACCTGCGAATCTGTCGAGAAGGTCTGGCGGGACACCATCGCGCAGTACGGCCTCGAAAAGGAGGACCGCATCGCCTACGCGATGGGCCTCGGCTACCCGCCGGACTGGGGCGAACACACCGCCAGCATGCGGCCGGGCGACGAGACGATATTGGAAAAAGACATGACCTTCCACATGATCCCCGGCCTCTGGTTCGACGACTTCGGCGTCGAGTTGAGCGAGACGTTCCGCGTCACGTCGAACGGTGCGGAAGTGCTCGCGGACTTCCCGCGTCGGCTCTTCACGACGTGATCGGAAATATCAGCGAAGAATAAATCAGCGAAAAGTAACTCAGTTCGGTTCCGGGGCGAGAACCCCGTTTTCGAGCGCTTCGCCGGTTTCGAGGCGGTCCACGTTCCCCGCGACGATGTCCGCGAGACGGTCCCAATGGAGCGGCGTGTGTCCGCCCGTGTGCGGCGTGATGAGACAGTTTTCGAGGGACCACAGCGGGTGGTCCTCGGGGAGCGGTTCCGGATCGGTCACGTCGAGAGCCGCCCCGCGGATCTTTTCGGAGCGGAGTGCCGAAACGAGCGCGTCGGTATCGACGATTGGGCCGCGGGCGGTGTTGATGAGAACGGTGTCCGGCGACATCGTCGCGAACTCGGATTTTCCGATGAGTCCGCGCGTCGTCTCGGTGAGCGGGCACGCGACCACGACGTACTCGCTTCGGGAGAGGGCGTCGTGGATGGCGTCCTCGTCGAAGCCGACCACTTCGTCCGTCGGGCCGCCCTTCTCAGGCGTGTACCGAACGCCGATGGTTTCGACGTCGAACCCCTGAAGCCGTTGGACGATTTCCCCTCCGATGGAACCCAACCCGATGACGGTGACGGTGCTGCCGGTGAGTTCGCCGGACTGGAAGTGCCGCCATTCGCCGCGCTCCTTTCGTCGCCACCCCTCGTGGAGTCGACGGGCGAAGACGAGCATGTTGCCGATGGCCTGCTCGGCGATGCCGGGTGCGTGAATTCCACCGGCGTTCGTCACCGCGACGCCGCGGTCCGCGAGCGCGTCCATGGGAACGTGATCGGTTCCCGCGAAGGTACAGGCGAACAGTTCGAGTCGGTCGGCGCGGGCGAGCAGGTCCCGCTCGATAGTGATGCCGGTGACGACCCGCGCGTCCGCGACGAGTTCGCGTTCCTGCTTCGGCGTCGTGGCGTGCGCGACCGTTCGGTCCGGGAGGCGTTCACGCAACGCTTCGGCGTACGATTCCATCGAGAGTCCTTCCGTCCCCTCGCGGAGGACGACGATATCCGGGTTTTCGCTCATGGTAAACCACCGCGTCGAGTGACGCGAATCGATAATCGTACGATTGTTGGGACCCCATATTAGTCCTTTTGTGTAGTCGCTGTCAACGGAATGCGTTTACAATTAAGTGGGTGGGCGTGCCAGTACCACGCATGGCAGAGTCAATCCGTGATCGACTTTCGGACGTCCGACGGTCATTCCACCGGTACCCGGAACCCGCGTGGCGGGAGTTCTACACGACGCATCGTCTCGTCGAGGAGATTCGGGGCATCGGCGTCGACGAACTCGCCGTCGGCACCGACGTGTACGACAGCGACGAGCGAATGGCCGTTCCGGACGCCGACGAGGTCGAGGAATGGCAGGGACGGGCGCTCGAACGCGGTGCCGACCCCGACCTCCTCGAAAAAATCGACGGGGGAAACACGGGCGTCGTCGCCGTTCTCGACCGAGGTTCCGGACCCGTCGTCGGCCTCCGCGTCGACATCGACGGCCTGTTCATCGAGGAATCGTCGGCGGACGACCACGCGCCCGCCGACGCCGGATTCAGGTCCGAAAGGGAGGGGACGATGCACGCCTGCGGTCACGACGCACACATGACGTGGGGGCTCGCCACCCTCGAAGCCATCGCGGAGAGCGACTTCGACGGGAAGTTCGTCGCCTTCTTCCAACCCGCCGAGGAGGTGTCCGGCGGCGGTCACCCGATGGCCGAAAGCCGATTCGCCGACGACCTGGACTACCTGTTCGCCGTCCATGTCGGTCTCGACCACCCAACGGGAGAGGTCGTCGCCGGAATCGAACGGCCGCTGGCAATGTCTCACGTCGACGTGACGTTCGAGGGAACGACCGCTCACGCCGGGAAAGCGCCCCAAGACGGCGACAACGCGATGCAGGCGCTCGGGACGGCGATCCAAAACGCCTACGCGATTCCGCGCCACGAGGACGGGATGACGCGCGTGAACCTCGGATGGGCGGAGGCCGGAACGTCGAGCAACGTCATCGCCGATTTCGCCCACGTGGAGGCGGAAGTGCGCGGCGAGACGACCGAACTCATGGAGTACATGCAGTCCCGGTTGGACAGGACGCTCGAAACCGCCGCCGAGATGCACGGCTGTGACGTGGACATCGACGTCCGGAGCAAATCCCCCCGAGCGGATAGCGACCCGGAACTCGCCGAGGTGGTGGCGGACGTTGCACGGGACGTCGAGGGCGTCGAGACCGTGCTCCCGTCCGCGGACTTCGGCGCGAGCGAGGACGCCACGTTCCTGATGGAGCGCGTGCAGGAGGACGGCGGCCTCGCCACGTACCTCATCGTCGGGACGGACCATCCGACGAGCCATCACACGCCGACGTTCGACGTGGACGAGCGAAGCCTCCCCATCGGCGTGGACGTGTTGGTCGAATCGATACTCGCCGTCGCGGACGACGGGCCATGAACTCGGAGCGGACGGACGACCGGCCACCGGCGGCCGACGACATCGTCACCGTCGCCGACGTGCGGGAGGCCGACGAACGACTCGATGAGGTGGTCCATCGGACGCCGCTCGACCGTTCGACGACGTTCGCCGAGCGCAGCGGGGCGGCGTCGGTCGGACTCAAACTGGAGAACATGCAACGGACGGGGTCGTTCAAGAGTCGCGGCGCGTACAACACGATGGCGCAACTCCCCCCGGCCGAGCGCGAGCGCGGCGTCATCGCGTCGAGCGCGGGCAACCACGCACAGGGCGTCGCCTTCGCGGGCGGATTGCTTGACATCGACACGACCATCGTCGTCCCCGAGGTGACGCCGTCCTCGAAGATAGAAGCGACGCGGGGGTACGGTGCCGACGTCGTGGTGGAGGGTGACATCTACGAGCGGTCCTACGAGCATGCGCTCTCGCTCGCCGACGAGAAGGACCTGACCTTCGTCCACCCGTTCGACGACGAGGCGATAATCGCGGGACAGGGAACCGTCGGACTCGAACTGCTGGAAGAGTACCCGGAACTGGACACCGTCCTCGTCTCCATCGGCGGCGGCGGACTTATCTCGGGAATCGCGACGGTTCTCAAGGCACACGACCCGGA
This sequence comes from Haladaptatus sp. AB618, assembly GCF_024136965.1. Taxonomy (NCBI): domain Archaea; kingdom Methanobacteriati; phylum Methanobacteriota; class Halobacteria; order Halobacteriales; family Haladaptataceae; genus Haladaptatus; species Haladaptatus sp. AB618. The sequence continues at coordinate 385,428 of NZ_JAMYJX010000005.1, read as the reverse complement.
CATCCGCGTCGTCGGCGTCCAACCCGAGGGGGCGTTCCACGCCAAGCCGTCGCTCGAACGCGACGAGATTCACGAACTGCCGGACGTGGACACCGTCGCGGAGGGAATCGCCGACACGCGCTTGCTCGAAAAGACGTTCGCCGTCGTCCGCGAGCGCGTGGACGACGTGGTGAGCGTCACCGACCGCGAGATGAGCGTCGCCGTGACCCTGCTCGCCGAGCGGGCGAAAACCGTGGCCGAAACCGCGGGCGCAGCGCCGCTCGCGGCGCTGTGCTCCGGCGCGGTGGACGTGGCGGACGAACACGTCGCCGGTCGTCGTCTCCGGCGGTAACGTGAACCTCGCCGAGCACGCCGAACTCACGCGTACCGGCCGAATGGAACTCGGCCGGTACGCGGAAGCGAACCTCTCGGTCGCCGACTGGCCGAGCGGTCTGGAGACGCTTACGGACACCGTCGATAGCCACGGTGCGGAACTGGAGGAACTGGAGCGAACGCGTCGAACGAACGCGGACGAACCGAACCGGACGCCGGTGAAAATCGGCGTGGCGGGGAGCGGTCCGGAACAGCTTTCGTCAGTGTTGATGGCGCTGGATCACCGGAACGGAATCGCGGTCGTCAGCGATAGCCTCGACGGATAAAAATTGGACGTTCGTTCAGACCGCCGCGATGGCCTCGTTCAAAATCCCGATGCCGAGTTCGATTTCGCGCTCGGTCGAATCCAGCGGCGGAAGCAGGCGGATGGTTTTCTTCCCGCAACCGAGCGTGAGGAGTCCCCGTTCCAGCGCCGCCTGGACGACGGCGTCGCGTCGCTCCGCCGTGTCGAACTCGACGGCGAGCATCAGGCCTTTGCCCCGCACGTCCTCGACGTGTGTCGGTGCGGCGTCGCGGAGCAACTCCTTGGCCTGCCGCCCGCGTTCGGTCGCGTTGCGGAGCAGGTCGTACTCCTCGATGGCCTCCAGCGTGAAGGTGCCCTGCATCGACGCGAGCAGGTCGCCGCCGCCGAACGTCGAACCCAGACGGTTCTTCTCGGCCGGGAAGAGGTCCGACCGAGAGATGGTCGCACCGGTTCGAAGCGCCTTCGCGCTGGCGATGACGTCCGGTTCGATGGGGTAGTGGTCCGAGGCCCACATCTTCCCCGTGCGACCGACGCCGGACTGAATCTCGTCGGCGATCAGCGGAATGTCGTACGTCGAACAGACGTCGCCCACTTCCTCCATGAACTCGACGCTCGGGAACCGATACCCACCGACGCCCTGAACCGGTTCGATGACCATGAACGCGACCTCGTCGGGGTTGACGTGGCCGCCTTCGGGTTGGAGGGAATTTCGTAGCTGTGAGCCGTTGCCGGTGAAGAAGCCACAGTCACAGGAATCGTTACCGTCGTGTGCATCACAGAACGGGACGGTTCGAACCCCGGCGATTTCGGGGTAGTGTCTCGTGTACACCTCGTTCGAGCGGGTGATGGAGAGGGTGCCGAGCGTTCGCCCGTGGAAACTCCCGTCGAACGTGTAGGCGTACTTCGCGGCCGGGTTGTGGTCGTGGGTGATCTTCATCGCGTTCTCCATGGCCTCGGCCCCGGAGTTCGAGAGGAAGACGGTGTCCATTCCGTATTGGCTGGAAACGTCCACGAGTTTCTCGATGAGGTGACTGGACGCGGGGAACTCCGCCGTTTTCGGGTCCGGGCCATCGCCGAAGTAGATGTCCTGCCCGGCGATTTTCATCGGTTCGACCAGTGAGAACTCGCGCAGTTTGCCGAGAATCTTCTCGTTGTTGTAGCCAAGCGGTGCCGCGCCGATGTGGCAGGTAAAATCGAGCAACACGTTGCCGTCCACGTCGGAGACGAACGGGCCGTGCGACTCGCCCGTGATGTCCCAGACGAACTCGTGTGAGAACTCGCTCGGTGCCGCGTGTTCGGTATGAAAATCGATCCACCGCTCCGCGTTCGGACCGGGAAGTGTGGCCGCGTCGGGATATGCCGTGTCCCTATCCATACACAATGTTCGTATATTCCGTTATTAAAACTTGTTATCGTCAAGCGGTGACGGCCGTCACCGATCAGTCGTCGTCCTGACCGGCCACCCCCGGTGTGTCCGTCGTCTCCTCCCTCGTCGTCGGCGCGCCGATGAGCTTCGTGCGGTCCTGTAGGAGCACGCCGCCGGACTCCTTCTGGAACGTTTTGATGAGCCCGAGCATGGCGAGGAGACAGACGATTGCGAACGGTGCGCCGGTGATGATGGCGGCGGATTGCAGCGCTTCGACGCCACCGACGACCATGAGGATGGAGGCGACCGCACCCTGCGCCACAGCCCAGAAGATACGGTTGATGGACGAGGGGTGTTCCTTCCCGCCGGTCGTTATCATCGACACTGCCAGCGTCGAGGAGTCAGCGGAGGTGACGAAGAACGTCGTCACCAAAATCAGGAAGGCGACGAGCAAGAGCGGGCCGATGGTCGGTATCGCGTTGAACAGGACGAATCCCGAGACGGACGGGCCGAACTTGTCGACGGGGCCGAGCATGTGTGCGACACCGGAATTCTGGAAGATGACCGCGGACCCGCCAACGATGATGAACCACGGAACGGTGGCCATCGACGTGGCTCCGATTCCGGCGAACGCGACCTCACGGACGCTCCGGCCGCGTGAGATGCGGGCAATGAACAGCCCCGCGAACGGCGACCACGCGAGTGGCCACAACCAGTAGAAAACGGTCCACTGGTTGACCCATCTATCCCAGCTTGGTGGCTGAGACGCCTGCGTGTAGAGACTCATCCTAAAGAAGTCGGTGACGAACCGACCGAACGCTTGCGTTCCGAGGTCGAGGATGCGCAACGTCGGGCCGAAGATGAGGGTGGCGACCATCACCAGGAAGAACAGCACCATGTTGAAGTTCGAGAGCCACCTGATACCCTTGTTGACCCCGAGAATGAGTGAGGCGGTGAAAATCACGGTCATCCCGGTGATGATGAGGATGGTTCCGACGTCACCGAGTGCGATACCCCACCGGAAGTCGAGGCCCGTGATGAACTGGCTTCCGACGAATCCCAACGACGTGGCGACGCCGCCGAGCGTCGCGAACACCGCGAGGATGTCGACGGTCTTCCCGATGTACCCATCGACGTTGTCGGCACCGAGTATCGGCGTCAGTACGGCGGACACTCGGAGCGGGGCGTCGTAATTGTACACGAAGTAACCGATGGCGAGGCCCATCACCGTGAAACAGGACCACTGGGTGAGACTCCAGTGGAAGATAGCGTACTCCACCGCGATGGGCATCGCCGCCGCGGATTTCGGTGGCGCGTCGTACAACGGTGGAACTTCCGCGAAGTGGCTCAGGGATTCGGCCGGACCCCAGAAGACGATTCCCGCCGCGAGTCCGGCAGAGTACATCATGGCGAAGTACGAGAGGTAGCTGTACTCCGGTTCTTCGTCACCCAACCTGAGTTTCCCCCACGGGCCGAAGATGAGGAACGCGAGGAAGAGCACGAAGGCCAACATCACCAAGAGGAAGAACCAGTTGAAGTACTGCTGAATCCAGTTCTTTATACCTAGGACGTAATCGTATGAGCCGGACGGATTCAGCACGAACGCGACGACGAAAATCAGCGTGAGAACGGCACCGAACACGAAAATCGTCGGTTCGATTTCGTCGAGGAACTCCGAGACGGCCCCCTGCTCGTCGGATTGGCTCATATCATCCCACCTCCGTTTCGTACGGACGGCGACGGCAGTTCAGGTCGCTCAACCCGTGTCTTCAGCGGCCGATTCATCGGTCTGCACACGTTCCGGTTGCACGATTTGTATCTCATGAGTAGTGTATGGTGGCATTGGCCGTGGTGCGCTATGACACACTTTTTAGCCATCGTGGATGACACCCATAAATATTACGGATATCGCTACTAGCGGTTACAAAATACGTTTACAAAATTGCACGGAGAACGTTAACTGTGTACGACAGTAACAGAACATATCATTGGTATGGTGTAACACGGTCGGGTGAAAAATAAATGATGAAAAAGCTTACTGATGAGTAATCATTTCGACCCGAATCGCCCCATAGTCCGGTTCGAGTCGCGTGATTCGATCGAACGTCGGGGCGTGGTCCGTAACCCTTAATCATGGTCGTACACAAAATCCGTTTATGACCGATGGTTCGGACGAGCAGGAGTCACGGGATAAACTCGCGTACTCCGCGGACCGGGACCGTGGCATCCTCACGCCGAGCGACAGGGAGTTCCTGATCGGACGGAAGTCCGACTACACGGAACACTCGAAGAAGCAGAAGCGGAACCGGATCCGCCGCCGCCTTCGCAACGCGATCCTCGATTTCACCATCCTCTTCGAACATCTCGAAGAACGGGACCGCGAAACGGTGTTCAACCCCGACGACGACGCGCGGGACGCCTACACGCAGGGCATCACCGACATGCTCGCGTTCCTCCATCTCGGGACGATGGGCTACTACACGCCGTTCAAGGACATGCTCGCACAGGGTGTCAACGAGGCCGAGCAGGAACTGGCCGGGTCGGACTATCGCATGGTTACGGTAGACTTCAACGTCGAACCGGTGGGGCAAATCGACGTGGACGAAGTGATCGACAAACTCGAATTCGGCGACTTCGAGGAGATAACCGACGAGGAACTCCGGGCGTTCATCCGCCTCCTCACCGAATCCGAGGAGTTCTCTGCCACGTCCATGCGCTCGGAGATGAAAGAACAGATGAGCGCGTTCATCGAGAAGGTCAACGCCGCGACGGAACAGCGCGACCAGCGCGTCGAAGAACTGAACGACTGATTTTTTCTCGGTTATTCGAGATACCGGTTATCTGAGCTACCGGCTATCCGAGATACGCGACGGCGTCCATCTCCACCTCGACATCGCCCGGAAGCCGTGCGACTTCGACGCAGACCCGCGCGGGTGGCGTGTCGGCGAACCGTGCGCCGTACGCCTCGTTGACCGCGTCGTAGTCGTCGAGGTTCGTCAGGTAGACGGTCACCTTGACCAAGTCGGAGAGGCCGTCGCCGCCCGCTTCCTCGACGACAGCGGCGATGTTGTCCAGCACTCGGTCCGTCTGGGTTCCCACGTCGCCCTCGACGTCGTCACCGGTTTCCGGGTCCACGGGGCCGTAGCCGGAGACGTACAGAGTCTCTCCGGCGCGAACGCCCTGCGAGTACGGGTTGTCGTTGCGCGGTGCATCCTCCGTTACGATTCGGTCGGTGTGGCTCATTGGTAGGGTTCGAAAACGTGTGTATTTGGGTCCGAAAACGTGTCCAGGCGATTCAGGCGACCTGTTGTTGTTCCTCGCTCGCGTGCTGGACCGCTTGGACGATGACGTCCATCGCGGTTTCGGCCAGTTCTTCGGTGAGGACGAGCGGCGGAAGGAGGCGGAGCACGTTTCCGTGTCGTCCGGCCTTCCAGACGAGAACGCCGTGTTCGTAGCAGTAGTCCTGAATCGCGTCCACGATGTCGCTGTCCGGGTCGCCGTTCGCATCCACGAACTCGGTACCGACGAACAGCCCTTTGCCACGGACCTCGCCGATGACGTCGGTCTCCGTCGCCGCGTCCTGCAGTCGGCCGCGGATGTACTCGCCGAGGTCGCGTCCGTGCGCCAGCAGGTCGTGGTCCTGGATATATTCGATGGCACGCGTCCCGGCGCGCATGGCCACGACGTGCCCGCGGTACGTGCCCGCGTGGTCGCCCGGCCCCCACGTGTCGAGGTCTTCGTGATAGATGGTCGCCGAGAGCGGGAAGCCGACGCCGCCGAGGGCTTTGGCCGTCGTCATCGCGTCCGGCGTGACGTCGTACCACTCGTTGGCCCACCACTGGCCGGTGCGGCCGAGACCGCACTGAATCTCGTCGAAGACGAGCACGACGTCGTTGTCGTCCGCGATCTCGCGCAGGCCGCGGAGGAATCCCTCGGGTGGCGTGATGACGCCGCCCTCGCCTTGGATCGGTTCCACGAAGATTCCCGCCGGGTTCGCCAACCCGCCGTACGGGTCTTCGAGGATCGCTCGGACCTCTTCGAGCGCGTGGTCCACAGCTTCCTGCGGCGTCTTGTCCTGTCCGAACGGGTGGGGATACGGCGCGTGGACGACGTCCGAGAGGAGCGGCGTGTAATCGCCTTTGAATCCCTTGTTCCCGGTGAGGCTCATCGCGCCGCTGGTCGCGCCGTGGTACGCCCCGCGGAAGGCGATGAGGCCGTCGCCGCCCGTGTTGTGCTTGGCGAGTTTTATCGCCGCCTCGATGGCGTCGCTGCCGGTCGGTCCGCCGAAGACCACCTTGCTGTTACCCTGAAGTCCCGCCGGAGCGATTTCGTCGAGTTTCTCGATGAGTTCGAGACGGGCCTCGCTCGGGAAATCGACGGTGTGAACGAGTTTGTCCGTCTGTTCGTGGACCGCTTCGAGCACGTACGGGTTCGAATGCCCGACGTTCAGCACGCCGATACCGGCGAACATGTCGATGAACGTGTTGCCGTCCGCGTCCCGAACCGTCGCGCCCTTGCCCGATTCGAACGCGATGGGGATGTCGTTCGGATACGAAACCGCGCTGCTGTCGATCTCGCGCTGTTTGTCCAACAGTTCCCGGGTGTTCGGACCGGGAACGGTTCCGACGTCCGGTGCGTCTTCGAAATGAAGTTCGTCTATCGGTGGACTCGACGTCATACGCGATACCATGCGAAACAGTTATAAATAATTTGTCCACGATTATCATAGAAGCCATAAACAGAAATTGAAATTTTTGCCGGGATGCCTCGACCGAAACGGACCGTCCGCGCGATTATTCGACCCAGATCGTCTTCCGGTTGACGAACTCCTGAATGCCGATTTCGGAGAGCTCACGACCGTATCCGGACTCCTTCACGCCGCCGAACGGGACGCGAGGGTCGGACTTCACGAGTTGGTTGACGTACACACAACCGGCATTGATTCGACCGGCGAGGCGGTCGCCGCGGTCCCGGTCCTGCGTCCAGATGCTCGCGCCGAGTCCGAACTCGGTGTCGTTCGCCGTTTCGATGGCGTCCTCCTCGTCGGTCGCGCGATACACCGAGGCGACGGGGCCGAACAGTTCCTCGGTGTCGGCGGGAGAGCCTTCGGGGATGTCGGTGAGAATGGTGGGCGGATAGAACGGGCCTTCCCTGTCGAGCGGTTCGCCGCCGATTTCCACCGTCGCACCGGCGTCCACGCTCTCCTCGACCTGCTCGTGAAGTTCCTCCATCAGGTCCACGCGCGCCTGCGGGCCGATGTCGGTGTCGTCGTCCATCGGGTCTCCGACGGTCAGCGCGTCGAACTCGTCCACGAGTCGGTCCACGAACTCGTCGTAGACGTCGTCGTGAACGATGAACCGCTTGGCCGCGATGCAGGACTGGCCGCTGTTCTGGTTACGCGCCCACGCCCCGGTCTCCGCGGCGTCGTCCAAATCCGCGTCGTCGAGCACGACGAACGGGTCGCTCCCGCCGAGTTCGAGGACGGTCTTTTTCAGGTGTTCACCGGCCGTCGAGGCGATGGCCCGACCCGCGGGGCCGCTTCCGGTGAGGGTCGCGGCTTTCACCCTGTCGTCGGCCAGCAGGTCCTCGACGGACGAGGAGGGGAGGAGCAGGGATTGGAACACGCCCTCGGGGTAGCCCGCGTCGCGGAAAATCTCCTCGATTGCCTTCGCACACCCCGGCACGTTGGAGGCGTGCTTCAGGATACCGACGTTCCCCGCCGTGAGGTACGGGGCCGCGAACCGGAACACCTGCCAGAACGGGAAGTTCCACGGCATGACCGCCAGCACGACGCCCAGCGGTTCGTAGGACGTTTTGGCCGCGGAACCGGCGGGGCTCGGGTGGTAGTCGTCCCCGAGGTACGCGTCGGCGTGTTCCGCGTAATGGTTGCACAGCCATTCGCACTTCTCGATTTCCCCTCTGGCCTGCGAAATCGGCTTGCCCATCTCCCGAGTCATCAACTCGGCGTACTTCTCCGTGTTCTCGCCGAGGATGTCCGCGACGTTGGAAAGGAGCAACTCGCGTTCACGGAGCGGACGGGTCCGCCACGATTCGTAGGCGTCCATCGAGGTTTCGAGTCCTTCTTTCGCATCGCCGATATCGTCGTCTTCGTACGTTTCGATCCGGTCGCCGGTTGCGGGATTGATGACGTTCATGGTCTGTGTTCGTTGATGCCGTCAACGATTATCGTGTGTATGGTGGCATAAAAGTACTGCCGCCGGAAACCGGTTCATGGATTCGATCGCCCCAAAAGATCAGTTCGTCGGTTCGATCACCCTGCTACGTCCCGGGGGTGTATCGCAGGTCTGTGTCCGAGAATTCATCGCGCAACACCTTCTTGTCGAACTTTCCGGTGGCCGTCTTGGGAACTTCGCTGATGAAGACGACGTCGTCCGGAAGCCACCAACTGGGATGTTCGGCTTCGAGGAACGCTCGCAACTCGTCGGCGGTGAGGTCGGCCCCGTCCCGGACGACGACGCAGGCCAGCGGGCGCTCCTGCCAGCGTTCGTGCGGCACGGCGATGACGGCCGCTTCGACCACGTCCTCGTGGGCCATCAACTCGTTTTCGAGGTCGATGCTGGAAATCCACTCGCCGCCGCTCTTGATCACGTCCTTCGTGCGGTCCACGATTTCGATGTAGCCCTCCGAATCGACGTTGGCGATGTCGCCGGTCTTCAACCAGTCTCCCTCGAAATCCTCCTCGTTCGCGTCCGGGCGGTTGTAGTACTCGTCCACGACCGACGGCCCGCGGACGAACAGTTCGCCGACCGACTGGCCGTCCCACGGCACCTCCTCGCCGTCGTCACCGACCACCTTCATCTCCAAGCCCGGCGAGAGCAACCCCTGTTTTGCCCGAATTCCGTAGCGTTCCTCGTCGTTCAAATCCGTCATCGTGTCCTTCGGCCGGGAGACGCTCGCGATGCTCATCGTCTCGGTCATCCCCCACGCGTGCTCGATGGTCACGTCGTACTCCTCCTGATACCGCTGCATGACGCCCTTAGGCGCGGCGCTCCCGCCGACGACGATTCGGTCGAGGCTGGAGATGTCGGCGTCGTGCGTGTCGAGGTAGTCGAGCACGTCGATCCAAACGGTCGGAACGCCCGCCGTGAGCGTCACGCCTTCCGTCTCGATGAGGTTCACGAGGTCCTCCGTCGATGGCTGCGTCCCGGGATACACCGGTTTCGCGCCCGCCATCGTCATCGTGTACGGGAACTCCCACGAGTTGACGTGGAACATCGGCACCACCGGCATCACCACGTCGCCCTCCTCGATGCCGATTGCCGCCGGGGTCAGCACCATCATGGCGTGGGCGTAGATCATCTCGTGGCTGTACTCCACGCCCTTCGGTTTCCCGGTGGTTCCCGACGTGTAGCACATTCCCGCCGGTTGGTCGCCCGAGAGGTCGGGCCACGCGAACTCCGTCGAGTCGTGATTTTCGAGCAGTTCCTTGTACGAGTGGGCCGGAAGGTCGGTGTCCGGAATCTCGTCGGCCATGACGACGACTTCCTCGACGTGGGACAGAGAATCCCACAGGCGCTCGACGGTTTCGAACGGGTCGCCGGGGTCTACGAGCAACACCTCGTCGGCGGCGTCGTTCAGGATGTATTCGACGTGGTCGTCGCCGAGCAGGACGTTGACGGTGTGTAGCTGTGCGCCCATGAGCGGAACGGCGTAGTACGCCTCGAAGTGACGGGAGTGGTTCCACCCGAAGGTTCCCACCCGCGTCCCCGATTCGACGCCGAGCGCGTCCAACGCGCTGGCGAGTGCCTGTACTCGCTCGCCGAACTCGCGGTACGTGTAGCGGTGTGTTCCGTCGCGCGTGCGAGAGACGATTTCCTTCTCGGGAAACAGCTTCGTGGCCCGCCAGAAGAACGGGCGAATTGTCAGATCAGATGTCATGTGTTGTGAGTCGCAAGGTACGGTCGGCACGTGATGAACGCGGAGTCGCCGACCGGATCGTCCGCCGAACCCAACGCACGCATCAATCAAAAATTATCGTGATGGTTTCGGCACTCGCCCTGAATGGTTTCGGCGCTCGCCCGCGCGTCGCGACGTGCGGGCGAATCGCTCACTTCTGGCTCTCCAGATTGAACTTCTGTACTTTCCCGGTCGTCGTCCGCGGCAGTTCGTCCACGAACTCGACGTCGCGGGGGTGTTTGTACGCCGCGAGTCGGTCGAGACAGAACTCCCGAACCGCCTCCGGCGTCGCGTCCGCATCCGGCGAGGGCACGACGAAGGCTTTGACGGTCTCGTTACGTCGTTCGTCCGGCATCCCGACGACCGCGGCGTCCACGACGGCGGGGTGTTCGAACAGCAACTCCTCGACTTCGCGCGGGTAGACGTTGTAGCCCGCCGTGTTGATCATGTGTTTCTTCCGGTCCACGATGAAGAAGAAGCCGTCCTCGTCCCAGTAACCGATGTCGCCGGTGTGGAACCACCGCTTTCCGTCCGCTTCGGTGAACGCCGCCGCGTTCGCCTCGGGGCGCTCGTAGTACTCCTTCATGACGTTCGGGCCGGAGACAACGAGTTCGCCGGTTATCTCGCCGAGGTTCACGCTCCCCTCCTCGACTGGGCCGCGTTCGACCGGCGGGCGCTCTTCGAACTCGTCGTCCACGATTCGCGCCGAAACGCCGTCGAGCGACTGGCCGATGCTGCCGGGCCGCCGACTGCCGACGTGGTTCGCGTGCGTGACGGGACTGGTCTCCGTGAGTCCGTACCCCTCGTACAGTGCGACGTCGAACCGTTCCTCGAACGCCCGCCGAACTTCGTTCGGCAGCGCGCTCCCGCCGGAGTTCGCGAACCTGAGCGAGGAGAGGTCGTAGTCGTCGTCCTCGGGCAGGTTCGCGAGGTCGTTGTACATCGCGGGCACCGCGTGGCTGAGCGTCAGCATCTCCGATTCGATCAACGAGGCGGTCCGCTCGGCGTCCCAAGTCGGTAGCGGATAGTAGCTTCCGCCGTCGAACAGCGTGGCGTTCATCGTCACCGTCATGCCGAAGATGTGGAACAGCGGGAGGACGCCGAGATGTTTGTCGTCCGGGCGGATTCCGTCGGGGATGGGGTTCGTCGCCGCCCGCGCGTCCCACGCGAGGTTGTGATGGGTGAGCAGCACGCCCTTCGGCGTCCCGGTCGTCCCCGACGTGTACGGTTGGACGGCCACGTCGTCGTCGGCGCGCTCGACGACCGGGAGCGTCCCGTCGGCGAGGAACTCCTCGAAGCGGACGACGTCGTTCCCTTCCGCACCCTCGCCGACCGTGACGACCGCTTCGACGTCGGTTTCGTCCCGAACCGCATCGACGTGTCGAACGAGGTCCGGAAGCGTGACGACGGCTTTCGCGCCGCTGTCGCCGAGGAGGTGGCGAAGTTCGCGGCGCTTGTACTGCGGGTTCATCGGAACAACCGCGCCGCCTGCCCGGAGCGTGCCGTGAAATGCGGTGACGAACTGCGGCAAGTTCGGGAGATAGATCGCAACCCGGTCGTCGCTCCCGATCCCGCGCTCGGCAAGTCCGGCCGCGAACTGCCCCGTCCGCGTCCAGAACGCCTCGTAGGAGGTTTCCCGTCCCTCGTAGACGATCGCCGGTGCGTCCCCGCGTTCGGTCGCCGCGTCCGCCACGTGCTGAACCAGATTCATACGTTGTCCGTGCTACGTGGCGCCATCGCAAAAGCGTTTATCGATGGTTGGAATTATCACAATAACACTTATCCACGTTATTTTCCTGAGGATTTCGGTTATCACTGCCAAAGAATCGGCATTCCGAGCGACCGATCGTTCGATCGTACTGATCCCGCACTTCCCCGAATCGAGGACAGTATTATCACGAACGATGTGGTGGAATATAGCATGGGTCACAACCAGCGGCTCGATGCGTACCACTTCTACGAGAAGGAGTGGAACGACTACGACCACCTACACGACTCCTTCGAGTGGGAGGTTCCCTCCGCGTTCAACATGGCCGACTACGTCTGCGACAGGTGGGCGGACGAGCGAGGCCGTGTCGCCCTCTTCGCCACGGACGGGGACGGGAGGGAACGAACCTACACGTTTTGGGAACTCAGAAACCTGACGAACAGGCTCGCGAACTACCTCGCGGACCACGGCGTCGGTCGCGGTGACCGGGTCGGCGTGAACGCGCCGCAGAAGCCCGAAACGCTCATCACCCACATCGCCGCGTGGAAGTTGGGAGCCGTCTCGATTCCGTTGAGCACGCTCTTCGGAATCGACGGCCTCTCGTATCGACTCGCCGACTCCGAATCGGTGGCCTGCGTCGTCGACGAGTCGAACGTCGAGACACTCCGGACCGTGCGCGACGACCTCGATACGCTCGAAACCGTCCTCACGGTGGATGTCGACGAGCCAGAAGACGACGAAACCGATATCTGGGACGCGATGGAGCGTAGCTCGCGGGACCGCGATATCGTCGAAACCGACGCCGAGGACGACGCCATCATCATCTACACGAGCGGGACCACGGGTAATCCCAAAGGGGTCCTCCACGCCCATCGAATGCTCCTCGGCCACCTCCCACTGTTCCTGACCTCGTTCTGTAATCTCGACGTCCGGGAGACGGACGTGGCGTGGACGCCCTCCGAGTGGGCGTGGGTCGCGTCGCTGTTCGACATCGTCTTCCCCGCGTTGTACTACGGCCGACCCATCGTCGCCTACGAAGGCGGGCCGTTCGACCCCGAAGCGGCGTTTCGAACCGTCGAACGCTACGGCGTCTCGATCTTCTTCGCGCCGCCTACCGCGCTTCGGATGATGATGAACGTCGATTCCCCCGCCGACCGGTACGACGTCGATTCGGTGCGCGTCATCCCGAGCGGCGGCGAATCGCTCGGCCAGAGCATCGTCGAGTGGGGCGAGACCACCTTCGACGGGGCGGCCGTTCACGAAGCGTACGGACAGACGGAGGCGAACCTGACCATCGGAGATTGTACCGCCCTCACCGAGTTCCGCGAGGGGAAAATGGGCCTCGGCGGTCCCGGCCACGACGTCCGAATCGTGAACCCCGAGACGGCGGAACCGACGGTCGAGGACGGAGATGTGGGAGAAATCGCCGTTCGGTACGAGGGCGACCCCGTCTGTTTCAAGGAGTATCTGAACCGTCCCGAGAAAACCGAGCGGAAGGTTCGAAACGGCTGGCTTCTGACCGAGGACCTCGGAAAGCGCGACGAGGACGGCTACATCACGTTCGTCTCGCGCACGGACGACGTCATCATCTCGTCGGGCTATCGAATCGGCCCGGAGGAGATAGAGGAGAGCCTCGCCGGTCACGAAAGCGTGGCCGATTCGGCCGTCGTCGGCGTCCCCGACGACGAACGGGGGGAGATACCGAAGGCGTTCATCGTCCTCGCGGACGGGTACGACCCGGACGACGCGCTCGTTGACGAACTCCAATCGTACGTGAAAGAACGGCTGGCGAAGTACGAATATCCGCGCGAAATCCAGTTCCTCGACGAACTTCCGAAAACGACGACGGGTAAAATTCGACGGGCGGACCTCCGCGAAGCGGAGCCCTAATCCCAGTTGTACAGCGCGTCCACGAAGATACCGTGGACGTCCTCTTCGGTCACCGGACGGGGATTACAGCGGAGCAGTCGCGCCTGCGTGTCGACGGTCTGTTTCGCCAGCCAATCGACGTCGTCCTCGGTGATTCCAGCCAGTTCGTTGAGTCCGCTCGGCAGGACGTTCAGGTCGCGCTGAAGCTGAATGTACTCTGCTTTCAACTCGTCCGCGGCATCGCCGGGGGTCATTCCCGTGGTATCGACGCCGAACCGGCGGGCGAGCGCGGCGAAGCGTTTCGGGTCGCTCGCCGAGTTGTAGTCGATGGTACTCGCGGGGGTCAACACCCCGATGGTTTCGCCGTGGTAGGTGTGATACTTGTTTCCGACCGGATAGGCCATCGCGTGGCAGAGGCTCGCGCCCGCCGTTAACCCGGCGATGGCACCGAAGAGCGCACCCTGTAGCATGTTCGCCCGAGCGTCGAGATTGTCCCCGTTGTGGACCGCCTTTCGGACGTTGTTCGACAGGAGGTCGATGGCCTTCTCGGAGAACATCTCGGTGAGCGGCGTCCGTCCGGCGTAGACGGGACGCTCCGCCGGGTCGGTCGGCCGGAGGAGAGAATCGAACTCGTGGGTGGTGTACCCCTCCATGGCGTGCCCGAGCGCGTCCATCGCCGTCTTCGCCGTCAACTCTGGCGGGAGCGTGGTCGTGAGCGTCGGGTCGAGCACCGCGGCGTCGGCGCGGACGTGGTTGCTGGAGATTCCCTCCTTGATCTCCTTTTCCTCCACCGAGAGGATGGAGACCGGCGAGATTTCCGCCCCGGTTCCCGCCGTCGTCGGCATCAGGACGAGCGGCGGGCCGGATTCCGTGAGCGCCTCCCCTTCGCCGGTCGGTGCGGCGATGTAGTCCAGCGGACCGCCGCCGTTGGCGATGACCGCGCGGGTCGTCTTCGCGGTGTCCATACAACTGCCGCCGCCGAGACCGACGTAGAAGTCGTAGCCCTCCTCGCCCTTCTCGTCGCGGACGAACTTCAGACAGTCCTCGATGTCCGAAACGGACGGTTCGCGGTTCGATTCGTCGTAGACATCGACGGCGAGTTCGGCGTCGTCGATGTGCGTCTCGACGCGGTCGACGTGGCCGATGTCCGCGAGCGTTTCGTCGGTGATGATGAGGCCGTGGGCGTCCTTGTCAACCCCCAAATCCCGCAACTGGAAGGCGAGTTCGTCCGTCGCATCCCTGCCGAACCGGATCTGTGGCATCTGGATGTGCCAGACGGTTTCCGGCGAGAGTTCGTGGGACGGCGCGGAAACCGACCGCTCGTAACTCATCTCAGGACCACCCGCCCTGGATGGTTTCGTACTGGTCGGGGTCGTGGCCGTACACGACTTCTGCGTCGTGTTTGCGTTCTATCTCCTTGAGTTTCTGGAGGCTGTCGAACCAGTGGCGATGGCTCCAGAGTAGACCAGCACCCAGCGGTGTCCCGTTCTCGTAGTTTTCGGTCTGGTAGATTTCGTCGCCCGCGAACGCGACGGTCCCGTCGTTTTCGAGATGGACGACCGTTCCCGTTAACCCCGGCGTGTGGCCGGGGAGGTGGACGAATTCGACGTCCTCGAAGTGGGTCTCACGGTCCTCGTGTATCACCTGCCAGTTGAGGTCGTGGTCGAAATCGCCGAGGATGTACGCGCCGCTTCCCTTGTCCGTCTTCGTGCTGTAGTAGGCGAACTTCAACTCCTCCTCGTGGACGAACACCGGCGTGTCCGTCCCGTCGAAGTGATGGAGACCGCCAGCGTGGTCGAGGTGCAGGTGCGTTTGGAACACGTAGTCGATGTCGTCGATGTCGTATCCCGCGTCCCCGAGGTCGTCCCGAAGGTCGTGTTCGCGGACGTCGTGGGGATAGAACGCCTGTTTCAAGCCCTCCGGCCAGTGACCGTCGAGCGCGTCCTCGTGGTTGCCCGTATCCCAGAGGATGGTCCCCTCGGGATGGTCGATGACGAGGTTGAACACCGGGATTTCGATGTAGTCGGTGTCCGGATTTGGCTCGTCGTGGCTTCCGAGCGTGTTCCCCTCGATGAGGTAGTTGAGGTCACATTCCAATCCCCCGCGGTCGATCACGTCGATGGTAGCTTCGACCATGGTTAATTGTGCACGTCTTCGAAAATGAGTGTATTGTGTGGAAAGTTACAGTTCGAGGGAGAACGATTCAGTTAGCTGATGGCATTCCTGCAGGAATTCGACCGGAATCAGTCAACATCGTTCCTACACAGTCCCGGACGACCGCTGCGACCTCCCGAACGTCCTGGTTCGCCGTATCGGCGGTGAAATCCCGATTACTCGCCGTCTCCGATACAGCATCAAAGGGCATGTCAACCGTGAATCTCCCCGTGGAGGGGGAAACAAGCACTCACTCGCCGAGGTACGCCGTCCGGATGTACTCGTCGCCTCGAAGCGCGTCGGGGTCGCCTTCACGCTCTATCGCACCGTTCTCCAGGAGGTAGACGCGGTCGGCGTGATTCATCGTGAACGTCACGTTCTGTTCGGCGAGCAGTACGGTTACGCCGGTTTCCCGAATGGTATCGAGTCCAGCGCTGATGTCTTGTAGGATGACCGGTGCGAGACCGAGCGTGGGTTCGTCGAGGATGAGCACGTCCGGATCGCCCATGAGCGCCCGCCCAATGGCGAGCATCTGCTGTTCGCCGCCGCTCATCGTCCGCGCGGTCTGGTCGGCGCGTTCGGCCAGCGTCGGAAAGAGGTCGTAAACGAAGTCGAGACGCTCCGCTACGTCGTCCCGGTGGCGATACGCGCCGAGTTCGAGGTTATCCTCGACCGACAGAAAGTCGAAGAGGTCGCGGCTTTCGGTACAGTGAACGAGACCGGACGCCACGAGGTCCGACGGGGCCTTACCGTTGACCTCTCGCCCGCGGTACTCAACGTGCCCGGTGTAGTCGTGGAATCCCGAAATCGTCTCGACGAGCGTGGTCTTTCCCGCCCCGTTCGGGCCGATGACGCCGACGATTTCGCCCTCGGTGACGGAGAGGGAGATGCCGCGAAGCGCGGCGACCTCGCCGTACGAGACATGAACGCCCTCGACGGAGACGAGGGAACTCATTGCTCGGCACCCCCGAGATACGCCTCCTGAACCGTCTCGTTCTCTCGAATCTCGTCGGGCGTTCCCTCGGCGATTTTCGAACCGAACTGGATGACGACCGCGCGGTCGATAAGCGAGAGCAAGCCGCGCATGTTGTGATCGACGACGACGAGCGTCACGCCCTCGTCGCGGAGCGACAACAGGAGGTTCGAGAGGTCGCCGACCTCTCGACTCGAAAGTCCCGCGAACGGTTCGTCCACGAGGAGCAGGTCCGGGCCGGTTGCGAGCGCACGAGCGAGTTCGAGGCGGAGGAGACCGGCATGGGGAAGTTCGTCGGGGAACTGACCCACGCGGTCGCCGAGACCGACACGGTTGCAGATGGCGGTCGCACGGGCGCGCGTCTCGCCGCGTAACCCCGAAACTGAGAGGATTCGGTCGGGAGCGAGTGCCAGCGCGACGTTCCCCCGAACCGTCCGGTCGGTGAGCGGTCGGAACGACTGGAACGTCCGCGCCATGCCGCGCTTGACCATCTCGTACGCGGGTTCGCCGGTGACGTCCTTGCCGTGATACCGGACGGTTCCGGAAGTCGGTTTATACGCCCCCGTGACGCAGTTAAACGTCGTGGACTTCCCGGCCCCGTTCGGTCCGATGAAGCCCAGAATTTCACCCTCCTCGACGGTGATGGAGAGGTCGTCGACAGCCATGAGACCGCCGAACTCTTTCCGGAGGTTGTCGAGAACGAGAAGCCCGTCCGGTTGGGTGTTGTCACCGTTCACGGTCCTCACCTCCGAGCGAACCGAACGTGTCGAGTGCATCACGATAGGCGTCGAGTGTCCGTTCGAAGGGCGTTTGTCCGCCGTCCGCGACCGGATTCGGTTCGTCGCCGACGACGTTCCGAGCTCGTTCGATTCCCCAGCGAAGGACCCCGCCGGGGAGGAAAAACAGCAGGCAAAGGGTGATGAGAGAGAACAAAAGCAGGTCGAGCGATGCGACCTGCACGTTCAGAAGAGGGACGACCGTCGAGACGCCCGAAAGCCATTCGCGGAAGAGGCTGAAGAACAGGCCGCCTATGGCCGCGCCCGTGATGGTTCCCATCCCGCCGACGATGCTGGCGATGATAACCTCGACGCTGACGCTCATCACGAGCAGTTGACTCGGTTGGGGTTTCCCGACGGTGTGAACGAATACCGCCCCCGCGAGTCCACCAACCGCGGCGGAGAGTACGAACGCGAAAATCTTGAACTTCGCCGGGTTGATTCCGGCGGCCGCTACCGTCTGCTCGTCCTCCCGAATCGCGGTGAAGACGGACCCCGCGTCCGAGCGCGTCACTGCGAGCAAGACGGCGAGGATGAAGACGAACACGATGAGCGCGACGTAGAAATCCGCCATGGTCTGTCCCGTGAATCCCGAAACCGACACGAGCGGGTCGGGGCTCGGGAGCCCCAACTCGCCGCCGAAGACCCCGCTAAAGACGATGAAAAGCTGAAGCAGGATGAGGGGAGCGACAAGCGTGACGAGCGAGAGGTACGGTCCTTCGAGGCGGAGCGCGGGAACGCCGATGAGTATCCCCGCGACCGCCGCGAGCAGAGTCCCCAACAGCACTGCCGCGATGGGCGGCACGCCGAGTTCGAGGTTCAGCAGGGCGGATCCGTAGCCGCCGACCGTGAAGAACAGGGCGTGTCCGAAGCTTATCTGGCCGGTGTAGCCCGAGACGGCGTCCCAACTCATCGCGAACATGGCGAAAAAGAGCGCGGTCGTGAGCGTGATGACCGCGAGGAGTCCCTGTCCTTCGCCGAGCAGGAGTCGAAGCCAGAACGGCGAGAGCGCCAGCAGCACGAGCGCTAGCAGTCCGAGTTTGTACCGGGGTGCGAGCGACACGAGGTCGGTCGGGTAGGAGCGTTCAACATCTTCGCTCATGGAATCACTCCACCAACTCCCGGCCGAATAGGCCCTCGGGTTTTACGAGCAGGATGACGACGAGCACGACCAGCGACGCCAACCCGCTGAGGCTGGAGTCCACGTACGAAATCGTGAACACCTCCAGAAATCCGATGATGTACGCGCCGATGAGGCTCCCCCGGATGGAACCGATACCGCCCAGCACGACGATGGAAAACGAGAGGACGAGCGGTTCCCGACCCATCGCCCATCCGGCGGTCTGTATCGACGCGAGGAAGACACCCGCGAGTCCGGCGAGCGCCCCGGCGACGACCCACGTGTAGAGGTACATTCGGTCGGTTTCGATACCGACGAGCGACGCCCCGCGACTCGACATGCTGGTCGCGATGATGGCTTTTCCCGTCCGGGAGTAGTTCACGGCCGCGAAGAGGAGGCCGATGACGACCCAAGAGAGCGCGAACGCGAACACCCGATTCAGTTGGATGCCGCCAACGAGCGTCAGATGTCCGTCGAGAAGTGACGGGACGGCCTGTGGTTGCGTACCGACGAGTATTTTGATGCCCTCCTCGACGACGATGGCAGTCACGAGCGTCAGTATCATCACCGTGATGGAATCGTGTTGAATCGGCCGTATCAGAACGAGGTAGAGGACGGCCGCGAACACGGCCGAGACGGCAAGCGCGGCGAGCGTGGCGACCCAAACACTCGCCCCGAGGACGCCCGTCACGAAATACGCCACGAAGGCGCCGATGGTGATGATGGCGCCGTGACTGAGGTTGAGAACGCCGCCGACGCCGAAGATGAGCGTGAATCCAATGGCGACGAGAGCGTAGAGCGCGCTGATGAGGGTCGCGTTGACGACAGTGTTGAGCAATCCAGACATGAAACGAAATCACACCCACGGCGGTTTTTTGTGCGACCCCGTGGCGACGTTCGAGGGCCAGATAGCTTCTTGGACACCGTCGCCCCCTTTCCCCTGCCACTGGAGCCAAACCGGCCACGCGGCGTCCTTGCCATACATCACGTCGTGGGGGTACTTCGAATCCTTTCCGTAGTACTTCAGCGTCCCCGTCGTCCCCGTGAACGAGGACGATTCAATTTTGGGGATGACGTCGTCGGCTTTTCGTGACTCGGCGGCCTTGACCGCCGACGCGTACTGCTTGACCGCATCGAACGAGATGTAGCCCGTGTAGACGGGATACTTGCCGTTCTCCTTCTTATAACTCTCGGAGAACGGAACCGTCTTCTTGGTGACTTTCGCCGTCGGTGTCGCGGAGTTCTGGGTGATCGCGTAGCGACAGGCACCGTTGACCGACCCGTAGTAGGACGGGAACTGCATCGGGACGTGGATACCGCCGAACTCGAACTGGCGCTGTTGCTTCGCCCACTGCACGACGGCGGCGGTTCCCGTGTGGGCCATGACGACGAACGCGGCGTCGGCCCCGGAGCTTTCGATGTCGTCGTAGATGGGCGAGAAATCCTTCGTTCCGCTCGCGTACCGCTTGCTGATCGGAACGTCGATCCCGGTTTTCGAGAGTTGGCTCGTGAGAACTTTCGTAATCGGTTTCGTCCACGCGTAATCCTCCGCGAGGATGGCAACGGACTTCCAGCCCATCGAGTCGAAGTTCGCTTTCGCGAAATCGACCATGTTCATGCCGAGGTAGTGGGAGTTCACCGGTCCGGTGCGGAAGAAGTACTTGTACTTCTCGTAGTTCTGTTTGACCATCGCGGCCGCGTCGGGTGTGGCCGCACCCGACCCCATGTGGACGGTCTTCTGTTCCGCGATGGAGTCCATGATGTTGAGCAGGACTTCGCTGGTGAAGACGCCGGTCGTGAAATCCACGCTCTCACCGATGGTAAGTTTCTGATACTTAGACTTGCCCGACGACGGGTCCTCCTTGGTGTCTTTGACGACGACCTTCACTTCCTTGCCGTTCACGCCGCCGTCCTCGTTGAGTTGTTTCGCGGCTAACTTGGCACCGCCTGCGATGGACGCACCGATGGGATTTTTGGTCGGTTCGGGGGCGAGCACTCCGACCTTCATCGGTCCCGACGGGCCGCCACCGCCGCTTCCCAGACAGCCCGCGAGACCGGCGACTCCGGCGACGGTCGTCGCCTTCAATACCGACCGTCGAGTCGGCGGGGAATATTCGTTTGTTGGTTTGTTTGGACGCCTTTTATTCTTACTTTGTGTTCTGTTCCTGGGTTTGTGATTACCATCGTTAACCATGGTGCGGCCGGAATATCGGATAGGCGTCTAATAAATATGAGGGTTGGTATCATGCGACGGAGAAGAAGGGGGAACAGCACGTGATTTCGTTTGGAAAACCGGGTGGAAGCGACGGTAAAGAAAGGCACCATTTTCACAGCATTGGTAGATAATCTCGCCGAAACTCTAATCCCGTTAAAATAATGTGCGATACCGTCCCATACGATGTATGGACGTACCGGCATCCCTCCGAACCGTCGAAGAAGGTAACGTCGCCCGGTTGTTCGAAGCGACCGCCGACCGCCGCGGCGATGCCATCGCCATCGAGATGGACGGTCGTGAGCTATCGTACGAATCGCTCGACGAACGCGCGGCCGTGTTCGCGGGAGGACTCCACGAACGTGGGTTCGACCCCGGCGACCGCCTCCTGCTCTACCTGCCGAACTGCCCGGAGTACGTCGTCGTCCTCCTCGGCGCGTTTCGTGCTGGTGTCGTCGTTTCTCCCGTCAACCCGCAGTACAAGGCCCGAGAGCTCTCCTACCAACTCGAAGACACGGACGCCTCGGTCGCGGTGACGCACCCGGCCCTGCGCGAGGAACTCATCGACGCCTGTGCCGAAACCGGCCACGACCCGACCATCGTCACTGTCGGGAGCGACGACGATGAAATCGAAGCCGTTCCGTTCGGCGACGTGACCGGCGAGCAACTCCTCATCGACCGCGATTCGGACGAGGTGGCGATGCAACCGTACACCTCGGGGACGACGGGCCGCCCGAAGGGCGTCCACATCACGCACCGCAACCTCCGAGCACAGGGATTTTCGGGGTTCACGTTCACCGAGAATTCCCCCAACGAGCAACGGGCGTTGGCCGTCCTACCGCTCTATCACATCACCGGCTTCGTCCACTCGACGTGGCAATCGCTACTGCGGGGTGGGACCGTCCATCTCCGAAATCCGGGAGAGTGGGACGCCGAGGAGGCGATGAGGACCATCGAGGAGTTCGGTATCACGAGTTTCGTCGGCGTCTCCGCGATGTTCGTGGACATGGTCAACGACGAGTCCTTCGGCGACCACGACCTGACGAGCCTCGACACGGTAAACGAAGGCGGGGCGAAGATGCCAGTTGCGGTTCAAGAGCGATTCGAGGAGATCGCTGGTGTGGAACTGTCGGAGGGGTACGGACTGACCGAAACGACGGCGGCGACCCACACGAGCGTCGGAACCACGTTCGGTCCGAAACCCGGCACCATCGGGCAACCGCTGCGTATCACCGACTGCAAAATCGTCGGACCCGACGGCGAGGAACTCCCGACCGGCGAGGAAGGGGAACTGCTCGTCCGCGGTCCGCAGGTGATGGCGGGCTACCACGACCGGCCGGACGCGACCGCCGAGGCGTTCACCGACGACGGCTACTTCCGGACGGGCGATATCGCCCGTCGGGACGCGGAGAACTACTACGAAATCAGGGACCGAAAGAAGCACATGATCAACACGGCGGGCTACAACGTCTATCCCAGCGAAGTGGAAGAACTCCTCTTCGAGCATCCGGCCGTCGCGGACGCCGCCGTCGTCGGGATACCCGACGACCGGCGCAACGAGACCGTCAAAGCCTTCGTCGTACCCACGCCGAATACGGATTCGAATCCGGACGCGGAGGTGACCCCCGACGACATCAAGGAGTACTGCCTGTCGAACCTGGCGGAGTACAAACACCCCCGCGACGTCGAGTTCGTGGACGAACTGCCGCGGACCGCGAGCGGCAAGGTTCAGAAGTTCAAACTCGTTGACGAGGGCGAGAACGGGAACGGGAACGAGTAACTTCCGAGCTCAGCGCCCTTCGAATTCGGGCGTCCGCCCCTCCAAGAACGCGGAGACGCCTTCCTCGTGGTCTCGCGTCCCGAACACGATGCCCTGTGCCGTCGCCTCGTCCACCATCGCGCGGTCGAGCGATTTGTCCGTTCCCTCCCGGAGCAGGCGTTTCGCGTGGCGGAACGCGACGGTCGGCCCGCTCGCGATTCGACCGACCAACTCCGCGACGCGCTCGTCGAACTCCTCGTCGGGGTAGACGTGGTTGAACAGACCGAGTTCGTCGGCGCGGTCGGCGTCGAGCACTTCGCCCGTGTAGACGAGTTCCTTGGCGACGTTCTCGCCCACGATTCGCGGGAGCAGGTACGACGTTCCGGCGTCGATGCTGAGACCCACTTGGCGGAACAGAAACCCGATGCTCGCCGAGGTGCTCGCCAGTTGGATGTCACAGGCGATGGCGAGGTTCGCACCCGCGCCGACCGCCGGGCCGTCGATTTTGGCGACCGTCGGGTACGAACAGGTGACGACGCGGGCCATCGTCTCGCTCGTCGTCCGTTCGAGCGTGGCGACGGCGTCGTCGAGCGAACCGTCGCCTTCGAGTTGGGCCTGCATCGCCTTGATGTCGCCACCCGCCGAGAACGCACTGCCCTTTCCCTCCAGAATCACACAGCGAACGTCGTCACGTTCTTCGAGCGCGACGAACCGGTCCCGGAGGGCATCGGATATCTCCCGCGTGAGCGCGTTGCGTTCGTCGGGGCGGTTCAGCGTGAGCGTCGCGACGCCGTTATCGACTGTCAGCGGAACCGGGTCGGTCATCGTGAACACCCGACGTGATTCGAATGCATACGACCACCAACTTCGTACTGTGGAATAAAACTTCGGAGAGATACTAAACGATGGTGTATTTATTCCCGAATTCGTCTTCCAACGATTTCGTATCGGCAAAGACTTACAACGGATGGTCACCGATGCAAAAGACGATGATACGCGTTTCTCGTGGGAAGCGACGAGGACGATGGTGGTGGAGACGGCGGTGGACGGGAGGGTCTCCATGACCGAGCGGGACCCCTTTCAGTCGTTCGTCGACGACCACGGGTACCTCTCGTGGCTCGATCTCCGCGTCGAAACGGTCGAAGAGGGACACCTCGAAATGCGGGTGCCGTTCGACGAAAAACTCCTCAATCCGGTGGCCGACGACGACGTCGTTCACGGTGGCATCGCGGCGACGCTCGTGGACACCGCGAGCGGTTTCGCGCTCCGGACGACGTTGGACAACCCCGAGAGTGGGCGTCTCGTGACGACGGATCTCAACGTCTCGTACATCCGTCCGGCGGGCGACGACCTCCTCGCGGAAGCGAGGGTCGTCCGCTCCGGGGATTCGATGGGCGTCGTCCGCGTGACCGTCTGGACGCTCGGACCCGACGGGGAACGAACGGAAACGGCCGTCGGACGAACTTCGTACCGGATTTTTCGGTAATAGTCAACGAGTCTTCGACCGCAGTCGCTCGATGATGCTGTCGGTCTTGTCCATCTTCTCGATGTCGGTGATCTCGTCGCCGACGGCTATCTCCCCGCCTTCGACCACGTCCGCACAGACGCCACCTCGTCCGGCCTTGAGCGCGCGGGCGACGCCGTCCTGCTCGTTCAGTTGCTCGACGTGTGCACAGGGCGGCCGCGGCCGTGTTCCCTCCAACACCGCGCCGCCGATTCGGAACCGATGCTTGAGCAGGTCGTGGACGTCGATCCCCTCCGTGACAATGTTGCGTCGGTGTTCTCCGGCGGTCAGATCGAGACCGAACTCCCGGTTGATTTCGTCTATCGCTTCCGACGCGATCAGCGTCACCTGACAGACGTCGTACGGCGAGTAGTAGCCGGTGCCGTTGAAATAACGGTCGTTCAGGAGCCCCCTGTCGGCGACCGCCTGCACGTCGGAAACCGACCGCATCGGCTCTGAGCCGTTCTCGGTGACGAAGAGCGCGGTGATGTGAGCCATACGCGTCCTTGGTCATGGACGGGGATAATGACGACGGGCGTGACGGTCGATATCGGTTCAGGCACCGTATACCGACGACGCAAGCACCGACTGACGGGACGACAGA
Source organism: Haladaptatus sp. AB618 (assembly GCF_024136965.1). Lineage (NCBI taxonomy): Archaea > Methanobacteriati > Methanobacteriota > Halobacteria > Halobacteriales > Haladaptataceae > Haladaptatus > Haladaptatus sp. AB618. The sequence continues at coordinate 360,850 of NZ_JAMYJX010000005.1, read as the reverse complement.
CACCGAATAACAATGATCGAACCGGCCATTGGTTGGTATGCAGGTCGCACTGAATCAGGTCTCACGTGCCACACCGTTCGGCCGTTGGTTCGGCCGACGTGTCCGTCTGTCAGTAGTCATCCGTCGTACGCTCGCACGGTCGGCATTGCGCCGGCCGTACTCGCGTTTTCGATGGAAGCCCGGAGAACGGGTTGCTCGCTGGTAAGAGCACCATCGTTGGACGAAGGCTCTCGTCCGACCGATGGCGGCTATCATCGATAGCCCCGGTGGTTCGAATCCACCCCCGTTCGTTCCCCTTTTCGAGATGTCGAATTCGGAAGTGACCTCGCCAGCGATCAGGGACGCTGGCGATAGATGAGGTTGCGTTGGATCCCGTTCGCTCCCTCGTAGATCACCGGAATCCGGACGTCACGATAGATCCGCGCGATTTTGCGGTCGGTGAGGACCGAGCGACCGCCGTGCAGTTGCATTCCCGTTTCGGCGCACTCGACGGCCGCTTCCGTCGAAGTCGTCTTGGCGAGCGCCGCCCAGTAACCCGGGTTCTCGCCGTTTTGGACCTTTTCCGCGGCGCGCCAGTTGAGCGCCCGTGCCCGCTCGAACTCGATGAGCATGTCCGAGAGGTCGTGTTGGACGGCCTGAAAGTCGTTCACGCTTCGTCCGAACGCGCTGCGGTCGTGGACGAACTCCCACGTCTCCTCGATGGCCGCCGCCGCCAAGCCCAAGGCGTGACCGCCGACGATGACCCGCCCGTGGTTGAAGAACTCGGCGAGCATGTAGAATCCCGTCCCTTCGGTGCCGACGAGGTTTTCCTCGGGAACCCGGCAGTCGTCGAACACGATATGGCCCTGTTTCGACGCCCGGAAACCCATCTTCTCGGGGATGTGCTCGGCGTCGTAGCCGTCCGTGTCCGTCGGCACGATGAACATCGAGTAGTTCGAGTAGCGGTCGTCCGAATCACCGGTTTTCGCGTAAACGGTCAGCCAGTCGGCTTCGACGGCGTTTCCAATCCAGTACTTCTCGCCGTTTATCACCCACTCGTCGCCATCTTTCTCGGCGCTCGTCGTCATCCCCGCCAAGTCGCTCCCCGTCTGCGGTTCGGAAACGGCGAGCCCCGTTATCGCCTCACATTCCGCTACAGGTCGGAGGTACTCCTCTTTCTGCTCCTCGCTTCCGTACGATTCGACGATTTCCCCGCCGAAACTCGCCAGTTGGAGCGTGAGCGCGATTCCGGCGTCCGCCCGGTAGAACTCCTCGGCGATGGCGAGCATCTGTCGAATGTTCAACCCTCGTCCGCCGACTTCGGGACCGAGGTCTTGGGCGACCAGTCCCGCCTCCTGTCCGGCTTCGAGGATGTCGAACGGGTAGTCGCCGCTCCGGAAGTACTCCTCGGCGTTGGGTTCGATGTACTCTTCGGCGAACGCCCGGGCGTCCGCTTTTATCTCGCGGGCGTCCTCGGGAACGATGGACTCATCCAGCAGTTCCATGGCTCACCTTCGGCTTCGAGTGCCAAAGGTACCGTTGCCGAGACTCTTTTCCGACAGGACCGGTCCCCGTTCTCACCCGCTCGAACGGGACCGCGGGCCGGGAGACGCTTACCGAAGTCGATGTCCCCGTCGTCGCGACGAACGTCAGTGATCGGATTTCGGATACCGTCCGCTGAGGGGTTCGGAACGAAAAAAGGCAAACTCGTCGGCGGATTCCGGGTCGGAGTTACCGACTACCGGCGGACGGCGATGGATCGTTCCCGCCGTTCAGAATGCGGTCGACCAGGTCGCCGAGGTCGGGTGCGCTTCGACCGTCCGATTCTTCCGACGGGTATTCTGTATCGGATACCATCGATCGTACCTCCGGTTGACGTTCGTACCTCCGGAAAGTTAACAGTTTGTCCTGGGAGGAAGCCGCCTCCGTCGCCGACCGGATGGATTGGTTGGATGGAATGGATGGGATAGATGGGATGGAATGGATGGGATAGATGGGATGGAATGGATGGAAGGCGGTTGGCCGCGTCAGCGACGTTAGTCCCCTTCGTCACCGTCGGCGGGGCGGGCGGAAGTCCCACCGCCGCCACCGCCCCCGAGCAGCACGTCGTCGTCCTCCCGGATCGAAGCACCCTCCTGAACGAGCACGCGTCCTTGGAAGCTGCTGAACTCCTTTATCATGCCGTACACGCCGATGAGTCCGACGATGGCGACCGGTCCGCCGGTGATTATGGCGGCCTGCTGGAGCGCGCTGGTTCCGCCGATGACGATGAGGACGGCGGCGACGAGTCCCTGAAGGACGCCCCAGATGAGGCGGTTGAGTTCCGAGGGGTGCTCCTCCCCGCCGGTGGTCAGCATGGCGATGCCGAGCGTCGAGGAGTCGGCAGACGTGACGAAGAACGTGATGACCAGCAGGAAGAACAGACCGGATAGCAGGGCACCCGCCGGGAGCGCGCCGAACAACGGATACCCGGCGACGGCCTCGTTTCCGTTGTAGTTCGCGAGGACGCCGAGGATGTTCGCTCGACCGAGTTGCTGCATCCGCATCGACATCCCACCGATGACGAGGAACCACGGGACAGTCGCCAGCGTCGTCGCGACGACGCCGACGAACGTCACTTCGCGGATGGTTCGTCCGTACGAGATTCGCGCGAGGAAAATCCCCGAGAATGGGGCCCACGAGAACCACCATGCCCAATAGAAGATGGTCCACGCCCCGACGAACGATGAACCGGTCGCCGCGCCGGTGAACAGACTCATCTTGATGAACTGGTTGAGATACCGGCCGACGGACTGCGTCCCCAGATTGAGCACGAACGAGGCCATCCCGTTGTAGATGCCGATGCAAAAGACCAACACCCCCAGCAGGACGAACACGATGACGTTCAACTGCGATAGCCGTTTGATACCCTTCTCGACGCCGCTGATGACCGAAAGCGTGAACACCGTCGTCACACCGATGATGACGAGGATGATACCGAGGTCGCCGAGTTGGATGCCGAAGATATCGATCGGAAGCGCTGACGCCGCCTGTGACGGCGTCCGTACCGACCCGAACTGGTAGTCCATCCCCATCAGCAACTGTTGGCCGATGAACCCGAGCGACGTGGCGATGCCGCCCATCGTCCCGAACACCGCGATGAGGTCGACGACGCGCGCGAAGTAGCTGTCGTCCAAGTTATCGACGCCGACGATGGGCGCGATGACCGTCGAGAACTTGAACGGCGCACCCTTCTTGTGTGCGTAGTAGCCGATGGGAACGCCGACGATGAGGTAGGCCGCCCACGCCGAGATGCCCCAATGGAAGAACGTGTACTGAAGCGACCCCAACATACGCTGTTTCGCGGGGGCGTCCGCACCGGCGAGAGGCGTCCCGCTCCCGTAGTGGAAGATGGCCTCGGCCGGACCCCAGAAGACGATTCCGGCGGCGATTCCGGCGGAGAAGAACATCGCAAAATAGGAGAGGAAACTGTGTCTCGGTTCCGCGTCGGGCGGCCCGAGTTTGATCTTCCCCCACGGGCCGAAGATGAGGAAGTCGTGAATCCGACGAATATCAACATCGCCCAGAGGTAAAACCACGAGAAGTTGGACCACAACCAGTGGTTGACCCCTTTCATTGCAGTTCCTGCTGCCTCCGGGCCGACGATTGCGACGTACAGAAGGAACGCAACCGCGGTCAGAATACCGAACCCGAACACCAGCGGATCGATCTCGTCTACGAACTCGCGTAGGTAACCTTGTTGTTGGCTCATGTTGCTCATACTCCTCTCGGAGTGTGCAGTACGCCGTACTGCGTCGTTCGAGCGGTCGGCGACGATGTCTTCTGCTTCCGGCGAATCGCGGTCCCCTCGACGGTGATTTCCGAACCGGTTGTATCACGATCGTCAGATCATGACCCGAGACGATGGACGAACGAAACGGATTCGACGGCGTGCGCGAATCCGTGCCCCGTCATACCATGACACAATACTACATACGTTTCTCTTGAGAATCGATAATAATAGCTCGTGTTTGTATGCTGTGGTGTACTTAAGCACGGACGAAAATTTAACGGCCGTTTCGTTTTACCGTAATTTCGTTTCGTAAGGTTTCATTTAAAACCCTCCGGCCTACAAGATCGGTGAGTAGCCGACGCACGGTGAGCAACTGTTCGTGATGTCAGAAAATCCATAAGAATCAGGAGTTGACGTGGACGACCTCGTAGGAGTGACCGCGTATCGAGCGGATGATGTTCCTCGCCTGTCCGGTGCCGCTCGTTTCGACCTGGAAGACGAGATACGCCTCGCCGACGTCTAGTTCGGGGGCCGACCTGTCGTGTCGGACGTTTCGGATGTTCGCCCCGTGATCCGCGATGATACCGGACAGTTCCTGCATCTCACCGGGTCGGTCGTGAATGCGAACGCGAAGGCGGAGAAGTTGCTCACGGTTCGTCAGTGCGTGGACCAGCACGGTCTGTAACATCGTCATATCGAGGTTCCCGCCGCAGAGCAACGGCATCACCGTCTCCCCTTCCACGTCGAGGGCTTCGCCCATGATGGCCGCGACGCTCGCCGCACCGGCACCTTCGACCACCTGCTTCGCCCGTTCGAGCAGGAAGAGGACCGCCCGCGCGATTTCGCTGTCGGTCACCGTGACGATTTCGTCGACGTGTCGGTCGATGAGCGAGAGCGTCAACTCGGAGATGCCGCCGGTGGCGATACCGTCCGCGATGGTGTCGACGGAGTCGAGGGTCTGTGGCATCCCCTTGTCTAGGCTGCTCGGAACGGTCGCCGCGCCGGTGGCCTGCACGCCGACGATGCGCGTTTCCGGGGACAGTTCGGAAAACGCCGTCGCGATGCCGGAGATGAGGCCGCCGCCGCCGATGGGAACGACGACGGTGTCCACGTCCGGGAGGTCCTCGTACATCTCGACGCCGAGCGTCCCCTGTCCGGCGATGATCGCCGGGTCGTCGTACGCGTGGATGAGTTCAGCGGAGCCGTCGGCGACGAGGTCCTCCGCGTGGTTCATCGCCTCGCGGAAGTCCCGGCCGACGAGTTCCACCTCGCCGCCGTAGCCCCTCGTCGCGTCGATCTTCGTCTGCGGGGCGGTCTTCGGCATGACGATGGTCGAATCGATGCCGAGTTCGGTCGCCGCCAGCGCCACGCCCTGTGCGTGATTTCCGGCGCTCGCCGCGACGACGCGGTCGACATCCGTTCCCACCACGTCGCGTTCGATCTTGTTGTACGCCCCGCGCGTTTTGAACGAACCGGTCCACTGGAGGTGCTCCATTTTCAACGACACCTCGCCGCCGGTTCGGTCGTCGAGGGACGTGCTTCGCTCGACGGGCGTTCGTTTCACGACCGACGGATCGTCGAGTCGGTCGATGGCCTGTTCGATAGCGGAAAACGGGAGTCGTTCCGACGTGTTGGTAGTCATCCGTAATTCTCCGTCCCCGGTCAGCGCAGTATCTTCTCCCGGTCGGGGTCGAACAGCGGTTCGTCCCGTACCGTCGCCGCGAATCGCTCGCCCTCGTACTCCACATCGACGGACCGACCGGCGTCGGCGTACGCCGTCGGCAGATAGGCGTAGGCGATACCGGCGTCGATGGTGTAGCCGTAATCGGTACGCGTCGTGTACCCCAGCACCTCGTCCCCGTCGACGATGGGGTGGCCCGTGTCCACGACGGTCCCCGGTTCGTCGAGCGTGACGGGGACGAGTTTTCGGTCGATACCGGCGTCCGACGCCTCGGCCAGCGCCTCCTTCCCGATGAACTCCGTCTCCATGTCCACCGCGAACGAGAGGTTCGCCTCGTATGGGTTGTACTCGGGGGAGATATCCGTCCCCCACAACCGGAACCCCTTCTCCATGCTCATCGAGTTGAGCGTCGCGTCACCCATCGCGAGGACGCCGTGGTCCTCGCCCGCCTCCCAGACGGTGCCCCACAACTGCGCGCCGTACTCCTGCGGGGCGTACAGTTCCCAGCCGAGTTCGCCGACGAACGAGACGCGAAGCATCGTCACCGGAACGCCCCCGACGTACGTCTCCTGGCAGGAAAAGAAGGGGAAGTCGTCGTGCGAGATGTCCGTCTCGACTACGCCTTCGAGGGTCTCTCGCGCCTTCGGTCCCCAGACGCCGAGGCCGCACCGAGCGGAGGTCCGGTCCACGACCTCGACGGTGCCATCGTCGGGAGCGTGGTCTCGAATCCAGCGACCCTGCGTCGTTCCGGAACTGCCGCCGCCGGTCAGGATTAAGAATCGGTCCTCGCCGAGGCGGGAGACGGTCAAGTCGGCCAAAATGCCGCCGTCCTCGTTGAGCATCGTCGTGTAGCGCACCCGACCGGGCGAGACGTCGATGTCGTTCGAGAGCAATCCCTGCAGGAACCGCTCCGCGCCGGAACCGCGTACCTCGATGGCCGTGAAGGAGGTGAGGTCGTACAATCCGACCCTGTCGCGCACGGCCTGGTGCTCCGCCCCGTGGGCCTTCGACCAGTTCTTCCCGAGCCAATCGGGTCTGTCGGGAACGTCGTACTCGGAGAGCAGCGCCTCGTTCTCCTCGTACCACTGTGGCGACTCCCACCCGTCGCTGTCGTAGAACTCCGCGCCGAGTTCCCGCTGGCGCGGATAGTACGGGCTTCGCCGCAGTCCGCGTCGCGTCTCCGGCTGGTTGCGGGGATGGGTCAGTTGGTAGACCTCGCGGTACTGCTGTGCCGCCCGGTCGTGGACGAACCCGTCGGACCCGTGGTGGCCCTGAAATCGGTCGATGGACGCGCCGGTCACGTCCACGCGCTCGCCGTCGAGTCGCGGCGTGCCGTTCGCCATCCACTCGGCGACGATGTTCCCGACGCCGCCCGACTGGGTGACCCAGACGGCGAGTGCCCACCACAACCCGTCGATGTCCTCCGTTTCGCCCAAGATGGGCATTCCGTCGGTGGTGAAGCAGAACATCCCGTTCATCTGGGTTTCCCATTCACAGTCCTCGAACGCCGGAATCAGTTCGCTCGCGGCGTCGGCCGCCGTCTGCTCGTGGTCGGGATGCGTGTTCTCGACGAAGTGTTCGGCCGTGAACTCCCGGAGCGAGGGGTATTTCAGGCCGAGGTCGTCCAATTTCTCCGGGCCGTAGATGTCCTCGGGTTCGACGAGCAGGGGTTCGTGGTTGTACGACCCGACGCCGTACGAGTCGCCGTGCTGGCGGAAGTACAGCGATCGGTCCTGATGGCGGAGGATGGGCTGTTCGATTTCACGCTCGGAACCGGCCAGTTCGTCGATGGCGTCCGAGACGAGGTACTGGTGAGCACACGGTTTGAGAGGGACATCGACGTCGACCATCTCGCCGAACAGCGGCCCCCAGATGTTCGTCGCCAGAAGCACCTCGTCGGCCTCGATACGGCCGTGTTCGGTGACGACGGCGTCGATCTCCCCGTCCTCGACGTCGAGGTCGGTGACCTTCGCGTTCCCGTAGAATTCGGCACCGCGTTCGCGCGCCAGGTTCGCCATCGTCTCCGAAACGTCGACCGCGTGGGCCTTCCCGTCCGACGGGACGTAGTAACCGCCGTGGATGGCGTCCGCGTTCACCTGCGGAACGCGCTCCTCGACCGCCGACGGCGACAACAGTTCCCCGTCCTCGACGCCGAACGAACGACCTCGCTCGCGCTTCCGCTTGAGGAACTCCCATCGGTCCTCCGTGTAGGCGACTTCGATGCCGCCGCACGTCCGAAACCCGTCGAGGTCCTCGTACAGGTTTCGCGTGTATTGGGCCATCTTCGACATCAGCTTGTTACCGGCCGTCTGAAACACCAACCCCGGTGCGTGGGACGTCGATCCGCCCGTCTCGAACAATGGTCCCTGATCGACGACGACGACGTCCTCGCGGCCCAGTTCCGTCAAGTGATACGCCGCGCTACAGCCGACACAACCGGCTCCCACGACGAGCGTCCCGACTTCGTCGGGAAGTGTGCTATTTGCACTCATTTGTCACATGAACGTCCGTCGGACCGGGTGAAAAGGGTCAATGTGAGATAAGACAGGTATTGAAATTAGGTACCCGGTTCGAGGGTGACGAGCGGGACGCCTTCGCTCGAATCGTCGCTCGAAACGGTCCGACTCGAACCGCGACTCAAACCACTACTCGAACCGATCCAACTCGAACATCCCGATGGGATGGTCGGTCTCCCCCTCGGCGGCGAGGTCGGCGAGGATTTCGCCGACGACGCTCGAAAACTTGAATCCGTGGCCGGAGAACCCGGCCGCGACCGCGACCTGCGGATGGTTTGGAAGCGTGTCGAGGATGAAGTGTTCGTCCGGCGAGTTGGTGAACATGCACGTCGCCAATCGCATGGTCTGGCCCGCGGCTTTCGGGAAGTACTTCTCGGTGAAATCGCGGAGGAGTCGTTCGTCCGCCGGTCCCGGTTCCGTGTTCCAGTCGTCGGGGTCCACCTGTTCGTCGAAGTGGTGGTATTTGCCGAGTTTGAACCCTGGAACGCTGTATATCGGGAGGCCGTAGAACCGCCCTTCCGGGGCGCTGATATTCCACACCGGGAACGAGTCGGGTTCGAACAGCGACGGGGTTTCGGGTTGGAACCACGCGAGAACCTGCCGTTCGGGGACGGCGAGTCCGTCCAGCGCGTCGGCGAGTTTGTAGTTCCACGCACCGGCGGCGAGCACGAGGCTGTCGGCCTCGTACGACCCGGCCGACGTCTCGACTCGTACGCCGCCGTCCGGGGTTTCGGTCCAGTCGAGGACGCGTTGACGGGCGCGAATATCCGCCCCTTCCTCCTGTGCGGCCTCGACGTGTCCGATGATCGATTCCTCCGGGACGACGAACCCGCCGTCCGGTTGGTACAGCGCCTTGTAGTCGTCCGGAAGTCGATAGCCGGGGAAGCGGTCGGCCAGTTCCGCGCCGGTGAGGATTTCGTGCGGAATGTCGTGTTCCTCACAGGAGCGTAGCGACCCCTCGAAGACGACGTTCCCCTCGGGGGCGGCGTCGATGGAACCGGTTCGGTGGATAACCGGACGTCCCGTCCGGTCGGCCAACTCGTCCCACAGTTCGTAGGCGCGCTCGATGAGCGGGATGTACGACGGATGTTCGTAGTACGCACGCCGGATGATTCGCGTGATACCGTGCGAGGAACCCTGTGTGTGCGGGATGTCGAACCGTTCCAATCCGAGGACGTCGAGGCCGCGCCGCGCCAGGTGGTACGTCGCGGCGCTCCCCATTCCACCGACGCCGATGACGATGACGTCCCGTCGGTTGTTACTGTCACTCATACTCGTCCCCGTAGTTTCGAATCGACCGTCTTCACGTTTTCCCCGCGAAAAGCGGATGAACCCGCGTTCGTCCCCGCTCGAACGGTCCGTCTCGAAACCGGGGGCACTTGAATGGGGGAGCTATCTGTGGTTCATATTTATACCCCCAGATAGTGACAAGTTGTCACATGACACGATGGAACGACGGGACCGACCGGGTCGAAGCGGTCAGTCCCGACATCACCGACGAAACGAACGCCCTCCCCGCGGAGTACTTCACCAGCCCGGACGTGTTCGAAATGGAGAAGGAAAAGGTGTTCTCGCGCTACTGGGTGTACGCGGGCCACGCCAACTGCATCCCCGAGTCCGGGGAGTTCTTCACCCGGAACGTCGGCGACAAGGAGATCATCGTCCTCCGGGACGACGAGGGCGACGTTCGGGCGTTTTTCAACGTCTGTGCGCATCGAGGGTCGAAAATCGTCGACGATACGCCGATGAGCGACCCCAGTCACGTGAATCGGATCCAGTGTCCGTACCACCTCTGGACGTACGACCTGGACGGGGACCTCGCGACGACGCCGAAGAGCTTCGAGGAGGCAAGCCTCAACCCGGACCTGGAGGACGACGACGTGTCGGAACTCGACGCCGGGAAGAACGGTCTGATGGAGGTTTCGACCGACCGGATCGGACCGCTGGTGTTCGTCAACTTCGACACCGACCCAATACCGCTCTCGGAACAGGCCGGGAAGATGCAAACGGAACTCGAAGCGCTCCCGCTGGACGAGTACGAACACGCCGCGCGGTTCGTCTCGGAGGTCGAATGCAACTGGAAGACGTTCGGCGGGAACTACTCCGAGTGCGACCACTGCCAGGCGAATCACCAAGACTGGATCAAAGGGATTCAACTCGACGAATCGGAGTTGGAGGTGAACGACTACCACTGGGTGCTCCACTATACTCACGAGGAGGACATCGAGGACGAACTCCGGATTCACGACGAGCACGAGGCGAAGTTCTACTACATGTGGCCGAACTTCACGGTGAACATGTACGGCACCGCGGACGGCTACGGGACGTACATCATCGATCCCATCGACGAGGAACGGTTCCAACTCGTCGCCGACTACTTCTTCAGGAACGCGGAGATGAGCGACGAGGAACTGGAGTTCGTTCGAACGAGTCGACAACTGCAGGAGGAGGACTTCGAGTTGGTCGAGCGTCAGTACCAGGGGCTGAAGTCGGGAGCGCTCGCACAGGCCCAACTCGGACCGAACGAGCACACACTCCACAAGTTCCACCGACTGGCCCAAGAGGCCTACAACGCCTGAACCGACGATGAGCGAACAGGAACCAGCGCCGTTCGTCGCCAGCTGTACCGACTGCGGGGAGCGAAAGGAGACGACAACCCCCAACGAAGTCATCGAGTTCTACAGACGCCACCGGTCGCTCACGGGCCACGACGTCGAATGGGAGTACGCCGACTACGGTTCGGCCGGAAAACCACCTGACAACGCGGACCTCAAATCCGTGGTCCTCGAACTCGGCGAGAGCTTCGAGGACGGCGTCCCGCTCGGTCTCGTGACGGCGGCGATGGGCGAGCGGGGTCGAACCATCGGCGAGACGCTCGACGACCTCCACGAACTGCGGATGACGGGTCACGTGTGGGAACCGAAGGACGATCACGTCAGCGCGTTCTAAACGGGGGAACGCACTCGGACGACCGCGTTTTCTGCCGGGAGACGGGGCGGGCTACCGTCTCTTCGAAGCCCGGATGTGGCTATCGCGTTCGATTCCGACAGTGGTGCCGAACGTTTCATTCGGACCGTGGTATCGAACCTTTCATTCCGATCGTGGTACCGAATGTTTAACACGCATGCCGACGAGGGTCGGATGTCGAGGGAATCACCGGTAATAGCTATGTCGTTCATCTCGCACGTTACGGTTCACCATCCGGACCTCGCGCTGGCACCTACGATAGCGGCAGTACCGAACGTCGCAATCAAGGTCGTTCCGACGACGGGGACGGACCCGGATACGGGACTGTTCTTCTTCCTCGTCGAAACCGAGGACGGTGATTTCGGCCCGTTCGAGGACGCACTACGGGACGATTCGACGGTAAAGAAGTCCGAGATGGTGGCGAACCACGGCGACACCCGAATCTACCGCCTCTGCTACACGCCGGGCACGAAACTGCTCACGCCGAAGACGACCAAGGTCGGCGGCCTGATGCTCGAAGCGAGGTCGGTGCGGCAGGGATGGCTCCTCCGTCTCCAACTCCCCGACCGAAAGTCGCTGTCACAGCTGTGGGACTACTGTCGGGAGGAAGACATCTCGTTCGAGTTGGACCGGATGTATCAACAGGAGAGCCTGACCGCCGACGGGGAATCCCTGACCGAGGCACAGCGAACGGCCCTGTTGACGGCGTTCGAGGCGGGCTATTTCGAGGAACCGCGCCAGACCTCACACGAAGCACTCGCCGAGCAGTTGGGTATCTCGTCGACTGCGGTCGGCGGGCGAATCAGACGCGGAACGTCGCGTCTCATCGAAACGACGCTCGTGCCGGACGAATAGACGGAGCGGTAGCAACGCCACGTCCGTGGAAACTTGACGAAGGATTGTGAAAACGGATGCCGACCCGTCGGCCGTCAGGGACGGTCGGTGTGACTGCCGTCGGGGAGGGTTCGGTCCGCCCAGCGCTCGACGTCTTCCGCGATTTCCTTCCAGCCGTCACCGACCATGAGTAGGTGGGACCGCCCGACGAACTCGTGGAGGTCCGTGACCGCCCGACTGCGACCGTACTTTCGATTGATCGAACGGGAGAGCGACGGCGGCGACGTGTGGTCTCGCTCACCGACGACGAGCAGGAGTGGTGGTCGGTCGTCGTTTCCGTAATCGACGGTGTTCGCCGCATTGGGCGTAAGACTCGACGTCCCCGCTTGGAAGAAGATACGGCCGGTTTCCGGCACCGCGTATCGGTCGTAGGCAGCGCGCGCGTCGTCATCCGGCCACGTGTTGACGAACGCGTATTTGAACTGTTCGAAGGACAATTCCACGGTGCGGTTACGGTTCGCGGGGTTGGAAAGTACCGGCCACGCCGTCCGGAGTGAGGACAGCGGAAGTCGAACCCCCTTCGGCGGGGCGGTGTCGATGGCCACCCCTGCCGCACCGAATCCCCGATCCAGCAACAGTTGAACGATCAGCGCGCCGAACGAGTGGCCGACCAGGACCGGTTGTTCCGGGAGGTCTCGAATCACGTCGGCGTAGTGGTCTACGATTTCCTGGAGGGTCAGACCGTCTATCGGCGACGGGTCGGCACGGATTTCCTCGACAGGGCGGTCGTGTCCCGGCCACGCCGGGACGATTACTTCGTGACCACGTTCGGAGAGGTACTCCTCGAAACCCTCCCAACTGCGGGGCGTCAGCCACGCACCGTGAATCAGGACGAACGTGGTCATGGGATTTCACCACCGACCGCCCAGCAATCGCCGCCGAGGAGTCGGTTCACGGATACCGGACGTAGGATCACGGAAACCGGACGTACGGTGTTTTCCATGGGGTTCATCGCCCGTTCGTACGCTCGCCAGCGTCGTAACGTCGTCTGTCGTATCGACGGATAGTTGTGGAGGTTGCGGTATTCCAGGGTACTATCGTCGAGAACAGACGAGGGAGCTACCTGGCCATAGTAACAGTCACCTGGTCAATAGTACTGTGGAGTGGCGTGTGAAAAATAGCCGATGCCACGACGGCCACATCATTCACAAGCGCGCTGGAACATGGACCGATATGGACGAACTACCCCCGATCGGATTGGGAACGTACAAGAACACCGACCCTGAGGAGTGTGCGGAGGTCGTCGCGGCCGCGCTGGAACTCGGCTATCGTCACGTCGATACCGCACGGGCCTACGACAACGAGGAGTACGTCGGCGACGGTATCGAGCAAGCCGACGTGGACCGCGGGGACGTGTTTCTGGCGACGAAGGTGTGGGACGACATGCTCGCACACGACGACGTGCTCGCCAGCGCGGCGGCGAGCCTCGACGACCTCGGCGTGGACACGGTCGATCTGTTGTACGTCCACTGGCCGCGGGACACCTACGACGCGGAGGAAACGCTCCCCGCGTTCGACGAGTTGCGCGAGGAGGGGAAAATCGAGCACGTCGGCCTGAGCAACTTCACGCCGGAACAACTGGACGAGGCGCGTTCGGTCCTCGACGCGCCGATATTCGCCCATCAGGTAGAGATGCATCCCCTGCTCCAACAGGAGGAACTGCAGGAGTACGCGCGAGAGGACGACCACTGGCTCGTCGCCTACGCGCCGGTCGCGCGCGGGGAAGTCGCTGATGTGGACGAGATTCGGGAGGTCGCCGAGCGACACGACGCGACCCCGTATCAGGTGTCGCTGGCGTGGCTCGCCGCGAAGGAGAACGTCGCCGCCATCCCGAAGACGTCGAGCGAGGAGCACCTCCGGGACAACCTCGCGGCGCGCGAGTTGGATCTGAGCGAGGAGGACATCGCCACCATCGACGGTATCGAGCGCGAGGAGCGGTTCATCGATCCCGACGACGCGCCGTGGAATCAGTGAGCGTCGTCCGATAGGTCGTCGGGACGTCCCGCTCGTGGGGAATCGAGAAGTAGCCGGATCGGCGATTATCAGTTATTCCGGACCTCGATTACGGAAACAGCCGTGCTCGAAGTCGCGGTTCCGAATCCGTCGAACCGCTCGTTTTTGCGTCCGTCACCTCGTGTTGCGGCGAACCGTAGACGGACCGTTCGTCGTCGTCCCGCTGTAGACCGTGTTGTGGGTATCCGTACAAGTAATGTTTCATTCGTTGACTATCCAAACTTCTTTCTTCGATAATACCCTCCATTCGTACAGTTATAATCCTTTCCACAGAGGCAGATACAACATGGTTGCAGCGGCAAGTCCACTAAGTAACGGATAACGAAGTGGGCGACTTCGAGCGCGCTGTTTCCAGGGGCGCGACGGTCACACACGAACAAGAGCTTTGAAGCACGCGGGTCGATGTCAGCCCGAAATGAATGCAGACGACGCGGAGACGACGGTACGGGAGTACTACGAGGCGCTTCGTGAGGGCGAACCGTTACCGCCGTTTTTCGCGGCGGACGAATCGCTGGTCAAGTTCGGAATCTCGGAACGACTCGTCGGGTACGAGGCCGTCGCCGAGGGATTGCGCGATCAGACCCGCGAATCGGAGGACTGGACGGTGACGAGCAGCGACCTGCGGGTGACCGAACGCGACCGCCACGCGTGGTTCAGCGACGACGTTCACATGGCGTGGACCGACACCGGCACGGATACGGAAACCGGAACCGGAACGCGCCACGAGTTCGACACGCGCTGGAGCGGCACGCTGGAGCGGCGAGATAGCGAGGAAGGAGGAACGGAAGAATGGCGTTTCGTCGGGATGCACGTGAGCGTCGCCCGGCCGTTCTGAAACCGGGAAGCGAACTGCGCCACCCGATCACTCGACGGAGATGACTACCTTCCCGCGATGCTCGCCGCGGTCCACGTAGCGGTACGCCTCGCGGACTTCGTCGAAGTCGAAGACGCGGTCGATGACGGGGTGCATCTCCTCGACCGCCATCGCGTCGGTCATCCGGTCGAACATCGCGCGGCTTCCGACGCCCATCACGCCCTCGACGTCGAGCGATTTGTGCATGATCGGGCCGGGGTCGACGCGTCCTTGCTGCCCGGCGAGGACGCCGATGAGATGGACGTGACCGCCGACGGCCGCCGCTTCGAGCGACTGTTCGAGCGTCCCGGGACCGCCGACTTCGACGACGTGGTCCGCGCCGCCGATTCGTTCTTGGACGACTTCTCCCCACTCGGGTGTCGATTCGTAGTTTATCGTCTCGTTCGCCCCACGTTCGCGGGCCGCTTCGAGCTTTTCGTCGCTCGACGACGTGACGACCGTGCGCGCGCCGTGCATCGCGGCGAACTGGAGCGCGAAGGTCGAGACGCCGCCCGTTCCGAGCGCGAGCACCGTCTCCCCGACGTGGAGGTTCCCATCCTCGACGAGCGCGCGCCACGCCGTCAGTCCCGCACAGGAGAGCGTTGCGCCCTCCTCGTAGGAGAGGTAGTCGGGGAGGACGGCGAGGCTCTCGGCCGGAAACGTCACGTACTCCGCCAGCGCCCCGTCGGTTGAACCGCCCGTCGTTCGCGCCAGCTTTTCCGGCGTTCCCGCCCCCTCTATCCAATCGGGGGCGAACGGCGTTGCGACGCGGGTTCCCGCCGATATTCGTTCGACATCGTCCCCGACTTCCACGACTTCACCGGCCCCGTCGGACAGCGGAATCACCGGAGGCTCCGCTCCGGGATAAACGAGGTCTGCGTTCGCGATGGCCAAATCGCGGTAATTCAGCGAGCACGCGTGGATGCGGACCAGCGCCTCGTCGGCGTCGGGACTCGGCTTCGACCGCTCGGACTGTACTACCCCGTCGTACTCGGAATCCGTCCGTTGGACTTCGTAGGCTCGCATTTTCGTCGGGAGTTCGATCCCCGAGCGTTTCGTTCCTGCGTTCGCCCACAGTTTGACCGCTTTTCACGTTCATCCTCGGATACGGCGCGTCGGACAGACAGAAAGCCGATTCAGAGTTCGAGAATCTCGACCGGATTGCCGTCCGGGTCGCGGATGAAGAGGATCTTCGTGCCGCTGCCGGTCGTCTGCGGTTCGCTGATGGCCTCGACGTCGTCGGGGAGCGATTCGTACACGGTATCGAGGTCGTCGGTTTCTATCCCGAGGTGTTTCGCCCCGGTGTCGTACACCGCCGCGCCGCGAACGTCGTTCCCGTCGTCGTTATCGTCGGCTTCGTATTCGATGAGTTCGACGCGGCCCGTTCCGCCGTCGAGTTGGGCGAAGTGGCCCGTCAGTTCGTCGCCGTCGACGGCCGTCGAAAGTGCGTCGTCGGAGAGGGTGTACTGGTCGATGACGTCGAACCCGAGGACGTCGCTGTAAAATTCGACTGCACGATCGAGGTCGGTTACCGAGACACCGTGGTGGTGGAGACTCAATTGGCTCATGGTTTCATCTCGTTCTCCCCGAGTAAAACGCTTCGTCTCGCGGCGTCGTCTGTCAGTACCGAGGGCCGAATACGAGGATGATGACAGGTATCGGCACGATACCGCCTTCGTCTACCGGTGCTGAGAAACCGTCCGGCGACGGGGCCGGACGATCCGGCACGATGGGTCGGGGAGAGATGATGTGGTAAGCCACGTGACGTTCAGATAGCCGGTAGCGAGCGTCGCTTGTGGGCGTATCGTGCCGAGGTGTTTGCCTCTGTCCGAATCGACAGTGGGTGGTGGCATCCCGACCCGTTTCGATCCACGGATGGTTCGATAAAAGGAATTCTGACCAGTTCATCAAAACACGGCGTATATCGGGAAGGGAACGGGAAATTCGGCATCTGGAAGCGAGGGGAAGGGAGTAACCCCTCGTCGATGTCCTCCACGCGGGCGTCGTTCCAACGAACGGTAGCGTCGCTGTCGGGGACGTCCCGATTTGAAGCCGCGTTCAACGAACGGCGGGTGATAACGATTTCGGCAGGGGTGAAGTAGACAGATTGATATTCGATACGACCGTGGAATAATAAAGTGCCAACCGGAGTAACCGTCAGGATCGATCCCCACGTCCACTCGGAGGGGTCGTACGATGCGCACGATTCGATCGAACTGCTGCTGGAGCAGGCCAGTGACATCGGTCTCGACGCCATCGTCATCACCGACCACGACGTCATCGAGGAGTCACGGCAAGCCGCGGCGCTCGCCGCCGAATACGGCCTGATAGGGATTCCAGGCGTCGAAGTTTCGACGGCGGACGGTCACCTCCTCGCCATCGGCGTCGACGAACGTCCCACGCCGCGCCAATCGCTCGGGGCGACCGTCAAGGACGTCCACGAACTCGGCGGCGTCGCCATCGTTCCCCATCCGTTCCAGTGGAGTCGCCACGGCGTTCGGAAACGCGACCTCGTCGCGTGTGACGCCATCGAGGTGTACAACTCGTGGCTCTTCACGGGGTACAAGAACCGGCGTGCAGGGGCGTTCGCGGAAGAGCACGGCTATCCGGGAATCGCGGCGAGCGACGCACACACCGCGTCGATGGTCGGACGGGCGTACACCGAACTCACCATCGACGGCGTGTCGAACAAGGCGGAGATCGACTGTGACACCATCGTGGAGGCGTTCCGATCCGGGACGACGGAGATCAACGGACGACGGACGCCGATTCCGCACAGCGCCAATCACTACACGAAGGGCGCGAGCAAGCGGATCGACGCGGCGGTTACGGCGTCGAACCTGAACGTGCTCACCCTGCTCACGCAGTCGGCGTACGCGTTCCACCGCGGGAAACGGCGACGAGGGGCACTGCTCTTCGGCGCGGCGACGCTCTCCTCGCGGAACCACCGCTGGTGGTATCTGATCGAGGGATCGATCACGGCGAACCGCCTCATCGACCGACTGTTCTAAGCGATTTGGGGGCTGAATGTTGTTTTAGATACTATCGAGGGACGCCCGTGTTCGAGCACCTAGAGTGAATCGACGCGGTGGACGGCCATCGTACCGCTGATTTCGTTGCCGGTGAGCACTAACGGGGCGTCGGTGGGGCTCTCCTCGGCGGAAACGAACGTGACACCCTCCGGACCGAGGTCGCCAGCGGCACCGACGGGGAGGTCGCCGTCGTCGATCTGATCCCCCACGTCGACGCTGAAATCACGGTCGTTCAGATATTGGACGAACTCGGCGTTTTGTGGGTTCGAGACGTCGTACACCATGATTCCGCCCATTCGTTCGAGGCCGATGAACGCGTAGGTCCGACCATCGACGACGCCGACATCGACGCCTTCGGGTTCGGGACCCTTGTTGTCGCTCCGACTGTCCGGGTCGTTCTCGTCGTTGTCCGTGTTGAAGTGGTCGGGGTACTGACGCGCGATGATACGGGCGAACTCGCTGCCGCTATCGTACATCAGTTTCCCTTCCCCGTTCCAGATCGAGAACGACCGCCCGCCGAAGACGTATATCTCCTCGAATTTGCCGTCGCCGTCGACGTCGCCGAGTTGGTTCGTCACGTGGAGCGAACCGAGGTTCTCCTCGGCCTGCAGTTCCTCGACGTCGTCGATTCCTTCGATCCGGTCGAAATCGAACGCATCCGGGTCGAGTTCGAGGTCTTCGAGCGAGACCTCCTCCGAGAAGCCGTCGTAATCGCGGGCGTCCCCTTCGTTCGCGGTGACGATGTACGTCTCGCCGTCGCCGGACGAAGTCTGGCTACCAGCGGCGTCGGCGGACGCCTCGCCGACCTCGTACGAGGCGATACCGTCGGGTTGATACATGCCGTACACCGGCCAGTTGCGAATGTTCATCCCGCCGTCCTCGTTGCTGGCGTCGAGTTCGTTGCCGGGGAGCATGTGGTCCTTGTAGCCGAGCGGGAGGATGTCCGTGACCGTCGCACTCACGATATCGACGACTGCGAGGGCGTTGTTCTCCTGCAACGAGACCCACGCGGTCTTCGAATCGGCGGAGACGGTGATGTATTCGGGTTCGAAGTCCTGCGATGCGCTGGCGTCGGGACCAAAGATTCGAACGCCCTGTTCCCGAAGTTCGTCCTCCTTCCCGTCGTAGGCCGTGAATCCGGCTATTTCGACGGCGCAGTTACCGTCCCGTCCGGCGATCGATACGACGCTCACCGAACCGCGCGGGTCGGTGTCGTACTCGTCGTTCGGTTCGCCTTCGTTCGCGGTGAGCACCCGTTTTCCGTCGGGCGTGAACGTCACCATGTCCGGGTTCGCGCCGACGGTCTCCATCGAGTCCAGTTCGAGCGTTCGACCGTCGTAAAACACGACCTTCCCGGGATTCGTCGCGTCGTCAGCGGCGACCGTGGCGGCAACGAGTCCGTCGTGAACGTCGACGCTCGTGGCGTCCCCCGCGTCCGTCCACGCGTCCGAGAGGTCGGCGGTTCCGACTTTTTCGGGGTTCGACGGATCGCCGAGATCGACGGCGTTGACGGTTGCCTCCTCGGCATTGACGAAGAACGCGCGTTGGAGATCGGGATCGTAGCTGACGATCTCGGCAGCGCCCTCGTCGAACTGGCCGGTCTCGTATCGGCCGAGGAAGGACAGTTCGATGTGATCGGACGACGGGTTGGAATCCTCCGCGTGCATCGATTCGTCCCCCTCGCTTTGGTCCTGCCGTCGGTCGGTCGATGACCGGCCCGTCGCCGCGGCGTACCCGGTGAGGAGCGTTGCGCCTGTTATTCCACCCAGCGCGAGAAACTTGCGTCGAGGTACCGTGTCGTCTGACATCAGTTCACTCATTTTAATTATATCGCATTAATCTTTCTAAAATTTTATATATTTGATTATATTTATGTTGTGTTCGTTTCAGTGATATATTGTATCAATAGCAGCTCTCCGGAGCTATTCCCCGGCGGAATCGCTCGTTTCCGGCGGAACGTCTGCGAGTTGGTCGATGGACTCGACGACGATTTCAGGGTTGCCATCCTCCTCCGGGTACTGCTTCACCGTCCCCGTGACGAACGCGTAGCTTCGATTGGGGCGCTGTACCGACTCGCCGTCCGATTTGGCGATGTACCGTTTTTCCAGCAGCGAGATGAGTCGCTGGCCGCCCTCCGTTTCCAGCGCGTCCGGGAGGAACAGTTGGAATGGCTGCTCTTTCGAACCGATCTTGACGATGGCGTGTTTCTCCCCGGCGCGCTCGTAGCCGTCGAGTTCGGTGAAGACGGTGAGTTCCTCCCCGACGCTGGTCTCGATCTCGTGGTAGTCCTGTCGGGTATCGAGTATCGATTCGTCGTCGGCCGCGCTCCGATACCGACGTACCATCTCCGCGCGCAGCGTCCACCACGAACGCAGCGGTTCGTACTCGCGCATCACCGAACCGTTGACTTTCGACTGGTTCCAGACGCCGATGTCGTCGGCTTGAGCGTTTTGCTCCGCCTCACGATACCGCCGGTGGTGGTCGTCGAAGACGGCGTAGCCGTACTTCGTGAAATACGGACTGTATCCCTTCCGGATCATGTGTTCCTGATAATCCTCGCCATCGACGTGGACGAAGACGAGCGGCCGACCGTAGTTGCCCCGGTAGCGCCGAAGACATTCGTCGATGGATTCCGTCCCCGGGAACTCGATGGTGACCGAAGACCCCTCCGGAACCAACCCTTTGGCGTGTTCCTTGGCCTTCTCACCCCACGGCGTCTTCGGCTTTCCGACACCGGCGTGCGTTTCCTCGGTGTCGAGTCCGAGAATACGGAGGTTCACGAGGTCGGACTCCCCCGTCGTCGCCTCGTCGAAGTGGACTTTGAAGGTGTCCCCATCGATGACCGTTGCTACCTCGACTTCGAGCGTCGTCCCGGCGGTATTGGCTGCCATGTTCGAACACAGATACCACCCGAAGGACCATTTATTTTTCCTTTGTTTTGGTGAAATAATATTCGTCCGATTCGTGACTCCGACGAGTCGTCGTTACCCATCCAGGAACTCCTCGATGCCGGTGCGCATGAAACTCAGGTCGGCCCCGAGGAGGAAGAATTGGAAGCCACGGTTCGACCGCTCCGTCAGGGTGGTCGGCGTTCGACCGGCGATACCTGGGTACACGCCGTTGGCCTCGGCCGCCTCGAACACCCGCTGAACGGCCGCCGTCACGGTGGAATAGTCCTTTTCGCCCGGATACCCGTACGCGGACGAGAGGTCGTTTTCGCCGATGAACGCGACGTCGATGCCGTCGACGGCGAGGATGTCCTCGACCGATTCGACCGCCGACGGCGACTCGATTTGGACGACGACGAGCGTCTCGTCGTTCGCGTTCGCGACGTAGTC
Source organism: Haladaptatus sp. AB618 (assembly GCF_024136965.1). Lineage (NCBI taxonomy): Archaea > Methanobacteriati > Methanobacteriota > Halobacteria > Halobacteriales > Haladaptataceae > Haladaptatus > Haladaptatus sp. AB618. The sequence continues at coordinate 339,805 of NZ_JAMYJX010000005.1, read as the reverse complement.
GTCGAACCGTTCCCCGTACTCGTTCGCCCGCGTGGTTCCGGCGACGCCCCGCTCGCCGACCGGTGGAAAGTGGGTCGCACGAACGACCCGTTCCGCGTCCGCGGCGGATTCCACGCCGGGGACGATGACACCCTGCGCCCCGGAATCGAGGGCGTGTTTCGCCCCGCCAGAGACGGTCGTTTCGACCGACGGAAGTCGGACGAGTGGCGTCGCGTGGGGTTCGACGGCCCGAATCAATGCCTCGACGCGTTCGGGCGAATGGGGCGCGTGTTCGGTGTCGATGGCGAGCCAATCGACGTCGGTTCGTGCCACGACCTCGGCCGCACGCGTGCTGCGCGAGAGAAGCCACGCGCCGACGACGTCGTCACCGTCTTCGAGCGTCCGCAGTGTTCTATTCACGGGAGCCATTTCCGAACTGTTGCGAGGCGGAGCACAAAAAGGGGTACGTCGAGTCGGGTGGGCGGCGGTTCGACGGTTTCCCGTTTCGTGTCCACTCGATGTCGATTCGGACGAGCGACCCCACACGAAGATATACTGTCGGGTGCTAACTAGAACCATGGGAACTGCACTCGACGAGATAGAGTTTCTCATACGGTCAGAACACCGCATCGAGTGCCTCGACGCGCTTGCCGAGCGTCCGCACAGTCGGGACGACCTACAGGCGCTGACCGGTGCGTCGTCCTCGACGATCGGGCGCACGCTCCACGAGTTCGAAGCTCGCGGCTGGATTCGCCGGGATGGCTGTCAGCATCGGGCGACGTCGGACGGGTTGTTCGTTGCGGGGGAGGTCACGACCCTGCTCGATCGGATCGAAACGAGACAGCGGTTGCGCGACGTCGCGCGATGGCTTCCGGCGGAGAAACTCGGCATCTCGATGGAATCGTTTTCCGACGCCGTCGTCACGGTAGCCGATGACGACGACCCGTACGAACCCGTGCGTCGTTACGACGAGTTGATAGCGGACGCGGGGACGATGCGTGCGTTCGGAACGGCGACGCTCAAATCCGCCAACGCCGGGACCCTGTATCGGAACGTCCGCGAGGGGATGACCACCGAAATCATCTATCCGCCACCCATCGTCGAAGCCGTACTGGAATGGTCACCGACGGCAGCCAAGAAAGGGCTGGAGGGCGGTAACCTCACCATCCTGATGCACGACGCGCTCCCGTGTGGACTCACCCTCTTCGACGACCGAGTCGCCCTCACGGGTTACGACCCGGATACCGGCATGTTACGGGCGGTCGTCGATACGAACTCACCCGAAGCGCGGGAGTGGGCGGAAGCCCTCTATGACTCCTATCGGGACGAGGCCCGACCGCTCGGCCCCGACCTCCTCGAAGTGTAGTAACGGACGGCCGCGGTGAGGGCCTCGGACCAATACCGGGTCTGGCACTATCCGTGCAATCACTGACCCGCTTGCATGCCCTGCAATCGACCCACCACGTGCGAGAATTTCACTAGATAGCTACATTTTTGTCCACGGTCTTTTTTCCACACGGGAGGGAATCATGGCGACAGAAAGTCAACCGGTAGACAAAGCGGTAATCGAGGAGTTCAAACGGCGTTCCGGCGGGGACGTGTTCCAACCGGAAGACGGGACGGAGTACGACGAAGCGCGCGTGATCTACAACGCGATGATAGACAGGCATCCGCAGCTGATAGCCCGTTGTGACACCGTAGACGACGTGATCAGGGCCGTGGAGTTCGCCCGCGAAAACGAGATGGAGGTGGCGATTCGGAGCGGCGGTCACAACGGTGCGGGCCTGGCGCTGGTGGACGACGGACTCGTCATCGACCTGTCGAACATGACCGATATCAGCGTCGATGCCGAGGAGCGGACTGCCCGCGTGGAACCCGGCTGTACGTGGGGCGACGTCGATGGGGCGACGCACGAAGACGGACTGGCGACGGTGAGCGGTGTCATCTCCACCACCGGCGTCGCCGGGCTTACCCTCGGCGGGGGACACGGCTATCTGACCCGGAAGTACGGGCTGACCATCGACAACCTGCTCGGCGCGGACGTCGTGCTGGCCGACGGACGACTGGTTCACGCCAGCGAGGACGAGCATTCGGACCTGTTCTGGGCACTCCGCGGCGGCGGCGGCAACTTCGGCGTCGTCACGGCGTTCGAATTCGAACTACACCCGGTGGACACCGTCGTCGCCGGACCGACCTTCTGGCCCATCGACGAACTCGAAGACACCATGCGCTGGTACCGCGAGTGGCTTCCGAACGCGCCGGAGGACGTGTACGCGTTCTATCTGATCGCGGAAGTGCCGGGAGAGCCGTTCCCGGAGGAAATCCACGGCGAGAAGGTGTGTGGGCTGATGTGGTGTTACCTGGGTGATCCGGACGACATCGACGGCGTGCTACGACCCGCACACGACGTCGCCGAACCGCTGTTCGAGCACGTCGGGGAGATGCCCTACCCGGCGCTCCAGAGCATGTTCGACGACCTCTATCCGCCGGGTGACCAGTGGTACTGGAAGGGCGACTTCGTCCACGACCTGACCGACGAGGCCATCGACGAACACCGACGCTTCGCGGACGTGCCGACCCCGCAGTCCGGGATGCACCTGTATCCGGTCAATGGCGCGGCCCACCGCCCCGAATCGGACGAAACGGCGTGGTCGAACCGCGACGCCACGTGGTCGATGGTCATCTTCGGCGTGGACGGGGACCCGGCGAAAAAAGACGAGATAACAGACTGGGCACGGGGGTACTGGGAGGCAACCCACCCGCACTCGATGGGTGGTGCGTACGTCAACTTCATGATGGAGGAGGGGACGGACAGAATCCAGGCGACCTACGGCGACAACTACGAGCGACTACGGGAGATCAAGGAGAGATACGATCCGGAGAACATCTTCCACGTCAACCAGAACATCGAACCGCTCGCGGAGGAGTGACTGAGGTCGCTTGACGGGGGGCGACATCGACCCCCTCGACCCACGAGCGCGTTCGTGACACGATGATATGAGGATAGTTGAATAGACGAACAACTATTCAACTATCGTCACGACCCCGGCGTTCATCCGTAGCCTCTCGAATTGGATCGCGGTAACAGCGAGACGGTCCAAAATTTCTCACTCGTTCGACCCAAGCCACTGGGTCAGCGGTTCCGGATAGTCCTCGCCGAGCGTGACGCCGTATCGCTCCTGTTCGTCGGGGGACAGCGTCCACGGTTCGTGCGCCTTCTCGCCCGGCACACCGTCGAGTTCGGGGAGCCAGTATTTGACGTACGTCGCGTCGGGGTCGTACCGCTCGGCCTGCCACCCCACGTCGAACGAGCGGTTCCGCGAGTCGTTGCCGACGCCCGCGATGTACGCCCAGTTGCCGTAGTTGCTCGCGGGGTCGTAGTCCACGAGTTTCGTCTCGAAGTAGGCCGCTCCCTTCCGCCAGTCGATTCGGAGGTCGTTCGCCAGCACGCTGGCGACGTTCTGTCGCCCGCGGTTCGACACGTACCCGGTTTCGTTCAACTCCCGCATGTTCGCGTCCACGAACGGGATGCCGGTTTCGCCGCGTTTCCACCGCTCGAGCTCCTCCTCGCTTTCCCCGTCGGTCCCGCTCCGCCAGTGGATGTCGACCCGATGTCGAATCCCGTCCCGTTCGAACGGCTGAGTCCCGTGCTTTTCGAACTGGAACTGGAAGAAATCGCGCCACAGGAGTTCGAACACGAGCCAGTACGTCGATTCGTTCTCGACACGCTCGCGCTCGTAGCGTTCGACGGCTTCGTACACCGTTCTGGGGGAGAGACAGCCCAAATTGAGCCACGGCGAGAGCTTCGAGGAGTAATCGGACCCCAACAATCCGTTTCGCGTCTCCTTGTACTCCTGCAACCGGTCGCGCTTCCAGACGTAGCGTTCCAGTCGTTCGAGTCCCGCCGTTTCGCCGCCCTCGAACCGAAGGACTGCACGTTCGTCCTGCGTCGCCGGTTCGACACCGAGCGCTTCGAAGGTGGGAATCTCGCCGGGGTCGAGCGCCCCGGCGGAAGCGGACGCGTCCGCTTCCGCCGCCGTCCCCGCCACCTCCGGAATCGGTGGAAGCGCCGACGGCGCTTCGACCGTCGGACGAACCGTCGCGTCCGAATTTTCGACCGTTCGCCGAAACGGGGTGAACGTGTCCTCGATTCGAGCGACTGGGACGGGCAAGTCGTCAGGGTGATACAGCGTGTGGCCCCGGAACGACTCGACATCGGGATTCGTTTCGGTCCTTTTCAGTCGGGCCGTCACCGTCCGTTCGACGGCGCGTTCCTCCGGGGTTGAGGTGGCCTGAAAGCTCACGAAATCGGCGTCGATGGCCGACGCGAGTTCCGGGACGACCGCTTCCGGTCGGTCGTGACGAACGATCAGTTCGGACCCCAACTCGCGAAGCGACGTTCGGAGGTCGGCGACGCTCTCCCGGAGGAATCGCGTCCGGTGGCTACCCGTCTTCTCGTACCGAAACGAGTTCGTTCCCCCGTACTCCCGCGAACCGAACCCCCGCGGATCGAAACAGTACACACAGCAGAGTCGCTCGGCCTCGGTCGCGGCGGCGAGTGCGTGATTGTCCCGAGCGCGGAGGTCGGTTCGAAACCAGACGAGCGCGGTTTCCATGCACCCGATTCAGTCCCCGAGCACTTCGTCTATCTCCCTAACTGAGTCGATTACGTGGTCAGGCTGGATCTCCGATCCGGCGAGCACGTCCGGCGACGTCACGCCCGAGCGGACGAGCACCGTCGTCGCCCCGATTTCCTCGCCGAGGGCGATGTCCGTGTCCAGTCTGTCCCCGACGACGAGGCAGTCCTCCGCCGAAACGTCGAGATGGGACAACGCGGCCCGCCCCGCGTCCGGCGACGGTTTGCCGAGGACGTGGTCCGGTTCCCTGCCCGCGACGCCCGCGATGGCGTTGATGATGGCTCCCGATCCCGGGACGAGTCGCTCGTGAACTGGAATCGTCACGTCCGGATCGGTACCGACGAACGGGACGTCACCTTCGAGCGCCCAGAGCGCGGCGGTGAGGTCGTCGTAGTCGAATTCGCGGTCGATGGAGGCGACGACGAGTTCGGCGTCGTCAGGGTCCTCACACACCACGAACCCGCGTTCTTCGAGCAGTTCGGAGAGATACCCCTCGCCGACGACGAGGGCGTCGTGTCCCTCGTACTCGGCTTCGAGGAATTCGGCCGTGACGAGCGCCGACGTGAGCACGTTGGCGTCGTCGATGGCGATGTCGGCGGCGGCAAGCCGTGAGACGTAGTGTTCCGGCGGTTGCGTCGGATTGTTCGAGAAGAACAGGAGGTTCGTTCCCAGGTTTCGAAGCGTTCGAACGGCCTCGGCCGCACCGGGGACGCCGTTGTTTCCCCTGACGAGCGTCCCGTCCACGTCGAGAATCGCGCCACGATAGCGGGTCATTTGATGGGACAACGGACCGGGGGATGTTGAGTCGTCCGGTGAGATGGCGGCCGAATCCGTCAATCAACGAGACGAAACCATCCCGATAGACGGCAGAATAAAGGCACCTGACTGACAGTCTTAGGACAATGGTTTCGCGACCGCGACGCGTTCCGTTCACCGTGTTTCCCGAAGTGTCACGGCAGCGACGACGGGCGTTTCTCTATCTCGCTTCGTTTGCCGGGGTCATCGTGCTGTACACCGTCGCGTACATGTGGGGGATGGAGACGTACGAAGGGGTACATCGAACCGCGCTGGAGGCGTTCGGTATCGTCATCGAGACGTTCACGACCACGGGGTTCGGCGTCGATGCTTCGAAATGGACGACGCCGCAGATGCACCTGCTCATGGTGGCGATGCAGATCTCCGGGGTACTGCTCATCTTCATGGCGCTCCCGGTGTTCGTCGCGCCGTGGGTACAGGAAGCACTGCGCGTGAGTCCTCCAACGGCCATCGACGACGTGGAGGACCACGTGGTCGTCTGTGGTTATTCGCCGCGCGCCGAGACGCTCATCGACGAGTTTCAGTCGTGGGACAGGGAGTTCGTCGTCGTCGTCCGCGACCGGGACGAGGCGCTCGACCTGTACGAGGCGAACATCTCGGTCGTCCACGGCGACCCGGAGTCAGCCGACGCGCTCCGAAACGTCCACGTCGAGGACGCCTACGCCGTCGTCGCCGACGCGACCGACGAACAGAACGCGAGTATCGCGCTCGCGGTCCGTGAGGTATCCGAGACGGTTCGGGTCATCAGCCTCGTGGAGAACCCGGATTTGGCGAACTACCTCCGCTACGCCGGGGCGGATCAGGTGTTCTCGCCGCGTCACCTGCTCGGCCACAGTCTCGCCGAAAAGGTCACGGCGTCGGTGACGGCGGACCTCGGCGAAACCGTCACCATCGGGGAGGATTTCGAAATCCTGGAGCTATCGATCCAGGCCGGGTCGGAAATCGCGGGCAGGAAGCTCGCGAAAAGCGGCGTTCGGGAACGAACCGGCGCGAGCATCATCGGCCTGTGGCGACGTGGGGAGTTCCAGAGTTCTCCCTCGCCGACGACCGAACTGGACGAGAGCACGATTCTGCTCGCCGCCGGGCGGGAGCAGCAACTCGAACGGCTGAAGGAGATGACCATCTCGGACGGCCGCGGTCCCATCCGCGGGTCGATAATCGTCGCCGGTTACGGGGAGGTCGGTTCGACGGTCGGAGAAGCGATGCAGGAGAAGTCGATGCGGACGACGGTCGTGGACAAGGCGGACAAATCCGGCGTGGACGTGCTCGGCGACGTTCGGAACGAAGACGTACTCCTCGAGGCGGGAATCGAGTACGCCAACGCGATCATCTTCGCGCTCGCGGACGACACGACGACGATTTTCGCCACGCTCATCGCCCGGGAACTCGCACCCGGGGTCGAAATCGTCGCCCGCGCGAACGAGACGGACAACATCGGAAAGCTGTACAGCGCGGGCGCGGACTACGTCCTCGCCCTCGAAACGGTGAGCGGCCGAATGCTCGCCTCGACGATCCTCGAAGGCGAGGAGATCATCTCCCCCGACAAGCAGATCGAAATCCTGCGGACGACCGCACCACGGCTGGCGGGCCAAACCCTTCGGGACGCCGCCGTGAGAACGCGAACGGGGTGTACCGTCATCGCGATCGAGCGCGACGGCGAGGTCATCACCGACCTCGGGTCGGATTTCGTCATTCGCGCGGACGACCAACTCATCATCGCCGGTACCGACGAGGACACGAACGAGTTCGCCGAGATCGCACAGTGAGTTCGGACCGGATCAGAACCGCCGGACGGTGGCGACCATCCAGACGATGAGGATCAGCGCGCCGACGGTCTCCGGAATCGCCAAGCCCGACCCGATCCGGATTCCGACCGCCCACAGAATCCACGACGTGATATGGATGACGGCGAGCCAAACGCTTCCCAGTCCCAACGTCCGTTCGTCGGTCACGATTCGCCCGGACCCGAGGAAGAAGAGGGCGTAGGTGAGTCCGGCGTAGAAAGTGATTGCCATGGGAAAGTGCAGGTTCGTCCCCTCGGGGAAGATACCGACGAGACCCATTCCGACAAACGAAACGAGGAGGACGACCGTTCCGACCGCATCGAACCGGTTTTCACGCCGCGCCCAAAGTCCCCGGACGAACGGGAGCGCGAGTATCGCGCCGACGATGAGTCCACCGTTGAACAGCCACGCCGTCGATTCCCCCGCCGCACCGAGGTCCGAAAGCGCGTCAAGCGTCCACGAGAACCGTGGCGAGATAAGAGCCGCGAGCAAGATCGCGCCGAAGGTGACGAGGGGGGCGGCAAGCCCACTCAGTTCGGGAATCGTTCGGGTTCGATTCATACACGATCGTCCGAACGGAATGCGATAAATCGTTCGTCTCACACGACGTGCGCGGCGACCCACCACGTCACGAACGCCTCGATGAACGCCGCGACGATGAAGACGGGGAGCAGTCCGAGCACGACGTAGTAGGCCCTGACGAGTTCGTCCGAGAACGCCTCGACCGACGTTCGGCCCCGAACGTACGACCACGAGACGCCGCCGAGATGGAGACCGAGCGCGCCCGCGACCGACAGGCCGGGGATTTCGATGACGCCGTGCGGGAGGATGAGGGCGAGCGCGAGGGTCGGGTTCGGGAGCAAGCCGACAACCGCGCCGACGACTGCGCCGTTGAACAGGACCGTGACGAGGGTCGGAACGCCGAATCCGATCCCGGCGAAAGCCGCCGAGATGGCGACCAACCAGTTGTTCGCGGCGATTTTGACGAACACGTCCACCGGAATCGTGCCGAAGACGTTGCTGGTCAGGTCGGGACGCACGCTCCGGAGCGTGAACGGTTGCGCCGCGAACCACCCGCCGACGCCGCCGAGCGCGAACAACCCGAGCGTGGCGAGAAACAGGAGCGGTTTCCGTGCGAGAAACGACCTGAGTTCGTGAAGCCCGCGGCCTAACGCGCCGCGAAGCGACCCACGACCCGTCGAAAGCGTCGGTTCCGCATCGAGATACACCGCCGTCTTCAACATGCTCAGCACGGGTAACAAAAAGAAAAGCAGGATGATACCCGAGACGCGACTGATGCCGACGAGTCCGAACCCGGCCGTCAGGAAGGCAAACACGCCGAACAACCCGACGGCGACGATGATGTACGCCGCGGTGCGCGCCACGTTGTGCCGGACGAACCCGCCGCTTCGACGGATTCCGGTCCAGATACCGACGTCGTCGATGACGATGGCCTGCGGGACGAACATGAACAGCAGGTAGACCACGAGGCAGACGACGAGAAATACGAGGGAGAGGACGAGGCCTCCGAGGAGGGTTACCACAGTCGGATCCCCCTGTGCGAGGACCGCGAGAACCACGAAGACGAGGAAAGCGACTCCGAAGGCGACGAAAACGACGATGAACGCCGCCAATCTGGCGAGCGAAAGCAGGAGGAACCTCGTCGCGTCCTCGCCCGCTCCGACGACACCGGCCGGGACGGGTCGCTCGTTTCGCAGGGCGGCCGTCACCGCGTGGACTTGGGCCGCACCCACGATGGCACGAGCGACGAACACGGCGACCAATGCCAGCAACATGGACACGACGAGAATGAGGACGACATCGGGTGTGAGCAGGCCGTGGAGTGCGTCCGCCAATCGATTTGCCCCCTCGGGATTCGTTCCGGCTTCCGCCAGGTCCGTATGTCTGAGCGCGGTGACCACGGCGTCGAGACGCCCCGTACCGGCGAGAAGCAGGTAACACAGCACCAACCCGAGGATCGGAAACGTCTGGGCGATCAAGTTGATGCTCGACCCGGCGAGAAAGAACGGGAGGACGGTCGCCGGGCGGTCGAGGAGGATCGACCGGGCCGACGAGCTAGCGTCGCGGAGTTTCATATATCCCCACATCTCATTCGAATTAAATATGTTTGGCGGTGGTCGGTCCCCCCGGGGCGAAACCCGAACGGACGAACTGGCGGCGTTCGTCCGTTTTCCCTGACAGGGTTTTGCCGATCGTAACGTCGTTTTTCCGAAAGTAGTCCGAACCTACAGCGTTTCGAGCGAGAAATTGGCGAGGCGAAGCGTCCCGTATTCGATCGATCGGCGACCGAACGCGGCGGCACAGGAGGACGGCACCACCGACGACGACGGTGAGGGTGACGACGGTTACACCGGCGGCGCACGGCCGGGGGATGGGACGTCCACACGGACGTATTATCCGATTAGTCAGCTCGGTACTTCGATTCACACCGTCCCTGTCGGGTGGTTATCGGGCGTATAATAAAGATAGATGAGGTATCATATGAATTTGATGAGCACCTTTGGAATCAACTGGCGGCGGGCGGGACACGAAGCGAGCCAGGCGGACGGCGAAACCAAGCACGCTGACGAGGAGGAGACGTCCCGTCGATCCTATTCGCTCCGTGCCCTGCTTCCGGGTCCGTACGTTCGCTATCCGAAAGAGTAAGTGGAATTACCGCTCCCGTGCCAGTCGAGCACCGTCGCCGCCCACGTGTAGCCGGTTCCGGCCGCGAGGAAGCAAACGACGTCCCCCGCCTCCAGTAGGCCGTTTTTGACCCCCACGTCGAGCGCGAGTATCTGATCCACGCTTTGGACGTGTCCGAACTCGTCCAGATAGTAGTTTTCCGCGTCGAGCGTCGAACAGAGGTAGTCGTGGAACGACCGTTTCATGTGTGTGAGCGCGACGAAATCCAATTCGTTCCGCTCGTATCCCGACCGCGTGAGCGCGGTGTCGGCCACGGAGAGGAAGTTGTCGAGACTCACGTCGGCCAACCGCTCCTTCATGCCGTCCGGGTCGGGAACGTCCAAGGTGTGAAGTCCCGCCTGCACCGTCACCTCGCTCGGCGGGTTGCGCGACCCACCCGCGGGCATGACGACGTTCTCGGAAAAACTGCCGTCCGTGACGGCGGCGCTCTCACGAACCGTGGCGAGCGGGTCCTCCGGCGATGCTTCGAGCACCATCGCACACGCGCCGCTGCCGAAGTTGAACATGAACGAGGAGTCCTCGTTCCCGTAGTCCACGAGGTCCTCCTCCCGACTCGCGGAGACGAGCAGGATTCGTTCGACGTGGTCCGCGACGAGCATCGACTTCGCCTGGCGGAGCGCGATGGGCGCACCGGCACAGAGCGCGTAACTCTCGCTGGCGAACGCCCCCTCGGCACCGATTCGCTCCGCGACGTTCGCGGCGGCGCTCCAGACGACGAAGTCCTTGAACTCGCTGCCGTGGTACAGCACCGCGTCGAGTTCCGACGCCTCGATCCCGGCACGGTCGAGTGCCCGTTCCGCGGCGTTCACGCACATGTCCGTCGCGTGGTCGCCGTCGGGCGGACAGACGTGTTTTTCACGCACACCCATCTTCTCGACGACGACGTCCTGGGGGATGCCGCTCTGGCGAGCGATTTCCTCGCCCGTCACGGTGTCCTCGGGAACGTCGATTCCGTAGCCAGTGAGACCGATTATCGTATCCATTATCGTATATATCTCCGAATTCGCGCAGGGAGTCGTTTCCCGACGGGACCGCCGAGGCGGTCACGCAGGGTGCCGAGCAGTCCGTTGGGAACGAACAAGACGAACAGGACGAACAGCGCGCCGACGTACAGGTCGGCGTGACCGTTCAGGAACGTCTCGATGGCTCCCTGAACCGTTAGTCCGTTGTAAATCGTCGTTCCCATCACTCCCGCGCCGAGATGGTCTCTCAGGTAGGGTAGGAGTCCGACGCCCTGGGCTTCCTTCGACAGGAACTCGCGGACCGACTCGTCGAACAACTGCCCGTAGAGCGGTCCGGCGAGCGTTCCGAACCCGCCGATGATGGAGGCCAGCAACGCGTCACCGGCCACGAGGAAGTTAAACGTCCCGTCGGGCGAGACGGTTCGCTGATAGCCCGCCAGCAGACCGCCCGCGATAGCGGCAAAGAAGGCGCTGATGGCGAACGCGCCGAGTTTGTAGTGGAAGGTGTTGTACCCCACCGCGATTGCTCGCTCCTCGTTTTCGCGGATGGCGATCATCACTTTTCCGAAAGGAGAGTGGATGATTCGCTGCATGGCGAAGTAGCAGACGAGCACGACCAACCCGACCATGTAGTAAGACACCCCGGTCTGGTCGAGGTGAACGAACCCCAGCGAGACGGTGTCGCCCGTCAGCGCCCCAATAGCGAGATTCAGCGAATCGATACCCGGAACACCGATGTTGAGTCCGGCCGGACCGTTGACGAGAATTCCGTCGTGCGGGTTCGGCCCGACGTAATCCCATCCGCTGACGAAGACGTACAGCACTTGCGCGAAGCCGAGGGTAATCATGGCGAAGTAGACGCCCGTCAGGCGGAACGAAACCGAACCGATTGCCAGTGCGAGGACGACGGCGAGGAGTCCGGCCACCACGAGCGAAATCATGAACGGCGTGTTCGCCGGGAGGAACGGAACCTTGTCGTTGGCGGTGAGGATGACGAAGTACGCGCCGGTGCCGTAGAACGCGGCGTGGCCGAACGACAGGTAGCCCGTGTAACCGCTGATGAAGTCGAACGACATGGCGAACAGGCCGAAGTAGAACACCGGAATCATCGTCTCGACCTGCGGAAGGAGGGTCATCGCCTCCGTTCCGACTGGCGAGTTTTTCAACGCCGTATAGATGGCGGGGTAGGCCATGAGCACGAGGATGACGGCGAGGTGAACCATGTGGTCACGGGTGTACTCCGCGACCCACGAGTTCTCGGTTCCCTTCGAAACGGTTTGTCCGTCGGTCCCGGTTTCGGTGCTAATGGCCCCCCACCTCCTCGACGCCGAACAGGCCCTGTGGCCGCAAGATGAGCACGACCACGAGGATGAGGAAGATGGTCATCTCCGGCAGTCCGGCGAAACTGATGGCGTTATCGAACCACCACGTCGTGATGGCATCGACCATGCCGACGAGAAGCGCCGCGACGACGGTGCCGCGGAACGTCCCGAGGCCGCCGACGATGACGACGACGAACGCCGGAAGCAACGCCTGCGAAGCGACCGGAACGCTCGCACCCCACTTCGGGTCCCACATCAACAGGACGCCAGCGATGCCGGCCAGTCCAGTGCCGAGCGCGAAGATGACGGTGAACACCCGGCGAACGTCGATGCCGAGCGCTTCGGTCATCTCCGCGTCTTCGCTCCCCGCTCGGATGACGAGTCCGTAGCGGGTCCGGGTCAGGAAGGCCCAGATTCCGGCGACCGTGAGGACGCCGAACGCGATTTCGAAGAGAGCGAGGCCGTTCACCGAAGTCCCGGCGAAGCCGACCTGCGTGGTCAGGAAGCCGGGTTTCGTCGCGAAAGCGTCCTGCCACGCGGTTTGGGGTTGCATACCGTAGAACTGGACGACGATGCTGACGAGTTCGTTCAACACCAGCGTCAGCCCGAACGTCAGCAGAATTTGATACACCGGCGGTCTGTCGTACAGTTTGCGGATGAGACCGACTTCGACTGTCGTCCCCAACCCTGCCAGCAAGCCGAACGTGACGACGACGGCGACGAAGAACGCACCCATCTGGGTGAGCGAACTGCTCCCCGCCGAAACCAGCACGACCATTATCACCCCGCCGAGGTACGCGCCGAGCATCGTCAGCGACCCGTGGGCGAAGTTCAACACGCCCATCAGGCCGAAGATGAGGGTCAGACCGCTCGCAATCATCACGTACAGCGCGGCCTTGGCGAGACCCTGAACGAACACCGACACGAGCGTCGATGGGTCGAGGAAGTCGCCCAGTGCGCTGCCGAAGTTGGCAAGCGGAACGAGCGAAGCGAGCGGAGCGAGTATTTGGAAAATCATGCGGAGAGATACCTCCTGAATCGCTCGTCGTCCATCGAGACGTCGTTCGCGTCACCCGATTCGACGACGCGTCCGTTATCGAGGACGTAGAACCGGTCCGCGAGGTCGAGCGCCAGCGGGAGGTTCTGTTCGACCAGCAGTATCGTGGTGTCGGTCGCCGCCTCGGCCAACGCCTCGGCGACGGCCTCCACGATGAGCGGGGCGAGTCCCTCGCTCGGTTCGTCCACCAGCAAAATTTCGTTGTCGCCGACGAGTCCGCGAGCGAGGGCCAACATCTGTTGTTGGCCGCCGCTGAGATTTCCGGCCTCGCGGTCGCGGTGCTCTTCGAGGGCGGGGAACGTCTCGAACGCCACGGCGAGCGCGTCGTTCACGTCGTTCCCTTTCGGCACCGCGACGCGGACGTTCTCCTCGACCGTGAGTTGGGTGAAGATGCGCCGTTCCTCCGGAATCCAACCGATTCCCATCTCGGCGACTTCGTGGGTACTCTTGCCGACGAGTTCGGTCCCGCGGAACCGAATGCTTCCTTTCCGTGGGGGGGTCAACTGAAGGATGGTGCGGAGCGTCGTCGTCTTGCCGACGCCGTTTCTACCGACGAGGGCGACGACTTCGCCTTCCTCGATGTCCATCGAAACGCCCTCCAGCACGTGACTTTCACCGTAGTAGGTGTGAGCGTCTTCGACCGAAAGCAGACTCACGCGATACCCTCCTCGGCCTCGTAGCCGCCGAGATACGCCTTCTGCACTCGTTCGTCGTCGCGCACCGATTCGGGAGGTGCGTCGGCGATGACCGAGCCTTGATTCAACACGACGATGCGGTCGCTGACTCGCATCACGATGTCCATGTTGTGTTCGACCAAGAGGACGGCGTGGTCTTCCGCCACGTCCTCGATGAGGTCGATGATCGTCCCGACGCTTTCCGAGGAGACGCCCGCGTTCGGTTCGTCAAGCAGGAGCACGTCGGGGTCGCCCGCGAGCGCGACGGCGACTTCCAACTGACGGGTCTGCCCGTGGCTCAGGTTTTGCGCCGTCGTGTCCGCGAACTCCGCGAGTTCGACGCGTTCCAGAATCCGGTGGGCTTGCTCCGTATGTTCCGGAAACGCGCGCACGTTCCGCCACGCGTTGGCCGACCCGTTTCCGTGGGCCTGGACCGCCACGCGAACGTTTTCGAGGACGGAACTCGTCGGGAAGACGTTCGTTATCTGGTAGGAACGATGCAGTCCCAACCGGGCCGTCTCGTGCGGCGGCGTATCGGTGATATCCCGCCACGACCCGTTCGTTCGAAACTCGATACTGCCCTCGCTCGGCGTGAGGACGCCCGTCAACAGGTTGAAAAACGTCGTCTTTCCGGCACCGTTCGGGCCGATGAGCGAACAGAGTTCGTCCTCTTCGAGCGAAAAATCCACGTCATCGACGGCGACGAGGCCGCCGAATCGCCGCGTCAGCCCCGTGGTTCGGAGCATGTTAGAGCGAGCAGGACATGCTGCTCGCGTCCTTCGGGATGGTCGCCTCCTCGCCGTCGATGGTAGCGAGCGGCTTCCCGGGCATGACGGCGGCGTCCCAGCTATCAGCCCACTCGTCCGTCGTCGGAACGGGATTGGCGACGGTCATCGAGGAGCGGGCTTGGTTGTTGTACTTCTGGAAGACGTAGCCGCCCTCACCCTTCGGCGTGTCCTTCACGGTCATGCCGCGCATGGCTTCCGCGATGTCGGTTCCCTTCGTGGACCCGCTCTCGCGGACGCCTTGCACGATGGCCGACGCCGCGGTGAACGTTCCTGAGGTGAACAGGTCGGGGACGACGCCGTAGGCTTTGGTGTACGAATCGACGAACTTGGAGTTGATCTCGTTGTCGTACTGGTTCCAGTGGTAGCGGGTCGTGAACGGCCCGAGCTTCGCCTTTTCGATCTTCTCCTTCGTCAGCGGCTTGCCGAGGACTTTCTGCATCGTCTGGCCGACGACCTGATTCGTGATCTGGGTCGCAAAGCCACCGAAAACGCGGTAATCGTAGTCGCCGGAGAGGTACTCGGTGAAGAGGTTCGGCAGCGTGGCGACGGTGAACCCGCCGACGATTCCCTGTGCGCCCGCCTTTTGCGCGTTGTCGAGCAGGCCCTTCCACTCGGAGTGACCCTGTGGAACGAACTTCTTGCCGACGATTTTCACGCCCTCGTCCTTCAGGACCTGTTCGTAGTTGTTCACGACGGCCTTGCCGAAACTGTAGTCCGCGCCGAACAGGTACACCTTCTTCACGTCCGTCTGCGTCGCGACGTACTTCCCGCCGCTCCGGGCGTCCATCGCGGTGTTCTCGCTCGCGCGGAAGACGAGGTTGTTGCACGTCTCGCCGTTCGAGGTGATGTCGGCGGACGCCGCGGGACCGGCGATGTACGGGACGCCAGCCGTTTTCGCCACCGTCTTGATGACTGTCGTCGCCGAGGACGACGACGCACAGCCGAACAGCATGTCCACGTCCTGGTCCTTGACGAGGTTCGTCGCCAACTTCTGTGCCGTCGCCTGTTTGAACTTCGAGTCACGGACGTACAGTTCGAAGTCCACGTCGCCGACTGAGACGGTTGTCTTCCCGGTCTTGACGCCGGTCTTCGGCTTCGCGTCGGCTTTGTACGCCAGTCCGGACAGGAAACCCCACAGGCTCTGTTGTCCGTAGTACTTCAGGCTCCCTGAAATCGGTTGGAGTACACCGACCTTGACCGTTCCCGATACGTCCTTCATCGTCGTTTTACCTCCCGTTCCAGCATCGTTACCATCTTTCGAGTCGCTCGTTGTATCGTTGTTGTCATCGTTTCCGTTTCCAGTACACCCTGCCAGTCCAGCGATGCCGACCGCACCCGCCGACGTGAGGACGTTGCGCCGTGTCAGTCTCCGGTTCGTCATACCATCTATACCGGGTGCGAGAAGTGGCAAATACTGCTGGGTTAACATGTGAACTGACTGGCGCATGGGAGTGGCAAACGGCACCAATCACTGAATTCCGCAATCACTGAGATAGAGGATAGAGGTCTCGTGGGCAAGCAGCCATCCCGAGTGAACAAGCGTGATATATGCAAATAAACTCGAATTTAATTACACAATTAGACAGCCAAAAAACTGATTCGAGTGGGTGGAATACAATATTTCGTCGGGGCATCACTCCATGATTGTGGTTGAATCGGTTAGCTCCCTCCCGACAACCGTGAGAAGCGCTCATGTGCACCCAATGGCTCCTCACGGTCTTTCGATACTGACGCTCGTTAGGGGAGTTTACAGATTCAGAAGTAGAGATAAATTGTTAGCATTTGCAACCAATTTGCTCACGGTCCGCTCACCCTAACGAACAGTTGTCGAAGGGAAAGCGCATAGACATCCTCTCTCTTCGACGATCCCCGCTTGACAAACGTCGTGGCTGTGAGGGAATTTTCCGCCCTGCATTTTGTTTTAGACGCGACATCTGTACTCGGTTGTGTTTGCCAATAACGAACCGACAACCACACACGATCGTGTCGAGGCGGCAGGGACCCGACGGTAAACGATGACGATAGTAGTTGTCTGAGACAGTAGTGTGTTGAACCGAGATTGCTCGGTAGAGCGTCTCCACTAGGCCTTCAGATCATCTATATCGGTATCGACACGTGAGAGATGGAGTTGAGTTGATCTTCTGTCTGACCGGCGATACGGCGGTTCACATATCAACCCGGAGCTTTTCGTCGTTGCCTCACGCGTTCGTAGATATGGCAGACGACGCGGTAACGCCGCCCGAGTTCGACCCCGACGAAGTACTGTACGTCGAAGACGACCGTTTCAGGCCCGAAAACGTCGCCATCGTCACGGGCGCGGCCTCCGGCATCGGACGCGCGGCGGCGTTCGCGCTGGCGGCGAACGGCCTCACCGTGGTCGGCACAGACGTGGACGAGGACGGACTGAGCGAGACCACCGACCGGGCCGAGGAGTACGGCGTCGCGGAAAACGTCGAGACCGTCGCCGCCGACCTCAGTGACGAGGACGAGATCGATCGCATCGTCTCGCACGCGGCGGACGCGGGCGCGGTGAAATATCTCGTCAACGTCGCCGGACTCCAGCACATCGACCCCATCGACGAGTTCCCGGCCGAGCAGTTCGACCTGCTCCACGACGTGATGGTTCGCGCCCCGTTCCTGTTGGCGAAAGCCTGCCTTCCCCACATGCGCGACAGCGACGACGGAACCGGCTGTATCGGCAACATGGCCTCGGTTCACGGCCACTACGTCACCTCGGACAAGGTCGCGTACAACGTCTCCAAGTTCGGTCTCCGCGGTCTCACCCAATCCATCGCGGCGGAGGGTGACGGCAACGTTCGCGCCTTCTCGATCAGTACCGCTTACGTGAAGACGCCGCTCGTGACGGATCAAATCCCGGACACCGCCGAACAACGCGGGATTTCGGTGGACGAGGTGGTCGAAGACGTGATGCTCGGCCAATCCCGGACGAAGGAGATGATGACGCCACAGGAGGTGGCGAACCTGTTCGTCTTCGGGTTCTCGAAGCACGCGAGTCATCTGAACGGCGGCGACCTGCTGTTCGACGGCGGCATGACGCTGACCTACGACTGAGTCCCGACACGCGGTTTCGATGTGACGGGACGAAAATAATGCCAAAACGAGAGACCACATCGAACTGCCGACGTGGTCATTCGGCGGGCAATTCCCCAGTGTTACCCTTCGATCATCCCCACAGCCAATCCGTGAACCACACGGCGAGGCCGAGGAGGACTGATGCGATGCCGATCGGTTGGAACGGCGGAATGATCAGCATGACTACACCGGCGGCGATCAGGAGGATTGCCAACTCCTCTTCCGCGTACTCTTCCGTGAACCGGACGAACAACGATCTGTTGTCCTCTTGTTCGGTTGATACGTTCTGTTCGGTTTCTTCGGTTGCCATATCTTTCCCCCGCATACGCAGAGGGGACGACCCTATTTCCCTCCCCCGTCAGTTCACGAAATCAGATCGTATCTGAGGGAGTCATTTCCACGTTATATTCCCATGGGAATGTCCGATTTAATACGCGAACATCGTATTTTTCGATTCGAAGGGATCGGTCGGGTGATGGAAGCCGTTTCGATGGACCACATCCCCCGAGCGGCGGCGACGTATTCGACATTTCATCGGTACGTTCCCATTTGTGTCCGTTTCCCGTCCGTTGGCACGATCTAAGCGACCATTGAACCGACTCCCACGACGACACACACGTTCGAACGATCGTCCGTCGGTCGTTCCGACGCGGTCGCCAGGAGTACTCCGGAACACACCCAACCTCCAATAGCTCCCCGTTCAAATAATTACCCGTGAGGACAGCAATGTACACGGAAATGGAGGAATCACTTATCGATCGTCAAAAGGACGGACGGATCACATGGTAGACGAACCGGACCCACAGGTGCAGGACGTCCTCTCGCTGCTGGGTCAATCCACGGCCGCCCGGTTACAGGGTCGTGGCCTCACGGTTTCGGCCGCCCGCTCGATGATGGAGGAGCGGCCGACCCTCGCCCAACCGGAATCGGTCGGGCAGATCGAGGAGTTCGAGATCGAAGGCCCGGACGAGCCGATTCCGGTTCGACTGTATCAACCCGACGGTGATGGCGATAACCGACCACTGGTGGTGTACTACCACGGTGGCGGGTTCGTGCTGGGCGACTTGGACGGCGTGGACCCCATCTGTCGCCGACTCGTGAACGAAGCCGACTGCGTCGTCCTGTCCGTTGATTACCGACTCGCGCCGGAACACCCCTTCCCGGCCGGGTTCGAGGACGCCTACGCCGCCGCCGCGTGGGCGAGCGAACAGGCCGCCGTCCTCGGCGTCGATTCCGACAAAATCGCCGTCGCTGGCGACAGTGCAGGTGGGAACTTCGCGGCCGCCGTCGCGCTGGCCGCTCGGGACCGCGGCGGCCCCGACCTCGCCCACCAACTGCTCATCTATCCGGTCGTCCGCTCGCCGGTCCAACCGGCACCGGATTCCATCGAGGAGAACGCCACGGGCTACCTGCTCGAAGCCGACGCGATGGAGTGGTTCGATGAACAGTACCACACCCGACCGTCCGACGCGCGAAACGAGTACGCGTACCCTCTGCTGGCACGCGACCTCAGCGGTCTCGCACCGGCGACCGTCGTGACTGCCGGTTTCGATCCACTCCGCGACGAGGGAATCGCCTATGCCGACCGACTCGCGGAGGACGGCGTGCCGGTCGAGCACCGCAACTACGAGGCGATGATCCACGGCTTTGCGAGCATGGTCGGCGCCGTGGACCGGACCGACGAATTTCTGGCTTACGCTGGCGCACGGTTACGGGACGCGTTCGAGGAATAAGATCAGTCGAGCAGTTCCAGCGCGTCCACGACGCGCTGGATCATCTTTCGTTGGCCGCGTCGCAGGTTCTTCGAGACGGCCGGTTTCGAGACGCCGAACTCGTCGGCCAGCGTGCCGAGCGTCGCGGAGCGCGGACTCTGGAAGTAGCCGTCCCGAACCGCGTGTTCCAGCGTCTCGCGCTCGACGTCCGAGAGGTCACGACAACCGTCGATGAGCGTCATCGCGGCCCCGGCGTTCTGTACGAGGTTCTGGAGGTCGGGGAGGTCGGGCGTCTCGCGTGACACCACGTCGAACTCGTTCTTCCATTCGAGTTCCGAGAGCGCGCCGTTGGCCACGTCCTCGTGGTCGAAGCCGACGTGCCACAACTCGTGGCCGTCCTCGATGTAGAACGGGCCGGTGATGTAGCCGTCGTGGTTTCTGATCGCTTCCATCGCCTCCGTCTGTCCGATGACGGTACGGATGTGCGCGACGTTGTCCCGCTTCGACAGCAGCGAACAGCCGTGCATGTTGTCGTGTTCGCGGAGCGCCTGCAACCCGTGTTCGAGTTCGTTCCTGTCCTCCCCCTCCACGACCAGTCGCGTCTCCAACTCCTCCGCCGAGCGGTCGAAATCCCAGTGGACGGCGGAGTACGTCACCCCGTAGTCGTCCGAGGTGTCGATGAACGGGCAGTCGTACTGCTCCATGTCCATCGTGAGGTCTATCATTATCGTTGACTCTGTTACCGCGAACCATACGTAAGACGAGTTAAAATAGTTTTCTTATCTGTTGAAGGGAGATGATTACTGACAGTCGATTTCCGAGCGAGGTAATCGAGGGCGGTCAGGGAGTCGTACCGACGTCAAAACGAAACTAGGAATTATTTTTCGGCGCTTTCCATTCGTCTCGGCGGAGATAGACGGTCATGAGTCCGAACGCCAGGCCACCTAGACCACCAATGAACAACTGGTAAGACCCCTGTTTGTCGAAGACGAGCGTCCCGATGGCCGCCCAGATGACAGCCCAAATCACGACCATGACCGGAACGAAAATCCACGGGTTTTGGAGGTTGAATTCCACCATACCCGATATTTGTTTCACACAATCAAATAAATGTTGGAAGATGGGGGTGTGCACCGAATCGTTCACCCTTGAAGCCCGTTCCCCACCGAAATTCTGCAGGAACGGAAACTTCGGCGGCGCTCCAGAAAAGCCGAAAGCTCTCACGCGGATCAACTACGTCGATATCCGTCGTCTTATCCATCGTTCGAGGATGAAGACTAGGGAGAGAAGGAACCCCGTCTGGGCACCCGAAACCACCTGATCGACCGGGTCACCCGAAAATAAGAGACCGACGAGTAGCCACGTCACCATTCCGAAGACTACCATACCGGGTATGAATATCGACGGATTTTCCGGGCGCATCGTCTTCATGAACGTCGCATTATTTTCAACTAACTAACCAGTACTGGTAGCCTCGGATCCGAACCGTTCGCCACTTCCGTGAAAACGGAATTCCAGTCTACTCCCCGCCGAACTCCGCCGTAACGGCTTCCCGATCGATTTTCGACGGTCCGGACATCGGCATTTCATCGACGAACGCGAGATGGCGCGGGCGCTTGAACCGGGCAAGTTTACCGTCTAGGAATTCCTCCACGTCCGAAAGCGTGAGCGACTCGTCCCCCTGAACGACGGCCTTCCCGACCTGTCCCCACTTCTCGTCGGGGACGCCGATGACGACGACCTCCTCGACCTTCGGATGGTCAGCGATGACGTCCTCGATTTCGGCCGGGTAGACGTTCTCGCCGCCGCTGACGTACATGTTCTTCTTCCGGCCTTCGATGTAGACGTACCCCTCGTCGTCCACGCGCGCGAGGTCTCCTGTCGAAACCCAGTCGCCGGAAGACTCGCTCCGCTCGCCTTCCGTGCTCCCGTTCGCTTCGCTCACAGGAATACCGAACGTCTCGGCGCTCTCCTCGGGATTCTTCCAGTAGCGGTCGGCGGCGTGGGGCGAAGCGAGTTCGAGTTCGCCGATCTCGCCGGTGAGGGGTTCGCCGTCGTCGTCCACGACGCGGGCATCGACGTGCATCGCCGGGACGCCCACGCTGTCGGATTTCTCGTGGGGGCACCCGTCGGGCAGGGTGAAGTTGTTCGGGCCGCACTCCGTGAGGCCGTAGCCCTGCGAGAGTTCGACGCCGCGGTCCCACCACGCTTCCATCACGGAATGGCGACACGGGCCGCCGCCGCTCTTGGCAAAGCGGAGCGTCGAGAGGTCGGTATCCTCCCACTCGTCGTGACGGCACATCATCCGCAGGATGGCGGGCACCGCGACGAGAACCGTCGCACCCTCGGATTCGACCATCCGGAGGACGGATTCGGGGTCGAACTCGCGGGCGATGACGACCCGCGCGCCGAGGTGGAACAGTGGAACCGTCAGCACGTTCCACCCGCCGGTGTGGAACAGCGGGAACACCATCGGCGTCACGTCCTCCGGGCGAAGCCCCCACGCCGTAATCGTGTTGAACGAGTTCCAAACGATGGACCCGTGCGTGATGACCGTCTCCTTCGGGACCCCCGTCGAACCGCCCGTGTGCAGGAAGAGGTGCGGGTCGTCCATCGACAGCGAGGCCGTCTCGACCGGCGAATCGTCCGCCGGAAGCGCCGAATTCCACGAATTGGCCTCCAAAACCTGCGATTCGGACTCGGCGAACGAGTCCGAATCGCTCGTGGGTAGACGGAGTACCGAACTCTCGAACTCGCGGTCGTCGTGTGCGAGCACGTCGCTCGCGAGGGTCGAAAACGGTTCCTCCACGACGAGCAGTTCCGGGTCCACGTCGTTCAGCATCTGGACCAGTTCGCCCGCTGCGAGGCGGTGTGAGAGCGGCGCGAGCACGCCACCGGTCTTCCCCGTGCCGAAGAAACAGTCGATGAGCTCCGGTCGGTTTCGGGAGATAGCGGCGACACGTTCCCCATTTTCGACCCCGTGCTCGCGGAGCAGACGAGCGGTTCGGTTCGCCCGGCGGTCGAGTTCCCGATAGGTGTAGCGCTGGCCCGTCGTGGCGTCCACCAACCCGACCCTTTCGGGTGAGAGTTGCGCCCGTTTTTCGCTCCACGCGCCGACCCAGTCGTACGGTCGTGTGGAGTGATCAGGCATCGTCGATGAAAGTACGGAGTCGGTCGTTTACCGCATCGGCCTGTTCGATGAAGAAGAGGTGTGGGCCGCCGTCGAACAGTTCGAGTTCGGCGTTCGGAAGCAGTTCCGCGAGCAGTTCCCCGTTTTCGACCGGAAGCACGCGGTCCGCGGTTCCGTGCGCGATGAGCGTCGGAATCGAGATTTTATCGAGTCGGTCGCTGTCGTCGAAGTTCATCACACCCATGGCCTGTGCCTCCCTCCCCGCGTCGGAGGCATCGCCCTCCAGACGCCAGTCCACGATGTCGGAGACGAGGTCGTCGTGTTCCGCGGCGAACTCGTCGGTCATCGCGGGGGCCATCTTGTAGCGGATCGCCTCGCGTTCGTCGTACCCCTCGGGCACGTCGAACATCCTCTCCTGCGTCTCGGGCGGCGTCGGTACCGCGTTCTCGCCGCCCGGCGTGGTGCAGAGCAGGGACAGCGTCTCCGCACGGTCGTAATCGAGAGCGTACTCCTGGGCGATCATCCCGCCCATGCTCGCCCCGACGACGTGGGCGGATTCGACGCCGACAGCGTCGAGGACGGCTTCGAGGTCGCTCGCCATTTCCTCGATACTATACGGGCCGTCCGGCGTGTCGGACGTTCCGGTTCCGCGGTTGTCCCACACGACGACGTGATAGTCGTCCTCGAACGCTTCGCGTTGCCAACGCCACATCCATCGTCCGTAGCCGAGTCCTTCCACGAAAACGATGGTTTCGGCGTCCGTCGGACCGCCCTCCTCGTAGAAGAGCGAGACGCCGTCGTTGTCGGTAAATGGCATAAATAGGGCGACGCGTGTTCGCGTAATCAACCCCCTGTTTCACATGTTAACCCGGCGATTCATTCCGGCGCGGAACCGAGTTCGGATATGCCAGTCGCATCAGTCGGGGACGCCGAAACGGCGACGTTGGAACTGACACAGGAACACATCGACCAGTTCGCGGCTCTCACCGGCGACGAAAACCCGCTTCACGTGAACGAAGCGTACGCCGAAGAGGGCCTCTTCGGCGGCCGCGTCGCCCACGGCGCGCTCACGGCCAGCGTCGTCAGCGCCGCGCTCGCGGCGCTTCCCGGTGACATCGTCTATCTCTCGCAAAATTTGGAGTTCGAAAACCCCGTCCGGCCGGGCGAAACCGTCAGCGCAACCGCGGCCGTTACCGAGGATTTGGGAGAGGACCGCCTTACGGTAGAAATCAGCGCGGAAACCGACAGACAGGTGCTCTCGGGCGAGACGACGATCATATCGCTTCCCCACGAATAGCGACGAGTAGTTCGATCGGTCCCGATATTCTACCGGCGGCGGTTTTCTCGCCTTACGCGAAGTTCGATACGATACCGCCTCGATTCCGCCGATGTCCGTTTTCAGGGTCGATAGCATCGGCTGGAGCGGTGTCAGCGCGAAGATGGAGAATGATCGGGGGTGATCAGTCAGCCGAAACGTGCTCCGCCGCGTTTCGGTTGATGGCGTTGAGCAGGAACGATCCACCGCCGAAGAGACCGACCGCGCCGACGAAGACGACGACTGCGCCGACGAAGAACGGGACTCCCGGCGAATAGGCGTCCTTCAAGTATCCGGCGAGGACCGGCGCGATGGCCGCACCCGACCACCGCAGGAAGTTGTATGCGCCGCTGCTGACCGAGCGCGTGAACGGCGACACCTGAATGGCGAACGTCGTGAACATCGCGTTGGCGATACCGCAGAAGATACCCGAAATCACGATGACTGGGAGCAGTAGTTCCGCCTGTCCTTCCGCGAATCCGGCCGCGGCGAGGACGAGGGCCATCCCAAGCACGTCAGCGAACAGCACTTTCGATGCGTCGAACCTGCTCGTCAACCAGTTCACGACGAACACGGAGGAGACCGCGACGAGGGCACCCCACGCGAAGAACGTCACGCCGAGCGCCGTGGCCGAAAGGTCCGGAAGCGTAAGCGGCGAGTACGCGAGGATGGTGAAGAACCCGAAGCTGTAACAGAGACCGATGAGGGCGTTGACCAGCACGGGCGGATTTTTCAGCGCCATGATCATGTCCGCGGGCGTCGCTTGCTCCTTTCCTTCCGGTTCACGGAGGAAGGCGAGCGAGACGATGAGGGCGAGCGCCATCAGCGTCGCCGTACCGAAGAAGGGGTAGCGCCACGAGAACGAACCGAGATAGCCGCCGAGAAGCGGGCCGCCCGCGATGCCGAGGCCGAGCGCCGCCTCGTACAGCATGATGGCTTCTTCAGTCCCGCCCTCCGCGAGGCCGACGATGACGGCGAGTGCCGTCGAGGTGAACAACGCGTTACCGAAACCCCACCCGCCGCGCACGATGGCGAGTTCGGTGATGGAGTTCGACAGTCCTGCGAGTGTCGCCATCACGACGACGATGGCGAGACCGACGATGATGACTCGTTTATTGCCGAATCTGGCGCTCAAAACGCCCGACACGAGCATGGCGACCGCCATCACGATCAGGTAGGTGGTGAACAACAGTTCGACTTCCGCTCCCGACGCGCCCATCTTGTCGCCGATAATGGGAAGTACCGGGTCGACGACGCCGATTCCGAGAAACGCGACGAACGTCGCGAACGCCGTCGCCAGAACGGCAGGGGAAAAACGATCCGTAACTGTTCGTGTAGATGTACTCATCGGACAGTCATAGGTCTAACTCCCCATTTAACTTGTTGGTTTCGTCACCACTGACCGGAGGCGGCCAGTATCGGGCGTGTATCCAACATCTTCTTTCGTTTCGTAACGGACGATAGGCGATCAGAATGTAACTTACTGACTGGTCAGTAAATGCGAGATCAGGAGGAAGGTGACACACGAACGCTCCCGGACTCGCTGGTCAGGTGTATCTCCCGGTTTCCGCACCACACGTTCCACAATAGAACGCGACTCCGCCATCGATCTCCTCGGGGACTGCCGGGGTCCGCTCGTCACACGACGGGCACGTGCGGCGGAGTTCCATCGGTTCGTCGTCGCGCGGCGCGCCGAGGGCGAGGACGACGAGTCGTTCGTCGCCGCTGTTCCGTCCCTGTTGCCACTCGCCCGGCGCGAACCGTATCAGTTCACCCGAAGCAACCACGACGTCACCGTCCTCGGTTTCGAACGTCGCCGTCCCCGTGAGCACGTAGAACACCTCCTCCTGTTCGAGGTGACGGTGGTAGCAATGACCGACGTGTTCGCCGGGAGCGCGTTCGAAGTAGTTGATCGCGAGGCCGGTCGTCCCGAGCGCTTCCGAGAGCGGTTGGAAAAACCGTGAGCAACCCTCGTCCTCATCGGGGTTTTCGATTGCAACTTTTTTCATTCCGGTCGGAATTCGCGGCGAGATGCATAACGGTTTGGCGTGCACTGAAACTGTCGCCGGGATCGCCTGGGTCGCCGGGTTTGCCGTGCTCGCTTGCAGTCCGTCGCTCGACCCGGACCAACTCGCCCACTGTATTTTTACCCGTGCCCGTTGCCCACATGACCCATGACGACGACAGCCGAACTGGCGGATTTCGTGGCGGAAACAAGCTACGACGACCTCTCGGCGGACACGGTGGACGAACTCAAAAAACGCGTGCTCGACTCGGTTGGAATCGCCGTGGGTGCGATGGGGGAGGAACCCGTGGAAGCGGTGCGGGCGACCGTCGAGGAGATGAACGATGGGGGAGATTGCACCCTCTGGGGTGGAGGCAATGCGTCCCCACCGGATGCGACCATGCTGAACACCGCGTACGTTCGCTACCTCGATTACATGGATTCGTTTCTCGCGCCCGGCGAGACGCCGCACCCGAGCGACAACATCGCGGCCGCGATCGTTTGCGGTGAGTACGCCGATAGCACCGGCGAGGAACTCATCGCCGCGATAGCCATCGCCTACGAGATACAGGCGGAACTGGCGTGGAACGCGCCGGTTCGGGACCGCGGGTGGGACCACGTCACCCATACCGTCATCTCGGCGACCGCGGGGGCGTCGAAACTGCTCGGCCTGAGTCGGGAGGAAACCCGGTCGGCGATCGGCATCGCCGGGACCGCGCACAACGCCCTCCGGGTAACGCGAACCGAAGGGATCTCGGAGTGGAAGGGACTCGCCTCCGCGAACGCCGCCCGAAACGCCGTCTACTCAGCGATGCTGGCGAAGAACGGCGTGGAGGGGCCGACGAACCTCTTCGAGGGCCAGAAGGGGTGGAAGCACATCGTCTCCGGGGAGTTCGACGTGGATCTGTCGCCGGGCGAGCGCGTCCACGACGTGATGACGAAACGCTACGTCGCCGAGACGTACGCCCAATCCGCCGTGGAGGGGATCATCGAAGTGGCCGAGCAGGAGGACATCGACCCCGAGCACGTCGAGTCGATCCGTCTCGACACGTTCGCGGGTGCGAAGCTCATCATCGGCGGCGGCGAGGGGTCGCGCTACGAAGTCGAGACGAAAGCGCAGGCCGACCACTCCCTGCCGTACATGCTCGCCGCCGCGCTCATCGACCGCGAGATGACCAACGCACAGTACGATCCCGACAGAATTCAGCGGGACGACGTTCAAGAACTGCTTCGAACCGTCGAAGTCGAGGAGGACGAGGCGTTGACCGACCGTTTCGAGGCGGGTGAGATGCCAGCCAATATCGACATCGAGATGGACGATGGCACGACCTACCGGGTCGAGAAGGACGATTTCGCGGGGCATCCGAACAACTCGATGTCGTGGGAACAGGTCGAATCGAAGTTCGACCGGATAGCGAGCGTGTACGACGACGCACGGCGCGAGGAAATCGTGGGCACGGTACGCGGAATGGACGAACACACCGTCGCCGACCTCGTGGAACTGTTGGACTGACAGAGGTAGTCCGGGGTAATATCGTGATTCGTGTGAGGCTACTCGGCGTATATGTTGTGAATGGATAGCATATAACTCGACCGTCAGTTCGACAATACTGACGATTGGCAGACACTACAGATCCGGTCGGCTTGGCTTTATCGGATAAGGTCTCTCGGAGATCTCGGTCTGAAAGGCCTGAATTTTGGCCCTTCAGGCGTCATGTCGCGCTTATTCGATTCGAGAATGGATAGCCGAATGGTACCCGACGAATCGTTCGATAAAACGGTACCAGGGGTTGAAATACAGTTGCGGCGACACGAGAAAGTGGACGACGAACACAGGCAACGTGCCGGTGTCGTCCAAAGGTAGATACAATGAAAAAAGGAATTAGAACGCTGCTCGTGATGGCCGTCGTGGCAAGTGTCTTCGCAGTTGGATTCGCCGGTAACGCGGCTGCATATGGCGGACACCATCACGCAGGTGACTCCCAGCACAGTGCCCAGTGGGCAAGTTCGCACGTAGACCAAGAGCAGTACGTCGCACAGGGTAACGCCAACTCGCAGGAAGACAGCTACGCGATCTCCGCTGCAGTCGGCTGGAACGGTGGCGAAGCCGAATCGGGCAACGCGTACTCGGTTCAGGCGAGCGCCCAGAGCAACGACAACACGCAAGCCGCGTGGTCCGGAGCAGGCAACTGGAACGAACAGGAAAACTAAACTTTCAACGCGGTACTGACCGCAGGGGATACATCCCCAACTGATATCCAACTTGTCAATTTTTCCGGCCGTCGATGTCACGACGTCCAGTAATCGGTGTTGTGCGTCGAGTGGTCGCCAAATAACAAAGCACGATAGATCCGTCATTTCATCCAGCGATGACCATACACGAAGGAATTCCGGCCAACGCGGACGACTCGACTGAGCGCGATGAACGGCGTAGGAGTTCGAGTCGGAGAGTACACATCGCCGCGGTCGTTCTCGTCGTCGTCCTCTCGTCGATGACGAGCGTCGGCGTCCTCTCGGGAGCACCGTCGCCGCAGCACCCCGATTCGGTCGCCACTAGCTGTTCCCCGGACGCCGGAGCGGGCGACCACGTTGCGTGGCACGTCGAACGCTACGGTGCGGGCTGTCACGAAAACGAGTTTACCCGATTTCCGGAAGGTGAACAGATAGACCACATCGGCGACCCGCCGTGGGTGCCGCTGTAACCACCGGGCAATAGCGAACGACACGGAAGATACCAAGCTCCCACGTTTTCCAGCAGCGGACGTGCGAAATCGTTACTACTTGATAGCGGAATCACTGAACGATGAACGTTCAGGACGGTGTGATCGAAGTCGGTATCGCGGTGCTCTCGTTTCTCGTCGTGGGCGTGCTCGTGACGGAACTCCTTCGGGAGCGCATCTGGCCCTCGTTACTGGTCGGGATTCCGACCGGTTTGATCGCCGGTATCGTCGTCTTCGGGATGATACATTACGTCCACACCCGTGACTGAGTTCGGTTCTCGACCGGGTCCAACGAACGCGTGCCGCCCAATTCCTTTTGTAGCTGTTCGTCGTAGCCCGTTCGGGGGTTTCATGACCGACAGGGTATTCGACTTTCTGCAAAGTAACGAGCCACGAATCGCCCCGTAACCGACAACCATAGTTCCACCAATAACCATGCCTATAGAAAATCGAGCGTTCGACTTCCTACATCACAACGACAGACCAGACAAACCGCGTGAGACCGGTATCACCGAGATGCGGGGGCCATACTACGACCCGATGGGACCTCGTGAACTGAAGGACATCCTCGAAACGATGGGGTGGTACATCGACATCTACAAATTCAGCGGTGGATCGTTTGCGCTGATGCCAGAGGACGCCGTCACCGAACTCATCGACATCTGTCACGAACACGACGTCAAGGTCTCGACCGGCGGATTCATCGAGAACGTCCTCGTGCGCGACCACGACAAGGTCGAGGAGTACATCGAGGAAGCGGAGAACCTCGGCTTCGACATCGTCGAGATTTCCAGCGGGTTCCTTGCGACAGGTACCGACGATATGGTTCGGCTCACAGAACTCGTTCAGCAGTACGACATCGAGCCGAAACCCGAGATCAACGTCCAATTCGGTGCGGGCGGTGCCTCCGATCCGGAGGACTTGGAGCGCGGCGGACAGCAGAGTCCCGAGCAAGCCATCGAGGAAGGGAAGCGGCACCTCGAAGCCGGTGCCGAATTACTGATGGTCGAAGCGGAAGGAATCACCGAGGAAGTCACGGAATGGCGCACGGACGTGGCCTTCCAGATCGCCAACGAGTTGGGTATCGAAAACCTGGTGTTCGAAGCACCTGCCCCCGATATGTTCGAGTGGTACATCAAGAACTTCGGCCCGAACGTCAACCTGTTCGTCGACAACTCCCAAGTCGTCGAACTCGAATGCATGCGTTCCGGCCTGTGGGGCAAGTTCGACAGTTGGGGGCGCACCGTCACGTTCGGCACCGATTGAAGCCTCGAAACACGTACGAGGGGGAGCGATCGACCCGAACCCCACCAGTCCGCCAGTCGATATTTACCGTTGTCCGTCCACCAACAGCACATGGAGTACGAGACGATGGGCGGCGAGGAGATTCCGAAGATAGGCCTCGGAACGTGGCGGATGGAAGGTTCGACGTGCCGCGATGCGGTCTCGACGGCGCTCGACCTCGGCTACCGACACATCGACACCGCACAGGCCTACGGCAACGAACGGGAGGTCGGGCAGGCCATCGAACACTCGGACGTTGACCGTGACGAGATCTTCCTGACGACGAAGGTGTGGCCGATGAACCGCAAACGGGCCGATATCGTGAACTCCGTCAACGAGAGTCTGACGAAACTCGGTACCGAATACGTCGATCTGCTGCTCATCCACTGGCCGAACCCGCTCGCCTCGACGGGAGAGGTGATGCGAACGCTGTCGGACCTCCAGAGCGACGGATTGGCGCGGCACATCGGCGTGAGCAACTTCGACGCGGAGCAACTGGAAACAGCGCGGGAGAAAGCGACGGTGGACGTGTTCACCGACCAAGTCCAGTTCCACCCCTTCAACCCGCAGGAAGAGCTACTGGAATACTGCCAGGAAAACGACGTGCTATTGACGGCCTACAGTCCGCTCGCACACGGCGGAGCCATGCACGATCACGTGCTCACCGAACTCGGGAACAAGTACAACAAGACGCCCGCACAGGTCGCGCTTCGATGGGTGACACAACAGGAGAAGGTCATCACGATTCCGAAATCCACGAGCGAGGAACACCTGGAACAGAATCTCGACATCTTCGACTTCGAGTTGACCGAAACGGAGATGGCAATTGTGGCTCGCCCATCCCGCCTTCAGACCGGACTCTCGATGGTTCGCGGTCGGTTGGGACGGTAAGTTCTATCCGTCGAACTCCGCACCATCGGCGCGAAGTTCGTCCACGATGGCCGCTCCGACGCTGACGACGTTGTCCAGCGTGGCGTCGAACGTTTCCTTCTCCACGCCGTCGTGGAGGCTCTCCCGAATCGACTGACCGTCGTACGGCCGGTCGAAGTTGACGACGCCGCGGACGCTCAGATATCTGTCCAGCAACCCGAATCGGTCGAGGGCGGTCGCGGTTCCCATCTCCTCCATCTCCGTCGTCGCGTAGGTTCCCGCGTCGTACTCGTCCACGAGCCACTGGGCCTGCTCGGCGACCGTTTCGCCGTGCCAGAACTCGTCGCTACAGAGCGTCGTTCCGACGGCCACACTTGGGTCCGCCCGCGCGGCGTCTTGCGAGTAGTGATCCCGGTACGCGTTCGAAGCCCCCGAATCGCGTAGCTCGACCGATTTCCCCGCTTCGAGGGCCATCGCCACGAGTTCGTCGTTCAGGTGATAGACGTAATCGTGCGGTCGATATGAGAACAGTTCGAGGGGATGGTTCCGCTCTGCTTCCGTTTCGCCGTCGCGGGCCGCCCAGCGATGCTTCTTGTCCCAATCGACGATGGCGTCGGTGACGAACACCGACCCGAGCGTTCCCACGTCCGGCGGCGTCCCCGCGACGCCAACCGTAACGAAGTACGCCGAGGAGCAATCGAATTTCCGCGAAGCGAGGATGGCGGTCACGGTCGCCGCCGCTTCGGGTTTCCCCATCCCGGTGGACGTGATTCCGATCCCGTCGTCGGTGTAGTAAATCGGCATGTTCGCGCCGGGAACCGATGCAGAGTTCTCGAACTCGTACGTCGAGAGCCACCGTTCGAACTCGTCGGGGAGGTCTTTTTTCATCTCGAAATCGTCCGCCGCGAAGGCGGGCAACAGGAGTACGTCGAGCGAAATCGTCTCCGTCGTATCCGTCATACGCGAACTCACTCCACCGGAATCTCGACCAGCGTCATGCCGTCGCTCTCGACGGCCTCAGTCAGCGCTTCCTCGATCTCGTCCCACGTTTCGGCACGGACGCCGTCGATACCGAAACTCTCGGCGAACTTCACGAAGTCGGGATTCGTCAGTCCGGTGCCGAAGTGTTCGCCGAACTCCTCCTCCTGTTCCTCGGTGATGAGTTTGTACTCGTCGTCGTTGAAGACGATGATGGTGTAATCGCAGTCGAGGCGGGTCGCCGTGTCGATCTCCGCGCCGTTCATCAGGAATCCGCCGTCGCCCGTGGCGACGACGACCTCGGAATCGAGCGCGAGGTCCGCCGCGAGGCCGCCCGGGACGCCGATACCCATGCTGGCGAGGCCGTTCGAGACGAGGACCGTGTTCGGTTCGTAGGTCGGGAAATCCTGAGCGATCGCCATCTTGTGACTGCCGACGTCGGAGACGAGCACGTCGTCGTCCGCCATCGCCTCGCGGAGGACGGGGAGGACGTTTCGTACCGAGAGGGGGTCGTCGGCGTCGGGCCACCGCGTCGTCTGTTCCACGAGCGCTTCGCGCTGCTCACGGTACCATCCGGCGGGACAGGCGACGTCGAGTCGGTCCCGAAGCGCGTCGAGTCCGGCGGAGATGTCACAGACCAGTTCGACGTTCGGGTTGTAATGTTCGTACACCTCGGCGGGTTCCGAATCGAGGTGAACGACGTCCTTGTTGCGGTCGGGATTCCAACTCTCCGGGTCGTGTTCGGCGATGTCGTAGCCGAGCGTGAGCACGCAGTCGGCCTCCCGAATGGCGTCCTCGGCTTCGCCGTTTTCGCCCGAGTCGAGCGTGAACAGCGAGTGGTCGTCGGCGTCGGAGAGCGCCCCTTTTCCCATGTACGTCGCAGCGACGGGGACGGCCGTTTCCGAGACGAACTCCCGAAGGCTTTCGGCGGCCTGTTCCCGAACCGCGCCGTTACCCGCGATGACGAGCGGTCGGTCGGCGTCCTGGAGCAGTTCGACGGCGTACTCGACGGACTGTTCGTCGGGGTCGGAACGGCGGACCGGACGACGGGTGGCGAGCGGTTCCGCGTCCGTCTCCTCGGCCGCGACGTCCTCCGGGAATTCGAGGTGCGTCGCGCCGGGTTTCTCGTATTGGGCGAGTTTGAACGCCTTTCGCACCGATTCGTTGATGATTTCCGGATCGCTCAGTTGGGTGTTCCACTTGGTCACCGACCGAAACGTGTGGATCACGTCGATGAGTTGGTGGCTCTCCTTGTGGAGTCGCTCCAGTCCCGCCTGCCCGGTGATGGCGACGACGGGACTCTTATCGAGGTGGGCGTCTGCAACCCCCGTCAGGAGGTTCGTCGCGCCCGGGCCGAGCGTCGAGAGACAGACGCCCGCTTTCCCGGTCACGCGCCCGTGTACGTCGGCCATGAAGGCCGCGCCCTGTTCGTGCCGTACCGGGATGAACTCGATGTCGGAATCGCGGATGGAAAAGAGCACGTCGCCGAGTTCCTCGCCCGGCAGGCCGAAGACGTACTCGACTCCCTCCGCTTCCAGACACTCCACGAGTAAATCGGATGCCTTCATCGGTCGAAATAGGACGACCGAGGATTAGTGCCTGTTGGCAGTTCCGCGATTAGCGCTCCTTGGTAGTTCCGCGATTAGTTCCCCTTGGTAGTTCCGCAGTTGCACGGCGCGACGCTATCGATGGCGAGCAGGCGACAACCGCTGCCCGTTTCGGCTTCGAGGAGCAGGTTGCAGTCGTCGTGGCGCAGTTCGAGGGCACAACTGTTGAACCGCACCACCGTATCGTTATCCCCGTCGTTATCGACGTCCTTGGCCGTCAGGTGACACGGACTCGCCGCCCGACCGTCGGTTTCCGCGAGGAGTCCTTCGATATCGGAACAGGAGACCTGCTTCCATCGAGGATTACGGTACTTCTGGCAGGTCGGCGTGTCGAACGTTACTCGCGTCGAGGACGGCCGCAACCGGATGCTCTCGGGTTTCACGTTCGGCCACCCGATGTAGACGGTGAACACCTCGTTTTTCCTCGCGTCGATCCTGTTCGGACAGCAACCGGGTTTCACGTCCATCCAACAGGTCTTACAACACTCGGTCGCGCTCGCCGCACCGATGGCCGACGAACTCCCAAAAGCGGTGCCCGCGACGGTGAGGCCGCTTCGTTTGAGGACGCTTCGCCGGGTCCAGGTGTGTCGTTTCGGTTCCATGTGAGTCGGGGGAGAATGGGTATGCGATATGTTACCTTTTTTGACCGTCTCGAAGAGAGGTCTTTCGTCGGATATGCTTCCGCGTTGGTCCACGAACCGGTCGATCGACAAAATGAATAGGAGACCGGTGACGGAGATTCTCTCCCCCGACCCGTAAAAGCGAGGCGGTAGAGCGAAACCTCCCGTTCCGGTAATCCCCTTTCCGACGACCCTTCTTTTCGCGTGACTGTTCACGTCGAACACAATTCAGGTCATAGATGGGACTCGAGTCGCCCCGGAATAAATGACAAACCACCGAAACGAATTACTCCTTTCCGACCGACTGTTTGACGATGGCAGCGTTCAGCACATCATTAGCGCTCACCATTCTGATGGGTGTGTTCCTCATCGCGGTCTTCTACTTCATCCTCCAAGTGGAAGATTGGCGGTCGTACACACCCACTGGAGGGGGGGGTGAGGCAAGGCGGCGAGCAACGAACCGGTTACGAACAGAAGCCATCGGGGGTACTGCGCTGGCTGACGACCGTCGATCACAAGGATATCGGAATCCTGTACGGCGTGCTCGGGATGATCTCGTTCGCGTGGGCGGGCGTCGGCGTCATGTTGATGCGGGTCGAACTCCTGAAGCCGGAATCGTGGATCCTCTCGGCCACGGAGTACAACGCCCTGATGACGACGCACGGGCTTACCATGCTGTTCCTGTTCGCCACCCCGATGATATTCGCGTTCGGGAACTACTTCGTCCCGCTACTCATCGGCGCGGACGACATGGCGTTCCCGCGACTGAACGCCATCGCGTTCTGGATGCTTCCGGCGGGCGCGGCCCTCATCTGGGTCGGCTTCCCGCTCGGCGCGCTCGGGACAGGAATCCAACCGTCCCAGACGAGTTGGACGATGTACACGCCGCTTTCCGTACAACAACCGAGTCCGGCGACCGACCTGATGCTCCTCGGATTACACCTCTCCGGCATCAGCACCACGATGGGTGCGATAAATTTCATCGCCACCATCTTCACCGAGCGCGGCCCGAACATCGGCTGGGAGAACCTCGATCTGTTCTCGTGGACGGTGCTCACGCAGGCGGGTCTCGTCCTCTTCGCATTCCCGATGCTCGGGAGCGCCATCATCATGATACTGCTCGACCGAAACTTCGGGACGGCGTTTTACGCTCCAACCGGCGGTGGCGGACCGATTCTGTGGCAACACCTCTTCTGGTTCTTCGGCCATCCGGAGGTGTACATCATCGTCCTGCCGCCGATGGGACTCGTGAGCCTCATCTTACCACGGTTCGCGGGTCGGAAGCTATTCGGGTTCAAGTTCGTCGTCTACTCGACGCTGGCCATCGGCGTGCTCTCGTTCGGCGTCTGGGCCCACCACATGTTCGCTACTGGTATCGACCCACGACTCCGACTCAGTTTCATGGCCGTTTCGTTGGCCATCGCGGTGCCGAGCGCCGTCAAGACGTTCAACTGGATCACGACGATGTGGAACGGGAACCTCCGATTGACCGCGCCGATGCTGTTCATGATCGGGTTCGTGCAGAACTTCATCATCGGCGGCGTCACCGGCGTCTTCCTCGCCGCGATTCCCGTCGATCTGATACTCACCGACACCTACTACGTCGTCGGTCACTTCCACTTCCTCGTGATGGGGGCCATCGCCGTCGCCCTCTTTGGAGCGGTGTACTACTGGTTCCCCCTCATCACGGGACGGATGTACAACAAGTCGCTCGCTCACTGGCACTTCTGGCTGACGATGGTCGGTTCGAACGTGACGTTCTTCGCCATGTTGTTCCTCGGTTACGGTGGGATGCCGCGCCGGTACGCGACCTACCTTCCACAATTCACGACGTGGAACGAGGTCGCAACCGTCGGGGCATTTATCCTCGCCATCGGTCAGGTCATCTTCGTCTGGAACATCGCCCAGTCGTGGCTCGACGGGGCGAAAGTCACGACCGGCGACCCGTGGCAGTTGGAAGCCGAAGGGATGCTCTCGCCCGAATGGGTGTGGTTCGAGAAGAAGCAGGAAACCGCCCTCGCGGCGGACGGTGGCGATGACGGCGGGCGAACCGATGGCGGATCGGACAGCACGGGTGGTGAGAACTGATGTCCTACTCACCGTTCGACCGTGAAACCCTCCTCGACATCGTGGTGAACATCGTTCCCCTCGTCATCCTCGGGTTTTTCTTCCTCCTCTTTTTCTTCAATACGCCGTACCCGCGGAACCTACTCTACCAGTATCTGAGTCTCATCCTGGTAATCGTCCCGTTCGCCCTGCTCGCACTGCTAACGTGGGTCGCCGCCCGTTACGTCGGATAACGGCGACGTCACGCGGCGCTCGACCATCGCGGTCACACCGGCCAAGAGCGCCCCACCTGCCATCGTGACCGCGAGGAGACCGAACGCCACCCCGAACCCGGTAGCGTCAGAAAGCACCCCGACGACC
The DNA here is from genome assembly GCF_024136965.1 of Haladaptatus sp. AB618. NCBI lineage: Archaea > Methanobacteriati > Methanobacteriota > Halobacteria > Halobacteriales > Haladaptataceae > Haladaptatus > Haladaptatus sp. AB618. Next base: position 303,319 of record NZ_JAMYJX010000005.1, on the reverse strand, counting down.
GCGGGGGCCAGCGCACCGACACCCATCAGGATAGTTCGGGCGATGCCGAGTCCGCCACCGGCCACGTCCTCGGGAATCGACGCCGCGAGGTACGCCCCCCTGATCGGACGAAATCCGTGGCTACCGAGTCCGAGCGCGACGACGATAGCGCCGAAGACGAATGCGCTCGCGTTGCCGACCACCGACAGTGCCCCCAGTGCGCCCGCGGCGACGGCGAGGACGGCCATCGCCAACGGAAGCCGTCCGATCCGGTCCGAGAGGTCGCCGGTAAGGATCTGAACGAGACTCACGGCGAACAACAGGCTGTAGACCAGCGATGCCGTCGAATCCGAGAGCCCGTGCGTGGTGAGATACAGCGGGAGAAACGCGACGACGCCGTTGTACGCGAAGCTGAAGCAAACCGTCACGCCGACGAACAGCGTGAACCGGCGGCTTCGAAACAGTGCGAGGTAGCGCCGCGGTTCGAACGACCCCGTCGATTCCCCGCCATCGGTCGCGCTCGCCGCGTCCGCCGAATCGGCGGCGTCCGCGGTTCCCGTCCGGCGCGGAACGTACACGACGACGCCAACCGCGAGCAGGAGACCCATCACCGCCCCGACGAGGAAGAGCGCGTGCCAGTTTCCCATCCCGGTGACGAACAGTACCGCCGTTGGTGCCGCCACGCCGCCGAAGGCACCGAGCGTGTCGAACAGGCCGAGCGCGCGGCCGGTTCGCTCCGAATAGACGCGCGAGAGCAACCGGATTGCGACGGTCTTGTGGACGCCCGTCCCGAGGCCGACGAGGAGCATGCCGACGATGAGGACGACGAGCGGAATGTGAAATCCGAGCACCAGCGCTCCGGCGGCCGCGAGCACGGCCCCGGCGGCAATGACCTGAACGGCCCCGAATCGGTCCGCGAGAACGCCGCTGGGGAACTGCATGAGCGAGTAGCCCAACATCGTCGCGGTGAACACCCCGCCCAGAAACGCGTTCGAGACGCCGAACTCCGTCCGGAAGGTGGGAAACAGCGCCGGAAACGAAAAGCGGAGGAACTTCGCCAGAAACCAGATTCCGGCCGTCAACAACAGCGTATCGTACTCCGACACGCTCGAAAGCCGATTCCACGCTCGGTTCGTCATTGTCGAGTGTCGTCACTCGAAGGAGAAAAAACGGATGAAAGCGGCGAGGTAAACGACCGTCAGTCGAGGTCTATCGACACGCGCTCGCCGCTCCGGGCCGACTCGTAGGCCGCTTCGGTGAGCGCGGTTACGGCGTACGCGTCCCGTGCGGTCGCTGGCGGCGTCGCTCCGCTCTCGATGCAGTCGATGAAGACGGCCGCCTTCTCGTCGCTCAACTTGTGGTCGATGTACGGGACGATGTCCGTGCTGTCGGCACGGATTTCGGTCAACTGCCGGGGTTCCCACTGTCGTCCTTCGAGGTAGACGGCACCGTCGTCGTCCCAGATGTGGATGTGCTCGCGGACGCACGGCGCGTCGCTAAACACCGAAATACTCGCCGAGGCACCGTTCTCGAACTCGACGGTTAGCTGAGCACACTCGTCCACCCGGTCCTCGTCGTCGGCGAAGGTCATGTTCGCCTGGACGGAGGTGGGCGTCAGGCCCGTCGTCCAGAGGACAGCGTCGACGAGGTGGCTTCCCGTATCGTAGAGGTTTCCCCCGCCCGAGAGGTCGGGGTCGGTTCGCCACGCGTCCTCGAACCGGGAGATCCAGTTCTGCGTGATTTCCGCGGTGATGAAGTTCGGCGACAGATCGGTTTCGGCCCATCGCTCGCGCGCCTTGACGAACGCCTCGTTCAGGTGCCGCTGGTAGCCGACCATCAGCACTTGATCCTCGGCCGCCTCGCTCCGCTGAACGACTTCGCGGGCCTTCTCGCGGTCGGTCGTGAGCGGCTTGTCACAGAGGACGTGAAGCCCCTGGTCCAGCGCGTCCATGATCTGTTCGTAGTGGAAGACGTGCGGCGTCCCGATGAGCACCGCGTCCAGTTCCTCCTCGTCGAGCATCGCCTCGTGGCTTTCGTAGCGCGCGCCTTGGCCGACGTAGAGGGCGTTTCCTGCTTCCTCCCGCGCCGCCTCGCTCACGTCCGCGATGGCGACGACGGTCGAACGTGGATCCTCCTCGAACGCACGGCCGACGGTCGTTCCGATGAATCCGCCGCCGATGACGCCGACGCGTACCTTCTCCGACTGTGGTGAATGTCCTGACATAATTTACTCCGTTTTGAAGAAATCTGTACGACCCGTGGATAGGAAGGGTCATGACTTATCTTTCATGGCAGTTTGAGCGACAGATTTCCCGCCGGTGTTCACAGCCACGATAGAAAATTCGCGTCGAAACGGAATCCCACGTTCTCACACCGGCATCGGTCCGCTCGGTCCGGGACCCGACGGATACCAGCCGTCAGCCATCTCGTAGATGGCGACGCCGTCGTTCTCGAACACGAGATGATACTGCGGCGACGACTGCATCGTTGACAGCATCATCGACGGTTGGGTGTGTCGCATGCCGCGAATCGTGTACGTTCCCTTCGGCACGTAGATGTACTGCGGGTGAACGTCCATCCGCATCAGTTTGCTCGTCAGCGCCGCGGCGGTGTGGCTCCGGGATAACGTCCGGAAGTGATGTAACTGATAGCGATACTGCTGATGGCCCTTCCACTCGACGCCCCACGGCCCGACGGCGATGGTCCTGTGTGTCTGCTGTGGGAACCACTCCGCCGCGTCGCCGAGGACCACGAACTGCGCCGACGGGTCGGTGTTCGTGCTGGCCCACGACATCGCCTCCACGTCGTTGTTATCGACGAACCCCGGCAGCGACGGACTGCCAGCGTGAGCGTTCAGTCCGCCCGTCGCGTACAACATCCCGCCGCTGAGGCCGATGGTGGCGAGCAACACGACCGAGAAGGTGACGATTTCGTTCCGACCGACGGACGCCGATTTCCGGATCCATCGAAGGATGCCCTCGAAGATAAACCGGGCGCTGATGAGCGCCCCGATGAGGAAGACGAATCGAGCCTCGTCCATCGTCGCCATGATGACGACCAGCCACGCGGGGAGGAAGTACTCCTTCCGCCAGACGAGCCAGAGACACCCGACGACGGGGAGCAAGTGCCACACCGAGAGGAACGGTGGCTCGTGTATCTGCTGCCTGAGGAGCGCGTACAACGCAGGAACCGCACCGCCGAGGCCGCCGTGGGTTCCGGCCGCGCCGCTGAAGACGGACGAACCGTGCATGGCGATGACCGACAACCACCACGGTGCCGTGAGGACGAGGCCGCCGAGACCGACGATCAAGCCGTACCCCATCCCGCGAAGCGACCTGTCGAACCGCACGTAGAGCAGGAGAAAACTGATGACGAAGAAGATGGTGTACATCGGGTGAGTGAGCACGGTGAGCGTGAACGCGATCAATGCGGGCGCGAGCCATCGTTCATCCCCGTCACGGAAGAGGTGTAATCCGGCATATATTCCCACCAGCGAGAACAGCATCGCCGGGGCTCGAACGATGCCACCGGACGAGATGTGCCACTGGAGTACTGGCGGGCTGACGGCGACGATGAGCGTCGCGAGCGACGCTTGCGGGCGCGAACCGAACAGGTCTCGCGCAAGGAAGTAGAGCGGGACGAGATAAGCGACCGAAACCAATCCGGGGAGAAACCGTGCGATGGTGAACGCATCCAGATGCGTCACGTTCTGGAGCAGAGCCACCACGTAGAACATGAACGGCGGGTACGCGAACGGGACGCCAGCGGGGGTGTAATTCGGAATCGTCTTCGGCAGAACGTAGCCGTTGGTCTGTATTTGTTCGGCGATGTGAAAGTACAGTCCGGCACCGAACGACCCGTACGGATGTGTCCCGATGTAGAAATACAGCACACAGACACCGGCTAAAAGCGCGGGAATGAGCCATGGCAACTCGTAGCTCAACCCTCGCGATTCCTGCGTCGTTTTCGAATCCGTCTGATGACTAGCCATAGTGTGTAGTGGGGAGCGACCGCTCCGAAGCGGAGGAGCGGCCGGGTTCTCGTTCGGAGAAAACTATCGCAGGATTCACTCTTTGTTATCCAGTGGCTATCCGTGAGATAGCAAGCAATACCTACGATGAAGGGAAGGTAGGTACGGGTTCCGTACTGGGTAACGCGCTGTTGTGAGGCGACCGATTTTCCGAACGAACGGCAAAAAAACAGTTCGCTCCGTCGCGGTCGTTTTTGGAACTGCTGAAACAGTTCACGTGAACGGTTTGAGCGACCAAGGCCGCCCAAACATCTTCTCCCAGCGATCCAACACACCCGTCTCACTCGTAGCGGAGCGCGTCGATGGGGTTCGTGTGGGACGCGTCCCACGCCGGATAGATTCCCGCGACGATGCCGACGAAGACGCCGACCACCACCGCGATTCCGAACCACTCCACCCGGAAGGTGAGCGGAAGTCCGATGAGTTGTGCGGCGACGTAGCCGCCCAGGTACCCGACGAGCGCACCCAACGCGGACCCGAACATGCCGAGGAGTATCGCCTCGAACAGGAACAACTGGAGGACGTCGGCGCTCTGTGCGCCGACGGCTTTCATGATCCCGATTTCGCGGGTCCGCTCGGTCACGCTCACCAGCATGATGTTCGCGATGCCGATGGCACCGACGATGAGCGAGATCAGGGCGATGCCGGAGATGTACGCCGTGAACGTGTCGCTAACCCGTTTGACCTGATTGACGAGTTCCTCCTGTGTCGTCACCTTGAACTTGTAATTCTGCGATTTCAGTTTTCGTGCGTCCGAGTGCTCCCCGAGGTACGTGTAGACGCGGCCCTGGACCGCATCCACGCGGGCGGGGTCGTTCGAGAGCACGAGGATGCGACCGTACACCCGCTGCGTGCTGTTCGTTGCCGGACTGTTCACCGTTCGCTGATAGAAGGGATCGGTCGGCGCGAAAATCCGCGGTGTCGGGCCGCTGCTGATACCCAACGTGCTTTCGCCCGAGGCCTTCACGACTCCCGTCACCGTCGCGTTTATCTGTTGACCGGTAGCCGCACGGGTAACGGTGATCTTGTCCCCGACGGAGACGTTGCCGTCACCGAACATTCGCGTGGCCGGTTCGTTCAGGACGACTTCACGTTTCCCGCTCCGGAACGACTTCCCGGCGACAAACTGCTGGTCCTTCACGCTGAAGTACGACGGTGACGTGACGACCACCCACTGACGGCCGACGCTCGTCCCGTTGAACGCTACCGTCGAAGCAGCCATACCACTCTCCGGAACGGCGGCTTGCACGCCGTCGAGCGACCGGATGCCATCGACATCGTGCTGAGTAAAGATCGTCTGTCCGCCAGTGCCCCCGAAGTTGGGGATGCCGTTCTGACTCGGCGACTGTGCCGAAACGTACATCGTCGCCGCGTTTCCGCCCGCGACGGTGTTGACGATATCCGCCTGTAAACTCGCGCCGAGCGTGACGAACGTGATGACCGCCGCCACGCCGATGATGACGCCGAGCGTCGTCAGCGTCGAGCGGAGTTTGTGTTCGCGGATGTTCCGCCAGCTGATTCGAATGCTTTCGAGAACGTTCATCCGCCCGTGTCCGTTCTCGGCGTGTCAATTCGCGTGTCTCTCATTTTCTCGTACACCCGAAACCGTCTACGGCGTCATCCGACAAAAGTCTATGACGATAAATCCCGTCTTAACGGCCTGAAACGCAAGATTATACCGGATCCGGGGTCGTGACTTCCCGACTTATTCTCCCCGTTCACCCATATCCGTTCATTCTGACCGTCAGCACGGGTATCTTCGAGAGGCGAACGACCTTCGCGGTGACGCTCCCGAGGAGATATCGGTCGAGTCCCTTGCGCCCGTGCGTTCCCATCACGATACAGTCGATGTCGTGTTCGTCGACGTAGTCGAGGATGATCTTGTACGGGGTTCCGTGCTCTATCATCGTTTCCACGTCGATTCCCGCCTCGTTCGCCGCTGCTTCGACCTCCGCCACCGCTTCCGCACACTCCGATTCGAGTTCGTCGTAAAGGATGTCGGCACGAACGTCCGTCGGGACGATGGTCTTATCGACGACCGACAGGACGTGAATGCTCGCGCCGCACATGTCAGCGAGTTCGAGTGCTTGCTCGATGGCCCGCTCGGTGGACGGCGTTCCATCCGTGGGCAGTAAAATCCGTTCGTACATCCGGATAACACACGCCACCGAGACTCAAAGCTGTACTGGTGGGACTTGTTATGGGCCGAACATTTATGATTCCCAGTAACTGATTATCGTGGGACGAGAATCAGCCGTGTTCTAAAACCGATACTACACGAAGTTCGAAACAGGAGGTATCATGCTCGATCCGACGACCGCAAGCCGACTTCAATTCGCACTGACGACAATCGTACACATCATATTCCCCGTGATGAGCATGGGGCTCGCTCCGTTCCTCGTCTACTTCACGTGGAAGGAGGTACGGACGGGAGAAGCAATCTACGAACAACTCCGACGGTTTTGGGTACGAATATTCGCCGTCAGCTTCGTCGTTGGGACCGTCACCGGACTCGTTCTCGAGTTCGAGTTCGGGACCAACTTCGCGATGTTCGCCGCGGCGGCGGGCGACCTGTTCGGCGGGCCGTTGGCCGTCGAAGGGATGATGGCTTTCTTCCTCGAAGCGACGTTCCTCGGGATTTTCGTCTTCGGCCGGGAACGCGTTTCGGACCGTCTGTATCTGCTTTCCTCCATTCTGGTCGGACTCGGCACGTGGCTTTCGGCGGTGTGGATTCTGGTCGCCAACTCGTGGATGCAGACGCCACGCGGGTACTCGGTGGCGATGAAGGACGGACACCCAGTTATCACGCTCGTAGACCCGATCGCCGCGTACGCCAATCCGCGATTCCCGTGGATGTTCGTTCACATGCAGAACGCGGCCGTCCTCTCGGTCGCGCTGTTCATGGCCGGTGTCGCGGCGTACTACATCCGAAGCGGACGGGCCAACGACGAGCGATTCTGGCGTGCGACGCTCAAGATCGCGCTCGTCGCCATGCTGATCACCGCACCGTTGCAGGTCATTCACGGCGACGCGTACGCCCGCCACGTCGCGATCACGCAACCACAGAAGTTCGCCGCGATGGAGGCGGTGTGGGAAACCGCGTCGTACGTTCCGGAGTACATCGTCGCCTTCCCGACGTCGCTCAGCGACATCCTCAACCCACGGGCGAAGGACATCTTCGGCATCGGTATCCCCGGTGGGGCATCGTGGCTCGTGAGCGGCGGCAACTCACAGGCTCAAATCACGGGACTCAACCAGTTCCAAGGGTCTCCGCCGGTCGCCATCGTCTTCTGGTCGTTCCGCCTGATGGTCGGGTTGGGCTTCTGGTTCATCGCCCTCGCACTGTGGGGCGGGTTCCGCTGGCGGGCGGGCGAACTGTTCGAGGATAACCGCTTCCTCCGTGCACTCATCTGGTCGTCCCTGCTCGGATTCTTCGCGGTCGAGGTCGGGTGGATCGTCACCGAAGTCGGCCGTCAACCGTGGGTCGTGCAGGGCGTGATGAAGACGAGCGCTGGCGTCTCGTCCGGACTCACCGGCGGGGAAGCGACGCTGACGCTTCTCGGCTTCGTCGGCGCGTACTCGGCGCTCCTCGTCGTGTACGGATACGTCGTCCGCCGTATCATCCGGGGCGGGGCACCCGAGGTGCAACGGACACACCGCGAGACGCCCGGTCAGGAGGTGGCCGTGGATGATTGATCTCGCCAACCTCTGGTTCGCGCTCGTGTTCGTGCTCCTCGGGACGTTCCTGTTCCTTGACGGGTTCGACTTCGGCGTCGGCATGTTGTTCGCCACCCTCGACGACGAGGAGGAACGCGAGACGCTGCTGGCCGCCATCGGACCGGTTTGGGACGGTAACGAAGTATGGCTCGTCGTGTTCGGCGGGGCGCTCTTCGCCGTTTTCCCGGCCGCGTACGCCGGACTGTTCAGCCGCTACTACCTCCTGATGTTCGCCATCCTCGCGGCACTCATCCTCCGGGGAATCGCACCGGAGTTGTACGAACAGCGTTCGGACGACCGCTGGCACCGATGGTGGGGACGGGCATTCGTCGTCGGAAGTACGACGGCACCGTTCTTCCTCGGCATGTTCGCGGCCAACTGGGTGCTCGGTGCTTCGGGAATCGTCTCCATCGCTGCACTCGCCTTCGGACTGACGCTCGTCGCGCTCACGCTCGTCGAGGGGTCCGCGTACCTCGGCCTGAAGACGCGGGGCGGGTTGCGCTCCGAGATGATGCGATACGGTCGCCGTCTCTCGTTCGTGTACCTCGCGCTCGTCGTCGTTGTCATCGGCTACCTGGCATTGACACGACCGGACCTGCGTGATGCGCTCGTATCGCCGATATCGATCGTCAGCGTCGTCGTCTCCGTCCTGCTGGTCGGCGGGTTCGTCGTCGCCACGAGAGCGGAGCGGTTCCGGGCTGGATTCGTCGCCGCCGCCGGTCTCCCGTACGCGCTGGTCGCGTTCGTCGCCAACCTCCTGTATCCAGCCATCGACCCGGCCGCCGGGTTGACCGTGCAGGAAGGCGTCGTTTCGAGCCTGCCGCTCACGATGCTGACCGTCGCCGCCGCGTTCATCCTGCCGATAGTGGTGGTGTATTTCGCCGTCGTCTACTCCGTCTTCCGCGGCCCCGCCGAGCCCTCGGAGACGTACTGAGACAGAGCCGGTTCGGTAGGGAGTACCGATTGCCGGTGCACCGATGGTCGGATTCGGAACGACGGCGCGCCGTCGTTCCGTCGTATCGTGTTCTATAATCACACACGAAAAGCGAGTATAATTTGGTACCCTTTCAGGGGAACGTATTTGCGACTCAACGCGAGAGTGGCGAGTATGAACCTCGGATACGACGGAACGCGGGCGTACGTGATGGCGGCGAGCAGCGGACTGGGACGCGCGGTGGCCGAAGCGCTCGTTCGGGAGGGCGCGAACGTCGTCGTCTCGTCCCGAGACGAGGAACGGCTCGAAACGGCCGCGGAGACGATTCGGGAGGCGACGAGTTGTGACGCCGACGCCATCGACTGGGTCGTCTGTGACCTCGCCAACGAGGACTCGGTTCGGAACGCGACCGAAACCGCCATCGAGCGCCTCGGTGGGCTCGACGTGCTCGTGACGAACCACGGCGGGCCATCGACGGCACCGTTTTCCGAAACGTCCCTGTCGGCATTCGACGAGGCCTATCAGGGTATCCTTCGGAGTACGATACTCACCTGCGAGACGGCGCTTCCGGCGCTCCGCGACGGCGGCGGTGCGATCACCAACCTCGTCGCCGCCTCCGCGCTGGAACCGTCCGCGAACGGCGTCCTCGGGAACGTCTTCCGACCGGGAATCTACGGTCTCTCGAAGGTACTCGCCGAGGAGTTCGGCGCGGACGGCGTGCGCGTGAACTGCGTCTCCCCGCGCGGCGTCATGTCCGACCGGATCCAGTACAAAATCGCACAACTGGCCGAGCGGGAGGGAATCAGCGAGGAGGCGGCGAAAGAGCGTCGCACGGACGAACTGCCGCTGTCCGACCTCGGAACGCCGGAGTCGTTCGCCCGCGCCGTCGCGTACATCTCCTCGCCCGCCGCCGAGTACATCACCGGCGCGACGCTGCCCGTCGATGGCGGTTGGCACCGACACGCCTTCTGAGTCGGCGTAGAATACGGGACAAAGGAGGCCGAGGAATACCGAGAGCGGACAAACCAGCCGAAGTTCGCTGGCTCGTCTCCAAACGACGATTCGATTCGTCCACGACATTCGGGAACGAGTGGCCGCGTGTTCGTATATAAAATTCGGGAATCGAGAATCGAATCGGGACGCTCAGTCTGCCGCTATCGGTCGGCCCTTGGCCTGAAACGTCGTCAGCAGGACGTAACCGATGGGGAGCATGAGGAGGCCGCCGAGGACGAACGGGAGCCAGTAAGCGACCGCCGCGTAGAGCGCGCCCGCCACGATCGGGCCGACGGCGCGGGCGATGCTGCCCGCGCTCTGGGTGAGGCCGAACGCACCGCCCTGCGTGTCCTCCGTCGCGCTCTTCGAGACGAGCGTGGTCAGCGAGACGTTCGCGAAGCCGTTACCCGCCGCGAGGGGCATGAGGATGAACAGCAGGACGAACAGCCCACCGGAAATCGGGCCGATGGAGGGGAAGTAGTTGCCGATGGCGTGGGAGAACGGGAGCGACGAGAGCGTGACGAGTTCGAGGCCGACGCCGACGAGCGCGAGCGTTCGCTCGCCGTAGCGATCCGTGAGTTTGCCGACGAGACCACCTTGCACGATGGCGATGACGACGCCGACGTAGGCGAGGACGAAGCCGTTCATCTCCGGGCCGAAGCCGTACTGCTGGTCGGTGAAGAGGACGAACATGCTCTCCATCGAGGAGAACGCCAGCGAGAGGAGGAAGAACGATGCGATGAGTCCGGCGAGTGCCGGGTTGGAGAACGACTTTGCGAGACGTTTGAGGCGTGATTCCCGGTCGTGTGATGGCGTTTCGTCGTCGGATTCCTCCTGCCGTTCGCGCGTTTCGGGGAGGACGACTGCGGCGACGACGAGATTCACGCCGCAGATGACGGCGGCGACGAAACTCGGGAGCGAGAACTGCGTTATCGGGACGAACGCGGGGAGGGACGTGCGGGCGAGCGAGAGCACGGCGTCGCTGGAGAAGATACCGCCGAGCGCCGGGCCGAACACGAAACCGAGACCGAACGCCGCGCCGATGAGACCCAGTCCCTTCGCCCGGTCCTCCGGCGGGGTGATGTCCGCGACGTACGCCTGTGCGGTGGCGATGTTGCCGCCCATCACGCCCGCGAGGATTCGGGCGGCGAACAGAAAGAGGAGGCTGTCCGCGACGCCGAACAACGTCCACGCGACGACGCTGCCGAACAGCGAGAGGAGGAGGATCGGTCGGCGGCCGCGTTCGTCGGAGAGACGGCCGAGCACGGGCGCGAAGAGGAACTGCATGAGGGAGTAGGATGCGAGCAGCAGGCCGACGACGAACTCGTTCGCCCCGAAATGTTCCGCGTACAGCGGGATGATGGGGATCAAAATCCCGAATCCGAGCAGGTCGACGAAGACGATGGCGAACACCGTCGCCAGAGCCTTGTTGAAGCCCCCGTCCGACCCGTCGGGTGAATCTTCGCTCGCCATCAGATCGCCCCCTCGAAAACCGTGTGTAGTATTCGCATCGTCACGTTGAGAAGCGCCATTGTCGGTGGTTGTTCCACACTCTTCAAATAGCTTCGGATAGAATCGGACGCTATATAATCCGATTTCGATTATGAAACCCGAAACAGACAGAGGTCGGGGGATACTCTCGCCCGCCGACCGAGCGTACTTGCTCGGCGAGGCGGCGATGGAACACGATCAGTCCAAGCGCAACGCGGAGGCGCGGATTCGCCAGCGAATCACGGACGCGATTCTCGACTTCCCGATACTCATCCACCACTTGAAGAAGAAGGACCGACGACAGGTGTTCGACCGAACGCTGGAGGACGACGGGTTCATGGACGGACTGACCGCCATGCTCTCGTTCGTCTACGTCGGGATGGAAGGGAGCGGGGCCGAGTTCTCCCACGCGCTGGAACCGGCCGTTCGAAAGGCGGAAGAGGCACACGCGGCCAAAATGCTCGGACAGGCGATGTCGGTGGACGTGCAGTTCGACGTCGAAACGACGGTACAAACCGCCGTGGACGACGTCACGGCGGCCATCGACGCAGGAAAACCCGTCACTCCCGCGGAGTTGTTTTCCGTCATGGTGGGAAGCGACGCTCTGGACGACGTGGACGAAGTCACCCTTCAGTTGAGCGAGGACGGAGAAGAGGGTGGCCTGCTGAAGGAGGACGAGTTCGTCGCACACGTCGCGGAGTATCTCGATGCCGACTTGCGAATGCTACCGTACAACCGAGTCAAAGTCGTCGTCTGACTGCCGAAAAACGAGAGACGAAGACGAAGACGAAAGATTAGACTGCCTGTTCGGGCTGTTCTATCTCGTCGTACTTGTCCTCGAATTCCTGAATCAGCTGCCCCATCTTCGCGTACCACTCGTTCAACATCCGCTGCATGTTGTGGCACACTTCGCCGGGGTCGGTCGGTTTGTAGACGTGATAGTAGCCACCCTGGTCGTAGTTGACCTGTTCCTTTTGGATGAATCCGGACTGAAGCAGTCGTTGGATGGAACGGTAGGCAGTCGAGCGTTCGCGGTCGATGCGGTCCGCGATGTCGTCGATGGTCAACGGGTCGTCGCTCCGTATCACGACTTGATAACACTGCTTGTCGAGTTCCTTGAGTCCGTGAATACACTCCAGCAGTCCTTCACACTCCATGTCTTGCTGGAGGTATTCGGCCATCGAGTTCGCCATTATCGAGTCGAAGTAGGTAATTCGCACGTATAAGGATTTTGCATGGTTCGTGCAAAACCACGTCCTGGAAACGTGCCATTCATTCGGCGGTCACCACCGTCTGCGATTTGCGGTTGCGCAGGGAGACGAGCGCGCTGTAAACGACCGCCGCGGCGACCAGCAGCGCGGATCCGAAGATGAGCACCAAGCTCACCTTGTCGAGGATTTGGATACCGAGCACATCCCCGATTCGGTTGCTCGCGACTGCGACGCTGCCCGCGAGGAGCATGGCCGCGAAGTACCCCTTGATGTCGTCCTCGTCGGTGAGACTCGTCGCGGCCGCGCCGATGCGTGCACCGAGAGCGCTTCCCGCCAACAGCGGCACGACGACGGCGAGTTCGACGGCCCCGTTCTGTGCGTAGGAGAACGCACCGAAACCGCCGGAGATGGTGATCTGGAGCACGTCGGTCCCGACGGCGACGACGGCAGGAACGCCGAGGACGTACACCATCGCGGGCATCAGGAGGAAACCGCCGCCGACACCGAGGAAACCGGACAGGATGCCGACGAACAGCGCGATGCCGAGCGTGAGCCAAATCGATATTTCCACACCCCCGCTGATGGAAACCATCGGCGGAATCTGGAGCACGTCGAAGCGGTCCGGGAGCGACGAATCACCCCCGCCGCCACGCGCGTCACGGAGAGTGAAGAGACCGACTGCGGCCAACAGGAAGACGTAGGCGATTCCCACGACCGCATCGGCGATACCGGTCGCTTCGAGCCACAACACGACTTGCTCCCCGACCTTGATGCCAGTCGTCATGCCGACGATGAACATCAGTGCGAGTTTGTAATCGACCTGTCCGAGGTTCCGGTGGCGGAGCGCCGCGATGACCGACGTACCGAAGACGAACGCCAATCCGCTTCCGACTGCGACTTTCGCCGGATAGCCGAACACCAACAGGGCAGGTGTGACGAGGAACGACCCTCCCATGCCGAAGAACCCGAACAGGATGCCGATGATCAGCCCGAAACCGATGAAGACGGCGATGATGAGTGGGTCCACGATTACTCACCCGTGAGCGCTTCGATCACGTTCGAACCGACCGACTGTACGACGACACCGTATCCTGCGTAGAGAACGACCGCTTCCCCGAGGACGAGGCCGACCGTTCCGGCCGCGTGGAATCCACTCAGTGCTTCGAACATCGTCATCGACCTCCGTTCCGTACTGACCGCGGTTGTGTATGGATCATACTTTTCTGCTCGCTACAGCCTACCCGCCGACGCCCCTTAATAGTTTTGTAAATATCATACAATACAATAACGGGAGAGCGAAACCGTCTCGCTAGCGTCTACCGGGGATCATCGGTTCAAGAACGCCGTTAACGAGTATTTTTTCTGTATCTCATCGAACCTGTTTGGATCATCCAGCGCCATCGTCCATATGGCTGTGTTCACATTGAGCAACATTGTACGTTCCACATCCCGTAGTCGTCGTTTTAGTACTTCCCGACAAGAACGACGACACAAAATGAGAACCACTATTCGAAGAACGGACGACGGCGGTTACTCGGATCAGTCAGTAGGGTACCGCGAGAAGGGAGCGTAGTTCAGTCCGCTTGTGACGGCGTCGAACGATCGCTCGCGCCGAGTTTCCGCCAGACGCCTTGTGCGTACGCGCCGAGGAACATCCCACCGATGGCGAAGAGGATGGGAAAGTTCCCGATCCCGAAACTGGCGTAGGCGGCACCCGGACAGATGCCGGAGATGCCCCAACCCGCGCCGAAGATGACGCCACCGACGATAACGTTCCGGTCGAACGATTTCAGCCTGCGGACGTAGGCCTTTCCGGTGAGCGGAGCCCGTCCCAACAGCCGAGTCGCGACCGCGAACGTCGTCCCGGTGACGACCGCCGCACCGCCCATGACGAACAGGAGACCGAAGTCCTGGAACTGCAAGAAGTGCAGTACGACCTCGGGTTGGGCCATGTGACTGAAGCCCAGCCCGAACCCGAACAGTAGGCCGCCCGCGACGATGAGGAGGGAGAACAGCAACCCTCCCTGGTCCGGTTTCGCGCTCATGGTACCACCTGTAGAGCTTGCATCAGTTGTGCGACGCCGATGGCCACCACCATGAACGTCGCCACGTTGACGATAGAAGTGAACGACGCTGAGCCGACGCCACAGACGCCGTGGCCGGACGTACAGCCCTTACCGAGTCGCGTGCCGACGCCGACGAGGAATCCGCCACCGAGGAGTCGCCACCACTGCACGTCGGTCGTCCAGATGTCACCGTGGAAGGTGAACTGATAGACGGCCGCTCCGCCGACCATTCCGAGCGTGAACAGCACACGCCAGTCACGGGAGGCAACGTATTTCGGTTTCTGAAAGCGCGGTACGTCGGAGACGTACGACAGCGTGGACTCCAGGAACGTACTCGCTCCGGCGATGATACCGGTGCCGAGGTAGATGACGGCGACGCCGAGGCCGATGAAAACGCCACCGATGGCGTAGCGACTCACGCCGTTCGGAAACAGTTCGTGGGGGAATAAGTCCATTAACGCAAATACTGGCAGTGGATGCATGGTTTTCTCCTGCCGCGTTAGTCGTCCGTAAGCGAACCCTTACTCGCGGCACAGTTGTTCGGCCCGAGTTCGAGCGCGAACGCCTCTTCATCGTCTGTGTGCTGTTGACCCAAGTTCGTTCCGATGATGTCCTCGTAGTTCGACGGGCGCGGCGGCATGTCCGAGAGGATGAACTCCACGAACTCCTCGCGGTCCATCGAGAGGACGTCCATCGACGCTCGGAGGTCGCCGACGGTCGCGGTGTACGTTCCGTCGTCCGCGGTCGTCGCCGCGTCGCTGAAGTGGGCGGGTGCGACGACCGTCCCGTCCGGGAGCGACAGGACCTTCTCCTGCAGCGTCTCGTGGAGCGTCCCTGCGGCCTCGGGAGCGCCGTCGTCACCCTCTTCGAGGTCGGGACGGGCCACGCTCTCGGTGAACAGGCCGTCGCCCGTGAAGAGCACATCGCCCACGCGGTAGGACGTCATGCCTGTCGTGTGACCCGGTGTGTGGATGACCTCGATTTCAGTCTCTCCCAACGGAAGTTCCTCGCCGTCCTCGACCGCCAGATAGGACTCCTCGTAGTCGATGCCACGGTTCTCGGCGGGCGCAGGGACCGCGACCTCGGCATCGCTCACGTCTCCGACGGAACGCACGCCGCTGACGTGGTCGGCGTGGACGTGCGTATCGATGGCGTAGCGGAGGTCCGCCCCGTATTCGTCGGCATCCACCACGTATTCGTCCGCGAACGCTCGAAGCGGGTCGATGACGGCGGCCTCGTCGTCCGAAACCACGAGATAGGACAGACAGCCACTCGACGGCCGCTGATACTGGACGACCGTCGCGTCCGTGGTGTCGTTCTCGATTTCCGTCCGTTCGAGGACGCGTGCCCATCCCTTCATCCCGTCTTCGAGGTGGTTCACGTCGTACTCCCGCTCGGCGAACAGTCCCGCGATATACTCGCTCGACCCGCCCTTCGCACAGAGGACGGTGACTTCCTCGTCCTCCGGAACGGGGTCGAAAAGCTCGTCGTCCGGATCGTCGGCGAGATATTCGAAGTAGGGAACGTTGATGGTTTCGACGTTCTCGTCGTCGATATGCCACTTCTCGTACTCGTCCGTCGCCCGAACGTCGAGGATCGTGACGGCGTCTCCCGCGTCGATACGCTCGTACAGTTCGTCCGGCGTTACAGACGCCACTTCGGCGTCCGGGTCTGGAAACGCTGATTCGCTCATTGTGTATCCACAGCTATCGCCTACAGATACAAAAACGTTCGTATAGTATTCCGAATTTCCCGCAATACCGAATTTGTCGTAACTGATTAATCGCGTGTAGGAGCGCACAATGTACAATAACTTATTATCGGTAGTGGATGGTCTCTACAATAATCAACACACTTTTAACGTCCTAACCGATATTGTCCGATACGTCCAATACACGAACCATGAGTACGAAATTCGATATCACGGAGACGCTCGACGTAATGGGAATGAACTGCCCGATGCCGGTCGTGAAGACCAAGCAGGCGACCGATTCGCTTTCGGAAGGGGAGGTCCTCGAAGTCGTAGCGACCGACTCGGGTAGCATGAGCGACTTGAAAGGATGGGCTGACACCACCGACGGCGTCGAACTCCTCGACCAGGCGGAGGGTGAAAAGGACGGCGAAGCGGTGTTCCGCCACTACGTTCGGAAGACGGAGTGACCCATGAGCACGGACACAACGACCGCTACCGACGACGGCATCGATGACGAAGCTGCTCTCGCCAACCGTATCGAGGAGTTGGAGGAGGAACTGGCCGACCTGAAGGAAGAAGTCGGCGGACAGAAGAAGATGACCATCATCGCCACGAAAGGCACGCTGGACATGGCCTACCCACCGCTCATCCTCGCCAGCACCGCCGCCGCGTTCGGCTGGGACGTCGTGGTCTTCCACACGTTCTGGGGGCTCGACATCCTCCATCAGGAGAAATCGAAGAACCTCAAACTCAGCGCGGTCGGCAACCCGAGCATGCCGATGCCGAACGCGCTCGCGGCGCTCCCCTACATGGATTCGATGGCGACGAAGATGATGGAGCGCAAGATCGAGGAGAACGGGACGGCGACCATCGAGGAGCTCATCGACGTGTCGATAGAGACCGGCGTCGAACTGCAGGCCTGTCAGATGACGATGGACCTGATGGACTACGACGAGTCCAAGCTCTACGACGGCGTCGTCTCGGGCGTCGGGGCCGCTACCGCCCTCGAACACATGGCCGATTCCGACGTGCAGTTGCTCATCTAGATCGGCCCCTCTCATCGCGGTTGCCTTTTTGTAGTGACACCGGTTACCACACTCTCGCAAGGTTTTTTGCGAAGATGCCCATTTCAGTGACCAAGGTCGAACCATGACCACCTCTCTCCTTCACTGACCGGATATCACGGGTCAGTTCGCCGTTTGCCCGTTCGTTACGTCAGCGTAACGACAGTCAGTGACCCGTTCCCCGGTCGGAATTCGAACCCGGAAGCGTAGAGCGGCGTCTTCGCCGAAGCACTGCGAAAGAATTCAGGCATGCAATCAGGTTCAGCAATCATCGCGAAACGAGTGGACGACGGACTTCCGAAAACGGACGAGATCAGCGCGCTCGCCGACGCGGCGGGCTACGAAGTGGTCGGGACGATAACCCAATCGCGGACGGAGGACTCGAACTATCAGTTCGGTCGCGGAAAGGCCGAGGAACTGGCGGGGCGGATCGACGATTCGGACGCCGATTCCGTGGTCTTCGACAACCCGCTCTCGCCACAACAGACGTTCGAAATCGGGGAGTTGTGTCCCGACGGAACCAGAATCATCGACAGATACCGTCTCGTCCTCGAAATCTTCGCCCAGCAGGCAGGAACGAAGGAAGCACAGCGACAGGTCAAACTCGCGGAGTTACGGTACGAACTGCCGCGCGTGCAGGCCGAAATCAGGTTGGAGAAGGAAGTCGCGAACGAGCGGCGGTCGCGGAACGGCCTCGGCGAGAAGGAGGACCGACGCGTCACCGACATCCGGGACCGGATCGAAACTATCGAAACGAAACTCGACAACCGCTCGGATATCGACGGACAGCGGCGCGAAAAGCGCCGCGACCAGGGGTTCTCCCTCGTCGCCCTCGCGGGGTACACGAACGCCGGGAAGTCCACGCTCCTGCGCAGACTGGCCGACGAGATGGAGGTCTCCCCCGAACGCCACGATGACCTCCACGAGAGCGCGGGCGTCGAGGACAGGTTGTTCAAGACGCTCGAAACGACGACGAGACGGGCCGAGATTCGCGGGCGGCGAACGCTCGTCACCGACACGGTCGGATTCATTCAGGACCTGCCCCACTGGTTGGTCGAATCGTTCGAGACGACGCTGACCGAGACGTACGAGGCGGACGTCGTCTGTCTCGTCGCCGACGTGAGCGACCCGGTAGCGGAACTACGCGAGAAACTGCGAACCTCACACGACCTCCTCGACGGCGAAGTCGATCGGGTCGTGACGGTACTGAACAAGGCGGACGAGCTTTCTTCCTCGGAAATCGACGCGCGACTCGAAGGCGTGGCCGACCTCGCGTCGAATCCCGTCGTGATCAGCGCCATCGAGGACGACGGAATCGATACTCTCGAAAAACGAATCGCCGACGAACTCCCGGCGTTGAACGAGGGGCGGATACGGCTTCCCAACACGGACGACGGCATGGCGCTGCTCTCGTGGCTCTACGACCGCGCTCGCGTCGAGGAGGTGTGCTACCCGTCGGGAGAGCGCGTCGTCGTGGAGTTCGCCGCCGTCCCGTCCGTGGCGAAACGAGCGACTTCGAAGGCTGACGCGATGGTAAGCCGAGGGTAACGGCCGAATATTCATACCGTTCCCGCCCGTATCTCGTTCGATGCCCACGACGGGCACGGGGACTGGGGACCATGAGTAGTGAAACACAGCCACCGAAACGACAGCAGGGGGCGTCAGAACGGGAATTCGTCGCCCCGACGAGTCGGGAACAGGGCAAGGAGGAACTGCCGGGGCGATTCGACTCGAAACTCCGGGACTCGCTCGGTACCTCGCCGTTCATTCTCACGAAGTTCGACAAGTTCATGAACTGGGTCAGGGGGTCATCGATGTTCATGCTCCAGTTCGGCATCGCCTGCTGTAGCATCGAGATGATGCACACCTACGCCGTGAAACACGATTTGGACCGTTTCGGGGCGGGGGTTCCGCGCGCCTCGCCGCGACAGGCCGACGTCATCATCGTGCCGGGAACCATCGTTTCGAAATTCGCGCCGCGGATGAAGCGCGTGTACGACCAGATGCCCGAACCGAAGTTCGTCGTCAGCATGGGGTCGTGTACCTGCTCGGGCGGGCCGTTCCAGCAGGGGTACAACGTCATCAAGGGCGCAGAGGAGGTCATCCCGGTTGACATTCACGTTCCCGGATGCCCGCCGCGACCCGAGGCGCTCATCTACGGAATCACCCATCTTCAGGAGCGAATCGCCAACGGCGAGGCGGCACCGGTCGTGGTCAAACCGTACGAACTGGAGCGATTCGGCGATTTGGAACCCGACGAGTTGGTGCGATCGCTCGCGGACGAAATCGACGAGGACACCCTCGTCATGCGCTACAACTGGGTGGAAGAATGAGTTCGCAGACGGAGGAGCGAGGACAAACGCGTCCGCAGGAGTTCGACCGCGACGAACTGGCGGAACTGCTCGGCAATCACGTGCTCTCCCGCGACGACCACCTGAACGCACCCGGGTTCGTGATTCGGCCGGACGAAGTGCAGGAAGTCCTGACCGTACTGCGGGACGAGGCCGGATTCGACCATCTCTCGTGTCTGACCGCCCAGCAGTACGAGGACCGCTACGAGAGCATCTACCACCTCAAGAAGTACGCGGACCCGACACAGGAGGTGAGCATCGTCGTTCCGACCACGACCGACGACCCCGTGAGCGAGACGGCGGAACCCGTCTTTCGGACGGCGGAGTGGCACGAACGCGAAGCCTTCGACCTCGTCGGAATCGAGTACGACGGCAACCCGGATTTGCGGCGGATTCTCCTCCCGCGGGGCTGGCAGGGCCACCCGCTCTCGCTCGACTACGATCAGTACAAGACCCAGATCGTCCCGTTCGAGAAGCACAAGAATCCCATCGCGAAGGACGAGTACGCGGACAACGCCGATACGCTGTTCATCAACATCGGGCCGCACCACCCGGCGACCCACGGCGTCCTCCACATCGAGACCGTCCTCGACGGCGAGCAGGTGATCGACGTGCACCCCGACATCGGCTACCTGCACCGCTGTGAGGAGCAGATGGCCCAAAACGGCACGTATCGCCACCAAATCATGCCGTATCCCGACCGTTGGGATTACACCGCGAACATGACCAACGAGTGGGCCTACGCGCGGGCCGCGGAGGACCTCGCGGACATCGACGTTCCGGAATACGCCCAAATCCTGCGGACGTTCGGCGTCGAACTCTCGCGCATGGCGGGTCACTTCCTCGCGCTCGGCACCTTCTCGCTCGACGTGTACGGCGACTTCACAGCCATCTTCCAGTACGCGTTCCGCGACCGCGAAATCGTTCAGAACGTCCTGGAGGATTTGACCGGTCAGCGCATGATGTTCAACTACTTCCGCCTCGGCGGCGTCATCTGGGACGTTCCGGAGCCACGGGAGGAGTTCTTCGACAAGACGCTTGACTTCGTCTACGGACTCCCGGCCGCGCTCGAAGAGTACCACGCCCTGCTCACGGAGAACGAACTCTTCCAACTGCGCTGTGTCGATACCGGCATCCTCGACCCGGAAGTCGCGAAACAGTACGGCGTGACGGGTCCCGTCGCCCGCGGGTCGGGAATCGACTACGACCTGCGCCGCGACGACCCGTACGGCTACTACGACCAACTCGACTGGAACGTCGTCACCGAGGACGGCTGTGACAACTACGCCCGCGTGTTGGTTCGATTACGCGAGGTCGAACAGTCCGCCAGAATCGTCGAGCAGTGCGTCGAACTGCTGGCCAACTGGCCCGAGGAGGAACGGACCTTGCAGTCGAACGTGCCGCGAACCCTGAAACCGCCGATGGACGCCGAAACGTATCGCGCGGTCGAAGGGGCGAAGGGCGAACTCGGCGTCTACATCCGCTCGGACAATACCGCCAAGCCCGCGCGGTTCAAAATTCGAAGTCCGTGTTTCCACAACCTCTCGGCGCTGCCGGAGATGGCCGAAGGGGAGTTCGTGCCGGACCTTATCGCCTCGCTCGGCAGCCTCGACATCGTGTTGGGCGAGGTGGACCGATAGGATACCCGAGGACACACCGAAGCACTCTTTCTTTTCGCCTCCGAGGTCCCGAATATGGCAAGCCTCAAACGCAGCCTCGCCTTGCTCGTCGCGCTCGTCGGCGTCGCGTTCGCCGTCCACTACGTCCTCTTCGGTTCGCTCCCGCTCGGCAAACCACAGATGCTCGAGGACGACGAAATCGACGAGATCGACTTCGAAACGGCGACGGAATAACCGCGATTTTCGGCCCGTTTTTCTTCCGCGAGCGTCCGAAACCGCGGACTCCAACACGTTCAGTCATCAGACCACGTCAGCGAGAGGTATCGCCCCCTGAGGCGTCCGGGCGTCGGCACCGATCCGACGACGTTCCAGCCGTCGGATTCACGCCGAAGGAGCGTCCCGCAGTGGGTCACGGCCAGCACGTCGCCATCGACCACGCACCAACCGATCGCAACCTCGTCCGGGGTCGGTGACGACACCGATTCCAGCGGTTCCCCGTCGTGACGCTCGAACAGCGCGTGACCGCCGTCGACCCACGACGGGGACGAACCGGGTGCGCCGCCCGCATAAAGGGTGCCGTCGTGGACGAACGCCTCGCGGAAATACCGCTGCTCGTGCTCGCCGTCCAACCGCGACCACGACCGTCCGGCATCAGTCGAGCGGTACAACCCACTGCCCGTCGAGGCGACGAGGGTCTCCGCGTCGGCCATGTGGAGGTGGTGGATGTCGTCCGTGTTCGGCGCGTCGTGGTCGATACACCGCTCCTGCCAACTCTCGCCGCCATCGTCGCTCACGTGTACGCCGCCGACTTCGACGCCCGCGACGAGTCGGGCGGGCGCGTCCGGGTGGGTACAGAGGCTTCGAACCTGCGCGAGTCCGTCGTGGCGCTCCAGTCCCCAGTCGAACCGCTCGCGCAACTCCCGAAAGCCGACGAACTCGTCCCAATCATCGGCTTCGGATGGGAGTTCGGATTCCACGTCAGCGACGAACAGGCGAGCGGGGCGCGTCCCGACGTATAGCCTGTCGCCGGATGGACTGGCGGTGATGGCGTACGCTTCCTCGTCCGGGAACGGAAGTTTCGTCCAGTCGCTCCCGTCCGGCGAGTGATACAGTCCGGATTTCGCGGCCGCGAAGGGGCCGGGAAGCGCGTCGAACCATTTCACTCGGAACACGCGTTCGGTGTCGAGCAGTTTTTCATCCGTCGTTTCACCCGGTTCGCGGACGCCGAAGATTCGATACACGCCGTCGTCGCTTCCTGCGATGAGCATACGAAAGAAATCCGTCAGGATAGGCTTAAACGCTCCCGAAAGCGCGTTTGTGTAGAATGGTTTTCAATTTCGAGCGTTGCCGACCGTACGGCTACAAGAGAAGAGGTGCCGCCGAAGGGAACTCAGCCCAGTCGGTACTTCAGCCCGTTCGAAATCCGTTTTCGCTGGTACACCAGTTCGCCGAGCAACCAGAGGACGAGGAGCAGGATGGCGAAGATGACGGCGATGAACGCGTACTCGCTCATCCAGATGGGGCGGATGAACGGCGTCACCTGGTCCCATCGCTCGCCGTAGTGGCGCATCGTGTCTTGCATCGACGTTCCGGCGAAAGCGTGGCCGAGGAAGACGGACATCCTGAGGCTCTTTCCGGTTCCGGGGTCGAGGTTCGCGCTGCCGGAGATTTGATAGGTGCCGGAGGCGTTCTGGTCGGCGATGGTCGGGCCGTTGGATTCGTCGCCGGTACCGATGCGCTCGGCGTCGTACGGAAGCCACGGCGCGTAGAACTCCCAGACGATCTTTCCTTCGGGAGTGACTTCGATGACGCGGTGGTCCGAGGAGTCCACGACGAGCGTGTTGCCGTTCGGGAGTCGGTCGGCGTCGCGCGGCCACGTCAGCGTGTCGGACGACCCGAGCGTCCACGTCCGGTTCCAGTCGTTCCCGTCCTTCTCGTACTCGACGATGCGGTTGTTCTCGGAGTCGGCGACGAGGAACGTCGGTTTGCCCGACTCGCTTTCGAGATAGTCGGGATTGTGCTGTTTGTTGAGGATGGAGGTGTTCCCGGGTTCACCGAGTTTCATCGTGACTTTCTTCGTCTTCCGGTCGATGACGAGGACTTGGTCCATGTTTCGCGGGTCCACCGCGAACTTACCCGGTGCGATCTGTTGGACGTTGTTGAGGTGCGTCCAGTCGCCGGTGAATTCGCCACCCTGGTTCTTGTCGTAGTAGTTGGTGAAATGCCACTGCCAGACGATCTTGTCCTTTTCGAGGCTGTAAACGTACACGCGGTCGTTGTTCTCCCCGGTGCTCGAATTGTAGTTGCGGAGGTTACCGACCAGCAGTTCCGTGCCGTTGTTGATGAGGTCGATGTCGTGGGTGTCCTTGATCGGAAGGGTTCGAGACCAGACTTTCTTCTTCGTCTCCGGATTCATCTCGTACACGACGGTTTTGCCGCGCTGTGTCGAGACGACGAGGAGGTTGCCGTTCGGAAGCGGATCGACGTCGTAGAACCACGATACCCCTTCCTTCGACCCGTTGTACACCCAGTTTATGTTGCCTTTGGGGCCGACGGAGACGAGCCGGGCAGGTTTCTTCCTGTTTCCTTCTCCCTGAAAATTGAACCCTTGAACGCTGATTATCGTCGTACCGTTCGCGGGTTGATCGATGGTTCCAGGTTTGAGGTTCGATACGCTCGGGTCGTACGTGATTGCGGAGACCACGGAGGGCGTAAGCAGGGCGACGACCACTAATAAGACGATCCCACGCGTGAGCCAAGCACGCGGTGGGAGTCGCTCCGTCAAGTCCATAACGTAATCATGTTGACGTACTGTTTGAGTATTTTGCGTTTCGTCTACCATCCTCGTCGGCTGATTTTTGGTGTTTCGATGACAGTATCAGATCTGACATGACGGCGAACGATCTTCGTCGTTCGATTGCCGAGAACAAGCCGTTACTCCATCCGGTGGACGAGTAGCGAGCAATGTCTTTTAAGCGAGCAGGTAGTCACGAACTCCCGAATGCCCCCTGACATCGACCTCCGGTTGCTCGTCCCCGCACCCGTTCGGCGCATTCCCGCCGACCTCGGGGTCGTCGTCTGCTTCGTTCTCGTGACCGGTCTCTCGGTTCTCCTCCCCGTCGTGCGCGACTGGCCGATTCGACTCCTCCTCGCGATGCCGTTCGTCCTGTTCGTTCCCGGGTACGTCGTCATCGCGGCGCTGTTTCCGGAGGGGAAATCGGCGGACCGGGAAAGTTCGGTGGGGCCGGAACGATCAGCAGAATCGGAACGACCGGCAGAATCCGAAGGAACGGCGGAAGTCGGGTCCACCGTCGAACGGGTTCGCTCCCGATTTGACGCCGGAATCGGCCTCCTCGACCGCTTCGCGCTCTCGTTCGGCGCGAGCATCGCAGTCGTCCCGCTGATCGGACTCGTGCTCGATTTCACCCCGTGGGGAATCAGACTGGTTCCCGTGGTCGTCGCAGTCGGCGGATTTACCCTCCTCACGACGGCCGTCGCAGTGGTTCGTCGGTGGAACGTCCCCGAAGCGGAGCGGTTTTCGGTTCCGTTCCGTCGATGGGGCGCGGCGATTCGAACGTCGTTCCTCCATCCGGAGACGCGCGTCGATGCGGCGTTGAACGTCGTCGTCGTGCTGTGTGTCCTGCTCGCCGTTGCGAGCGTCGGGTACGCGGTCACGGTTCCCAACGACGGGGAGAACGTCACCGAGTTCTATCTCCTCTCGCGGGCCGACAACGGCACCCTCACCGCTGGTGGGTATCCGACCGACCTCACGACGGAGGAGCGGAAATCGGTGTACGTCGGGGTGAAAAACCACGGGCACCAACGGAATCGGTACACCGTCGTCGTGCTCGTCCAACGGTTGGACACGAACGGGAACGGAAACGGAGCGAGCGTTCGGAACCAACGGGAACTAACCCGCGTTCACGCCGTCGTCGGCCCGAACGAAACGTGGCGAACCAAAACGACGCTCGACCCAGGGATGACGGGGGACCACCTTCGCGTCCAGTATTTGCTATACGAGGGACCCGTCCCGAACGAACCGTCCCAGCGGACGGCAGCACATGAACTTCACCTGTGGGTGAACGTTTCGAACGGTGGGAAATCGTGAGATGTCGGTCCCTGAAAATCGGTTCAGTATCGCGTTTCCGATGTCGAGGGGTGTAGAACGGACGACAGAGTTATGTGAGTATCCCTATACAAAATGACGATGCACACAGTAACTGCCGAGCGCGTATCCAAGGCTCTGCGGAACCCCTATCTACTGGCTCGGGAGACCAACAAACTCTATTACGGGACTTACAGGGACAACAGCGTCTACGGGACTGCCGTTCTGGACGAGGCGTGGGACAACCTGATACTGCTGGACGCCTGTCGGTACGACGTTTTCGAGGCGGAGAACACGCTTCCGGGCCGGTTGCACAAGCGACAGTCGAAGGCGAGCAGCACCGTCGGGTTTCTCGAACACAACTTCGATGGGAGACGGGTCCACGATACCGTCTACGTGACCGCCAACCCACAGCTAACGCGAAAGTCCGACGACCTCGACGCGGATTTTCACTCGGTCATCAACGTCTGGGAGAGCGACTGGGACGAGGAGGTCGGGTCGGTGACACCCGAGGCGATGGCGAAACGCGCACTGGAGGCGAACGACGAGTTTCCGAACAAACGGCTGATACTCCACTTCCTGCAACCACACCTCCCGTTCATCGGCAAGTTCGGGCGGTCGCAGTTCGGATCCGGGTTCGGCTCCGGATTCTGGACGAAGGTGAAGGAGGGCGACGTTTCGATTTCGGAGGAACGACTGTACGCCGCGTACCGCGAAAACCTGCAAATCGCACTTCCGAGCGTTGGGTCCCTCCTGGAGGAACTACCCGGACGGACGGTCGTCACGGCGGACCACGGACAGGCGTTCGGCGAACGCTCCTTCCCGCTCCCCATCAAGGAGTACGGTCACCCACGGGAGACGTACATGCCATGCTTGACGGAAGTCCCGTGGTTGGTGTTCGATTCGGACGAGGAAAAGCGGGTCACGGCTGAACCGCCGGTAGAATCGGAGCACGAAATCGATAACGAGCGATCGACGTCGGCGGAAGTCGAATCGCGATTGGAGCAACTCGGTTACAAACTCTGATCGCCGATGAAGGGGAGTTTCACGGAGAAGATCTCCGTCACCTTCGTCGGGGGGATCGTGGGGCGGTTCACGCAGTATCTCGTCTACATCCTGATTTCGCGCACCTTGGGGGCGGCGGCGCTCGGCGTGTTTAGCTTCGGCTACGTGCTGTTGAACTTCACCTCCATCGTCTCGCGGTTGGGGTTGGACAACGCGGCGAAGAAGTTCATCCCGAAGTACTCCGACCGGGACGAGAAGATCCGCGGGATAATCATCATCTGTCTGTTGATCCCGGTCGTCTCCGGAACCCTCCTCTCGTCCGGCGTGTACGTCATCTACGACGCCCTGAACGGCGTCCTCCACGTCAACGTGGATCGAACCGCGCTCCTGTTCCTGCTCGGGGTTCCGGCCTTCTCGGCGCTGACGGTGGCGATGGCCGCCACGCTCGGCTTCAAGGAGACCAAATACTCGGTGTACGCCAAGGACTTCATCCAAGGCGGGTCGGCGGCCGTCCTCATCGCCGTCGCGGTGTACTTCCGCGACGATATTCGGGTAGTCATCCTCGCCTACGTCGTCTCGGTCGTGTTAGGGTTGGCGTACGCGATTGCCGTGTTGGCCCGGAAGAGTGGCATGTACGACTCGCTCGCGTACGACGTTCAGTTCCGCGAGGTGTTTCTCTACTCGATTCCGGTGATGTTCACCGCCGTCTCGCAGTATCTCGTCTCGTGGACGGACATCCTGATGCTCGGAATCCTCAAGGACAGCGCCGCCGTCGGGTACTATCAGGTGGCGTTTCAGACCGTCGCGATCCTCGGTTTCGTCATGTTCGGCGTGAACTCCCTCTTCCCGTCCGTCGCCGCGGACCTCTATCACACGGACCGACTCGACGAACTGCGGAGCACCTACCAGATCGTCACGAAATGGATCACGTATCTGACCGTCGTCGGGTTCCTGTTCATCGTCATCAAATCCGACGAGATACTGCGCCTCTTCGGGTCCTCGTTCGTCCGGAGTCAGCAGGCGCTCGTCATCCTCGGCATCGCGTTCATCGTCGCGGGCGTCGTCGGCCCGACGGGGTATCTCCTGAGCATGACCGGCTACGAGCGGGTGGAATTGGTCAACAACGTCCTCATCGCTCTGCTGAACATCGGCCTGAACTACGTCCTCATCACCCGATTCGGCATCGTCGGCGCGGCGGTGTCCACCTCGATCTCGTTGGCCGTGCTGAACACCCTCCGGGTGATCGAGAGTTGGGTGTTCCTCGACATCGCGCCAGACCCGTCCACCTACTACAAAGGGGTCGTCCCCATCGTCGCCGCCATCGTCGTCCTCGAACTGGTGTCGGGAACGCTCTCCGGCCACCTCGCCGACCTCGTCGTCAGCGGCCTCGGCTACACCGCGACGTTCGCGGTGTTGATGTACTACCTCGGCGTCGAGAAGCGTGATCGGAAACTGTTGCAACCGATGCAGTAGGGACGTCGAAAGTGGATTACGGGACATGGAAAGTGGATTCCCGTGAAATCGGCGACCCTCGATGGAGTTCTTGCCACACACTCGACACGAACCCGCAACTCGGCTACTTCGATCTCATTTACCTACACTAACTATACCGTGACTGCCGATAGTACTGGTACCGTTCACGTTGCTCCCGTCTAACGCACCATCCAGCCTCACAGCACACTCCCGCCGCTGAAAAGAACTGTCATTCAATTGAATTCTCCTGCGGGAATAGTTCTACTGATCCACGCACCGAAACTATTCGCCGTCCACTCCAGGATCTTCGATCGGCCGCAATCCCGTCGCCATCAATCGTCGAGCGATCACAACCAGTCCGTTATCAAACCCCCGTCCAAAGACGGCCTGCTCGGATTCGATTCCATCCGTTGGCCGCTCATGTGCAGTACTCACGAGGATCGTGGCTCGGTCAATGAGCACCAATCGAGTGATGGTTGTCTCATCCTCGATATCCAGCGATGAACTATCCAACCACTCCAAGCCGGAGTGAAACACCGTTGCTCCGGGAACTGCCGTAGTCACCCGATCCCGGAGGGTATCGGTTAGTGTTCCCACTACCACATCAACACCTCTCGCTTGAGCCGCTTGCAGTTGCTCACCTAAGTGATGAGTAAGAATCTCATCGCGCCCAATAATCAGAACGATCTCCTCCGTGGCCTCATCGATAAGCTGACCAGTCCGATTTGCAATGGGGGTCGTTCCTGACAGCGCCCATACGTCGTGGGTGACTTCTTCGTCACCATTCGGTTCGACTGGTTCTATCGCAGTCAGCGTCTCCGCAAGCGTGGTAGTTCGCGACTCGTACTCTTGGCGCAGTGTCTCGGTTGCCTCTTCGACTGGTACCGCTCGATACTGCCGTGGGTTCGAGTTTTGTATCTCGACCAAGCCCTTGGCTTCGAGCACTTTGATTGCATCATATACGCGCGTTCGTGGCACGTCGGAAATATCGCTGAGCTCTTTGGCTGTCGCTTTGGATACGCGTGAGAGTGCGACGAGACAGCGTGCTTCGTACTCTTTGAGCCCGAGCTGTTGGAGCAATTCAACTGCATGTTGTTGATTCGATCGTTCATTCATGGGTCCCAACCATCTGCCCAGGAGTTCTGGGGCTGTTCAGACCGTTCTGTCGTCGCCCGTAAGTCAGTTGTTGTCTCACCCCCCGAGCGTCCTCGACAGAGTGATACTTCATCAGTAGACATTCTCTGTCCAGACGTATCAAAGACACTTTTCTATCTACTGTCATACTGCTGAATTACCAAAAAAATTCCGCTATTCACCCAGATAACACAGTAGATATATCGTTATTGCGCAATATAGGGAGGGTAAATCTGCTAATTTAGCAGTCGTCACGGAATCGCCACGGATCGAACCTCCGCCGTTCGTATCGATTTGTGATTCAATACACAACTGTCTTCGCTAAATAGTATCTGACGATGTCCAAGTCTGACTGTATCGCACACGTTGTACCCATCTGACAAAACATCATTAACTCAAATAATCACAGTAGGACTATACGCGCTGAGCATGTAGCTCGAAATGGTACGGAGTTCGATTAGGGTCCCAACCAATCACTGCTCCGTACCAAGGCTGCCACCTTTGTGGCAGCTTCTCACCCGCGCTAATCAGGTGGTTTATCGGAAGACTCACACAGAATTAGTCGGCGAGGGCTGTGAACAGCGGTTTGGTCTCGTCGAACTGTGGCCCTTCGTTTCCGCATCGATTTCCTGCCCCCCAGAATCATCCAACTCGTCCGCGGCGACATCGCTATCGCTCGCGTGTGATCATCACCATTTGCTTACCTGAATACAGGCAAGAAGCCCCGTCCTCAAGGACGAGCACCGCGAGCGAATAGGGAGGAGAGACAGCGTTCACGAGAGCTTTGCTCTCGTCAACGCCTGGGGAGAGACTGACACCCCGGATACCGTTGAGTCTGCAAAGCGCGTCATCGAAGCAATCGCTGTCCAGGATTCACCCAGATTTTCACATATCTTCTTTAGGCATCCATGATCTATCTTGAGATATGAGTCGAGGACTCGACAACGTTGACCGTGGCATCCTGTATCATCTCCAGCGTGATGCACGCAACACAACCACCCAAGAGATCGCCGAAACAGTTGGTACCTCGGCGAGTACGGTCCGTAATCGCATCGAAGCACTCGAAGAGGACGGGATCATCAAGGGCTATCATCCCGAAATCAATTACGAGGCGGCGAACCTTCCCCTCCGGATCCAATTTATCTGCACGGCTCCGCCAACCGAGCGGGCCGAGTACGTCGAGGAGATTCTTGAGATACAGGGTGTGATCGACGTTCGTGAGATGCTGGTCGGACGCCAGAATATTTACGTCGAGGCAGTCGGGACGAGTACCAAAGATATCACGCGCATCACGGATGTGTTGCACGACATGGGACTCACGGTCGAATCGGCCGAGATGTTGCGAAAGCACTACATCCAACCGTTCAATCACTTCCATTTCAGAGAGGATGCTACCGAGGACACATCTGAGAGCTAGACGAAATTTCGATCGACGCGTCAGTATTCTACCGTCTCTCGGTTCGCTAGCAGTCCCGCTAGAATGCCGTCGTCCTCACTGAGACGAAGAGGAATTCGTGGTCATCTCTACCAGACTCGAAGGGTTGCAGATTAAGGCCAATCGTAGGGTAACTCGTCCGCATGATCGCTCATCAGTGTGAGCAGTGGAGCAATCTCGTCAATGTTGGGTCCACGACGGATCACCCCTGTGTCCGGGTCCCAGTCGAGATAGCCCGCATCCGCCAATTTGGGTAGATGCGTGTGGTGGAGTTGTGTTTTCAGCGACTCTACCTCCGCATCATCCATCTCGTCAGTTGTAATCTTGTCTGGGGTAAACTCGTCTTCATCACGAGGATTCTGATTCAGGACTGCGATCAGAATACGACGGCGACGTGAGTCACCCAGTATGCCGAGCATGACGTCGAGTGATGCTGATGTGGTTGCGTGTGACATTGGTTTCTGGCCTGTGTTGCGGACGTACGGACTCTATGCGTTTCGCGTGACGACCCACGCGAAAGAACCATACAACCCTGCATGGCCGGTAACCCCGGTTCAAACGACCCCTCACTGAGTGGGGTACAAACGCTGAGTCTTTGTTGCTGTTTCCGTAAGTCATATCCACAGATGGAGGGGAATAAGGCTGTTGTAACCCAGATACTCAACCTCAGGGTTGTACAAAGGGAAGGGATAGTACTACCGAACTAACCCCCGATTTCGCCGTTAGTAGACTAAATTATCGGATGGTCAACTATGAAACGGAGATTACGGCCAGCCATCGGGTAACTCATCCGGATGATTCAGCATCAACGTGAGTAACGGCGCAACTTCATCGAAGTTCGGCCCTCGACGAATTGTTTCGGTGTCGGGATTCCACTCGATATACCCCGCGTCTGCTAGCATGGGAAGATGTCTATGGTGCAATTCCGCTTTCAGCTGTTCGA
The DNA here is from genome assembly GCF_024136965.1 of Haladaptatus sp. AB618. Classification (NCBI taxonomy): domain Archaea; kingdom Methanobacteriati; phylum Methanobacteriota; class Halobacteria; order Halobacteriales; family Haladaptataceae; genus Haladaptatus; species Haladaptatus sp. AB618. The sequence goes on along the minus strand of NZ_JAMYJX010000005.1, from coordinate 272,076 downwards.
CTTCGCCATCAGTCGTATCATCCGGGTCGTCTAAGTTTGATGCAAACTCGTCTTCGTCGCGTGGATTATGATCGAGGATTTCCAAGAGGATGTGGCGGCGGTGCGACGAACGCAAGGCATCAAACAGCGTATCAATTGGCGTGTTAGTAGATGCGTTCATTATGAGTTCCTATCCGTGCAGCGCAGACAGTCTGCTATATTACGTTTCGTGTTCCAACCACGCGAAGAGAACTGGGAACAGCTGCACGATCGGTAGAACCCGGTTCAAGCGGCCCCTTCATCATCAGGGAGCAAACGCATTTGAGTGTGACTTCGCATTAATACGGTTCGTTCGACAATCAAAAGAAGGTGTGGTTGAATAGTGAAGGAGTCGAAGTCGTCGAAATTGATCAATGAGACTGCAAGAATGCCACAAGATCAATCACGTTCTCACCCCGCCCGTGACCTGTCCCGTCACGCCGTTCGGTTCGTGCTGTAGTAGATCGTCGTTTCCTCGGCTTGGTAGACCTTATCCACGTGCTCGTTGGCCTGAATCCGCGCTTTCGACCGTCGCCACGATTCGAGGTTGACCCAGTTTTTCAGCGCCAGCCAGTTCCATTCGTAGTTGATGGCGTAGTAGCCCGCCGGGAGCGCGGACCCGTTTCGGAGCGCGCCGACGTTCGCGATGGATATCTTCTGTATCGACGCGCCGTTCTTCGCCGGTTGTGGCGTGTTCTCCTCCATGTACAGTTGCAGGAGATACTTCGTGACGACGCTCGACCGTATCTCCGAGACGTTGGCGTACTGCATCGCCCACACAGAGGTGGCGTCGAAGTCCTCGTAGCCGTCGGTTCGGTTGATGGTGTGGTGTTGCTCGTTGGCGACGAAGAACGCCGGTTGCGTGACGAGCAACACGGCGAGCGCCAGCGCGCTCCACTTTCGAAGGCTCACTCGCGGTAGCTTCGGCAGTTTCGGGAACGACCGATCACTGAGCCGCCAGAAGTAGGCGATACAGAGCACCGCTGGCGGATGTAGCCACGCGACTGCGGGGTGACCCATGGCGAATCGGATGAAGATGAATCCTCCGATGCCGACGAGGAACGAGTGAATGAGAATGCTGTCCTCGCGCGGTTCGTCCCGCACGACGTGGTAGTAGAACATCGAGACGAAGAACAACAGCGAGAGTCCGATGACGACGTACTTCGCCAGCGCGATGTACGTCACCTCCGGCGGTTGCGAGAAGTACAGCGAGCCCGCGAGCTGTTTCGATTGCTCGTCGGATTTGAACCACTCCAATAGCAGTTTGTCGAAGCTGGAAATCGACGGCCCCGCCCCCAGAAACACCGGGAGGAATCGCAGATAGACGAAGTTGAGAAAGCCGAACTCGACGACGAGCAGGACGGGAACGACCTTCTCGATGCGCCGTTTCACCGTCGCGCGCTCGACGTCGTCGTCCAGTATCCGGTGTGTCGCCCAGAGCGCCACGAGGGTCATGAGGACGATGGCGGTTCGGTCGTAGGAGACGAACACCAACGTCGCCCCCGCCAGCAGTCCGACCGGATACAGTCGCTTCGTCGGCCGCTCGATCTCGATGAACAGCAGGAGGAGAATCGTGAATTCGAGCAGGGCACCGATGCCGTGCGGCCAGTAGAACGTCTTGCTCGTTCCGTTGAGCGACGCGAGAAACTGCACCAACACCAGCACGCCGGCGACGACGTAACTGCCCGAGACGCGCTTGATGAGGGCATAGTAGAGGGCGATGTACGGGAAGATGGTCAGCGGCGTGTACAGCAAGGGCGTCGCTTTCGTTCCCCACAGCAGGGTCATGATCGACCCGAGCGAGTAGAATCCCGAGAGGTAGACGTCCCGTCCCGCGATGTGGCCCGTCTCCACGATTTGCTGGACCCGAGCGACGTGCTGTGGCGCGAACGAGTCGATGGAGATGATGTGGGCGAACAGGGGGAAGGCGATAGCGAGGGAGACACAACTGATGGCGACTTTCAGTCGCCGCCCGTTTTGCATACCGCCCGTACTCCGTACGTATCGATAAAACCCCGTTTCTATTACATATCTGTTCGGGAAAATCCAGCGTCACACAGTGGGATATCTATTCCATCCCTTCTACTCCCGCATAGATGTCGTCCAGTTTTCGGGCCATGGCGGTCGCGGGTCCGGGCGATCGTGACGGATTTCCGACCGGAATTCGCTCGCGAGATGGACGACTGCCACCGTGGAAACTCATGCGGGTAGACCCGAGTGGCCGAAAACGTATTCCCACACTCGGTTGTCCACCCCATGACGATGCACGTTTTACAGGTGGGGCCGGTGCCGAGACGCGTCGGCGGCCGGAACACGGGGGGCGTCGCGAATCACATCTGGGATCTGTCGAGACAGCTAACCGACGAGGGGTACGACGTGAGCGTGCTGGCACACAACCTGTACGAATCGAGGTCGGACCCGGTCGTCCGTGAGGACGTGGAAATCTACGGCGTGAACTGGAAGCGTCTCGGGAGACACCTCGGCACGGTTTCGGCACCGGGCGACCTGTACGCCGTCAACCGCGACTACTTCGGTCAGTTTCCCCCCGCGGAACGAGCGAAGTATCTCGCCTATCACCTTCACTGCCGGAGCGTCTTCGCCGAACTCTCGCCCGACGTGATTCACAACCACCATCTCGGCTTCAAATGCCCCATCGTACACCACGAGCGGGACGCGACCCTCGACGCCGACCCGCCGATCCTCACGTCCGTTCACGGCTTTCACGGGATGATGTTCGGCGACGAGCGGTCGAAGGCGAATCACGAGCGACTGATCCGGGACGGCTACGCGCTCTCGTCCAACCTCCTGCTCAACAGCAGTCAGGTCCGGAACGAAGCGACCGAACTCCTCCCCGACCTGGAATCGAAACGCTACGCCGTCGGCATCAACGGAATCGACGGCCAACGATACCGGCCGAACGGCGGGGCCACCGGAGTCACCGGAACCCGAGAGACCGGCGACGAAACCACGACGCTCCTCTACGTCAGTCGACTCGAAGAGCGAAAAGGGATCTTCACGCTGTTGGACGCCCTTTCCTCCGGATTTTCGGCGTCCGACGTTCGCTGTCTCGTCGTCGGCGACGGCGAGGAACGGGCCGCAGTGGAACGGCGAATCGCAGATCACGGCATCGGAGAAATGGTGGAGCTGAAAGGGTTCGTCCCCGAACTGGCCGATTACTACGACGAAGCGGACGTGCTGGTCGTCCCCAGTTACCACGAGGACTTCGGGCTGATTTACGCCGAAGCCATGTCGTGTGGCACGCCGGTCATCGGAACGACGAACGTGCCCGAAAGCGTGATTCCGAACGAGGCGGTCGGATTTCGAGTTCCGCCGAAGGATCCCACCAGCCTCCGCGATGCGATCCGAACGGCGATTCGAACGGAGTGGGACACGGAAACGATCCTCGACCACGCTCGGACGTTCCACTGGGAGCGAAAGATCGAGGAGTACGACGATATCTACGCCGACCTCGTGAACGGGGAGTTCTGATCACTTGTAGCCGAGCGTCCGCAACCGCGTCTCGACCGTCGAATCGTGGAGGTCGGTGCCGTCCTCCATCATGTTCCCGGCGACCTCCTCGGCCGACGTGAACTCGTCCAACTCGTCCCGCAACCGTCCCTCCCATTCGACGGTACCGGACACGTCCTTCGTTTCGTCGGGGTCGGCCGCCAAATCGTACGCCTCGGTCCGGAGCTGTCTGCGCGTCTCGGCGTCGAACGTCTCGATGACCTTTCGATCCTCCGTCCTGATGCCCGTGTACGCCCGATTCAGCATCGGGGAGTGATTCAACAGGAAACTCCTCCGCGCTTCGTCGCCGTGCGGAGCACCCTCCCAGTTCGACGGCACGTCGAGACCCAGGTTTGACGCTATCGTCGCGGGGATGTCGAGTTGTCGCACCTCCTCCGCTCCCGAAAACCACTCGGCGGCCGTCGGACTGGCGAACAGGGGAACCCGAACGCATTCGTCGTAGAGGCGGGCGTGGCCGTACTTCCCGTGGTTGAACTCCTCGCCGTGGTCGCCGACGACGACCACGGCGGCGTCGTCGTCGATAAAGTCGAAGACCTTCCCGATCTGTTCGTCCAAGTAGTCAACACACTCCCAGTACAGCGCCTCCAACGTGGCGAGCGTCTCCCCGTCCACCTCGCTGTGATGTTTCGAGAACTCGTAGTGAGAGCGTAGCGTCCGCACGAGACCGCTTTCGACCGACCGCTTGAAACCGGGGAGGAACGGCACGTGGACGTCCATCAGGTGCAGCCAACAGAACCTCGGGCCGTCCGTTCGTCCGTACCATCGCTCCGCCCGTTCCGCCAGTTCGGTCGTCGTCACCCGACCGCGGAACCGAGCGTAGTCGGTCGCGTTCCGCAGGGTTTCCGAGACGGCGTCGAGTTTCGCCGGGAGCAGGGACGAATCGACGGTCAAACCGTCGTTCCAGAACGTGTCGAAGTACGGTTCCCACGCGCTCAAAAACGGGTTCGACGCGACGAACCCGCCGGTCGAATACCCAGCCTCGGCGAGGAGTTCCATGAGCGGCCTCGCTCCGTCCCGAATTTCGTCGAACCCGTCGTAGACGAAGGGGTAGTACTGTCCGGCGAGGATGGCGGGGAAGACGCCCCGCGTCGCGGGTGCCGGACAGATGGCGTCCCGTCGGCGGTACTCCGCGGTCAGCGCTTCGAAGGAATCCATCTCGTCGGGCGCGTCGTGTCGCCAGCAGTCGATGGTGAGCAGGACGACGTCGGGTGACTCGGAAACATCGGACATCTCAGAGGTACCCCAACTCTTTGAGCCGTGTCGAAACGTCCCCGGCGGTTTCCGGGCGTCGTTCCGACGACCCGCCCGATTCCACCGTCCGGCGATTCGACCACTTCAGTTCGAACCACGGAACCGTGACGAGGTCGGGGGCGTGGATACCCTCGGGATGGCCGTACACCCGAACTCCCGCCGGACCCAGACGCTCGCCGAACAGGTTGCCGTGGTCGGCCGTCACGACGGTCTTGCCGTCCAGTTCGTTCCCCAGTTCCCGGACGTGTGGAAGCACGAGGTCGAGGTTCTCCCGATACGCCTTCCGGACGACGTCCTCTCGGAGATGGCCCTGTTTCAGCAGGTCCCAGACGTTCCAGTGGTCGCTCTCGGCCGTCTCGCCGCTCGCCATCCGCCGCGACAGTTCGATGCCCGCCTGTTCCCCGATGTGCTCCTGCCCGAATTCCCCGATGAACGGGTAGTGTGGTTGGATGAAATGGGCGATGATCCGTTTGTCCGGATACCGCTCCGCCGCTTCGAGCGTCCGTCGTACCATCTCGCGCGGTCGAACCGTGTTGTGGGTCTCGTCCCAGTCGGACTCCCAGACGTTCACGACAGCGTGGAACGCGTCGTCTGTGTGAACCTCGACTTGCGGGTTCGCGGTCACGTAGACGGTGTCGCGGAACGTCCGGCCGTCGAAGTTCGCCCGTAGGAACTCGGGCGTGTTCGACCCGAGCGAGCGTTTCCGTTTCAGCGTCCCCGACAGCCCCGAACCGGGGAGCGCCCGACGGAACGTGTCGAACCGGCAGGCGTCCAGAACGACCAGCGTGTCCCACTCCTCGTTCATCACCGCCGTTCCCTCGTCCCCCTCGAAGTAGCGGTAGTACGGTTTCAATACCGCCTTCTCGTACAGGAACGGGAGCGCGATGGTGCGCCACCATCGTTCGTCGTCGTAGTGCTCCGCCGTCTGTCGAATCTTGTCGGTTACGCTCATGTCGGCACCTCCGTTCGTCGGGCCAGTCGTTCGGTCAGATACGTCGAAAGCGCGTACGCCATCCACGCCTGACACCACCGCATCAGCGTGAATCGCTTCGTGTAGAAGCGCCGTTTCTGGTAGTAGAACTGCCCGTCTCCCGCATACAGGTTTTCGAGCACCCAGTCGATGATGGCGCGGGCGAACTCGAACTCGCCCGCCATGCTGAACACGATGATTCCCTGCGTCGCCGCGTGGATGTCCTTCGGGAACTTCGAGTTCTCGTCCCAGTTGGGCGCGCCGTCCGCCTCGAACAGCCGGTTTCGATAGAACTCCATCGCCGCCGCGAGTTCGTCCGCGTAGCGCTCCGTTCCCGTCACCTCGTGATATCGCAGCATCGATTCGATGATGAAACCGTTGTGGTGGTTGTCCATCGACAGGTGGGACGCCGACGGGGGTTCGCGGTAGTACCACCCGCCGAGGGAGGTCTGTCGCTCGACCACGTAGTCGAGCAGTTTCGTGGACCGGCGGCGCAGTTCGTCGTCGTCGAACCGCCCGTACAGATCGATCAGCAGGCGCGCGCCGAGCGCACCGCCGTTGAGCGTGTAGTAGTCGCCGCTCTCCAGCGGTTGGTACTTGATCTTGGCGGCGTCGCCTATCTCGCGGTACTCCAACTCGTCGTAGAGGAAATCGGTCGCCTCGGCCGCCGTCTCGCCGAATTTCGGGTCGTGCTCTCCCACCGACAGCAACGCCTTGGTCGCGTAGGAGGTCGGGACGACGTTCGGCGTGTTCGGCGGTCGCTTCTCCCGAAGCATCTGCATCGCGTGTCGGTGGCCGCCACAGAACCCGACGTATCCCTCGCTCGTGTTCTCGGTCAGCCACTCGGCGAGCCGAATCGCCTCGTCCCTGTAGCGTTCGTCCCCGGAGAACCGAAACAACCGCTCGTTCGCCATGACGAAGAGGGCGGTTCCCTTGAAGCTCCGCCGCTGTTCGACCAGCAAAAGCGGTCGGACGTTCACCGGCGAGCGCTTGATTCCCTCCTGCACGAGGATGTTGAGCCACTTGTTATCGACCGGAGTTTCCCGGAGCAGGCGACTGCTCATCCCGTCGAAGTAGTCGTACCCGACGTAATCGTGCTCCCACGAGTACCGGAGCGTCCCGGTGAGCAGGTCGTAGATGTCCTCGTCCTGCAACTCGTCGGTCGTCGGGTGAATCAGTTCACTCATCTATCGACTCCCAAATCCGTGTGACCAGTGCTCCGACTTCGTCTCGAACCCGCTTGGACTCGCCGAGGCTTCCCTCGGTTCCGCGATTGGCGTCCAGATAGTCGAATATCTCGCGGTGGTCGCGGGTCAGCAGGATGTCCCCATCGCGCGCCATCCGTTGGTCCACGGAGAGCGGCGTCTCGGGGAAGAACGACACCGCCGGTTTGTTCATGCACGCGGCTTCCCGCGCCATCGTCCCGGACCCGGTGAGGACGCCGTCGGAGTGCCACGCGAGTTGCAGGCCGTTCAGTGCCGTCTCCGGGACGAATACATCGCTGGGGCCGTACGGCGCTGTGAACTCCTCGTCGCCCCTACCGCGCGGCAGGTAGACGACGTCGATTCCGCGCTCCGTCGCCTCCCGTAGGATGTCGGGGACGAGCGACCGCTCCTCGGAGACGTACGCGGCGTCGAGGGCCTCCGGGCGGACGACGATGTACTCCTCGAACGGAAGCCGTTCGGGAAACGACGGGTCGGGTTCGAAGTCGGCGACGTAGATGTCCTCCTTGTAGCCGTCGTAGGTGTGAACCCGCGAGGAATCCACGCGCCACTTGGTCAGTTCCGAGGTTTCGAACGCCGCCGGAACGACGTTGTGGGTCGCCTGTGCCTCCAGTCGGTTGTACAACTCCTCGAAGCCCAATCCGTCCACGTGCGCCGTGATGTCGTTGTCGGTGAAGTGGATCGACGGGATACCCCGCGCTTTCGACGCGAGGACGCACATCGCGTTCCTGGACGACAACGAGACGCTCGCGGGCGGTGCTTGCGCCGCGAGTTGCATCGTCCGAAGCGGGATGCCGAACTTTCGGAGCAGGGTGTTGTCGAAATCACGGCCGAGGACGGTGTAGTCGAAGCCGGTTTCCCCGGCCAAATCGACGGTCTCCGTCTTCTCCCGAACCGTGACTTCCGTTCGAACGTCGGTCAGCGAGTCCACCAATCCGCGGAAGAAAAAGGGATGTGACGGACTCACGAGGTCTATCCACGCCGTTTGGGTCGTCGTTGCTGTCGTCATATCCGTTCCACCTCGATCCCGACCGCGGCCCATTCGTCCGCGTCGAGCACCGCTTTCGTGTCGATGACGAGGTTCCCCGCCATTCCGTCCGCAATCGTCCTCGTGTCCAACGATTCGAACTCGTCGTGATCGGTCGTGACGACGAGCGCGTCGGCCCCGTCCACGGCGTCCGCCAGCGAATCCAGCCGAATCGCAGGATTTGCGACATGGGGGTCGTGTAGCCCCACCCGGACCGCGTTCGAACGCGGGTCGGGGTCGGGATCGTGGTCGTCGTTCGCTTCGTCCTCTCGTCGGCCGTTTCCGCCGCCGCCGTCCGTCGCGGGTGGTCCCGTCGTCGCTTCGCGTTCGTCTTCCGCCGCCCTCCGCACCGCCTCCGCGAGTCGAAGTCCGGGACTCTCGCGAGCGTCTCCGATGTTCCCCTTGTACGCGACGCCGAGAACCGCTATCTTCGTCCCCGCCAGTCCACCCAGTTCCTCGTCGAGGAGGTCCGCGACATAAGCAGCCATACCGTCGTTGACCCGCCGGGCGCGTGCGATCAGGTCCAACTCGTCCGAGCGTTGGCCCAGAAACCACGGGTCGACGGGCAGACAGTGGCCGCCGACGCCGGGTCCCGGACGATGGATGTTCACGCGCGGGTGCTCGTTGGCGAGACCGATGGCCTCGCGCGAGTCGATGCCGTACTCCCGAGTGAGTTTGGCTATCTCGTTGGCGAGCGCGATGTTCGTGTCGCGGAACGTGTTTTGGATGAGTTTGACGAACTCCGCCGTCGTGGCGTCGCTGGTCGTCCGAATCTCCCCCTCCACGAACGAATCGTAGAGACGGACGGCGGCCTCCGTCGAGACGCCGTTCACGCCGCCGATGATGCGGGCGTTCTGGCGCATCTCCGTGATGATGTTTCCCGGCAGGACCGTCTCGGGACAGTGGACGAGCGCGAACTCGTCACCGGCCCGCAGTCCGTCGGTTTCGAGGACGGGACGGAGCACGTCCTCGGTCGTTCCGGGCGGCACCGTCGATTCCAGAATGACGGTGTCGCCGACCCGCAGGTGGGGTCGAATGGCCTCGCCCGCCGACCGAACGTAGTTCAGGTCGGCCCGTTTCGCGTCCGCGTCGAACGGCGTCGGCACGCAGACGATGTGATACTTCGCCGGTTCGACGGTCGAGGTCACGTCGAGGTTGCCGGACTCGAACGCCTGTGTGACGAACGCGCGAAGGCCGGGTTCGTCCATCGGCAACTCGCGGTCCTCCAATCCCTCGATGACGCTTTCGTCGGTGTCGTAGCCGACCACGCTGTGATCGTAGTTGGCGAACATCGCGGCCGTCGGGAGGCCGATGTATCCCAACCCGTGAACGAAAATATCGCTCATCCGGTTTCCCCCCGAACAGCCCCGTTCGACCGCAGTATCGATACGATTGACTCCCCAGTGCTTCCGTTACCGAAGGGGTTGTCCCACTCGGTTGCTGTTTCGATCATGATTCGTGACCCTCGTCGTATCTCGTCCGGATCCGTCCCGACGAGTCTGTTCGCCCCGACCTGAATGGTCTCCGGGCGTTCGGTGCTGTCGCGGAGCGTCACACACGGCGTTCCCAAAATACACGCTTCCTCCTGGACGCCACCCGAGTCCGTCAGGACGAGGGTCGCTTCGCTCTCCAGTTTCAGGAAGTCGAGATACTCCCGCGGTTCGAGCAGTCGGACGGTTTCCGGGACGTCGATGTCGAACTCCGCCAACCGTTCGCGCGAGCGTGGATGGATCGGATACACGACCGGACAGGAGAGAGACGACGCGACCGCGTCCGCTCCCCGGAGGACGGACGCGAACCGCTCGGGGGCGTCCACGGTTTCCTGGCGGTGTGCCGTCAGGAGAACGAAGTTCCCGGGTTCGAGACCGAAGTCGGCGAGAGCGGTGCTCTTTTCGACCGCGAGCGTGCGGTTTTGCTCCACCGCATCGACCACGGTGTTTCCGGTGACGAACACGCGCTCGTCGTCGATCCCTTCCTCGGCGAGCAGGTTCGCCGAGCGCTCCGTCGGCGCGAAGAGGTAATCCGAGAGATGGTCCGCGACGCGCCGGTTCGATTCCTCGGGCATCTCCCGGTCGAAACTCCGCAATCCCGCCTCGACGTGGCCGAGGCGAGTCGGCAGTTTGTCCGCCGCGATGGTCCCGGCGAGCACGGTGTTCGTGTCCCCCTGCACGAGCACCACGTCCGGCCGCTCGTCTTCGAGGATGGATTCGATGCCCGAGATCATTCCCGCCGTCTGCCGACCGTGCGACCCCGACCCGATATCGAGGTTGTACTCCGGCGTCGGCAGGTTCAATTGTTCGAAGAACACGCGATCGAGCGACTCCGAGTAATGCTGCCCGGTGTGTAGCAGGAAGTGGTCGATGTCCTCCCGCTCGCACGCCCGGATCACCGGTGCCAGCTTGATGATCTCGGGGCGCGTCCCGAGGACGAGCGCGATGGCGAGGTCCGCCATCTATCTCCCCACCCCCTGTTGTCGAATCAGGTCCGCGATGCGATTCAGTATCAACCCGCAGAACACGCCCAGTACGCCGAGTATCGTCACGAACCCGGCGACGAGCACCTTGCTCGGGTAGAAGTTATCCGTCGCTTGGTAGATGAGAATCGCGTTCATCCCGTACAGCGTCCCCGCGAGGATGAACAACAGACCCGGCAGGCCGAAGAACACCAACGGATGACGGTCGCGAACCAACTGTACGAGATACAGCGCGACGATCGACCCGTGGTGGATCGGATTGTACGTCTGTCCGTCGATACCCTCGTACCGAACGTCGATGGGCACCTCCCGTATCGACAACCCGTTTCGTACCGCCTGATCGACCATCTCGGATTCGACGCCGATGCCGTTCGTCCGGAGCCGAATCGTCTCGACCGTCTCGGCCGAAAGTGCGCGAAATCCGCTCTGTGTGTCGGTCAGCGAGACGTCCGAGGAATGTATCGTCAGGTAGTCGAGCACCTTCTGCCCGAACCGTCGATACGCTGGCGTCTCGTCGTCCTCGGACGGCGAGAGATACCGACTGCCGATCACGAGATCGGTGTCGCCTTCGAGCACCGAGTTCGCGACGGAACGGATGTCCCCCGTCACGTGTTGGCCGTCCGCGTCCATGAGCACCAACACGTCGAACTCGACCGTCCGCGAGTACTCGAACAGGGTCTGTATCGCCCCGCCCTTCCCGCGATTGGTCTCGTGCTCGATGACTGTGGCACCCGCATTCTGCGCGATGGACGCCGTCCCGTCGGAACTCCCGTCGTCCACCACGATGACTTGCTCGGCGTATCGTTGCGCGGAGAGGACCGTACTGCCGATTCCGACCTCCTCGTTGTAGGCTGGGATACCGACGACGATACCGTCCATTCTGGCAGTCGTCGTCGCTGAACGGTCGTCCGGAGCGACATCGACGATATCGCCGGAATCGACGTCGAGGAACGCATCGGTCCCGTCCGATTCGTCGGCGTCGAACGCCGTTTTCGACGCACGACCGTTCGGGTCCGCTTTCCGTTCGAATGCGATCGGTTGGGACGGATCGGTTTGTACGACGATACCCGAGTAGTCGTTTTCGTCGGCCGCCTCGAGGAGGGCGGCGTGGAGCGCATCGATGCTCCCGACACCGTCCGTCGAATCCACGAGACGGGCACCGAATCGCTTCGCGGTTCGAACGCTCTTTGCGTCCGGGATTCCCGGATGAGCGACGAACACGTCGTAGCCGAGTCGAACCGCTCGTCGGATCGAGACGGCGGTCTCCTCGTCGTTTGTTTTCGTAGCTATCAGGCCGACCGCTGTCGTATCGTGAGTTCCGGAAAGCCGGTGAAATATTTGTGAACTGTTGTTCATTTACTCCCCTTCGACGTCTCCAACGCCCGTTGTGAGGTCACTGGGAATTGGACAGCTAGTTCTCCCTCGGACAACTGTTTCGAGAATATGCTGTCGGCGGAACGGTATTTCAACCCCGACCTTCGTTTCGATGGTTCGGTCCTGCTCGACCGCCTTCCATCGTCCGTTTCTAGCGCAACCGGCGGTGCGAAACGGGAAGAAATGGCGTCGGGGGGTCGTCCCAAACCAACGTCGAGCGGCCACGAGACGGCAGCTAACGTGATAGGATGACCATTCTACACTAGCAGTAGCCGTTATCGCGGGAGCGATTGAAGGGGGAAGAGGAGCGACGGGAGGGAGAAGGGGGACCGACTGGAATCAGCGTGAACGAACCACGTCGAGCGTCGGATTCCGGCCGGTTATCAGCCGTCAGAATCGCTACCATGGCCGATTTTCTCGGCGCTCCGAACCGCATCCCCGACGAGCGTGCTCGACACCGTAGTTCCGGTGAACGAGACCCGCTCGAACGCGTTCGTCACGGTTTCGAGCCCTCTCCGTTCGTCCTCGTCGATATCCGCTGTCGTACAGGCGCGATAGAACTCCCAGTGTGTCAACCGAGGTTCGACCGCCGTCGTCGTTTCGAGATGGGACCGAACGGCCGCGTAGGCCAGTTCGGCCGCGCGGTTCAGGTCTCCCGCGGTGAGCGCGGCGTTCGCGCGTTCGGCCAGTTCGTCCGACGGGTCGTCGTCGGAGTCTGAGTCGGAGGCGGTCGAATCGTCGGTGGTATCGGCGGTGATGGCGTCCTCGGGCGAGACCGCTCCCTCACCGTTCGATTCCGTCGAGTCGCCTCGGCGGCGGACGTAAACGCCGCCGATGACGAGCAATCCGGCGAGCGCCCCACCGAGGACGAGGGGAAGCCACTCACGGTCGAGAACGGAATCCGTCCCCGGCAACTGGAGGGTCACGCGCGTTCGCGTACGACTCGCGGCGAGGTTCGTCTCCCCACCGCCGAAGTTCGTGGCGAGCACGACGGTCCCGTTCGACTGGTTGTGTACGACGCTCGGTGGGACCCGAAGTTGGGAGTGATACGTCCCGTTTGCGTCGGTTTGCACCGTCCCTATCGGCGTCCCGTTGGCGAGGACGGCGACGGATCGGTTCGGGACGGCCCGCCCGTCTTTCGTCGTCAATCGCCCGTGGACGGTGACGTTGCGTCCCTGCATGACGTTGCCCGTAAGCGACAGCGAAGTCGGCGTTTGGCGGACTCGAATAGCGGTCGTGGCTTTCGCTCGGCGGAGCGCCTGTCCGTGATACGGCAACTGAACCCGGAGTGTCCGTTTTCCGGCCGAAACGTTCGCGGGCAGTTTCGAGCTGAAATGAAAAGTCCCATCGGAACCGGTCGTCGTGGACCCGATGCGCTTACCGTCGGCGAACAGGACGACGGGGACGCTCGTGACCGTCCCACCCGCCGCCCGTACCGACCCGGAGGCGGTGACGCGCCGCTGGAACGACGCCGTGGCGTCGCTCCGGTGAAGGACGACCTTCGCCCGCGTCGGGTTCACGGTCGATTCGACGGTTCGGTTGTCCCCGAGGTAGACGGAGTCGTCGGCGGGGACGTACCGAAGGTCGAACGATTGATTTCCGAGGTGAACCGCACGTGGCCGTCCGGAGATCGAAAACGTCCCGTCCGACCCCGTTTTCGTGGTGACCGTATGGTTCGGCGTGAGCCTGAGGCGGATCGTTCGGTTGGCGAGCGTCGTCCCGTTGACCGACTGTAGCACGCCCGTTACGCGCAATGGATTTCGGTATGACGTCCGCTCTTGGACCGAGCGCACCGTCAGCCGCGTTTTCGTGAACTCGTTCTTCCGTACGTCCATCTGCTGTTTCGTGACGTTGTTCGTCGCTCGGTGAACCGACCGAACTTCCTTCTTGAACTGCTCCCCGGTCGAGTTAGACACGTTCTCATAGCTGTGGGTGAGTCGGTCGTTGGTGTGTGATATCTTCTTCTGGAGGTGATTCAGCCGTCTCGCCAACTTGCGCGCTTTCCGCTCCTTTCCGTTCTCTTTGGCCGTCTGATACCGGTCGTGTAGCCGATGGTAGCGGCTAACGGAAGTTACGTAGGTTCGCTGTTGCGTGCCCGTCTCGTTCAACTGCTTCGCGATCCTATCGTCACGCTTCGAGTCCGTTCGCTCCGCGACATCGACGTAGCGCCCCAGCATATCGTCGTACTTCGACCCCACCACCGAGTGCGCCTTTCGGTACTGCCCGCGGTTTATCTTCACCGTACTCGACCCGAGTTGGGAGGAGAGATGCGACAGATACCAGCGATCGAGTTCCGTGAGTTGTCCGTTTTCCTTCGCCTTCGACGGGTTCACGTGATGGCTTTCGGCCGAGCCATTCGCTGCTGTCGAATTGTTCGGCTCCTTCGCAGCATCGAGGACGCCGAGCGGTTCGGCGACCGAAAGCGACGAAACCGTCGAATCGGCCACACCGGTGGACGACGAGCGGGCGAAACCGACCGACGAACAACCGGCCGACACGACGATGACAGTTAGTACCACGACGGCCATCAGTCGCTGGGCGGCCGTCGCTCTCGGTCGGTCGGATCTGTCTGACACGCTCACCCTAGTCGGGGGAGTTGATCAAAACTCCTTCCCCCGTAGAGCGAATTATGCTGACCCTTCGGTCGTCGGGTTTCCACGACCCCCGACCCTTGTAACCGTTCATCCGCTTGAACGGTCAGTAGATTCAACTGCGAGAGGGTAGTCGGCGAAGTGACAATGGAGACGACGCGTCGGTTTTGGGCGACGGTGAGCCTCGCGGCAGTACTTCTCGCCGGAGCGTGGGTGCTCGACGAACCGCTCCTGCTCGTCGGCGCGGCGGGAATCGGTGGCTCGCTCGTCGCCGAGCAATGGCTCTTCGTTCGCGGCGTCACTCGACTCTCGGACGACCTCATCGTCACCCAGACGGTGTCACAGGAGGAGACGACCGTCGGGTCGGACGTGGACGTCCATCTCGACGCGGCACTTCCGTCGCCGACGCCGTTCTCGCTCTCGATTCGCGCATCGCCGCCGATCGCCGCGACGGGGAGTACGGTCGAAGAGCACACCTTGACCATCGACGTTGGCGAGAAGCGAGGGGAGACGGATTTCTCGCTCCGTTGGCCCGTCGCCGGTGAATTCCGGTTTTCTCGACCGAGGGTTTCGGTTCGGGATTCGCTGGGGACGTTCGAAACGGACCTCTCGCTGGGGACGACACCCAGCGTTCGGGTTGAGCCGCGCTATCCGAAGGACCTGTACGTCGGAATCCGGGGCGAGCGGGCCACGTCGTCGCTCGGGGAACAGGATACGGGTGCTCGGAGCGTCGGCTTCGACCCGGCGGAGATACGGGAGTACGTCCCCGGCGACACGATGCGGCACATCGACTGGAAGGCGACCGCTCGGATGGGATCGCTCTACGTACGCGAACTAGAGGAGAGGACGGATCTCTCGAACGTCCTCCTCCTGGATCATCGAGCGTCGATGGGAACCGGGGAACCGGGTCGCCGGAAACTCGATTACCTTCGCCAGGTGGCACTCGGATTCGTCGCGAACGGGAGAGCCACGAGCACGCCGTGCGGGTTGTACGGTATCGACGAAGGAGGAATCACGGTACGTCGGTTGCCGACAGCCACGAAACGTCACTTCGACCGATTGGGGACGGATCTCCACGGACTTTCGCCCGCCACGGTGGACGAACCCGCCGACCGACGGACATCTCGATCCGGGTCCGAGTCCGATTTCGAACGTCGTCCCGAGTCCGACGAACCCGAACTCGGCAGCATTCGGCGTCCGTCGCCGACGGACGTCCGAACCGCGACGCGTCGCCTCGATTCGGGGACGGCGTTCGATTCCACCCTGCGTCCGTTCTTCGAGACGCAGTCGCCGACCGTTCCATTACCGGGTGAACAACCCCTCTACGACGCGGTCCGAACGCAGTTGTCGAACACGCAGGAGTCCGCCGTCGCCGTGTTTCTCACCGACGACGGTCACCGATCCGAGTTACAGGAGGCCGTGGCAATCGCCCGGCAACGATACGAACGGGTCGTGGTGTTTCTGACGCCGTCGGTGCTGTTCGAGCAGACGGGACTCACCGACCTCTCGCGGGCCTACGAGCGCTACGTCGATTTCGAGGAGTTCCGGAAGACGCTCGCCGGAACGGGCGACGTTGCGGCCTACGAAGTCGGTCCACAGGACCGACTACAAACGATACTCTCGATGCCTCGCGCACAACGCACACGAGGAGGGAACCGATGATGACGAGGTGGGAACGGACGACGACGCCACGGGCCGCGCTCGGCGGAGTCGGACTGCTCGTCGTCGGCATCGCCTTCTGGGTCGGCGGAGGGGTCATCGGACTGCTCGCCGCCGGTCTCACCCTGGTGCTTTGGTACCTGACGGCCGCACGCTACGCCGTGACGTTCGGTCAGGTCGGACTCGCCACGTTGGTCCCCACGAGCGCGCCCTTCGTGGTCGCTGCGGGCGAGTGTGGACTGCTGGTGCTCCTGATCGGTTCGCTGGCCACGGTCGGCACGGGCGGCCTCGCCGGACGACGAATCCTCGTCGGCGTCGGAGTCATCGCCGTTACCGGGGGCGGAACGTGGCTCCTGTATCTCGGTTCCGGGACACTCTGGGTGCCGACCGTAGGCCTCGTCATCGCTCTCGTATTGGCGTCCTACGGACTCCTTCGTTACGAGACGGTCGTTCGAAAAACGCTATCCGAAACGGAGGCGGCGGACGCACATGCGTCCGCCGCTGGAGTGAGGGGGGCTGACACGTGAGCACCGACGTTGCGGCCACGGCGGCCGACGAAGACGGATCGGAAGTCGAAATTCCCGACGGCTCGGCCATCACAGGCGACGAAGAGGAACTGGCCGCACGGGTGGCGCTACTGGCCGAGGAGAACGAGCGGCTTCGCCGCGAGTATCGCCGAGCGCGACAGGCACAGTATCGACGGACTGCGCTCGCACTGGTGGGCTGCGGTGCGGTCGCGGCCCTCGCAGGCGTACTCTTCCCCGACGCGCGCCCGACGCTGTTCGCGCTCGCCGGGACCGGCCTGTTCGCGGCCATCCTTACCTACTTCCTCACGCCGGAACGGATCGTCCCCGCATCGGTCGGCGAGCGCACCTACGCGGCCTACGGCGCGCTCGGCGCGACGCTCCGCGCGCAACTGGGGTTGACCGACGAAACGCTGTATCTGCCGACCGGACGCGGCGAAACCGAGTTCGAATCCGTCCTGCTGTTCGTGCCACAACACGCCGAGTATGAACTTCCCGACCCGACGACGCTCGACGCTGGCTTCGTCGTCGCCGACGACGAGCGGGGGCACGGTCTCGCCGTTCGGCCGACCGGCACTGGCCTGTATCCCGAGTTTTCCTCCCAAGTCAAGGGCGTCGCGGAAACCCCCGAGGACCTCGCCGTCCAACTCGCCGACGCGCTCGTGGAGAGTTTCGCGCTGTCCGATAGCGTCACGACCGAGGTCGGTGCCGACGGACGGAGCGTGACCTTCGGCGTTTCCGGGAGCGCCTTCGGGTCGGTGGAGCGGTTCGACCATCCGATCCCGTCGTTCATCGCGGTCGGGTTGGCCCGCGCGTTGGATCGACCGATTTCGGTCGAGCAACTGGCGGCGAACGGCGAGGACACGGAGTACCTGGTGCGCTGTTCGTGGGAAGCGGATGCCTCCGACGAAAGGAACGAAGAAAACAGCGAGCGAGACGGCTAAGTCGGTGAAGCTGACTTAGCCGTCATCAGGATTCTCGTCGGAATCCTCCACGAAACCACCGTCCTCCGAAATCGTCGCCGTCGGCGACGATTTCGCCGCGTCGCTGCTCGGCGGCGACACGTCCGCGACGATCTCCGTGACGACGTTCTCGGCCGTTCGGTCGTCCAATTGTGCCTGCGTGTTCGGAACCAGTCGATGGACGAGCACCGGCCCCGCCATCCGTTTCACGTCTTCGGGAATCACGTACTCTCGACCGTGAATCGCCGCGTGCGCCTTTGCGACCTGAAGGAACGCGAGGCTCGCCCGTGGCGACCCGCCGTAGTCCAGTTCGGGATGGTCACGGGTGGCGGCGACGATGGACCGGATGTATCGCCGCACCGACTCGGAGACGTGCGTTTCCGCGACCGTCTCGCGGGCCGCGAGGATGTCCTCGGGGGAGACGGTCCGCTCGATGTCCGCCGGACTAAGGGTTGGACGGTCGTCGAATCGTTTCAGGAGTGCCAGTTCGTTCTCCTCGTTCGGGAGTTCCACGGTCGCCTTTAACTGAAATCGGTCGCGTTGGGCTTCGGGCAATTCGTAGGTCCCCTCCATCTCGATGGGGTTCTGTGTCGCAACGACCATGAACGGCTTCGGCAACGTCATCGTTTCACCCTCTATCGTCACCGTCCCCTCCTGCATCGCTTCGAGGAGCGCGCTCTGGGTCTTCGGTGTGGTCCGGTTGATCTCGTCGGCGATGAGGAGGTTCGAGAACACCGGACCGCGTTGGAGTTCGAACTCCCCGGTCGCCTCCTTGTAGACGTGCGTCCCGGTGATGTCCGCCGGAAGGAGGTCGGGAGTCATCTGCACGCGCTTCGAGTCCAATCCAGTCGCACGGGCGAACCCGTTGGCGATGGTCGTCTTTGCGACACCCGGCACCCCTTCCAAGAGGATGTGACCGCGGGTGAGCAACGAGATGGACAGATAATCGATGATTCGTTCGTTTCCGATGAGAACCGTCGTCATCTCGTCGCGGATCGCCGTTCGGATTTCGTGGGGACCTGTCATCGAAGGGGATACTATGTCGAATTCGATAAGCGGGACGGATTGTACGATGTTCGACCGCGTTGACTCATCGCCGCTGGTCGTGAAACGCGTCCACGACCCGCTCGATTCGGTCGTCATCCCACTCGGGATGGCGGGTTTCGAGGTAGGAGACGATTTCACCCCTCGTCAACTCGGGAATCCCGTCGTCCGGCGTGGACCGTACGCTCCGAGTGTATCGCCGGATGCCGTCCCCCACATCGTCGAACGAGCGCCCCGCCCACGCCAGAACGAGGCCGAGACAGAGCAAGGTGACGACGTACTGAAGCGTGAGCGAGTCGCGGAGCATCAGCATCGCGACCGTTGCGGGCGGGAGCGACGTGGAGTGCGAGTAGTCCAGGAGGACACGGTTTTCGCCGCTGACGAGCGCATCCACGAAGGCACGGTTTCCGGGCCGGTCGAGCATCGAATTGATGAACAGGCTCGAATCGCTCACGACGACGACGCGGCCGCGTCCGATTTTCTCCACCGTGGCGACCGGTCGCTGGTCGACCGACTCGTTGGTGTCCAGCTTCCCGTTCCCGTCGGTGTCAAGATAGGAGTGGACGGAACTGTTCACGAGGGGCGTCGCGCCGTTCGGCCGGATGGCCGTCCCGCGGTTGAGCGTGAGCGTGGAGACGTTGGAAACCAGCGAGCGGTTCGCGACGTTTCGCGCGACGGGCATCTGGGGCGAGCGGTAGTTGTATCGCTCGTCACGGAGGAGACGACCGTCGAGGCGCGATTTGGCTCCGAGGTTGGCGAGCAGCGAGTTGGTGTGCGGCCCGAAATCGTCGGCGACGACGAGCGTGCCGCCGCGCTGGACGAACCGCCGAAGACGGGTCCGGTCGCGCACGTCGTACTGTTTCGTCGGGGAGAGGACGATAGCGACCGTTTCGCTCGCGTTCCCGCCGTCGTAGGCGGCCGTGTCCCGGATGACGGTGCTCGTTGCACCCGTTTTCTCGGCCTGGGACTGGAGTTCCGACGCGCCGTTCCATCCGCCGTTGTAGGCACTGAATGACGCGGCCGACGTGCTCGCCGCGACGAGCACGCTGAGGAAGACGACGGCCGCGAACCCGACGACGACAATTCGAGGGAGTCGTTCGCGCCAGTCCCGGCCCATTCAGAACACACCCGCCGGGAGCATTTCGAGGATGTTGTGGACGATGATGTACCCGAACACGAGGGTCCCGACGACGATGAACCATCGGAGACGGCGTCGCCATCGTGGCGTGACGGCTGTCGGTGCGGTGAGTTCGACGAGAACGAGGAACCCGATGAACACGAGCGCGAAGAAAATCTCGTTCGAGTAGGTTCCGAGCAGACTCAGGACGAACAGACAGAGGAGCATCCAGAGGGTCTGTCCATAGATGAACCGGCGGCGGTGCTCTGTCAGCATTCGAACCGAATACTATCGGCAGGGTTACCAAACTACCGGCTGTCCGATCGTTGTCAAATAGAAACCGGAGGCCGAATCACGACCCGGACTCGTTTCGGGGGGAACTCAGCCCGGCCGCGGGGCCCTCGTTCGGGCCGACCGGACAGTTCCCCGCCCGTCGCGGGGTCGTCACGACCAGCGGGTCGCGCCCGCTGGCGGAGTAGACGACGCTCCTGTTCGCGGTCAGGTGGTCGTATCGGTCGGCACTGATTTTCGTCGGCGAGGCCGGGAAGACCTGCGCGCCGAGCGTCGTCCACGATCGCTGGGCGACGATCGGGCAGGCGGGTGGCGGTGTATCAGGAGCTACCGTGCCCCCTTTCGTACTCCCACCGCCGCTTTTCAACCACTCGTACAGCGGCGTGTACTGCGCGCTCGTCCGATCCTTGTAGTAGTTCGTGGTCATGATGACCATGTGCCCGTCGCCGATCCACCCGCCCTGCACGTGATTCGCCGCGAACGTTCCCGTGGCGAACTCCGTCGGCGTGACGGTCGGCTGTGCGGGGGTCGCATGCAGTCCCGCGAACGCGAACGGTGCGCTGGCGACGACACAGAGGGCGACGAGCGGGACGACCGCTCGTCGCCCGAGCGTCGGAACGGACGACGATTTCCGTCGGAGACCGATGTCGACGGCCGTGATGGCGGCGAGCGCCGCCAACGCGAAGTGGGCGAACACCTGTCCGCGAACCGCGAGCGCCTCGTACTCGTGGGTGAGGCTCCCGGTCATCGCGAAGCCGATGAGAACCAGCGGTCCGACGAGGAGACCCACGACGACCACGGACGGTCCGGCGTCCCGTGCCAACTTCGGGAGTCCCCACGCCGCGACGAGACCGACGAGCGCAAGCGGGACCAGGAGCGCCAACTGGAGCGGAGCCGTCGATGCCGAACCGGGGAATATCGGGAGGAAATGGTTTGCGACCAGCAACGTCCCGACGCCGCCGACGGCGAAGGTGGGAAGGAATCGCTGGACGACGGTCCCGGCACTCGGTAACCACCCCGCGAAGAGGACGAGGAAGACCATCCACGCGACGAGGAGACCGGGGAGCGCGGTGACGTAGCCCGCCGCCGTGAGGTTCGTATGCTGGTAGTACACCAGCATGTCCAGCCAGAATAGGGCGACGATTGCGGAACCGAAGACCGCACGCCGACGCGTTGGAACGTGGGTTCGAACGCCGAGCGAGCGGACGAAAATCGCCAGCAGAACGAGCGCCCCGACCAGCGCACTCAGGTTGTGTGTCAAGGGGAGGGCGACGACGAACCCGAGCGTCAGAGCCATCCATGCCGGGCGCTCCGTTCGGAGCGCCCGATAGAACGCGAGCGCCGTCAGGACGACGAGCGCGTGTCCGAGCATCTCGCTGCTGACTGCGGCGGACCGACCGAGGTAGACGCCGTCGAGCGACAGGAGCAAACCGCCGAGAACCGCCGCGAGTCGGGTGTGTGAACGCCTCCAACCGAGTTGCTCACAGATTCCCCACACGAGCACGAAGACGACGAGCGCCGGAACCGTTCCGATGACGGCGACGAGCAACTGCGCGACGTGGAGCGGGGCCACGCCGGTCGCTTGGCTCACCGCGGTCAAATACGCGGTGAAGACGAACTCGTCGGGGTGGATGAACTGCGCCGCTGCGGAGAGATGTCCCGTCCTCCCCGCGCGGTGGGCGAGCGCGGCGAAGTGAAAGCCGTCGACGTTGTACGGAAGCGGCGTCCAGTGGAGCGGGAGCGTTCGCATCCCGACGCCGACCAGGAAGACGGCCAGCGCGGCGAGAACGGTGCCTCGCCGCGAACGACTCCCAGCGCGGTCACTCATTCGAATCACCCCCGAGTTCCGCGTTCGGGTTCGCCGTCGCCCCATAGCCCGAGAGGAGCGAATCCGGCGGCGTTCTGAGGAGCGCGAACGCGACGAGCAGCGCGCTGAGGCACATGACGCCGATTCCGCCCGCGACGACGCTCGCGGCGACCCGCGGGGTCAACAGCGGCGTGATTCGAACCCCGTAGAGCACCAGCAATCCGGCCTCGGCGAGTAGCGACACCGCCGCCACGGCGACGACGAACGCGAGTATCGTCGCAACCGTCCCGACCGTGATCGCGTCGAGGAGGACGAGCGACAGGATTCGGAGCGGCGACGCGCCGGTCGCGCGATGGACGCCGACCACCTGCCGCCGCGAGTGGACCGTGTAGGCGACCGTCGCCGTGGTACTCCCGACGGTCATCAGCCCCGCCAAGCAGACGAACACGCCGATGAGCAGGTTGAGGTCGCCGAACGCGGTCGTGATGGCTCGGCTGATTCCCGTTCCGCCGCTCCGGCCGCTGTTCGCCAACGCGCTGACGACCCTGTCGTCGCCGACGACGCGGTAGTTCGTCCGCGCGATGGTCCGCCCATCCACCGCCGCGGTGACGGCGTACGACCCCGGCGAGCGACGGTCGAGTTGCGGCGTGACGGTCCGTTGCTCGCCCGGACCCAGCGTCAGGTTTCGAGTGAATCGCTGACTTCCCGAGACCACCGCCACGCGCCGCGATATCGTCTCGTTCCACGGGTTGGAGACGGCCAGTCGCGCCGTCGGCCGCCCGAGGAGCGTCGGCCGGTCCGGTTGGACTTGCAGTCGCCCGACCGGCAACCGGGACGCGCTTCGTGAAACCCGAACGGTCGTCGTCGCGCTTCGGTCCCCGGCCGTGGCGCGAATCGTGGCGGGGCCGGAATCGCCGAGGTGGACCCGGACGGTACCGTTCGGTCCGGTTTTCATCCCCCCGCGACCGTTTCCGCCGGAAACGGTCGCGTTCGTCACCGGGTTTCCACTCACGTCCACGACGCGCACGAGTGGATCGGTGTTCGGCGGTGCGCGGTCGGGAAGACCCCGAATTTCGATCGCGTCGCCGGAGACGACGCGAACCGTGCGGCGTTGTCCCGCGACGGAAATCCGTTCGGTGCCGAGTCGTCCCGCCGGAAGGCGGACGAGGACCTCTCGCTGTGCGCCGCCGTCGAGCGAGACGGTGGTCGTGCGGTTTCGGTCGCCGACGCGAACCGAAACCGCACGACTCGCCTGCGACGAGCCGAGATTTTGCAGTTGCAGACGGATCGGAATCGAGGCGTTCTGCCGTACTTGCGCCGGTGCGGAGACGCCGACGACGGCGATACCGTCGCTGGCGTTTCCGTTGCTCGCCGACGTTCCGGTTCCTTCGAGTCGGGTCGCGGTTCGAACCATCTGCACGTTCCCCGGTCGGACGTTCGCCAGATGTCTCGCCGTCGGGAGCGAGACCAGCAGTTGGTCGTCGTACGGCCCGGGTGCGGCGTACTCGCCGACGATTTTTACCCTATCGAGGCCGGGCGTCGTGCTCCCGCCGAGCGTCACCGAATCGTTCGTGGAGAGGCCGAGCGTCCGCGCGAGGTCGGTTCCGACGACCGCCTCGTCCGGACCGTGCGGCCGACGCCCTCGAACGAGCGTGGCGTCGGAGACGTTCGCGAACGACCCGAACCGGACGCCGCGGACGACCATCGGGTGGCCGTCGTGTACGTCGAGCGCGAGGATTTCGGGGCTGGCTTCCGTGCCACGGCGGTCTATCGCGGCGGCGTACCCCGCCGGAACTCGACTGGCGATCGGATTGGAGGCACCGGGGTCCGTGACCGTCGATCCGCCGGGATGGACGAGGGGCGTGACGACGCCAGTTATCGAGGCCACGAGGATGACGACGGTCGCGAACGCCGCGAGCGGGACGACGCTCGGGAGGAGCACCCGCCAATCGAGCAGCGACAGGGGTCGTACTCGGGAGAGAAAGCCCCGGAGTCGCGCGTTCGCCCCGTCGTTCGACGAGCGACGCCGCGATGCGGACGTGACCGGCGAATCCCCGGTGACCTTCCACGCGGCGACGACGCCAGCAATCGCCCCGACAGCGACGGTAGCGGCGTACAGCGGCAGGAGAATCGTCACCGCGCGTGGCGTCACGCGAATCGCCAGCGAGGTCGGGACGCCCAGATAGATGGCCGCGTTGACGACGACGTTCGTCGTGACGACGCCGACGGCGTAGCCGAGTGCGGTTCCGGCGGCGGTGATCGCGCCCGCTCGGAGACCGTACAGACGAACGATGCGTCGGGCCTCGCCGCCGGTCGCGCGGATGACGCGGATCGCTCGCCGTCTGTCCTCGGTGTGCATCCGCGTCACGCCGTACACCGTAATCCCGACGAGGACGCTGGTTCCGGCGGCCGTAATGGCCAGGACGGTGAGCACCTGCCGGATCCCGGCGAGGAAGAATGGAAGCGCCGACCGGAGCGGGACGCTTCCCGAAACAGCGCCGCTCGCACCCCCCGACCCGGATCGTTCCACGACGAACGCGCCGGTTCGACCGAGGTCGGAGACGACCGATTCGTGTGCCACGTACCAGTACGGCGGGAGGATGGCGTTCTCGCTATGCCGCGGGTGAACGCGGACCGTCTCGCCCCCCTTCGTTCCTTCGACGTGCTGTGTGGTTTTCGACGCGACGCGACCGCTACTCACCCCGGAATCCGGCGGACAGGGGACCGAATACTGGGAGCCTTTTCGGAATTTCTCCGCCTGGCGACACGACACGCCGACGACGAACGTCGAAGTTCCGTCCGGTTTCGTCACCGACGCGACGGGGAGTACGAGCGCATCACCATCGGCGTGGGTTCGGGCCGCCTCCACTGAATCGTAGTACGTCGCGTGGCCACCGGCGTCGTACTCCTTCGCTATTGAAGTCGTTTGGGTTCCCGCGGCGAGGACGACCAGCGTGACTCCGGTGAGGAACGCCACGGTCACGATGACGACGAGGACCGCGAGCGCGTCCCGCCGTGTCCATCGCGTCAGCAGGAGACGTCGATATCCCACGGGTTATCCTCGCGCTCCCTGGTTCGACGTATCTCCTTCGGATCCGTTCGACGGGGTGACCCACAGGTGGGTCTCCTGTGCCGCGTTGTCCGCCGTCGGTGTCGCCGGTACCCGGTCCTCGTAGAGCAAGAAGGCGATTCGACGGTGGTTCCCGCTCAGCGACGGCGGAACGGTGTACGAGATTCGTTTCCGTTCGCCGTCGTTCAGCGTCACGTGAAACCTGGTGAGCGGGGTTCGCTTCGTCACCGTCGTCGGGTCGTCCGCCGCGACTTGCTGGCGCTGGACGACGACCGTGTATCGAACGCGGTGATTCTCGTGGTTGTCGATGCCGACGAGGAGGTCCCTGCTTCCGCCGTCCGCGGCGACCGTCGTGGACCCGTTCTTCGTGAGCAACGACATCGTCGTGTACGACTCGGTGTGGCCGAGTCCGCCGAGCGCGACACCGACGCTGACGACGGACGCGAGTATCAGGACGACCAGCACGACGTTCAGGGTTCGGTCGAGTCGCGTTTCGGACGCTCGAATCCCGGTCAGGCCGTCCCGGAAGCGGGGCGGCGCGATTCCGTCCCGTTCGGGGTCCACCGTCCGGCGACGGATCGCGGCGACGGCGGATGCGACGATGGTGAACCCACACGTGGAGAACAGCACCGGAACCGCTCGGATTCCCACGCCGCCGTAATCTAGCGCCAGTGCGAGCGCCGCGACGACGAGCACGCTCGTTCCGACGGCGAACGCGAACCGTTCGACACCGCCGAAGCGTTCGTCGCCGGTCGCCGGTTCCGGAAACAGCGCTTCGATGGTCGCATAGCCGGGCAGAAAGAGGAGGAGCGGGAGCGTCACGACGAGTCGAATCGGTTGTACACCGAGAAGCGGGACGAAGGGCGCGGCGGCGGCGACGACGGACAGAACGCCCACGAAAACGAGGTCGAGTGGGGGACGGAGGACTCGGCGTGGACCGGACGTGTCACTCATTCTACCGGGTTGACTACAGCCACCGTCAAGTAATCTTCTGAAGATCAGACATTTTTCCGGGTGGAGAGGAAAAATCGTTAACCGGGACGTGGTCTGGTTCGACGTGGTCGGGCGGCGGATTCGAACGGTCGTTACCCCGTACGTCTTGCTGTCCGCGTCACTCGTTCACCGGTTCGACGCCCGCGAACTCGAATCGTGCGCCCCCGTCGTCCGCTGTCACAAGCGAAACCTCCCACCCGTGCGCTTCGGCGATCTGTCGGACGATGGTCAATCCGAGGCCGGTTCCGAATTCGGCGGTGGAGTAACCCGACTCGAACACCGTTTTGCGCGCCGCTTCCGGGATTCCTGGCCCATCGTCCTCGACGAAGAACCCGGCAGCAGCGCCACCCGTCGCCGTTTTCTGCCGAAGACCGCCGTTCTCGACAACACCGGTGAGTTCGCCGACACGGATCGTCACGTCGGGCCGTCCGTGGTCGAGAGCGTTACGAAACAGGTTTTCGAGCAGTTGCTGGAGTCGACTCGCGTCGGCGTCGATGATCGAATCCCACGAGGAATCGAGCGTCGCCGGACCCGTTTCGACCGAGGCCCACGCGTCCGTGGCGACGGTCTCCCCCGAAATCGGTCTCGTCTCGTTCACCGTCCGTCCCTGCCGTGCCAACGTCAACACGTCCTTGACGATGTTGGCCATCCGTTCGTGCGCGCGTTCGACATGGGTGAGATGTTCCCGCTTCCCGGTCGAGCGGTACATATCGAGATAGCCCTGTGCGACGTTCAGGGGGTTTCGCAGGTCGTGGGAGACCACGCTGGCGAACTCCTCCAGCCGCTCGTTTTGGCGCTCCAACTCCCGTTGATGGGCCGTCCGCTCGTCCTCCCGTTCCGCCCTGTCGAGGGCCGCGGCGGTGTTCGCGGCCAGGAGTTGGGCGTGATACACGTCGAAATCGTCCAGTCGCTCCGCGGCGAAGGACATCACGCCGCGGGCACCGAGCGGAACGAACGCTTCCGATCCGACATCGCCGTAGTGGAGCTTTCGAACGACCGTCTCGTTCGCTTCGAACGCGTCCGCTATCGCCTCCCGGTCGGCTTCCGGAACGGATTCCCCGTACGCCGCCCGGTGTTGTTCGGTTCGTGCGACCAATCGGACCGTCGAATCCTCGCAGTCCCAGATTGCGGTCACGGGAAGGTCGAGCACGTCCCGAGCCACGCGAACCGCGATTTCGCTCACCGCGGCGCTCGTCTCGGCCTGCATGAGGGTCCGGGTCGCGTTGTGAAGCGCTTCGAGCGTCGTTTCCCGGTTCTTCCGCTCGGTCACGTCACGGAGGTACACCGAGACTCCGTTCGAGGACGGATACACGTTCACCTCGAACCAGCTATCGAACGGCTCGAAGTGCGCCTCGAACGTCATCGGTTCCTGCACTCGCATGGCTTCGTGGTTGTCGTCGTAGAACCGTGTCTCGACGGCCTCGGGGAACACGTCCCAGACGACCTCGTCGATGATTTCCGGCGCGGTCCGGTTCAGGATTTCCTCGGCCTGCTCGTTGACGTACGTGAACCGCCATTCCTCATCGAACGCGAGGAAGGCATCGGTCATCCGGGAGAGGATTTCGTCGCGTTCCTCCTTCATCCGGACCTGTTCGGTCACGTCACGGGAGTTCAGCACTAACCCCTTGACGGAAGTCGTATCGAGGTGGTTCTCGCCGGTCGTTTCGAGATAGCGCCACGACCCGTCCGCGTGCTGGAAGCGGTAGGTGAGGGTAGGGGTGACCTCGGGGTTCTCGATGGCGCGGAAAAACGTCTCCGCGGCGTGTACCCTGTCGTCGGGATGGATGTACTCGAAGGCGACGTCGCCTTCGAGTTCGTCCTGGTCGTAGCCGAGCCGTTCGACGGCGGGACTCTCGTACACGATGGTTCCCGTCTCGTCGAGGAGCGTGACGATGTCCCGCGAATGGTCGATGAGCGCCTGCAACCAGCTTTCGGTCCGTTTGCGCTCGGTCACGTCACGAACCGATGGTCGCCGTCGTCCCGCGATACGTCGTCGCGCGCACCGAGAAGTTCCCGTATCTGATCTCCCCGTCCTTCGTTCGGAATCGAGCGTCGTAGGTCGAAACCTCGTGCCTGCCGTTCATCCGATTCTCGGCGATGGTTCGCACGCGGTCCTGGTCGTCCGGATGTAAGAGCGACCAAACGTCCATTCCGCGCAGTTCGTCGGCGGTGTAGCCGGTTATCTCGCAGGCCCGTTCGTTGACGAACGCGAATCGGTCGTCCTGATA
The DNA here is from genome assembly GCF_024136965.1 of Haladaptatus sp. AB618. Lineage (NCBI taxonomy): Archaea > Methanobacteriati > Methanobacteriota > Halobacteria > Halobacteriales > Haladaptataceae > Haladaptatus > Haladaptatus sp. AB618. The sequence continues at coordinate 243,926 of NZ_JAMYJX010000005.1, read as the reverse complement.
GATGTACACCGCGTCGTGGCTGCCCTCCACGACCGTCCGATACCGCTCCTCGCTCTCCTGAAGCGCACGCTCGGTCCGCGCCGAGTGAACCACACTTTCGATTCGATTGGCGAGGATGGCGTATCCATCGACCGAAATCTCCTTCTGCAGGTAGTCGGTGATGCCCGCCGAAATCGCCCGACTCGCGACCGTTTCACTCCCCGTGCCCGTAAAGAGGATGAACGGGAGGTCGGGAAACTCCTCGCGGACCGATTCGAGCAGGGAAATGCCGGTCGTGTCGGGCATCTCGTACTCCGAGACGACACAGTCGATCCCGCCCTCGCGGAGAATGGAAAGCGCGTCATCGCCGGACGACGCGGTTCGAAGTCGGAGCTGGTTCGACTTCCCTTCGAGGGACGTCGCCGCAAGGTCGAGCACGTCGGGGTCGTCGTCCACGTGAAGGACGACGATAGGTGCCATCTCGCCCATGTCTCAGTTTCGTTCGATAACTGGCGTATAGTGCCATAATGATTATGTTTACTGAGTTGAATTTCGACGCCGTTTCGCAGCGGCGCACAGGTTTATCCGCGTCAATCGCTTCCGTTCGAACGAAGGATCATGTTCGACGACAGAACGGATGCGGGGACGCAACTCGGCTCCCTCGTCGCACGTGAAGGGGTGGACGCGGACGTCGTGCTCGCCATTCCACGCGGTGGGCTCCCGATCGGTCGACCGGTCGCGGATGCGCTCGACGTCCCGCTCGACGTCGTGGTGGCGAAGAAACTGGGGGCACCTGGAAACCCGGAACTGGCGATAGGGGCCGTCGGGGCGGACGGGAGCGTCTGGCTGAACGACGACCTTATCGAGCAGATCGGCGTCGGCGAGACGTACCTCGAAGCGGAGCAGGAGCGCAAGAGCGAGGCGGCCCGCGAGAAGGAGCGTCAGTATCGAGGGGAGGGACAAATTCCGGCAGTCGAAGGGAAACGCGTCCTCGTCGTGGACGACGGCGTGGCGACGGGCGCGACGACCATCGCGTGTCTCAGGCAGGTGAAAAAGGCGGGGGCGAGTTACGTCGCCCTCGCCGTACCGGTCGGGTCGCCGAGTTCCATCGAGGGGTTGCGCGGCGAGGCCGACGACGTGTTCTGTCTGGAGACGCCGTTTCAGTTCGGTGCAGTCGGGCAGTTCTACCGGGTGTTCGATCAGGTACCGGATGAAGTGGCGAAGACGTATTTAGAGGAGTGAGGCGGCCCCTTCATTTTCACCGTCACCGGCCAGGTCCGCGAACAGTCGTTGCCCGAAGTTCCGGCCAGGATACCGACTCGATCACTTCCCCGTACTGTTGCCATACCTACGACACAACCCCGTCCAAAATCGCATGACGCCGACCGACAATCTTTTGTTACTTTCGATTCAGAAACAGACAATCATGAAAGACTGAAACTGCGATTAACGCTCGGTATGGGCGTCATTAACGATGAATATGGATGAGTGATTACCGTACCATATTCCGAAACGCTTAAGTACATTTCGTCCTAACTCCTGGTTAGGAACTAAGCTTCCGGGATTCTTTGGGTTTTCCCTACCGGGAGCCTCCGCCAACGCACCACCATGACTACAACCAAAATCCAACGCTACAGCGAGTCCGGTGTATCGACCCACGAGCGGGAACACGAGGACGAGCAAGAACACGAGCACGAGGAGGGAACCTGTCCCGAGTGTGGCGGGAACGTCGTCACCGACGAAGGCCACGGCGAAACCGTCTGTGCAGAGTGTGGCCTCGTCGTCGAGGAGGATTCCGTCGACCGCGGTCCGGAATGGCGAGCTTTCGACGCCAAGGAGAAGGACCAGAAGTCCCGCGTCGGCGCGCCGACGACGAAGATGATGCACGACAAGGGGCTCTCGACCAACATCGGCTGGCAGAACAAGGACGCCTACGGTAACACCCTCGGCGCACGCCAGCGCGAGAAGATGCAGCGGCTCCGAACGTGGAACGAGCGCTTCCGCACCCGCGACAGCAAGGAGCGCAACCTCAAGCAAGCGCTCGGCGAAATCGACCGCATGGCGAGCGCGCTCGGCCTCCCGAAGAACGTACGGGAGACCGCGAGCGTCATCTACCGCCGTGCGCTCGACGACGACCTCCTCCCGGGGCGTTCCATCGAAGGCGTCGCGACCTCCGCGGTGTACGCGGCGGCGCGTCAGACCGGCGTCCCGCGCAGTCTGGACGAAGTCGCGGCCGTCAGCCGCATCGACGAGATGGAGTTCAAGCGTACCTACCGCTACATCGTGCGCGAACTCGGTCTCGAAATCCAACCCGCCGATCCGTTGAGCTACGTCTCCCGGTTCGCGTCGGACCTCGACATCAGTGACGAGTCCGAGCGACGGGCGAACGAACTGCTCAAGACGGCAAAAGAACAGGGCGTCCACAGCGGCAAATCGCCCGTCGGCCTCGCGGCCGCCGCCGTCTACGCTGGCTCCCTGCTCAGCAACGAGAAGGTAACCCAGTCGGAAGTGAGCGACGTCGCCAACGTGAGCGAAGTGACGATTCGAAACAGGTATCAGGAACTGCTCGAAGCGGGCCAGGATGGCATCGCGGCCTAAATAGAGAACTGCATTTTCGGCATTTTCAGGAACGCCGTTTCGTACCCCTCGTGACGTGAGACCGTGGGCGGGGAGTCCACCTTCACGGTGAGTGTATCGCCCTTCTGAACGCTTTTCACGTCCGCGCCGTAGTGGAACCCGATGTCGGGGTCGATGGTGGCGTTCAGTACGTCGTCGAACACCGTCTTACCGCCCCGTTTCAACGTCGCCGACAGCGACATCATCGGAATCGGATAGCGCCGATACGGCGTTCGCGGCGAGACGAGCAGATACGTGTTCTCCGCTAGGTCGCTGTTCTCGTCGGTCGTGACGAGGAACTTCGCGTCGCCGCTGGAGTTCGTGCCGACGAACTCGCCGGGCAGGTCGGCCTTTTTCGGAACGTGGCTCATCGGCATGTCCATCTGCATCGGCTGAACGGCACCCTTCTGCCCTTTCTTGTTGTCGAGACGCGTAAACGGAATCTTTTCTAGCGTGTCCTTGTCGAACGTGAACGACGTCGACAGGGTCGCTCCCTTCCCGAACTGGCCTTCCAGTGCGCCCGTTCGACGGATGTTCAACCCGCCGACTTTCACCTTCGCCGTGTACTTTCCCTCGCCATCGAGGCCCATATTGTCCCCGAAGTGAAAACCCATGTTCTGTGAGAGCATGGGCCACATCGTCCGGGTGGTGCTCCAGTCGTCCTTCGAGAGATCGATTTGAACGTTTCCAGTCGGGAGCACCGTCTTCGTCTTGGAGTCCCAGACCGACGCCATCAGGTGCAGGTCGTCGTCGTCCTTGATGGAGACCTTCTTCTCGTCCTGTGCCGTCCCACCGCTCATCAGCCAGAAGCGATGCGGGTAGGAGTAGAACACGGCGGCCCGATACCGCCCGCTTTTCGCCATTCCGCCCATCTGCATGCCTTCCTTGTGCGTCGGGATGTACACCGCGTCCGGTCGGTTTTTGACCAACGGCGGCGCTTGTGGCATCACCTTCGTTTTAAACAGACCGGAACAACCCGCCAACGAGGTGGCACCGAGGAGGCCGGTCGTCCGCAGAACACTACGGCGATTCATTGGTTTGAAGTTACGACCCGCGGCGAAAAGGGGTTCTGGTACGGTAGTCGAAAAGGGGTATCACGGATTCGCCGTCGGAAGCGACCGCAGGGAGCGCGGCGGAACGAGGAAGTTTCCGCGATGGGTGACCGTCATGTACTGCAGGATTCCATTGTTGAGTCGCTCGCCGACCGAGGAGTTGCCGGAGAGGTCGTCGCCGTTCATCTCCGTCCGAGTTTTGTTGAAGTCCTCGATAGATTGCTGGATGGCGACGAAGTGGAGTCCCGCCTGTCCACCGTCCGTCGAATCGAAGTCGCGGCGGAGGATGACCGGGGAGTCGTCCTTTCTGGCCCGCGCGGATTTCTGGGAGTGGCCGACGATGCCGCGGGTGCGGGCGTGTTCTTTCACGTTGTCGATACACTCGTCATTCATCTCGCTCGAATCGCCGAGGTTGTTGCCGACGCCTTTCACCTTGTCCTGTTCGGCGTGGACCGGACAGAACATCTTGCCGACGCGCTGGTCGCGGCTGTCCTGTTCGTACCACTGGTCGAGATGCAGGTTGATGTGGGAGACGTGTTTCGTGGTTCCGCCCTCGAACGGACCCTCCTGAATCGTCACGCTGTCTTCGCTCGCCTGATTCTTCTTGAAGCCGGATTTGAAGCCCATGTACAGCGGTGCCTTCTCCGGAACCGGCTTCGAGTCCGGAATGCCGTTCACGTCCTGATTGTCGGCGGGGAGGCCGTGTCCGACGAAACCGGTCCGGCGGTCGGCCTTCTCGAACACGTCCGTGATACCGCTCACGTCAACGCCGTTCAGTTCGTCGCGGTTGCCGAGCAACGCCTGCTCGGCAGCGAGCGCGATTTGGGCGTGGTCGCTCTCGATCTGCATGACCGCGTCCTGTTCGTCCAGTTTCGGGGACTCGAACGACGCCAGCGCCTTCGGTTTCGGCAGCACGTCGTCCACACCGAACCGCTCGAAGTACGCGGGGGAGTAGCCGATGGAGAACAACAGCCCGTCGTTACCGCGTTTGTAGGCGTGTTCGAGGCTCCGGAACGACTTCTCGACCGTCTTCCGTTCGGACTCGTCCGGCGTTCCGTCGCCGCTGTAGTTCAGAAAGAGGAGAATCTTGTGGCGAGCGGCGACGAAGTTCCCGTAGTCGTCCGTGGAGAGGTATTGATTCCATGCGTGCTGGCGTTTCGGGAGTGTCGAGAGGTCGGACGGGCCTTTCGGCACGTCCGGCATTCCACCCCGGTCCACGCAGGCGGCCAGTGCGGCCGATCCACCGATGGCGACGGCCGCTTTCATGAACTCGCGTCGGGGGATGCCTCGCGTCGAATCGCTCATCGTTCGACACTAGCGATTCCGCGAGAAAAGGGATTCTGGTACGACCATCGAAAAGGGATGTCCGAGATGGGGAATATGGCAATCGGTATCGGGATTCAGCGTTCGTCGAGCACGTCGTCCACCCGTTCAGCCGTCTCGCTGGCACGGATGTTCGAATAGCTCTCGTGGGTCGTCGCTATGGACGCGTGGCGGAGCGCGGATTGGGCCAGTTCCGCGTGGCCTTCGCTGTACAGTTGGTGGCCCAGTCCACGTCGCGCGCCGTGCGGTTTCAGATATTCGCCGTCGATGTCGAGTCCGGCGGACTCACAGAGACGTTTCATCAGGTTGCGCGCCCCGCGAGTCGAAATCGCCGGGAGGACGATCTCGTACTCCCGGATCACGTCGTCGATGTCGTTCTCGTCGAGGATTCTCTCGACCGTTCCCTCGGAGAACTCCTCGCCCAACGACTCGCGGGCGGTCCGGTACTTCGACGGTGCGTGGTCGGTCGGAAACACCGGAAACAGTGGTGTTGGAGGATCACACACACGGTGGTATCGCTCCAGCGCGTCGGCCGCCTTCTTCGGCAGTTGGGCGAACTCGTACTCCCGCGATTTGCCGAAGACGCGAACCGCACCGCCCTCGATGTCCACATCCTCCCACGCGATACCGCTCCGTTTGTCGTCCGCCGGGTCGCGGAACACCTCCGCCCCGCGCACGCCGGAGAGGGCCAGCAATCGGACGAGCGCGCGGTCGCGGTAGGCACGTTCGCGCGACACATCGGCCTCGCCGTCCAGCGCCTCCTCGACACGTCGGTCCATGAAGGCGAGAATCGCGTTCCTGTCGCGGGCCGACCAGAACTGTCGGTCGGCGTCCGCGGTGTCCTCGGGCAGTTCAGCCTGTGCCCGCGAGGCCGCGGCCGGGTTTCTGGAGATGAGTTCGTCCGCCTCGCAGAATCCCAGAAACGCCCGAACGTAGGCGTAGTAGGTGTGGGCCGTCGAGGACTTCAACTCGCCCTCCCGAACCTGTCGCTTGAGGTGGCGGGCGTAGCGCCGACAATCGATGACGGCCACGTTCTCGATAGCCGTCACTTCGCGCTCGCGGGCGAGCCAGTTCGCCCACGCGGTCAGCGCGGATTCGGCGTTGGCGCGGTAGTTCCCGGCTTCGATGCTGACGAGGTACTCCTCGATCGCGTCGCTCAGTGTCGTTCCTGTCATGCCAATCGTGGATCGAACGTTCCGGACAGTTGGTTTCCACACCGGGGACACGTCAGGTTCGATTCCGCATCGACGAAGCGTCCGACCGGGCCGAGATAGCCACAGGCCGGACATCGCCGTATCGGTAGCTGAATCATCGCAATACCGTCCCGTCGGTGCGGGAACGATAAAAACCTACGTCCCGTCAGTCGTCACCGTCGATCCCGTCGATCGGATGCACCGAGACGAAACCGTCACTTCGGACGAAGACCCGATACCCGTCGATGGTGAAACTGACGTGGCCGCCGGTGCGAGCCACCCCATCCGGACGGGGATGGAACAACCCGTCCAACGCGTCCGGGTCGAACTGGTCGTACAGCGGACCGATTTCGGTCGGGTCGGCGTCCATCGCTTCGGCGAGGGCCGTCGTGACCGTCGTACTGAGTGGTTCCGCGTCCTGCCAATCGTGGCGCGTGTGATACGTCGCTGTGATCGTTTCCGTCGGGCACGAATGATTTTCTGATTTACTCATTTGGAACTCCCCCCGTGGGACACGGGCTCGTCTGTCTCACATACACCCTGAAAAAACATAAATCATTGTCAGACAAAAGACCGGTGTCGGTCATACGGCGACGCGCGAAAAGGCAAGACGGGGGGAACTCGTTCGGAGAGTGATGTTGTCTTACGGGCCGCAGTCGGGCGTTTCGGGCTGAGAAGCTCGATTATGCGGGAGTTAGTAACGGTCGAGATATGGCTTAATAGCCAGTTAGACCGGATTATCCGGTCAATAGTATTCATATCGCACAGTGTAGGATATCTTATGTCATGGGCCGACGTTCTCGTCACGTTCAGCCATTTCCTCGCGGGACCCGTCCAACTCGTCAGTTTCTGGCTGTCGGTGTCGCTGCCGCTGGTGTACCTCCCCATCCTCTTTCACGGGTTGAAAAACAACCTGTTTCCAGTCTTCTTCGGTCTCCTCGTCTTGCACGGGTTGACGCTGTTTCTCGGACACAGGCACGGACATGGACACGGCCACCAAGGGCAGGAGGCGTGAGTCACTCCGGCCGGAGATAAAAGATAGACCGTCACGTCGCCACCGGATTGTAACGTTCAAAGCGAATCGTCTCGAAGCGGAACCATGCACGTCGTCCACCGACGGAATGGGGAGGAACGGACGCTCGCCGCACACGCCGAGCCCGTGGATTCGCTTCGGTCGCGCGTCGGAGGGCTCGTTCGACTCGCCCTTCGTGACGATTACGGGTTGGTGTTCGAAATCGGTTCGGTCGGCGACCATCGCGCTTCGACGGTGGCGACGCCGCTGGCGCTCGACGTGGTGTGGACGGAGAACGGCGAAGTAACGAACGTCGCTCGATTGCCGCGCTGGACGGGGAGGGCGCGTGGAACGGGGGATCGTGTGTTCGAGTTTTCGGGTGGTGTCGTGCAGAACGTCCGACCGGGTGACGAACTCGTGACGAGTCAGGCCCAGTCGTCGCGCTCGACGGAGTAACACCCACACTCGGGGCACACTTGGTACTCCACCGGGAAAGCAGTCTCACACTGTTTGCATTCGTACGGCCGATCCGGCTTCGTGTCCGTACCGAGCCGTCGTAGCAATCCCATGGCTCGCGTTTCGGCGGTGAGCACCAAATAGTTCATCAGAGTGGAGTGAAAGTGAAAACAGCCACGAATCGAACGAATACCGTCTCGGAAGGCCGAAGGCGGGTAACCGAGGTCGGACGGTGTCTATGCGGATTCTCGCCGACCCCTCGAAGGGCACTCGGCGTTACTGTTTCTCTCGTCCCTCTGTTCGTCCGGACCTCGGGCAATCGGGTGCCGTGTCCGCGGAGTGGACGCAAGGGGTCGTCTACAGGTTGGAAGACGCGAGCCACGTGGAGACGGCACCATACCGTGTGTCAGGTCACTATGTGTCGTTTAGTTCCCTGCGTCCGTCCGCATCCCTATCGAACCACGGCAGTTAAAAGGAGGTTTTGACCAGTTTCTCAAAACGGATTCAGTCGGCGTCGATGGCGTCCGTCGTCGTTCCCACCGCGGCCGCGACGCTATCCGGGAGCGTCGTGACGACCGCATTTCCAGCACGTTCCCGCTCCACGAGGCCGTCATCGGCGAGACGTTCCAAGTGATACGAGACGGTGCCGGGGGTCCGGTCGAGCGCGTCCGCGAGGTCGGAGACGCTCGCGGGGCCGTCACGGGCGACCGTTTCGAGCAGGGTGGCAGTCGCCTCGTCCGATAGCGAGGCGGCCAACGCGGGGTTGTCGTCGCCAGCGGGGTTCACCCGACGTTTTCCGCGGACGGTAGTCGTCTCGACTAACTTTTCCTCCTGCAGGATCCTGACGTGGTAGCGAACCGTCGAACGCGGAATGTCGGTTTCCTCGCTCAGTGCCGACAGGGAGAGTCCGGGTTCCTCGGCGACGGTGGCGTATATCGTGGCCCGCGTGGCGTTGTTGAGCGGGTTCGACCCGTCGTACCGACTGTAGCTCCCGACGGTTATCGAACCGGGTGCTTCGTCGATATCGGCGTACTCCATCGCCGACGTGGGTCCGTTCGGGAAGGGGTGGCCGTGCGAACCGATGCCGAAGGGGTCATCGAGGGTTGCTGCGTTCGAATGTCGCTGTGCTGGTGGTGCGTGGTGTACCGGCGTGTCCGCTACCGGTGCACTCGCGACGGCTGGGACGACGAATCCGAGAGGGACCGTCGCAACGAGGAGCAGGGCGGTGAACACCACGATTGTACGATGGCGAGGTCGGAACATGATATACCTTTCTTCGTGGTCGTCTGAGATATGTTGTGGGAACCAGAGGAGTATCGTTCTTTTGGTGGGGTTCAGTGGAAAAAAGGTGAATGAAAACCGGAGCGCGTGCAAAAATGGGTTATTTTCGCTCGTAGGCGATCAGTTTCATTTCGCGAACTTTCGTTCCGTCCTCGTCGTAGATGACACCGTACATGGCGGTCCCGTGATCGGGGGAGTAACACGCGTCGGTGAAGACGGAGCCGTTGATACGGATTTCGGCGTCGTAGCACGATATCTCCGCGATCGTCCGCTGTTTCGTTATCTCGTAGGTCATCGTCCCCTGTGAGGACGGGGCCGTCCACGTGTTTCCGACGCGGAAGTCGTTGCCGTAAATCCCGTTCGCCGACGGCGAGAACATCGTCGTCATGAGGTACTGTCCGCCCGGCATGAACGCCAGTTGAACCAGGGCCTCCTCACGGGTGAACGTCGCCGTCTTCGACTGGGTCTCCCCTTGGTTCGTGAACGAACTCCGCATGGTGATGTTCTCGCCGTCTATCGACCGGATGTCCCAGACGAGTTTGCCGGTGCCGTCCTCCTCGTCGTACGTTTCGTACGTGTAGGTGCCCGAATGCTGGAACGCGAACGGGGTGAAAGCGTCGTCCTCCGACGCGTCCGAGGCGTCGTTCGAACCGTCGCCGTTCGAGTTATCGCCGGATCCCGACCCCGTCGACCCCGCATCGGGCGCGTTTCCGAGGTGACTCGAAATACCCGTACAACCGGCGAGGACGACGAGGGCCGCGACGGCCAGGGTGAGCGTGATCCGTCGCATTTTAGGCGAGTCGATCCGCCAATTTTCCGAACACGGGAAGCGCGAACCGCTCGTTCGAGTACGCCTTGTACATCAGGAAGAGCCACGTCAGGAACGCCGCGAAGCCCACCACGAGGTACGCCAGCGAGAACAACAGCGAGAACAATCCACCCAGACGCGGGATAAACAGCAGGAGCATCTGGACGATACTCATGCCGATGTAAATCACGAACATCCCGACACCGAAGACGATACTCTGAGCGGCGTGGAATCTGACGAATTTGTTGTCCCCTTCGAGCAGGAAGAACACGATCCCAGTTATCGGACTGAGCAGATACGCGAGCGCCCCCGCGAGGTTCTCGTCGAGTCCACTGCCGGTTTCCGAACTGGTCGATTCAGTAACGTCGGTCGTCGTTTTTGGTTCGACAGACATGAACATAACTAGCAGTAGGAAATGATATAATTACGCAGTGGTATTTTCCCAGCTTACGGAACGAGGTCCGGAAAGCGAAACGTGTTTCGAGGTGTGAAACACTATACCATAGAAACGCCATGGAGGAAACATGAGCGACAGTGAGAACTCGGATATCGTCATCACTGCCGTCAAGCGGGCGAACACCCTCCGTGCACTGCGCGGCGGACCGGTCGCACGCTCCGAGCTACAGGACGAAATCGGCGTCTCACGGACGACGACCCATCGAATCACGCGGGAACTCACCGACAAGTCGCTCATCCGCCGCGTCGATGGCCTGTACGAACTAACCCCGTTGGGACAACTCGTCGCGGGCGAAGTCGAACATCTACGGGACACCGTCGAGGTCGGCTTGCAGTTGGAACCCCTGCTTCCGTCGCTCGACCGAACCGATATCGACGTTGAGTTGCTCGCCGACGCGACGATAACCGTCCAGGAACCCGGCGACCCGTACCGGCCGGTGCGCCGGTTCATCTCCCTCCTGCGAGAGTCGGAGACGCTTCGTGGGTTCGACACCACCACTATCGCGCCGATGTACGTGGACGAGATCCGCAACAGCATCCTCGACGGCATGCGGACCGAAGTCATCTACCTCTCTCCCGTCATCGATCAGCTACTGGACGATCACCACGAGGCGACCGTGAACGCCATCGAGAGCGGCCAGCTCGAGCTGTTCGTTCACGACGAGTTGCCGTTCGGCCTGGTCATGTTCGACGACCGCGTCGGCGTCGGCGGCTACGACGAAACCGGCATCCTCCGCGTTTTCGCCGACACGGACGACCCGGCGGTTCGAACCTGGGCCGACGACCTGTACGAGGAGTACCGCGAGAAAGCGATTCCAATTCAGGACCACGCCGACTGGACGGGATGAGACGGTCGTTTGCCAGCAGTCAGTCGAGGATTTCCTCGGCCGCGTCGAGTCCGCTGCGGAGCGCGCGGTGAACCCGGCCCTCGCCGACGACCCAATCACCGGCGAAGAAGAGACCCGCTTCGTTCGCCCGCCGGAGTACCTCCTCGTCGGCCCCGTCGTTCGGTTGTGCGTCCCGCCAGCGAACCACGTCGAACCAGTCCGGCGCGGCGAGCGGGTGCTCGGAGAGGAGGTCGGCCGCGTACCCCGCGGCGGCCGTGGCGACGTCGAAATCGTCGTCGTCGTAGTGGTTCGCCGACCACTCGGGCGACAGTTGGACGATCAACAACTCCTCGTCCTCCGGGACGTGGCCCGGTTTACACGACTCGCGGGAGAGCCAACCGACCTCGTGTTCCTTGTCCGTGTTCACCAGCGCGTAGTACGGCCGCTCGACTTCGAACGAGTAGTGGAGCGCGACGGAGAGGATGGGCCGGTACGGGACGTGCCCGATGGTCTCACGGAGGTCACAACGCAGGTCGTCGTCCCACTCCGAGAGGTCGAGCAGCGACGCCGTGATCGGCGCTGGCGGCGTGAGCACCAGCGCGTCCCACGGCCCGTACTCGTCGCCGTTCGCGTCCCCGACGTACCACGACTCGGCGTCGCTCGACTCGTCGCGCCGGAGGCCCGTAATTCGCGTGTCGGTGTGAACCGTCGCACCGCTCGCCTCCGCCAGTCGCCCCCCGAGCGTTCGCAGTCCCGTTCTGTACGTCCACTTCGAGTCGTCCTCATCGCGGCCCTCGGAAACCTCCTCGTCGGCGTCGAACGTCCACACCGGTCCCTCGGTTTCGACCAATCCCTCGTCGAGTTCGCGGACGAGTTCGGACACGCGTTCGTCGTCGCTCTTGACGTAGTTCGCGCCGACGTCGTAGACACAGCGATTCCGTTCGTGCGACGTCGCACGCCCGCCGACGCGTTCGGTCCGCTCGAACAAGGTTACGTCGGCGTCGTCGCGCAGCGCGAACGCGACGCCCAACCCGGCCACACCGGCACCCACGACGGCCACGCGGGTCACGGTGCGCGTCCTCGTCCGCGTTCTCGACGTCGGGGTGTGCGGACGGGACCGTCACCCGCTGCTATTTCGATACCCGTTCCGGCTCCAGAAGGTGTCATGCGATGGCGTTCGGGAGCGCCCGGCAAAGTGATTGTGGCACGACGTGCGGTGATTGTGGTACGACGTGCGAGGAATCGGTTGGAGAGCGGTGCGGTTGTGTATAACGAGACCCGGTCGTTCGACCGCACGAGGACCATTCCACGCCGCCATCGTAGCCCCAGAAGGATTTACTCCTGGCCGACCATCCCCCCAGGTATGCAATTGGATGACATACTCATCCTCGACTGTTCCCGGCTTCTCCCGGGACCGTACGCGACACAACTCCTGGCGGACCTCGGCGCGACGGTGATCAAGATCGAGGAACCGGAACGCGGCGATTACGCGCGGAAGATGGCTCCCATCGGGGAGAGCGGCCACGGCGAGATTTTCGAGGCGGTGAACCGGGGAAAGCGGAGTGTCTCGCTCGATTTGACGGACGAAACGGCTCGAAAAGCGTTCTACGAACTGGTCGAGACGGCGGACGTCGTCTTCGAGACGTTTCGCCCCGGCGTCACCGAGCGACTGGGGATCGACTACGACACGCTCGTGGAGTACAACGAGGAATTGGTGTACGCCTCCCTCTCCGGGTTCGGGGGGACGGGACCGAACGCGGAGAGGGCGGGCCACGACCTGAACTACGCCGGGGAGACGGGACTGTTGGACATGACGCGGCCGGACGAGGATTCGAAACCGGTTATCCCCGGCTACCCGATGGTGGACATGGCGAGCGGACTGCTTTCGGCGTTCGGCATCGTGAGCGCGCTCCTCGCCCGGGAACGGGGCGGTGACGGTGCAAGTGGAGAAGACGGTGAAGGCGATGTGGGCGGGACGTACCTTGACCTCGCCATGACCGACACCATGCTGTCGTTCGCGCAAGTGTTCGCGAGCGGGGCATTCGCCGGGCGGACACCCCGACCGGGGAAGACGATGCTGACCGGCGAATTTCCTTGCTACGACGTTTATCGCACGGCGGACGACCGCTATCTCACGGTCGCGGTGCTCGAACCGAAGTTCTGGCGCGCGCTTTGCGAGACGATCGAGCGTCCCGAGTTGGTCGAAAAACACCTGAGCGACGACCCTGCGATCCGCGAAGCCGTTCGGGAGACCCTCCAAGCCGTCTTCGAAACGCGGACGATGGACGAGTGGCTCGACGAGTTCGACGGCGTTGATACGGCCGTCGGCGGGGTTTACACTGTCACGGAGGCGTTCGACCACGAGCAGACGAGGGCGCGCGGAATGGTCGTCGAGTCGGACGGTTCCCCGCCGCGAATCGGGTTCCCGATACACGATGCGGACGTGGACGCAGACGGTTCGGCCGTTCCGACCCGACTGCCGGACCACGGCGAGCACACGGCGAGCGTCCTCCGCGAGGCTGGGGTTTCCGACGGGACGATAGCGCGACTGACGCGGAACGATTGAGCGACAGATGCGGGAAAGAGGACGGTTATGGTGGGATGATTGGAACGGTGCTCGCGGGAAAATCGGATGGCTACCCCGGAACCATTCGGCGGCTACAGCGTGACGACGATTCAAGGTGACACGAGTTGTCAGCACCGACGCCGTTCAGCGGAGGATTATTTATTGCTCCGGAAAAAATGAGGGTAGTGACACGAGCTGCCATCGTCGGTGGCGGGATGACCCGATTCGGCCCGCACGACCGACCGCTGGAGGAACTGTTTGCCGACGCCGCGTTCGCGTCGATGGACGACGCGGGTATCGCTGGCGACGAAATCGACGCGTTCTATCTCGGTAACGCGCTGGGTGGACAGACCGAATCCGACACCCATCTCGCGCCGAAACTGGCGACCCACATCGGGATTCAGGGAATACCCTGTCAACGATTCGAGGACGCCTGTGCGACCTCATCGAACGCGTTCAAACATGCGGTACAGGCGGTCGAAAACGGCGTTCACGACGTCGCCCTCGTCGGCGGCGTCGAACGCTGTACGCCGGAGACCGGACTCGGAACCGGCGAGATGACCGCGATTTTCGCGGGAGCCTCACACCGCCAGTACGAGCAACCGACCGGACTGACGTTCCCCGGCGTGTTCGCCCTGCTCACGAAGCGCCACATGCACGAGTACGGGACGACCGAAGCCCAGTTGGCGGAAGTCGCCGTGAAAAACCACTATCACGGCCAGTTCAACCCGAAGGCACACTTCGGCCGCGACACGGACGTCGAATCGGTACTGGAGAGTCCCATCGTCGCGGATCCGTTCCACCTGATGGACTGCTGTCCGTTCTCGGACGGCGCTTCGGCGGTCCTCGTCGTTTCCGACGACCTCGCCGAGAGTTTCGCCGGAGAACCGGTTTCGGTAACCGGCGTCGGCCACCGAACCGACGCGGTTCCGCTGGCGGACAAGGTCTCGCTCTCGGCCACGCAAGCCGCTCGTGACGCCGCCGACGAGGCCTACGGCCAGGCGGGAATCACTCCGGACGATATCGACGTGGCCGAAGTTCACGACTGCTTTACCGGCGCGGAAGTCCTCGCAACCGAGGCGCTCGGTCTCTTCGAGGACGGAACCGGCGGACAGGCGGCGGCGGAGGGCCGCACCTACATCGACGGCGAGATGCCCGTCAACCCGAGCGGCGGTCTGAAGGCGAAAGGCCACCCCATCGGCGCGACCGGAACGGCCCAACTCGTGGAGTTGACCGAACAACTCCGCGGCGACGCGGACGACCGGCAAGTCGAGGGCGCGAAAACGGCGGTGGCACACAACCTCGGCGGCGACGCCGCGACCACCGTCGTCACCGTACTGGAGGCGCGAGCATGAGTTCGGAAGATGGCGACAACGTTCCAGCACTGACGTACGCCGACTGGCGGGCCTACCTCAAGGCCGGGGACCTCGTGGGACTCGAATGTGAGTCCTGCGGGAACGTCACGGCCACGCCGAAGCGGGCCTGCGTGGAGTGCGGCGACCGAAACCTCGACACCCACACCCTGCCGAACGTCGGCGTCGTCCACAGCGAGACGACGATAACCGTCCCACCGGTTGGGTTCGAGGGGCCGTATCAAGTCGCCGTCGTGGACCTCGGCGACACGAAAATCCTCGGCCGAATCGGCGGAGACGAGGAAGTCAACATCGGAACGACCGTCGAATGTACCGACACCGTCGAACTCGATGGAATGCCCGCGCCGATGTTCGAGCCGGTCGAATAGCGAAATAGCGAACTGCGAGAATCCAATAACCGGGTTCCTACGGCGCGTGGCCGGTGACGTTCTCGTAATCCGCTTCGATCTCTTGCCGTCCGAGGTGCGTGATTTTGTAGAACGTTTGGCGGCCGTCGGCACCCTCCGGCGCGCCGGTTCGGGCGACGAGACCCGTGGAGATCAACTCCCCGACGTGGTGAGTGAGGTCGAAGCTCCCGTCGTCGATGGCTTCAGCGAGCGTTTTCCGCGAGACTTCCTCGCGTTCGTAGAGGAGAAACAGGATCGAATACCGCCGCGTATCGCCGAGGGCGGCTTTCCGTGCGACGTGATCCGCGAGCGTTCCAAGGCTGTCGTCGAACAGCCGTTGGTCCACGTACTCCTCGACGTTCCGCTCGTCGTCTGGGGTCGGCGTCGATTCGGCGGCCATGATGGGTACGTGTACGACGGCCAACTACATCAGCCTACCGATTAGAGAGAGATTTTTCTTTGTTTCTGAATTACCATTCACGGTGTCGGTTGGGCTGTCGATAGCTATTTGATCGCCGTCTCGAAACCCCGAATAAATGTTCGACGGGGAGACTAACTTCCGGTACGACGGTCGGCCGATTGCGGATATTCTGTCGGAACAGGCACCGACGCCGCCGGATTTCGGCAGTCACAACGACTTCACCGTCTACGTGATGGGACCGTACACCGCGTTCAGTGCGGCGTACGCCTACGACGACGGCGACGAACTCCGGACGCCGTTCCAGGCCGACCCGCTGTTCGACCCCGAGCGCCACGTCACGACCGACGGTCGTGGGGACATGGAACTCGCACTCAGGGATTTCTGTGCGGAACTCCGCCAGCGTCATAACTGCCGGGCGTTCATCGCCACCGACATCGACATCCCGACCCACGAACAGGCCGCCGAAGCGGGCAAGGCGGGAATGGACCCGCTCGCCCAGTCGGTCGCGTTCGCGGCCCACAGCGACGCCGTGCTCTTCCTGTTCACGCAAGGGGGGCTCACGACCGGCGTCGGCACCGAAACCGGCGGGATTCTGGGGGAGTTTCATCTGCGACGTGGGAACCCGGCGACGACGCACAAGCCCGGCCAGCGGGTCGGTCTGTATCTGGACGAGTCGTTCACCAGCGCGACCGTCGACGAACTGCCGTACGGCTACGACGTGCAGTACGACAGTTTCCGGACGAAGCGGGACCTCCACGACAAGGTGCGAAACTGGCTGGACGGTATCGACCGCGAAACCCGCGATACGGAGTTGCCTGTTTTTATTACGGGCGATACGTACGCGCCGGAAGGAGAGGAGTAGGAAAGCCCTCATCCGTTCGCGAGCGGGGGCTTTCGGGGTAGTGTTCTTGGCAGTTGCAGTCGAAGTAGTTGCAACGTTTTCTCGTAGTGAGTAGACAAGAACTTTCGAAACCGAGTTCCGAAATATCTCTTCAATCGACAGTACCATTCAGTAGAGATCAGTACAAAACAGTACTTTCCAGTATTCTCGACGAAACGAGAATCGAAAAGCAACCCACAAACCGAGTCCCCGGCGCTATTTCGCTTTTAGGTTGTGCACGACATCCAACCACTCCACGACTTCGGCAGTCGGTTCGATGGCCTCCCGAATCGCGTCGGCCGGTTTGTAGGCCATCGGCGCTTCGTCCAGCACCGACTCGACGACCGACTCGGAGTAGACCCCGTCCATCGCCTCGCCGAACTCGTCCATCGAAATCGTGTCGTAGGCATCCCCTCTGCTCATGGTCCGGCCCGCGCCGTGCGGGGCCGTGGAGTGGTACTCCTCGTTGCCCTTCCCCCGGGCGATGATCGACCCGTCCGCCATGTTGAACGGGACGACGAGTCGCTGACCCTCGCGGGCGGGCGTGGCACCCTTCCGGATCGTCATGTCGCGGAAATCGATGTAGTTGTGCGTCGATTGGAAGCGGTCGGTCGGGTCGATACCGATGGCCTCGCAGATGGCGTCGCTCATCAACTCGCGGTTCCAGCGGGCGTACTGCTGGGCGAACAGCATATCGACGTAGTAGCCGTGTGCCTCCCGCCCGTCGAGCCAATCGAGGTCGTCGCTTCGCTCCTCGCCGGGGCGCAGGTTCGACCCCGAGAGGGTGTCGAACGCGTCCTCGATGTCGCTCCCGTCGAAGGCCTCCCGAACGCGCTCGGCGCGGATGTGTGATTCACCCATGCCGCCGGTGACCCACGTGAATAACTCGCCGTCCCCGACGGTTTCGGGGTCGAACTTGAGGAATTTTCCGTACCCGTCCGGAATCGCGTTCCGGATCCCGTCGGCCGAGCGGTAGTCCGAGGCTCGACCCTGCCAGTACTCGGCGACGGCCTTGCCGAGGTAGCGCGACCCGCTGTGGACCACGAGCCAGAAGTCACCCGACTCCCGACCCTGCGCGAACTCGACGAAGTGATTGCCGCCGCCGAGCGTCCCCGCGCTCTTGATGACGTAACCCATTCCCTGCCGCTGGTCCGCCAGCACGCGCTCGCAGAGGGATTTGAAGTACGCCTCTCCGTAGCCGTCGAAGTCGAAGGCGAGGGGGTCGATGGGGCGACCGAATCGCTCGCGGTAGGCGGCGTCGAAGCGGTCGAAGACCTCGTTCGCCCGGTCGAACGGGAACTCGTTCACGAGGTGCGGCGCGTCGTCGTACTCGTGGACTTCGCGTCCCATCGGCACGGCGTCGCGGACGCGACGCTCGCGCTCGGCGTCCGCGAGCGGGAGGGCGGAACCGAGGTTCGTCGCGCACATGCCACAGCCGACATCCACGCCGACGATGTTCGGGACGACGCGGTCGGGGAGCGGCATCGTAAAGCCGATCGGCGCGCCAGCGCCCCAGTGGGTGTCCGGCATGATCCGCACCGGTTCGGTGAACGCACGGTGGTCGATGAGTTCCTGAATCTGTTGGAGACAACCGGATTCGACCAGCGCCTCGTCCTCGACCATCACGCGGGCGGTCGTGTGCGACCCGTTCAACTCGATAGGCATTCTCTGCCCGATTCGAGAGGGCGAACCGACATCAAAGTAGCTGATTGCGTGCTGGGACGAGCGGCTGGCAAAATCGCTGGAATCGTCCCGCTACCGGTCCGCGTTTGGCCCGTCGTACAGATGGCACGCGACGGCTCGGCCATCGACCGTCCGCTGATCCGGATGCTCGGTCTCGCACACCGTGGGAAACGCCTCGCCGAGGGTTTCCGCGGCGGCGTCCTCGTCCCCGTCGATCGCGCGCCCGATCGCGTTCGAAACCGTCCCTTCGACGCGCTGGTGATCGACCGTCGGTGGTATCCCGTACTCGCGCCGAACCGCCTCCCGGAGGGCCGCTTCCGGGACCGAACCGTCCCCCCGCTCGTCGGCGAGCCGTTCGCGGGTGGATTCGAGACCGAATTCCCCGTCCCGGAGCGCGATACGTAGGGAGAAAATCCCGGCCCACGTCGGCTGGGCGAGCGAGTGCTCCTCGGGTGGGACGATTTTCGGACAACGGGTGTGGAACCGGCACCCGGACGGCGGCGACGACGGGTCGGGGACGTCGCCGGTCAACTCCACCATCTCGTTCCGGTCGTGCGGGTCCGGCCGTGGAACCGTATCGAGCAGCGCCTTCGTGTACGGGTGTTTCGGATCCTCGAACAGGTCGCTCGTCCGTCCGTGTTCGACGGCTTCGCCGACGTACATGACGACGACGCGGTCACAGAGCTG
Source organism: Haladaptatus sp. AB618 (assembly GCF_024136965.1). Lineage (NCBI taxonomy): Archaea > Methanobacteriati > Methanobacteriota > Halobacteria > Halobacteriales > Haladaptataceae > Haladaptatus > Haladaptatus sp. AB618. Next base: position 224,927 of record NZ_JAMYJX010000005.1, on the reverse strand, counting down.
GTGAACGACGCTCATGTCGTGGCTGATGAGCAGGATGGAGAGATCCAACGCCTCCTGGAGCCGTTCGATGAGCGCCAGGATTTCGGCCTGCACGGACACGTCGAGGGCGCTCACGGGTTCGTCCAACACCAACAGTTCCGGGTCCAACGACAGCGCCCGCGCCAACGCGGCACGCTGTTTCTCCCCGCCCGAGAGTTCGTGCGGGTACTGCTCGCGCTTGCCCTCCGAGAGTCCGACGAGCGAGAGCAACGTTTCGATCCGTTTCGTCAGCCGCTCGGTGTCCGTCAACCCGTGTGTCAGCATCGGCTCCGCGATGGATTCGCCGATGGTCATCCGCGGATCGAAACTGGACGACGGGTTCTGAAACACCATCTGTACCTGCCGTCGGTACCGCTTTCGCTCGTCCTTCGACAGCGACCCGAGCGAGCGGTCCCGAAACGTGATTTCCCCGTCAGTTGGCGTTTCGAGCGAAACGACGGTTCGAGCCACGGTCGATTTCCCACAGCCGGATTCGCCGACCAACCCGAGCGTTTCGCCGCACCGTAGATCGAAACTGATGCCATCGACCGCACGCATCCCCGCTCGCGGGCCAGCAACCCTTCCGTGATCGGAAAGTGCTTCTTCAGGCCGTGGACGGAGAGAACGGTCTCGTCGTTCAGTTCCGCGTCGTCGGTTCCTCGTTGATGATTCGTCGTCTCCGTGTTCATCGTTCGTCACCTCGTATCGTGGTCGATTCGTCCCGCACGGATGGCTCGTCGGTTCCTTCCATCGTAGTCGCCGTCGTCGTTTCTGCTGTCGCGCGCAGTTCGTTCACGTTCCCGGCGTCGTGGTCGTCGTCGTAGTAGACACACGATACTCGGTGGCCATCCCCTTCGAGCGCCTGGAGCGGCGGTTGGGGTCCCTCCCGGCAGTCGTCGGTCGCGTGCGGACATCGCGGATGGAACCGACAGCCGTCCGGCGGGTCCGTCGGGTCGGGAAGCGAGCCACCGATGGGTTTCGGCGTCCGCCCGCGCCGCGGCACGCTGTCGAGCAGGGCATCGGTGTACGGGTGGGCCGGACGGTCGAAGATGTCGAAGACGTCCCCGCGTTCCATCACCTTCCCGGCGTACAGTACGACGACGCGGTCGGCGACCTGCGCAACGACGCCGAGGTCGTGGGTAACGAACAACACCGCCATGTCGCGTTCGGCTTGGAGCGTTTTCAGCAGATGGAGGATGCCCGATTGGGTCGTCACGTCCAGCGCCGTCGTCGGTTCGTCGGCGACGAGCAGGTCGGGTTCACACGATAGCGCCATCGCGATGACGACCCGCTGTTTCATCCCGCCCGAGAACTCGTGCGGGTATTCGTCGAACCGTTCGGCTGGATTCGGAATGCCGACCCTGTCGAGGAGTTCTATCGCCCGCCGTCGCGCGGCGTCCCTCGAAACGTCTCGGTGAAGTCGGATCGCCTCCACGAGTTGACGGCCGACCGTGTAAACGGGGTCGAGCGAGTCCTGCGGGTTCTGAAACACGTACGCGATTCGGCCGCCGCGAATCGAGTTGAGCGTCTTCGTACCGGCGGACAGCAAATCACGCCCGTCGAACCGGACGGTGCCGGAAATCCGCGCCGGTGGCGACGGGACGAGACGGGTCAGCGACTCGCAGGCGACGGTCTTCCCGGAACCGCTCTCGCCGACGAGACAGACCGTCTCGCCGCGGTTCACGTCGAACGAAACGCCGTCGAGTGCGTGCACGACGCCGCGGTCGGTGTCGAACGTCACCCGGAGGTCGTCCACCGAGAGCAGGGGGTCGGGACTCATACGTCACCCCGCGGGTCGAACACGTCGCGCAACGTATCGCCGACGATGCTCAAGGCGACGACGGTGAAGACGAGGACGACGACGGGTATCGTCCAGATCCACCACACCTTGATCGGTATCGTATAGAAATTGTCCAACAAGCCGGTCGCAATCGTGTCGCCGAACGACGGTGCAAAGCGACCGACATCACCGATTCCGATGAACGTCAACGCCGTTTCGAGGAGGACGAGTTGCGGAATCTTCTGCGTCGTCCCGATGAGAACCGTGTTGGAGACGTTCGGAAGCAAGTGTTTCCGAAGGATGGTCCACCGACTCACGCCCGCGCTCCGCGCCGCTTCGACGTACTCCTCCTCCCGCCGCTGAATGACCTCGCTTCGGACGAGGCGGGCGATGCTCCCCCAGTTGAGGAGTCCGAACACGACCACGAACACGAACAGACTCGGTCCGGCGAGGAAGACGAAGATGAGATAGACGACGAACGCCGGAACCGACTGCTGGACGTCGACGTATCGCATGAGGACGGTATCGACCGCACCGCCGCTGTATCCGGCGACGAGACCGACGACCGTCGCGAGCGGAATCATGAGGACGGCGATAATGACGCCGACTTGGAGGCTCACGTGCATCCCCGAGAGCACCAGCAACACCATGTCCTGTCCCAATGTGCTCGTTCCGAGCGGGTAGGCCAACGACCCGTGACAGAAACCGTTGACGGTCGGGCCGACGCACGTCGACGTCACCAACCCGAGTTTCGACGAGAACAGGAGGGGCGGTTGGCGGGCGACCGTTGGGTCGGTGGCTGGACGCCCGAGGAGTGCGGGACCGACCATCGCAAGGATGGCGAACAGAATCAGGGAGACGAGGGAGACGACCGCGAGCCTGTTGGACCGAAACCGTTCCCAGTACCGCCGATTCCGGCGGGTGTTTCGGACGAGCGACGGCAGGGCGAAACAGACGAGGGCGAGGAGACTCACCCGGAACAGCCACGTCAACTTCGTCGGCCGCCAGGGATAGACGACGCCGATACCGTGGGAGTTCGTATATCGGTAGAGAAGCCACAGTCCGACGAGACCGGCGGAGAATAGCAGGAAGCGCCAGGGGACAGTTCGGTCCGTACTGTTCTCCTGTTCCCAGTCGATGGGGGCAAGCGGCGTTTCACCCGACCGTCGGCCGGTGTCGTTGCTCACCGAAAACCACCCGGTGGAGAGGGACGATTCGACACGTAGACGGGGAGGGGTTGCATGAATGTACTCCCTGTGTGGTATATATCCTCATGACAAAAAGATACCGAATGGATAATTCACTTCTGTCGATACTATTTTATACCGATTGTCGGTATTTTTGATGTCGAAACCATGAGTCGCCGCTCCTACGTCATCAAACGGATCGCGTTCTCCGTCTTCGCCCTCTATCTCGTGCTGTCCGTCACGTTCGGATTCATCGCGTTGACCGCCGACCCCGGCGTCGCTCAGGCGGCGTACGGTGCCGCGCAATCGGCCAGAAACCATCGTCTGAACGCGACCGAGCAGAAGGCGTACGTGCACGAGGCCATCGAGCAGTACAAGGAGGAACACGATCTGAACGAGCCGGTGTGGAAGAGCTATCTCAACTGGCTCGTCGATATCACGACGTTCCACTGGGGTCGGTCGCACACGCATCACGGAACACCCGTGATCACGCTGCTCGAAGGCGCGATTCCGGCGACGTTACGCTACGTCGTTCCGGCGATGCTGTTCGCGCTCGTCGGGGGGATCGGGCTCGGCGTGTACTCCGCGCTGCATCCGGGGTCGATAGTCGAACGGATAGTGACCGGCGGGTCGTACGTCGGACTCGGGGTTCCGAGCTACTGGATCGTCGTCGTGGCCGGTCCGGGCATCTTGGGGCTCACCGAGACGCTCCATCAGTTCACGCCACACGTCCAGACGGTACTGTTGTCGAGCGTGCTGGGGATTTCGCTGCTCGCGGGACAGTTGCGGTACGCACGAGCCGAATCGCGCGAGTACGTCTACCGCGAGTTCGTCAAGTTGCTTCGCGCGAAGGGCGCATCGAATCGACGTGTCGCCCGGCACATCCTTCGAAACGCCGCGATTCCACTGCTCTCGTTGTTCTTCGCCGACCTCATCGGAACGCTCGTGGTGAACGTCTTCGTCCTCGAATCCGTCACCGGTGTCGGGGGAATCGGTAGCCTCGGTCTCGGCGCGATTCAGCAGCGTGATCTACCGCTCATTCTCGGAGTGGCGATGGTCATCGCGTTCGTCGGAATTCTGGGCAACCTCTTCCAGGACCTCGCCTATGTGGGGCTCGATCCACGCGTCGAATCGGAGTGAAAGGGTACGAGACACGCGTTTCGGCCTCGAAACGCCGGTCCATTGTCGTCAAATAGTCTAACGGAGGTTGAACGATTCAAAAAGTATATCGGGCAGGGTTACGCTTACTATCGGCAAGAATAGTCAATGGGCAATGGAAAACGCACTGACAGTCCCTCCCAGTCAGAGGCGGATATAGACGCTTCTGACGGTACTTCCGACGAGCGGCGGGATGCGCGCTCGGTTTCCGACGGGGAAGCCGACCCCGACGATTCCACCGTCGATTCCGTCCCGTCTGAGGAAGGTGCTCTCGGAACGAGCGTCGATGAATCGCTGGTCGCCGACGATTTCGACCCCGAAACGGACGACGATCTCCTCGGCGGTTTGGACGTCGAGACGACCGATGAGATTCCCATTCCGGACCGACTGGTCGATCAAGTCATCGGGCAGGAGTCCGCCCGTGAAACCGTGGTGAACGCGGCGACACAACGTCGTCACGTCATGATGATCGGGTCGCCGGGGACCGGGAAATCGATGTTGGCGAAGTCGATGAGTCAGCTCCTCCCCAAGGAGGAGTTACAGGACGTCCTCGTCTATCACAACCCCGACGATGGAAACGAGCCGAAGATTCGGACCGTTCCCGCCGGAAAGGGTAAACAGATAATCCAAGCTCACAGGGACGAGGCGATGAAGCGTGATCGGATGCGCACGTTCCTGATGTGGGCGATCATCGCACTCGTCGCCGGATACGCCTTCTTCATCGCCAAAGAGTTCTTACTGGGTGTTATCGCGGTTGGCGTTACGTACCTCCTGTTCCACTACAGTTCACGCGGGACGAACGCCGTGATCCCGAACCTGTTGGTGGACAACTCCGACGTCGATACCGTTCCCTTCGAGGACGCGACGGGTGCCCACGCGGGTGCGCTACTAGGCGACGTGCGCCACGACCCGTTCCAGTCCGGCGGAATGGAAACGCCGAGCCACGACCGCGTGGAACCCGGAGCCATCCACAAGGCCAACAAAGGTGTCCTGTTCGTGGACGAGATCAACACCCTCGACATCCGCTCACAGCAGAAGCTGATGACCGCGATTCAGGAGGGCGAGTTCTCCATCACCGGACAGTCCGAACGCTCGTCCGGTGCGATGGTTCACACCGAACCCGTCCCGACCGATTTCATCATGGTCGCGGCGGGGAACCTCGACGCGATGGAGAACATGCATCCGGCGCTCCGCTCGCGTATCAAGGGGTACGGGTACGAGGTGTACATGGACGACACCATCGACGACACGCCGGAGATGCGCCGCAAGTACGCCCGCTTCGTCGCCCAAGAGGTCGAAAAGGACGGACAGCTTCCACACTTCACGGATACGGCGGTCGAAGAGATCATCCTCGAAGCTCAGCGCCGCGCCGGTCGCAAGGAACACCTCACGCTCAAACTGCGTAACCTCGGTGGCCTCGTTCGTGTTGCCGGTGACATCGCTCGCGCGGAGGACGTCGAGTTCACCACGCGAGATCACGTCCTGCAAGCGAAACAGCGCTCGCGCTCCATCGAGCAACAGATCGCCGACGACCACATCGAACGTCGGAAGGATTACGAACTCACCGTCTCCGACGGTGCGGAAGTGGGTCGCGTGAACGGTCTGGCGGTCATGGGCGAGGACAGCGGTCGCGTCCTCCCCATCATGACCGAAGTCTCCCCGGCACAAGGTTCCGGCAAGGTAATCGCCACCGGGAAACTGCAGGAGATAGCCGAGGAGGCCGTGCAGAACGTCAGCGCCATCATCAAGAAGTTCAGCGACGAGGACATCTCCGAGAAGGACATCCACATCCAGTATGTCCAGACCTACAGCGGCGTCGAAGGGGATTCGGCGTCCGTGACGATGGCGACCGGCGTCATCAGCGCGCTCGAAGACATCCCCATCGATCAGAACGTGGCGATGACGGGATCGCTCTCCGTCCGGGGTGACGTCCTCCCGGTCGGTGGCGTCACGCACAAGATCGAGGCGGCCGCGAAGACCGGCATCGAGACGGTCATCATCCCGAAGGCCAACGAGCAGGACGTGATGATCGAGGACGAGTACAAGGAGATGGTCGATATCGTCCCCGTCTCGCACATCAGCGAAGTCCTCGAAGTCGCGCTCGTCGGCGAGTCCAAAATAGAGAGCCTCACCGACCGACTCAGGACCATTACGGGTACGGCCCTCGACACGAGCAGCGATCACGGATCGCCGAGTCCGAGTCCCTGAACTCGATTTTTCCCGGTCAAATCGATAGCTGACTTCCGAAAAATCAGAGGTCCTTGTTCACGCGAATCTCCTTGTCGGTCACCGTATCGACGATGCTGGCGGGAACCGCCAGGTCGTCGTCGTCGGCGCTCCCCCATCCGAACACTTCCAGCCACGCTTCACCGAGGTTGGGGTCGGGATCGACGTACGCCGTCCCGCTCCGAACCTCGCTCACGATCCCGAGTTGCTCCCCTTCGCTGTCCATCAGGAACTTCCCTTCGTCTTCCCCACTGAGTGTTGCCATATTTTTCGTTCAGCACGGGAGTACATTCGCTTTGTGGCTAAGTGAGCTGATTTAACTATCACAGTGGCTCGCGTCGCCGGTAATTACCATACCGCCACGTTCGGTTCGGGCGGAGATGAGGCCGTGTCTATCCATCGTAATCTCCGCGAGAATTATCGGGGAGAAGCCGATTTCTGATCGCGGTTGTAGTGCGACGAAACGACGTCACCCACGACTTCACGAAACGATATCGGGTCTACGACGCGGTGTCGGCCCTCCGGAGGTTTGGCCTTACGGTTCCAGCACGGCCCGGAACCGAACCTCGTTGTCCATCATTCGTTCGTAGGCGTCGTCGGCGTCCGCCAAGTCGAACGTCTCGATTTCCGGCGTGATGTCTCGAAGCGCGCTGAACTCCAGGGTATCTTGAGAGTCACGAGCGTCGCCGGACGCCCACCCGCGAACCGCACTTCGGCTTCCGACGAGGTCGACCACGGAAACGTCGATGGGTTCGCCGGGGACGCCGACGGTGACGACCTCGCCGTCGGTGTCGAGACCGGGGACGACCGATGAAATCGCGTCGGCGTTCGGCGCGGTGGCGAGGACGACCGTCGCGCCGCCCAACTTCTGGAGTTCCTCCGCCGGGTCGTCGGCCTTCGCGTCGATGAAGTGGTCGGCACCCAGTTCGCGGGCGTACTCCTCCTTGTCGGTGCCACGCGAGATGGCGACCGTTTCGAATCCCGCCTGTCGGGCGTACTGCACGCCGAGGTGACCGAGTCCACCGATCCCTTGCACGGCGACCAGATCACCCGGTCGGGCGTCCGTGTGTCGGAGCGCGTTGTACGTCGTGATTCCCGCACAGAGCAGGGGCGCGGCGTCCGCCGCGTCGAGTTCGTCGGGGACGGCCGCGAGTGCTTCGGCGTTGACGACGGCGAACTCGGCGTAGCCGCCGTCAACCGTCACGCCGTGGATATCCGCGTTCTCACACTGTTCGAACTCGCCGCGACGGCAGGCTTCGCAGGTGAAACAGTGTCCGGCGTGCCAGCCAGCGCCCACGCGGTCGCCCTCCTCCCACTGCTCCACGTCCTCGCCGACCGCATCGACCCGTCCGACGATTTCGTGGCCGGGGACGCGCGGGTAGGCAAGTCCGGGGTAGCCACCCTCCTTCGCGTAGGAGTCGCTGTGGCAGACGCCACAGGCTTCGACTTCCACGCGAACTTGCGTGGCGTCCGGCGTCGGAACCTCCCGTTCGACGAGTTCGAATTCCCCTCCCGGTTCGTCGACTTCGACCGCCCGCATCGTATCTGACATAGCAGTCGGAACATCGGGCGCGAGACGGATAAGTGGAAATGCCAATATCGGCGGAAAGCGGCGACTGCTTCCGGTTTCACTCTCCAGGCATCGTTGTCCGGAGTCGTCATACTTACCGCACCGCCGTTCGTGTTTCGAAGCGAAAACAGTGACGAGGAACACGAAGGCGACAACGGGAAATTGGCGGTCGGTCGCGACGGTCACGGGGTGGCAAACGGCCGCAAGCCTCTGTTATTACAGCATCTTCGCCGCGACGGGCGTCGTCCGTGACGCCTTCTCGCTGTCGGCGTCCAGCGTCGGGTTCTTCCTGACGGCCGCGCTGTTCGGCTACACGATTGCGCTGTTTCCGAGCGGAGCGGCCGTGGACGGCTACGGCGAAAAACGCGTGATGGTCGTCGGACTTGCCGGACTCGCGGTCGCCACCGTCGGCGTCTCGCTCGCGTCGTCGTACTCCCTCCTCCTCGTCGCGGGCGTCGTGTTGGGGGCCGCATACTCCTCGGCGATGCCCGCGTCGAACCGTGGCATCATCGCCAGCGCGCCGAACGGACGGGAGAACCTCGCCATGGGATTGAAACAGGTCGGCGTCACGGCCGGGAGCGGCGTCGCCTCGCTCGTCATCACCGGCATCGCGGCCGTCACGATTTGGCAACTCGGTTTCTGGGTCATCGCCGTGCTCGCGGGTGGCTACGCGCTCGGGTTCGCCGTGACGTACGGCGGGACGTCCGGCGAGGGAACGATGTCCCTCCCCGATTTCAGCGATCTGCGGACGAACGGGCCGTATCTGCTGCTCGTCGTCGCCGGGCTTTTCCTCGGCGCGTCCATCTTCGCCATGCTCGGATACATCGAACTCTACGTCAAGGACGGCCTCGGACAGACCACCGCCATCGGCGGCATCGTGCTGGCCCTCACACAAGTCATGGGGAGTATCGCCCGCATCGGTGCCGGAAGCGCCGCCGACCGACTCGGCGCGCTCGCGGGTCGGCGACCGTGGCACTCGTCCAAATCGCCGGGGGTGCCGTTCTCTTCGCCGCGCTCGCGACCGGTATCTCGTCGTTCCCCCTCGCCATCGTCGTGTTCGCCGGACTCGGACTCTCCATCTACGGTTCGACCGGCGTGTTCTACTCGTGTCTGAGCGGTCTCGTGGACGGCGAGGATATCGGTGCCGCGACGGCCGGAGGGCAGACCGCCATCAACGTCGGCGGACTGATCGCCCCGCCCGTCTTCGGCGCGCTGGTCGAACGGTCGGGGTACGGCCTCGGTTGGGAACTGTTGGCCGCGATGACCGTCGTTTCCGCGTTGCTCCTTTTTGCCGTCCGCCGCTGGACCTGATTACCGGATCAGTTCCGCGATGGTCTCGGCTTCGACGGGATCGGAGTCGAGCACGCTTTGAACGAATCCGAACACGCTTCCGGCGCTCCACGCCGCCGGAATACAGGAGTCCGGATGGCGGAGCGTGCCGACCGAGACGCCCTCGTCGAAACCGACCATGAGTTCCGGGAAGCCGAACCCGTCGGGATAGTCGGTTCGGACCGTGTCCTCCAGCGCCGACAGTCCCCGAACGGCGAGCGCTCTCGCCGCGTCCTGTTGGCCGCGCTCGGCGAGTCCCATCGCCGCCATGCTCGTGTCGTGTGGCCAGACGCTCCCGCGATGGTACGAGAGGGGGTCGAAGGAATCGTGTGACGCCGCGAACGTCCTGAGTCCGGCCGAGGTGAGCATGTCCTCGCGCGTCAACCGCTCAGCGACGTGTTCGACGCGTCGTTCACTTCCCAATCCGCCCCAGATGGCGTGGCCCTGATTCGAGGCGACGCTCGGGATGACGCCGTTTCCGTCGATTCCGAGCGCGTAACAGCCCTCGTCGGGAAGCCAGAACCGCTCCTCGAACGACGCCGCGAGCGTCCCCGCCGTCTCCCGGCAGTCGTCCGCCAGCGATTCGTCGCCGACCCGCGCCGCGAGCGGCGCGAACCGCTCCAGTGCGCGGAAGACGTACCCCTGTACTTCGGCGAGCGCGATTGCGCCCTCCGCTGGAGTTCCGTCCGGCCGCGCGAGCGATTCCGCGCTGTCCTTCCATCCGAGATGGGTGAGACCCAGCGAGTGGTCGTGTGATTCGTAGAACAGGAAGCCGTCGTCGTCCAGTTCGGAAAGCGTCCATTCGATGGCGGCTTTCGCGTTGGGGTACAGTTCCTCGAACAGCGTTTCGTCGCCCGACTCCTCGACGGTATCGGCGAACAGCGCCGCGAACAACGGGGTCGCGTCGATGGTCCCGTAGTACGGCGTTCGGACGCTTTCCCCGATTACGGGGAGGTCGCCGTACCGCTTCTCGTGCATGATTCGACCGGGCGCTTCGAGCGTCGCGGCGTCGGTTTCCGTTCCCTGTTCGTCGGCCAAGAAACGGAGCGTTCGTTCCGCGACGGTCGGGTCGAACGGCAGGAGTTGATAGCTCACGATGAGCGAATCGCGGCCGAACGGGGCGAGAAACCGCGGCGCACCCGCCGCGGGAACGCCACACGGGAGCGTCAGCGATTCGAGCGTTTTCGCGGCGCGCCCGACGAGTCGGTCGTACCGTGGACAGTCGATGTTCGTCTCGATATCGGGCGTGTTCCGTCGTCCATCCGGCAGTTCGAGTTCGAGTTCGATGGAACGGGTCGAAGCGGGCGGGACGGTCACGTCCGCGGAAAAGGTCGCCGAGTCGTCCGAAACGCTCGTTTCGAGGTCGGAGTCGGTCGTGACCTCGACTCGCCGTTCGGTGTCGTCGGCGAGCGTGCCGACGAAGGCGACGCCGGACGTGCGGCGTTCGATTTCGACCGGCCGCGTTTGGTGTTCACGCGGCGAAAAGAAGGCAGGGATTTCGAAGATATGGCCGAAGTCAGGGGCCAGCGAGATGGAGAGGGTTGCCTCGCGGGCCGACCGCGTGTTGTTCGTGAGTCGGACCCGGACGAGACAGCCGGATTCCGTGATTTCGAGGTGTTTGCCGAGCATCCAGGGTCGTCCCTCGCCGCGGCCCGTGCCGACGGTGGGGCTGGCGAGCGTCGTCGTCACGCCGCGGTCGCTGGATTCGCGACCGAGAACGTGCCAGTCGTCGGATCCGTCGAGGTCGATTTCGAGCGTCGAGAGGTAGCGATGGTCGGATTCGTACACGCCGGTTTCGGGCGTCGTGGGCGTGACGTCGCCGCGTGCATCGACCACGATCTGTCGTCCCGAATCCATGACGAGCGCACAGTCGTCGGGAAGCATCAGGCGTCCTCCTCACAGTCCGAGTACGTTACCGCTTCGATGATGATCCTGTCGGCCTCCAAATCTTCGAGCACGGCACCCCATCCACCGATACCGAACTCGCCGTCCTCGGTACGGAGGACGATGGTCGCTTGCCCGGCGAGCGTCGAGAGTGACGGCGTTTGGTCCCCCTCGCGGATGTCGCCGTTGGCGTACAGGATGTCGGTTATCTCGCCCGACAAGGTGATACTCTGTCGCCGACCCATCTCCCGTCCGCGAGCGGTCGCGGTGATGGTGGCCCCGTCGGCCAGCAGCGGTGCGATGTCGCGGATGCACCGCCGAATGTTCACGTATTCCGCCGGAAGCGTTTCGCTGTGGGTGGTGTAGACGATGGCCCACGACTCCCAGAGTGCGGCCTCGAAGTACCAGTGGAAGATGTACGTGAGGGTCTCGTCTTCGAACACCGCACCGTACTGCCCGGTCGGTTCCGTGTGCGGCGCGAAGCACGCGATTTCACGGTCCACGAGGACGAGGAACGGCGCGGGGAGGTGACGGTGCCGTGCCTCGGTGACGACGTCGGTGAACTCCTCGTCGGTCGGGAGGTCGGTCGGCTGTTCGTAGCTCGTATTGATCGAAACGGAGACGAACACGTCGTTTTCGTAGCACGTCTTGAGGGCGGGTACGAGGCGGTCGTACTGCTCCGGTGTGACCGACAATTGTACCTGATTGGTCGCGTCCTGAATCGCTTCCTCAGCACGTTCGATGACCGTTTCGACCCGTTTGAGGATGCTGATGCGGTGTCCGCCGACCCCGGCCTGTTGCCATCTGTCCTGAATCTCGGTGGCCGTCTTCGAGAGCGTTTCAGCCCGCGATTTGAGGTTCTGGAGAACCTCCGTCGGTTCCCTGGCCCGCGCCCGGAGCGCGTCCTGTTTGTACGTCTCGACGTAGCCTTCGTCCTCCAAATCCCGGAGCACGTCGTAGATCCGTGATCGCGGTACATCCGCCCGTTCCGCGAGCGACGTCGCGGACGCGCTTCCCAAATCGAGGAGGGTGACGTAGGCGTCGATCTGGTACGTCGAAAGTCCCACCTCCTGGAGTCCACGTCGAAGTTCGTCGGTATCCATCTGTGTGTTGATTCCCATCTTATCGAGTTGAATCTTTTAGTTGACGTTCCCGATCCAGTGCCGTTTCGTCCATACGAATTCTCATATTCACTCCTGTATCAAATACGTGAGCAAGATTTATATATTTCTTATTCTTCATGGTTGAGTAGGACAGAGTTCCTATGACAGGCGATCACAAAAACGGGGAAAAAACGCGGCGTACGGTGCTACAATCTATCGGCGGAGCGGCTGGCGTGGCCGCGCTTGCCGGGTGTGTCGGAAGCCTCGGCGGCAGTAGCGGCGACGGCAAGAACAAGGACATCACGTTCTGGACGAGCAACGTCGAAAACGACCGACAGAAGGTCATCAAGAAGCTTCTCAAGTCGTACGACTCGAACAACGGCGGTTCCAGCACGCTGAACGCGGTCCAGGAGGACGACCTGCCGACGCGCATCTCTTCGGCACGCGCATCAGGGACGCTCCCGACCATCGCGGATTTCGGTCTCTCGCCGATGCAGAAACTCGGCAGTGGCGGTCTCCTTTCGACGAAGGCGGCCGACGCAGTCATCGAGAACGTCGGCAAAGACAAATTCTACAAAGGCGCGCTCGATTTGACGAAAGCGCCCGACGGCGGCCACTACTCGATTCCGATGTACGGTTGGGTCGAGGGAATGTGGTACCGAAAGAGTAGCTTCGAGGATAAGAACCTCGACGACCCGACGACGTGGGACGGCTTGATGAAGGCGGCGAAAGCGCTTCACGACCCCGATAACAATCAGTACGGTATCGTTATCGGGACGAAGAAGACGGCGTTCGCCCGCCAGTGTTTCACGCCCTTCGCCCGCTCGAACGGCGCGCGCGTCTTCGACAAGGACGGAAAGATCGTCTTCGACAGCAAGGAAATGATCGAGGCGCTCGATTTCTACGGCAAACTCTCCAAGTACACGCCACCGGGCAAGGACACCTGGAAGACGGCGAACAACACGTACCTCAACGAGCAGAGCCACCTGATCCAGTACTCGACGTTCATCATGAGCGACCTCGTGGACAAGGGCGACAAGATGGTGAAGGACACCAAATTCGCCCCGTACGTCCAGCACAAGCGCAAGAGTTCGTTCGGGCAAATCGTCGGTCTCAACCTCTTCGAATCGGCTTCGAAGGAGCAACTGGACTACGGCAAGAACCTGGCCGAGTACCTGATGACGAAGAAGTACGTCGAATGGCTCCACATGGCCCCCGGCGGGATGAACCCCGTTCTCAAGGAAACGGCGAGCAGTTCGGAGTTCAAGGACGACGAGACGCTGAAGGCATGGGGTTCGACGGTCGAGGACGTCTCCGCGGCCTTCGAGAACATCGAACGCTTCGGCTACGTCGACGGCAAAGCCTTCCCGGAACTCGGAAACATCACGAACAAGTTCCTCATCGCGGAGGCGATTTCGCGCGTGACCGACGGCGAGAGCGCTGACACGGTCGCGAAGGAGCAGGCGAAGAAGATGCGGGACGCGATCGAGGAATAGTCGTCCACCATCGACCACACAAGTCCCCAATTCATTTATGAGTTTAGCAAACCGTACGAAGCTCTCGTTGGACGGCGACTACACCGTCGAGCAGAAGGAGGCGATCCTGGGCTATCTGCTCATCGCGCCAGCGTTGCTGTTGGTCGCCGGGGTCATCGTGTATCCCGTTCTTTACAACGTCTATCTGAGCTTTACGAACGTACCGCTTTCGCCCGATGCCTCGCCGACGTGGGTCGGTCTCGAACACTACCGAACCCTGCTTTCGAGCGGCGAGTTCTGGGCGGCACTGAAAACGACGGTCATCTTCACGCTGGGTAGCGACGTGCTCGCCACCGTCGGCGGCCTCGGCGTGGCGATCCTGTTCAATCGAAAATTCCGCGGCCGACGGCTCGTTCGAGGGCTGATGCTGCTGCCGTACGTCGCCCCGCTCATCGCGGTGGCGTACGTCTGGCAGTGGCTGCTCGACCCGCTGTATGGGATGATTCCGTACTTCCTGAGTCACACCCTCGGCATCTACTCCGGTGACATCGACCTACTCAACAACGCGAAGACGGCGCTGTGGACGGTCATCGCCTTCGACGCGTGGCGCTACTTCCCGTTCGCGTTCCTGATGATAATCGCCCGTCTGCAAGCGATTCCGAGCGATATGTACGAGGCGGCGAAGATCGACGGCGCGGGCCGTATCGCCCGATTCAAGGACATCACGCTGGCGGAGCTCAAATACGTCCTCGCCACCGTCTTCCTGCTTCGCTGGATTTGGAACTTCAACAAGTTCGCCGACATCTGGCTGTTGACGAAGAAAGTGAACACGCTATCGCTGTACGCGTACCAGACCGCGTTCGCGAACTACAACCACGGACAGGCGGCCGCCATCGCCATGGTGCTGTTCGCCTCGCTCATGGTGTTCGTCCTCGTGTACGTGAGCTGGATTCTGGAGTGGTAACATGATAGGAACGATACTCGCTACGGTGTCCGACGGCTTTTCCAACGCCTTCGGACGAAGTCGCATCGAAACCAGCCTCTGGGAGAAGGTCGTGTTCTACGGCGCGATAGCGCTGACGATGGTCGTCTCGCTCCTCCCGTTCTACTGGATGATCGTCACGAGCTTCATGCCGGAGAGCGCGATTTACTCGCTCCCGCCGTCGTTCGTGCCACACGACCTGACGCTGAAACACTACGCGAGCGTCTTCAGTCCGGAGACGTTCCCGTTCGTGACGTACTTCAAAAACAGCCTCATCATCTCGATCATCACGGCCGGGATGTCGGTCGTGGTCGCCACGTTCGGCGCGTACAGTTTCGCCCGCCTGAACTACCCCGGACGGGGACTGTTCTCGCGCGGCGTCCTGCTCGTGTACATGTTCTCGGGCATCCTGCTGGTCGTCCCGCTGTTCCAGATCATCGTCTGGATCGGTCTCGTGGACAACCTCGGCAGTCTGGTCATCACCTACCTCGTCCAGACGCTGCCCGTGTCGCTGTACATGCTCGGCAACTACTTCCGAAGCGTCCCGCCGGAGATAGAGGAGGCGGCGATGATGGACGGCTACTCGCGGCTGGAAGTCATCTTCCGCATCACGCTCCCGCTCTCGGCACCCGCCATCGTGGCCGTGTTCATCTACACGTACATGATCGCGTGGAACGAGTACCTCTTCGCCAGCATCTTCCTCAGCACCCGCACGAACTTCACGCTTCCAATCGGTCTGGACGCGCTCTCGTCCGGGTTCCACCAAGTGTGGGGACAGATCATGGCCGCATCGCTGTTGACCAGCATTCCCATCATCATCATGTTCGTTTACCTGGAGAAGTACATGGTCGAGGGACTGACCTTCGGGTCGGTGGAGGGCTGATTCGTGTCCTCCGAACTCACCCAAGCCGACGGCGAGTCGGCACCTGACACCGCCGCCGAAATAGAGACGGAACAGGCTGGAATCGACCTCTCGAACCTGCGGAAATCCTACGGCGACGTGCTGGCGGTCGAGGGACTCGACCTCGAAATCGAGCCGGGCGAGTTCCTCGTCCTGCTCGGGCCATCGGGCTGTGGAAAGTCCACGACGCTCCGGATGATCGCCGGACTGGAGACGCCCACCGGCGGCTCCATCGAAATCGGCGACGAGGAGGTAACGAGAACCCTCCCGCAGAAACGCGGCCTCTCGATGGTGTTCCAGAGCTACGCGCTCTACCCGCACAAGACGGTCGCGGGGAACCTCGAATTCCCGCTCGGCAAGATGGACCTCTCGGACGAGGAGAAGACGGCGAAGGTCGAGCGAACGGCGGAGATGCTCGAAATCGCCGACCTGCTCGACAAGAAACCCGGACAGCTTTCCGGCGGCCAGCGACAGCGCGTCGCGGTCGGTCGCACCATCATTCGGGAGCCGAAAGCGTTCCTGATGGACGAACCGCTGTCGAATCTGGACGCGCAACTCCGCGTTCGGACGCGGTTCGAGATTCGGGAACTCCAGCAGGAACTCGGGACGACGACGGTGTACGTCACCCACGACCAGGAGGAAGCCATGAGCGTCGCCGACCGCATCGCCGTCATGAACGACGGGGAGCTCCAGCAGGTCGGGACGCCCGAGGAGATATACAAGACGCCGGAGAATGCGTTCGTCGCCGGGTTCATCGGCAATCCGCCGATGAACTTCTTCGACGTTTCCGTCGGCATGGGCGTGGAACTCCTGCCGAACGGCGACACTGCGACCCTCGACACGTCGCTCCCCATGGACACCGAGACGCTCGGTGTGCGTCCGGAGGACGTGCATCTCCTCTCGACCCCTGCGGAGGACGTGGCGAACGTCTCCCGACCGGACCCGAGAAACATGACGAACGCCATCGAGTGCGAGGTGACGGTCATCGAACCGCTCGGCAACGCGTACGAACTCGAACTCGCACGCGGGGACGACACCTTCATCGCCCGACTGCGGGCGCTTCCGGAGGACGTGTCCATGGGTTCGACGGTCGAAGTCGCCTTCGACCGCACGGAACTCCACGCGTTCGGCGCGTCGGGGGAGGCGATTCGATGAATCGAACTGCTGATCGTAACCACGGAGGTGAGACGAATGGCGACGCTTGAACTGAACGAGTTGACGAAGATATACGACGACGCACAGGGCCGCGAGGTCGCGGTCGATTCGCTCGACATCGACATCGAGGACGGGGAGTTCCTCGTCCTCGTCGGACCGTCGGGCTGTGGAAAATCCACGACGCTCCGGATGCTCGCCGGGCTAGAAACCGTGACGGACGGCACCATCGAAATCGGTGGGACCGAAGTCCAACATCTCGCCCCGAGCGCGCGCTCGATCGCCATGGTGTTCCAGAGCTACGCGCTGTACACCAAGATGACCGCCCGTCAGAACATGGCCTACGGGCTGAAACACTCGACCGATCTGAGCAAGGCGGAACGGAACCGCGAGGTCAAGGACATCGCGGAACTGCTCGACATCACCGAACTGTTGGACGACAAACCGGACGAAATGAGCGGCGGGCAGAAACAGCGCGTCGCGCTCGGCCGCGCCATCGTGCGCGACCCGGACGTGTTCCTGCTGGACGAACCGCTCTCGAACTTGGACGCGAAGCTTCGGGCGCGGATGCGGACCGAACTCCAGCAGTTGCAGACCGACCTCGACGTCACGGCCGTCTACGTCACCCACGACCAGACGGAGGCGATGACGATGGCCGACCGCATCGCCGTCATGAACGACGGCGAACTCCAGCAGGTCGCGCCGCCGGAGGTCGCCTACGACCACCCGGCGAACGAGTTCGTCGCCACGTTCCTCGGCAGTCCCTCGATGAACACCTTCGAGACGGTCGCCGTCGAAAACGGCGACGAGATCGAGTTCCGCCACGACGGGACGACGCTCGCGGCGGTTCCGCACGACACGGTCGAGTGCGCCGACGGCGAACCGATGACGCTCGGCCTTCGACCGGAGGACGTTCGACTGTCGGACGACCCGACGGACGGGACGTTCGCGGCCGACGTGACCGTCTCGGAGTACCAAGGCAACGATAATTTCATCCATCTCTCGGTCGAAAAACACGACCTGATGGCACGCGTTCCCTCGGACGTCTACCCGAACCCCGGCGAGACGCTCGGCGTGACGGTCTCCCCGCGGGACGTGTTCCTCTTCGACGCGGACAGCGGTATCGCGCGCAAGACACGCGGTCTCCCCGACGAACAGCCCCCCAAACGATCGGTTTCCAACCCATAAATGGCAGAAAACACGACAGATACGACGCTCCACGATTCGCCGACGACAGCCCTCGACGACCCGACGTTCCACCTCGACGTGTTGGACGACCTCGTCTATCCGGCCGAGTGTGCCGGGTCGGTCCCGCTCGCGAGCGACCCGGACGACCGCTACCCCTACGCCTATCCGCGCGACATCGCGTGCATCACGAAGGCGTGGCTTCACGCGGTCGAAGCGGACGTTCGCCCCGGCGAATGTCAGGAGAACATCCTCGGTGCCGCACGGTTCTTCCTCGCCGCGCAGGACGACCGAGGGCGCTGGCGACAGCGGTACGCGCTCGACGGCACCGACAAGGGAATCTATCAACAGGAGGACAACGTCGGACACGGCCTGCACGTTCTCTCACACGCGGTGTTCGCGCTCGACGCGACGGACTCGCTGGAGACGGCCAATCCTGCATTCCGGCAGGACATCATCGACGCGACGGAGCGGGCCGTCGCGCACGTTCAGGACGAACTCTTCGACCCGAACGCCCACCTCGTCGAGAGCACGACGAGCATCCACGAGGGGCGCATCGAATCGGGCTACACGCTCTGGGTGAACTGCGTCTTCGTCGCCGCCCTGCGCGGCATCGAACGCGCGCTCTCGCTCCTGCCGGAGGACTCGGAGACGGTCGAGGACCACATCGCAAGATTCCGGTCCCACCTCGAAGGCGGCGTGAAACGCTCGTTCACGAGTCCGGCGCAGGTTCCTCGGCGGTACACGCCGGACGGAAAACTCGACGTCCGACCCGACGTGACGCTGTTCGCGCCGTTTTACTTCGGCCTCGAAGACCTCTTCGGGGACGCGCTTCACGAGGCGGCCAACCGCTCCGCGACCGCGCTCGAAGACCCCGAAATCGGTGGTATTCAGCGATTCATGGGCTTCTACCGCGACTTCGACGTGCACCAGCACGGCGGCAACGGGCCGTGGTTGCAGTACACGGCGTGGCACGCACAGTACCGATTCGCCAACGGCGAGACCGACCGCGGAAACGACGTGTTGGCGACCATCGCGTCCTATACCAACGCCGAGGGACACATTCCGGAACACCTGACGACCCGACGGCGCTTCGAGGCGTTCGTGGAGAACGAGTGGAGTACGGGATTGGACTTCGAGAAGGAGTTCGACGAGGACGTGTTGCGCGACGTGTCCTTCGACTTCGTCGCCGAGGAACTGGGCCACATGCAGGAGGCCTACAGCGACCTCGAAACCCAGACGGCGGATCGAGACGTTGTCCGGTTCGCCATGCCGCTGGCGTGGTGTCACGCGGAGTATCTGACCGCACTGTTGACCCGTGACGCCGCCGAAGCGTAATTGAAACGACGCTCCCATTTTCCCATAATCCATGACTCACGACCATCCAGACTCGCCGACGCCGGAACAGGTCGCGCTCGACTGCCTGCACGCGGGTATCGACGCCGCACATCCACGACACGTCGTGCGCCGAAAGCTCTCGCGCGACGGAAGCGTCCTCACCGTCGACGGCGAATCGTTCGACCTCGACTCGTTTTCGACCGTCCTCGTCCTCGGCGGTGGCAACGCCGCCGGGGAGATGGCGACCAGCCTCGAAACCACCCTCGGAGACTATCTCTCCGGCGGCACCGTCGTCACCGACACGCCCGCCGAAACGGAGACAATCGAGGTGCGGCCCGGCGACCACCCGCTGCCGAGCGAACGCAACCGCGACGCGACCGAGGACATCCTCTCGGCCGCCGAGGGGGCCGACGACGAAACGCTCGTCATCGCGCCGATTTCGGGCGGCGGCAGCGCGCTCCTCTCCGCACCCGCGGAAGGAATCTCGCTCGATTCGTTCCGCACCGTGACCGAGGGACTGCTCCGCTCCGGCGCGGACATCCACGACATCAACACCGTTCGGCGGGCGCTGTCGAGCGTGAAGGACGGCGGCCTCGCCGAGGCCGCCGCCCCCGCTCGGGTGGTCGGACTGGTCGTCAGCGACGTGATCGGCGACGACCCGGCGGTCGTCGCCAGCGGGCCGACGTATTCGAGCAGAGCGAGCGCCGAGGACGCGAGCGCGATCCTGAACGAGTTCCTCGACGACGTTCCGGCGGACATCGAAACCGCGCTCGAAACGCTCGAATCGGCGGCAGCACCATCGGAATCGGCGGCAGTCGCCGGAGGCGACGCCGTCGATTCGGAGAATGGGACCAGCGATTCGGGGGTCGAGAACGTGACGAACTTCGTCCTCGCGGACAACTGGACGGCCATCGACGCGGCCGCGGAGCGGGCGCGGGAGATGGCGTATTCGACGCTCGTCCTCTCCTCGCGGATCGGCGGGGAAGCCGCCGAGGTCGGCCGCACCCACGCCGCCATCGGCGTCGAGAGTGCGGCGACCGGCAACCCGGTCGAGCCACCCGCCGTAATTCTGTCGGGCGGCGAGACGACCGTCACCGTGGACGGTGACGGCGTCGGGGGGCCGAATCAGGAGTTCGCGCTCGGCGCGACGCGCGAACTCCAGGGGTCCGAAATCGTCGTCGCGGGCGTCGATACCGACGGGTTGGACGGAAGCACGGACGCCGCGGGCGCGCTCGTGGACGGCGAAACCGTCCAACCCGAGGACCGCGCCGCGGCGAGGGCGGCGCTGCGAGACCACGATACGTATCCATTTTTGGACGAGCGTGACGCGCTGATCGAAACCGGCGAGACGGGAACCAACGTCAACGACCTGCGGGTCGTGGTCGTCGGGGGAACGGACGAGGAGAATTCATCCAAATGAATCACAGGTACGGACTGAATCAGGCCGGATTTCCGGCGTCGGAGATCGAAACGACGTGTGAAATCCTCGCGGACGCGGGGTACGACGGCGTCGAACCCAACTATCGGGAGGGCGGATTGCTGACGACGGCGGACGGCCGCGAACGCGTTCGGGAGGCCGCCGACGGGAACGGCCTCACCGTTCCGGCCGTCTCCACCACGCTCCACTGGGAGTACCCGCTGTCGAGCGCCGACGACGAGAAACGAGGTCGGGGAATCGACATCGCGTGCGAGATGGTCGACGCGGCGGCGACCCTCGGCGCGGACGAGGTTCTGATCGTCCCGGCACGAATCTTCCCCGGCGCTGGCTACGACGCCGACTACCGACGGGCGGTCGAATCCGTCCGCGGAATCGCGGGATACGCGGCGGACGCCGGGGTCGGCGTCGCCGTCGAGAACGTCCAAAACGACTTCCTGTACTCGCCCCGCGAGTTCGTCGAGTTCCTCGAAGCCGTCGAGGATTCCGGGCCGGTTTCGGCCTACTTCGATGTGGGCAACGGCTTCCGCTGGGGGCTACCGGACCGCTGGATTCGGGGACTCGGCGACTGGATTTCGAAGGTCCACGTCAAGGACTGGCTGACGGACGCCCACCGACCGACGTACCTGTTGCAGGGCGACATCGACTGGGACAGCGTCGTCGCCGCGCTCTCCGACGTCGGCTACGACGGTTGGATTTCCGCCGAGATTCCGCCCTACAACTCCGCGCCGCACCGGATGCCGCCCGACGAACTCGACACCATGCGGTACCTGTTCGAACCGAGCGACTGACCACCGAAAACCAATTTCAACATCACACAATGACACGCACAATCGTCGTAGACCCGCTGTTCGAGGACGTTTGGCCGCTCGCGGCCGACTACCTGCACCACCTTTGGACCGAATCCGGAGACGAAGTCGAGTTCGTCCGACTCCCCGAGGAGAGAGAAACCGGCCTCGCGGCGGCCGTTTCCTCGCCCGAATCCGTCGAAAAACTCGTCTCGCTCGGCGTACTGGCCTCCGAGGACGACCTCGCCGAATTCACGAACCTGCGGGAGGCGTTCGTGATGACCGACTCGATGTACAACGCCGACGAGGAACTCTCGGAGTACCTCACCGACCGCGGCGTGACGGTTCACGATCACACGAACGAGGGCTTCTGGAGCGAATCCGTGTCCGAGTTCGGCCTCGGACTCACCATCGACGCGCTTCGCCAAATTCCGCAGAAACACGCGGCGATGGCGGAGAGCCACGAACCGTGGGACATGGACCAACTGGACAACGAAATCCCCGGTGCGCGGGGACACCAGTTCGCCGACGACCCGAACTACGTGAGCGGAACGGTCGCGCGAAAGCGCGTTCGCGTCGCCGGAATCGGCAACATCGGAAGTCGCTACGCGGCGGCGACGGACCACCTCGGGGCAGACGTGGCCGCCTACGACCCGTTCGCGGACGAACCCTGTTTCCACAGCACCGGCGCACGGCAGGTGTACAGCATGGAGGAACTCGTGAGCGACGCCGAAATCTTCGCGCCGACGATTCCGCTGACTCCCGCGACGAAGGGCGTCATCACCGCCGAGCACATCCACGGGCTTCCCGAGGGGTCGATCCTCGTACTCATCACGCGGGCCGGAATCTGCGACATGGACGCCGTCCGGGAGCGCGTGCTCGCCGACGAAATCGTCCTCGCCGCCGACGTGTGGGACGAGGAACCGCTCCCCCTCGATGATCCACTGCTCGACCGCCACAACGTCGTGCACACGCCCCACATCGCGGGGCGGACCCGCGACGCGAACGAGCGCTGGGCCGAACACCTCGACGCGCATTTCGGTTCGGTCTAGCGAAAGCAAAAAGCCAATTCCCCGCCCTCGAAACAAAGAGACAGTCCGAACCACGAACCATGGCAACGCATACTACGTTTCACGATACACAGCGTCTCAGACAGGAGATACTCCGCGTCCTGAACTTCTACTATCCCGACTGCATCGACACCCGCTACGGTGGATACATCGCCCAACTGGACGAGCGAGACGGGTTCGTCTACGACGGCCACACGAAACACCTCGTCGCCACCGCGCGCGCGGTCCACAATTTCAGCGTCGGCGCGCTCCTCGACGGACCGGTCTGGTGCCGGACGGCGGCCGAACACGGACTCGCCTTCCTCTCGAATCACCAATGGGACGCCGAGAACGGCGGGTACGATTGGCTCCTCGAAGGCCGGGAAACGGTGGACGACACGCGGTTCTGCTACGGTCACGCGTTCGTCGTCCTCGCCAGCGCGCGGGCGCTGGAAGCCGGAATCCCGGGTGCGGAAGCCGAACTCGAACGGGCCGTCGAAACCATCGACCGTCACTTCTGGGAACCCGAACACGGGATGTACGCCGACCGCGCCGACGGGGAGTGGAACGAAGTCGTCCCGTACCGCGGGTTGAACGCGAACATGCACACCTGCGAGGCGATGCTCGTGGCCCACGAGGTTACCGGGAACCCCGACTACCTCGACCGGGCGTACTCCATCGCGGAGGGAATCGTCCGCGACCTCGCGGCCGAAACGGACGGCAAGTTGTGGGAACACTACGATTCGAACTGGGCGCACGACATGGCCTACAACGAGGACCAACCGCGCCACCAGTTCCGCCCGTGGGGCTACCAACCGGGCCACCATCTCGAGTGGTCGAAGCTCCTCTCGCACCTCGCCGAGTTCAGGGACGAGGACTGGATTCGGGCCTCGGCGCGCGACCTGTTCGACCACGCGGTCGAGATGGGGTGGGACGACGAGAACGGCGGGTTCTACTACACCGTGGAGGCGGACGGAACGCCCGTCGTCGCGGACAAATACGGCTGGGCGGTCACGGAGGGTATCGGGGCGGCGGCCCGCCTCGGGGGGACCGACGACGCGTATCTGGACTGGTACGATCGACTGTGGGAGTACGCCCGGGAGAACTTCGTCAATCCCAAACACGGCAACTGGTTCGAGCGACTGAACCGGACGAACGACCGCGACGACCCGAACCGCGGTGTCGCGGTGGAACCGGGCTACCACCCCATCAGCAACATGTTCGCCGCGATGGACGTAGTGCGTCGTTCGGGTTAGTTTAACCTCGTTTTCGCTGCCGACGCGCGAGTGGGTTTATCATGTTGGATGACTACTAGGAACGTATGCGTTCCATTCGCCTTACACGCGCGTTGAGTCGTGCTCGTCACGCCGCCATCGGTGCCGCCATCGGCGGCGCTATCGGCGGCTTCATCAGCAAAAACGCGGCAAGTACCGGCGGCGCGCTCGGCGCCTTCGCCGGTGCGATGATCGGAGAGACGCGGGTAACCGCCCGCTCGCGCATCGATCAGGTCAAAGAACGGGGGAACCTGGAACAGGCGGAACAGTAACGGGCGGAACACCAACGGCCGGAACAGTAACGGCCAGTCCCAAACGGTTTCCCCCGGACGCCCGAACGAGTTCGTATGGGCCGGGAAGACGACGTCGCGCTGTCTGTCGCGGAGTTCGTGGACTACTGTGATACGCAGGCGGGGTTGCTGATGGGAAACGTCGAAACGATGACGACGGAAGCCGACGCGTTGCTGGACGACATCGACGACAGAGTGTCGGAGGTGCGCGCTCGGTTGGAAGACAGCCCCGAGGACGTCGAAACGGCGGAGCACCCGCCATCGACGGATGGTCCCGAAAGAGAAATCGATACCGCGGCGGTGACCGAACTGGAGCGTGAAATCGAAGAGACGCAGGCCGTCGTGGAAGCCAAGCGCGCACGAATCGTGGCGTTTCGGGAGTTAGCGGACGGCTACGGGTCCCTCGCCGATGACCTCCGCTCCGAGGTGGACGACGGACGCGAAGCGTTGGACCGTGTCGTCCGGTTCGAGGCCGACGCGGACGCGCCGGTGTACTTCGACGACCGGCAGACGGTGTACGAGGCCGCCACGTCGGAGGAATCGAAGGAAAAGTAACCGTCCGCGATAGCGTGAACGGTTTCCGGACGGTGTCGATACGTCGGGAGCGACCGAGCACGAGGAGTGGATCATTTAAACGCATGAACATCCATGTAAATTTTTGTCGTTTTCGATTTTGATATATGAAGGAAGGATAAATGTGGATGGGTGGGGAAACATGAAGTGATGTCGCTACACGACCAACGGCAATACAATGGCTATTTTCCAAGTCGGCGACACAAGTACGTAGCAATCGCCATATTCACCGTCGTTGGATTTTGGGGCTACTGGACATTTGCGCGGGGCGTCATCTTCGCGACGATGTATGTCGTTGCGTTCGGTTTGTTCGGAATTTTGTTCGTACTACTTTGGGAGTGACTGACGGCAGTCGCACCGAGCGGAACGCGAGTCCCCCAACGCGTCGAACAAACACCCTCTCAGGCGACTTCGGTCCGGATTTTTCCGTCCTCCAACCGAACGACCGTGTCGAACCGCGGTTGCAGTTGCATGTCGTGGCTGATGACCACGAGCGCGGTTTCGGCCGTTTCCTGCAGTCGGAACAATAAATCGAGCACCTGCGTGGTCGTGTCGGGGTCGAGTTGGCCGGTCGGTTCGTCGGCGAGCACGATGGCGGGGCGGTTCGCCAGCGCGCGGGCGATGGCGACGCGCTGTTTTTCCCCGCCCGAGAGCGTCGCGGGATACTGGTCCGCGCGGTCCTCGATCTCGAGCCTGGAAAAGAGCGTTTCGAGCCATTCCTCGTCCCGCGTTCCGGTGTGGTCCTGCGGGAGGGCGGCGTTCTCCCACGCGGTCAAATCCTCGATGAGCTGAAAGTCCTGAAAGATGAAGCCGAGCGTCTCACGGCGCAACTTGGCGCGCTTTCGTTCGGGGAGTTCGGCGGTGTCCTCGCCGCGGATGCTGACCGTCCCGCTCGTCGGCGTGTCGAGCAGTCCGAGTACGTTGAACAGCGTCGTCTTCCCCGCCCCGCTCGGTCCCTGTACGAGGAGTTGGGCGTCCGTCGGAATCGACATCGACACGTCCTCGATAACGTCCCGTCCCCCCCGAGCGACACGGACTGAATCCGCGTCCAGCACGGTTTCGGTCATGGTATCACCCCTACAATCGTTCCCCCCTACTTTCTTCCGGTTCGATGGGGGTCGTTCCGCGCTGAACCGCCGTCGGTTCGGAGACGAGGTAGGGCATCGCCGCGATGAGAACGCTCAGACACATCAACACCAGCGCGCTCCCGGCCGCGAGCAGGAGAATCGGGAGCGGTATCTGCGGCGAGAGTCGGACGCCGAAGACGGTGAACAACCCGGCGACGGCGAGGAGTCGTAACGTCAACAGCGCGGCGATGATGGCGACGATGATGGCCGGAATCGAGAGACGACAAGCGTCGGTGAGCAGGATTCGAACCAACCGCAACCGGTTCGCGCCGGTCGCTCGATAGACGCCGACGGCGCGGCGGCGCGCGTGGACGGCTTGCGCGAACGTCGCCGTCGTCCCGCCGACCGCGGTCAATCCGGCCAGCACGACCATCACCAACAAAAGGAGGTTGAAGTTCCCGAACACGCCGCGGACCGCCCCGCCGATTCCGGATCCGCTGGAGTAGTCGGTGTTTCGGGCGAGCGTCGAGAACGTCCGACTATCGCCGTGAACGGTGAACGAATCCGTCGCAATCGTTCGGCCGCCGGTGACCACTCGAACCGAGTAGTTACCCGGCGACAACATATCGTTCGTGCCGGATTCGGCCGTTTCGGAAGCGTCGGCGGTTCCCCCGAGTTGCCTCGTCGTGACGACCGACTTGTAGGGAGGAATCGAAACCTCCCGCGTCACCGTGGTCGTCGGCGTGACGAGCGAGATGTTTCGCGTGATCGGTTGACTCCACGGATTGAACAGGACGATATTCGCGGTCGGGTGTGACATGGTACTCACGTCCGTCGAGGTGACATCGACGGTTCCCATGGGCGAACGTGCCGCACCCGAAGCGACGGTAATCGACGACCTGTTCACCCGATTCCCCTTCTCGACGGTCAGGTTGTAGGTGCCTTCCCGACCCGGCAGATGGACGAGCGCGATACCGTCCTCGTTCGTCGTCGTGGTTCGGTCCCCGATTCGAACCGTCGCGCCCGAGACGTTCGCGCCGCTTTCCGTTCGAACAGGTACCGCCATCGTTCCGTTTGGCGGTGCCTGTGACGGCAGGGAAGGAACCGCCAACGGAGAGTGACGATACACGTCCACGGACTGCGTGTACGAACCGACTCGAAGCGTCTGACTTCCGACCGTCGAGGCCGAGACGTTCATCCGCACCGTACGCTCCTCGCCGCCGCCGAGCGTGACGGTTCGGGATTTCGAGGCGGAGCCGAATCTGGCCGTCAGCGTCCGGGTTTGTGCCGTCGAACGGGCGTTCCTGATATCGATTCTGATCGGTATTCGATGTCCACGAATGGCGGAACTGGGAGCGGAAACGCCGCTGACGATGACGTCGGGGGCGTCCGATTGGGACCGCGAGAGACGCGAACCCTCTCCCTTCGTCCGGATGAACTGGACGGTTCCGGGGTCCGTCGAGAGGTCGTGTGCGGTCGAGAGTGGCACGATCAGTTGGTCGTCCCCTATCCCGTCCGCCGTGAACTCGCCGGTGATCGTGACCTGCGTGAACGCGGGCGAGGACGCACCGCCGAGGGTGACCGAGTCACCGACTCCGAGACCCAACGTTCGCGCGAGGTCGCGGCCGATAACGGCTTCGTACTTGTGTTTCGGTGGACGACCCGCGACGAGGGTCGCGTCCGACACCGCCGCGAACGACCGCCAGTCCGCCCCGCGTGCCAAATACGGTTGCCCGTTCCGGACCTGGACGACGATGATCTCGGGGCTGGCTTTCACGCCTTGGTCCCGGAGCAAGTCCGCGTATCCGGCGTCGATCCTGCTCGCCATCGGGTACGGCGCGCCGGGTTCGGTGATCGTCCCGCCAGACGTCTTCGCGAGCGGTGCGAGGACGCCCACCAGCGACCCGACGAGAAGGACGACGAGGACGAAAATCGTGAGTATCGTCGCCGCCGGAACGACCGCCCGCCAGCGGAGGACGGTCGTATCGACCAGCGTTCGCAATCGCTGCATCGGCCGTTTACCGGTTCGTTTCGGCTTCGAGACCGGAGTGTACGCCTGTTTGAGGCGGGATGGCGGCGTGATCGTCGCCGGACGAACCGCGAGAACGCCCGCGCCGATACCGGCGAACAACAGGACGGCGAGACCCGGAACGATGATGCGGAGCACGGCCGGACTCACCGTCGGCGCGAGCGAAATCCGGAGGCCGACGATGATCGCGGCGTTGACGACAGCGCTGGTGACGATGACGCCGAGCGCGTAGCCGAGCGCGATTCCGACTATCGTGAGCAGACCAGCACGGACGCCGAAGGTTACCAGCAGTCTTCGCGGCGTTCCTCCCGTCGCACGGACGACTTCGATGGCGTCCAGTCGGTCACGGACGCTCATCCGGGTGACGTTGTAAACGACCACGAGGACGAGGACGCCGCCGCCGAGGACGGCCAACCCCAACAGGGAAACCACGCCCTGCATTCCGGCGATGAAGTACCGATAGAGTCCGGGCGTGATGATTCTCGTTCCCGAACGGAGCCGGTCCCCCCCCGTTCGACGCGGACGACGTGTGGACGACGTACGCGTCCGTCGTACCCAACGACCGAACCGTGGCTGGCTTGCCGATGTACCACGAGCGCGGGAAGACGGACTTTTCGGTCGAAGTCGGGGCGACCGAAACGGTCTCGGTGTGATTGGTTCCGACGAAGCGTTGCTGTGTCCGGTCTCCGACCGGACCGGCAAACGTCGCGTTCGACGGTGGCTGTGGAAACCGCGCCTCCCGCCACGAGACGGAGACCTTTTTCAGAACGGTCGGCGCGTCCGGTGGCACGCCGACGACGTACTCGGTCGTCCCGTTCCGCTTCACGGCGGCGACCGGGAGGACGATGTCGTCGTCGTTCGTGGCCGCGGCATCCGCCGCGGCCACCGAATCGTAGTGAGTGACGTCCATCGAGTCGTTGAACCCCGACGAAATCGCCGAGGTCTGGGTGTTCGCGGCGACCAGCAAGAGCGTCGTCCCGACGAGAAAGGCGGTCGCTACCGCGATGATGACGATGGTCAGTCTGTCACGACGTGACCACTGCGTACAGAGTTTCCACCGATACCCCATTCGAAACCCGTCGTTCGTGGTGTTATCCCGAGCGCAAAGGGTATTGGCCGCCTACGAATCGGAAACGGGTTCGTATCGATCCGTCGTCCGCGTCAGCCCTCGACAACTATTGTATCAACGAGTGTTTTACGTGGTTCTCACCGATTGTGTGGTATGGACACCGGCGAACTCAAAGCGGTCCTCGAAAGTGCGGGGTTGTCCCAGTATCAGGCGAACGCGTACGTGACCCTCCTCGAACACGGGTCGGCGTCCGCCAGCGACCTCGCCGACGCCAGCGGCGTTCCGGGACCGCGAATCTACGACGTGCTGCGGGATTTGGAGGACGAGGGGTACGTGGTAACCTACGAGCAGGATAGACTGTATGCACGGGCGACCGACCCGGAAGAGGCGCTTTCGGGATTACGGGCGCGGATCAACCAGTACGAAACCGCCGCCGATGAGATCCAGCATCGATGGCAGGAACCGGACTCGAACGACCACGAGATCACGCTCATCCGGCGATTTCGAACGGTGTTGGACCGCGCTCGTGCCGACATCGAGACCGCCGAGCGGCACGTTCAACTCGCCGTCGCGCCGGAGCAGTTCCTCGAACTGCGGCCGCTCCTCGCCGACGCCCACGACCGCGGCGTCTACATCCAAATCTCGCTCTACGTTCCTCCGGACGAGGACCTGCCGTTCGAGGAATCGGCCTTCGAGGGAACGTGCACCGAAGCGCGACGCCGCGAACTCCAGAACGCGTTTTTCCTGCTGACCGACCGGACGCGACTCTGCTTTGCGCCACACGTCGATTCGTCGCGGGAGTACGGGGTGCTCGCCCAGGACCGGGACACGGCGTACGTGTTCCACTGGTTCTTCCTGACGTGTCTTTGGGAAGTGTACCCGCCCATCCACGTCGATCGTGACGACACGCCGCCGTTCGTCTTCGTGGCGATACGCGAATGTATCCGGTTCATCGAACCGTTGCTGTCCGATGGTGCCACGATTGCCGCCAGTGTTGAAGGTTACCACACCGGGTCGGGTCGGGAACGAACCCTTTCGGGGACGATTACGGGCGTCGATATTACAGGTGAAGGTGACCGCGACGGCCCGATAACGCTCGCCCAACTGGCGGGCCGGGCATCGTTCGTCCTCGAAACCGACGAGGGTAGCTTCACCATCGGCGGCGAAGGGGCGGTGATCGAGGATATCGGTGCGGATCGAATCACCATCGAAGCGATCGACGGGATGACGGACGAGATCGAACTATGAGATTCCGGGGAAATTCGAGAGAGATATGCAAAGTACAGATCGGGGAACTCAATCTCTCCAAGTACAACGACCGTAGTTAGAAAAATTGACAAAATATATCCCCTCTCGTGTACTGCGTTTCTCGTGATGGAACGGGTAGCAACTAACGACGAGCGCGTTTTCGGCGATTCGGAGTGGAGTTGAATGGATAACGCGGGGGAAAAATCCCAAGCCGGGACGGGTGTTCTGGCGAGATTCGGCGGCGGCGAGTTCGACGGGCGAAAAGCACGGTTTCAGCTGTTGTTCTTCGTGCAGTTCGCGGCCGGGTCCGGCATCATCGTCTTTCGGAACGTCTACCTCGACGGGATGGGAATGTCGGGAGCCGAGATGGGGGTGATCGGTTTCCTCATGCTGGCGACCGGGGTAGCGGTGCAACCGCTGTGGGGCCTCGTCACCGACTACTGGCACATCGAGCGCGCGATTCTCGTCGTCGGGGCACTCGTCTCCGCGGTCGCCCTGTTGACCTATCCGTTCGGGGCGAGCCTGACGGATCCGTTCACGATCATCGCCGTCGGGACGGCCGTTTTCTCGGCGTTCCGAGCGCCCATCGTCCCCATCGCGACCGGGATGGTTCTCTCCCGAGGGTACGACTTCGGGCATATTCGGAGCTTCGGGTCCCTCGCGTTCGGTATCGGGAGTCTCGGAGTCGGGTTGGTGGTTGCGGCGGCCGGACTCGTCTCGATAGTGTACATCTACATCGGCGGAATGGTCGTCCTGATGGCAGTCGCGTGGTCCCTGTCGGACGGGTCGGCGGCCTCCGGCGACGCGGACGATGACACCGACGACCCGTCGATAGCCCGTGCAGTGAAAGCGCTCGTGACGAACTGGAACTTCATGGTCGTCGTCACGGCCATGTTCCTGTTCCGACTGTCGTTCATGGGCGGCGAAGCGTTCCTCTCGGTGTACATGCGGGCGGTGCACGCGAGCCTCGTCGTCGGCCCGTGGTCGCTGTCGCCGGACGGTCTGACCGGCCTCGTGTGGGCGTTAAACACGGGATTAGAGGCGGGTGCGTTCGTCTACGCTGCCCGTCTCGGCCTCTCGTATAAATGGCTGCTCGTGGTCGGCGGCACGATGGTCGGAATTCCGAACGTCGTCTACGGGGTGACGACCGACCCGTTACTGATCCTCGCGGTACAGGCGTTCGGCGGAATCGGCTTTGCCCTGCTCAGCCTCGGTGCAGTGAACCTCGTCCACGCGGTCGCCGCGGAGCGGATACAATCGAGCGCCCAGACGTTCCTCAGCGGGTTGAGTCTCGGACTCGGGGGCGCAATCGGTCAGGTGATCGCCGGTCACCTCCTCGACACCGTCGGCGTGCAGGAGATGTACCTCGTCATCGCCGTCGTCGGCTTCCTCGGTGCCGCCGTCGGTCTGCTCGTCACCCATCGCGGTCGGTTGGATGCGAGCGACGCCGCCGCGTAACCGGCGACGGGATTGGTTCCCCCTTGAACGACCTGCAAAGATAGCCCGGTCGGCTAAGGAAGACGGTACTGATTCGAGAACAATGAGTCAGCGTCGAACGACCGAAGTGGAGCAGTCCCAAAGGGTGGACGACGGAGTGGCGCGACGAGCGCTCGTCGCGGCGGGAATCGTCGGGTTCGGGTTCAGCGGACTCATCGACGTATTGTTGCTCCATCTGGTTCTGCAGTGGCACCACCTGCTCTCGGGCCTGTATCCGCAGACGACCATGTCCGGGCTTCGAACGAACATCCTCGCGGATGGCGTCTTCTCGATCGCCATGGTCGTCATCATGGGAATCGGGGGCGGACTCCTCTGGAAAGCCGAGCGGCGTGCGGCGAGTCCGTTACCCGTCCGACCGATTTTCGGGTCCATCCTCGTCGGACTCGGCGCGTTCGACCTCTACGACGCGCTCGTGGACCACATCCTGTTGGGGCTTCACCAACCGCTCTCGCAGGGCGGGGCGTACAACCCACACTGGATCGTCGTCAGCCTGCTCTTCATCGGTGCCGGTTGGTACGTCTACCGAACGCGCTCGCCCGAACCGCACGAATCGCCCTCGGAGAACGTCTGATCGGAATCCACGATGGTAGCGCAACCGCTCCAACCGATTCCGCTTCACGCGGTTCCATCGTCGCCGCCCACACCGGTTCCCCACTGGGCCGTGTTGATGGTCGCGGTCCCGCTCCTGTGGGTCGTCATCGCTGGCGGCGTACTGGTGGTCGATGCGATGTTCGAGCGACTGTCCCGAATCGAGTGAGATCACTCCTCGACGGCAACCGAAACTCCGAGCGGTACGTACGCGTTGTTTCCGTACCCCTTCTCGTTCCACGGATACTTCCCGTCGGAGATTCCGCGAAGCCCTTCGTCCGGCGTCGAGACGGTCGCGGGTTGCTCCCGTCCCTCCTCGTCGGTCGCCCGCGAGAGGAGCGTGTGCTGGCCCGGAGTCGCGTCCCAGACGTAGCGGAACTTCCGGACGGCGTGGCGACCGAGGTCGGGACCGACGAACGAAGCCTCGTCCCACGTTTCGCCGCCGTCGACCGATAGTTCGACGCGCTCGACGGCGTCGTCGCCCGCCCACGCGACGCCCGTGATTTCGACTCGCCCGTCCGACGACAGCGCGGTCTCCTCCGCGGGCGACGTGATGAGCGATTTGACGAGTTGGTCGAAGAGATAGGCGTTCCGTACCTCCTCGGGATTTCGCAGTTGTTCGTACGTGCTGAACGTCTCGACCGACTCGTGGCGCTCGGGGTCGTCGTCCTGTGCCGGAACGATCCGATAGGAGGACTGCTGGTACTCCGTGTAGTCGTGGCCGTTCCGCGATTGCCACTCCTCTCCCGCCACCATCGTCTCCATGACGTGCATTCGATCGACCCATTTCACGCTGTTGTTGCCGAACCAACCGGGAACGATCAGTCGGAGCGGATAGCCGTGTTCCGGCGTCATGGGGTCGCCGTTCATCTCGTAGGCGAGCAGACAGTCGTCGAGCGCCTTCTCCATCGGTATCGAGCGGCAGAACACGTCCTCTCCCTCCTTGGCTTCGCCACCCATCACGGACAACCACAGTCCCTCGTCGGTCGCGGCGTCGTGGTCGTTCAGCAGGTCCCGCACCGGCGTCCCCGTCCAGACGGCGCTCCCGACCGCACCGACCGTCCACTGGTCGCCCGCCGCGTCGGGGTCGAAATAGGCCCGCCCGTTCCCCGAACACTCCATCATGTGGACGACCGAATCGGTCGGGTAGTCGTGTCGTATCTCGTCCATCGAGAGTTCGATCCCGTCTTCGACCATCCCGGTCAGCGAAACCGTCCAGTCGTCCGCGTCGATGTCCGGCGTTCGATGATGGGTTCGGATGTAGTGTTCCTCGCGCGGCGTCAGATAGCCTTCGAGGTGGCTTCGTGCCGACGTTTCCGCGTTCTCCGGGTCCGCGGTGAGAACGTTCAAACCCGGATACCGCTCGTCCAGCGGCGCGTCCGGACGGTCCGACGGACCGGTTTCGTGTGGATCTTCGGGTGGCATCGGTGCGTTCGGATTGGACGAGCGTTCACTCCATCGCTATGCTTGCCAGCGAAAGTCGCCTGCCATCCCATCCGGAGATCGACTGCCGGATCAACCGCTCGTCTTCGCGTTCGCCGTTCCCGATTCCGTGTACTCCACGGTGACGTACACGTTTCGTCCCGTCCCTCGCTCGATCCGCCCTTCCAACCGTTTGGGAAGGTCACTGTACCCGGTGTTCGAACTCCTACTGACGTGCACCGTCACGTTCGCCGGTTTCGATTCCCACCCCATACCGCCGTATCCCGTCTGGACGCCGGACATCGAGAGGTTCGAGTACGACGGTTGGTTCAACGTCGTCTCCACCTGTTCGTTCGTCGTTCGGCTGAACGATATGTTCGACGCGGTCAACGCCCCAGTACCGACGGTCGCTACTAGGAGGACGAGCAGCGTCGCGTAGACCGCCGTTCGCTGGCCGGACGGGATCGATTCCCGGAACGAACCGTCCGAATCACTCCATCTCGGCTGATAGCCCATCCCGATCAGCGTGAACAGCGCGCCGATGTTGATGGCGAGGATGTTGACCAGCAAGAGCAGGAGCGCGCCGATACCCAGCAGTGGTTCCATCCACGCGATCGCGAGACCGACCACCGCCGCGGCCGGAATGATCGCGGCTGCGATCATGACGCCGATGATGGTCGTGGACTGCTCGGTCGTGTATCCGAACGCACCGACGACCCCGGCGATTATCGCGCCGATCGTCGAGAGGGCACTCGGCGCGAGTCGAACGCCGATGAGTTCGATATGTATGACGGACACCCCCGGCGGGACGAAGCCTACCCAGCGAACGAACCACCCGAAGGCCGCGGCGGCGATGATGGCCATCCCGAGGCCTAGCCCTTGCTCTTTGACGCTACTGACGAACAGTTCCCAGTCACCCAGAAGGACGCCGGTCGGGGCGGCGAGGGCCGAACTCACCTGCGGTGCGATGATCATCGCGCCGATGATGAGCGCCGGTTGGTCGAGCAACAACCCGGCGGCGGCCGCGATGACGCTCAGGAGGGTACCGAGATAGTAGAGTTGGTACGGCCATTGCATCTCCCGGATCTTCGCGTGCAGTTCGGATTTCGAGAGCTTGTGGATCGAGTCGGAGAACCGTTGGCGAAGCTCGGTGAAGTTCGGCGTCTCGGCCAGTTCGGCCTTCGTCGAGACGGTGTAGGCGTCCTCCTCGATATCCGCGTCACGGAACTCGTCGAGGAGCGGTCCCACCATCGCCGTCGGAAGCGGGAAGAAAAAGAGCGCACCTTCCCCCTCGTCGCTCACGACCGTATAATCGACATCGTACTCGTCGAGGATGGAGGCGACTTCCTCCCGCTCGCCTGCCGACGCATGAACGTGCAACTCTCGCATTGGCTACTAGATTCGCTTGCGTCTGCTGTATCTTCCGGCCGGTTACTAATGGTCTTTAAGTCAGACCTCATCAGCGTCGAGTCGGACCGAACGCTCATTCGGCGTCCGCATCCGAACCGTCACCCGACGTTCCGTCGGCACTCGGCGGGGAATTTCGAGCGGAGGACGGGTTCGTCCCGACCGACTCGCCCATCGAGACGGTCGGCGTGAGCGCTTCTCCGTGGAGGAGTTCCGGAAGGACGATGCGAACCGCTTCGAGCATGATGATGAACAGTATCGGGAGCAGGAAGAAGCCGTACCAGCCGAAAAGAATCGGGCCGAGCAGGTACGCGAACATCATCATCACCATGTCGAGTTGACGACCAGTGATGTACGGTTGGAGGAACGTCTGGGGAAGCGTGTCGAGGAGGAGGAAGTAGACGACGAGCACCCCGCCGACGAACGCCAGATGGTTTCCGCCCGAGTCGACCGCCTGAAAGGCCAGATAGCCGACGACGGGGATGTAGACGATTTTGCCGACGACGATTGGAATCAGGCTGGCGATGCCGGTGAGGAACGCGAGCACGAACACCATCGGGATGTGAAGCCCCGAGGGCGCGAGGAGGTTCGTCCCCGAATACGCGGCCCACGCGATGACGGACATGCCGATGACGAAGAGCAAATTCCCGAAGAAGACGGACTCCAAGTCCTCGTCGACGGCCACGGCGTAGCCGTAGGCCGCCGTGTCCTTCCCGTCGAACAGTTGGACGAGACCGTCGGCGAGTTGGTCGTCGTGATTCAACAGGAAGTACGACAGCGTCACCGCGAGCGCGATGAGCATCCCCGCGCCGACGACGGCGGAGGTGACCTTCAGTCCCGCGTCGAGCACGGTCATGACCGTCGTCTGCGGATTCGAGAGGAGCTGTTGTGGGTGATGGATGGCTTCCAGAACCGTCCGCTGTTGGCCCTTCGGAAGCGCCCCCAGATAGTGGGTCACGAGCGCCGAATCGGTGGTGTTTCCGAACACCGATCCCACTCGACTGACGAGTTGAAATCCGGCGTAGAACGTGAGCACGACGATGGGGAGAAACACGACGAGAAGCGTCAGTCCCGCGCTTACCCCGTCGGAGTCAGTGATGCCACTGAGTTGGCGATAGATGGGTCGGGTGGCGTAGTAGCCGAAGACACCCAGAACCACCATCCCGATGAACGAGTACGCGACGTACGCCGCGACGAGTACGAGGAGCAGGATGAAAACCCACCAGCCAGTTCGGCCACGACTCGGCACGGCGTCAAGATCAATGTCGACCATGGTCCTTGGGGATAGGAGGCTCCTCCTTGCAAACTGTTGTGGCCGGGAAGTAGTGCCTGCGGTGCCGACCGATGGTGGTCGTCGATCCCGGACGGGCGGGGGATTTGGAGGTGGTCGTTTAACTGACGTGCACTAGCAGGCAGTGTGCCTAATCACGTTTCCCTTGTCGCTCGGCACGGGAAAACAATGTTCTACCACGACAACGAACTCCAGTACGAGGTGACGGTCGAAGAGCCAGACCCACGGTTCGCCAAGATGCTCCAACAGGCCATCGGGGGAGCGGAAGGTGAGATGCGGGTCGCGCTCCAGTACATGTTTCAGGCGTTCGCGGTGCCCGCCGACAAGAGCGAGTACAGACGGCTGCTGATGGAGACCGCGACGGAGGAACTCGGTCACATCGAGATGCTGGCGACGGCGGTGGCGAAGAACTTGGAGGGGGCGTCCGACGCCCAGCGCGAGGCGGCGCGCGAGGACGCGGTCATCTCCGAGATGATGAACAGCGGACAGCCACGGCAGGCTCTCTCGGCAGGGTTGCACGCGATGCCCGTCGATTCCAACGGCGTGCCGTTCACCGGGAACTACATCGTCGCCAGCGGCAACCTCGCGGCGGACATGTACGCGAACGTCATGGCCGAATCGACCGGTCGAACCCTCGCCGCACGGCTCTGGGAGATGACCGACGACCCCGGCATGAAGGACATGCTGTCGTACCTCATCGCCCGCGACACGATGCACCAGAACCAGTGGCACGCCGCCCTCGAAACGATGGAGGACCACGTTCCGGTGCCGAACAGCTTCCCGCAAGAAAAGGAGAACCAGGACTTCAACTACGAGTTCATGTCCACGACCAAGGACGAGCGCCCGAACCCGGACGAGCGCTGGACGCAGGGCGAATCGGTGGACGGGAACGGCGAGTTCTCCTACGGCCGACAACCGGGCGGCGGCGAACCGGACCTCGACGAGGTCATCGAGGCGATGCACAACGAGATAAACTGAGAACCGGGCCGTTCACTCGGTCGGTTGTTCACCTGATTTTTCGCTTTCGTCGGCGGCGTCGGACGACTCTGCGGGGACCGGAGCGCCGAACTCAAATACGATGCTCCAGCCGAGATACAGAATGGAGCCCAGAAACAGCACGTACGCGACTAGAACGAACAGTCCGTCGCCGGAGTTCGATGCGGACGACGAGAGGATGATGGCAATCGAGGAGAGGGCGATAACGAGCAACGCAGTACACCGGCGAATCGTCTTTTGGAGGGCAACATCGGACATATGATTTAAGTCTAATATAATCGTCAAAACAGTTTCGACTATCGGACGCGTTGAGGTCGATGTTTCCCCGTCTAATATGAATGGGTTTAGTATTCGGCTACAACACTGATGCATCTCCCGTCGGCAACCTATTCGAAATGACCGAAGAAGCAGCAGGTGGAGGGCTCGGATTGACCGGTGCGGTGTCGATGGCCCTCGGTGGGATGATCGGCGGGGGGATTTACGCCGTCCTCGGCGTCGTCGTGAAAGTCGCCGGGCCGTTGGCGTGGTTTTCGTTCGTCCTGGCGGGAATCGTGGCGATGTGTGCGGGGTATTCGTACATCAAGTTGAACCAGTTAAGCGACCCCGAAGGCGCGTCGCCGACCTATCTGGCGTGGTTCGCCGATAGTTCCACGCTCGCGGGAATGGCCGGTTGGACGCTGTTGTTCGGATACGTCGGCTCGATTGCGATGTACGCCTACGCGTTCGGGAGCTACGCCGTCGATATCGCCGGTGTCGAACACGTCGCGGGGCTACCGCTTCGGGCGGTGCTGTCGCTGGCCATCATCGGGATTTTCGTCGGTCTCAACCTCGTCGGCGTGGAGGAGTCCGGCTGGGTCGAAATCGCGCTCGTCGTGGTCAAAATAGCCGTCCTCGTCGGCTTCGCACTGGTCGGTCTCTGGTTCGGCACGTCGCACGGCGGCATCAAGACGGGGGCGGATTCGCTGAGCTTCAGCCCAATCATGGCGGCGGCGATGTCGTTCGTGGCGTTCCAGGGATGGCAGTTGCTCATGTACTCACAGGGAACCATCGAGAACCACAGCGACACCAACCCGACCGCCATCTACCTCTCGATTCCGACCGCCGTGGCGATCTACATCGGCGTCGCAATCGTCACCACCAGTATCGTCGGCGTCGGGATGGTTTCCAAGCATCCGGAAGTGGCGCTGGCGACCGCCGCCTCGAAGTTCGGCGGAAGGTGGGGCGAACTCATCATCTCGCTGTCGGCGCTGTTCTCGACCGCCAGCGCGATCAACGCGACGCTCTTCACCAGCGCGCAGTTCTCGGACCGACTCATCGAGAACGGACTCCTTCCGAAGAAACTCGACGCCAGTTCGCCCGACGAGTTCCACGTCGGCGAGGATTTACCCAAACGCATCATCCTCATCCTCGGCGTGCTGACCGCCGCGTTCACCGCCGTCGGCAGTCTGGAGGGGATCACGTCGTTCGCGTCGCTGACGTTCATCGTCGTCTTCGGCGGGATGAGCTTCCTCGCGTTGACCCAACGTGACCACGAGGACGTGTCCGCGATTCCGCCCGCAATCGGGTTGATCGGTGCGGTGCTGTTCCTCCCGATGATGCTCTGGCACCTGTTCACCGCCCAGCGCGGCGTCTTCTACACGGTCACGGCCATCACCGTCGTCATCGTCATCCTCGAACTGGCCTATTTCGAGACGGGTCTGTTCGGCTACTCGGAGGAGGAAACGTCGTCGCTCCGGAGCGACTGACGACCGACGGTTCGACGAAGGATACCTGGGTCCACCCATCGAATTCG
This sequence comes from Haladaptatus sp. AB618, assembly GCF_024136965.1. Lineage (NCBI taxonomy): Archaea > Methanobacteriati > Methanobacteriota > Halobacteria > Halobacteriales > Haladaptataceae > Haladaptatus > Haladaptatus sp. AB618. The sequence continues at coordinate 185,824 of NZ_JAMYJX010000005.1, read as the reverse complement.
TCCCTTTTTTCGATCCCGCTTGAGGAAGTTTCCGTTGTATCCTCCGTGATGTCATACGACACACACATAGAATAAACGATTAGTGTGCCAATTGGATACCAACAAACATATTACGAGTTGTGAAAGTGTTTCCAACTGGAACTAATGTCCCCGAACGAAATCACGACGCGCCGTCGCCTCCTCCAACTCACCGGTGCCGCCGTTACGGGGGTGCTCGCCGGCTGTTCACGGAATTCATCGAAGAGCACCTCCACCGGTACGTCCACGTCCACAGGACGACCGACGAAATCCAGCACGACACGGACGACGACGGAAACGACCACCGAAGAGACGTCCAAGCCGAAGCTACGGACGGACTACAACAGCCGTAAGAGGTTCGGCGAACCCGGAACGAGTTTCGACGACTTCGAGGATAGCTCGAAGTGGGTCGAGAAACGGAACTCGGTTACGCCCGATAGTTCCATCTCGTTCGTCGGGACACGGAGCCTCAAACTCAGTACGGACAGTTACGAAGGGGTGACCGCCGAACGACGGCTCGACGCACCGCTCGATATTTCCACCCACGACGTGTCGTTCGCGTTCCGGAGTGAAACCCCGATGGACGTTTCCTTCCAGGTGTATCTGTACGACGCAGACGACAACTGGGTCGTACAGGAACTCCGGAACGTTACGTATCGACCGCCGGATGTCGGCTGGTTTCGAACCTGCCCGGGTGTGTTCGAGACCAGCGAGACACCACCCGACCGTCGCAACATCGTCCGTATCAAACTCGAACTCGGCAGCAACAACTCGAACGGCGTTCAGGCACACGTCGATGACATGCGACTACACCCGAAACCGGACAAAGGATACGTCGTTCTCAGTTGGGACGATGGGGATCAGATTTACTACGACGAAGCCGCTCCACTGAACGACGAGTACGGTTTTCCGGCGGTCATCACGATGCCGATCGAACCGGACAAGGTCGACTCCTCGTACTTCATGTCCGTCGAGGAGTTGCGAGAACGACAGGAGAACGGCGACGAAGTCGTGGTTCACGGCAGCACTGGCGATCCGTTCGCTACAATCTCCACGAAGAAACTGGAGCACATCCTGCGCCGAAACAAACAGTGGATGATAGACAACGGTTTCGAGGGTGCGAACTTCATCGTCTACCCGGGGAACAACTACGACAAGACCGCGCTCAGGATCATCAGCAAATACTTCTATATGGGTGGGATGAACCAATCGGCCAGCGTCAACATGACGGGGGTCCACGGGTTCGACCCGCTCGTGCTCCCCCGAACCATCGGTAGCCGCCTCGAAGTCTCCAAGCGCGCGGTGACGCTGGCGGCCGAGCACCGTCAGTGTTCCATCCTCAACTTCCACAATTTCGACTCGCACAACACGATGAGCCGAAGTGAGTACAAGGAACTGCTCGCCCACATCGACGGGACGAACGGTATCGAGGTAATCACCTACTCCGATCTGTGGGAGATGCGGCGCAGTCGACCGTAACCGTTCGAGATTCGATTTCACCGGACGGCGAAGGGATCGAACGGTGCGAAAAGTAGTTAGCCGATGGTCTCACCGGAGCGATGGTGGTCCCGTCGTCAATCGTCCGAATCGGCGTCAGTCGTCCGAATCTGGGCCGATCTCGTCCTCGTTACCGGACGGTCCAGCGGCCTCCGACGGTTCCGCCGCCGACGGCGACTCGTTGTTCTCCTCGGTGATCGAACCGGTGGACCCGCTCGCGTCCGTACCGGCCGCCGCCGATTCCTCGCTCTTCTCGTCCGGAGTCTCGTCGTGTGTCTCTCGCATGTGTTCGTGCAGGTCCTCCTTCCCCTCGAACTCGTCGTCACAGTACTCACACGAATACGTCTTCTCGTTGGACTCGGTTGCCATGTTTTGCCTTTCATCCGCGAGCCGTGAAAAGATTCTACTGGAATATGCAACCTCACCCTGTTCCCTCCACTCTCCCGTGCTCGTGGCCCGACCGTTACGACGAGCGGTCACGTCAATTTTATCGCTACCGACGAGGGGGGCGAAAAATGGGAGGACTACAGATACGAATCGTCGTACGATTCGGCCGATTTCGGCGTGTGAACGTTCCCGCACTCGGTACACTCGATGTGGTCTTGGGCGTCGCGCGTCGTTTTCAACGACCCACAGTTGCTACAGTAGTATCCGTACCTGTTCTTCTCCGCTTCGTCGCTGTATGTGACGAAGAACGGGTGTTCGGTTCCCGATTTGGTTTCCTCCAGGTTCAGATACACCGTCTCCCCGTCCTCCGTCGCGGCGGTCGTCGTTCCGTCGTGTGTCTCCGTATTCTCCAACGTCATTTCCGTCGGGTCGGTGTCCCCGCTGGTGTCGTCGGACATCTCCCGTTCGCTCGCATCGAGGGAGTACCGGTGTTCGACCAACGGTTCGCCGCCGTACTCGACTTGCCGGTCGTCCGTCCGCTCGAAGCCCTGCTCCTCGAAGAACTGCGCGCCTTCCCTGTCGGCGTCGAGCACGTTCGCGTCGATTCGTTCCGCGCCGTCCTCGCGTAGCTTCTCGACTATCGTCTCGAACAGTTCCGTCCCGACACCCTTCCCGCGGTGCTCCGGGTCCACCAACAACCATCGTATCTCGCCGGAACTCCCGTCGAGGTGGCCCTCGGTGAGTCCCACGAGCGTGTCGAACTCCTCGTCTTCGAGCGCGAATACGCGATCGTCGGGGGCGTCGACCAGACCGGTCACCCTCGCCTCGGCGAACTGCTCGGTGATGACGTTCTCTATCTGCTGTGGACTCAGCGAGTACGATGCAGTCATCGCACTCCGTGCCAACTCGTGAATCCGCTCCGCGTCACTCGCAGTCGGCTCACGTAGTTTCATACTTTCACGTTTCTTTGCAAGCCGGATAAACTCGCGCCAGAACGGTTACGGTGGTGCAGATTTCACCGATATCGACCGGGGAATTCACGAACGGTTCTCAGTGAAAACGGGGCGGAGACGGAGGTCACTCACGCGAAATCTCAGTTCATTTGGAAAGTGACGAAAGAACACCTTGCATTGGCAACGAGTAGACCGACCAGGAGGGCAACGCTAGTAATGAATAGAGAAACGCACCCTCCGAAGCAAGCACGGGGACGAGAACGACTGCCGCCCAAAGATACGATGTCAACGACACAATCGAATACCCAAGAAACGGTCGAACAGTGTGAACACTGCGATTCGAAGACGACCCATCGCGTGTTCGTGACCATCATCACGGAAAGCGACAGCGAAACGAACGCCGAGTTCTCGCGCGAACCGTACCGCGTCACGGAATGCGTGCAGTGTGGAACCGAATCGCGCCAGCGCATGAACGACGTCTGATCCGATCACGATGACCACAACACGACAATCACAGGAGGAGTTCGAACACAGCGACCGTCGATGCCGCAACTGCGGATCGTTCGTCACGCCCGACTTCGCCCGCGTCTTCGGGAACAACGACGACGAAGTGTTCGGCTGTCTGGACTGCATGTCGGCGACGGCAGTGAAAAACGGCAACGCACGAGGGGAATCGGTCGGGTCGCCGAGAGTTCGTCAATAGGGACGGAATCGACGAACGGAATCGATTCCCGATTTGCGGACGGGAGCAGACATTTATTATGATAGACCATGTGCTTTCGTATCATGGCATATGTCGTCAAGATGCCCAAGTTGGGACTGGAAATGGACTCGGGAACGCTCAACGCGTGGACGGTTTCCGTCGGGGACACGATCGAGGAGGGCGCGACCATCGCCGAAATCGAATCGGAGAAGACGACGGCAGAAATCGATGCACGGGAAGACGGCGTTCTGAGACGGATTTTCGTCGAGGAGGGTGACGTGACGGACCCGGGGGCACCGCTCGGGATCGTCGCCGCGCCGGATGCGGACATCGACGAACTGGTCGCGGAGGTCGAGGGGAAATCGACGACGGTGGAGGGCGAACCGTCGTCCGAGAGCGCCACCACGGCCGCCGCGGAGGATGGTGGCCACGGGTCGGGCGTTCAGAGCCAATCCTCGTCGGCGACGGCGGCGAGCGTCAAAGCCACGCCGCGAGCGAAGCGACGGGCCGAGGAACTCGGCGTCGACCTCACGACCATCGACGGCACCGGACCACAGGGGGCCGTGGACGAATCGGACGTCGAGGCGGCGGCCGACGGTGAGACGGCCGACGGCGAGGCCGCCGAGTCGGACGAGGACGTCAAGGCGACGCCACGGGCGAAACGGCGGGCGGAGGAGTTGGGCGTGGCGCTTCACGACGCCGACGGCACCGGCCCGCAGGGCGCGGTGACGGAGGAGGACGTCGAAGCGGTCGCCGCGGCGAGCGAACCCGAACCGGCCGCCGCCGAATCGACCGATGTCGGTCCGTCGGGAGCGACCGAACCCGACGTTCCCGCCGAACGCGTGTTCGCCACCCCGAGCGCCCGCCGTCTCGCGCGGGAGTTGGGCGTGGATGTCGAATCGATCGAAACCGCGGACACCGGCCGTCTCACCGAAACCGACGTTCGGCGGGCGGCAGGCGACGAATCGGTCGCCGCTTCGACGGCGGCCGAAGAACCGAGCGACGACTCGAAGACGGTCCCCGGAACCCGGCAGGAGGACCGACCGCTTTCGGGGATGCGCCGAACCATCGCCGACAGACTCGGGGAAAGTGCCAGCACGGCGGTGCACGTCACCGAACACCGCACTGCCGATGCGGAGGAGTTGCTCGCCGCGGCGTCGGCCGCGGACGAGGCCCTTTCCTCGGACGTGTCCGTGACCGACGTACTGCTGACGGCGCTGTCGGCCGCGCTCGACGCCCATCCCGAGTTCAACGCGACGTTCGAGGACGAGGTCCATCGACTCCACGAGACACACGACATCTGCGTCGCCGTCGATATCGACGCCGGACTCATCGCACCGGTCATCCGCGACGTCGATTCGATGTCGCTCGCCGACCTCGCCGAGGAACGGCGGAAAGTCACCGACCGCGCGCTCTCCGGGGAGTTCACGATGGACGACCTCACCGGCGGCACGATAACCGTCTCGAACCTCGGCGTCCTCGGCGTCGAGCGGTTCGACCCCGTCATCAACCCGCCGCAGATCGCCATCCTCGGCGTCAACGCGATACGGCGCGAAGTGGTTCCGACCGACGACGACGGGGTCGCCGTCCGCAAGCAGATCTCGTTTTCGCTCTCGTTCGATCACCGTATCGTCGATGGCGCGGACGCCGCGCGGTTCCTCGGGACGTTGGTCGAACACGTCGAAAACCCGTGGCCGCTCGTCATCGCGGCGGGCGAAAAATAAGGATGAGGGACTCAGTTGGCGCGAAAGTAGCCCGCGTCGGCCGCTCGTTCGATCGCCGCGTCGATTCGAACGAGGCGCGGACCGTCGCTCACGGGACGGAGACGGACCGCCGCGTCCCGGACTTCGAGTTCCCGCTCGCCGTCGGCACTGACGACGCCGCTTGAGACGTCGAACGCGAACGCTTCCCCGTCGTCCAACCGACGGAACTCCGCGACGGAAACGTCCGAAACGACCCCGGGGACGGTGACCGCACGCACCTCGCGTTCGTCTTCATTCGCTGATTCGCTTCGATCCCCGAGTCGGAATCCGATGCCGCCCGGTTCGTCCGGACGGTGCGTCTCGAACCCCCCGGCGATCGCCGAGAGACCGATTTCCGCGGGCGACGCCCGCGAGACGACGCCGCCGATGATGTCTTCCGGATCGAGAATCGCCCGAGTTCCGACGAACTGCTGGTCAAGGACGCCGACCGTCGCCAGTCCGCGAAGCCGTCGTTCCTCCGTTCCATCGTCCACGACCGCTTCGACTGTGCCGTGGCGTACCGTCGTCTCGGACGCCGGAGCCGCGCCGCTCGCAACGAACCCCGCGGCGGCACCGGCAATCGTGCCATCGACCGGCGTGGGAACCACGTTGTTCGTTCCGGTTGAGATACTCACCATCGGAACCTCGCCGATGCCGACTGCGACGTCCCGATTGGTGCCGTCGCCGCCGAGGACGACCACTGCGTCGGCCGCGGTCGAAAACCGTTCGGCGGCGTTTCGCGTATCACGTCCGGAATCCGTGACGGCCACGTCCAGCACGTCGATCGCGAGGTCGTCCGGCGCATCGGCGACTATTCTCTCCGCGAGTCCGGCGTTGTCCGGCATGACGAGAACCTCGGAATCGTCGGCGATCCGGAGTCCTTCGAGGACGCAGTGTGCCGTGCGGCGTTTCGCGTAGTTGCTACTGACGCTCGCCCCACCCGTCAGTCGCCGGATGTCCCGTCCGGCCACGGGGTTGACGATGAGACCGACTATCGAGGACACTAGACGATGCGGTCGATCGCCGCCTTCACGTCGTCGGCGTCCGGGAGCACTTCCTCCTCCAGGACCGGGCTGAACGGGATGTGAACGTCGGCGACACCGACGCGCTGAATGGGTGCGTCGAGGCTGAAGAACGCGTTCTCCATGACGCGCGTCGCCACTTCCGCGTGGGTACCGTACGAGAGCGGGCTTTCGTCGGCGATGACGAGACGACCCGTCTTCTCTACGCTCTCGACGAGCGTGTCGGTATCGAGCGGATACAGCGACCGAAGGTCGATGACCTCGACGCTGGTCTCACCTGCCAGTTCCTCGGCGAGTTCGAGCGATTCTCCGACGAGTCGCTGGGTCGCGACGACCGTCACGTCGTCCCCCTCGCGTTCGACCTTCGCCGTCCCCAGCGGGATGGTGTAGTCCCGATCGAGCGGCACTTCGCCCGTCTGCTCGTACATCGCCTTGTTCTCGAAGACGAACACCGGGTCGTCGGAGCGGATGGCGGATTTGAGGAGCCCCTTCGCGGCCCGCGGCGTTCCGGGTGCGACGGCGATGATGCCCGGGAAGTGGGCGAACCACGTGTGCAGCGTTCCCGAGTGCTGGCTGGCAGCACCCATCCCGCCACCTTCCGTCGTTCGGACGGTCACCGGCATCTCGGTTTTGCCGCCGAACATGTAGCGGTTTTTCGCCATCTGATTGATGATCTGCTCCGAGCAGACGCCCATGAAGTCCGCGAACATGATTTCCACGACGGGCCGTGATCCCGTCGCCGCGGCACCGATAGCCGCACCCATGAATCCGGCTTCACTGATGGGCGTGTCCCGAATTCGGCCCTCCCCGAACTCGTCCACGAGGCCGCTGGTGACCTCGAAGACGCCGCCGAACTCGCCGACGTCCTCGCCGATGAGGAACACGTCGTCGTCGTCCTCCAACTCCTCCCGCATCGCCAACCGAATCGCCTCCCTGACCGTCATCTCCTCGGTCTCCGACGGTTCCGACGACGGCGCGCTTTCGGTGCTCATCGGTCCTCACCACCATCCGTCCGCATCTGTTTTGCAAAGCTATCGATCTCGGGTACGGTCGCGTTGAACATGTCGTCGTACGCCTCCGTTGGGTCGGGATACGCCGCTTCTTTCGCCTCTTTCGCTGCCGCCTCGACTCGGTCGCTGATGTCCGATTCCATCTCGTCGAACTCCGCTTCGGTGATCGTTCCGGCGTCGATAAGCCGCTGTCTGAAGGATTCGATGGCGTCGTTTTCCTTCCAGAGCGCGATGTCGTCGTCGGTGCGGTAGGGTTGCTGGTCGCCTTCGAAATGGCCGCGATAGCGGTAGGTGTCCGCTTCGATGAACGTCGGCCCATCGCGGTCCATCGCGCGCTTTCGGGCCTCCTTCACGGCTTCGTAGACGGCGGTCACGTCCATTCCATCGACGGTGAACCCGGGGATGTTGTACGCCTCCGCGGTTTCGCTCAGGTTTTGGAGGTTGTGCTGTTTTTCGACGGGCGTCCCCTCGCCGAACTGGTTGTTCTCGACGAGGAAAACCGCCGGGAGGTTCCACGTCGCCGCGAGGTTGATTGCCTCGTGAATCTGTCCCTGTGCGACCGCACCGTCCCCGAAGAACGCCAGCGCCACCGTGTCCTCGTCCTTGATCTGCGAGGTGAGTGCGGCACCGGTGGCGAGCGGTGGTCCAGCGCCCACGATACCGTTCGCACCCAGCATACCGGCGTCCACGTCCGCGATGTGCATCGACCCGCCTTTGCCGTTGCAGTATCCGTTCGCTTTGCCGTACAGTTCGGCCATCATCTCCTCCAAATCGAGCCCCTTGGCGATGCAGTGGCCGTGTCCGCGGTGTGTACTCGTGATGTAGTCGTCCTCCTCCAGTGCGGAACACGCACCGACGGCAACCGCCTCCTCGCCGATATACAAGTGAACGAATCCCGGGAGTTCCCCGTCACCGAACAACTCGCCCGCTTTCGTGTCGAATGCCCGTATCGTCAGCATTCGGCGTAGCGCTTCCTTTTGTCCTTCCTCCGTTTCGATGTCTATTGCTACCATAAACCATGATATACTCGACGTAACGGGCATTAACTATTATGCACGTTTTGAGACCATTCGCTCTACGGATCGTTTCCGACGGAGTAGTTTTACGGCCCTGTTGACGGGAAAGATACCGACAACGGCCGCCCAGATTCGACGCAATCGATCCCACTTCGCTCACGAAAGTTCGGTCAAAACGGAATAATTGGACAGATGAGCAACTATTCGACTATCGAACCACATCGGAGAAGAACTCGTCCGTATCCACTTCGAGCGCTGGCGGTGTTGTGATACACGCGTCTTCCGTTACGTTGTTCTCGTCGGGGATCCGAGCGATGGTAATCCGCGCTTAGTCCGAACTGTCGGGGTTCTCCGTCCGCCAGATTTCAATGTCCCAGTTCGGGACGTCGGACGATGGGGATTCTATCAACCAGCCACCTTCGACGTCGATGTCGTTTCGGTACGCCGCGGACAGCGTCGCCTCCAAAAGGGCGGTGAATCGGTCGGTGGTGGTTACGCTGGCGTTGGGGTCGTCGGTCATCGTTCGTCCATTCGTTCGGGGTGGGTCTCCGTCCGCTCGAACACGTAGATGAGACCGTCGCTACGCACCACGACGTCGTGGCCGTTCACCTGAAATTCGACCGTGACGTTCCCGTTTCGACGCTGGCCGTTGAGTTTCGGGCCGACGATTCGCTCCAGCGCGTCCAAGTCGATCAGGGAGTACAGCGGATCCATTTCGAGCGGATCGATGGCGGTCACGGAAGCGACCGCATCCACGACCGCTTCGCTGACCGTGGCGTACTCCGTACGATCGAACACGAGCCTATCGGGTGATGAACCGTCCATATCAGTCATATTATCAACACTTTCGGAGGAGGTTATCTGTGTGTCTGGGGGCAATTCGCTTCACGTTAGACGATAGTCGTCCAGCATACGTCAGTCGTGCCGTTCACTATCTGCGCCTTTAAGAGGGGAAGGGTTTACGAACGTCCACGACCATCACAGGTCGAGCAGTTTCTCGACGAGTCGTTTCATCCCACGGCGTAACCTTCGGCCCAACGCCGTCGAGGAGATTCCAGTGCTAGCGGCGAGTTCCTGGAGAGTTACGCCGCGCGGATCATCGAAATACCCGCGCTCGTACGCCATCTTCAAGACGTCGTGCTGCCGACCGGTCAATCCGAAGTTCGTCTGTCCGCCGCCGTCGGTTTCGACGTAGAGCGTTCCGACGTGGAACGAAACGCCCTCGTCCCGACAGTACGCGCGGAACGCGACCAGTGCGTCGTTGTCCGGCAGTTGGAGTTGCAGTTCCCACCCCTCGGTGTCGCTTTGGACGTTGAGAATCTGAATACCCAACTCCGCGAGCATCGGCGTGACTGATTTCGCGGCGTCCGAGACCCGAACCCGGAAGATACGCTGTGTGCCGTAATCCGCGATGAGACGGAAACCCGTGACGGTCGGGTCCGCGTCGAGCGCCTCCTCAAACCCGTCCAAATCGTCCCCCTCGACGGAGAAAAACAGCAGTAGCTTGGACCCGCTCCGAACGGGTTGGAACTCCCGGCGAATCAGTACGTCCGACCGCTCACGTATCGTTGGCACTAGCGTGAGGTCGGGATGGCTGATGTGAATCTCGGCGAGGACCATCGCTACGTTCGCTCCCCATTCGATTTCGACCGTCTCGTTTCGACGGAAGCGCATCCGGTGGAGGACCAGCGGGCGAAGTGGCCGTCTTCTCTGAACACGTCTCAGGTGTGTAGGCTTCGGAGCAGCATAAGCCTCGCCGCTACACAGTTTTCGTCAGGGGAACGGGAGATTGCGGTCAGCGACGGACGAGCGATGACGACCGAACGTCATCGAATCGATGCGAAGTATTGACTCGCTGGGCATCGAACGAGGACTGGATGACACTTTACGACGCGGTGGCCGACCTTCCGCTGGAAATCGATGCCTGTTCGTTCGAACCCCACGAGCGCGAGACGTCGAGCGACTTCACGCGCGTCACGACCGAAATCGTCCTGCGTGGCGGCGGCGAAACGGGGCGTGGCGAGGACGTGACGTACGACGCCGACGACCAGCACGGACTGGCCGACGCCGAGTTCGACCTGACGGGGTCGTACACGTTCGACGAGTTCTCGGAGGCGCTCGCGGACATCGATCTCTTCCCCGTCGGGCCGTCCCGTGCGGATTTCCGACACTTCCGTCAGTGGGCCTTCGAGAGCGCGGCACTCGACCTCGCGCTCCGACAGGCGGACACCGACCTCGCGAGCCTGCTCGACCGCACGCCCGAGCCCGTGCGGTTCGTCGTGAGCATGCGGTTGGGTGACCCGCCAAGTGCCGAACGCGTGCGACAGTGGCTCGACATCGACCCCGAGTTGGGGTTCAAACTCGACGCCACAGCGGAATGGGACGACGATTTCGTCGCCGAACTGGCTTCCACTGATCGGATCCGAATCGTGGACATGAAAGCCGAGTACGGCGAGGCGGAGGTGAACCAATCACCGGATTCCGACCTCTATCGTCGCGTCGCGGAGGGGCTCCCAAACGTCGTCATCGAAGACGCCGCGTACACCGACGAGACGGCCGACATACTCGATTCCGTGAGCGAGCGGCTTTCGTGGGATGCGCCGATAACGGGCATCGAGAGCATCGAATCGCGTCCGTTCGAACCCAAGTGGATGAACATCAAACCGTCGCGGTTCGGCAGCGTCGAATCCCTGCTCGACACGCTGGAGTACTGTGACGAACACGGGATTGAATTGTACGGCGGCGGGCAATTCGAACTCGGCGTCGGTCGCGGCCAGATTCAGTTGGTGGCGTCGCTGTTCTATCCGAACGGGCCGAACGACGTGGCTCCGCGGGGATACAACGACCCGAAACCGAGCGAGGGATTACAATCGAGTCCGTTGCCAGCGCCGACCGTCGACGGATTTCGGTGGGTGTAGCTACGCCCGTCGAATTCGAAAGCACGCCCCACCGTCCGTTCCTTCGTGGATTCGAATGGACCAACCGTGTGCGTTGGCGATTCCCTTGACGATGGAGAGGCCGAGTCCGGAGCCACTTTCGGCGGTCGTGTGACCGTGCTCGAAGACGGCCTCGCGTTCCTCCGGAGTGATCCCGGGTCCGTCATCCTCGACGAAAAAACCGTCCGAGAGGGACCCGACACGAACCGTCGTCTCGTCCCCGGCGTGCTCGACGACGTTTCGAAACAGGTTTTCGAAGAGTTCCTGCAGTCGTCCTCGGTCGGCATCGACCGTTTCGAGGGTGTTCACGACGAGCGTGCAGTCCCGTGTTTCGACGTTCGCCCACGCCTGCCGGACGACGGAAGTGAGTTCGACCGACTCCGTGCCGCTGACGACCTGTCCCTGTCGCGCCAATGTCAACAAGTCTGCAATGAGGCTCTCCATTCGCTGGAGGGCGTTTTCCGACTTCTCGAAATGTCGTTCGTCACCGCGCTCCCTGGCGAGATCGAGGTTCCCCTGGGCCACGTTCAGCGGGTTCCGCAGGTCGTGTGAAATGACGCTTGCGAACTCCTCCAAGCGCTCGTTTTGTCGCTTGAGCTCCTGCTTTCGTTTCTTTCGCTCCGTCACGTCACGGGCGGATCCGAGGTTCGCCAACTCGCCTTCGTAGGTGATGACGCGCACGCTGAACTCGATATGTCGAACGCCGCCGTCCTTGGTCACGACACGGGCCTCGTAGTGGGGCGGACGCTCCTCGTGATTACGACCGCTGGCGATATGCTCGACTTCCGCCCGGTCGTCGGGATGGATCAGATCCCAAATCTTCATGTCGAGGAGTTCATCACGGCTGTAGCCGGTGAGTTCACAGACACGCTTGTTGAGGAATTCGAACGTGTCATCGTTATAAATGTAAATCGCGTCGTGGCTCTGTTCGACGAGCGTCCGATACTTCTCCTCGCTCTCGCGGAGGGCGGTCTGTGACCGAATGCGCCGAAGCGTTTCCGCGGTGTGTGAAACCAGCAGTTCGGCCAGTTCGGCGTCCTCACAGTCGAACGCGGAGCAGTCGCGTGATCCCGCCTGAAAGATGCCGACATCACCGACCGGAACGCTGAGAAGCGACCGATATTCGGACTGCGCCGGGACCGCATCCGATTCGTCCCGCACGTCATCGATGACGTACGTTTCGTGATTTTGATACGTTTTCCCTGCCACCCCTTGGTCGGTACGGAGTCTGGCGTACCCGTCGTCCGTCATTCCGGTCGAAATCGCCGCCGGAACGAAGTATTCTCCGTCGACGAGGTCGATTCCACAGATGTCGAACTGCAGGATGCTTTCCGCGGCATCGATGGTTAGCTCACAGAGTTCGTCCGCGGTCTGGCAGGCCTCCATCTGGGAGGCGACTTCGTGCAGTTCCTCGATCCGCTGTTTCTCCTCCCGGAGCGCCCGTTTGACGTGTTCGTGCTCCGCAATGCTTCGAAACACGCCGACCGTCCCGCGAAAGACATCGTTGTGTGTCAGTAAGCCGATTCGAGCCTCGCACGGCACCGTTCCCCCCTCGACGGTGTGAAGGTGTGCCTGCAACTGCCCGACGTCCTCATCGTCCGCAAGCAGCGCCCTGATGACTCGATTTCCCCGCTCGACATCCACGTCGTCCAGTAGAAGCGATATGTGTTCGCCGACGAGTTCCTCCCGGTCGTACCCCGAAATTTCCACCAGCGTATCGTTGACGGCAGTCATCCGACCGTTTGTATCGAGCGTGTATACCCCATCGCCCATCGCTTGGACGATGGACTGATAGTGGTCGAATCGTCGGTCGGGTTCGTTCGAACTCGACGGCCGTATCGTCTGCTCGATTCGCTTCGCCAACGTGTCGGCGTCGGTCTCCTGTGTCCGAAAATAGTCACTCACACCAGCGGAGATCGCCCTGCTGGCGACGTGTTCGCTTCCGGATTCGGTACAGAGGATGAACGGCAGGTCCGGACGCGTTTGCCGAACGACGTTGATCAACTCGATACCGTCCGTGTCCGGAAGCGAATAACCGCTCAGGACACAGTCGATACGCGTTTCCGAAAGCGTACCGAGCGCGTCGTCCATGGTTGCTGCTGAAACGACAGTGAGATCGGTGACGGCGTCGGAGAGGCGGTCCGGCGAAACACCCGCGTCGGAGAGTGGGTCAACGAATAATACACGGATGTCGTTCGTCAATGTCCCAACGCCTCTGTCAACTATCGTATTCGTTGCCTAATAATTAGTATTATCGGAATCGACGGCATTATCGTCGCTCTGTGGAGATCATGCCGTGGGAAAAACGGCGCGTTGGGGGAGTGAATCACCGTTGCCCGTAGCTTTTTGCTCGCACGACGCGACCCACCCTGCATGGAGTATACGACGCTCGGCGACACGGGAATGGAAGTGAGTCGTATCTGTCTCGGCTGTATGAGTTTCGGGACGAGCGACTGGCGGGAGTGGGTGTTGGACGAGGACGAGAGTATGCCCATCATCGAGCGGGCGATCGAGTTGGGTATCAACTTCTTCGACACCGCGAACATGTATTCGGAGGGGGAGAGCGAACGAATCCTCGGGAAAGCCTTGGAGGGACGACGCGACGAGATGGTCGTCGCGACGAAGGGCTTCTTCCAGATGAACGAAGACGACCCGAACTCCGGCGGGTTGTCACGGAAGGCGATCGAACAGGAACTCGATAACTCCCGGGAGCGACTGGGGATGGACACCATCGATCTCTATCAGATTCACCGGTGGGACCCCGACACACCCATCGAGACCACCATGCGGGCGTTGGACGACGCCGTTCGGCGCGAGAAGGTCCGCTATCTCGGCGCGAGTTCGATGTGGGCACACCAACTCGCCGAGGCGCTGTACACCAGCGACCGGATCGGTCTCGACCGCTTCGTGACGATGCAAAACCACTACAACCTCGCGTATCGGGAGGAGGAACGCGAGATGCTCCCGCTCTGCGAGAAGGAAGGAGTGGGCGTCATCCCGTGGAGTCCGCTGGCTCGCGGCTACCTCACGCGACCGCACGAGGAGTTCGGGGACACGACGCGTGGGAAGACCGACGATTACGCGCGCGAACACCCCTACCCGGAGGGCGGCGGCGAGGAGATAAACGAGCGAGTGCAAGAACTCGCCGCCGAGAAGGGCGTCACGATGGCACAAATCGCGCTGTCGTGGCTGTTCCACAAGGACGCGGTGGACGCCCCCATCGTCGGAACGACGAGCGTCGAACACCTGGAAGCGGCCGTCGAAGCGCTCGACGTGACGCTCTCGTCCGGCGACATGGCGTATCTCGAAGAGCCGTACGAACCGCTTCGCGTCTCCGGTCACGAGTAATCGCCACATTCGAACGTCGATGTCGACCGCGTTTTTTCCTCTGAATATGAATTTTTGGAGGCCTTGAAGTTCGAAACCTAACCTCACGCGCCATCCTCACATTGTTCCATTAGCCGGAACAATGTAGTACTGGAGTCTTGTATACCAGAACAGCGGTGCTGAAAGGAGGGTCACGTTTCATGCAACTACTCACCATCACCGACGGCCTCACGAGCGCGTTCGAGCCAGCGCGGAAGGTACTGAAGCCGATACTGTCGAATCCGACGTACCTCGCCGGTTGGGGGGTCCTCATCCTCGTCTGTGTCGGGATCCTCTGGTGGGATATTCGAAAGCGAAACCGAGCACTCCCGTCGATGATGAAGTTCGTCTGGACGCTCGTCGTGGCGTACTCCGGACCGTTCGGACTCGCCGTCTACTGGTACTCCGGGCGAACCCAGATTTCCAACGACTCGCTCTGGCGACGGGGCTTTCGCTCCACGTCCCACTGTTATTCCGGGTGCGGCGCTGGCGAAGTCGTCGGGATGGTCGCCATCGCGGGCGCGCTCGCCGTCGGAAGCACGCTCGTACAGACGGTCGGCACGTTCGCGCTCGCGTACACCTTCGGCTACGCGTTGACGATGGGGCCGCTGATGCAGGAAGGTGAAAGCTTCCGGACGGCGTTCTCCGACGCGTTCTACAGCGAGACGCCGTCTATCACCATCATGGAGATCACGGCCATCGGCACCGACCTCCTGCTCGCACAGGGGGCGAAATTCGGCGACCCCCTGTTCTGGGGGTCGCTGGCCTTCTCGCTCTCGGTCGGGTTCCTGTTCGCCTATCCGGTGAACACCGCGCTCGTCCGGTTCGGCGTCAAGGAGGGGATGATGAACCCGAAGAAGATGCGCGACGACGGCGCACAGGCCGCCGACTGAGCGAACCGAAAACGCTCACTTTTCTTCGCGGAGTCGCCGTCGTCGTTGCTCGAACTCCTCCTCGGAGATATCCCCGCGAGCGTACGCCGTCCGTAGTTCCGTGAGCGCGGGGTCGCTCCCGAAATCACCGCGATGGAGGGAACGATAGACGAAGTACCCGAGCGCGAAGAGGAGGACGAGCGGAACCAGCATCACGAGCCATCCCCACAACGGCATGTATCCCGTTCCGTATCGCCCACCCATCATCCATCCGCCCATCATCGGGAACGCGAACGCCATCATCACCAGCGGAAGCAACAGGAGAACGACGATCAACCCGACGAGCAGTCGAAGCAGCGAATCGTGGTCGTTCGATGTGGCCATACCGATACTACGTCGGGAAGCGAAATAATCGTTTTCTCGGTCCGGCCCCTGCGATTAACTCGTTCCCGAACCAACCCGTCAGGAGATGGCTTTCGACCCCGAGGCGGTTTCGACGGTGACGTTCGACTCGTACAGCACGCTGGTGGACGTGGATGCGGCGGAGAAGGCGCTCGCAGAGCGCGTGTCCGACCCCGAACCAATATCGAAACTGTGGCGCGCCCGGTCGCTCGAATACACGTTCGTCGCCAACCATGTGGACGCTTACCAACCGTTCTACGAGATGAACCGCGACGCGCTCGAATACGCCCTGTCGGCCCACGACGCGGACATCGGGGACGACGAACGCGACGAGATCTTGTCGGTGTACCACGAACTCGACGTGTTCGACGACGTGCGCGACGGCATCGAGCGACTGCAAAACGGCGGGTACGACTGCTACGTCGTCTCCAACGGCAACCCCGAAATGCTCGACTCGATGGTCGAACACGCCGACATCGGCGACTTGCTGGAGGACACCATCAGCGCCGATGAGATCGGGACGTTCAAACCGGACGCCGAACTGTACCGCCACGCCGCCGACCGAATCGGGACGCCGGTCGAGGAACTCGCACACGTCACCGCCGGGTGGTTCGACGTGATCGGCGCGAGACACGCCGGACTGCAAGGGGTGTGGTTGAATCGAAAGGACATGCCGTGGGAACCGTTCGACGGCGAACCGGACCTGACCGTGGACTCGATTCACGACGTGGCCGACGAACTGGGCGTATGAGGAGAGGCGAAGTGAGGTGTAGGCCGATTACGGAAGCCGAGCGAACCGTACCGAAACATCGTTTTACGCGTTCACAACCGTCGGACGAGTCGCGAAAGTGCCTCGGAACCGTCCCGTAGGATCGGTTGACCGTGGCCCACGCAGAGGAGTTCGAGCGGCGGAACCGCACCCGCAAACCGCCGGATACTGCGTTTGATTTGGCGAGTATCGTAGGAATCCCACCATTCGGGCGGCGTCAACGACCCGTCGCGTTCCCAGACGAGGTCGCCGAGAAATCCGACCCCCAGTTCGTCGTGGACGTAGGCCGTGTGGCCCGGATTGTGACCGGGGGTGTGATGGGCCGTGAACCCGCCGATACGCGTGCCGTCGTCCACGGAACGCACGTCGAGTCGGGACGGAACCGAGACGAATCGCCGGACGAGGCGGTGAAACGCCCCCTTGTGGTGGAACAGCGGCGGGTCGTAGATTCCGGCGAGGAGGTCGGCGTCGCGTCGGCCGACGAACACCGGCGCGTCGAGGTCTGGAAGGTCGTGGAGGCCGCCGACGTGGTCGATGTCGTAGTGGGTGATGAGCACGCGGTCGATGTCCGCGACACGGAATCCGGCGTCTCCGAGTTCGCGGCGCAGGCCGATCCACGGGAGACCGGCGTCCACGAGCGTTACGGCACCGTCACGCGTTACCGTCCGGTCGTCCACGAGGAAGGCGTTGGCTCCGACGACGGGTATCCCGAGTTCGAGTAGCCACACGCAGGGTGCGAGTTGCCGAGCCATACGCAGAGACCACTGCGCTGGAACGTAACGTTTCGGAGACGTGTTCGAAGCGCCAAAACCCTGATCAGTGAGACGGAGGTAGACCGTCATATGAGTCCGGTTCGGCTCGACAACGTCGATAGGGGAATACTCCACGCGCTACAGAACGATGCCCGAAACAGCACTGCGGCGGAGATGGGGAAAGAAGTCGGTGTGTCGGCGAGCACCGTCAGAAACCGTATTCAACGATTGGAGGACGCGGGAGTCATCGAGGGGTACCATCCGGATATCAACTACGAGAAGGCGAACTACCAGTTACACGTTCTCATCGTCTGTCGTGCCCCTCCCTCCAACCGTTCGAGGCTCGCGGGTCAAGTGATGGGGATAACCGGGGTCGTCACCGTCCGAGAGTTGCTGACTGGGACCGAAAACTTGCACGTCGAGGCCATCGCCGTCAACTCCGACACGGTGGACTCCATCACCGAACAGATAGACGAACTGGGGATGGACATCGTGAGTACGGATATAATAAAGGTAGAACGGACCCAACCGTTCAACCACTTCGGACAGGAAGTCATCGAGGAGTAACCGACGAGAAGACCTCCATCGGTCGTCGTCGCTACGAGTTGTGGAAACCGACGTGATAACGGCGGTTGAGTGCTGAATCCACAGCCGCGACGGTGGAAATTCCACAATGATTTTTTCCAATACAGACCCGTTACTAGGAGTATGGTTGCTGATTCCCGAACTGAGACATCCGCTACACGACAATCTGGCGAACTGTCGGTCGATACCGTTCTGCGCCTCGTCGCGAATCGGCGGCGACGTCTCGTCATCGATCGCCTGAAACAGCACGATCTCGCGCTCACGTTGGCAGATCTGGCCGAGGAAGTCGCCGTAGCGGAGAACGACGTTCGACTCCCCGACATAGAAGAACAGGAAGTGTTACACGTGTATTTGAGTCTCTATCACAACCATATTCCACGGTTGAGCGAGCACGGAGTCGTGGAGTACGAGCAGGAACGGGATTTGGTCGGACTGTCGGACGATACCGGTCCCGTAACGGATCTGCTATCCGTTCTGTCGGACAACGGATTCGAAGGATAACGAGGGACATCCATCAGTCCGAACGAAGGGGAAAACGTTCGGCCAATAGCCAAATCGTTCGGCTCTATTTGTACTCGACCGAAACGGCGGTTCGAGCGTCACTCGTTCCTCGAACGTACCGAACGTCCCCATCACGAACGACGTCGAAGAGTCGAAACGCGACGACGAGGCGGCCGCCGGACACCGTCGCCCGGAGGACCGGCCCACGGCTTGTCACGGCCACATACGGCGGCGC
Source organism: Haladaptatus sp. AB618 (assembly GCF_024136965.1). Lineage (NCBI taxonomy): Archaea > Methanobacteriati > Methanobacteriota > Halobacteria > Halobacteriales > Haladaptataceae > Haladaptatus > Haladaptatus sp. AB618. Next base: position 167,058 of record NZ_JAMYJX010000005.1, on the reverse strand, counting down.
GGGGACTGGCGTGGCTCGGAGCGAGAATCCCGCCGCCCCCGCCGCACCCACGAGCATGTCGGGAAATCGAGCCAGCAATCCGGACTCGCGCAGTTCTCGCTTGAGGGGTCCCACGACAGCACTCCGGTCGGTCGTCGAATCGTCCGCCCACCCTTCAGCGACCGTATCGGCACACCGAAGGAGAGCGGAAATCGTCCCCGCGTGTTCGGAACGGAAGAACTCACGGACGGCGCGTTCCACGTCCGTTTTCGGATCGGGCGTTGGATCCGTTTCTGGGTCGGTTTCCGGGCCGGTCATCGCTCGAATGGGCGGCGTCGGACCACAAAGTCGTGTCGAACGATAGCCCGCTACAGAGAGAAAATTTATACGGAGATGGGGAAAACCACACTGGAAATCGACCGCCGTGGGGGCCTCCTCTCCGAGATGGCGGACATCGGCGAACGGAACATCTGAAAACGAACGCCCCAAGTTCGACGGGTACGTAGCTCGGCCGTGAGCGACGAATCCACGAAGCCGTTACGGGTCGCGGACGCCGACGAACTCGATTCGGTCATCACGAACCACGACCTCGTGCTGGTCGATTGCTACACCAACGGCTGTGCGCTCTGTCAGGCGATCGAACCCGTCGTCGGGAACGTGGCCCGCGCGACCGACGCGACGGTCGTGATGGTCAACCCCGGCGACGACATCTCGCTGGTCGAGCGATACGATATCCGGAGCGTACCGACCCTCTTGCTGTTCGAGGACGGAGAACTCGTCGGACGAATGGCCGACGGGTTCCAGGGAACGGAGGCCGTCGTCCAGTTCGTGGAAGGAACGAAGGGGGAGTAAGAAAACAGCTTACCGATGGACGAACGCGACGATACCCGTGACGACAGTCGCAATGACGATGGGGTACGCGGCACCGAAGACGGCCGCCTTGAGCAGTTCCGGTTGTGCCGTTATCCCCGAGGAAGAGATACTGAACAGCAGTGCACCCATGATGGCGAGCACGGCGTACCCGACGGCGACGCTCGCTCCGGAGTAGACGACCGTCTGGACGAATCCTTCCAACCGGCTTCGAACGGCGAACACGACGCTCGCAACGCCGAGTGCGAGGATCGGAATGGCTTGATAGACGAGCGGGGGGACCGCCGGATCCGCGGCCTGCGTGATGTAGTTGTACGATTGGCCAGCGACAGCGATCGGAACGAATTGGGCGTTGTAGAAGACGAACCCGAACCATTTGAGCTGGATGTCCAAGTGTGTGGTTTGATCGATATTCGCGGGGCCGAAAACGAACAATGCGGCGACGAGAAGGTAGCCGACGAGATAGGCGAGGATACCGAACGAGACCCCACGCGCGCAGAACCGTGCGAGCCGTTTCGACTGCACCGGGGGAGATTCGACGCCCGTCGTTGCTGTTGACTCCATGTTCTGTTTCCCATGAGGGAAATTATATAAATATTTCGATGTATAGGATTCTCGATTGAACGGGGCACCACGGGTTACGGGACGCGTTCCGTCGGTTCCGTGAATGAAGTCGGTAGGATTTAACTGATATCTGTCATCCGTGGCGGAAAGTCCGAAGCTGCGTAACGCTACTGATCGATCACTCGCAATGGTAACAATTGACACGAGGCAAAAAGCCTATAAATAACGGAACGGTATCGTTTAACACAGATGGTAGTTGAAATGATTCCGCTGTTCGGGCCGATTCCAGGTGGAGCAGAACTCGTCGTAATTCTGCTCATCGCAGTTCTCCTGTTCGGTGCAAACAAGATTCCGGAACTCGCACGTTCCACGGGTGAGGCGATGGGTGAGTTCAAGAAAGGTCGCGAAGAAGTCGAGACCGAACTCCGTGAGATGCAGGACTCCGGAACCCAGACGCAGACCGAAACCGAGACGAACCCGTCGGTCGAAACCGAAGCGGAAGCACAATAAACGGATTGTGGGGGGCAGGGGGAAAACCCGGCCCAACACGGATTTTCACTTTTCAGAACAGGTCGATAGCGAAGCCGCAGTCCATCGAATCACGGTGGCGACCACGACGAGAGTGGGCGACCGGAAATGACCGACTTTGAGCAGTGGCCCGTTTCGTTCGGCGACCACAACGGAAAAGTCACTCACCCGCAAACCGAACGGTATGCCCGAGAATACGACGGACGATGAGCCAACGGACGAGAACGCGAATCAGCGTTCCGTCATCGATGAGATTCGTCACCGCCAGGCGGACGACGAGGAGGAAAGCGAAGGTTCGGAAGGGTCGGGGTCGAAACTCCGAACGCTGTTGTTCCTCGGATTTGCATTCATCGCTGGTTATCTCGTCGGGAAGAGTCGGAGCGAATCGGATTTCCGTGAGGAGTTGGGGGAGTTCAGCGGAGTCGAAGGGGGTCCGATGGAAATCGAGATTCACGACACGGACAGCGTGACGGAATCGGATGAGGACGACGAAGCGGAAGACACCGACGAAGCCGCGGAAACTGACGAAACGGAACGCGATGAATCAGCGGACGAAGCGGAAGGAGACGAAAACGAGGGTGGGGACGAGGAAGAGGAAGAGGAAGAGGAAGAGGAAGAGTAACTCAGTATCCGGCGGCGTTGCCGTCCTTTCGCGGTTCGGTCGCGCCGGAGAGGACGCCGTTTTCGTTTCTCACGATTTGTGCGCCGCCGAAGAGCACCGGTGCGAGGACGCGCACGTCGTGGCCTTTTCGGGTGAGTTTCGTGCTGAGGTTGCCGTCCATCCGACCCTCGACGGCGAGCGTTCCGTCCTCACGATACCGCCAGCGTGGAAGGTCGAGCGCGGCCTGAAGGGGCAAACCGTGGTCCACGATATTCGAGATGACTTGGACGTGACCTTGCGGTTGCATGTAGCCGCCCATCACGCCGAAGGCGGCCCAGTCGTCCTCCCCGAACTTCGCCAGCGCGGGAATCAGGGTGTGGAACGGGCGTTTCCCCGGTTCGAGGCTGTTCGGGTGATCCGGGTCGAGCGAGAACGACGCGCCGCGGTTCTGGAGCGCGATACCCGTATCCCCGGCGACCAGTCCGGACCCGAACCCGGCAAAGCGGGAGTTGATGAACGAAACGACGTTCCCCTCGCCGTCCGCGACACAGAGCAGGACGGTATCCGCGTCCTCGGCGTTCGCGTCGGGGACGCCGAAGGAGACGTCGTGGTTCGCCGTCTCGCCGACGTGGTTCGCGCGCTTTTTCGCCCACGAATCGGATTCGAGGGGTGGGATTTCCTCGTATTCGGGGTCGGTGATGTAGCGGTGGCCGTCGTGGAACGCGAGTTTCATCGCCTCCGCGAAGTAGTGAACCCGCTCGGGGGAATCGATGGGGTGCTCGCCCGCCCCGACCTGTTCGGCGATGTTGAGCGCTTCGAGCGCGATGAGACCCTGATTGTTCGGCGGCAGTTCGTAAATCTCCGTTCCGTTGTAGGTCGTCGAGACGGGGTCCGGGAACTCGGGTTCGAAGTCGGCGAGGTCCTCGACGGTGAGGAACCCACCCTGTGACTGGACCTCTTCGACGATTTTCTCGCCGATTTCGCCCTCGTACAGCACGTCCGCACCCTCCTCGGCGATTCGGCGGAGACTCTCGCCGAGACGCGGGAGCGCCATCGTCTCGCCTGCTTTCGGTGCCGTCCCGTCGTTCAGATACGCCTCGCGCGCGTGATCAGTTTTGAAGAGGGTTTCTGCGCCCACCCAGTGCGAGGCGATGACTTCCGAGACGGGATAGCCGCCGATGGCGTAGTCGATGGCGGGTTGGAGCGCGTCGCCGAGCGACAGGTTGCCGAACCGCTGGACCGTCGTTTCCCACCCGCGGGCGGTTCCGGGGACGGTGACGGCGTGCGGTCCGAGAAACGGCATTTCGAGGTCGTCCGTGTCTTCCGAGCCATCGACGGCGTAGCCACGGTTTTCGGGATACCAGTCCGAAGGGTCGTCGTGGTTCCGCAGGGACGAGCGAACGTTCTCGATGGTCGCCTCGGCGGGCGCGCCGCCGCAACTCCGCATCGCGCCGACTTCCCCGTCGGCGGTGCGATAGAGCGCGAACACGTCCCCACCGAGACCGGTGCTCGTCGGCTCCACCACGTTGAGCGCGGCGGCGGTTGCGACGGCAGCGTCGAACGCGTTTCCCCCCTGCTGTAGAATCGAGACGCCTGCCTGCGAGGCGAGCGGTTGGCTGGTAGCGACGACGCCGTTCGGTGCATAAACGGTCGAACGTCGCGAAGTAAACCGGTCCAAATCGGGTTTCGTCATACCATGCCATACTCAGAAGTGGTCCTAAAGTACACGCCAAATAGGTCCGGTGTGAGGTACAGCCAAGTATGAGAATATATCACAATGTTCGTGTTCCGTCCGCAGTTAAATCATCCGTATTCAAAAATTTTCTGATACTTCCGGCAGGAGTTCTCACCTTACCAAGACTTATCCTTCCGATACCCCTCAGTAAAAGACGATGGGATTGTTCAAGAACATGGGCCGAAAGTTCGAGGAGTTCAAAAAGACCTCCGAGGAGGTCGCGTCCGAGGGAGCGGAGTACGAATGCTCCGAGTGCGGGGAACTCCTCTACACGAACCACGACGAGTGCCCGGAATGCGGCGGAACCGTGGGAGTGCGGGAGGAAAAAGCGGCCGCCACCGCCGAAGAGAAAGCGAAGTCGGCCGGCGACGTGGATTCAGCAGGGACGGAACCCGAATCGGCGGACACAACCGAGGAATAACGACGCGACTTCTCGATGGAGGTACCCGGTATTTCGTGGTCGACGGACGGAACCGATCGAACGAAAACCCAGGGACGAAGACGTTAGAAACATCGAAATTTGATTCGGAAGGCTGACAGAATCGGATACAAAGTTTCAACTCGGTTGGTTTCCTCGATTTAAATATGCGAGAAGTGACGCTCCAGATACGTCACCACGGCGAACCTGAGAGCGACATCAGTGCCGACTACCCGGCGATAACGATCCGCTCCGTCTCGTCGATGACGGGAAGTGCCGCCGAGCGAAAGCGGATCATCGAGATAACCGGACCGGAAGCCTCGATAGCGGGATTTCTGGAGGAATTCGAGGCCGCCGATCCCGTGATCGATGTGGATACGTTGACGCCGCTGGACGTCCCACGAGTTCTCGTCGCAGTCACCATCGACAGCTACCAGTGGGACAGCATCGCACAGCGGTTGACCGACCTGGGCGTCCACTATCGAACCGGAGCGGTCATATCGGCCGGTTGGGAACGCTGGACGCTGTATCTGGCGGAGGACGACGACCTAAACGAGATCGTCGAATCGATCGAACGTCCCGGAAACGAAACCGACCTCGTCCGGAACGTCGAACTCGGAGTGGTCGCCGAACAGGAACAGTTGGAATTCTCGCGCGTCATCAACGAACTCACCCAGCGACAGCGCGAGGTGTTGGGGACCGCCATCGAACTCGGTTACTACCGGCCGAAAAAGGAGACCAGCATCGAGGACATCGCCGATGCCGTGGGTATCGCCTCCACGACGGCGTGGGAACACCTCGCCCGCGCGGAGACGAAAGTGATGGAGGAGGTCGGAAAGCACGTCAATTCGAACGCGTTCGACGCCAACGATTCGAAGTAACGCGTCCGGAGGGGCCGAGAATCTGTTCCTTCGCGGTCTAGTATGCGAGTCGAATGTGTCGGCGATACCGGCAGCGTTTAGTTACCGATTATCCGAGATGAGGTCGAATGCGAGCGCGGACCGCAATCGTCGTCGTCCTGGTGTTTTGTGCGCTTGCTAGTGCCTCTTTCTATAGTTTAACGAACAAACCGTCCGGGTCCCTCTCGGTGGATTGGACTTCGGACACGCCGCGACCGAACCAGTTGAACCATCATCCGATCGTCGCGGATCGGATCGACGGTGAATCGTATATCCTCGCACCGGTGAGCGCAGTCGCGGGGGAGAACGCGCGGTGTAAGGTGACGATGTTGGATTCGAACGGCACCACGCGGTGGCAGTACGAGATCAACGAATCGGCGTGTGCGGTCCACGGCATCGGCGATACGCTCATCGCGGATGCGACCGGCGACCACCGTCCGAACGCCGTCGCCCCGACGACCGAAAAGCGTCTGTACGTCTTTGACGCCAAAAACGGGAGCGTCGAATGGACACAGAACCTCACGTCGTTCGGCTACGCCGGTCCCGTCGTGCTCACGAAGCCACGCCGTCTCGTCGTTCAACCCGCGTTCGATGGCGTCGTCTTCGCCGATTCCGCGGACGGGACGCTCCAGTGGAAGTACGACTTGAACGACACCGTCTACGCGGAAACGCACGTCGTTCACGTTCCCGGTTCACCGAATCCGGATATCGCCGTCGGCTCTACCGCGAAAGTCAGCGTCCTTCGACCGAACGGGACGCTCGAATGGCAGCGTTCCGCACTGGCGACGTGGCTCGCGAAGGGTCGGGTCGGCCAGCGGGACATACTCGTTGCGTCAGGTGGGAACGAAGTGACTGCCTTTGCCGCGGACGGAACGAAGCTCTGGCAACGCACGGGAATCGACCGTCCAGCGATCGATCAGGTCACCGACGGGGACGGCGACGGAACGCCGGAGGTCTACGTCGGAAGCGGCGGGGACACGGTCGCCGCGTTGAACGCACGGACCGGCAAAACCGAGTGGAAGACGACGCTTTCGACCGACGCGAAGTTGCTCCCCGCCCCGGTTACGGGGGACGTTAACGGCGACGGCGACCCCGAAGTCGTCGCGGTGACGAACCACGGGACGGTGCAAGTCCTCGATGCAAGTTCCGGGGAGGTGCTCGCCTCCCACGAGCGGAAGGTAAAGGTCTGGGTGCACCCGACGGTGTGCGATATCGATGGGGACGGCGCGGACGAAATCCTCGTGATGTACGGCGACGGTCGAGTCGTCGAACTCTCGTATCACGACTGAACCGTTTTCACGATTCGGAAGACGGGCTCACGAGACGACCGGCTGAGAGATTATCCAGAGCGAGAGCACCGTATAGCCGACCATCAGCGCGACCAGCGGGAGGTGACCGCGTCGTGCCGCCGCATTGGTTTCGAACCGTTCGACCGCGACGTAATGAGCGGCGACGACGGCGATGACGTGGCCGAGGACGATGAGGACGACCTGCGAACCCCAGAACACCGGAACCGGGAGCCAAGCGAGCGGGTTCGCGGTCTGTGCGCTCGGGGAGAGGGGATGAACGGCGACGGTGGCGAGTTGGGCGAGGTTTCGAAACACGTAGGGGTAGTTGTGGGCGACTTCGTACGCCGCCGCGATGGGGAGGACCGTCGGTGCGAAGTGCCGCGCCGAACCGTGCCAATCGGAGTCACGCGTCCGTTCGTCGGAACCGACGACGTAGCCGCCGTCGGTGTTCACCTCGGAACCCTCCGATGGTCGCTGGTCGGTACTGCCACCGCCGAGACGTTCGACGAGGTGACTGCAGAGGCCGAACGAGACGACGAAAACCGAGAGGCCAATCGCGTACAGCAGGATGCTGATCGCCGGTCCGGTCCCCAAGGAGTTCTGCACACCGACGAGGAGGTCTTGGTACGTCCGGGTGTTGGTGAACCCGTCGAAACTCACGGTGTACACCGCGGTGATGGCGAACAGAACGAGGGACGTATTCCGAACAGGGGTGAGGGTTCCCTGCCACGGCGGTCGGAGGGCGACGTCGGTACCGCCGTCGTCGCGTCGAGTGATGGTTATGGATGCCACCCGGCCGAACAGTCGGTAGAGAACGCCGAGGGGGTCAGCACGTCGGAACCACTCCGTCCCGTAGAGGAGGCTCCCGGCGACCATGACGAGCGTATACACCGCGAGGACGGCCGTCGTCAACAGCGGGCCCTTCTTCGGGATATACGTGAGGTTCTCCAGTATCCCGATCACGACGATGTAGCTCGCCAGCGCTGGCCAACTGCCGAGGCGCTCGGGGTAGGACCCGAGGACCGCTAACTCCTCCCCTTCGAGCCACACGAACACACGGTACAGCGCTCGCCACGGGGATAGGACGGGCCACAGCGTGCCGACGAGGATGGAGAGAAGGGCGACGCCGTGGAACCAGACCGGCCATGTGAAAACGGTCGCGAAGTTCTGGTACTGGTTTTGTCGGCCGACGATTCCGATCGAGAGTGCGGCCGCGAATCCGGCGAAGAAGACGAGTCGAGCGCCCAGTCGAAACGGCATCGAAATCGAGGACGGAAGGCGAAGAACGCACATTCGTCGGGTCGCCGCCGAAGGGGTTCGCTCGGTGAGCGCGAGCCATCCGGCCGTAAGCGCGACGGTCGCACCGGCACCGAGAAACAGCAGCGGGAGTGGAAGCGGGGAGGCGAATTTACTGGAGGGAATCGAGTGGGCACTCGCGAGTCCGAGGCCGAATCGGAGCGCGAACACGCCAATCGTCACCAGTGAAATCCCGCTTCCGATCCGACGACGATTCATCGTGTATCGCTCGTGTTCGGACGAGAAAAACAACACCGATTCTCGTTCGATCCCTCGGGTACCGATTCGACGCGCGTACCAGAACCGCCTTGCGATGTGACTCGGTACTCCCGACAAATGAATCGGCGCAGATTTCTCAAAGCGACGGAGGCAATCGCGACGGGAAGCGTCGCCATCCTCGCCGGTTGTGCCAACGACACGGGCGGAGGAGCGGATTCGACGCGGACGAAGTCCCCGACCGAGACCAACACCGTGCAGATGGTTAGCGGGAGCACGAGCTACTACTTCGACCCCATCGGGTTGTTCGTCGAGAAGGGGGAGACGGTCACGTGGAAGAGCAAAGTCGGTGCCCACACCTCGACCGCCTACGTCGACGGGACCGGTCCCGCGACGGTGACCCGCATTCCGAACGACGCGAGCGGATGGAACAGCGGCATGATCTCCGGGGGAGGACAGCAGTTCAAGCACACGTTCGACGTTCCGGGGACGTACGACTACTTCTGTATCCCACACAAGAGCCTCGGAATGGTCGGACGCATCGTCGTCGGTAGTCCGGGAGGACCGGCCGAAGGGAGTATGCCGCCCGACGGGAAGGTACCAACGAGTCAGCGAATCGTAAATAGCGGCGCGATTTCGTACGAAGAGTTCACGGGATGAGACGGATAGCTCTCGAATCCGACTCGGCCTATTTTCCGGGATAACTCGGCGCACCGAACTGTAGCCGTGCCACCGTTCCACCGATGCGGAACGTAAAGGAACGACCGTGATAATCGACAGAACGAAGGGACGGGAGCGGGTTGCTTCGACTACCATGACAGGCGCTGACGACAGCGGGGGAGAGACGACGAGCGAGGCGTTGGTTTCCGTCCTCGAATCGCTGGGCGTGGAGTACGTGTTCGGCTATCCGGGCGGGCGCGTCATCGAACTGCTCGACGACCTCCCGGAATCGAGCGTGGACGTGGTTCGACCGCGCGACGAACGTGAGGGGAGCGTGATGGCCGAGATGTACGGCAGGATTCACGGGAAGCCCGCAGTGCTGGCCGGGCAAGGGCCGTGGATCGGCAGCCTCGGCGTCATCGGGCAGATGGAAGCACGACTCGCGTCCTCGCCGATGGTCGTCCTGACGGAGGCGAGCGAGCGCGGCGACTACTCGACGCTCGCCCCGTATCAGCAGTCCCGCGGCGACTACGGCGGCCTCTCGCTGCCGAAGATTCTGGACGGTGTGACGAAGGAACACTGGTTCCCGCGCACGCCGACCGAAACCCTGCGAAGCGTCCAACTGGCGTTCAAACACGCGACTGCGGGACGGTCGGGACCGACCGCCGTCATCCTCGACGGAAACGCGATCACACAGGACGTTCCGGAGAACCCCGTTCCTCCCGTCTGGGACAGCGACGAACAGGTTCGAAACTGGGAGTCGAAGCCGACGGACGAAGACGTGTCCGCGGCGGTCGAGGCGCTCGAATCGGCGGAGCGCCCGGTCATCGTCGCCGGGAACGGCGTTCACTCCGCGGGGGCCTACGACGAACTCCAGGGCGTTGCGGAGAACTACGACGCGGTCGTAACGACCTCGTATCTGGGCAAGTCGGTGATTCCGGAGACCCACGACCTCGCGGCGGGCGTCATCGGGTCGTTCGGCCACGAAGGCGCGAATCAGGTCGTCAGCGAGGCCGACGCCCTGCTCGTCGTCGGGTGTCGAATGAACCCGATGGACACGAACTGGCAGGCACCGTCGTCATCCGGCCGGACGAACAGACCATCATCCACGCCGACATCGACACGCGAAACGCCGGGTGGGTGTACCCCGCCGACGTGGGCCTCATCGGCGACGCGAAGGAGAGCCTCCGGGCGCTTTCCGATGCCGGGAGCGCCGAAAACGATTGGGCACGCGAACGGGCGGAAACGGCCCGGGAGTCGTTTTTCACCGAGAAGTGCGAGAGCGACGCCTCTCCCATCAAACCCCAGCGCGCGGTGAAGGAAATAGAGGCGATGGTGGACGAGGACACCATCGTGACGGCCGACTCGGGCAACAACCGATTCTGGCTGCTGAACTACCTCCAGACGCCCGCCGTCCGGACGTACTTCGGGTCGGGCGGCGTCGGCGGGATGGGGTGGTCCGCCCCGGCCGCCGTCAGCGCCGCCATCACCACGGACAAGGACGTCATCGGTGTCGCGGGCGACGGCGGCTTTACGATGACGATGACCAGCGTCGAAATCGCCGTCGAGAACGGCGTCGCGCCGACGTTCGTCGTGCTGAACGACACCAGCCTCGGCATGGTTCGCCAGATGCAGAAAGAAGACGGCGACATCGCGGGCGTCGAGTTCCACGACACCGACTTCGTGAAAGTGGCCGAAGGCTTCGGCGCAGAGGGAACGCGAGTCACGACGCCGGACGAACTGGCCGACGCACTTCGGGAAGGAAAGGAGAGCGACCTGCCGTTCGTCATCGACGCGCGAATCGACCGCGAGGAGGACATGGCCGACCAGTTGGCGTCGTCGTTCTACGCCGAAACCGGCGGACTGCACGAGTGACAACGACCGAGTCGAAACACATCACGAAAAAACAGGAAGGAAACCTTTTCCTCCCATCCAGCGAGTAAAAAAACATGGCGCAAAGCGAGACGGTGCTCGTCACTGGCGGAACAGGTTTCATCGGGTCGTACACCGCGAAAGAACTCCTCGAACAGGGACACGACGTGGTCGCCTACGACCTTTCGACCGACCCGCGCATTCTGGAGAAACTCGGCATCGCCGACGATGTGGAAATCCGACGCGGCGACATCACCGACTCGACGGACGTGATTCGCGCGGTGAAGGAGTCGGGTGCGACCCGCATCGTTCACCTCGCGGGACTGCTGACGACGACGGCCCGCGAAAACCCGCGGGCCGGAATCGAAGTGAACGTGCTGGGGACGAACAACGTCATGGAGGCCGCTCGAACGCTCTCCGACCAAGTCGAGCGCGTGGCGTGGGCGTCCTCGGCGGCGGTGTTCGCGCCACCGACGAACTACGACACCGAGTGGGTGACCGAGGACGACCTCGTCTACCCCGACACGCTGTACGGCGCGGCCAAGGAGTTCAACGAACACCAAGCGAAAGTCTATTTCGAGGACCACGACGTCTCGCACGTCGCGCTCCGCCCGACCGTCGCGTACGGCCCGTACCGCGAAACCGGTGGCTCCGCGTTCCTCGCGAACATCATCGAAAAGCCCGCACTCGGCGAACCGTTCTCGGTGGAGTACGGCGATCAGGTCATCGACTGGCAACACGTCGAGGACATCGCGCAGGCGTTCCGCCGCGCGGCGTTCACGCCCGACGAGGACCTGAGCCAGCGCGTCTACAACGTCCGCGGCACCGTGGCGACGATTCGGGAAGCCGCCGAGACGGTCGAAGAAATCATGCCCGACGCCGACCTCGACGTTTCCGACGAGGGAGAACTCCCGTGGACCCAGATGCTCGACATGACCGCGATTCAGGAGGACATGGGCTACGAACCGCGCTACGACCTGGATAGCGGCTTCCGCTCGTACATCAATGTCCTCCGCCAGGAGAACGGGCTGGAAACGGTCTGAGGACTCTCTGTTTTCGCCGCGGTCGTTGACGTTTTTGGAGAAGTTTCGCATCGAGAGTGACCATCCCGAGCCAACGGCGAAATCATTCGAGCATCGATTTAGATAGCTATTCGGATAGCTTTCTAGATAGCTTTGTGAAAATCCACATGACGGCGACGAATTAGCGGCGGATGACGCAGCAGCGAATGATGACGGTTCGACGGGATGGTCCATCATTGTGACGAGCGCCAAATAGGGTGGTGAGCTCTCGATGAAAGATAGATTTATAGAAAGATTTCTGGATAGATATCTGTAAATCCACTCGTGTTCACGAGAACGAACCGAGCGAGACACCACTTCGCGCCGAATATCCCTCCGACGGAACCCCTTTGAGCGATCCGTCACAAGTTTCGGACGATGATTGGTGTCGAGATGGGATGGCGACAACTGCTGTTCGCCAATTGGCCGGTCGAACCGGAAGTCGTGGAGCGAGGGCTACCCGAAGGGTTGGAGGTAGACACGTACGACGGACGAGCGTGGCTGAGCGTCGTCCCGTTCACGAACGTCGCGGTTCGTCCCCGAGGGCTCCCCGAGGGCATCGGGGTAGACCTCCCCGAACTCAACCTTCGAACCTACGTCACGGTGCCCGGAGAGGACAGACCGGCCGTCTTCTTCTACAGCCTCGACGCCGATGGATGGCTCTCGGTCCTCGGCGCTCGGTTGGCGTTCGGGCTGCCGTACTACAACGCGGAGATAAAAATGGTGGAACGGGACGGGGCGATCCGCTACCGCAGTCGGCGCGCACATCCGGGTGACCAACCGCTGCGGTTCGACGCGCGGTACGAGCCGACCGGCGACCGACTCGACGCCGAACCGGGGTCGCTGGCGGCCTTTCTCACCGAGCGCTATCGGTTCTACGTCGGCGGCCCGGGCGGAACGATCGCGTACGCGAACGTCGATCACGACGTGTGGTCGCTCCGCCCGGCGACGGTGGAATTCCGGAAGAACGAGGTCTTCCGGGCGAACAACTTCGCCGAACCGGACGGGGAGCCGATCTGTTACTACAGTTCCGGCGTGGAAATCACGTCGTCGGGCCGTAAGTGGTTGAAATAAAATCGAGAGTTACTGCGTCTGACTGTACTTCTCGACCCACTCCTGGAGCGTGATTCCCATCGCGGACTGGGTGATGGCGTTCGAACTCGCCGAGTTCGCGCTCTTGACGAGTTCGGCTTCGAGCGTCCGGGTCGGAATCTCGCCGAGGAAGTGCGGAATCGCCCGCTGGACGGAAATCGGACAGCCGACCTCGTGAGCCAGCGCGTACCCCGACAGGGAGTGGGGAATTTCCTCGGTGGCGTACGTCGGGTCGGGGTCGAGCAGTTGGTCCACGTCGGCGAAGTCCACGTACTCGTAGCATTTCCCCACGTCGTGGAGCAGACACGCCGCGATGATGGCGTCGTCGTCCGGGTCGGCACCGTGGAACTCGCGCTGTTCCTCCGCCGAGCGCATGGCGATTCGGGTTACTCCCCGCACGTGTTCGACGTTAGTCTTCTCGTGGATGTTCCACGCGTACGGGATGTCCTCGATGTCCTTCCACCCGCCGCGGTCCAGGGCCAACACCCACGCCTCGATGACCTTCTCGCGCAGTTCGTCGTCCTCGATCGACTGGAGTTCGGGATACGCGGCCTCGACCTGTTCGCGGTACTCCGGTTCGCTCATGCGGGATAGATTATGATTGCGAGAACGTAATGGTTCGTGATGAGGATAGCGCGAGGGGGACGTTTGCGGTGAAGAGAGGTATTTGGTTCTGGTTTTCTTGTGAACACAGTAATTACGATGAAGAGTCAAAACCTCCCCGCTCGTTCGCTCCGACGAGACGCGTTTAGTGGGGTTGCGATTTCAGCTGCTACGAGGAAGTCCCAGAAAGCCCCCGCCCGCTCGCGGCCGCTGTTGCAGGATATTTTGGCCTCACGCCGCTCGGGCAAAATAGTGGCCTCCACAGCGACTAAAACAAGCGCGAGCGGGCGGCCCCTTTCATTCTACCCAAACAACGCACCCGCAACGCACCACACCCTCCCCAGCCGATTCCCTACAGTGCTCCCGCTGGTCACACCTTCGGTCATCCCTCGCGCGGGCGCACTAGCGTATCGCCTTCGCGCGCCGTGCGGTTGGGTCATAATCGGTTAGCCCATCTAACTGCACGGCGCGCGCTGACGAAGTGAGGAGGATAGCGAGGAATTGGGTGGAGTGTCTTTCGCAGTGCGGAGGCAATCTTCACGCGGCCCGGTACGGGAAATCACGATAAAACCGCGACGGTCGTTCGTAGCGATTTTAGTCTAAGCTACTGTGATGACGCCTCTAACTCAAGGTCGGAGTTTTCTCGTCCTCGCGTTTCGTATCGAAACCCACCTAAACCGCGACAGCAAGATGGAGGTAATGGCCAGTCGCCGCGACGTCGTCCTCTATCTCGCGCTCGCCGCCATCTGGGGAACCGCGTTCCCCGCCACGGAGGCGGCACTCGAAGGATTTCGCCCGGTCGCCCTCGCCGCCGTCCGCTTCGACTTGGCCGCACTCGTACTCCTCGCCGTCGCCGCCGCGTCCGGGCGCTCCCTCATTCCCCGAGGGCGGGGAGACTGGACGCCCATCCTCGTCGGCGGCCTCTTCAACATCGGCCTCCACCACGCGCTCCTCTTCGCCGGACAGCAGTACGTCACGAGCGCCGTCGCATCGACCCTGTTGGGTCTCGTTCCGGTCCTCACGCCCGTCGTCACCTCGGTGTTCCGCCCGGACGAGTCCATCTCCGCACGAGGGGTCGTCGGTGTCGTCCTCGGGTTCGTCGGCGTCGTCCTCATAGCGAACCCGAGCGGTGGACACCTGCTGAGCGACATCGGCGTCTGGTTCGTCCTCGGTGCCGCCGTCGCGTGGGTCGTCGGTGCCGTCTTCACCGACGAAAACGACGCCGGACTCCCGGGTCTCAGCCTCCAAGCGTGGATGCTCGCCGTCGGTGCGCTAGGCCTTGATATCGCGACGTTCGTCGTCCCCGGCCAAGGGTTCGCCGCCACCACGCCGACGACCACCTCGCTCGCGTGGGTGGGCTATCTCGCCGTCGTTCCCGGTGCCGCCGGGTTCCTCATCTACTTCCGTCTCCTCCACCGCCTCGGACCCATCGAGATGGGACTCATCGAGTACGTCATCCCGCCCTTCGCCGCCATCTTCGGCTGGTTCGTCCTTGGCGAGGGACTCACCCCGACGACCGGCGGGGGGTTTCTCGCCATCCTCGGTGGATTCCTGCTCGTGAAGTGGCCGCGGGTCGTCGGTGGGGTTCGGGGCTATGTCGATGGCCGCGCCGGTGGGAACTCCGAGTCTTCGAACGCTGACTGATAGCTCGATACGGAACACATTTTCGAGAAAAATCAGCTACTGCACCGCTCAGTACTCTATCTGTGTAATCTCCTCGACGGGCCACTGACTCAATATCTCGACGCCGTTCTCGCGGACGACGACCATCTCTTCTACCCGCACACCCTGCCGGTCGGCGGGTTCCATCGTCTCGACGGCCATCGTCATGCCCTCCTCGATTTCGATGGGGTGGTCGGGCGAGATACCGCGCCAGATGAGCGGCACTTCGTACAGTTGCAGGCCGAGGCCGTGCGCCCAGTGGTTGGTCGTCATCTGCCAATGGTCGGTGGCGTCGTACCAGTCGGCGTGTTCTCCCTCCATGTCGGGGAAGCCCTCGCAAATCTCGTCCGTCGTCGCGCCGGGTTCGATGCGTTCGAGCACGTCGTAGAGGTTGTCGCGGGCGATTTCGTAGGCGTCCTTCTGGGCTTGGGTGGGTTCGCCCATGCTGAACGTTCGGTAGTAACAGGAGCGGTAGCCCATGAAGCCGATGTTGTAGAAGTCGGCGTAGACGATGTCGCCGGGGCGCATGATCCGGTCGGTGGTGTTGGCTTGGTGTTTCGGCCACGTGTTCGGCCCGGAGGTGACGTAGCCACCCTGCACCATCGCGCCGAGACGCCAGAGTTCGCTGCTGGCTTCGCCCCACACTTCCGACTCGCGGACGCCCGGTTTCGCGGTTTCCGTGATGCGCTGGAACCCGGCCTCACAGAGCGCGGCGACCATCCGCAGGCACTCGATTTCGTCGCGCGTCTTGACCTTCCGGGCGTCCTCCATCACCTTCGCACAGTCGTCGGTGCGCACGTCAACGCCGCGGTCCTCGAACTTCGAGATGAGCGGAGCGTTGCCGATGTCGATGCCCATCGGTTCCTTGGCGACGCCGTACTCCTCCATCGCCTCGTAGACGAGTCCGGCCATCTTGTCCTTCAACCAGTTTCGGGCCGAATCCTGGCCGGACGCTCGCGGGACGTTTCCGAGTCCGGGGCAGGCGTAGCGGATGTCCGAAATCCACGGGCAGTTGAACTTCTGGTTGCTCGCGTGATCCGCCGTATCCCAGTGAATGATGTCGCCGTTCTCGGTGAGCAGGGTGTAGTGGTCGGCACCCGACCCGCCGGTCATGGCGAGCCCCGTCACGTAGCGGACGTTCGGGTCGTTGATGAGGAGCATGCTCCCCAGTCCCGCCTCGCGCATTCGTTCGAGAGCGCGCTCCTTTCGCTCCTCGCGCATCCGCTTCATGTCGATCCGTTCCTCCCAATCGACGCCCATCGTTCCGCGCGTCCCTTCCATGAAATCGCGTTGATAGAACCCCATGATACTCGTTACTCCGAGGTTTGTATTGAAAGTAGGTGACTTACCCGTCGGTGCTCGGGGAACGCACTGCCATATCGGGTGAGCGTATCGCCGTTTCGAAACCCCCTTGTAAACATCGGAAACGGTGGTGTGACACCGGAAACAGTGGTGTTAACGGAGGAGTTGCTCGGAACGAATTCACGTTCGAAAAAAGGGGACGGGGTCGGCTTCGAGTGCTTTATCATACCACGGATTGTGTCCTCGAATGAAATGTACAAACACGTTGCCCTGCTGGTTCGAAAGGACGATATGAGCCACGAGGAGTTCGTGGAGTACTGGCAGAACAATCACACGAAGATCGCACGTGATATCGAGGGCGTCGTCAAGTACAGCACCGTCCTCCCGGTGACGCCCGACGCCGCGGAGTTCGACGGACTCGCGGAACTGTACTTCGAGGACTTGGACGCGCTCCACGACGCCCTGGGCAGCGAGGGGAGCCGCGATTACGACCCCGAGAAGGGCAAAGCGAAGGAGGCCCGCGAGGACGTGAACAACTTCCTCGCGCTCGAAAAGCGTCCCCGCTTCATCGGCGAAATCGTCACCCAAAAGGACGAAACCGCAGCGCGAGGCACCGACCGCGAGGACGACGTGGACGGCGATACCGACGGCCTGTACAAACACAGCGCGTTCCTCGTCCGCAAGGACGGCATGAGCCACGAGGAGTTCGTGGACCACTGGCAGAACAACCACACGCCCATCGCCCGCGAAATCGAAGGCGTCGTCAAGTACGACACCGTCCTCCCGACGGACCCCGAGAACGCCGAGTTCGACGGCATCGCGGAGTTGTACTTCGAGGACCTGGACGCGCTCCACGACGCCCTCGGCAGCGAGGGAAGCCGCGACTACGACCCCGAGAAGGGCAAGGCGAAGGAGGCCCGCGAGGACGTGAACAACTTCCTCGCGCTCGAAAAGCGTCCCCGTTTCATCGGCGAGGAGACGGTCCAGAAGGACGTTACCCAGGAGTAAGGCGGAGAGACGGAGCGAGTTTCGTTTTCGGCAATTGTGAACGGGGGACGGCCAGTCGAATCGCACCACGTATTTTTGTCAGTTGCTCCCGTTTTCAGGCGCATGCGTGTGAGCGCGACCCTGTTGGTCGTCTGTCTCGTCGTGCTGGCCGGGTGTACCGGGGGCATCGGACTCGGGCAGGAGCCTGGAAACGGGGGCGAACATCGGACGACGAAGGTCGAAGAGACCGTCAGCGCCGCGTTCGTCACAGGTGGGAACCGGACGGCGGTGACGCTCGAAGTCGCGAACTCGCCGAGCGAGCGCGAACACGGACTGATGTACCGAAAATCGCTGCCGAAAAACCACGGGATGGTGTTCGTGTTCGGCAACCCGCAGGTACAGTCGTTCTGGATGAAGAACACGCTGATCCCGCTCGATATGATCTTCGTCGGTCCGGACGGCACCGTCCTCAACGTCGCCCACGCAGACACGCAACCGAACGCGAGCGATTGGAAACTTCGGGAGTATCGGAGCGATGGGAACGCGAAGTACGTCGTCGAGATGCGACAGGGATTCGCAAAGCGGGCAGGCATCGAATCGGGGACGAAACTCGTGTTCGAGGATGGAACGCCGACGACCGAACAAAGCTGACTTTTCGTTCCGCAACACGAGTTGTGATTCATCATCGTTACCACGGAGCACGGCGAACGGCAATTAGGGGGAGACAAATGAAGATTCGGCCAGCGAACGAGGATGATTTCGAATCGGTTCGGGATGTCGCACGCCGTGCGTGGAGCGACGCCTACGCCGAAATCATGGACGGCGAGAGTATCGACGGTACGATAGCCTCGTGGTACTCCGACGACTCGCTAACGGATGCGGTCGAGCGGCCGGGAACGCTGTTTCTCGTTGCGACCAGGGACGACGACGTGCTCGGATTCTGTCACGCGATATGTCACGAGGATGAAGGTGATCTGCTCCGACTGTACGTCGATCCGGACCACTGGGGAGATGGCATCGGAAGCGCGCTGTACGAGCGGTTACGGAGCGACTTGCGCGACATCAACATGAAACGAATCCGGGCGATGGTGCTCTCGGAGAACACGAGGGGAACCGGATTTTACCGGCGGTTAGGGTTCGAGAAGAGCGATGAGGCGACGGTGGAAATCGGCGACGGGGAGTACGGAGAATCGGTGTACACGGTCGCACTCTGAGTAAGAACACAAAGCATTTACCATATCCCCGTCAATTTTGGCGTACCTCGGGTAGGGGTACACGAGGTATTTCTTTATCTACACGTGGAGCGGCGGCTATTTCGACCAATCGTCCTCGAACAACTGATACGCGCTGGCGAGGTTGAACAGCAGTTGGCGCTTCGATCCGCCCGCATCGAGCGCACTCGCGGTGGCGTGAACCACCTCGGAGTATTGGATCGTTTCCTCGGACACCGTCGAATGATCGGACCCGAACTCACCCTGCGAAAACGACGCTCGAACTGCCGCACGCTGCTGTCCTTCGAGGAGTTCGAACAGTCGCCAGTAATCCACACCGGCACGGCGTGCATCCACCAAGGCGGCGCACAATCGCCGTTCGAACCGTCGTTCCGGTGATTCGGCCGCTCCGTCGTCCAACCCGAGAGCGCTCCGTATCTTTGCTTCCTTCTCGTCACCCATGTCCGAAAGCTGTGAACTCAGCCACTTTACCATTTTGGATAATCACATCATATATTCGTTAGGTTATGCGGCATTCGTCACGATAGCCGATGAAGAAACGTCCGTAGCTCGGCGTATGCGGGGTCGTATCGCTCGCGGAAGATGCAGTGACCGGCGTCGGGAATGTGAACCAGTCGTCCGTCGGATAGGTTTTCGGCGATGTCGAGATCTTCGGCCCGCGTTTCCGTATCGGCGTCCGCCTTGAGCACGAGCGTCGGACAGGTGATATCCGCGAACGCCCGTTCCAGACGGGGATAGCCTTCACGCGGTATTTCGGCGATCTGCGGGCGACATTCCGTGTTCGCAACGGCGAGGCGACGGGCCAACCCGGGGTCACAGTTCGGATGGTCGCGTTCGAGTTCCTCAAGCGAACTGTTCGACCACTCGCGGACGTTCTTACGAACCGTCTCCGCCCGCTCGTCCGGACCCATATCGGGCGGTCCGTACATCCCCGCAGGGTCTTCGAGAGCGATCGCACGCGGGAGGTCGGGGTGCGTCGCGGCCGTCCACGCCGCCGTCGATCCACCCATCGAATGGCCGAGCAGGATCGGGTCGTCGAGGGAGAGCGCTTCGACGAGTCCGACGAGGTCGGCGACGCGGTCCTCGATTTCGTACCCCGATTCGGGGGCCTCGGACCGACCGTGACCGCGGGCGTCGTACGTCACGATGTCGTACTCGTCCGCCAAATCGGCCACCAACGGTTCCCAACATCGACCGTTGGCGTAGAGGCCGTGTGCCATGACCAACGACGGTCCCTCGCCGGTGCGGTAGTACTGTAAATCGACGCCGTTCACGGGACAGGAGTCCGTCGTCCAGTCGTCGGGAAGATTCATACGAGAACAGGTTGGAACGAACCCAAAAACGTGTCGACCGGAAAATCAGTCGATTCAGTCGAGGTCGCGAAACGCGCCGACGAAGTCGTCGTGGCTCTCGAGGTCGTCTCGGGAGTCGTCGACGGACTCACGAAGGTGCTCGACTTCCGCCTCCAGTTCCTGATACTGCTCGTTCCGGTGGAGTTCGTCTTCGTCCTTCTCCGTTTCGAGGACGGCCTTCTTGGAGGCGAGCGAGAAGTACTCCTGCATCTTCGCGTCGTATTCGACCCGTGTCAGCATTCCACCGACGGTCGTGTACAGGTCGTCCTTCGAGACGGGTTTGACGAGATAGTCGTCGAACCCCATATCGATGATGTCGTAATCGGGTTTGACGGCAGTCACCATCACGACTCGGGAGTGAAGTTCGCGGTTTCGAAGTTCCGCGAGCACCTCGTCGCCGGAGAGACCGGGCATTCGTCGGTCGAGTAAGACGACATCGACCCCGTCGTCGAGCATGTCCAGCGCCTCACGGCCTTCGTACGCTCGCCGAACGTCGTAGGAGTCCTCTAACCACGTCGCATAGAGGTCGGTTACGTCTGCCTCGTCATCGACGACGAGTATCGTTGGTTCTTCAACAGCCATGATTGGATTCGAGTGTGCCGGTTTTTCCACCGAACGGAATTTGTTAATGAACCATTCGCTAAAGCATCTTTATATCTTGTGGTTATGAAATCCAAGAATAGTTAAAGATGTGCTCAAGCATCCGGTCTAGCATACATTCACCAGTACCGGAATAAATAACAGGGATGACTCCGAAGGAAGGACTGGTATGCCGAACACCAGTGGTCGATTTTGCCGGACCCTCCGGCAGTAACACTACCCCCCAAGACCGATTCGAACGGCTCATCGAACTACCACCGAGTGCGAAACTCGTCTATCGGGTTCTCACGGACGAATCGCCGATGACACAACAGCAGGTTCGGACGGACGCCTTGCTACCGGCACGCACGACACGTGATGCATTGATGAAACTCAAAGAGGAAAACCTCATCGAGGAACGGTTGTATCTTCCCGACGCTCGAAAGCGACTCTACGCACCACTCGAAGTCGTGCGACCCGACGATGTGACGGAGTAGTTGAACCTCCCATTTTTGTGGAAGATAGAAAAAACTGTCTCGTGAATGTAAAGTATAGGTAAACGCACCGGGAAGGTGCGTACCCTGACTGGTAGTCGTCAACACGTTCCGCCACCGTCCCCAGTGGAAACAAAAAGCCCCCGGCTATTCGCGGTTCGGCTTTCTATTACAAGTGCATTATATAGCAAGGGCCAGTCGAACGGCCGCCGTCCCATTCATGGTCGTTCGTCACGTTCGTTTATCGAGAAGCATGACGTCGGACAATCACGGTGGAATGGGTTCTCGCCGGCCACGAATCGAAGCTTCGGACCCACAACACGAAACGGAACATCGACTTTACGAGCGGTTACACGCCGAAATCGCGTCCCTCCATCGACGCCTTGCGGAAACCCAGCGAAGAGTGGCAACGCTCGAAGCGGAACGGGAGCGATGGAAACGTGTCCTTCGGGCGTGTTCGATGTGTGGACGAGTCAGCACTCGGCCGGAACCCGACGATAGATGTCCCTACTGCCAGACCGGTCGGCTCCATCGACTGTAGTCGGGGCTGGGGGAGACGGGCAACGCTATAATCCGTCGATTCGAACCATCGTCCGATGGGGCCGGAAACCCGCGATGAGTTGCTCGACGCAGCGGAACGCTACGCCAGAGTGGTTCCGATCCCGGTGGATTTCGAGCGGGTCGAATGGGAGTGTTCGGACCGCGCAGTCCGCCGTGCAGGTGCCTGTCTCTACGATCACCGAATCGAGCAGGTAACGATTCGATTGACGTGGGAGGCCTATCGCTCGTTCGGGTGGGACGAGTTCACGGGGACGATTCGACACGAACTGGTTCACGCGTGGGAGTTTCAACAGTTCGGTGAGTCCGGACACGGACGACGGTTCAAAACGAAGGCGCGCGAACTCGACGCGCCACGCCACTGTCGTTCGTTCGCGGACGCGCGTCTCCGCCTAGTCTGTTCGTCCTGTGACTGGGAGGCACGGCGGTTTCGTGCATCCGAAGCGGTCAAGCGACCGGCAAAACGACGGTGCGGAAGCTGTGGTTCGCGGTACCGGGTGGAGCACGTCGAGAGCGGGAGACGGTGGCGAACGCACGCCGGATATCTGGTCGCACGACGGAAGCTCGATGGCGATTGGTAACGACGAGTCAGTCGGTAATCGTCCCGATGAACGTGAGCAACTCCGCGAGCGGTTCCGCGTTTCCTTCCGGATACAGCGTGCCACTGGGACCGTCGGGCGCGGACAACACGTCGGCGTCTTCCAGGACCGAGATGTGTTGTTGGTAAAACGTCGTGTAGACGGTCGTTCGGTTGTCCGTCGTCCAATCGGAGCCGAACTCCCGAGCGGTGACTTCGTCCACGAGCGTCCGCATCGGGATTACGTCTGACACGTTCGCCATAATGGAGATAGCGTGTCGGCGACGTTCGACGCGACACAGGTTGAACAGGTCGTCGTGGGACAGATCTATCGGTGTAGAAACAGGTTCACTACCGAACAATCGTCCCAACATTGATACGATTGTCAGCGGAGCATCAACTTACGTGTTGTGGTTCGGAGGAAACGATGGGTGGGGATTATTCCGTGACGACGGTGACGGCACCGTCGAAATCGAGAATGACCGACTGCGTTCGGTCGCCGAACAGCGCTTTCCCCGTTGGGGAACGCTTCCGGCCCGCGAGGAAGACGTGGTCACAACCGAGGTCGGTTGCGGTGGCAAGAATTTCGTCGCGCTCGTCGCCGATGCGACCCACCGACTCGTGTTCGACGTCGACGCCGTCGAGTACCTCACGCCCGAGGTCAGCGGCGAACTGTCGAGCACCTTCGAGTGCCTGCCCTGCGGTGTAGGAGCTTTCGAGGTTCGGAATTCGTTCCAGGGACGTTCTCGTCTCCTCGTACTCCTCGTTGGTCGTGACGTGGAGCAAGACGAGTTCCGCCCCGACGCCCGCGGCGAGTTCGCCCGCTTCCCGAACCAATGCTTTTGTCGACTCGGATGCCTCGATGACGGCGAGTGCCCGTTTCATACCAAATATTGCCAAACCCAGAGGATAAATAATTTAGGTTATAGGTTGACGCTATCGGGCGAGTCAGTCTGTGAGTTACTAGCTCGAAACGTTTCGACAGGTCGGCGACGAAGCCTCACGATTCCGTGCTCGGCCTGCCGACCATATTCGGTATCACTTTGTTACGTGGTTGGAATACGAACCGATATATACCTTCGCGGAGTTGGGTGCAACGAGAACACGAATGTCTTCGGAATCTCTTGACGTCTGCCCGGTCGTAAAATCGGTCGAGCAAATCGGGTCCCAATGGCGATTGGTCGTCCTCCACGATCTACAGGACGGCGAGAAGCGCTTCAACGAACTCAAACGCTCGACGGGTGCGAGTTCGCGGACGCTCTCGCGCGTGTTGGACGACCTCGGCGAGATGGGTTTCGTCAGTCGCCGTACCGAGGAAGACGCGCCGATAGCGACCTATTACAGCCTCAACGAGAAAGGTCGCTCGCTCTGTCCGATCTTCGAGGAGCTAGAACTGTGGGCCGCCGAGTGGCTCTAGCCGAAAGGAACTCTCTGAGGGCCATCAACTGGGAATCGTTCGTGAGATACAGTTCCATTTCGAGAGCGATTCGTTTTCCAAACTGGACGTCGTCTGACCCGTGATAAAATCCTCGACGACGCGGCAAACGACAACTATTCGGCGTATCCGCCCCGAACATCGACTATGACGACTGGCGTCGTGGTACTCAATTTCGGCGAGCCGGACGAACCGACGCGGGAGAACGTGCTCGGCTATCTCGAGCGCATCTTCATGAACAACGCCGACCTCGAAGGTGATACCACCGAGGAGGAAGCGCGCCAACGGTCCCGGCAGTTGGCCGAGCGACGTGCCCCCGGACTCATCGAGGAGTACGAGGAGATCGGCGGATCGCCGCTCGACCCGCAGGCGAAAGCGCAAGCCGACGCGCTGGAGGCTGAACTCGACGAACGGGGATTCGACGCGACGACTTACGTCGGGTTCCAGTTCACCGAACCGTACATCGGGGACGCAGTCGAGCAGGCCCGCGAGGACGGTGTCGACGAACTCATCGGGCTTCCCGCCTACCCGCTCTGTGGAGCCTCGACCACCGTCGCCTCGCTCGAAGAGCTCACGAACGCGGTAGAAGAGCAAGGCTGGGACGTGCCGGTCCACGAGGTGACGGGGTGGCACAGACACCCGACGTACAACCGGATCCGCGCGGAGAACATCCGCGAGTACGCCGACGAGGAAGACCTCGACCTGACCGACGACGACACCGAACTGCTTTTTTCGGCACACGGAACGCCGAGCCACTATCTGGACGAGGGCAGTCGCTACGACGTGTACGTGAACGAGTTCTGCGACGTGATGGCGAGCGAACTCGGCCTCGAATCGTATGCGCTCGGCTTCCAGAACCACGGTAACCGCGAGATTCCGTGGACGGAACCCGAAGTCGAGGAGGTCGTCGCCGACCTCGATACGGAGCGCGTGGTCGTGGACCCCATCAGCTTCATGCACGAACAGAGCGAGACGCTGTCCGAACTGGACGACGAACTCCACGAGGAGGCCGAAGAAGCGGGTCTCGACTTCTACCGCGTGCCGGTTCCGCACGACGACGAGCGATTTTCCGACGTTCTCGCCGACCTCGTGGAACCGTTCGTCGCCGGATTCGACCCGTCGTACTACCAGTTCCGCCAGTGTCAGTGTAAGGACACGCCGGGAACGATGTGTCTCAACGCCCCCCTCGACGAATGACGGTCGGAATCGTCGGCGCGGGCATCACCGGCCTCGCGCTCGCCCACAACCTCGACGAGGCGGGAATCGACTACGTCGTCCTCGAGGCCGACGACGAACCGGGCGGCGTGATTCGGAGCGGCCGCGTCGACGGCTACCTGCTGGAGTGGGGACCACAGCGTCTGCGACGCACGGGACCGGTGGACGAACTCATCGCCGACCTCGGTCTAGAAGACGAAGTCATCGAAGCCGGGGACACGAAACTGTTCGTCTACGCGAACGGCGCGCTCCGTCGTGCGCCGTTCTCCATCGAGGAGTTCGGCACCACCGACCTGCTGTCCTGGCGCGGCAAACTGGACGTGCTGGAGGAGCCACAAACCGATCCGGTGGACCCCGAGGAAACCGCCGCGGAGATGTTCACGCGGAAGTTCGGCGAGGAAGCGTACGAGAACCTCATCGGCCCGCTTTTCGGTGGGACGTACGGCTCACTCCCCCATCGAATGCCGGTCAAGCATTCGCTCTCCGGCGTCATGCGAATGGAGGAGACGTACGGCGACCTGCTGACGCCCGTCCTCAAACGCGCGATGGCCGACGGCAGTTCCGCCCCCGCGATGACCTTCGAGGAGGGCGTCCAACGGCTTCCGGAGGCGCTCTACGACGCCCACGAGGAGAACGTCCATCTGGAAACCCCAGTCACCGAAATTCGGGAGCAGGGAGAGGGATTCGTCCTCGAAACCGACGACGGGTCGTTCGACGTGGACGACGTGGTCGTCACCACGCCCGCCGAGGTGAGCGCCGACCTCCTGTCGAATCTCACCGACACGGCAGAATCGCTCCGAAGGCTGAACTACAACCCGCTCGCGTTCGTGCACCTCCGGGCCGATTCCGACCGGGACGGCTTCGGCTATCAAGTGCGCCACGACGAAGGACTCGATACGCTCGGCGTCTCGTGGAACGCGAGCATGTTCGGACGGACCGGGAAGGCGGAAAACGGTGAAAGTGGAGTGTACACCGTCTTCCTCGGCGGGATGAAGAACCCGGGACTGCTCGAAGAGAGCGACGGGACGCTCGGCGAAATTGCAGCGACGGAGTTTGCCGACGTGATGGGAAGCGACGCCGAGGTGCTGAGCGTTCACAAACTCCACCGGGGATTCCCGGCCTACGACGAATCGTGGGACGCGCTGGATGAATTCGAAACGCCGGACGGAGTCCACCTCGCCACGAACTACACCGCGAGGATGGGCGTCCCGAGTCGAATTCGGGAGGCGAAGGCGTTGGCGGGACAGTTGGCGGAGTAATCAGTCCAGTTCGGCATTTTCGAACCGCCAGTAACCGACCGCGAGCGGGACGATTCCCCAGACGAGCAGGACGACGAGGAATAGCCACGGGGAGAGATACGCCGGGGATTGGCCGCCCGAGGCGATTCGGAGGGGCGGGAGCAAGGACAGATGAAGCAGTCCTTCGTAGGCACCGGACGGACTCAGCCATTTCACGAGGTAGGTCCACGCCGGATAGGGGGCGACCATCATCGAAGAACCCGTTTTGAGGTACGCGACGATATTGACCAGCATGCCCCAGAACAACTGAAAGAGGGCGAACGCGCCGACCGCGAGGATTCCGGCGCAGCGGTTCGATTTCGCCAGTCCCGACAGTCCGACGCCGATTGCAACGTACACGGCACCGAGGAGAACCGTCGCCGCCGTGAACAGCGCGTACGGTCCGAGCGAAAACCGGCCGAACTGCGAGACGATGAAGACGACGGCGAGGAGGAAACTCGCCAACGAGGGGATGAGGGCGACACCGCAGCGGGAGATGAACTTGCCGTCGAACACGTCCCGTCAGGAGTGTGGCAACCCGAGCAGGAGTTTCATCGTTCCCGACTCGCGTTCGGCGGCGATCGCGCTGTACCCGACGAACAGTCCGATCAGGGGAACGAGCACCTGTGCCGCGGGGTAAACGTACTGCACTACGTCCACCGCGGTTCCGGTGCTGTAGGAGCGAATCGTGTAGAAGTACGACCACAGAACGACGAGCAGGGCGAGGACGACCGAAACGGCCCAGAACGACTTTTTCCGAGCAAAATCGAGAAAATCCTTGCGGGCCACCAATCGGAGGGACATACAGGGTCGTGTCGTCAGATAGAAATAAAATTTCCTATCGTTCGACTTCTTTCGCCGCCTCGACGAACGCCTGCGCGTTTTCGACCGGCGTCGTCCGGTCGATGCCGTGGCCGAGGTTGAGGATGTGGCCCGAGTCGCCCGCCTTCTCGATGACCTTGTGTGTCTTCTCCTTGACGAACTCCGGACTGCCGAGCAAGTAGGACGGGTCGAGGTTGCCCTGAACGGGCGTGTCGCCCAACTGTTCGCGGGCGTCGGCCATGTCGATGGTCCAGTCGAGGCCGACCACGTCCGCGCCCGATTCGGCGAGCAGGTCGAGTTTGCCGCCGGGGTGGCGCGCGAAGACGATGGAGGGCACGTCGATGGCGTCGAAAATGCGTTGGTGGAGCGGCAGGACGAACTCCCGGTAGTCGTCGGGAGTCAACACGCCCGACCACGTGTCGAACACCTGTATCACGTCAGCACCCTGTGCTTGTTGGTACTTGACGTACTCCACCACCGCGTCGGTGAAGATTTCGAGGAGGTCGCGGAACGCTTCGGGGTGGTTCGTCCGGAACCGACGGATCGGTTTCCGCGACGTGGGTTCGTCGCCGACGACGTACGAGGCGAGCGTGTACGGCCCACCGGAGAAACCGATGATGCTCGTTTGATCGCCGATGCTGTTCTGGAGTCTGGTGAGCAGTTTCCCGACGTAGTCGATTTCGGTGGCGACGTCGGTGAACGCCGTCGGAACGTCGTCCGGACTGACGACGGGGTTCGAGACGACCGGACCGACGCCGCTCTCGATGTGGTACTCGAAGCCGAGGGGTTCGAGGACGGTGAGGATGTCCGAAAACATGACGAGACCGTCCGGTTCGAACAACTCCCACGGCAGAAGGGTGATTCGTTCGGCCACTTCGGGCGTCTTGATGGCCTCTTTGAAGGAGTAGTCGCTTCGGATGTCGCGGTACTCCGGGATGTATCGTCCGGCCTGCCGCATCAACCAGACCGGCGGGCGTTCGGTACGTTCGCCGCGCGCGGCACGAACCAACAGGTCGCTCATGGCTCGAAATTGGCCGGATAGCGTCTAAGCGTTTCGACTCTTCAGGCCGAGGCGTCGTAGCCAGCGTCCTGAACCGCGGCGACGAGATCGTCAGTGTTCGCGTCGCCCTCGACGGTCGCAGTCCCGGCCTCGTGGTCGGCGTTGGCGTCGGAGACACCCGAGACGTCTTCGAGCGCTTCGACGACATTCTGTTCACAACCGCCACAACTCATTCCGTCAACGTCGATGGTTTCGACCATACACCAGTATACTCACCGCTTACTTTTTGCGATTGCGGGAAAAATCCGAAGGTAGCCAACGGAAAGAGGTAAGGGGGGATAGCCGCCGTTTCCGTTCGATACCGAACTGACGTCGAATAGATGCCGGACGAATGCCAGATAGAACAGATAATTCATTTTTTAAACAAGTGAAATTTTGTATTCACCCGAATATATATTCGAAGTCA
Organism: Haladaptatus sp. AB618; assembly: GCF_024136965.1. Lineage (NCBI taxonomy): Archaea > Methanobacteriati > Methanobacteriota > Halobacteria > Halobacteriales > Haladaptataceae > Haladaptatus > Haladaptatus sp. AB618. The sequence continues at coordinate 138,417 of NZ_JAMYJX010000005.1, read as the reverse complement.
CCGGCAGAGATTCGTGATGATAAAAACTGTTTTCCACCTATAACACGAATATCAGCATTATGCGACAACTCGACGACACTGACCGGGAGATCATCCGGTTGCTCGTAGAGGACGCACGCCGCCCTTACAACGAAATCGCCGACACGGTCGGTCTCTCCCCGCCGACGGTCTCCGACCGCGTGGACCGCCTCCAAGAGATCGGAATCATCCGCCGATTCACCACGGATTTGGATCAGGGAATCCTCATCGACGGACTCGCGCTGCTCATCACGATCAACGCCAAACCGGGCCACGTCGATGCCATCAAGGGGTCGCTCGGGTCGTTCGACGGGGTCGAACACATCTTCGTCACCGCCGACTCGCACGTCGTTTGTAAGGCGAACCTCCACGAACGGGCGGTCGAAACGCTGCTCTCGGACGCCGTCGAAGGCGACGCCGTCCGCGATTACGACGTCCAGTTACTCGTGGACGAGGAGTGGAACCCGCAACCGGGAACCATCGAGTTCGCCCCCGACTGCGTGGAATGTGGCAACACCGTCACGAACGAGGGCGAATCGACGCGCATCGAGGACGAACTGTATCACTTCTGCTGTTCGTCGTGTAAGTCCCAGTTCGCCGAGCGGTACGAACGCCTGCAGGAGGGCGTGGCCGACTGACGGGACGGTTACATAAATCCGTTTCAGGGAAGGGTTTTGATGCCATGTGACAATATACCAACCATGGCAACGAAAGGTTCGTTCGTCCGAGTCGCTGACGCGGACGAACTCCGAGAGGACACCCCGCAGATCGTACAGGCGAACGGCCACTCCATCGGGCTATTTTTCCACGAGGACGAGTTCTACGCGATAGATAACCGCTGCCCCCACATGGGTTTCCCACTGACGAAAGGATCGGTGGACGACGGCGTCCTGACCTGCCACTGGCATCACGCGCGATTCGAGATGTCCTGTGGCGATACCTTCGATCCGTTCGCCGACGACGTGCAGACCTACCCCGTCAAGGTCCGGGATGGCGAGGTGTACGTCCAACCGAACCCGCCGCGGACGGAACCGCCCGAGGAGCACTGGCGCAACCGTCTCGAACACGGATTGCAGGAGAACATCGACCTCGTGGTCGCCAAAGCCGTCATCGGGTTGGAGTCCGAAGGCGTCCCGTCCACCGTCCCGGTGGAACTCGGGGCGGAGTTCGGCACCCACTATCGACAGGCCGGATGGGGACGGGGGTTGACGACGCTCGGCGTGATGGCGAACCTGTTGGACGACGTGCGGGCGGAGGACCGTCGGCGGGCGCTCTACGTCGGACTGACCGAAGTCGCCGACGAGTGTTCGGGCGAACCGCCGTTCTTCGTTCAGGAGTCGCTTTCAACCGAGGACATTTCGGCAGAGCGACTGACCGAGTGGTTCCGCGATAACATCGAGGTGCGGGACTCGGACGGAGCGGAACGCGTACTCAGGGCCGCAATCGGCGAAGGACTGGATGAGTCGAAAATCGCGGGAATGCTCGTCGCCGCCGTCACCGACCACCTCTACCTCGATACCGGTCACCGACTGGACTTCATCAACAAGGCGTTCGAGACGCTGGACCACGTCGGGTGGGAGCACGCGGACGACGTGCTCCCCAGCCTCGTTCCGGGGCTAGCGTCGGCGAACCGGGCGGAGGAAAACTCCTCGTGGCGGCAACCCATCGACGTGGCGGAATTGTGTTTCGACGCCGCCGACGAACTGCCGGAGTTGCTCGAAGCGGGGAAGGGAGAGACGTGGACGGAACCCGACGACTTCGTCGAAATTCTCCTCGGCGAGGACCCGCACGCCATCATGGACGCGGTCACGGGCGCAATCGAGGACGGCGCGACGGCGGCGGAACTCGCGCAAGTCGTGACGTTCGCCGCCGCGCGACGCGTCGCCCAGTTCGGAACGTCGAACGAGTTCCGCGACTGGAACACCGTCCACCACACCTACACCTACGCGAACGCGGTGTACGGACTCGCGGGGCGGACGGACGCGTCGGAAGCCTATCGCGGCGTCTTCGACGCGGCGATGAGCGTCTACCTCGACAGGTTCCTCAACACGCCGCCGACGCCGATTCCGGAACCGGACGGAAACCGCTTGCCCGACACCGTGCTGGACGAACTGATGGAAACCTTCGAGGTGGAGTCCAATGCGGAAGTGGACAGAGCAGGAAGGCTGACGGCGGAGTATCTCGAAGCCGACGGAGACACGGACCTGCTGAAACGGAAACTCGGCGAGGCGCTCCTGAGAGAGGACGTCGGGTTCCACACCAGGCAGAACGTCGAGGCGGCGTTCGACCAGTACGACACGCTCGCGGGCGAAGGAACCGAGAAGAGCGAACGAAGGGCGCGGATTCACCTCATCGGGACCGCTCGTTACCTCTCGGCGCACACGCCGACGCGGCGGGCGGGCGAACAGACGTTCCGAATCGCCGAACGACTCAACCGTGGCGAGAAGATCCACGAGATGGACTGAGCGGACGATACCTACGAACGGGCGGGTGGACAGTTTTTCGGTGGTTTGGACTCGTAGTGGAAGGGCCGTCCATCGGAGTACGCATTGCCGTGCCGAACACAAATCAAGTTGATTTGTATTATTGAAACTCGATTGGGAAACGTTTATGCCGTAGTGACTGGACACCACATATAGCGGTTGGAAGAAGCGAGACCCCATATGTGGGCTTAAGCAACAGGAGGTGCAAGGAGTGACAACCATGAACTGCCCGGATTGCGGGAACGAACGGACGCGAGTCATCGACACCACGAGCGCCGACGGAACGTCGGTACGACGGCGGCGCGAGTGCCAACGGTGCTCGTTTCGATTCACGACGTACGAGCGTCCGGAATGGGACTCCCTCCAGGTGAAGAAACGCGACGGGAACATCGAGTCGTACAACCGCCGGAAGCTCCGTGCGGGGATCGATCGAGCCGTCGAAAAACGCCACGTGAGCGAGGAAGCGGTGACGAGTCTGGTCCAGGAAGTGGAGTCCGACCTCCAGAACCGGGACACGCGCATCGTCTCGTCCAGCCTCGTCGGTGACCTCGTCTCCGAGCGCCTGCGCGAACTGGACCAGGTCGCGTACATCCGGTTCGTCTCCGTGTACAAGGCGTTCTCCGAACCGGAGGAGTTCCTCCGCGAACTCGACGCGGTTCTCGACGCGGAACTGGACGACGACCCTCCTCATCCGACCGACAAGTAAAACGAGTCAACGATTTATGAGCCACCAATCAACAGCGACGACGACGGACGCTCGGTCGATTCTGGACCGAGCACGAACGGGCCACGAAACGATACTTTCGGCGGACGACTGGGACGACATCGTCACCGAAATCGAGCGGAACTCCTACGACGGCGCGAGCACCGACGAACTGTATCAAGCCGTCGTCGACGCGCTCTCCGCGCGCGTCGAACGCGACCCGACGTTCAAGAGAATCGCCGCGGCCGCGGCGCGCCAACGGTACTACCGCGAGGTTATCGGCGAGGATTTGGAAGGGTACGAACTGGACAAGGAGTACCGCTCGACGTTCATCGACAACCTCGAACGCGGCGTCGAAATCGGCCGTCTGGATCCGCGACTGACAGAAACCTTCGACCTCGAATCGCTGGCCGACTACCTCGAACTGAGCCGCGACGAGCGGTTCGAGCACATGGCGATGGACACGCTGATTCAGCGGTACTTCCTCAAAACCGAGGAGAACGGCGAGCACCTCGAACTGCCGCAGGCGTTCTGGATGCGCGTCGCGATGGGATTGGCGGTCGAAGAGGACGAACCGCAGCGCCGGGCCGAGGAGTTCTACGACGTCCTCTCGAAACTGGAGTTCACCCCATCGACGCCGACGCTGTTCCACAGCGGGACGACCCACCCGCAACTGTCGTCGTGTTACCTGACGACGGTCTCGGACGACCTCGAACACATCTTCGAGTCGTACAAAGGCCACGCACAGCTTTCGAAGTGGAGCGGCGGCCTCGGCAACGACTGGACCAACCTCCGCGCGGGCGGCGCGCTCATCGAATCGACGGGCGTGGAATCCACCGGCGTCGTGCCGTTCCTCCGCATCAGCAACGACGTGACGGCGGCGATAAACCGCTCCGGAAAGCGGCGCGGGGCGGCCTGTGGCTACCTCGCCTGTTGGCATCTGGACTTCCCCGCGTTCATCGACCTGAAACGGAACACGGGCGACGAGCGCCGACGCACGCCGGATATGAACACGGCGGCGTGGATTCCGGACCTGTTCATGAAGCGCATCGAACAGGGGGAGAAATGGACGCTGTTCAGCCCCGACGAGGTCCCCGACCTCCACGACCTGTCCGGTGCCGCCTTCGAGGAGAAATATCTGGAGTACGAAGCGATGGCGGACGAGGGCGAGTTCCGGCAGTACGAGCGCGTCGATGCCGAGGAACTGTGGCGCAAAACCCTCACACGATTGTTCGAGACGGGCCACCCGTGGCTGACGTTCAAGGACCCGTGTAACGTCCGCTCGCCGCAGGACCACGTCGGGACGGTTCACTCCTCGAACCTCTGCACCGAAATCACGCTGAACACGAGCGAGGACGAACACGCCGTCTGCAACCTCGGCAGCGTGAACTTCGTTACGCACGTTTCGGATGGCGAGAGCGCGGAACAGCGTTCCGCGGAGACCGAGCGGTCGGAGTCGACCGCGAGGCTCGATCGCGAACACCTCGCTGACACCATCGAGACCGCCATGCGGATGTTGGACAACGTCGTTGACCTCTGTTTCTACCCCACCGACGAGGCCGAGGAGTCGAACATGCGACACCGGCCGGTCGGACTCGGAACGATGGGATTCCACGACGCGCTGATGGAACTCGGAATCCCGATGGACTCCGAAGAGGGTATCGAGGCCGCGAACCGCTGGCAGGAGTTCGTCTCCTACCACGCCATCCTGAACTCCTCGAAACTCGCCGCCGAGCGGGAACCCTACCCGTCCTACGACGGTTCGAAGTGGGACCGAGGCCTGCTCCCGCAGGACACCGTCGATTCGCTCGAAGCGGAACGAGGGAGGGAGATTCCGACCAATCGCGAGGAGACCCTCGACTGGTACGTCGTCCGCGAACACGTCGAAGAGCACGGAATGAGAAATTCGAACACGATGGCCATCGCGCCGACGGCCACGGTTTCGACCATCAACGGAACCACGCCGTCCATCGAACCGCAGTACTCGAACCTCTACGTGAAATCGAACATGTCCGGCGAGTTCACTGTCATCAACGACCACCTCGTTGACGACCTGCAGGAAATCGGCGAGTGGGACGAGGAGATGGTGGACCGGATCAAGTATCACGACGGTTCGATTCAGGAGATAGACGCCGTTCCGGACGACCTGAAGGAACTGTATCGCGGCGCGTTCGAGATCGACCCACGTCACCAACTCGAACTGACCGCCCACCGGCAGACGTGGATCGACCAATCGGTCTCGCACAACGTCTTCTTCCCGTCCACGGACGGTACGCTCCTCGACGACGTGTACAAGACCGCGTGGAGGTTGGGCCTGAAGACGACCTACTACCTGCGGACGCTCGGCGCGTCGGGCATCGAGAAATCCACGCTCGACATGGCCGAGTACGGCAAGAGCCAGCACCGGGACGAGTTCGGAGCCGACGAAGCCGAAACCGACGGCGGACAACCGGCGGACGAAACGGACGGGAAGGACCTCTGTACCGTCGAAGATCCGACGTGCGACGCCTGTCAGTAATCGACCACACGAACACCATTTCAACCCATCCATGCCACTCATCAACAACGACGCCGAACACGACCCGAACAGGATACTCCCGCTGGACTACGACTGGGCTCGCGACTACTACCAAGCGGGCGTCAACAACAACTGGGTTCCCGAGGAGATTCCGATGCAGGACGACATCTCCCAGTGGAACGGAAACGCCCTCTCGGATGCCGAGCGCCAACTCGTGGAGTGGAACCTCGGCTTCTTCTCGACGGCCGAATCGCTCACCGCGAACAACATCGTCCTCGCGCTGTACGAGTACGTGACCGCGCCCGAGTGCCGTCAGTATCTCCTCCGACAGGCGTACGAGGAGGCGATTCACACGGACACGTTCATCTACTGCTGTGACTCGCTCGGCTTCGACCCGGACTACCTGTACGGGATGTACGAGCGGGTTCCCTCCATCGAGGAGAAAGACGAGTTCGTGGTGGACCTGACGCGGGCCATCAACCGCCCGGATTTCACCATCGACACCGAAGACGACGTCCGCGAATTCCTGCGCGACCTGGTCGGCTTCTACGTCATCATGGAAGGCGTCTTCTTCTACGCTGGGTTCGCCATGATGCTCGGGCTGAAACGCCAGAACAAGATGGTCGGCATCGGCCAACAGTTCGAGTACATCATGCGCGACGAGTCGCTCCACGTCGGCTTCGGCGTGGACCTCATCAACGAGATTCGGGCCGAGAACCCCGGCGTGTGGACCGACGAGTTCGGCGACGAGGTGACCGAACTCATCATCGAGGCCGTCGAATTGGAGAAGATTTACGCCTACGAGGCGTGCCCCGACGAAATCCTCGGCATGAGCGCCGAGCAGTTCGCCGAGTACGTCGAACACGTCGCCGACCGTAGGCTCGGACAGTTGGACCTCCCGGAACAGTACGGCACCGACAACCCGTTCCCGTGGATGTCCGAACAGGTGGATCTGAACAAGGAGAAGAACTTCTTCGAGACGCAGGTCACCGAGTATCAGAGCGGCGGATCACTCGACTGGTAGCTGCTGTTCTTATTGGGGCGCGCTAAGCGACGTTCGGCGCTTTTCGCGGCGACGAAGCGCGTCGTCGCGCAGGGTTTTCTGGTCGTCGGTCGGGCAGTCGAGGTCCGGGACCGACGCCGGTCGCTCGTCCTCGTCGAGCGCGACCATGGTGAAAAACGACGTCGCGGTGTCCCGCTTCTCGTTCCGACTTGGCCGTTCGGCGCGGACCGTGACGACGACGTCCATGCTCGTCTTCCCGGTTTCGAACACGTACCCTTCCACGGTCACGATGTCCCCGAGGTCGATGGGGCCGAGGAAATCGACGTGATCCATCGACGCCGTCACGACCTGCCGCCGTGAGAATCGGCGGGACGAAATCGCGGCGCAGATGTCCATCCAGTGGAGTACCGACCCGCCGAGCGCCCGCCCGAGGTTGTTCGTATCGTTCGGCATCAGGATTTCGCTCATGACCGTGTGGGATTCCGAGAGGGTCTCCGTTTCGTTCATCGAGCGGATGTACACGATGCCCACAGATAAACCATCTGTACTTGCGTTATTGAAAGTTCATTTGCTTTCGCGGCCGTCTCACTTATTCACCCCCACATCGTGCGGGTGGACGGATGTGGGGAGATAAGACCATCATCGCGGGGGCACCGCTCGGCGCTTGGTTGCTCGTCGCGCCGTTCGCGGTGTACGGAGAAATGCTCGCGCCGAACTTCTGGAACGACATCATCGTCGGCACGGCCGTGCTGATTCTCGCTTTGTACGGGATGATCTGTATCTGGCGCGAAAAACGAGTCAGCATCGCTGCGGGAATACTCCTCGCCTTGCTCGGGTTGTGGCAGGTGACGCGTCCGTTCCTCGTCGCAACCACCGGGCCGGTTCCCCGGTGGGGCGACGCGGCCATCGGCGTCCTCCTCTGTTTCCTTGGCGGCCGCGTCATTCGGGAGGCGCGTCGTTCGATGCGAATCGATCAACCGACGCGAAGCGAAGTCGGCGGGGACTAGGAGAATCGGGCCGTCGAATTGCCACGACGTGACGTGGCGTTCACCGCGGCCGCGTACCACGGCGGTCGGCGAATTCTCGCCGTCCCGATGTCAGCGACGTCGAACGTCTCGGTTCGGTGAATCGTCTCGCCGTCGTTCGTCCCGGATACCTCGAATCGGTAATGATGGACGACGCCCCACATGTCGATGACGGCACGACGCATCAAGGGAAATGAAATCTATATGATGTAAAAAGATACGGAACAGCCGAGACGGAGACAGCAAGAAAGGATATTTCCGGATAGAGTTTCTGCGGCGGTGTCCATTCCCGATTCGACATTACTATCGAAGGTTTCCACCCCCACAATTCCCACTTTCTAAACGGCAACGTGAATGAACCCGGATCCCGTATGAATGAACAAGAGCCACAATGACGGAAAAAACGCAACTCGAAATCAGAGGAATGAGTTGCGCGAACTGTTCAGGAACGGTCAGCGAGGCGTTGAACGCGCTCGACGGCGTCCGGGAGGCGAACGTCAACTTCGCCACGGACGAGGGAACCGTCGAGTACGACCCCGAGGTCGTCTCGCTGGCTGATATCTACGCGGCCATCGAGGACGCCGGATACGACCCAGTTCGCGCGAGCACGACCATCGGCATCACGGGGATGTCCTGTTCGAACTGCGCGGAGACGAACGAGACGGCCCTCGAATCGGTGCCCGGCGTGGTGAACGCCGACGTCAACTACGCCACCGACGAGGCGAGCGTCCAGTACAACCCCGCGCAGGTGAGCCTCTCGGACCTCTACGACGCCGTGGAGGACGCGGGCTACGACCCGGTTCGAGAGGAGGGCGCGGAGGAAGAAGCGGAGGACGCCCGGCAGGCCGCCCGCCACGACGAGATTCGAAAGCAATTTCGTCTGCTGATTTTTGGGGTGGTTTTCGCGATACCGCTCGTCTTCTTCATGTTCGAGCACCTGTTCTTCCCGGATCTGATCGGGGAGACGCTCTTCGGAATCGACGTCGCGGTGGTGCAGTTCGTCTTCGCCACGCCCGTCCAAATCTGGCTGGGCAAGGAGTTCTACGGGAACGCCTACAATGCGCTCGTGAAGAACCGGACGGCGAACATGGACGTGCTCATCGCATTGGGTTCGACTACGGCCTACGTCTACAGCGTCGCCGTGATGCTGTCGCTCATCCCGGGTGGAACCTACTTCGACAGCGCGGTGCTCATCCTCGTGTTCATCACGCTCGGCAACTGGCTCGAAGCCCGGTCGAAAGGCCAAGCCAGCGACGCGCTCCGCGAACTGCTCGAACTGGAAGCCGATACGGCGACGGTCATTGGGAACGATGGCGAGGAGAACGAAATCCCCCTCGAAGAAGTCGAGGAGGGTGACCTCCTGCGCGTGCGCCCCGGCGAGAAAATCCCGACCGACGGGGTGGTGGTCGAGGGCGAAAGCGCCGCCGACGAGTCGATGGTAACGGGCGAGTCCGTCCCTGTAGAGAAGACCGAAGGCGACGAGGTCATCGGCGCGACCATCAACGAAAACGGCGTGCTGACGGTTCGCGCGACGAAGGTCGGCGAGGAGACCGCACTGCAACAAATCGTCGGCATGGTGAAGGAGGCACAGGCCCGCCAGCCCGAAATCCAGAACCTCGCCGACCGCATCAGCGCGTACTTCGTCCCGGCGGTCATCACGAACGCGCTGGTCTGGGGCGTCCTCTGGTTCCTCTTCCCCGAAACGCTGGCCGGGTTCGTGAACGCCCTGCCGCTCTGGGGACTGGTCGCTGGCGGTCCGAGCGTGGCCGGTGCCGCAGGCGCGACCGGCGGCGTCACGACCTTCGAGTTCGCCGTCGTCGTCTTCGCCAGCGCGGTGCTCATCGCCTGTCCGTGTGCGCTCGGTCTGGCGACCCCGACGGCCACGATGGTCGGGACCGCTATCGGCGCGCGCACCGGCGTCCTGTTCAAGGGCGGCGACGTGCTGGAGCGCGTGAAGGACGTCGAGACGGTCGTCTTCGACAAGACGGGGACGCTGACGAAAGGAGAGATGCGCCTGACAGACGTGATAGCGATTCCGAGCGAAGACGGGGACGGGGCGACGATGGCAGACGGCGGGGCACAGGTAGCCGATTCGGCGGGGAGTGCCGCCGAATCGAGGACCGAGGCGTTCGTCCTCTCCGCGGCGGCCAGCGCGGAACGCGGGAGCGAACACCCACTCGCACAGGCCATCGTGGCGGGTGCGGAGGAACGTGACGTCGAACTCGAAGACCCGAGTTCGTTCGAGAACGTCCCCGGCCACGGGATTCGTGCCGAGACGAGTCACGGAAACGTCCTCGTTGGGAACCGAAAGCTTCTGCGCAACGCCGGAATAGAGGTCGAACCGGCCGAGGAGACGATGGAACGACTCGAACGCGAGGGGAAGACGGCGATGTTGGTCGCGGTTGACGACTCGCTCGTCGGCGTCGTCGCCAACGCCGACGAGGTGAAAGAAAGCGCGAAGGAAGCCGTCTCCGACCTCCGGGAGCGCGGGTTGGACGTGCACATGCTCACCGGCGACAACGAACGGACCGCCCGTGCCGTCGCCGAGCAGGTCGGCATCGACCCCGCGAACGTTCGCGCCGAAGTGCTCCCCGACGAAAAGGCCGACGTCGTCGAGGACGTGCAGGACGGCGGTCGAAACGCGATGATGGTCGGGGACGGCGTGAACGACGCCCCGGCGCTCGCGGCGGCGTTCGTCGGCACCGCCATCGGAAGCGGTACGGACGTGGCCATCGAGGCGGCCGACGTGACGCTGATGCGCGACGACCCGCGCGACGTGGTGAAGGCGATTCAAATCTCGGCGGGCACCCTGTCGAAGATCAAGCAGAACCTCTTCTGGGCGCTCGGCTACAACACCGCGATGATCCCGCTGGCCTCGCTCGGCCTCCTGCAACCCGCGCTCGCGGCGGGGGCGATGGCGTTCTCCAGCGTGAGCGTCCTGACGAACAGCTTATCGTTCCGGCGGTACGTTCCGGACCACGACTATCGATTCCTGGGCTTCCTGCGCTGAACAGCGGAAAAGGTGGTGTTCGTCGCGGTATCGTCCGTCGATTTTCGATGATTCTCAACAGCTGAGAACCGTTTCAGCAGTCGAACGAATTATGTGCCGAGCAACGAAAGGTTCGATTGAATGGTGCGGGATTTGGCAGACGACACGCCCGATTTACAGGACGTTCTCGACGCCCTCGATGACCCCGCATGTCGACGGATAATCATGGAACTACGTGAACCGATGACGGCACGAGAGGTCGCCGACGCCACGGATATCCCGCTTTCGACCCTCTACCGAAAGCTCGACCTGCTGAGCGAAGCCGCACTCGTGGCCGAAGAGACCGAGATTCGAGAGGACGGCCATCACACGTCTCGCTACCGGATCACTGTCGAGTCGGTGAACATCTCCATAACCGAGGACGGCGGCTTTCAGGTCACCATCGACCGGCCGCCGAAGACCACCGACGAACGCCTCGAACGGCTGTGGACGGAGATACGGAAGGAAACATGAACCTCACGATACTCATCATCACCCTCAAAACGCTCACGCTCCTGCTCGGCGGTATAATCACGTTTTTCGCGTTCAAAGCGTACCGCCGAACCGAACTGCCAGCGCTCAGGTCGCTCGCAATCGGGTTCGGTGTCGTCACTCTCGGAGCCTTCGCCGCGGGCGTGGCCGACCAAGCGTTCAGCGTCAATCAGGACTTCGCGCTCGTCATCGAAAGCACGCTAACCGTGCTCGGGTTCGCTTCGATAGCGTACTCACTGTACGCGGAATAGACTTATCCTACTGCGGGGAGTTGTGAAACTAATGGCTCCGCGCAGGAGCGAACCATCCGTCCCCGAACTCCCGGGCGAAACCGTCCGGCAGGCCCTCGAACTCGTCACCGACGATTTGGTTACTGATTCCGAAGCGACAGCGACGAGTTTACGATCCGCATTCGACGCGGCCCTCGTCGGCGTGTTCGGCCGTCTCGTGGACGAATTTTCGGACATACGAGGGGTCGACCGACCGCCGTTCGCAACCAGCGACGAACTCCGAACGGAGCGAGCGCGGTTCGAAGCCCTATCGGCGGGGGCGAGCGAACGACTCGACGAAACCATCGGGTCGCTGGCGTTCGACTCGTTGTCGTTTCGGCAGGTGAGCGGTCTGTACGAACGGTCGCTCGATTACGAACCCGAACACACCGGTGATGGAATTCGGCTCTCTGGTGACGCGACACGACGGGCCACCGTCGGTGCGTACTACACGCCGGACGCCGTGGTCGAGTACACGGTTTCGCAGGCGCTCGACGGGACGGAGGACGCCCGGCTCATCGACCCGGCGATGGGGAGCGGGAACTTCCTTACCTGTGCCATCGACCGGTTGGCACGAGGGCGTGACGAACCGCGAGCGCAAGCGCGACGGTTCGTCGCCGAGAACCGCATTTTCGGGATGGATCTGGACCCGCTGGCGGTCGAACTCGCCCGAACCGCCGTCTGGTTCGAGACGGGCGTCTGGCCGGACGAAACCTTACGGGTCGGCGACGCGCTCGCCGCCGACCCCGAATGGTTCGAAGGTCGAACGTTCGAAGCCGTCGTGGGAAATCCACCGTACGTTCGAAGTCGCCACGTTTCGACGGGGAGGAAAGCGGACCTTCGAAAGCGGTTCGACACCGTAACCGGGGCGTTCGACCTGTACGTAGCGTTCGTCGAACGCATGGCGGAACTCGGCGAACGGGTGTCCTGTATCGTCCCGAACAAGTGGACGACGGCGCGATACGGGCGCACGCTGCGTGACCACCTGCTCGACCGGCATCGAATCGTGGAACTGCTCGACGTGTCGAACGCGTCGGTGTTCGCCGACGCGAGCGTCTACCCGGTGGTCCTCACGTTCGATGCCGATTCGGGACCGACCGAGACGATTTCGGTTCGGCAGGCTGATACAAACATAATCCCGGACGAATCGCCGCAGGCAACCCTCTCGCAGTCGTTCGTGAACTGCCTCGGTGGTCGGGTGATTCCGGTCGGCATCGACCCCGAATTCGCGTCGCTCGCGGAGCAACTCTGTCGGGAGTTCGAAAAGCTCGGAACGTACGTCACGATGACCGAGGGTATCCACACCGGAAACGTCCGCGAGAAACTCGTCGTCGATGAACCCGGACCGGACTGTGAGCCACTCGTCGGCGGGGGGGACGTGTCACGGTACGGGTTGGAGTGGGACGGGGACTGGATTCGGTTCGATCCGTCGCTCATCGGCGACGGGGAGTACGGGTCGCTGCGCGACCGTTCCGTCTTCGAATCCGAAAAGCTACTGCTACGGGACATCAGCGAGCGTCCCGTTGCGACCTACGACGGGAGCGGGATGTACGCGCTCAACACGCTCTACAGCGTTCGCTCACGCGCCGATCCATCGGTCGATTCCCGTCCTGAACTCCCGCTTCGGTACCTCCTTTCGGTCGTCAACTCCGCCGTCTCCGGATGCTGGTTCCAGCAGGTGTACGGCGGCACTCACGTCAGTGGGGGATATCTCAGGTTCAAACCGATGTTCACGACGCAGCTTCCGATACCCACCGGGGAGGGTGAGCGCGACGAACTGGTCGAGTTGGCGGAGCGACTGGAGGAGCTTACGGAGACACGGGCGGAGATGGAGACACGACTGCCGAAATCGCTCGACGGTCCGCGACTCGGGAACTTCGTTCGGCGGATCGATGACGGCTCGATACTTACCGAGACGACGGAAACACGGGAACGACTTCGGGTCGGATCGGTGTCGGTCGAAGACGAGGGAGGTGAACTCGTGTTCTGGGCCACGGCGCGCTACCGCCCCGCCGAGGAGTGTGAGACCGATTCGTGGGGATTCGTGGAGACCGAATCGATCCGAGCACTCGTCTTCGACGGTGCGAACGACGGCGGATTAGAGCGTAACGAGTGGCGCGACGTCCTCAGGTGGTACGTCCCGCAATTCGTGGAAAGCGAGGCGTTTACCGAGGAAGCGATGAAGACCATTTCGCCGCTCGACCGACTCGAAGCCGTTCGATTGCCGTCGTTCGACGTGGCAACGGCGTTCGCGGAGACGTGTCGGTCGGCGGCGCAACTGGACGCGAAAATCGAACGAACGGACGCGGAAATCGACCGCCTCGTCGCACGAGCGTACGGACTCTCGGACGACGAAATCGCGCTGATCGAGCGACTCGTGGACTGAATCGCCGATACACGCTGATGTTTCTCCCGTTTGTTACGCAAAGAATTATTAACTGAAGATCGCATAATTACTAGAGACAACCATTCAAACCCCGTTTGATGACAGGGGCATTAATATTTGAGAGGTGACTCCGCTTGTACATGAGCGATCACTCGCACGGTCACGGGCACGACCATGGGCGGGAGGACCACGGTCACAGCCACGACCACGAGGATGACGGACATAGCCACGATAGTGGCCACGACCACGATCATAGTCACGGTGGTCACGAGAGCGACGAAGAGGGTGACGGACACGGACACGACCACAGTCACGATCATGGACACGGCCACGCTCACGCACACGGGAGCAGTTCGGAGGGACGACGGACGGCGCTGAAAATCGCGCTCGTCATCAACACCGCGTTCTTCGTGGTGGAAATCGCAGGCGCGCTGTACGCCAACTCGCTGACGCTGTTCGCGGACGCCGCGCACATGCTCACGGATTCGGCGAGCATCTTTCTCGCGCTGTTCGCCGCGTGGATCGCGACCCTCGACGCCGACTCGAAGCGGACCTACGGTTATCAGCGCGCCGAAATTCTCGCCGCGCTGGCGAACGGTATCTTCCTCGTCGTCATCGTCATCTACGTCGCCTACGAGGCGATTATGCGGTTCCAAGACCCACAAGCCGTCAAACCGCTCCCGACCATCGCCGTGGGTATCGTCGGCCTCTTCGCCAACCTCGCCGGTGCGTACGTCCTCCACGGCGGCCGCGACAGCCTCAACATCGAAGGCGTCTATCTGCACCTGCTGACCGACGCCGCCGGGAGCCTCGCCGCCGTCGCCCTCGGTATCGGGCTGTACGTCTCCGACGCCTACATCCTCGACCCCATCTTCAGCCTCGTCATCGCCGCACTGGTGCTCTACTCCGCGAAGGACCTCCTCATCGAGAGCGTCAACATCCTCCTTCAGGGGACGCCGTCCAGCGTGGACGTGGACGACATTTCCGAGACGCTCCGCGGTCTCGACGGCGCACTCGACGTGCACGACGTGCACGTCTGGGCGCTCACCAACCGCAGTCTCGCCTGTAGCGCTCACATCGTCGTCGCCGACGACGCCGACCGCGACAACGTTCTCGACGAGGCCCGCCATCAACTCAACGAACGACACGACATCGGCCACGCCACCATCCAGATCGAATCCGAGAGCGGCGACTGTGAAACCGCCGACTTCGACTGTTATCCCGCGGGCGAAACCGGCCACGCGGTCTGAACACGCGGTCTGGATCGGAGAACGGGCGGTTCCGAAGCGAAAAATCGAACGGGGGTGTTTTTCGATGCATTCTACCGACCACCGACGGCGTCGCCGACGCGAAGTTCGGAGAATCCCGCCAACGGTGGAAAACACGACGAAGACGGCGACGGCGAGACCGAGCGTGGGGAGCACTGGAAACGCCATGGAACAAACAACAGAGATGACACTAAAATAATTTTTAGTGGCTACTGAATGGTTCCTCATAAGTTATCAGCAACCTTTTTTACATGGAAATCCGTATACGACGGTATGATGCAGACTGGGTTGGTGGGCGTGACGCCGGATATGTTGGTCGTGTTTGCGGTGGTTATCCTCGCATTGGTGCTCTTTGCGACCGAACTGCTCCCCGTCGACGTGACCGCGATTCTGGTGATGGTGACGCTCATGGTGCTCGAACCGTGGACGGGAATCAGCACGACGGAGGGGATTTCCGGGTTCTCCAACGAGGCGACCATCACGGTGCTGGCGATGCTCATCCTGAGTGCGGGCGTCAGTCGAACCGGCGTCGTCCAATTGCTCGGCAGTCGACTCGCGGATTTCGCGGGTACGGACCTCAGAAAACAACTGTTCGCCACCATCAGCGTCGCCGGACCGGCGTCCGGGTTCGTGAACAACACGCCCGTCGTGGCGATTTTGGTTCCGGTCATCACCGACCTCGCACACGAGGGGAAGACCTCGCCGTCGAAATTGCTCATTCCGCTCTCCTACGCCTCGATGCTCGGTGGAATGCTCACGCTCATCGGCACCTCGACCAACATCCTGGCCAGCAACGTGGCGGGGCGACTCGCGACGAGAACCGGCAATCCCTCGCTCCACACCTTCTCCATGTTCGAGTTCACCGGACTCGGACTCGTCGTCCTCGTCACCGGTGGCCTCTACCTGCTGTTCGTCGGCCATCGACTCCTTCCGGAACGCGTCCCGCCCGAGGAGGACTACATCGAGGAGTACGAGATGGGCGACTATCTCACGGAAATCGAAGTCGCCGAGGGGTCACCGTTCGTCGGGGAGACCGTCGAGGACGCTATCGACGAAGCCGCCTTCGACGCCGAAATCATCCAACTCGTCCGGGGCGACGAGACGTTCATCGAACCCATCGGCCAGAAGACGATCCGGGCGGGCGATCACCTCACGCTCAGAATCGACAGGCGAACGCTGGAAACGCTCACGACGCTCGAACACGTGGCGCTCGTCGGGACGCCGACGGAGGCCGAAATCGACCCCGGTACGGAACAGACGCTCGTGGAGGTCGTGATTCCCTCCGGATCCGAACTCGTCGGCGACACGCTGTCGAGTTCGGCGTTTCGGGAGCGGTACAACGCCGCGGTCCTCGCGTTCCGGAGTCGCGGCGAACTCATCCACGAGCGTCCCGAGGAGGTGACGATTCGCGTCGGCGATACGCTCCTCGTGCAGGCGTCGGCCGACAGCATCGACCGACTCGCGGCGAACCGGGACTTCATCGTCGCCCATCAGGTGAGCGACCCCGATTATCGCACGGAAAAGATTCCAGTCGCACTCGCCATCGTCGTCGGCGTCGTCGCGCTCGCCGCACTCGGCGTGTACCCGATCCTCGTCACGGCACTCGCGGGCGTGGTGGCGATGGTTGCGACCGGCGTCCTGAAGGCGAGCGAGTTGTACGAAACGGTCGAGTGGAACGTCATCTTCCTGCTCGCTGGCGTCATCCCGCTGGGAATCGCGCTGGAGAACTCCGGCGGCGCGGAACTGCTCGGCGGCCTCGTCGCGACCAGTGCGAACTACGTCCCGATCGTCGTCGTGCTCTGGATATTCTACATCGCCACCGGACTCATCACCGAGGTCATCAGCAACAACGCCAGCGTCGTCCTGATGATTCCCGTGGCGGTCGAAGCGGCGACCCGCATCGGCGCGAACCCGTTCGCGTTCGTCCTCGGGGTGACGTTCGCCGCCTCGACGAGTTTCCTCGGTCCGGTCGGCTACCAGACGAACCTGTTCGTGTACGGCCCGGGCGGCTACAAGTTCACGGACTACTTCCGTATCGGCGCACCGCTTCAGTTGCTCCTGTCGGTCGTCACGGTCGGCGGTATCGTGGCGTTCTGGGGACTCTGAGGTGAAATAATTCGCGTAACTTATTAGACTGCGAGGGGCGTACCATAACTATCGTTCGGTGACGTTCGAATTCTGTTGCGGAGAGATATCCGTCACCGACCGGGGGATGGATAGATGAAACTAGGATTGGAAGCTGAATACTGGGTCATAGAGGAATCGGGAGAGCTAGCGACTGACACAGGAGATCTCACCGAAGTGAGCGACTACGTCGTCCCGGAGTTCGTCGCACCACTGATAGAGGTGCAGACACCACCCGTTTCGAGTATGGAGGAACTGCGCCACGAGTTCGGGACGGTGCTACAGGCCGTCCGGGATAAAGCCGACGAGCAGGGGCTCGCGCTCGTCCCGCTCGGAACGCCGCTCGCCCGGGAATCGCTCGACATCACGAGCGAACGCGGGCAACTGCTGGGACGGATATACGGCGACGACGTGGAGTACGCGATGAACTGTGCGGGCACGCACGTCCACTTCGATAAGGGAAACGTCGTTCGGCAGTTGAACCTGCTGACGGCGCTCGACCCCGCGCTAGCGCTGGTCTGTTCCTCGCCGTACTACAACGGGAGCAAACTGGCCTGTTCGTCCCGCGCGGCGGTGTATCGCTACGAATCGCACTCGACGTTCGCCCGCTACCGCGACCTCTGGGACTACGTCGAAAACGAGGACCAGTGGGAAGCCCGAATCGACGAGCAGTACTACATCCTCAAGCTCATCGCGCGGGAACGCGGCATCGACCCCGAAACGTTCAACGAACATTTCGACCGCGAGGATGCCGTACTGACGCCGGTTCGGCTTCGCCACCGCTCCCCGACGGTCGAGTGGCGCGCCCCGGACACCGCCCTGCCGAGCGAGATAATCCGCCTCGTGGGTGAAGTGACGGAACTCATGCATCAGGCGGACTACAAGGACGTGGTCGTGGGGGAAACCGGAATCCGGACGGAGCAGATCGGAATCCCACCGTTTCCGGAGCTTCGGGGCCTCAGCACGGCGGCCATCAGCGAGGGAATCGGGTCGCTACGCGTGCAGGATTACCTGACCACGATGGGGTTCGACGTGACGCGCTATCACCCCATCTCGGAACGGATGGAAGGAGGATGGACGCTTCCACACGAAGAATCGCTTCGCCTCCGTCGTGAGTACGCCGACGCCCTCCGCGAGGACATCGACGGATTGATGGGCGAGAACTGAACCGTCACTCGTTCGTCCGAAAGCCCGACAGCACGTCCAACCACGAGACGAAGATGAACGCCCCGATGACGGCGCTCATCGTCCCGCCGAACAGGTTCGCCATTCGCTCGGTGATGTGTTCGGTCTCCGAGATAGTGAGCGAGTAGACGCTCTCGTGGTCGATGACGTACGAGTGACTCCGCAACGAGTCCGGCGGTTTGCTGGACATATGATACGAGCCGTGCAGTTTCGCGTGACCGAACGCGATTCTGGCCTCGTCCGATAGGTCGCCGTACCTGACTGACGAAGAGCGCACGCCGGGATCGTTCTTGTCCGCTTGCTGTATCGAGAGGGAGTACGTCGTCGAACTTTGCGGCGGCTGAATGAGTGCGTATCCGGCCAGAACGAGACCGGCCACGAGCATGAGCGTTGCGAGCGCCTGAATCAGGAAACTGTCAAACCGCATTCGATGGTCGTTGTGGCGCGGGCGGGGAACTTAAAGGGTTTCCATCGAACGTGGGAAGAAAGAAACCGAACGATTCGATCGGAAGTCGAACGTTATCGACGCGAAGGAAGAACGTCCTCGACGGGGTAAAGGTCCTCCCGGATACCCGCGCCGTCGCAGTCCTCGTTCGGACATCGATAGTGCCAGCCGTCGTCTGTCGCAGCGTCGGCGTCGAATCGTTCCCCACATTCCTGGCAGAACAACCGGTCCATGTCCGAGGACCGCGTTCTGCTTGCAAGTTCAGGCTGCATATCACTATATTCACAGGCATCAATGAAAGAACCTGCGTTTTTTCCCCGGTGACACGGATGCCACCGGGTTACTATACGGTTAGCGAGCGGTTTAGTGGGTTGGTTCCGTTGGAAACCGTATGGAGAAGCAGACCCTGACCTGCCTATGTGAGCTACCGCCCAGTGCGAAGCTCGTTTTCAAAGTTCTGGAGTACAGTGGTTCCCATACGCAGAAGGAAATCGTTCAGCGGTCACGGTTGTCCGCACGGACGGTCAGGAGCGCGCTGGAAAACCTGACGGAAATCGGAGCCGTCACGGAGGAAGTGTACATCCCCGACGCACGCCAGCGACTCTATCGGTTGGACGAGACGGGCGACTGGGACCAGGTGAACTGTCTGAACGAAGTGCCGGTCTAGATCGGAAACCAGCGAAACGATTCTACGCGAATTTTCGAACCCAGTACGTCCAGTCCAGCGTCTCGCCAGCCAGTAGCCAGAGACCGACGGCGAACAAGGATAACGGGAGTGTTACCAGCAACAGCCACCCCACCAGCCCGGTATTCGTCATCATCGCCCCAGCGATGAGGAAGAACGCGACGAACGGCGTTGCCAAGAGAAGGGCACCGATGAGGACGGCACGTTGGAGGGAGAGACCGTCGAAAGTCATACATCAAGTTAATTTTTCAAATAGATAAAATATTCGGTAGAAGCGAGCAGAAACTACGAAAACTTGACGACCTCGATACCGGACGTGCCGAAGTCGTTCATCGCGGCGAGGCGGTCGGGGACGTCGGCCAACGAAACGGTCTTCGTCACCAGTTTGCCGGGCGAGATGGAACCACGCTCCATCATCCGAAGCAGTTCGGGGTAGCGAGTCGGCGGCATCCCGCGCGAACCGAGAAACGTGATTTCGCGCATCGTCATGGCATCCGTCGGGAACGGAATTTCGCCTCGTTCGTCGTCCGTGGTCAACCCGAGTTGCACGTGTTGCCCTCGCGGAGGGAGACAGTCGATGGAGTTGCGGCAGGTTTCCGCGATGCCCAGTGCATCGACCGAGACGTGTGCCCCGCCGATTCGCGCGTGAATCGCCGTCGGCACGTCCACGTCGTCGGCGCGGAGCGTCTCGTCCGCGCCGAGTTCCCGCGCCGTATCGAGTTTGTCCTCGTCCAAATCCACCGCGAGGACGTTCGCACCCAACGCGTCCGCGACGTGAACCGCCGAGAGTCCGACGCCGCCACAACCGTGAACCGCCACCCAATCGCCCGGCGTCAGGTCGGCACGGTGAGCGAGGGCGTGATACGCCGTGACGAACCGACAGCCCAGACCGGCCATCTCGACGGGGGAGACGGCGTCGGGAAGTCCCACTGCATTGTAGTCGGCGTACGGGACGTGCACTTCCTCGGCGAACGCGCCGGGTGCGGCCTCCTCGAAACCGAGCGCGATACCGTTCGCACAGACGTTGCCGTGGCCGTTCCGACAGTACTCACAGTGCCCTCGTCCGAGGTTGAACGGCACCGCGATTCGGTCTCCCTCCGCGATGTCCGTTACCCCCTCGCCGACCTCAACCACCGTTCCCGCGGGTTCGTGACCGAGGATTTGGCCGAGCGGGACTTGGTCGTCGGCCCATTCGCCGTGGCCTTGCCACGCGTGCCAGTCGCTCCGGCAGATGCCACACGCCTCGGTTTCGATGACGACACCGTGGTCTTCGGGGTCCGGACGCGGCACGGCTTCTATTTCGAGGGGTTCGCCGTACTCTCTGAGGACTGCGGCTTTCATACACGAAAGTGGGACGAGAAGGGCTTAAAACGGCGGGACGGAAGCAGGATTTGGCGGGACGGGGCAAGCGGGATTCGTAGAAATGACGAGCGATATTCGTGGGATGACAAGTGGAACTTTTAGGCTCCCTCCCCGTACATCGGGTATGAACCCTCGGCTCCGTCGTGTGGTCTCGCTGAGTCGGGACATCGTGCAGGAGGTGCGGGAGGAGAACATCAAGTTCATGGCGGGGAGCATCGCGTATCACTCGTTCGTCTCCCTGCTTCCCGTCCTCCTGCTGTTGACGGTCATCGTCTCCACCGTCGGCGGTCAGCAACTCGCGGAACAATTGGTACAGGAGATCGGTTCCTACCTTCCGGCGAGTGCCAACATCTTCCTCAGAAACGCGATCACGGGCGCACCCTCGCCCGGCGACTCCATCGTCGTGGTCGGAGTGCTTCTCTGGGGGACGTTCCGCATCTTCCGAGCGCTCGACGCCGCATTCGCCGACATCTACGACGTGGAACGGAAGACCTCGTTCGTGGACGAACTGGAGGACGGTATCGTCGTCCTCGTCGCACTTGTCCTCGTCGTCGTTACCATCGGCGTGACGAGCGCGACGCTTCCGACACCGCAACGAGTTCCGTTCGACAGTTCACTGACAGAAATCGTGTCGATACTCGCCCTCGGCGTCGCGTTCTTCCCGATGTACTACGTCTTTCCGAACATCGACGTTTCCATCCGCGAAGTCCTCCCGGGCGTCGTCATCGCGGCGGTGGGGTGGCAACTCCTGCACGCGATTTTCCACATGTACGCCCAAGTGTCGGCGTACAACACCAGCCTGTACGGAACCATCGGAAACCTCCTGTTGGTCATCGTCTGGCTGTACGTCGGCAGTTTCGTCATCCTGTTCGGCGCGGCGGTCAACGCCGTCCTCGCCGGACGGACGGGCGACCGGGCCGCAGGAATCGGGAACAGGGTGATACCGAACGGCGGTGTCGAGGACGAAAAGGGGTTCGGCGAGGCGCTCCATCGACTCACCGAACGGGCGCGCGAGAACGGGGTTTCGTCGGACGGGATACGGGAGCAGTTGCGGGAGGAACTGACGTTGACGGACGGAGACGGTAGGGAAAGAGGGAACAGTGGAGGGAGCGGCGATAGGGACGACGCCCGGAAAGAGGGGGCACGGAGGAGGAGTTGACCGAAGTCGGGTGGTATGGTGTTTCATTCACTCCTCTCGATCGGTGTTTAAAACCAACGAGTAGGTGCTCAAGCGAATTTTCCCGTGGACGTCACGTTTCTCCCTGCGTATCCGAGGAGGAAGCCGAGGATACCGAGGGGCACGCCGAACGCCAGTCCCCAACCGACGCCGAGGAGGAGCATTCCAACGGCTGTCGGACTGCTGGTTTGTCCTTCGGCGATGATTCGGATGAAGAGGGCACTCACGGGAGCGAGACACAGGGAGATACTGACGAGGATGCCGCGGTTCCGATACGCCTGCCACCCCGCCAGTAGAACCAGTAGCGTCGCCGCACCGTAGACGACCACCCGTCCGGGGACGATGGAATACACGGTTTGGTCGTACCCGGAAACGGAGATGGCGAGGACGAGGGTGAAGAGACCCACTGCAATCGCTCCCCATCGTTTGGTCAGCCCCAGGTCGTCACCGATGAGGAACGCTTCAAAGCTTCTCCGCGGCGCTTCCATACGGTAGCATTCGATTCGTTTCGCATCAAACTTCCGACGTAATCGACCGTGTATTCCATCTAACCGTCGGATCGTCCGGTCGGCGCATCTCCTCCCACGGATTTCGATGGAGTCGGCACAACTGTTTTCCTCATTCGTACCGATACGTTCCCTACACGGGGGAATGGGGAATGCCAGACAAACCACACCAGAACCTAGCGATTATCGGCCACGTCGACCACGGGAAATCCACGTTGGTCGGCCGACTGCTCTTCGAAACGGGAAGCGTCCCGGAGCACGTCATCGAACAGCACAAGCGCGAAGCCGAGGAGAAAGGCAAAGGCGGATTCGAGTTCGCCTACGTGATGGACAACCTCGCGGAGGAGCGGGAACGCGGTGTCACCATCGACATCGCCCATCAGGAGTTCGACACCGACGAGTACTACTTCACCATCGTCGATACGCCCGGCCACCGCGACTTCGTGAAGAACATGATCACGGGCGCGAGCCAAGCGGACAACGCGGTCCTCGTCGTCGCAGCGGACGACGGCGTTGCACCGCAGACGCAGGAACACGTCTTCCTCGCGCGCACCTTGGGTATCAACGAACTCATCGTCGCGGTCAACAAGATGGACTCGGTCAATTACGACGAGGACCGCTATCGTGAGGTCGTGGACGAAGTGACGAAACTGTTGAATCAGGTCCGCTTCGACACCGAAGACGCATCGTTCATCCCGATTTCGGCGCTCGCGGGCGACAACATCGTCGAACAGAGCGACGAGATGCCGTGGTACGACGGCTCGACGGTCCTCGAAGCGCTGAACGACCTTCCGATGCCGGAAGCACCGACCGACGCGCCGCTCCGCCTGCCGATTCAGGACGTGTACACGATTTCGGGAATCGGGACCGTCCCAGTCGGACGCGTCGAAACCGGCATACTGAACATGGGCGATACGGTTTCGTTCCAACCCAGCGACGTAAGCGGGGAAGTGAAGACCATCGAGATGCACCACGAGGAAGTTCCCGAGGCGGGACCGGGAGATAACGTCGGCTTCAACGTGCGTGGGGTCGGGAAAAACGACATCCGACGGGGAGACGTCTGCGGTCCGGCGGACGACCCGCCGAAGGTGGCGGACACGTTCACGGCCCAAATCGTCGTGATGCAACACCCGTCGGTCATCACGGCGGGCTACACGCCGGTGTTCCACGCCCACACGGCACAGGACGCCTGCACCATCGAATCCATCGACCAGAAAATCGACCCGGCCAGTGGCGAAGTCGTCGAGGAAAACCCGGACTACATCCAGAGCGGCGACGCCGCCGTCGTGACCGTCAGGCCACAGAAGCCACTTTCCATCGAACCGTCCTCGGAGATTCCCGAACTCGGGAGTTTCGCGGTGCGGGACATGGGCCAGACCATCGCGGCGGGCCGAGTGCTTGAAGTGAACGAAAAGTAACTACGAGCGTTCAACCCACGATTTTTTCGCGTTCGACACTCCCGAGAGTGGTGCATCGACCACCGACCATCGACTTTCGACCACCGACCACATCCGCAGAAATGAGTCATACGTCTCATCTCGAAAGTACGCGAAGGGGAGAGAAGCCACATATTCAAATTATCCCGTGAGGAGTACTAGATTCGTGTTGTTTTTTCGGTTTTGGGTTCCCAATAGATATGATTAGAGTTCAAAACCACCACAAAGACTAAATAGTAACCGGCCATTGTAGAATATGCTATGACATACCAGGAAGGAGGGAACGAATAAGAATTGGATCACCCACGAAAATCCACGGCTTTGCGCCTGTCAAATCTATACCTCTGTGTCTGGTTCGGTGCATCACTCAATGCATCTACCGTTTTCAGTGTTCATACACGCGACGTACGATCGTATAATCTCAGCCAGTCAGCGATGAGATTCACCCGTACCGACGCGCTTTTTCATACGGAACTGCTACGAAAGGTGTGAAATGGCTCCACGAAGAAGGACGGGTACGTAACCCGTTCGGAATGCGACCCTCCTGTCAGTGTGAAGAACGGCACGACGGGGACTGTGCAGTGTTCGGCTACGGCGACGCGAACGCGGATTTCCATCTCATCGGCGACCACCCGAGAACGCACGGTGGCACCGAGACGAACGTCCCGTTCACCGGCGGCGAAGTCGGCGAAAAACTCCAACCGGTGCTGAACGACGTCGGCCTCCTCGGCGACGTGTACAGCAACGAACCGACCATCGCCAACTTGTTCATGAGTTACCTCCATATGAGCAGGCTTCCCGACGGTCGGCCACCGACACCGAAGGAGTACGACGACTTGGAGCGCTTTTTCGACGCCGAACTCAGAGCCATCGCGGCACACGTCCTCCTGCCGGTCGGCGAAACGGCGACGGAACACGTCTTCTGGGAGTTCACCGCGCAGGCCGACAAATACGGCTTCGACGGTGGAACACCGGACATGGCGGCGCTGCACGCCGAAGAGATCAAGGGACGGGGGTTCCTCGTCGTCCCGATTCGTGATCCCCGCGAGTGGGATTCGGACGACGGCGACGAACTCCGCGAGCGACTGACCGGGATTCTTTCGTCGGATTATCAGCAGTCGGTCGATCTGGGACGGTTCATGCCGGGTGCTGACCCGTACGTGGTTCGGTGATTACGCGAACGATCCCGACGACGATTCCAGCGAGGAGTTCACCGGCGAGCAGCACGACTGGGATCGCGACGAATGAAACGGCGAGAAACCCGAACGCGATGCCGACGATGATTGCAACTCGTTTCCACCGCGATTCCGGACGTTCGAACTCCATATCCGAACCACGGTTCCGAGACGGGTAAAAATCGCTGAGCGTTTCGGAGAGATTCGCGGGAAAACTGCGGGTATGGTCGGATTACCGCGTACAGCGGAACGGCGGAGCGACGGATCGGAACGGCGGATAGTTTTCGAGAAACTACGGAAACGGACCGGTCCACTCGTCCAGACAATCCTCGCTACAGAAGTGGAGCGTCACGTTTTCGGTTTGATTGGCGGTGACGCTGTGACGAACGATGACCGTCGGGTGGTACTCACCGAGATTGACGAGCGTCCCGCAGTTGGCACAGGGCGAAAACTCCTCGCCCGGGTGGGGTGTGTCGGGCATGGATTGACCACGACCCGGACGTGCCTAAACGTATGGACTAGTCACCCGGCCTGCGTCGGTCGAAGATGAAGAGGTCGAACGGCGTGACTAGTCGGAACGGGCGGCGTCCCGTTCGACCGGAATCGTGTTTTCGACCGCTTCGCGCACGTCCTGATAGAGGACGGAGAACGCCATCGCGCGAATGAATACCTCATAATCGGCATGTGTGTCAGTCACATCCTCGGCGACGATCTCGTTCACCATCGTCGGAGAAAGGTTCCATTTCGGGATAGTAAAAGACCGATGACGCTCCCGTCGATGAAAACAAACATATCGACTGCATAAACGTACCAACTTGCGGCCAGAAGATAAATTAGAGCTTTATCATTGACGTAGACCCAATACCTTTTTAAAATCCACGTCCGATATTGAACTACATGGCACGCGAGCAACGAAACGACCGATTACCGAGACGGAAGTCCGTCTCGGTCCGAAGTAACGACGACACTCTCTACCCCGACGATTTCCTCCAATCTGATGGGATTCACTTCTACGATGAATCATCTCGCTCCGATGAAACCCCTTGCCTGACAGCGATTCGAGGAGCGGAAAGCACCGCATACCGGGGACTGAACAAATGAGCGTCAGTTCCGACTCGGCGGTAGACGAGTTCGAACACGCGTCCGAGGAACTGGTCGAACCCCTTTCGCGCGACAAGATATTCCATATTCTCCAGACACAGCGCCGACGGGATGCACTCCGGTTCCTGAAGGATACGGACGGGGCGGTCGAGATGCGGGACCTCGCAGAACAGGTCGCCGCGTGGGAAAACGACACGACCGTCCAGGCACTCACGTCCGACGAACGCCAGCGCGTGTACATCGCGCTGTACCAGTCCCACCTCCCGAAACTCGAAAGCGAGGGCGTCATCCGCTACAACAAGAGCAGGGGTATCGTCGAACGCGGCCCATTGGCCGATCAGTTCGACCCATATCTCGACACGGCAGAGGAAACGGACTACGAAATCGAACCCGAGACCGACGACTTGGACGACCAAGCAGTACCGTGGCTGACCTACTATCGGCGAGTCACGGCCGTCGGCGTTCTGATGGTGATGGCGGCGTGGGCCGGAATTCCGCCGATCGCATCCATCCCCGACCTCATCTGGGGCGGTCTCCTCGTCACGACGTTCACCGTGTTGTCGCTCGCCCAAATCCTGACCGACGACCGATAACGTCGCTGGCAACTCACTAGACCCGAACAGTACACACCGTTTAGTGTGTTTTTCGAGAAAGAGTGGGCATCTCTCGTTACCGCGATAATTATAAAAAATATCATAAGAGAAGAGTCCCAAAAACGTCCGTGAACCGAATTCGACTCGAAAATACGGAGTTCGAGGGAGAAAACAGCGTGTACCTCCTCAACGCGAGTTCCGACGGCCCGACGACACTCATCGACACGAGCGTCAGAAAACCGGAAACGCTCGCATCGCTGGAATCCGGGCTGGAGGACCACGGCTGTTCGGTCGAGGACATAGCGCAGGTGTGCATCACTCATTGGCACACCGACCACGCCGGACTCGCTGGAACCGTCCAAGAGCGAAGCGGCGCCACCGTCCACGTCCACGAGAAGGACGCCGCGCTCGTCGCCCAGCGCGAATCGGCGTGGAACGGCATCGAAACCCGACAGCAGCGATTATTGGACGAGTGGGGACTCCCGGAACCGATCCAAGAACCCGTGTTCCGGAACGCGGTCA
The DNA here is from genome assembly GCF_024136965.1 of Haladaptatus sp. AB618. Lineage (NCBI taxonomy): Archaea > Methanobacteriati > Methanobacteriota > Halobacteria > Halobacteriales > Haladaptataceae > Haladaptatus > Haladaptatus sp. AB618. Next base: position 110,913 of record NZ_JAMYJX010000005.1, on the reverse strand, counting down.
AAGCCGGACGCCTCGACGGTCCCACCCCCACCGTCGAACCGTTTTCCGCCGGCGACACCTTCGACTGCGGCGAGTACGAACTCGAAGCCGTCCATCTCCCCGGCCACACCGCCGGTCTCGCCGGGTTCGCCTTCGACGGCGAAGACGGCCGCGAACTCTTCTGCGGCGACGCCCTCCTCGAAGCGTACACCCCCAACGTCGGCGGCGCGGACGTTCGCCTCGAAAATCCACTTGAGGCCTACCTCGACACCCTCTTGCACGTCGTTTCGGAGTCCTACACCCGCGCGTGGCCCGGCCACGGCGACCCCCTCGACGCCGTCTCCCGCGCCCGTGAAATCCACGCCCACCACCGCGAACGCGCCGAGGACGTGGTCGGCGTGCTGAACGAAAACGGCCCGACCGACCCGTGGACCATGGGTGCCCACCTGTTCGGCGAACTCGAAGGAATCCACCTCCTCCACGGACCCGGCGAGTCCTACGCCCACCTCGAACATCTGGCGAACGCGGGGTGCGTGGAACGGGCGGGTGACGAGTACGAGTTGGTCGAGCAACCCGATTTGGACGCGCTGTTTGGAAAGCGAATGTTGGTAAGTGCGTAAGCGCGTTCACATCGCCGTGAATCCGGTTTTTCGGATTATAGTTGGTGGTGCTTGGAAAGTTGCCGACTCGCTAGTTACGAAGGGATGCTGGTTTTGTCGTGATTATACCGCCGGGCGGTAAACGACCCGAGGTTGGTTCTACGTGACTACAACTACCAAGCGGCAAACAACCGCCACCGCATTCGGCAAGTTATGTTCGGTTTTGCTGTGACTGCAAGTACAGACGTCACTGAAACCGCCACCACACCGCGACAGCCACGCCCTCCCCAACCGATTCCTTGCTGACGCTCGTCATCCACCGTCAGAGCGGAGCTCTGACGAGCCACTCGTTCGCTCCTGCGTCACTCACGAAGACCTCGCGCGGGCGCACCTGCGATGCGCCTTCGCGCGCCGTGCGATTTCGCGCGCCGTGCGATAGTCCAGTCTCGCGCTGAGGGATTCCTGTGGTGGCGCGCGCGAGAAACGTGCGCGAGGGACGAGGGAGCGTTGTGAATCACGCCATGGCGTGATTCACATGCTCGCGGTTTATCCGCGAGTAAGCAACCGAGGAGGCTGGGGAGGTTCGAGGGGGGTGGGGTTTTCACTGACGTCTGTATTTGCGGTCACAACAAGACCAAAACCAAGATCAAACAGAACACCTCACGACCGGAAAAGTGTTCAAAATCCGACTCTCAACGACTGCAACCATCGAAAAACCAGAACCACCCAGTAGCCACCGAACGAAAGAAAGAATCAAACCCACCCAACTCGCCCTAGCCTTCCATACCGCCGAAGGACAGTCCGCTCTCGATGTACCGCTGTGCGAACAGATACACCAAGACGATGGGCGTGGCGAAGGTCAGCGCGAAGGCCGAGAACCGTGCCCACGGGGTCGAGTACTTCCCGACGAGGCTGTAGAGGCCGACCGGGAGTGTGTACTTGCCCGTGCTGAGCAGGAGTTGGGCGACGATGAACTCGGTCCAGCCGGTGAGGAAGCTGAAGACGAGGACGGTCGCCAGTCCCGCCTTCGACAGCGGGATGATTATCTCCCAGACGATGCGCCACGTGGGCGCGCCGTCCATCATCGCGGCCTCCTCGTAGGAGGTCGGGATGTTGTCCATGTAGGTCTTCAACAGCCACGTGTTGAACGGGACGGCGGTCGCGGCGTAGTACGACGACAGCGCAAGTTTGCTGTTGTCGAGTCCGAACTGGACGAACGTGGCGTACAGCGCGATGAGCGCCGCGATGCCGAGTCCACCGCCGACCTGCGTGAACAGGACGTACAGGTAGAGCACTTTGGATCGGAAGAGGAACTTCCGCCGCGAGAGCGCGTACGCCGCCGGAATCACGATTGCCATCGTCAGGATGACGGTGGGCACCGCGACGGTGAAGCTGTTCCAGAGGAACAGCGGGAACTGCGAACAACCGTCGAAACGCGCGCAGTTCACCGTGGTCGAGACGCCGGGCGTCTGTAGCGCTATCTCCGTGCCGAACAGGTGAACCGCGACCGTGTAGCTCGGTATCGACATGCCGCCGAGCACCCATTTGTAGGCGTCGAGCGACGGTTTCTGCGGCAGGAGATGGATCCCGCTCGAACTGTAGAGCGACCCGCCGGTCCCGGAGAGGGAGGCGAGGAATATCCAGTAAATCGGGAACAGCAGTGTTCCGACCATCAACAGCGCGAACGCGGTGGCGACGAGTTTCGCCGCGACTCGTCGCGCCGACACTTCGCCGGTTCGCAGGCCGTGGACGGTGTACCGCGCCGACTCGACGGCGCGAACGGGTGCCCCGAGTGCACGTCGAATGTCCTCGGCGAAGCCGCCGAGGATTCCGTCGCTCATTCGCTCACCCCCTCCGCGAGGCGGCCGCGTTTGACGTTCAGGAACATGAAGCCGCTGATGACGATCAACGTCGCGGTCATGATGGCGGCCCCCTTCCCGTACTTGTCGAAGCGAAACGCCTCACGGTAGCCGTAGACGATGAGTAGTTCGTTCTGGCGGAGCGGTCCACCCTTGTTCATCACGTACGGGATGAGGAACTGCTGGAACGACGCCGCCGCCGTCAGTATCGACGCGAAGAGCACGGGTCGCTTGATGGACGGAAGCGTGACGTGCATGAACCGGTTGAGGAATCCCGCGCCATCCACCATCGCCGCGTCGTGGAGTTCCTCGGGCACGTCCTGCAGCGCGCTCACGATGATGATGACCATGAACGGGTAGGCCAACCACGCTTCGGTGACGTTGTACGCCAGAAACGCGGTCCATCGCTGGTCGAGCCACAGAACCGGCTGGAGGTGCAGTCCGGTGAGCACCTGATTCGCCAGCCCGTATCGGGCGTTGCTGAAGATGCCGCGCCAGACGGTGATGGTGAAGATGGTCGGCAGGCCCATCGGGATGATGATGAGCGAACGCATGTAGCGCCGACCGATGACGTAGGGATTGGTCAACACGAGCGCGATGCCGATGCTCAGCGCGACTTTGAGGGCCACGCTCGTGAACACGAACAGCCACGAGATGCCCATCGAGTTCCAAAAGCCCGCGTTGAGCGGGAGCGTCGTGCTGAATCCGAACAGAATCAGCTTGAAGTGCGGCGTGCCGAACAGCACCCTCCGGTAGTTGTCGAATCCGACGAACGAGTACTCGTGTGTGAACAGCGTCAGGTTCGTCGCATCCGTCAACGACAGGTAAAACGAGTAGAGGATGGGGTAGAACATGAACGCCGAGAACAGAAACAGCCCCGGCAGTATCAGTAGCAGGGGCAGGTCGTCCCGGTCGAATACGGGATTTTCCAGCGCGTTTGCGCCGCGAGTGAACGTCGAGCGAATACTCATGTGGCCTCAGTCCCAGTTCTGCTTGATCGTCTTCTCCGCCGCTTCGAACGCCGGTTTCGCGTCCTGCTTGCCTTTCAGCACCTTGAGGAACGCGGATTTGACCGGATCCCATACCTTCTGCATGTGAGGGGCCGTCGGCATCGGTTCGCCCATCTGGACGGATTCGGAGAAGCCTTTGACGGCTGGCGGAAGGTCGTCGCTTCCCGCGAGGTCCTTGTGAACCGGGATGAAGCCGTGGTCCTTGGCGAGGTCGAGGAGCAGGTCCGTGTTCGTGGTGTGCCACTCGGTGAACTTCCGAGCGGCCGCGGTGTTCCCGTTCTCCTCGTTCATCTTCTTGGCGAAGTACCACATCTTCACGCCGGTGTACGGTTTCGGTTTGCCGCCCTTCGGTTTCGGAAGCGGGGCGACGCCGACGTCGAGACCCTTGTCACGGACGGTGCCGAGATACCACGGACCGTTGATGGCGAGCGGCGCGTTGCCCTCGTTGAACACGGCGGCCTGCGGGTCGTATTTCTGGTCTTTCGGGATATACTTCGCCAGTTCGTCGCGCACGAACCGGAACCCTTTGAGCGTCTCCGACTTCGCGAGGCCGAGTTCGTCCTTCTTCTCGTCGTAGTAGTAGCCGCCGAAGGCCTGCGCGTAGCCGCTGATGAAGTAGGGGTCGATGGGGAACGAGAGGCCGTATTTCCCGTTCGATGGGTCGTGGTGTTCCTCCATGATGGACTGCATCTCTGCGACCGTTTGGGGCGGTTCGTCCACCATGTCCTTGTTGTAGAGCAGTGCGACGGTTTCGGCGGCGTACGGCAGGCCGAGCGTTTCGCCGTCGAACTGCACCGCCTCCGCCGCCGCGCTGGTGTACGTGGATTCGAGGTCCACCGAGAGCTTATCGCTCTGGTCCGAGAGGAATCCGGCGGGTTGGTACTCGCCGATCCAGTCGTGTGCCCACTGGAACAGATGCGGCCCTTTTCCTGCGGGGAGTTTGTTCTCGATGGTCTTCTGCAGGTCCGAAATCTCGGAGAGTTTTATCGCGTAGTCGGATTGCCCTTCGAACTTCTTCACGTTCGATTCGAGGCTCTTCTTCGGTCCCTTCGGGCGCGAATGCCAGAGTTGTCCGGTGCCGCCGGTCGTCTCGTCGTTGCCGTCGTTACCGCCGTTTCCGTCGCCACCACCACCGTCGTTACCGTTGTCGCCGTTGCCGTCCTTCTTGTCGCTGTTCACGCTGATGCATCCCGCGAGGGTGATACCAGCCACTGCGCCGCCTGTCTGTAGGATTTTCCGCCGTGGGTACGACATGGTTGTATCCGTTATGAAATATGACTTCACGTATTTAACCGTTAGGGATTTTCGTGTCGTTTTCTCGTCGACATATTTGAGAAAGGGGACGAATCGGTCGAATATCGGCCTTGAAAAGTGGTATGAAATATCCCATCACAGATTTGGCTCGATGGGAAAGAACTTTACCGTGGTACGACACCACACGAGTAATGGCAAGCCTTCGACTGGAGACGCTCAGAAAGGAGTTCGACCGCGGACAGATCGTCGCCGTGGACGGTCTCGACCTCGATATCGAGGACGGCGAGTTCGTCACGCTCGTCGGTCCGTCCGGGTGTGGGAAGACCACGACGCTCCGCATGATAGCCGGGTTGGAAAGCGCCACCGACGGCCACATCTACATCGGTGACGAGGACGTGACGGACGTTCACGCCAAGAACCGCGACGTGGCGATGGTGTTCCAGAACTACGCGCTCTACCCGCACAAAACCGTCGAGCAGAACATGGGATTCGGGCTCCGGATGAGTACCGACCTCTCGAAGGACGAGCGCCACGAGAAGGTGTACGAAGCCGCCGAGATGATGGGTATCGAGGACCTGCTCGGGGACAAACCCGACGAGTTATCCGGCGGGCAGAAACAGCGCGTCGCGCTCGGCCGCGCCATCGTCCGCGAACCCGACATCTTCCTCTTCGACGAACCACTGTCGAATTTGGACGCGAAACTCAGGACCACGATGCGAACCGAAATCCAGCGCATCCAGCAGGAACTCGGGATCACGTCGGTGTACGTCACCCACGACCAGGAGGAGGCGATGACGATGGGCGACCGCATCGTCATCCTTCGTGACGGCGAACTCCAGCAGATGGGCGCGCCGACGAACGTGTACGAACAACCCGTAAACAGCTTCGTCGGCGGTTTCATCGGATCGCCGAGCATGAACTTCATCGACGTTCGCGCGCGGCGCGAAGGCGACGCCGTCGTCCTCGAAGACGACCACGGTGCGTTTTCGTGCCGTCTCGCCCCGTCCTTCGCCGACCGAATCGAGAACACGGATGCGGCTTTTACCATCGGTATCCGACCGGAGGACATCTTCCCCGCGGCGGAGTCCGACCGGAACTCCCTCTCGGCCACCGTCGAAGTGGTCGAACCCATCGGCAGCGACAACTACCTCTATCTCGATCTCGCACCCGACTTCATCGCGCGCGTCGATTCCGACGTCGAACCCGCACCCGGCGAGACGATTCGAATCACGTTCGACGAGGACGACCTGCACGTCTTCGACGGCGAGACCGGTGACGTCGTCGGTGAGAGCGAAACCGTGGCGGGAAAAGCGTCGGTTTAAAATCGAGTCGATTCAGTCGTCGGCCGCTCGTTTTTCCGGTCCAAGTTCCCCCGTTCGTCCAGCGCCGCGACCGTCGCCAGTCGAATCGCGTGGGGCCACCCGAGCGGCGTCGCGCTGTCGGCCTCGCCCACGTCGAAGTACTGTTCCGGGAGGTAGCCGGTTTCGGCACAGAGCGAACCGCCGGGCAGGAGCAACGAAAGGAGGTCGCGCGAGCGGCGGGCGAACTCGTCGGCGCGGCGGTCGTCACGCTCGGAGAGCAGGTCCGCGAGTTCGCTCGCGGCGTTGGCTCCCCACGCCGTCGAAACCGTCCAGATTTTGGGCGTCGTCTGCTCGCGCACGCGCCAATCGTCGCCGTCGAAACGCGCGAGTCCCTGAATTTCGCTCTCCTCCGGGTCGCGCCAGAGACCGTCGAGGACGGCTTCTGTGTGGGAGACGAGTCGGTTCACCTGCTCGGAGTCGAGGTCGACGACCGATGCGGCCGCGCGGTATGCGGCCGCGAGCGCGAGCGCACTCGAATCGCAGCGCTCGTCGCGGTCATCCTCGATTAGTCGAAGCGCGTAAAATTCGCCCGTCCAGAGGCGGTCGAGTCCGGCGAGTACCGCTTTCGTTCCCTCCAGCGCGCGTTCTCGAACGTCGTTCGAAACGGGCGCGCGGGCGAGTTCCGCGTAGGCTTCGAGGTACGTCGCGGCGGTGTGGGCGAAGCGCCCGGTCATGTTCTCCCACGCGTTCTGGCAGTGGATCGGCAGGCCATCCGCTTCGAGGGTGTCGTCCAATCCGTCGAGCGCGGCACGAAGGGTTCCCTCGATTTCGGATTCGAGTTCCGCATCGAGGTCGGACGTTCGGAGATAGGTAGCGAGGAAGGTGATCACGCTTCCCGTCTGATCCGCTTGATAGTCCGCGCCGTCACCGGCCTCGACGCGAGCGTTCGCCCATCCCGGGGCGATGGTCCCGTCGCGGGGCCAGACGCGGTGGGGCCACGTCCCGTCAGGGCGTTGGGTTTCACAATACAACCGGGCACTTTTCTCGTGCCAGTCGGCCAGCGAGAGGTCGAAGTGGTCGTCGGCCGTGAGCAAGAAGCGGGAAATCTCCGCATCGTCGCGGAACCACGTGTAGCCGTAGCCACCCGAGTACTGGTAGAACGGGTCGAAATCCGGCCCGGCGATTCGCGCCCCCGTCTCCGCCGACAGAAACGAGAGCACCCGGAGGTCGTCGGTGATGGCGTCCGTCGTCGGCGCGTCGAGCGTCGCATCGAGGGGGTTCCGGGACGTCTCGTCGGTGGCGAGGGACCGAATTCGGGCGGGTGAATCGTACTCCGAAGCGAGTTCTCGAACTCGCCGGAGGGCATCCTCACGGGGGAGTTCACGGTGGTCGGCGAGCAGGGAAACGAACGTCGTCGCACCATCGAGCGGGAGGGAGACGACGAGTTCGCCGCTGAGGCGACTCTCCTCGTAGCGGCCGGTGTCGGCGATACCGGGTACCGCGTTGGGTTTCTCGGAGAGTAGCGCGTCGAAATCCGCCGGAACGAGACCGTCTATTTCGGTCGGTTCGGCGGACATTCCGAGGTAATCGTGTTCCTCGGTGTGGTACACCTCGACCACGTCGCCGTGGCGGAGTTGCCCGATTCTGTCGTCCCGGCCGTCCGGTGCGAACCCGAAGTAAGCCACGAGTTCGGCGGGGGCGGCGTCGTTTTCGTCGGCATCGTCGACCGCGAAGTGGGTGAAGTGGAAATCGCCGAACGTCAGATCGTACTGCGTGATAGACCAGTCCGCGGTCCCGTGCTCGGTGACGACGAGGGCGCTCCCCTCGTGATAGCGTTGCGTCGAATCGACGGCGTCGAACCACACGATGTCGGCGTTTCCGTCCCTCCGAACCCCGAATCGTGAGCGGTCGAGTCCGTAGCGGCCGGAGAGCGGGTAGGAGTAGTCGCGGAGCGACCCATGCGGGCCGACGTGGACGAGTCGAGCGTCGAAACCGGAGAACCGGCCCGCCGTCGTCCGGCGCTCACCGGGGAAGCGGGTCGCGTTCCCGCGGTGGCGTTTGAAATCGGAAAGTGCGTCGCGGAGCGTCATCAGGTAGCACCACGAGTCGGGGTGGTAAAAGACTTGGTGAAATAATCCTTCACAGATTCTTATCGGAACGCAAGATAGTTATAACTCCCCTGTGGCGTGAAACACATGCACACAGCAGATCCCCCGCGATTCACGACGGTCGGAGCGACGGTCGAACTCGCGCCGCACGACCCGAATCCGGACGGAGAGTACGAGTGGCACCTCGAAACACGCCCGGACGGCAGTTCAGCGGTCGTGGACGACGCGCCGGTCATCCACTTCGCGCCGGACGTCCCGGGCGTTTACCGACTCCGACTCTCCACGCCCGACGGCGACCACGAACGAACCGTCCGCGCGTTCCCCGACGAGCGCCGACCCGTGCGCTTCGAACTGCCGCTGTCGGACCTGCCGATTCCCCACGAGGAACTGGAGTCCGTCTGCATCGCTGGGCCGTTCAACGAGCATCTCGTCGGCCGCGACCGGCCGACGTACGAAAACGGGGCGTACGTGTACGAGACGGAACTTCCGCCGGGCGAGCACCCCTACGGATTCCTGCTGAACGACGACCTGACCGAGCAGGTGCAGGGGACGCTCACCGTCCCCGGACCGGGACGGCCACGGATTCACCTCGATGCCACGTTGGAAACGGATTCGGTCGTCGCTGTGACGACGACCGAATCCGCACCCGACAGCGAATTCGCGGACGACGAGTTGACGGTGGAACTTTACGAAAACGGTTCGCGGGCCGTAACCGACGGCCCGCGAACCGTCCGAATTCCCCGCGACGACATCGGGGACGGACTCAGGATTCACGCCGTCGCAGTCGGCGAACGCCACAGCGTCGCCGACTGCGTGGAGATTGGCGGGAAAAGTGAACTCGGACTGTCCGAGCGAAGTGGGTCCGAGCGAAGCGAGGTGCCACGGAGCGAGGGAGTGGGAATTCACAGGCCCAACGACCCGCCGGAGTGGGCCGAATCCGCCACGGTGTACGAGATTTTCGTCCGGTCGTTCGGGGGTGAGACGGTCGATACCACGTTCGAGGAGTTGGAGCGGCGGCTTCCGTATCTCGAATGGCTCGGCGTGGACTGCGTCTGGCTCACCCCGATTTTGGGAAGCCCGACCGACCACGGCTACCACACGACGAACTACTTCGAGACGGCCGAGGACCTCGGCACGCGCGCGGAGTTCGAATCCTTCGTGTCGGCCTGCCACGACGCCGGAATTCGGGTCGTCTTCGACCTCGTCATCAACCACTCCTCGCGGGACCACCCGGCGTTCCAGATGAGCGCCGCCGGGGTTCCTGAGTACCGCGATTGGTACATCTGGGAGGAAGACGAGGAGACCGGGGAACCGAAGGCACAACGCTACTTCAACTGGGACCGAATCCCGAACTACAACTTCGATTCGCTCGCTGTCCGGCGATTCCTGCTCGACGTGGTGGACGAGTGGGCGGGACTCGTTGATGGGTTCCGATGCGACGTAGCGTGGGGCGTCCCACACGAGTTTTGGAAGGAAGTCGCCGCGCGCGTGCCCGACGATTTTCTACTGCTGGACGAGACGATCCCGCGTGACCCGGCCTACCACGAGGGCGAATTCACGATGCACTACGACACGACGCTGTACGGAACCCTGCGCGAAATCGGAAACGGTGAAAAACCCGCATCCGCCGTATTCAACGCGCTCGCCGACGCGGAGCGTGCTGGCTTCCCCGAGAGCGCGGTTCACCTCCGATACGTCGAAAACCACGACGAGCCGCGGTATCTCGACGATTGCGACCGCGACGCGCTGAAAGCCGCGGCCGCCGCGACGTTCACGCTTCCCGGCGCCCCGATGATCTACTACGGGCAGGAGCGCGGCATGACCGAGTACCGCGGGACGATGCGCTGGGACGACGGCGACGACGAGTTGACCGCGTTCCACCGGTCGCTGGTCGAAGCCCGCAACGAACATCCCGTTCTCAAGGACGGGACGGTCGAGGGAATCGAATGGGAGAGTGACTCCTCGTCGGTCGTTGCGTTCGCCCGTGACGATGGTGATTCGCGGATCATCGTAGCAGTGAACTTCTCTGACGGGCGCGAGACGATTCGAATCGGCGAGCGCGTCGAGGACGTGGACCTCGTGTCCGGGGAACGGGTTCCGACCGCCACTGGAAGGGATTCGAAAATCGAACTGTCGGTTTCGGACGTCGTCGTCGTTCGGACCACCGAGGAAAGTAAATAGGTACCCGAGAAATCATGAGTCAGGAAATGGACGACACCACGCTCGAAAACCTCCTCCGCCAGTTCGGTCTCTCCGAAAAGGAAGTCGATACCTATCTCGCGATTCTCGAACAAGGCGAGGCAAAAGCCAGCACCATCGCCGACGACGCCGGTGTCTCGAAACGCTACGTCTACAGCACCAGCGAGAAGTTGGCCGACAGGGGATTCGTGGAGGTGAACGACCACGTCGTCCCGACCATGATCCGCGCGAACCCGCCCGAACGAGTCATCGGGACGCTCTCCGACCGGGTGGAAACGATGCGACCCGCGCTGGACGAACGCTACTCCGCGACGACGAGCGAACCGGACCAGTTCGAGGTCATCAAATCCCGCGTCACGGTCATCAAGCGGATCCAGAACCGCCTCGCCGAGGCGAACGAGGAAGTCACCCTCTCGATACCGTACGAACATCTCACCGAAGTCGCCGACGAACTCGCGGATGCGGTGGAACGCGGCGTCCTCGTCCTGCTCGTCCTCAGCGGGATTCATCGTGACGACATCGATGGGTCGGAGTTCGCCGGACTCGCAAGCACCGTCCGCGTCTGGCGCGAACCGATGCCGACGACGCTCACGGTGGACAAGCAGTTCGGTCTCGTCGCTCCGACCGAGATGATCGTTCGGTCGAACAGCGAGAAGCAGGCGATCACCTTCGCACAGGAGCAACTCGTCCCCGTCCTCGTCGGGTCATTCCTCGGCAACTACTGGCCGATGGCGAACGAAGTGTACGCGGCCGAACCAGTGGAACTTCCGAAGACGTTCGACGACTTCCGCTCGGCGGTGCTCCAAGCGACGCTCCACCTCCGCGAGAACGACGCCATTGTCGCCCGGGTTCGGGGGCGACCGGTCGGCGGTGATAGCGAAGTGGTAACCATCGAAGGTCTCCTCATCGACGTTCGGCAGGGGCTGCTCGAACCCGCATCGAACGCGTTCCCGGTCGAAGCGGCGCTCGTCATCGAAACCGACGAGGGCGAGATAAGCGTCGGCGGTTCGGGGTCGTTCGTCGAGGATTTCGAAGCCGAAGCGGTGACGCTCGAACCCGCGGAGTAGACAGAATCAGAAAAGTGGGATCAGTGGTTCGAGACGTGTTTTTCGAGCAGTTCCCGGTTCTTGCGGTTCGCCTTCCACGTCGCGTCGAACACCGACCCGAGGACGGGAACCGCGCCACCGAACGTGTCGATGGCGACGTTGACGAGCATGCGAGCGAGAACGTGACGGGGAACTTCCAGCCGATACCCTTCGAGGGCGATGTAAAGCGAGATGATCGCCGATGCGGCGTCGCCGCCGACCGGGAGGAGGCCGAGAATCGGGTCGATACCGACCCGGAAGTTCGTGCCGGGAACGCGGAACGCCTCGTCGAGGAGGTCGCTCACCGTTCGGACCCGCTCGATCGATTTTCGCTTGTAGCGGGGTAGATTTTCGGGGAGGTCGGCGTGTTTCATGGGAGTATATCCAGGTACTCGGGCGGGTTATGCGTTCCGGCAGTCCGTCGAAACTCGTAGAATAGGGATACTGTCAGGCCGAGTCGGCGAACCGCTGCCAGTCTCGTCGTTCGATCCACGTCTTCAGCGACGTGAGTTCGATATCCGGGAAGAACCACCGATACAACTGGTTGTGGCGGAGGATACGGTGGGACTGTTGTTGACCGGTACCGATGGTACCTTTCCGGCGTATGGCGAAAGTCGGAACGAAGCCGTCAGCACGTGGGCGAAGGAGGAATTCGAACTGCACCGGGAGCGTTCGACTCCGCTTACCGCTGCGGATATTCTCGCCGATGGACCGCGTCAGTGCTAGATTCGGAGTGGTGTTCCGGCGGAATGGTGGAAGGTGCAGGGTGGAAAGTGTAGGATGGAAGGTGCAGGGTGGAAGATGCAGGCAGTTCGTTTACGGACAGTCGTGCCGTCCTCCTCTGCCATGCGCGAAGTAGAAATCACGTCGATTCATCAGGTGACGCCCGGAGTGAAGCAGTTCGAACTGGCCGACGACGAACCGTTCGATTACGAACCCGGGCAACACACACAGTTGCACTTCGATGCGAGCGAAGCAAGCGAGGTGGATACGTCGGGCGACGATGACGAAGTCGTTCGTCCATACACGCCCACGACGCTTCCGGGAACGGATCGCCTAGTTCTGGCGATAAAACGGTACGACGATGGAACCGCCTCCGTGTACATGCACGAACAAGACCCCGGGAACACCATTCGAATCGAGAAACCGGACGGAAACTTGTATCTTCGAAACCTCGATTCCGACGTTGCGTTCGTCTCGACGGGAACCGGAATCACGCCCATGATGGCGATGGTGAAACATTACCTCCGTGACGGCGACGGTCACGCGACGTTCCTCTACGGGGAGAAGACACAGGACGACGTGATGTACCGGGAGACGCTGGACCAACTGGAAGCTGAAAACGAAAACCTAACTGTGGCCTACTCGCTCTCCGACGAGGAGTGGGACGGCCGAACCGGACACGTCCAAGAACACGTCGAAAGCGTCGTCCCCGATCCCGAATCGACCGACTTCTACTGCTGTGGCGTTCCCGGAATGGTCGTCGAGACGAAAGCGGAGTTGGAGGAAATCGGGGTTCCCGAGGAGCGGATTTACAGCGAAGGGTGGGAAGAAGACGAGGTTTCGGACGAGTGAGGAAAAACGGATCGTCCCTGCGGCGATTGCGGGTTCCGAAACAGTGAATCGACCGACCCACGAGGAACCGTATATGAACAGCACGCGCGTCACGGTGTGGAACGAGTTTCGACACGAACGTGAAGACGAAGCGAGCAAGGAGTGTTATCCGGACGGCATTCACACCGTCGTCGCGTCGGCGCTCGAAGAGCAGGGATTCGACGTCGGGACGGCGACGCTCGACGAACCTGAACACGGACTCACCGAGGAGGTACTCGCGGAGACGGACGTCCTCATGTGGTGGGGACATATCGCACACGACGAAGTCGCGGACGAAATCGTAGAGCGCGTACAGCAACGCGTTCTCGACGGGATGGGGCTCATCGTGCTCCATTCCGGCCACTTCTCGAAGATATTCAAGCAGTTGATGGGTACCACGTGTGACCTGAAGTGGCGGGAAGACGGTGAACGCGAACGCCTTTGGGTCGTCGACTCCGGGCACCCCATCGCCGACGGAATCGACGAACAGGTCATCGTCCCGAACGCCGAAATGTACGGCGAGCAGTTCGACATACCCGCCCCGGACGAACTCGTCTTCGTCAGTTGGTTCGAGGGTGGCGAAGTGTTCCGAAGTGGCTGTTGTTACCGCCGCGGATCGGGGCGTGTTTTCTACTTCCGACCGGGACACGAGACGTATCCGATCTACCGACAGCCGGAAATCCGAAAAATCCTGGGGAACGCCGTCGAATGGGCCGCCCCGGACGAGGCATCGCGACCGTCGTTCGGCAACGTTCCCGAGCCACCGGAAACCCACTGACATCGGTGGAAACTTCCACGAGAGGCTGATTGAGATGAACAGTCACTAAAATAGAACGAGATTTGATCCCTACGTGGAGGACAAAGTTATATATTGATCACATACGAGACCTGTATTGTAGAATGGAACGTCGCCCGATTCGGGTGCTACATGTCGAAGACAACGAGTTCTTCGGAAAGGTCGCGTCTGAAATCCTGACACAGGAAATAGCGGATGTGACCGTTCACACGGAAACCATCCCGTCGGACGCTCTCGCCCGTCTCGAACTGGAACAGTTCGACTGCGTCGTCAGTGACTACGAGATGCCGGAAATGAACGGGCTCGAACTGCTCGGCGCAGTGAAAGAGATCGTCCCGCAAATACCGTACATTCTCATGACGGGCGGCGGAAGCGAAAAGACAGCGAGCGAGGCCATTTCCGCCGGGGTTACCGACTATCTGAAGAAAGGAACCGGAAAACGGCAGTTCGTCGCCCTCGCAAACCGGATCGAGAACGCCGTCGCTCACCGACGGGCCGAACAAACGGTTCAGCGCCAGATGGCCATCAACGATCTCATCTGGGACGTCAGCCAATCACTCCTCGAAGCAACGACCCGTGAAGAAATCGAAGAAGCCGTCTGCAAACGACTCGCGGCGTCCGAATCATATCTCTTCGCATGGATGGGGAAAGTGGACGACGATGATCGAGTCGTCCCTCGGGTCCGCACCGGAGTCGAAACGGGACATCTAGATACGGTGCTTTCCGACGACGCGGATCGAGACGAGTTGGAACATGCCTCCCGTGCGTTGAAAACGGGAGCGATACAGGTGACACACGATATCGGTCCCGATTCGTCGTCCGAAGGGCGATGGAACGGACCGAACCGGGAGTACTACTCGAAGGCGACGATTCCAATCCAACACGAAGAAACCGTATACGGTGTTTTGAGCGTCTACTCCGATCATCCATACGCGTTTGACGAAACGGAACGACGTGTTCTCTCGAAGTTCGGGAACAGCGTGGCGTACGCCATCAACTCGGTTCGAACACGACAGGAGTTGCTCAGGCGGGAACAACGACTGCAGGTGTTCAATCGAATCCTCCGACACAACCTTCGAAACGACCTCAACGTCGTCCTCGGCCATGCGGACAACCTCAAGGAAGCGATTCCCGAAGCCACCGAGAGTGCCGAGATCATCAAGCGAAAAGCGAGCGACCTGATAGATGTCAGTGAGAAGGCCCGTGAAATCGGTCGAACGCTGGACAAGCGCAGTCAGAAGCGGATAGCCGTCGAAATCACTGCTTTGATCGAGCGGACGTGTTCGGACCTGCGGAAAACGTATCCGAACGTGGACCTCGCGACCGACCTTCCGGACACGGCGTGGGTCTGTGCGGACAAGACGCTCGATACGGTCATCACCGAAATCGTCGAGAACGCAATCAAGCATAACGATCAGAAGGTTCCTAGCGTGATGGTTTCGGTGAGGAGCGTCGAATCTGATCGGGAAAATTGGATCGAAATCGAAGTCACGGACAACGGACCGGGGATACCGATGGATGAACAGGCAGTGCTAAACGAAGGGCGGGAAACCGATCTCCAGCACGGAAGCGGTCTGGGCCTGTGGTTGACAAACTGGATAGTCGGGAAGTTCGGTGGCGAACTCATCTTCGGAACCAATCATCCGCGGGGAAGCGTCGTGACGGTTCGTCTCCAACGAGCGGAGCCGCCAACCGAATAGTCGATTTGCCATTACAGACCGAGTAGTCGATTCACCGGTCGTCGGATAGCGAGTCAGTTTTCTTTTGTTCTGATTTGTTTTTAACCAGTGTTAGAACCATCCAACAATAAGTATATGGTGATGAGGCAAAATGATAGAGATGAAATGAGTACCGAGCTTTCAGGTGTTATCGACCGCTTCCGACAGCCGGAATACACCGGCGAAAACCGCTGTACGCCGTGTACAATCGTCAACGTCGTAATCGCCGTCGTCGCTAGTACGATTCTGACATTTGCGGCGATGCCTATCGGAATCGCATTTTTTGTGTTCAGTATGGCAACGATTTACGTTCGTGGGTATCTCGTACCTGGAACCCCGTGGTTTACGAAAACGTACTTCCCCGACTGGTTGCTCAAGAAATTCGACAAACACGAAATGCAGACCGTCCAGACGGCATCACCGGAACCGACGGACCGCGAACCGGAAAACGTTCTCGTCGATGCGAGCGTCGTTCAACCCTGTGAGGAAATCGACGACCTCTGTCTCGACGATGAGTTCCGTCAGATGTGGCACGACAACATGGAACGAGTCATGAAGGACGGCGCGGAAAAGAGCGACTTGAGTCGAATCCTCGGCGCGGATGAAGAGGAGTTGGAGTTCGAGGAACACGATGCCGCCTTCATCGCCCGAATGGACGGTCGGCGACTCGGCCAGTGGGAGTCCCACGCCGCACTCGTCGCCGACCTCGCGGCCGCTCGCGAGTTGAGTGATCGCTATGACGATTGGGATAAACTCTCGGTCGATAACCAGAGTCGAATCCTGAGCGGTCTCCGCATCTTCCTCGACACGTGCCCCGAGTGTGGTGGCGACATCACCGCGGAACAGGAAACAGTCGAATCCTGCTGTCGCTCGATGGAAGTCGTCGCCGCCACCTGCCAAGGATGTGATGCCCGTATCCTCGAAGTCGAACAGAATCAGTAGAGAATATTGACTAGTTATAGTTTGGCCGGATTGTTCGGTTACAGTTCGACCGGCCAGTACGCGTATCGGTCGATGAGAATGCAGAAAGGATGCAGGGAGGATGCGGTAAGGATGCAAGGAGGATGCAGGACGAATGCAGGAAGAATGCAGAGAGGATGTCGATCGATACGCGTGCTGGTCGATCATCGTAACACCACTGTTTCCGTTGTTCTATAGCGATGGACAAAAGAACTCCCAAGCTTTGCACCAGGGGGTATGGATCGAAGGAGACGGCCCATGTATGCTTAATCACTGTTGTGAGCAGTTGAGAGCTCGTGATAACTGAACGAATTCAGGTCGAGTTCTATCGAGAGAGTCACTGCTGAATGTCGGATCGCATGGCCACCGAATTTCGAGTAGTATATAAACAACCCCGTGATTTCCGTTGTTCCCGGCGATAACCGTCCGTCATAATCGACCCCATCGTTTCCGTTGTTATTTGCGACGTTATGACCCCGGTTTGTCGTGAATCGACCCGGTATTGAAGTCAGATCGGTACAAATCGGGTCGACATATTTCGTTCGGGAATCAAGCATGAATCATCATTAATAAAGGTGGGTAGAAAAAGAAGTCGAGTCTCGGGAGGGGGAAGTCGAGAGCGAACGGACGAGACACCACGGAAATCGCTTCCTGGGCAATTCATCGCTTCCATGGATTCTAGCATGAGCTCGTTTTCATCGGTGGGTTCGACGGGAACACAGAGACCCCATGATTTCCGTTGTTCGGTGTGTGAGACGCAAAGCGGACGATAACGGAAGTCGAGATTATGGGGGAGGGGACACCCACCCCATCGTTTCCGCTGTTTTGACGGTGAGAGGGTAGGGGTGGGGTGAGGGGGGTAGCGGGGCAAGAGATGCCGTTTCGAACGGAATTGTGAGTGAACGAAAACAGCGGAAATCGGGGGGTTCCAAAATGGGAGGGTAAGCCGAATAGCGACTTCTAAACAACGTAGAAGCATGGCGAGGGGATATCAGAGGATAACACATAGATAAAATTCAGTCCTGCATGGTATAATTTTTCTCTGAAAAATAAACATTAAGTAGACGATTGGAAAGGATAGATATCGTCTGACAGCAACAAAAGGACGGCGATAGGAGAAAAATGAAAGCTAACCGAAAGCAGTTAACAACTAGAATATAGTTTAAATAAATCTATCAATTGCTTTTTGTTCCCTGTACGGTTATTGTTATGTGTCCTATGTTATAAAGCCATCGTTTTACCAAAGGCTCCGTCCACCCCGACCCACCTTCCCACTGGAAGACACCGGAAATAGTGGGGTGGGTGTGTGTTTATATACCCCTCCGCCATCCGTTTTCTAGGAACTAAACCCGAACACCTCATCTAAAGGCGGGTTATCGTCTCTATCCTTTGTTATCGAGAACGCCTTTCCCCGACCAACGCCATCAACTCCACCGTTTCCGCTGTTCTTCGATATCAACAATTCAGATTCTCCCTGACCATCTTTTCCGCCTTCGAGTTCCACTCCACTCCACTCCACTCCACTCCACTCCACTCCACTCCACTCCACTCCACTCCACGTCCATTTCTACTTCACTTGATCTTCCCTTACCGCACCAACGCGAAAAGCATCGGAAACGATGCACCCTTCGAACTAATTCTCATACTTATACTCTTCGGAACAGAAGAAACAACGGACGGCCCAGTTTTATATACCTCTCCGTGAATACATCGTGTAATGACATCGTTCAGTTTCGACCGAGATAACTCCCTATATAAGAACCGGGATGCGCTCTTGGAGGAGTACACGCCGAACAACCTGGTCGGTCGGGACGACGAGTTGGAAGAGTATCACGCGGCGCTCCAACCGATAATCAACGGCGAAGCCCCGTCCAACATCTTCCTGTACGGAAAAAGCGGCGTCGGGAAGACCGCCGCGACCCGATTTCTACTCAATCAACTCCAGGAGGACGCCGCTCGATACGACGACATCTCCCTCTCCGTCGTAGAGATCAACTGCGACGGTCTCAATTCAAGTTATCAGGTGGCGGTTCGTCTCGTCAACACGCTCCGCGATCCTGCAGACCAGATCAGTAACACCGGATACCCGCAGGCACAAGTCTACAGTTTTCTTTGGGACGAACTCGACCATCTCAACGGCACTATCATCATCGTTCTCGACGAGGTCGACCATATCAACGACAACTCCATCCTCTACCAGATTCCCCGCGCACGGAGTAACGGTTACCTCGAACACGCCAAAATCGGTCTCATCGGTATCAGCAACGACCTTTCGTTCCGCGACTCCCTGTCGGCGAAGGTGCGATCCTCGCTCTGTGAGAAGGAAGTCTCGTTCCCGCCGTACGACGCGACCGAACTGCAGAAAGTGCTGCGCCAGCGCGATCAGGTCGCGTTTCACGAGAGTGCCCTCGCGGAGGACGTCATTCCACTCTGTGCGGCCTACGGAGCACAGGACGCCGGTGACGCGCGCCAGGCACTGGACTTGCTTCTCGAAGCCGGCGACCTCGCGCGGAAGGACGCCGCGGAGCAGGTCGTGGACCACCACGTCCAGGAAGCGCGACGGAAGCTCGAACGCGACCGGATCATGGAGGGCGTCGCGGACCTCACACAACATGCCCGTCTCATTCTGTACGCGCTCACGTCTCTCGAAGCGGAGGACAAATGCCCCGCACGCTCGCGTGACATCCGACCGCGATACGAACAACTCTGTAACCACATCGGTACCGAGGCGCTCACCAGCAGACGGATGCGTGACCATCTCGCCGATCTCGCCATGCTCGGCGTCATCTCCTCGATGGAGAAAAACGAGGGGATGTCCGGCGGAAAATACCGCAAACACGCGCTCAAGCAGGACCTTCACCTCGTCGTGAGCGCACTCGAAGAGACCATCGAACTCGCCGGTGTTCACGACAGTATTCGGCCGTACTATCAATCGCTGCTTGACGAACGCGAGAAATAATCGACAAACACCGTATTCGTTACACGAACCCTTTCCATCTTACTGACACCACTACGTCTAGTTCACGACTACTGCTACTACGTCAGGTTCACAACTACTGCTATTTCGTTCGATTCATGGATTCTACTACGTCCAATCTACGACTACCGCTATCACTCACTTTATTTCACTAACACCACTATTTCCGGTGTCGTTCCCCTAACTCGTTTGGTTTCACCTCGCTAACCCCATCATTTCCGTTGTTCTCGTCAGTTTAACCGATTCGAATTAGTCCGCAACTTCCGTTGTTTTCCCCCTCACGGCGCTATGTTCTGTTATTCTCCAGCCGACGCCACTGTTTCCGTTGTTTTTGATTTCTTTTTTCGTCGCTCCATCGTGAGCACTCGGTAGCGGCCGTCACTCCACCGTGATTCCGATACGACCGTTACCCCTCGCCTTCGGTCGTTCCCCGAGGACGACCTGTTCCGTCAATCTTCGACCGTCTCGAACCAGTTCGACTTCTATTTGCTCACCGGGTTGGGTTTCGATGAGCAAGTGTCGCATCAGTTCTTCGTGGGAACGAACCTCTTTTCCGTCGAGACCGACGATCACGTCCCCACCGACTGGAATCTCACGACCGCGAAGTGTCCGGGTGGCTTCACAGCCGATGAAGGCACCACTCGCCGGGCCGAGACGAACGTCGACGACGAGGATTCCACGTGGCTCCGAGAGCCCGTTCGCCTCCGCAACGATCGGCGAAACGTCCACCGTCGAGATCTTGAGAAACGGATGCCGGTAGGAACCGCTTTCGATGAGCGTCGGAACGATCCGCGAGACGATGGCCCCCGAGATGGCAAAGCCGATGCCGTCACCCTGTCGGGCACGGTTGACCCCGACGACTTCCCCATCCAGCGTCACGAGTGGGCCGCCGCTGTTCCCGGGATTGATCGCTGCGTCGGTCTGCACCGTATCGGGAATCGTGAACCCGTTGCCGGTGGGGAGCGAGCGGTTCGTCCCGCTGACGATACCCGTCGTGATGGTTCCGTCGAGCCCCATCGGATTCCCGAGTGCAGCGACTTCCTGTCCGGGTTTCGGCGCGTCCGCTGCGACCGAAAGCGGTTTCGCGTACGTCGGAAGGTCGGTGACGGCGACGACTGCGAGGTCGGTACCGCTATCCTGACCGACCACGTGGCCGGTGCGCCAGTCGCCGTCGCTGAACCGTAGTTCCACTTCGTCGGCACCACCCGTGACGTGGTGATTCGTTACGATGTGGCCGCCGGAGCCATCGTTATCGTAGACGAATCCGGATCCCGCGCCCATTCTCGACGGACGATTCGCGTCATTCGGCGTGACGTAGATCGACACGACCGACGGAATCGTTTTCTTATACAATCGTTCGTACGTCTTGTTGTCAGTCATACCCTCTGGTCATTCCCCATCTCGATTACCAAGCCACACCGATGCGACCACATCCGCGCCATCGCTGTCGATAGGGGCTAGGTAGTCGGATTCACGTTAGGTTAGTACCGAACACGGTTAAGTGTGTCACTTGCTGTCACTGTCTTCCCATTCCGTAGTCAAAAACCAGCTCTTGTTGTATGATAACACGAATCCTCCGGCTGAGGTCCCGATTACGAAAAATCGCCCGAACGGTCCGACCTAGTCTCCTTCTCGAATTCCTTCACCCGCTCTCTCAATCCAGCGTCACCCACGCCAGGAAGCCGATTGCGAGCATCTCCAACACGTGAAAGAGGAGCATCGCGTGCCACGCGATGGGCGGAACTGCCGTGCTGAACCAGATCGAGAGATCGGGATCTAACAGGTAATAGTACAGCGCCGACCCGTTCTCGCAGAACAGCAGGGATGCGAACACGAGCATTCCGAGCGTATGCTTGGACCGGAGTCGCATGTAGTTCCGGGCCCAGACGCCGCCGAGAACCGCGAGGAGTACCATGTTTACTGCGGTGGCAATTTGGGCTGCGGTGGCGAGTTGGGCGGCTGTTACCCAGCTCATCGGTACTCCTCCAGTGGGGAGATTTTGGAAACGTGTCGCTCGTGTGCAAGTGGGTTCATTATCAGTCGAGTTGGGTGATGATGTCTTCGACGGTGTCCCAGTGGTGGCGGGCCGCATCGGTCGGGAGGTACACCGCACCATAATCGTCGCCGCTCGCTTTCACCACGTTGTTGTCGGTGAGCACGTCCAGATGGTGACGGATGGTGTCGTAGTTGAGGTCCAAGTCCTCCGCGAGTTTGTTGGCGTTTCGCGGACGCTGGTCCAGCGAACGCAGGATGCGCGCGCGGTTGATACCGCCGCGCGTCCCGGCCAACACGTACCAGAGGACTGCCTCCATTGTACATTACATCCGAACCCGGCTACCTAAGGCCATCGACATGAGAGGAAATGGATGACGATACGGCGTCGATTTCAGTTGCTGACGATGAACTGACCGGCTATCTTCTTCACTTCCTTCATCGTCTTCGGTTCGTCCACCGCGTTCGGGAATGGCGACGTCATATTCAACTCGTTGAGGAACGACGCGTGTTCGGCCTCCACGCTGTGGATACCGATAGCGGCGGCGAACACGTCGTCGTTCTCGACAGTCGGCGCAGCGCCTTTGTACGCGGCGACGCCCGTGTTTTCGAGCGCCTTCGCCACGCCGAGGAATTCCGAGGCGTTCCCGTAGCCGAAGTCGTACTTCGCTTCCCCGACCGGCGTCCCACCGAGCTTTTTGACCGTCTTCGTGAGCGCATCGACGTGTGCGGCCTCGTGGTCGCTGATCTTGCTCAAGTACGCAGGTACCTTCATTCGCATGTGCTCGTCGAACTTCGAGAGCGCGTCGGCGTTCATCAGATCGTCGTTGCTGAACTCCTTCAGCCCGTCGCGGTAGAACGCGTTTTCGAGGTGTTCGAGCGTCAACGCGTAGTTCAGCACGTCCACGTCGCTCGTCCCGTCGTCCTTCTTCCGATCCTGCTTCGGGCGCGAATCTCCCATCTCGTACTTGCTCGTATCGACGTCCGACGTGACGAAGTTCCCCGCGATTTTAAGCACTTCGCCCATCGATTTGGCCCCGTTCACCGCCTTCGGGAACGGTGACTCCTCGTTGAGGAGGTTCAGAAACGCCGCGTGACGAGCCTCCACGCTGTGGATACCTGCCGCTGCCGCGAGCACGTCGTTGTTGACGACCGACGGTGCGGCACCCGCGTAGGCCGCGACGCCCGTGTTTTCGAGTGCCTTCGCGACACCGAAGAAATCAGTCGGCGTGTCGCAACCGAAATCGTACTCCCCTTCCTCGACCGGCGTCCCACCGAGTTTCTTGACCGTCTGGGTGAGCGCATCGACGTGCGCTGCCTCGTCGTCCCTCACCGTCTTCAGATAGTCCGGAACATCCATCCGGACCCCGTCGCCGAACTTCGAGACTACCTTCGCGTTCATCAGTTCGTCGTCGCTGAACTTCTTCAGGCTGTCGCGGTAGAAGGCGTACTCCAAGTGTTCGAGCGTCAATGCGTAGTTGAGTATCGGAACGTCAGGGTTCGACATCTCCTCCTCGGTCGTCGTCTCCATGTCGGACGTGGTCGTGTCCATCGAGGTGGACATCGAAGTACTCATCGTCGAACTCGCACCGTCATCGCTACTCCCTGTACAACCGGCGAGGGCCAGCGTGCCGACTGCCGCAGTCGCTCCGAGGAACGTCCGGCGCGTGCGCCGCGTTCCCGTGTTGGACGAGTCGTCGGTGGCGTCGTTGTTCTGCTTCATGGCTTCTCCTGCATCGAGTCCGTAGGGGTCAAAAACGATTTTCCGAACTCCACCGGGAATGTTCCGAGGATGTTTCGGGACTGTTTCCCGACTCTCACCCAAATTCGGTTTCACCCGAATTCGGTTCTAGCAGTCATCCGGTTCCCCCGGAAACCTCCAATACGGAATCCGTCGTTTTATCCGCCATGGGGGAATCAACAGCGTTCGAGTTCGACGGAGGACGCGTCGAACCGGGTGAGGGCCAACAGTTCCGTTTTCCGACCAGCGAGACGTATCTCGGGGACCCTATCCGAATCCCCGTCACCATCATCAACGGCGAAAACCCCGGCCCGACGGTGTTCCTCGGGGCGGCGCTTCACGGCGACGAACTCAACGGCATCGAAGTCGTCCGCGAGGTAGCCCACGAGTGGAAACACTCGGACGTTCACGGTACCATCGTCTGCCTGCCCGTCCTCAACGTCCCCGGGTTTCTCGCCCAGGAGCGATATCTACCGGGCTACGAGCAGGATCTCAATCGGGCATTTCCGGGCGGCCCCGACGGGACCAACGACCGCCGTATTGCGCACGAAATCTATCGAAACTTCGTCGAACCGTGCGATTTCGGCATCGACTTTCACACGTCCACACGCGGACGAACCAACATGCTCCACGTCCGGGCCGACATGCTCGATCCGGACGTCGCGCGACTCGCCAACGCGTTCGGGACGAACCTCATCATCGCCGGTCGGGGCGCACCCGGAATGCTCCGCCGGGAGGCGACGGAACGCGGAACCCCGACCATCACCATCGAGATGGGGGAAGCCCACCGGTTCGAGCGTGACCTCATCGAACACGCTCTGGACGGCGTTCGGAGCGTATTCGCCGAATACGGCCTCTACCAGCAGGAACTCGTCCGTTGGCCGGGATGGCGAACCGTCGTTGAAACCGACGACGAGCGAACGTGGATTCGTTCGGACGAGGGCGGCCTCGTCGACATGCGACGCGAACGCGGCGAACTCGTGTACGAAGGCGAAACCATCTGTTCGGTTAGCGACCCGTTCAAACGCGAGAGCGTCGAAGTCCTCGCTCCTTTCACTGGCCTTCTCGTCGGCGTCCTCGAAAATCCGGTCGTCTACCCCGGAAATCCGCTCTGTCATCTCGTCGAAGTCGAGGCGACGGTTCGGCGTTCCATCGAAATGTCGAGTCAGAATTGAACGTCTTCTATTCCCTCCTCTCCGAACTCGTGCATCTCAGCAAACCGCTGGGAGTGGGACTGGGCAGATGCAACGAATTACCGTCAGCGTCCATGAAAAAGTCGTCTGATGACTGACTCGGAAGTCCCTTTCCTTAGAACAGCGTACGATCGCGATTCACGGACCCGAATCAATTCGATTATCGCTGTTTTTCCCTCGTCAACCCTCTTGCTACTGTCGTAATCAACGTATCTCGTACAAACGAGTACTCGTCCGATCCGTATTTTTCGTACTCATCCCGATATCTGGACATCAGTTCTATGACCGACAATACTTCCATTACAACGCTCGGGTCCAACTCTTGGATCAATCCGTCGCTTCGACCTTTAAGATCCTCGATAATTGGACCCAACTGTTCAAGATACTTGTTCGTCATCTCGTTATGCATCTCCGCTTCGACGCTTTGGAACGGGTACTCGGAGAATGTCTGGTGGCCAGCTCGTAGGATTGGACGATTCTCGAACTCGTCTGCCCAGGTATGGATGAGACGTTCCAGGTCCGCTTCGGGATCATCCGTTTCGGTGAACTCCGATTCGATAGTATCGATAAGTGATTCATGTTCGCGAACTATCACCGTTAAAAATATCTTCGATTTCGAGTCGAAAAACTGATAGAATGTACTCTCACCGATTCCGACTGGTTCCGTAATGTCTTCTACTGTTGTCTTCTTGAACCCATGTCGAATTATGAGTTCTCGAGCGGTCTCCACGAGGTTTTCTCTGATCTCCTCCCGCTCCTCATCGCTGAAATTGTGCATGAACTCCATTGAAAATCGAGAATCATAAATTTATTGCTCATCATTCAAGAGCCTACGAGCGAAATCCATATACGCTCCTATGATGAGGAATAGGTATGGTTACACTCGAACGAACAATTTCCAAGAATGAAACGGAACCTCGCCGTGACACCCGCAGTCGAGTAAATCGAACGGATGATACCGATGAATAAGAATAAAATCACGGGAATACTAAACGAATGTCTTCCTGGTGGTTTGGAATCAATTTCGGACGCTTCGATTCCACCTCGGATAAACGAACCACCGCTCATCGGAAGTTCTTGGAAATTCATTCGACACCCCTTCGAGTTCGTTTCTGAGTGTCGAGTTCAAGGTGACGTCGTCAGATTTCGTCTCGCTGCGTCCGACTTTTATCTAATCAGTCACCCGGACGCGATCGATCACATCCTGATTCGGAACAATCAAAACTACAGGAAAGGGGCGATGACCCAACTGTTGCGGGATATCGTCGGAAACGGAATCGTCACGAGCGAGCGGGACGTATG
Source organism: Haladaptatus sp. AB618 (assembly GCF_024136965.1). Lineage (NCBI taxonomy): Archaea > Methanobacteriati > Methanobacteriota > Halobacteria > Halobacteriales > Haladaptataceae > Haladaptatus > Haladaptatus sp. AB618. Next base: position 85,247 of record NZ_JAMYJX010000005.1, on the reverse strand, counting down.
GCGTCGACAACGTCACATGGCTAACCCGGCGTTCGATCCGGAGCATATAACGAGTTATGCGGACACGATGACGGACTATACGGAGCGATTGACCTCCGAATGGAAAGGGGGAGAGACGATCAACATCCGGAAAGAGATGAGCCAGCTGATGCTTGAGATCATCTCTCAAACCTTGTTCAAAGCTGACATACGTGAAGATGATCGAGGGGAGCGAGTGGTCCGAGCACTGGACACTCTCTTTGTTAACTCGTGGGGTACCGTTACCGGAATTTTCGATCGAGTTCCCGAATGGGTCCCGCTCCCACCACGGCAGCGATACCATGCCGCGATCAGCGAACTTGACGCGGTCGTTTACTCGATCATTGCAGACCGTCGGCGAAGCGACGACAAAGGGGACGACGCGCTCTCGATGCTCCTCGCTGCCGAGGACGAGAAGGGTCGTAAAATGACCGACGAAGAGCTTCGAGATATGGTGATCGCCCTCTTGATTGCTGGATTCGGTACGACGGCGTTTGCAATGTCGGCGACCCTCTTTTTGGTTGGTCACCATCCTCTCGTGGAGAAGTTATTGGTCGAGGAACTCGATTCGGTGCTCGGTGACAAAACTCCAACGGACGACGACCTTGATGAACTCGAATACACGGAGCGAGTTATCAAAGAATCGATGCGTCTCTACCCTCCCGCACCCCGAGTGATCTCCCGGGAAGCTACCCAAGACGACGAAATCGACGGCTATCGGATTCCCGCTGGTTCCCAGATTCTCATCAGTCAATGGGCGACGCATCGAGATTCTCGCTGGTATGAGGACCCGATCACGTTCGACCCTGACCGTTGGACGAAAGAACGCGAAGCGTCACGTCCTCCGATGGCGTACTACCCGTTCGCCGCTGGCCCGCGCCGGTGTCTCGGTGATCGATTCGCGATGCAGGAAACCAAACTCGTGCTTGCGACGATTCTGCAGCAGTATCATCTCGAAATTCATACCGAGAAACTGGATCACGATCCGGGAGCAACGACTGCACATTCCGATGCGCATCCGATCGAAGCGACGGTGCGTCGGCGGCGGAATGAAAACCAATAGCGGTAACGGAGGTATTCAAAGATGGCCAAATTGAGTCAGGTAGGAAAGTTTCAGATTCGTTTCGACACCCTTCGAGCGGCACGCACGACCCCAGTCGAGATAAACGCTCGACAGCAGCGACGACTCGAAGATTTACTCGATTTCACATCTCGAGAATCGCGGTTTTATAAGCGTCTGTACGGAGATATCCAGTTTCCGATCACCAACCTCGAAGACCTCCCGATTACGTCGAAACCGATGTTGATGGAACACTTCGAAGACATCGTTACCGATACAGCTGTGACACGGAATGAAATCGATGCATTTGTCGAGGATGAAAATGCGATCGGGAAGCGATTCCTCGGCAGATATCCAGTATGGACGACTTCCGGCACGACCGGAGAACCTGGTATTTTTCTTCAGGACGATTATGCGCTAACTGCTGCTGGCGTGGCAAGTACTCGATGGTTACGGTCTCTACTGAACGTCGAAACGGCGAAGAAATTGGCTCGAAACGAACTCCGGGCGGCAATGATTTCCATCGATGGTCATCACTATGCGGCCGCATCCGGTGTTACCATGCTACAGCGCCGGTATCCATTCCTTCGAAATCGATTCAAAGTATTCTCGCCTAAAAGATCTCTCCCGGAGTTAGTAGCGGATCTCAACGACTACCAGCCAGCACTCATCACCGGATACGCCAGTGTAATTAAAGAACTCGCCAGAGAACAGACGAAAGGTCGGTTAATGCTATCACCAGCGTTCATTTCCACGGGCGCTGAACCTATCTCAGTCTCCGAAAAACGTGAACTGTCCCGGATATTTGATTGTCCTGTACGAGAGATATATGGTTCGACGGAATTTTTCGCACTAGGAGTCGAGTGCGAACACGGAAATCTCCACGCCAATAGCGATTGGGTGATTTTGGAACCAGTTGACGAAGAGTATCAACCGGTCGAACCCGGTAAGCCATCGGCGACGGTTCTTCTGACGAACCTCGCGAATCGCATTCAACCACTCGTTCGCTACGACTTGGGGGATAGTATTACGATGTACGAGGAGCCGTGTTCGTGTGGGAGTCCGTTTCCTATTATCGAAATCGGTGGCCGCCAAGGTGAGATTCTTCATTTCTCGACCGATGACGGGAGAACCATTCCGGTTTTTCCGCTTCCCTTATCGAGCACCGTTGAGCAAGTTCAGGGAATCCATCGAACACAAATAATACAAACCGACCCACGGTCGCTCACCATCAGGTTAGATACAACAGATGACGCCGACGAACGGGTCGTCTGGGAACAGGTTGAATCCGCCCTTCACGAATTTTTAGAGCGATTAGAAATTACGGGAATCAATATTAAGAAATCATCGACGCCTCCACAACGAGAGTCTACTAGTGGGAAATACAACCACGTCTGGTCTGAAGTCTGAGAACGAAGAAGATGTCGAATAATTCACATTAAGGATACGTTTTTTTGAACTTCGTTGGTGACTATCGAGGCTTCCAATTGTAAATGGCCTGTTGAGTTTGTATAGCAAATATCGATTTATGGGTTCATCGTCTCTCTTCGCCCTGCCATACCGACATCCGGTAAAACGCGTTTCAGTACGACGATTGCATCGTGCTACAGCGGTGCGAAGCGAGTCGATAGTATTTCGATCCAGAACAGCCATTGGTATCGCAAGCAGTATTCGTCAGTGTGTCAGGTTACCGCCTCGCGACGAACACGAACGTCTCCGCTCGCTCTTTTCCGTACCGAACTTCGAACCCGGCCGATTCTACCAACTCCGTCGCTGCTTCGAGGTCGTATCGCTCATCGACCGACGGTCCGTCTTCACCGCGACCCGCCCCGCTCCAGTCCGCCACGACCAACCGACCACCTGAACCGAGAACGCGGGCGACTTCCGCGAGCGCGTCCTCGTCCGCGAACTCGTGGAACGTCATCGTCGAAAACGCGGCGTCGAGTTCGTTTTCGTCGAACGGCAGGTCGCCGACGTCCGCCGTGACGAGTGAGACGTTCTCGGGGACGCCTTTCGCACGATATTCCTCGTGCATCGCGTCCTGTACGTCTACCGCGTAAACGCTCACGCCGATTCCCTCTCCGAACGAAGCCACATCGTCGGTATAAAAGCCGGTCCCGCTCCCGAGGTCGGCAACGGTTTCGCCATCGGCGAGGTCGAGATACGAGAGCAACTCCTCGCGGGAGACGTACCGATAGCGTCCGGTGTCTTCGAGCTTTGCTGCCTTCTCGGGGTCGAACGTGTGAAATCCCATTTTTCGTTTTGATCGAAGAGCGGGGGGAACGAAGAACTTTCCTTAGGCGTACCGTCCGATCAGATCTCTGAGCTTCGATTCGTCCTGCATCCCGACCACTCTCTGTGCCGGTTCCCCGTTCGCGTACAACTGGAGTGTCGGCACGCCACGCACGCCGTTTTGCTGTGCGAGCGGTTGGTGTTGGTCGATATTCACCTTGGCGACGACCGCCTCGGTCTCGCTCGCCACTGTCTGGATGGCTGGCTCCATCATCTTGCACGGCCCACACCAATCCGCGTAGAAATCCACCAACACCACATCGTGTGATCCGACTAGCTCATCGAGGTGTGCCGCACTTTCGACGCGAACCGGTTTTGCGACGGTTCCCTGTTCTTTTTCCGCATCCTCGTTCATCATTTTCTCACGCTTCTGCGCTCTAATCTCTTCGAGTTCGTCCGTCATCTATCCCCCAATAGGTGTCGTTCCGACTTAATGGTTTTGCATGTTCCACACATTTCTGTAGTCCGTATCTAGCATGTTGTCCGGACTGCTGGTGGGTAGGATTGAACCGGGATATGTCTGGATATCTATACAGAAAGCTGTCTGAATTTCTCGATATAATTCTATCCGTGTTTACATGCGGATGTACACCCGGATATCCGATAGCAAGAAGCGACCTTTACCGACGACCGTATCCCCACTCTTCCATCACGTGCTGTACATCGTCCACGTTTTCGAGCCCCGCACGAATGAGCGCCTCACGGACGTCGAGGGCCATCACCTTGTCTCCGTCGAACGTCTGGCTCAACTCACGTTCGAGCTCGTCGATTTCGGTCGCAGTTTGGTCTTGCACGTATACCGGAACAGCGTCCCGGTCTGCTTTCACCGTTCGTCGCGCGAAAATGAACGGCAAGGGGTTCGGATCCGGTTCGGTGGTCGACTCCTCCGGTTCCGACTCGGCTGTGACCGTCTCTACACTCGACCCCGACGCTGTAGTCGATTCCGTGGCATACCCGTCGAGTTCGTCGCTGTAATCGTCGTCGGTCGCACCGTATCTATCGTCCTTCGTCATGCTTCGACCTCCACGACATCGACCGTCCCCTGTTGGATGATCCGCGCCAGTTGCTCGAAGTTCGAAAGCAGGTCCTCTTCGTACTCGCGGAGATCACGCGTTTCCTCGCTTTCCGCGAATTCGAAGAGATTCATCTGATTTTTCCACGCCTCCTTCAGCACGTCACGCTTTCGCACGCCGAACGGGGTCACCGGTTTGCCGTCCGTCTCCAGTTCCTCGCGTGTGTCACGGTAGATGTTCGAGTCGCCGACTTCGTTCGGTACCACGGCGAGAATCCCGAGGTTGAACCCGTCGTCGAACTTCTTGAACCCGCGCTCCATGCTGTCGAGGGTGTCTTCCAACCCTTCGATGGAGATGCTTCCTTTGCGGGTGAGTTCGATAGGGATGACCACGTTTCGTGCAGCGACGAGCGCGTTGTCCACGAGAACGTTCAGCGTCGCCGGTGGATCGATGATGAAGTAGTCGTACTCCGACGCGACGGATTTGAGTGCCGATCGGAGCTGGAACTCCCGGAGCGAGGTGTTCCGCGCGGCCATCTCACTCTCGATGTTTGCCAATCCCTCGTGGGACGGTACGAGGTCGAAGTCCTCCGTTTCGACGATGAGCGATTCGATGTCCTTCTCATCATTCAACAGAACGTCCCCGAGGTGGTCCCGGTCGCCGGTCTTCAATTCCTGATAGCCGACGTGGTCAGTCAAGCTGCCCAGTTGGGGATCCAGATCGATGACGAGAACCCGCTCGTCCTGTCGTCCCAGCGCGGCGGAAATGTTGGTCGCCATGGTCGTCTTACCGACCCCACCTGACTCGCTCCACAGTGTGATGGCTCGCTTCATACAGTCGGTTGATATACCCTTCTCCCTCATAAATTCTCGTCAGACAATTGGGCTAAACTATTCGGATAGCTATCTATCTGGATATCTATACAGATATCTCCCTGCATACCTGAGCGTGATATCGAAGTCCTTCGGCGGTTTCTTGTGGCTCCTCCTTCCCTCAATTCCAAAAAATTGCTCCTCAACCGTTCTACCGTCGGATTTCTCGGTAGATTTCTAGTTGTATAGCTATCTGGATGGCTTTCCAGACATGTCCCCGAATATTCTTGCCATCTCTACTCACCGATCATTCTCCCGTTCGGATCGGATTTCTGAACAGATTTCTGGCAAGCTATCTGTCTGGATATCCCTCCATCCCGTCTGGAAAATCAGTCTCGCTGGCCGCTACAGTTCGACTTCCTCACTGGTCTCCGTCTCAACCGCTCGCTCGAAAACGAACTCACTCGTGGCCGCATCGAGCACGGCCGATCCGACGCTTTCGACCACGATAATCTCTCTATCGTTGTCGCGGCCAACCCTGTCTTCGAGAACGTCGGTGAGCGGAACGAGGTCGGATTCGCCGAGGTCAGTTGCCAGCAAATCCCCTATCTCCGCGACCTCTTCCGGAACGTCGGCGAACGTCTTGTCGGCACGGTCGAACGTTTTGCGATCGAGTTCACGCATCTCGGACGTGTAGGCACCGATGGCGATGACGAGTGTTCCGGGTTCGAGCGCCTCACCCGAGAAGACGGGACTGGTCGCCGTGGTCGTCGTGACGACGACCGTCGCATCCGCGACCGCTTCCGCCGCCGACTCGACTGGCGTCGCCGGAACGTCGAGGTCGGATTCGAGTTCGTCAGCGCACTCGTCCTTCGAATCGCTCGGCGAGTAGACGCGGATCGACTCGACGTCCGTCGCGGTTGCGATACACCGTGCTTGCCAGCGGGCTTGTGTTCCCGCCCCGATGATCCCCAGTTTGACCGGCGAGGACGCGGCGAGTTCGGCGGCCGCGATTCCGCCGATACAGCCCGTCCGTGCGTTCGTGATTCTCGTCCCGGCGAGGAACCCGGCGGGCAATCCAGTCTCGGCTTCGGTCAGCGCGATTTGGGCGTTCACGGTCGGCAGTCCTCGGTCGGCGTTTCCCTCGTACACGCCGACGAGTTTGGTGGCGTAGTAGCGTGCGCCGTGGATGTACGCGGGCATCACGAGACCCGTTCCGAGGGGGGAATCACCGACGATTCCGGTACCAACCGGAAAGTGCGGGCGGTCTGGTCGTTCCACTTCGCCACGGCCCTGTTTGACGAAGGCTTCGCGCACCATCGGGAGCAGGGATTCGATGTCGAGGAGCGACGCCACGTCGTCGTCCGAGATGAGACGAACCATATCGGTCCTTTGGCTCGGACATGCTTATTTCCCGACGATGGAACCATTAGCCAGCGGTCCCTTTTCGACGGTATGCGAATAGTTGTCGTTGGTGGCGGAATCGTCGGCTGTTCGAGCGCGCACTATCTCGCACAGCGCGGAGCAGATGTGGTCCTCTGTGAGCGCTCGAACATCGGCGCTGGAAGCACCGAACGTTCGGCTGGCGGAATTCGGGCGCAGTTCTCGACCCCCGTCAACGTCGCGCTTTCGCGGGCCAGCATGCGCGTCTGGGATCGATTCGAGGACGAGTTCGACGCCGACATCTCCCATCGACGCTCGGGCTATCTCTTCCTCGCCCGGACTGACGACTCCGTGGAGGAACTCGCGGAAACCGTCGCCATGCAAAACGAGCAGGGTGTACCGAGCGAGTCGCTCACTCCCGAGGAGGCGCTGGAACACTGCCCCGGTCTTCGTGCCGACCGTTTCCGGTCGGCGACGTACTCACCGACAGACGGCTTCGCGGACCCGCATTTGGCGCTTCAAGCGTTCGCCACCCGCGCCCGTGAGGACGGGGTGGACATCCGTACCGGCGTCGAGGTGACGGATGTGTTGCGGGACGGGGGTGGCGTTACAGGCGTCGAAACGACCGCGGGGCCCATCGACGCGGATTTCGTCGTCAACGCGGCCGGACCGTGGGCGGGCAGAGTCGCGGCGATGGCGGGCCTCGACCTTCCCATCTCGCCCGAGCGTCGCCAAATCGCGGTCGTCGACCCTGAAACGCCCGTTCCCGAGTCGGTTCCCTTGGTCATCGACCTCGATACGGGGTTGTACTTCCGACCGGAGCGCGAAGGTGCCGCCATCGTCGGCGGCCATTTCGGCGGGGACACGACGGTGGACCCGAACGCTTACGATCACTCGTCCGACCTCGATTGGACGATAGATGCGGTCGAGAAGGCGGCGGAGTTGGCGACGTACTTCGGTCCCGACTCCCGAATCCGCCGGGGATGGGCGGGCCTGTACGCCGTCACGCCGGATCACCACCCGATTATCGAGGAGACGATTTCGGGCTTCGTGAACGCCGTCGGCTTTTCGGGCCACGGGTTCCAGCACGCACCCGCGACCGGTCAACTCGTGACGGAACTCGTCTTCGACGGGGAAGCGTCACTCGTCGACATCTCGGGTCTCGACTCCGCCCGATTCGCGGACGGTCGGACCGTCGACGAGCGAAACGTGGCGTGATCCTGGCAGTGGACCGTTCGATTTGCTGGTGGACATACAACTAAGCCGTTCCCGTGGAACCTTCATCCATGACGGAGACGTTCGAAATCGACGATTATTACGACCTGACGTTGGTGAGCGACCTCTCGCTCTCCCCGGACGGTTCCCGCATCGCGTTCGTCGCGGACGAGTTCGACCGGAGGGCGGACGACCGACGAACCTCGCTGTTCGTCGTTCCGGCGGACGGGGGAGAGGACCCGTATCGACTCTCGCGGGCTTCCGATGCCGGGGGACCGAAATGGTCGCCCGACGGTTCGAAACTCGCGTTTCTCGCCGCCCGCGACGAGGACGTTTCCCTCGCCGTGGGGGCGGGAGCGGGCGAGGAAGATGAGGACGAGGGAGACCGAAAAGAGTCGAACGATGAGGACGACGAACCCAAACCGCAGGTCTGGGTGTTCGACATGGTTCGGGGTGGCGACGCACGGCAGGTAACCGACCGCGACGAGGGTATCGACGGGTTCGACTGGGGACCGGACGGCGAGCGACTCGTCATCTCGTCGCGCGACCCGACCGAGGACGAGGATGCCTATCTCTCGGAGCTCCGGGATGGCGGTCCCGTCGAGACCGAGCGACTGCAACATCGCTTCGACGGCAAGGGGTTTCTGGACGAAGTGACGACCTACCTGTTCGTAGTCGACCTCGAAACGAGAGAAACCCGCCGCCTCGACGATGCCTACGGCGGCGGTGCGTACGAACCCATGTTCGGACTCCAACCCGCGTGGGGACCGGATGGAATCGCGTTCCTTTCGGACCGTTCGGAGCGGCCGGACGATTCGAACACGATGGACGTGTACATCATCGACCCCGACGGGAGCGACTGCCGGAAGGTCACCGACTCCGACCTCACGGCCAATTCGCCTCGCTGGTCGCCCGACGGGTCGAAACTCGCGTTCGTCGGCGCACATCCGACGAACGTCCACGTTCCGAATCAGGTGTACGTCGCGGCGGACGGCGAGTACCGGTCCGTCACGGAATCGCTCGACCGCACCGTCGCACGGGTCGGGCGACTTCGATGGGAGGACGACGAAACGATTCTCGTACCCATCGGCGACGAGGGAAGCACTCGTCTCGTCCGCTGTCCGGCGGACGAGGACGCGCCGACGTTCACCTTCGATTCACAGGGCGACTACCTGACGGTCCGAACGTTCGACGCCGCGGGCGGGACGGTCGCGTTCCTGCTCACAGACGCGGAGACCGTTGGCGAACTGTCCACCATGGCCGTGAGCGACCTCGATACCGGCGAGCCGACCCGGATAACTGCACTCAACGAATCGTTCGAGGAGACACACGCCATGCCCGATTGTCGGCGGGTCGTCTACGAGAACGAGTCGGGCGACGACATCGAGGGATTCGTCTACTATCCGACCGATTTCGACCCCGACGACCCCGACCCACGGCCCCTCGTCGTCTCCATTCATGGTGGCCCCGTCGCCTACGACGCGCCCGAATTCTCCTTCGAATACGCCTACTGGGCGGACGAGGGGTACATCGTGTTTCGCCCCAACTACCGCGGTAGCAGTTCCTACGGACAGGAGTTCAGCGAAGTCATCCGTGGTGAGTGGGGACCACGCGAATCCGAGGACGTGCTCGCGGGCGTCGACCACCTCGTCGAACGTGGCTGGGTCGATTCCGACCGAACGTTCGTTACTGGACTCTCCTACGGCGGTATCACGACCGGTTATCTCGTGACGAGAACGGACCGGTTCGCCGCGGCCGCCGCCGAACACGGCATCTACGACCTCCGTTCGGCGTACGGAACCGACGACGCCCACCTGTGGTGGGAGAACGATTTCGGTCTGCCGTGGGAGAATCCCGAGGGCTACGACGCCGCATCGAGCATCACCGACGTCGAAAACGTCGAAACTCCGCTTTTGGTGACTGCTGGTGACGAGGATTGGCGGTGCGCGCCGTCACAATCCGAGCAACTCTACGTCAGCGTCAAGAAACGGGGCGTTCCCTCGAAGCTCGTCATCTACCAGGGTGAGCATCACAACATCGGCGACCCGGACAGGGCGGTTCACCGCATCGAACAGCTCACGGAATGGTTCGAAACGTACGACCCGAATCGGGCGTAACGGCACCTTAGCGGTTGTACGATTCGGTTTTCGTCTTAAACGGTCGCTCGCTTTATTCGTTCGCTCGCCCTACCCTCTTCCGGGGAAACACTAATGAGTGAAACAGAAGCAAGGGAACGAACGACACGGAGTACCGACTCCCGTGAATCGGGACTGAAATGGCTGAGTGGGTTCGTCTCGCTCGTGGGGGCATGGATATTCGTCTCCGCGTTCGTCTACCCGTCGATGTCGATGACGAGTTACTGGAACAACCTCATCATCGGCGCGGCCATCTTCCTCATCGCGGGGTACAACTACTACCGCATGTCGCGTGGGATGGGGAACAGCGTGGGGAGTTCGTCGTTCGTCGCGCTGCTGGGTCTCTGGATGATACTCACTCCGTTCATCATGACCGCCTCGACGGCGTTCTGGAGTGACATCATCTCGGGTATCGTCGTCGCGATCGTTGCCGGGTACAACGCCTACGCGGGACGGAGCGAGCGGGCGGGGGCGCCTGCCGGAACCGCCTAAATCCGTTCCAACTTATCCAACTGAAACGACGCGAGGTGGTAGCGGGTGATGAGCACCGCGAACCCGACCATCACGACGGCGAACATGGCGTTGAACGAGAGCGCAGTCTGATGGGCAAAGCCGTTCCACAGTTGGGCGATTCCCAACAGTATCGGACCAAAGCTGAATAGCCCAGTTTGTACTGGGAGTTCTTGACAGAGTTCGCGGAAAGTAACGGGTGCTTTTTCGGTCATTAATCGGTTCTTGACGCCATTCGTAGCCGGGTATTGAATACCGTTTCGGATTCGATCGACTACTCGGACGAGTCGTCGGCGGGTGCGTAGATGATGATATCACCGTCCGCTTGGACGACGATTTCACAGCCACGTGCGTTGAAGACGACCTTTCCTTCGGTTCGAGACGTCCCGTCGTGTTTCTGCTTGAAAATCGCGTCCAACGCGTCGGGGTCGACTCTGTCGTACAACCACGTCTGTCTCTCCGTATCCTCCCCGACGACATCGTCTATACCCCGAATGATTCGGGTGCTGGTATCGTCGGTGTCGCCCGTGACACGATACGCCGCTCGTCCGTTACGGTCGAGTTCCGTCGCCCGTTCTGTGAATTTCCCTTCTTTCATAATAGACCGTTTCGTGGACTCAGTTAGAGACGTAAACTGAGTACAGCAATAAAAGAACCTCGATCGAAGCTGAAAGGAACGGTCGCGTACCGTCATCGTCTCAGCAACACCTCGTATTCAGACGCAGGGAGGATAGAACAGCGCAGCCCAACCGTCGTAACGATATCTCACGACCGATAGCGCATCCCCAGGCCGAGCAACGCGAGCGCGATAATCGCTATCGGAACCGTGAATCCGGGGAGGCTCGTCCCCTCGGACGACCGATTCGTCCCTTGGGACGAACCAGTCTCCTGGACTGTTCCTTCCGTCGTGGTTTTCGAATCGGTCGTCGATGCTTGCTGACTCGCCGCTCCGGGGCCGAGTTCGAGAATCCAGCCGTCCTTGCCATCCGCGCCGAACCCGCCGGTCTGTCCGGCGAGGATATAGCCTCCGTCGTGCGATCGTACGGCCGGCCATGGCTTGTCCCACGAGTCGCTCCCGTACGCCTTCTCCCAGTCGAGGGTTCCGTCGGACCCGGTTTTCACCACGTATCCGTCCGAACTGCCGATTCCTCCCGTCAACGTTCCGCCGGTGAACAGGTAACCACCGTCGTCCGTCGGCATCGCCGAGTCGAGCCAATCGACCTCGTCGCCGCCGAACCGTTTCTCCCACTTCAACTCGCCACGCTTGTCGTATCGGAACACCCAACCGTCACGTGACTCGCCGCTTTCGGACTCGCCCGCGATGACGACACCGTTCTCGTCACCGGTCGCCGCCCACACCGCCTCACGATCCGAACCGCCGTGGGTCCGTTGCCATTGTCGTTCCCCGTTTTTCCCGACGCGGAGTATCCATCCGTCCTGACTGTCGCCGTCGAGTTGCCCCGCGACGAAGTACCCATCCGACGTGGGAACGACGGCCTTGAACAGCCCTCCAGAGGTTCCATCGGGTGTGGCGTACGTCTTCTCCCACGTCTTCGCGCCCGATCCGTCCTGTTTGAGAAGCCATCCGCCGGTACCCGAGTCTCCCTGCGTCCATCCCGCAAAGATATACCCCGAATCGGCGTGTTCGACGCCGTAGAACGCGCCGGTGCCCGGCGTTCGCTCTCGCTGCGTCGAACCGTCCGCCCCAAGTTCGAGTATCCACCCCATCGGCGTTCCGTCGCGGTCGGTCCGTCCGGCGACGACGTATCCGTCATCGGTCGTCGCGACGGAGTAGAACCTGTCCGTTCCCGGCCCGGAGAACGTCCGCGTCCACTCCTGTTCACCATTCCCATCGACCTTCATGACCCAGCCATCGATACCCGAACCATCGCTCTCCGTCTCTCCGGCGAGGATGTAGCCGCCGTCGTCCGTCGGAGCGATGTCCGCGAAGATATCGTCGCCGGAACCGCCGTACGTTCGGTTCCAGCGCTCGCTCGGTTCCTCGTTCGCCTGCATCCCCTCCGTGCCTATCGTCATCGCCCCGACGGCGAACGCGACGATGAGGACGAGTGTGAGTATCGTCGGGCGTCTCATGTTCGTGGAGTCACGGATAGGGCAGTTTGTTATACTTCGACTACGCCCGAATCAGGCACTCTCTGACCCACGGTTGACACCTCCTTCTCCGCCGGAATCCGAACACATTCGTCCGTGTACCGTTTCTCAATCGCATGGTTCGAACAGCTATCTACTTCGCACTGGTCGGTATGCTTACGTGGGGCGTTTGGGCGGTGTTCGCCGACCTCGCCACCCGTACCCTCGCACCGGAAGTGGCGATGGCAATCTCGTACGTCGTCGGTGTGGGCGTCGCGATCGCGTACATCGCCGTCCAATCCGACCCCGTATCCCTCTCCGGGTCCGGCGTCGCCTTCGCCGTCGCCGGTGGGGTATTCTCCGGTATCGGTTCCATCAGTTACTACGCCGCGCTTCAACGAGGCAATACCGCAATCGCGACGACCGTTACTGCCCTCTACTTCGTCGTCGCTGCGGTCCTCGGCGTGTTGTTTCTCGGCGACTCCGTCGATTTGCGGGATTTGGCGGGTATCGGGCTCGCTATCGGTGCTGTCGCCCTTCTGGCGACGTGAGTTGACGAATATGTATATTCTATCTCGCTATACACAAACTCCGTCTCCGGGTAACCCATCGTCCGGCAAATGGATTTCATCCGGACGAAAACGAACCCGTCCCCGATTTCCGACCGCTACGACTGTCTCGCAACGAATTCCGTGATTATCCGTCGTTCCGCGCGATGGAGGACGTCACCTGCAGTCGTCTTGTGAACGTCCATTTCGGCGGCGAGTTCCGTCAGGGTACATCCTCGAGGTGTCTCGTAATACCCTCGGTCAACCGCTTTCTCGATGAACTGCTGCTGACGAGCGGTGATGAGATCGTCCGGGTCGAGACTTTGGACGAGGGATCGGATGTTGTACGCGATTCCCGCGGATTCGAACGAATCCGTGAGTTCGGACAGTTGTGCGTGCGACGTAGCCTGGGTAGCGGTGACCGTTCCATCACGGAATACGACGGGATATCGGGGAACGGTCCCCGAGTCGGATACCAGTCGTTGCATTTTCGGCTCCGGTGAACGATATTCGATGATCACGACTTCCCCGTCGGAATCCATCTCCCGAAACGAGTGGAGGTCCTCGACTTCGCCCAACTCCTCCCGAATCGCGTTCGGGTTTCGAGTCCTTGCCTCCAAAATCCCGATCGTTCCATTCTCCCCCGGATACGACGCTAAAATTCGAAACTCGTCCTCGGGATGGGACGACGAGAGCGCGACCAACCAGTTAGCCGGTGGGTCGGGAATCTCGATCTGAACTCGTGGCATGGTTACCGTGACGCCCGACCGAACTTGTCACTGTCGGATGATTCCTACATGTAGGTGGAAGACTCATCCGTGGCGCACGGAAATACCGAACCATGCGTATTCAGATATGTCTCTGGACTCACTCGAATCACGGTGAGTATCGATGGGAGTAGCGTACGAACCGACGAATGAAGCGCGAACGACGTACCGTCTGCGATGTGGAGGCCGGTCGCAGTGAGCGGCGGTCATCCCACTTCTTCGCCCGTCGAAGAGTGGCCTCGCCGTCGGCTTGCTATCGTCCTCGGCGGGTTGATGCTCGCCATCATGCTGAGCGCGCTCGACCAAACTATCGTTTCGACTGCACTTCCGACCATCGCGAGCGACCTCGGAAGCGTCAAAAACTACTCGTGGATCGTCACTGCCTATCTGATCACGACGACGGCTTCCGCCGCGCTCTACGGCAAACTCAGCGACATCTACGGTCGGCGCGCGCTCTTCACTGTCGCGGTATCCGTTTTCGTGGTCGGTTCCGCGCTCTGTGCGGCCGCCGGTTCGATTCCGGTCGTGAACCAATACATCGACGGCATCGTCCAACTCGCGCTCCTCCGTGCGCTCCAGGGTATCGGTGCGGGCGGCCTCTGGGTGCTCGTGCTCTCCATCCTCGGCGATATGTTCGGGCCGCGCAAGCGCTCCGAGTACATCAGCTACATGCTCTCGGGCTTCGGGGCGGCGCTCGTGATCGGCCCGCTCGTCGGCGGTTGGTTGACCGAGCACTTCTCCTGGCACTGGATCTTCCTCATCAACCTTCCGCTGGGCGTGCTTTCGCTCGCGCTCGTGTGGGCTTACCTCGACATCCCGCAGGAGACCGTCGATCATCCGATAGACTACTTCGGCGCGCTCCTACTCGTCGCGGCCCTGACGACGCTCATCCTCGCGACTTCGTGGGGCGGCGGGGATTACGCGTGGGACTCGCCGACGATCCTCGGACTGTTCGGCCTGACGGCCGTCCTCGCGGTCGCGTTCGTCGTACAGGAGGTCCGAACGGCGGAACCGGTGTTCCCGATCGACCTCGTCTCGAACCGCGGCGTCGGCGTGGCGATGGGGCTGAGTTTCGTCATCGGTCTCGGCCAACTCGTCGGCGTCACCTACCTCCCGCTCTACCTCCAGGCGGTCACGGGCGTGTCCGCGACGAACTCCGGACTCCTGCTCCTCCCGTTGCTCGGCGGGATGATCGTCGTGTCCGCTATCACCGGCCAACTGATCAGTCGATACGGGCGACTGCGTGTCTTCCCCGTCGTCGGATTCGCAACCGCCTCGATCGGCTACTACCTCTTTTCCACGATGACACCGGACATGGGGTTCACGACCATCGCGGGTTTCATGCTCGTCACCGGCGTCGGACTCGGCTTCGTAAACCCCGTGCTGTCGCTTTCCGCGCAACTCGCCGTCGATCGGACGCGGATCGGGGTGGCGACCACGAGTGTCTCCGTCACCCGGAGCCTCGGGTCGGGTATCGGTGTCGCAGTGCTCGGTTCCGTCTTCACCTCGACACTCACGGACGATCTCACGAACGCGCTCGGGCCGAAAGCGGCGCAGTACGCGGGTGCGAGCCAGAACGTCAACGAGATCAGCTCGCTCCCGTCGGGAATCCAGCACGCGGTTATCAACGCCCTTTCCGGGAGTCTCACGACCATGTTCCTCTGGACGGTTCCCGTTATCGCCCTCGGCTTCCTGCTCGCATTCGCCCTTCCGAACCCGGACATGGACGAAGGTAGTCCCGGGACGCAGGGAACGGAGGACGGTGTCCCCTCCGAAGACGGCCACCGGGACGTGGGAACGGGTTCGACCGACGATTGAGTGGTTGGACGAGCATCCCGCTCGTGAACCACCGTCGAATCGACTTCGAAAAACGGATTCTTTTCGTGTGTTACCGACTGCGAATCGTCAGAAGAGGTCCCACCACGGTGACTCCGCATCGTCGTCGTGCCGTCGTCGCTTGGCGTCGCGCAACCGTCGTTTTGGAGCGTGCTCGCGGGCGTTCCGAACTCGGTCACCGACGGTCTGCCGACCGACGCCGCGGAACCGCGCCCATTCGGCTTGGCTGAACGGTCCCCGGTCGGCCATCCACGCGTCGAGCGCCGCGGCGGGTGGTACGCCAGCCTCGAAGTACGGGCGAAGCCCCTCGGCGGCGTGGTGGTGTGGCGACAGCGCTTCGATGGTGTCGATGAACTCCAGTCCGACGACGAATCCTTCGTCGTCGGGGAGGATCATGAAATCCCGAATCGAGAGGGCGTTCACGTCGGCCCACTCATCGAATCCATCGGGAAGCCGGTTCGTCTCCTCGAAGAAGATCTTTATCGTCTCGTCGTCGACCCGTACGTCGGCGACGTCGGGTCGGTCACGGACGTCTTCTACGATACGCTCGAAGCGGTCGGGTTCGTCGTCGGCATCTGGGGCCCAGCTCATCGGTTGCTCTCCGTTCTATCCACGTCTTCCGTGACGCGAGGGTTGAACGCTTCGGTCGCCGGTGCGATGGTACTCATTTCGCTCTCTGAAATCGTATAAGGCGTACATCTACTTAACAAATCCGGAGATGTACGCCTCATACGTACTTTCGACTTCCGACCTCCCGACTACCTCCCGATGTACCTATATTGTACGCGAACTGCAAAATACGGCTTCGGATCACGGACTCGACGCCCGATTCAAGAATCGGACAGCTATCGCCCCGAGTACGATGTCGAGGACGCCGAGAACGACCAGCGCCGGAACCACCGTATTCCAGACGCCGCCGAGTCCCGAGATGGTGAGAACGTTCGATACGTCTTGGTTCAGCATCAGTGCGCGAGTGGCGTCGATACCGTACGTGAGCGGGTTGATTTTCGCCACCGTCTGCACCCACGTGGGGAGCGAATCGATCGGGAGGAACGCGCTCGAGAGGAATAGCATCGGGAACTGGAGTATCATCATCGCGACGATGGTTCCTTCACCGTTTCCGGTGGCGACGGCGACGATGTTCGATAGCGCCGCGAACCAGATCGAGAACACCATCGCGACGACCACGATGCCGAGTACCCCCGGTAGACCGGTTGCGACGTACGTGCCGACCGAACCGCCGGTATCGAGCCACACGAGGACGTACCCGAGGACGAGAATGATGAACGTCTGTACGACGATTCTAACGACCTCGGAAAGCGACTTCCCGAGCAGCATTCCACCCCGATGGATCGGCGAGACGAGGATCTTGTCGAACATCCCGGTCTCCATGTCGTCCGTCAGTCCGGTACCCGACGAACCGGCGGCGAAGAACGCCGATTGAATCACGATCGCTGGTACGAGGTACGTGACGTAGTTGACGTTCTCGCCGAGCGACTGCGCCAGTACGCCGCTGGTGGCATCCCCGAACACCTGTGAGAACAGGACGAGAAAGATGATGGGTTGGAACAAGGTGAATATCAGCACCATCGGGTCACGGGTCGTCTTGATGAGCCAGCGCTTGAGGATGATCCAGACGTCGACGACGAAGCTATTCCCCGTCGTCGGGACTGTTCGTTCGGTGGTGCTCACGGGCTGACCTCCGGTGCGGCGGACGCGCCGTCCGTGTCAGTTCCCGTCGTGACCTCGTCCACGTGTTCGCCGGTGATGGCGAGGAACACGTCGTCGAGCGTCGGCGACCGAACGTCGAAGCCGACGACCGTGAAATCGTCGTTCCGCAGCGCGAGTAGGAGGTCGGTGCCGTTACGCCGCGCGTTCTTCGCGGTGAGGGAAATCCCGTCAGCGGTCGTTTCGATAGTCGCGTCGGCGAACAGGCCGGATTCGATCACGACCCGACGGGCACGCGCCCGCTCCTCGTCGTTCGATTCCTCGATCGTGATATCGAGAACGTCTCCGCCGACGCGCGATTTGAGCGCCTGTGGCGAATCGGTCGCGACGATTTTCCCGCCTTGAATCACCGACAGACGGTCACAGAGTTCGTCGGCCTCCTCCAGATACTGCGTCGTGAGGAACACCGTGGTTCCCTGTCGGTTGATCTTTCGGAAGTACTCCCACAGGTTGAGTCGTGCTTTCGGATCCAGCCCCGTCGTGGGTTCGTCGAGAAACACCAACTGGGGTCGGTGAACCAGCGCGGTTGCCACGTCGAGTCGCTTTTTCATGCCACCGGAGAACCGCTCGGAGCGTTTGTCCGCCACGTCCGCGAGATCGACGAGTTCGAGTAACTCGTTCACACGATTCGTCCGCTCGTCGCGTGGGACGCCGTACGCCTCGCAGGCGAAACGGATGTTCTCCCGTGCAGTGAGGTGTGGATCCACGCTGGTCTCCTGGGCCATGTACCCGATGGATTGGCGGACCGCCCGTGAATCCTCGTCCGTGTCGAATCCGTTGATCCGCACCGTTCCCGACGTCGGCCGTAACAGCGTCGTCAGCGTCTTTATCGTCGTGGTCTTTCCTGCACCGTTCGGGCCTAAGAAGCCGAAGAACTCCCCTTTCGGTACCGTTAGATTCACTCCACGGACCGCTTCCGTCCCGTCCGCGTACGTGAGGCGGACGTCGTCGGCCTCGATCATGTTCGAATCGTTACTCATTTTGTCGTCTCCACTCTCGCCTGAGACGTACGTATATTTAAATATACTGTATAATGTACGCTCTACACGTACTTTTTTCCTGAAGCGTACATCCTCCCCACCGACCGAGCACTGCTCAAGAAAAAACGGTTCCCGTAACGCGGTCCCGAGCGTTCGGGAGCCAAATCACGGGATTCGAAGGGTACTCCGGGTGATCGACGCACGACCGCCGGTTCGAGTGCGCGGACGCGTGCTCGAATTTATCCCGGAACTATTGTCGCGACCGGAACCGTCCTGGATCGTCGTTTCCGAACCGAGAGCGTGGGTGTCTGCCCGTGCCGTACCGGTGACGGAGGTGGTTACAGGCGGCGTGAAATCCGTCGCTTCCCTCGTGTTGGTCCCCATGGGACGGACCCCACTTCGCTCGTGCGAACGGTCCGCGGGCAGCCATCAGCGCCTTGCGCCGTGTGGCAGGGGAATGGTCCGCGTCGAGGTATCGACGGAGGTTGTCCACTCCGGATCGGAGGGACGACAGCGCTTCGACTTCGTCGGTGAAGGTGAGGTGAACGGCGAAGCCGTCGTCCTCGGGCCGCACCTCGACGTCACGAATCAGCAGGTCGTTGGCGTCGGCCCATTCGTCGAAGCCCTCGGGCAACGTCGTTTGCTCGTCGAAGGAAATGGTTATCGTCTCGTCGTCGTGCTCCACATCGGCGACTTCGGGACGGTCACGCACGTCCTCCACGATGTGTTCGATTCGGTCGTCGTCGGTATCGGGTGCCCAGTTTGCCATCAGTTCGTCCTCGTTCCGTGTTCTCCTTCCACCGCAGGAAGCGCGGTCATCGACAGTTCGGTCGTCGGCGTGGTGTTGCTCATCTCGTCATCGCCACCCATACGTGAAGCGTACACCTATTTATACCTTTCGCAAATGTACGTTTTGAGCGTACGACCTGTGTCTGGGGCTGTCGAGAACGCTCCCAATATCGCTATGCCGAAACGTCTCCAAGGTAGCGCATGAGCGACCCGTTTATCCACGAAGCCGAACCTCACGAGGTGTTTACGTCGCTTTCCGACGGAACTCGCCTCACGATTTTACAGACGCTTTGGGAGGGCAACGATTCCGGAATGACGTTTTCAGAACTGCGAACCGCCGCCGGGGAACGGGAATCGAGCGGGTTCAACTATCATCTCGGAAAGCTCGTGGGTCGGTTCGTCACGAAGGAGGAAGAGGAGGGTACGTATCGGCTCACCCAAGCGGGCAAACACGTTTGCGGTGCGATTGCATCCGGAATATACACGGCACGGGGTACGCTCGACCCGGTCGAATTGAACGACCGATGCGAAACGAGCGGAGACCGATTGCGAATCGAATACGAAAGCGAAACCATCCGCATCGGTTGTGACTCCTGTTCCTCGTGTCCATCCGGATGGAACGTCCCAGCACCACCGTCCGTCTTTTCAGGGTACGACCACGACGCGATTCCAGCGGTCGTGGACCGGTATATCCGAACGATATCACGACACGCTATCGATGGCTTCTGTCCGTACTGTAACGGTCGAATGCAACCGACGGTGCGACCGTCGGATCCGCCGAATACGGCCTCGACGTCGGCGACCGAATCCGAAGATACCAGCCATTTCCGTGGCGAACCGGTGGTTTCGTTCGAATGTCAACGATGCGGTGCCGATGCCGGACTTGCGCTCGACCACGCGCTTTTGCTCGCAAATCCGACCGTCGCCAATTTCTACTACGAACACGCTATCGTCGTCCGAGAGCGACCCGTCTGGAGATTTTCGGAGCTTTCCCCCGAGAGGGTGACCATCGTTAACCGAACTCCGCTCCGGGTGGACGTGACTTTTCGAGTCGATACGTCGTCGCTGACCGTCCACGTCGACGAGACGTTCGGCGTCTCCAGTTCTGACGGCTGCTGAACAGAACGACTATTCTGTTCCTCCGCCAACAGAAATATCGCTTGGATTACATTTATGGCTACCCTGCGAGTGGTTCGATTGATGCGAGAGCTCTTCCGAAACCCGACGTTCCGACGGCTGTTTTTCGGTCGAATCATCACGAACGCGGGCGACAGTCTCTACTACATCGCGGCGATGTGGCTCGTCTACTCCCTCAGCGACTCGACGTTCTACACAGGTCTCGCGGGTGCGTTGGTTCTCCTTCCGCAGACGTTTCAGGTCCTCATCGGACCGCTCGTCGACCGATGGAGCCTTCGGCGAACGCTGTTGGGAACCCAACTCGTTCAATGTGTTCTCGTTCTGGCCGTACCGCTGGCGGTCGTCACGGATCGATTTGTGGTCCCCACGGTGCTTCTCGTCATTCCGGTTGCCGGACTGGTCAACGAAATCGTCTATCCGGCGGAGAGCGCTGCACTCCCTCGAATCGTCGAAACGAAAGAGTTAGTCGATGCGAATTCGGCGTTCTCCTTCGCCTACGGCGGAGTGGATTTCCTCTTCAACGCCGTCGGTGGCGTACTCATCGCACTCGTCGGTGCGGTTTCGCTGTATCTCATCGACTCCGCCACGTTTGCCATCGCTGCCCTCGTCTTTGCCGATATTCGCGTTCCTACCGCAGAGCGATCGAACAGCGAGCCATCGTCATCGGCAGTCGGTGATTACGCCGAGAAACTGCGTGAGGGAATTCGGTATATTCGGGCTACAGTTCTCGTCCCGATTCTCGTCACCTTCGTCCTGTCCGGTGTCGCGGCCTACGCGACGATTGCAGTACTTCCCGCTTTCGGGGCAGCACACGGCGGGGCAGGGACGTACGGGATGTTCCTCGCCGGACTCTCCGCTGGACGGTTGGTCGGGGCTCTCGCGGCGCCGAAACTCAAACGGATACCGATACATCTGCTCGGTGCGGTCGGCTACTGCTTGGGCGGTGTTGCATGGCTCGCCGCGGTTCGGATGCAGTGGTTGCCGTTATCGACGGTCCTCGTCTGCCTCGCGTTCGTTCCGATCGGCGTCATGGACACGATACTCATCGCGATGATTCAGTCGCTCGTTCCCGACCGTCTCCTCGGCCGTGTGACCGCTGTAGTGTACAGCGTCACCGGTGTCGCAAAGCCGGTCGGTTCACTGCTCGGCGGGGCGCTCGCAACGATTGTCGGACTCGACTTACTGATGCTCGGGGTAACCGTCGGATTGTTTTCGATGGCGATCTTCTGGGCTGCTCATCCGCTCCTCCGCCGTGTCCCGGCAGTACAAGAGATAGAGTCTGACGCGTATGGATTATAACCGAGGGCAGACGAGTGAACGAGTCATTTGCCGCTCTCGGAAAAAATCGAACCTCGAAGTCGCCGACTTAGCAACCGTCGTCCTTCCCGTCGCCGTTATTTCCGTCCTCGTTGCCGTGGCCGTCGTTTCCTTTCCAGCTTCGCTTTCCGGGCGTGAACAGCCAGAGAACGTTGTTCTCGTGATCGCCGTCCTCGCCGACGAGAACGCGGCCGTCGTCCAAGGTGACGATGTTGTCCGGGTTGGCGAGCGTGTTCAGGAGCATTCCGTTCGCGTCTTTGCCGTCGTCACCGGGTGCGACGACGTTCGCTTCGGGGCCGCCGACCAGCGACGGTTCGATGCGTTTGATATCGTAGCTTCCAGTCAGTCGGGCGCTGTAGACCGCGCCGTATGTGTCCTCTTCGAGCATCACGTCGCCGTCCACGTCGCTCATCGTCGCGTGGACGTTCGAGCAGGCGATGTTGATAACGTCTCCCGGCTTGGCGTCACTCGGTGCGCTGATTCCTTCCAGTTTCTGCCACTCGTTGGTCGCGCCGAGCGCGGCCGCGGTCTTCCGGGTTTCGAGGAAGGCGACGCGGTCGTCCTCGGCGTTTCCGTTCGCCCACTCCCGAATCTCGTGGTCGGTGATGTACTTCGCCTCGTATCCGTCCGCGGTCGGGTCCTGATCGTCGTATTCGCTGATCCACGACTCGATCTCGTCTTCCTCGCCGTGTGCCAGTTCGACCCATTCCACGTCGAACCCGGCCTTCGTCACGTCATCCGTCGCATCCTGTTCGAGTTTCGCGGCGTAGAGCGTACCAGCACTCAAATCGCCCGCCTCGTCGGCGACGAACTTGTAGAGGACGCCCCCCTCGTAATCGTCGGTGAGGTAGACGGTGCGCTCGTCGCCGAGCACTTCGCCGACCTCGTGGGATGCCCGTCCGAGCGCGAAGCGCTTCGTCGGCGTCGCATCGCCGGTCGGGTCCTCGACCTCCACGATGAACCCGTAACGGTAGGCATTCCCGAAGTAGCCGAGGTAGTTCTCGAACGTCTTTTCGGCGTTGCCGTAGGTTTTCTCGTCGCTCTCGAACCACGCTTTCGCGTCCGGTTCGTACTCCTCACTGGACAGCGGTGTGTTCCACGGACTGAGCGAGCCGTTGCAGTTGTTCCACGTCCCTTCCATTCTCCGCACATCGAGATTTTCGATACTTCCGTCCTCGACAGTCCACTCCGCGCTGTCCCCATCGCGGCTGAGGAACATCCGCGAAATCATGCCGGGTTGGGCCTCCCAGTTCGTGAAGAGGTATCCCTCGTTTTCGCCGGTCGGGACGTACGCGTTCATGTCCGACTCGGCTTCGTCAGTGATCGGGTTCCCATCGGCATCGTTCGGCACACCGAGCAGGTCGCCGTTTCCGAGTTTTTGTGTCCCAGTTGCGAGCACCTGATGCTGACCGATTGCGGTTCGAGTCGTTTGCTTCTCGTCGTCCGTCGACGCGGCCGGAAGGTTCGGAACGTCCGTGGGAAATCCACTTCCGTCGATGCCGACGACTGCACCGACGACACTCGCGTCGTACGGTGTCGGATTATCCTTGTTCGGGTGCTGGACGTTCATGAAGAGTTGCCCGTCGGGTGCCATCCGAAGTCCCGTGACTTCGGCACCGAGTGGAACGGTCGCGAACCGAGTTAGTGCCGGTTGGTCGAAGTCGTTGCGAGGCTCCTTTTCGTTCCCTCGTTGGTGTTGACCGTTTCCGTCGTTGCCTTCCTTGGCAACCGAAACCCCTGCCGTCGAGAGTGCTGTCAAACCGAGGATACCGAGCGCCTTCCGTCGCGAGTATGTCTCTGCCATACGGTGATTCGATACGACCATCGGTTAATCAACGTATATAAGAGGTATTCCATGATATAACATCGAATATGCGGTACAATGTAGAACTACTTTTGTCGAAAATATATGTCCGCTGATCATCCACAAATCACCGCTTGCTTTCGGTTTGGGTTCTATATTCCGTTTTTCAACTCACGTTTGACTCGCGTCACTATCTTTAGCTAGTCTACTCACGAGTGCGACTGTAACCGCTTGCCAGCAGCCCTTCGACACGAAAGTCCGATTCCTGGCGCTACCAGTAAGTTGATAGCCGTTCTCACGTTAGATCCGATCGAATGTTTGATTGGGTGACTCACACCGTTCTCTCGTTCGTCTCCGACTACGGCTATCTCGCCGTCTTCGTGTACATGGCGCTCGAAACGGGATTCATCCTGCATTTCGCACCCAGCGAACTCGTCGTCCCGTTCGCGGCCACGCAACTCGTCCACGATCCGTTTTCCTTCGGCCTCTTCGTCCTCGACGCAACGCTCGGAGCGACTGTGGGGAGTGTCCTCGCGTACTACGTCCTCGGGAAGAACAGCGAATACGTCCTCGGTCGCTGGGGCTATCTCGTTCACGTCTCCGACGACGATATTCAGCGCGGCCAACGATGGTTCGGGCACTGGGGCGAGAGTTCCGTCTTCTGGGGTCGAATGTTGCCGCTGATGCGTGCCGCCATTTCGATACCCGCCGGAATCGCCGAGATGGACCTCCGAAAGTTCGTCACCTACTCCGCGAGCGGAGCGTTCATCTTCAACCTCCTGCTGACGTTCCTGGTGTACAGCGGTGCAGGAGAAACGTCCCCGCTCGGCTTGCTACTTTCCAAGGTCTCCGAGCAAGTCTCCGAAGTCGTGTCTTACGTCCAACTCCACCCACGGGTCGCCATCGTCGCCGGTGGCGTGTTCGTCCTCGCGCTGGCCGGTCTCTGGTTCTCCCGGGACTACATCCGTAAAAACCCGGTCGTCTCCCATCGCATCATGCTTCGGATCCTCTGCGGGAGCGGTACCCTCGTCGGCGTGTTGTTCCTGCTCGGCGCGACGGTGACGCCGCTCCAGTCGTTTCACGCCATCACGAACATCTGGGATAACCCGCTCTTTTTCACCCAGTTCGGGCTATCACCACAGTTCGCGCTGCTCTCCACCGGACTCGTCTTCTGTGCCAGCGCACTCGTCCTGTTCGAAATCGGGAAACGGATTCCGATCGAACGCCTCATCCGACGTTTTAACGCCGGGCGGTTCTCGTTATGACACCGACACCTACAGCACCGAATCGGCGACGGTTGCACTGATGGTCGTAAAGAGGCTGGTGACGAGAATCGCTTTCAGCGTCGTTCCGAGCGTCGCCCCGTAGAACGACGGTTCCCGAAGGAACACCACGATAGCCGTCGCCGTGAGTCCGGAGACGACGAACAGGGAGACGAGGCGAAGCGGTACCCCACCGACCGTTCGTTCCCGCTCGACGTCGTGGGTCTGGTCGGCGGAGTACAGCCCCAGATAGGCGATTCCGGAAACGAGTACGAGGGTCAAGAGAACCCGCACCGTGGACATTTGCTCGCTGACGAGCCACACGTCCGGCGGGATGATGAACCCGGCACCGAGGATCAACGCTCCGAGGAACTGCTGTGCGACATCGGCGAGTCGAAAGCGATTCAGTTTCGTTCTGACCACGCTCGTTCGAAATCTGACCGACCCCACCAATAGCTGTAGCGATGTTCTCCGGAAGTCCCCCGCCGTTCGTATCGATGCACCCACGCTTCCCCCCACTGTATAATCGGATACGGATTATACCGTCCCGGAAAGCTTTTGTCTTCGTTTTTGGAACCCACATCCGATGATTGCCTCCCCCTCACAGCAGTCCCTTCCGGTCCACGTCCGTCGGTTTCCCGAAACCGGACGTGTCGATATCGTTGCGTCCGTGGGGCCACAGCGATGACCGACGAGTCGGTGGATTCCGCCGAATCCGATCAGGCGGAACGAATAGAACGAACCGAACGAACCGAGCAGTCGGCGGACGTGGTGATAGTCGGTGCTGGTCCGGCCGGTGCCGTCCTCGGCTATCTGCTGGCCAGAAGCGGCGTGGAAACAGTTCTCATCGAACGCCAGCGGACGCTCGACAGGGAATTCCGCGGCTACGGGTTTCGCCCGCCGCTTCCGCGTCTCTTCGCCGAAATGGATCTCCTCGATGCCATCGAGGACCTCCCTCACGAGGTCATCACCCAGGGTACCGTCGTCGCCTATGGCAAATCGTATCCGGTGTTCGATTTCGACGAGCGGTACGTCCTCCTGTTGAAGCAACCGCCGTTGCTTCGCCTCCTCATCGAACGTGCACGGGAGTACGACACCTTCACGTTTCACAGCGGAACGACGTTCGACGGTTTCCTCCGTGAAGACGGTTCAGTCGCGGGGATTTCCGCGACGTCCCGCCCGAGCGGTGAGACGCTCGAAATTCGGAGTCGGCTGGTCGTCGGCGCGGACGGTCGGTTCTCGTCCACCCGGAAGGTCGCCGGAATCGATTCGGGAATGAACGAGACGGGTATCGAGGTTGTGTGGTTTCGACTGCCGTGTGCGGCGGCGGACTTCACGACACACATCCGGGTCGAGGACGAGGGTGTCCTGGTGTACTCCCCGCTGAGCGAGCGTGAATCCCAGTATGGGTTGCTCATCCCGAAAGGCACCTATCCGGCCCTGCGCGACCGCGGTATCGCCGACTTTCGGGAGACGGTTTCGGCCATCGAACCCGCCCTCGACGGCGACATCGACGAACATCTGACCTCGTTCGACGCGTGTTCCCTGCTCTCCATCCGCTCCGGGCTTGCGGAACGATGGACCGACGACGGCTTCCTGCTCATCGGTGACGCCGCACACGTCGCCTCGCCGATCGGTGCCGAAGGGAACAACTTGGCGATTCAGGATGCGCTCGCCGTACATCGTCTGCTCACGCCCGTCCTCCATCGCGGTGACGGTCCGCTCCCGGAACGGCTTCTCCGACGCGTCGAGCAGGTCCGTCGGCCCGCAGTGGAGGAGACGATACGTGCCCAGCAGTCGCGGGGGGACGGCCTCTCGTCGCTCCTCTCGTCGCGCGACCGTATTCCCGACGCGCTCGAACCGACCCTGCTACGAGGTGGGGCAGCGCTGATGAGCCTGCTGGCGCGGCTTCCGAGTCGTTCCTCGACGGACGAAAACGAGACCTCGGTCGATCGAACGCTCTTCGTCGACTGATCCGTCGGCCCATTTGGTCCTTATCGAACTCGATCGACGGGTGCATCGAGTGCGGGTGCGAATCGTCGCTCGATTTCCGACTGCTCGTAGAGGGTGATGATCGACTCGACGGTCTCCTCCTCGATGCCGACCAGTTCGGCCGTTCGTCCCGGCGAAACCGGTCCGTCGATGGTCAGCGCGAGGACGGAGTCGATGGTGTCGTAGCTGGCACCGAGGTTCTCCTCGTCGGTCCCCCCGGCACCGATTTCCGGACTCGCCTTCCGTTCGACGATCCGGTCGGGGACGCCGACGTGAGCCGATAGCTGACGAACTTGACGCTTGTACAGGTGAAGGATCGGCTGGCAGTCGACGGCCGCGTCGCCGTACTTGTCGAAGTGGCCGGTCAACCATTCGCTCCGATTGCTCGTCCCGACGACGACGCCGCTCATCTCCATCCCGTTCAGGTACTCCACGAGCGTCCGCGTTCGGACCGCCGTTATGTCGCGTTGGAATCGTCCGATCCGGTCGTTCGTCTCCCCGTGGTCGGGAAGCGCGTCCGTTATCGCATCGACTATCGGTCCTATCTCCACGACGTCGTAGTCGATACCGAGGTCGTCGGCGACACGCTCGGCGTCGCTCATCGTCTCGTCACTGCTCACCTCGCTCGGCATCACGACGCCGTAGACGTTCTCGGTTCCCAGCGCTTCGACGGCGAGATACGCGACCAGCGTGCTGTCGATTCCGCCGGACAGGCCGACGACGGCGGTATCGAGTTCGCGCGTGACGCTCATGCGCTCCTCGTCACGGTTCACGTGTTCCTCGATGAACGACAGGATTCGTTCGTGTTCGGCTTCGAGTTCCGCCTCGGTAAATCGCACGTCGAGCGGTTCGTCGGCGGTTCGTACCGTCTGGTTCGATGCCATACTCGACCGTTCGTTCCCCTCGCCGGAGTTTCTTTTCATTGCGGAAGTACTGAATTATTCTTCCCAAACAGGTTGGAACCATTGGACGTGAGTGGAATGGCGGTTCTCCCCTTGACAACTCCATCACGGATTTTTCTCGTCGGCGACGCGCCAGACGTAGAGGCTCGCGATGCTTCGATACGGTTTCCATACCGTCGCTTCCTCCCGCATTTCCGTGCGGGTTAACTCCCCGAAGAGGCGTTCCATCCCGCGACGAATGCCGAGGTCCTCGACGGGAAACACGTCCTCGCGTCCCAAGCCGAACATGAGGAACGTTTTTGCGGTCCACGCGCCGACGCCGTGGATTTCGGTCATCGTCTCGATTACGGCATCGTCCTCCATCTCCGCGAATCGCTCGCGGGTGAGGTTTCGCTCCTCGAACTCCCGCGCTGCACTTCGAAGATATTCGACCTTCTGTGCGGAAAGCCCCGCTTCCCGAAGCGTCCCCTCGTCCGCGGTGAGGAGGCTCTGCGGCGTCGGCTCGACCGATTCGAACAACCGCTCACGAATCGTCGCGGCGGCGTGCGTCGAGAGCTGTTGATTCACGATGGAGACGACGAGTCGTTCGAACGGGTCGTTCGCCGGGTCGAGCGTGAGTTGGCCGTGTTCGTCCACGTAGGGACCGAGAACCGGGTCGTCTTCGAGCGGAAGCGATGACATTCGGTTCGAACGAACGCATCGCATCCGTTTATCCGTGTGCTATCCGGGGTGAAAGTGTGAGGGCGATAGATTCTTCGGACGATAGAACCGTTCTCATGACGTGACCGAAGTAGTTCTCGTCAGACAGAAACACCACCCAGGAAAAACCGAGAAACTCCGTGCGTGGTGTGACGAACTGGAGGCGCGCGAGGACGAAGTGTTCGAGACGCTCGAAAACGAGGGTGTCCACACCGAATCCCGATTCCTTCGGTCCACTGACGACGGCGATTTCCTGTTCACGTTCATGGAAGCCGAGGACATCGCGGCCTCGAAGAAAGCCGTCGAGGAATCGGAGTTCGATATCGACGACGACCACGCGGTGGTGATGGCGGACGTCATCGTCGAGGGAAGTACGGAACTGCTGGTCCCGCTCGACCACTTTTCGCATCCGGCGCGGCCGTAAAACAGCGGAAATGGTGGGGTGTGTTGTGCGTCCTTGCGGTATAAAACTACCGGATATTCGGTGCGACGTCGTCGCCCAGTCGCTCCACGCAGTCGGCCATCGCCTCGGTACCGATTCCGGGGTGGTACGTTCGGAAGATGAAGTGCACGTCGTCGCCCAGCGCGTCGCGGTACTCGTTCAACTCCGCCGTGACTTGCTCAGGCGTGCCGAAGATGGCCTGTTCTTTCAGTTCTTGTTGTCGTTCTACCGGGAGTTCGTCCACCGACTCGCCGGAGAATATCTCGGCGTACCGTCGCTGGATGTAGAAGTAACCGGGCTTCATCGCCTCCCACGCTTCTTCCTTCGAATCGCCGACGAACCCGTGTTGGAGGACGTACACCTCGAAATCGCCCTCGATTCCTTCCTCCTCCCGAACGTGCTCGATGTCCTCTTTGCGCTTTCGGACGCCCTCGATGGACAGCGAGGAGGGCGCACACCACGCGTCCGCGACGCGTGCCGCACGCCGAACGGCGGGTTTGACGCCGCCGCC
Source organism: Haladaptatus sp. AB618 (assembly GCF_024136965.1). Taxonomy (NCBI): domain Archaea; kingdom Methanobacteriati; phylum Methanobacteriota; class Halobacteria; order Halobacteriales; family Haladaptataceae; genus Haladaptatus; species Haladaptatus sp. AB618. The sequence continues at coordinate 56,004 of NZ_JAMYJX010000005.1, read as the reverse complement.
GTACATGATGGGAATTTCCGACTCGGGTTTCGGCGTCACGCTCACGTCCGGCGAGACGTCGTGGAACTCGGCGTCGTAGTCGAGTTCCCCGTCCGACCAGGAGGCACGGAGGAGTTCCGTCAGGTCGGTCATGCGTTCGACACGCTCCTCGCGTGGGACGCCGAACGATTCGAACTCGCGGGGGTTCGACCCGATGGCGAGCCCCATCGTCAGTCGTCCATCGGACAGCAGGTCGACCGTCGCGGCGTCCTCCGCGAGGCGAACGCCGTCGTAGAGCGGGGCGAGTGCGATACAGGAACCGAGTTCGACGTTCTCCGTTCGGGCGGCCAGCGCCGCGAGCGAGGGCATGGTGGAGGGGAGATAGCCGTCCTCGGCGAAGTGGTGTTCCGACACCCACATGCTGTCGAGGCCGGAAGCGTCGATCACCTCGCCCAACTCCAGCATCTCGTCGTAAATCTCGGTCATCGAACGGTCGTCGTCCGGGCGTCGCTGGCAGGTGAACAGCCCAGTCCCGAGTTTCATACTCGAAAATCGAACGCCGATACCTTAATCGTTTATAAGGATGGTTGGCGGCGAAGCGCCGCCATCTCCACCCTCAGTATGAGTTTCCGCCACTCCGGAGCGCGTCCGCGACTTTCTCGATGGGATGCGGCGGCCGCGTCTCGCCAGCGCGGTCACCGAGTTGCGTCCGGCAGGATGCGCCGGGCGCGACGACGGTTTCCGCGCCGCTGTCCTCGACTTGGTCGAACAGGATCCGTCCGATGGCCTGCGAGAGGTCGTATTGCTCGGCTCGGTAGCCGAAACTGCCCGCCATGCCACAGCACCCGCTGTCGAGGGGGTCCACCTCGTACCCTGCCCGCCGAAGGACGCCGACCGCGTGGTGGTCCCGATTGAGCGCCTTCTGGTTGCAGTGGCCGTGATAGGAGAGCGATTCGGCCACGCCGCGGAACTCCATGTCCTCGTCCAGTCGCTTGCGGTCGATGAACTCACAGACGCCGTAGGTGTTCGCCGCGACGTCCTCGACGGCGCGGTTCGAGACGAGGTCCCGATACTCGTCCTGGAACATCACCGCGTCGGAAGGTTCCACGAAGACGACCGACCAGCCGTCGTCGACCCGGGATTCGAGCGCCGCGACGTTCGCTTCCGCGTTCTCGCGCGCCGTGTCGAGGAAGCCTTCCGAGTAGGCCGCCCGTCCGCTCGGCGCGAGGTCGGTCGGCACTTGGACGTGAACGCCGGCGGCTTCGAGGACTCGGACGGCGGCCTTGCCGGGTGCCGGATAGCTGTAGTTCGTGAACGTGTCCGGGACGAACAGCACCCGCTCGGTGGCGATGTCGGGCGGCACGCGACTCCCGCGCGATTCGAACCAGTCCACGAACGTCTCACGACTGAACGTCGGCAGGTCGCGCTCGGGGGCGATACCGAGGGTCCTCTCGGCGATCGCGTCCGCTCCCGGAAGCCGCGTCGCCCAGTTCGACAGCGGGGCGAGCGCGCTCCCGAGCGCCGAAATCCTGTGCACGTTCGCGAAGAACGTTTCGCGTCGGTCCGCACCGCGTTTCTCGTGGTCGGCGTGTTTCACCTCGGCCTTCAGTTTCGCCAAATCGACGCCGGTGGGGCAGTCGTGAGCACAGCCCTTACAACCCAGACAGAGGTCCAGCACCTCCTCCTGAAACCGGTCGGTGAACAGTTCCTCGGTCGGAATCTCGCCGCTGATGGCGGCCCGAAGGAGGTTCGCCCGCCCCCGCGTCGTCGTCATCTCGTCCTTCATGCCGCGGTAGGACGGACACATCGTCTCGCTTCCGGTCTGGCGGCAGGTGCCACAGCCGTTGCAGAGTTCGACGAGGTGCGAAAAGCCGCCTTCCTCCGAAAAATCCTGCACCGTCGTCGGCTCCAGTGAGGAGTATTCCGGCCCGTAACGGAGGTTTTCTCGCATGTCGGCTTCGTCCTCGTCCCGAAACACGACCGTTCCGGGGTTCATCCGCCAGTCGGGGTCGAACGCCGTCTTGAGGTCCTGAAACGCCGTCCACAGTTGCTCGCCGTACATCTTCGGGTTGAACTCCGTTCTGGCGAGTCCGTCGCCGTGTTCGCCCGAAAACGCCCCGTGGTGGTCGAGGACGAGCGAGGTCACGTCGTCCGCGATGGAGTGCATCGTCTCGATGCCCTCGGCGTCTTTGAGGTTCAGAATCGGTCGAATGTGAAGCGTGCCGCTTCCCGCGTGGGCGAAGTAGGCCGCCGTGGTATCGTGATCTTCGAGCACGTCCATGAACTCGCGGACGTACTCCGCGAGTTCCTCCGGCGGCACCGACGCGTCCTCGATGAACGGATACGGTTTCGGATCGCCCTCCATGCTCATCAGCAGCGGAATCGCGGCCTTTCGGAGCTTCCAGAGGTCCGCCTGCTCGTCGGCCGTGTAGGCTTCGAGCACGTCGAACGCCTCGCCCGCGTGGACGAAGTTGGCGTTCGTCTCCGCGATGGCGTCCTCGAAGTCGTCCCGGAGTTCGTCGTCGAACTCCAACATCAGGGCGGCTTCCGCCCGTTCCGGAATCGGAGCGGCGTACTCCGCGAACTCCGTCGAGTCCCGGGCGAGTCGGAACACCTCGTCGTCCATCAATTCGACGGCGCTCACATCGAATTCGAGGGCTTCCGGAACCGCCTCCATCGCCGACACGAGGTCGTCGAAACAGTAGAGCGCGAGTGCGGTTTCGTCGGGGCGCGACACCAATTCCAGCGTCGCGCGCACCACGATACCGAGCGTCCCCTCCGCGCCGACGAACAGTTTCGAGAGGTTGATGTATCGGTTTCCGTCCCGCTCGGAAATCACCTTGTGGAGGTTGTAGCCGCTGACCGAGCGCTTGAGCGTCGGATAGCGCTCCTCGATAGCGTCCTCGTTGTCCTCGACGAGTCCCCGGACGGTTCGGTACAGTTCGGCCTCCCTGTCGTCACGTTCCACGATTTCGTCCCACTCCTCGCCGTCGAGTTCGACGTCGCGGGTGTGAATCAGCGACCCGTCGGCGAGGACGACGTCCAACTCGGCGGTGTACGCGTCGGTGATGCCGTAGCGAACCGAGTGCGCACCGGTGGAGTTGTTGCCGATGCCGCCGCCGACCGTGGCCCGGTTGGAGGACGCCGGATCGGGCGCGAATTTGAGCCCCCACTCCGCGAGGTAATCGTCCAAGTCGTCCTGCACGACGCCGGGTTCGACCACCGCTCGGCGCTCGTCGGGTGCGACGTCCAGAATGGAATCCATGTGGCGCGAGAAGTCGAGGACGACACACCCTTTTCCGACGGTCTGCCCCGCGAGCGACGAACCGGCACCGCGCGGGAGGACGGGCATGTCGTGGTCAGCCGCGATGCGCGCCGCTGCTTGTACGTCCTCGACATCGGTCGGGTAGACGACCCCCGCGGGCTGGGATTGGTATATGCTGCCGTCCGTCGCGTACAGGATGCGCGTGTACTGGTCGAAGCGGACGTCACCATCGACTACGGCACGCAGTTCGTTCGCGAGGGAGGGATGCGTGTCCGAGACTTCGTGACCGAGCGAGGCGCGGTACGTTTCGAGGTCGGGATTGTCGTCCCGTGTTGCCATGCGAGAGATAACCAGACACATGGGCATAAATACGGGGTTGAATAAACTTGATCCTGCTAGATATAAACAAACGTGTCTCGTACTCGATGAATCTGGAATCGTGCCCGACAGGTCTCAAAACGGACGTTTTAAGCTATCCTTTCGTTCGGAAGGCGTCCGTATTTCGACGTGTCCTACCCCGAGACGTGACGGGTGGGGAACTATCTATAAAGTTTGGCGAGAGCCATATTATGTCATTCGAACAACTGGTCCTCGATAGGAGAATAGTCGAGAGGGGGATCACGAAATCGGAAGAAGGCGTCGGGGTAGGTTGCGATTGGCCATTACTCTTTTGTCTATTGCATGATTCTGTAGGGCTAGGGAGAACCATGCACGACCTGACTGGTTTCCAGCGAGACCTTCTGTACGTCATCGCTGGTTTGGACGAACCCCACGGCCTCGCCATCAAAGAAGAACTCGAAGCGTACTACGAGAAGGAGATTCATCACGGCCGACTGTATCCGAATCTCGATTCGCTCGTCGATAAAGGGTTGGTGGAGAAGGGACAGCGAGACCGTCGGACGAACTACTACACGCTCACCCGCCGAGGAGCGCGGGAAATCGAAGCGCGACGCGAATGGGAAGAGCGCTACGTCGGCGCCGACCTCAGTCAAACGCAGACCGCTTAAGGAGAGAGTGCGGTACCGAGGACCGCCGCGTTCAACGCTCTGATCTGAGCGAACACCGAGCTTGACTCATTTACTTTGTAGCCTTCACCTGACGGAGTGAGAACGCCGAGGTCCGCGAGTGGTTCGACGTGCATCCACACTGATTTTCGGGACAGACCGACGAGTTGGTGAAGGTCGTCCTGCGTGAACACCTCGTCCTGATCCATCGCGAGTAGTGCGTCCAACAGCAGTCGTACCTCCTTCGGCCGTGTCAGGTCACGAAAGCCGTCCGACGCGCCGCGTTCGTCCGCCGCACCGCGCAACTGCGCGACTGTGTTGGCGATGACGCTTTCCGAGTTCGGGCGGTACGTTCCGTCGTCTTCGCGGAATACATGGAGTTCCACGAGGTCGTCCAGGCTTCGGTCGACGCTGTCGGCTCCTTGGTCGAGTTCGTGCGCGAGTTCCTCTAGCTCCCACTCGCCGCCGGTCGCGGCGGCGAGACGAACCAGCTCTCTGGTCGCGGGGTCGCGGGTCAGAAAGAGCCAGCCGGACGGGTAAGCCGCCCGTGCCGCCTGAATTCCTTCTTCGTCCGCAAGCCCCAACATGTCGTCTCGATTGTGGGTCGTGCGGAGGGTCCAATCTCGGGAGTCTACATGGAGCGCCATTAGATTGCATTGTCCCGCCGATGGTATATAATGGTTGTACTCCGAAAGTGACTAGTTTTCCGGATTCGACTCACACGAAACGCTCCACGAGACGGGAGATTCCGCGGACAATCGTCGATAGATAGACTTCAACCCCTCAGAACGGGTGTCCGGAAGGATGTGTAGTTCGACGGAACCGTAGCGCACGACGACGCGAAAAGTCGTGTCGTGTTCGCGGTCGCGGACGAGATACATCGGGACGGGAAGGTCGAACCAGTCGCCGTAGGTGTAGGAATCCCCGTCCAGTACCCGCTCGACGAGCGCCACGAGGTCGTTCTCGGATGGGTCGGAGTCGGGCGAGAGTCGAAACAGCGTCTCCCCTTCGTAGCAAACGCCACCCCGTCGCGGATACGTTCGGCGCGGACGGTAGGGAATCGAGAACGGTGGGTCGCTGTCGGACATGGACTATCAGCGAATTACACCGTCATCGGTTAAATAGTTGAGCGGCGGGTACGGATAAAAATCGCACTCCCGGAGACGCAGAGGACGGCGACGACGTGTCCGACCAGTGCGAGCACCAGCAGGTCGTAGCCCCAGACGAAGGGGACCAGGACGAGTTGCAACACGGCGAAGGCGATGACGACCGCATCGACACGCCGGAGGTCCTGGCGCGTTTCCGACTCGCTCGGATACTTCACGGAGACCCAGAAGCCGATGACGCTCGCCCACCACGCGGTGCCGATACGGTAGCACACGTCCCAGAGGACGAGCAGGGTGAGGAACACGGCCGGAATCGGGGGCGACGTCCCGAGCAGGGATTCGAGCAGCGGCGCTCCAGTCCGAGGCGTGTACACCAGCAGGTAGGTGACCAATGCCACGTAGGCGAGGACGCCGAGAACCACCTCGATACTCGATCCGAACAACAGTTTTCGGTACGCCATCGGAATCGTCAGATCCCGCACTCGTCGTCCGATGAGGAGCATCAGCGCGCTTCCGGCGGTGGCGACGACGATCGCCGCGGTACCCGCCGGAACGGCGTGCCAGAGGTCGTATCGCCACGCGAGCAACAGCATGAGTCCCTCGAAGAGGACGAACTGAATCGTCAGTGCGAGCCAATCGGGGAACGTGACGCCCGGAATCCCGTCCACGATGCTCTCGTAGGCCCATCGATACTCCGGCGTATTCATCCGGTTTGCCCTGCTCATGCGATTGCGCGCCGCACGGCGTCGTCGAAGGGTGTCAGTTCGATGGGAACGAGCGAGCGGATTCGGTCGTCTTCCACGACGGTGCGCGTCTTCAGTCCGAGGATGAGCGGATGCGCGACGTCTTTGGGGACGTCGGTGACCAGATCGACCCAGTAAGCCGAGAGTTGCGGCGTGAGGACGGGAACCGGGACCATCGTCGCGCGTTTGTCGAGCAGTTCGCCCGTCCGAATTACCATCTCGCCGTAGGTCAGTACGTCCGGACCGCCGATTTCGTACGTTTCACCGGCCGTCTCCGGCGTGTCGAGGACCCCGACGAGATAACCGACGACGTCCTCGATGGCGATGGGTTGGCAGTTCGTCCGGACCCATCGTGGCGTTATCATGAGCGGCAGGCGCTCGGCCAACTGTTGGACCATCCGGAAACTGGCGCTGTCGCCGCCGATGACGATGGCCGCCCGCAGGACAGTGAGGTCGTACGCCCCGGTGCCGAGGATGTACTCCACTTCCCGGCGCGATTTGAGGTGATCCGAGAGCGTGACCCGTTCTCCGCCGAGTCCGGAGAGATACACCACACGGGAGAGTTCCGCCCCCCGAGCGGCCGAAACGAAGTTCCGCGCCGCGACTCGGTCGTGTGCCATGAAGTCCTCGCTCTCGCCCATCGAGTGGACGAGGTAGTACGCGGCGTCCACTCCGTCGAAGACGCCGCGAAGGCTCTCGCGGTCGTTCAAGTCCGCTTCCACCACTGACACGCCTTCCGGCGGGTCGTACGTCGAAGCGTTCCGAGTCATCGCCACGACTTCGTGACCCCGTTCGATCAGTTCGGGGACGAGGTTGCGGCCGACGAACCCGGTTGCTCCGGCGACGAGTACCCTCATTACTCGAAACTCGGGCGCTACGGTTCAAAAGCTGTCGGGGCAACCTGAAGGGTTATGGCTCGCAACCGCCTCCTCTGTCACATGGATTGGCCCTTCCTCCTCGCCCTCGCCCTCCTGCTCGGTGGCGTTCTCGGAAGCGTCGCCCCCCTCGTGCCGGGTGTTCCCCTCTCGCTCGCGGGAATCTACGTCTACTGGTGGGGGACGAACTTCCACAGTCCCGGCCTCGCCTTCGTCACCATCGCAACGGTCGTCGGTATCGCGGCGTTCGTCGCCGACTACGCAGGAAGCGCGATTTCCGCACGCGCTGGCGGTGGATCGATGGTGTCAGCCGCCGTCGCGGCCGTCGTCGGAATCGTCGCCCTGTTCGTCACGGGACCCGTGGGAATGCTGGTCGCCGTCGCGCTCGCCACCTTCGTCGTCGAACTCACGCGGACGAACGACCTCCGACACGGTGCACGAACCGCTGGCTTCGCCGTCCTCGGCATGCTCGCGTCGGCGGTCGTTCAACTGCTCGTGACCGGTTCGCTGCTCGTCGGCTTCCTCGCCGTCGTGTTGTTCTGAACGGCCGCCTTCCGCCGCTTTTCGCCCATTTTCATTCTACCAACATGAATAATATTGTGAATTTGGAGCTCTTCGGGTCAGGCTTTCCCGTCTACGCCCGGCATCATCACGACCGGTCCAGTTACTGAACTACCGTATTGAATAATTTTAAATCAGTTGCCTGATTTGTAGATGACGACAGCCATAGGCGCCTTTCCATGCAAGCTATCGAAATCACCTACATACTACTCAGCATCGTTCTCGCGGCGACCGGCCTCACGATGGTCGGTTTGGCGATGCGTGCCTACCTTCAGACCTCCCGACGGTCGATGCTCGCCCTCTCTATCGGGTTCTCGATTCTCGTCGCGGCCGCAATCGCCACCACGTTCAGCGCGTTTCTCACGGATTTCCACAACACCAGACTGCTTTTGACGGTGAACTACGGCGTCTCGACGGTCGGCTATCTGTTCGTCATCTACAGCGTGACCGGCGCGGACTGAAGTGACTCGAATTTCCCCGACCGGACCCTATTTTTCCCTCCTTCGCGTTCGAATTCCCATGAGCCAACTCGCGGACGCAGTTCGTGCAGGTGATCGCACCGTCGGATCGTGGATTTCCATCGGCCACCCGGCAGTCGCCGAGATGAGCGCCGAACTCGGCTTCGATTTCGTCGTCATCGACGCGGAACACACGGCGATGTCGCTGGAGACGGTCGAATCGCTCGCCCGTGCAGTGGATGCGGCGAGCGGCGACACCGAACCGCTCGTCCGCGTGGCCGACGACGACCCCGCCCGACTCAAGCGCGTCCTCGACACCGGCGTTTCCGGTGTTATCGTCCCGATGGTCGAGACGGCCGACCAGGCCCGAACCATCGCGGATGCGACGCGTTACCCGCCGGACGGGATCCGCGGAGTCGCCGGAGCGCGGGCGTCGCGGTACGGACTCAGCTTGAGAAAATACTTCGAACGGGCGAACGACGAGCGTCTCGTCGTCGTCCAAATCGAATCCTCGACCGGCGTCGAAAACGCGGCCGACATCGCCGCGGTCGCAGGTATCGATGCGCTGTTCGTCGGCCCGGCGGACCTCTCCGCGTCGCTCGGTCGGTTCGGCGACACCGACTCGCTCGACACCGAGATTTCCGCTGTCTTGGCCGCAGGTCACGAGGCGGACGTCCCCGTCGGCACCATCGCGCTCGAGTCCGAAGACGTGGAGCGTTGGGCCGACGCCGGATTCGACTTTCAGGTCGTCGGCATCGACGCCGACTACTTGCTCTCGGGTGCGACGAACGCCAAGGAACGCTACGAGGACGCGATCCGATGACGGCCGAGATGACGCTCGTCTGTCATCAGTGTGGCAACGAGGTGAACGCGGAAACGCGCGCACGTTGTTCGTGCGGCGAACCGCTCTGGCCGAAGACCGATGCATCGGATTTTTCGTGGCCGACGGTCTCGGACCCCTCCATCTGGCGGTATTCGGCGTTGCTCCCGGTCGGGCATCCGTCGGCGACTCCCGGTATCTGTTCGGCGGTCGGCGGAACGCCCCTCCTTCAAACGCCGCGGTTGGACGAGTACGCCGGGTGTTCACTGTGGATCAAGGACGAGAGCGCCAATCCGACGGGCAGTTTCAAGGACCGGGGGAGTGCGGTCGGCGTCGCCCGCGCGCTCGAAACTGGCGACGAGTGGGTCGGAACCGTCTCGCACGGCAACATGGCGATGAGCATGGCCGCGACCGCCGCGGGCGCTGGCCTGAACTGCCTCGTCTTGGTCCCCGACGACATCCCGACGGAACGACTCGCCCACATCGCCCAGTTCGGTCCGACGCTCGTGCAGGTCGAAGGTGACTACGGGCGACTGTACGACGTGAGTCTCGAATTTTCGGATATTCGGTTCGTGAACTCCGACGCGCCGCTTCGGGTCGCGGGCCAGAAGACGACGGCGCTCGAAATCTGTGAGTCGTTCGCCGCACGAGGAACCGGTTCGACCGTACCGGATGCCATCGTCGCGCCGGTCAGCAGCGGCGGGCACGCCAGCGCCATCTGGAACGCCCTCCGTGAACTCCGGAGCGCGGGGTTGCTGGATTCCGCGTCGCTTCCGCGACTCTACTTCGTGCAGGCCGCCGCTTGCGACCCGATTGCGAGGGCGTATCGGGAGGGAGCGAACGAGGTCGAACCCGTCGAGGGTGGCGAAACCGTGGCGTACTCCATCGCCAACGCGTCTCCTCCGAGCGGCAACCGAGTCCTCGCGGCGGTTCGTGATACGGGCGGTGCCGTGCTCTCAGTCGAGGACGATGCGATTCTCGATGCGAAACGTCACCTTGCCAGTCGTGCGGGGTTGTGCGTCGAACCCGCCTCCGCGACGACGCTCGCGGGAATCCGTCGGCTTTCCTCGGCGGGCGAAATCGCTCACGACGAGTCGATCGTCGCCATCGCGACCGGCACCGGGTTTCGTGAACGCTCGTCCATGACCGACCGCCCCGAATCGGTCCGGATCGACGACTTGCCGTCGCGCGTGGAGTCCTTGGTGTCCGGATAGCACTTCGCCAGTATCGTCTCGCTCTCGATGGTCGCGCCGTTCACCATCACGTCCACGCTCGTGAACACGATGCCGTTTCCGTACGGTTCGACCGTTTTCCCCGTCATCGGTCCGACGAGCGCCTTCCCTCGGTGGCCCGTGACGGTGTCCTCGTAGTAGATGACGAGGTCGTACTGCACGTCCTTCGGTTCGACCCTGACGGTCACGTTCCGGCAGGTGTAGTCGATGTCGGCGGTCACGTCGACCGTCTGGAGCGCCGTAGCGTCCGCTGTCGGTGTTTCGTCCCCTGTCGCCGGTTTACCGGTCGCGACCGTTTCCCCACCCAAACCGATCCCGGTGACCACGACGACGACGATCGCGGTCGTCACCAGTTTCCGTCCCATTCTCCCGAGATGCATACCGTCGGCACGCCATCGATTCGGTTAGGCGTTGTTGCCGACCCCGCTGGTCGTGTTTTCCGCTACTCGTCGCGTTCTCCGCTATTTGTCGCGTTCTTCCCTATTCGCCGCCGTCCTTGTAGACGATCTCCTCGATTTCGCGCCGCTCGCCGTCCTCGTACCGATACACTGTCCCCGCCTCCTCGTCCCTCGTGGTTCGGTGCGTGCCGTCGCAGAATGGGTAGTCCGACGAGAGACCGCACATGCAGATGGCGATGTTCCCCTTCTCGTCGTCGAAATCGTCTTCATCAACTTTCAGCGGACCGGTCGCATCGTGTCGCACTTCGCGGGCCATGGTTCGACTTGTGCCCGACCGTACTTCAGTCCCGTCGCCGACTTCCGGGCTACTCCTCGTCCCGTTCGTCCAGCACGGTTTCCTGAATCCGGATTCCTTTCGACGCCAGATGGCGCAACTGCTGACGGGCGAACTCCTCCTCGCGGGTGCCGCGCGTCGCCAGCACGTACATCCGGGCGCGTCCGGCGGGGCGCATGGTCCGTCCGGCGCGCTGTGCACCTTGCCGCCGTGACCCGCCGAGACCGGACGCGACGATGGCGATTTCGGCGTCCGGGAGGTCGATACCCTCGTCGCCGACGCGGGAGATAACGAGGGTGTCTTCACGCCCGTCGCGGAACGCCTGCAAGTGACGTTCGCGTTCCGGGTGGCGCATCTGTCCGCTCAGGAACGGCACGTCGAGGGCCTCCGCGATCCGGTCGCCCTGTTCGAGGTACTCCACGAACACCAGCGCCTTCGAGGTGGGATGTTCGGCGAGGAGGAACCGGATCTCGTCCAATTTTGCGGGATTCGTCGCCGCGATCTGGCGCTTACCGCGCCCGTCGGCGTTTGCGTACTCGCCCTGATAGGTCTCCTCGTCCCAGCCGACGTACCGTATCTCGACTTCCGGCTCCGCGACGAACCCGGCCTCGAACAGCGCGTCCCAATCGGTTCCGATTGGGGGGCCGATGAGCGTGAAGATGTCCTTTTCTTTGTCATCTTCCCTGACAGGAGTAGCGGACAGTCCCAAGCGGTGCTTCGATTGGAGGTTCGCGCTCCGGCGGAAGACTCTGGATGGAATATGCTGACATTCGTCGTACACGATGAGTCCCCAACGTCGCTGGTCGAACAACTGTCGATGGCGGTCCATCCCGGCGGTTTGGTAGGTCGCAATCGTCACCGGCCGGACGTTCTTCTCGCCGCCGTGGTACTCGCCGACCTGCTCTCGCGTGAGGGTGGTGTGGGCCAGTAGTTCGTCGCGCCACTGCCCGGCGAGTTCGCGGCCGGGAACCAGAATCAGCGTCTCGCCGGAGACGGCTTCGAGGACGCCCATCGCGGCCACCGTTTTCCCGCTGCCGGGCGGGCCGACGAGGACGCCGGATTTCAGGTCGATGAACTCCTCGACCCACTCGCGCTGGTAGTCGCGCAGGGAGAGCGCGCACTCGACGGGCAGTTCGTCGCCCGTCTCCAACTCGCGTTCGTCCTGAACGGGATACCCCGCCTCGTACAGGATTCGCTTGACTTCCGCGACCTTGTCCTCGGCCACCCAGCTCTCGTCGTCGGCGATGGGAGCCCGGAGGTGGTTATCGTTCAACTTCTGCCGGGCGACGTTCCCCATCAGGTCGTCGCTTGCGGCCTGCAGGACGACGTAGCCGTCCTCGTGGGTGTAGAGGCGGAACTGCTTCGCTCGTTTCCACTGCCCCTCGATGAACGACTCCAAATCCGGCGACGGTTCGGGGAGCACCTGCCGGACGGTTCGCATCAGGTTATCGAGCGAGTCGTAGGGTGCGGACCAGATGTCCTCCTGTCGAACCTGATAGCTGTAGCTCCCGGCCCGCGTCGTGTCGGTGAGGTGGGCGAACTGCGAAAGCTGTGCTCGCGTGAACTGTTCGGGCTGGTCGGCGACGATCTCGCGGCGCTTCGGGAACACCACGATTCGCTCGCGGTCGGCCAGTCGCTCCCACTCCGTCGGGAACCAGACCACCGGGTCGTTCTCCACGTCGAGGCGCGTCACGTCGCGCTCGTCCCGCAGTCGTTCGAGTGCGCGGTTGGCGTCCTCGTGCGAACGGTCGAGGACGCGGGCGACTTCGTCGGCGGTGAGCACCGGCCGCCCGATTTCCTCGATGGCGTCGTAAAAGTCCGAAATCTCGTACTCGTGCTCGTCGTCGGTCACTGCCCTTCGTTTGGATGCCCCCTCGAATACCCGTTACGACTCGGTGCGGTCGGCGTCGGTTTCGCTCCAGTTTCGCTCGTAGGCACCCTCTTTCCGGAGTTTCCCGCTCCGTTCGAGCACGCTCGGGGTGCGACAGACGCCGCGAGCACCGGCCGCCTGCGGAACGGTGCAGTTGTTGCAGTTCTCGCAGGCGACGGCCGCCTTCTTCCCTTCCAAAATCCGCGCCGGAAGCCGTGGCTCGGCGTAGAACGGCCTCCCCATTCCTACCGCATCACAGGACCCGTCCGCGAGCAGTCGGTCGATCTGCGGTCGATTTCGAATCCCGCCCTCGGCCAGCACGGGGATCGAAACCCGCTCCGCCACGCGGCGAGTGAACGGCCGATTCCACGCCGGGTCGAAGTCGTATTTCAGCGATTGGAGCCAGTTGAGCAGGGCGACGACGGCGGCGCGTGGCTTGCTCCCGAACGCCTCCTCGTACCCCTCTCGGAACCGCTCGTCGCGCCACGCGCGGGCCGGAAACGCCCCGCGGATGATGCTCGCGTCCCAGAACACTGAGGCCTGTACCGGCACGACAGCGTCGAAACCGGCCGCCTCCAATCGGTCGCAGATTCGAATCCCGTCGGCGAGCGAGAGATGTCGCCGGACGAAGACGGGAGCGGTCGTTTCGGCCGGTACTTTCGTCATGATCGGCACGTCGGGACCGACGCGTTCCCGAATCTCGTCGTACACGACTTCGAGGAATCTCGTTCGGGCGGCCAGCGACCCGCCGAACTCGTCGTCGCGCCGGTTGTAGAACGGCGAGAGGAACTGCTGGACGATGCCCATGTTCGCCCCGGCGATGTGAATCCCGTCGTAGCCCGCGTCAACCGCGCACGCCGCCGACCGGCCGAAATCAGCCGCGAGGTCGTACACCTCTCCCGTCGAAAGGACGTGTGGGTCGTAGTCCAGAAAGCTCAGTGTATCGAGCAGTCGAAGAACGGCTGGCGGTCGGGAAACCGCCAGTTGCCGTAAATCGGGATGTTTCCGGCGATAGCCCGCGTGCCACGTCTCCATGCTCCGCAAGCCGCCGTGTTCCAGTTGGATGAAAATTCGGCTTCCGGTCCCGTGGCCGTGAATCGCGTCCGTGAGTCGGGAGAGACGGGAAACGAACCCCGAGTCGTGCACCCGCGTCATCCCCGGCGCGGCACAGCCCCCCGTCCCGCGGACGATGGTCGCCCCTTGACAGATCAGTCCCACGCCGGACTCAGCGGCGGGTTCGAGTTCCCGAATCAGGACGTCCACCGCGTCCTCGCCGTTGCCAGCACATTCGAGCAACGGGGCGCGATAGAGCCGATTCGGCAGTTCGATACCCCCGATTTCCAGCGGGTCTTCGAGTTGCGGCACGTTGACGGTGAATTCGTCCGATTCGCTCGTAAAGGTTTGCGCGAAAACAACGGCCTCGTGGGGAGTGGTCGATTTTTCGATTCGGAGGACTGTCGCTGCTGGGTGGCTGTGCTCCTAACAGATAACGTCCGAAAGTCGAAATCACCACACCTGAAGCTACTCCCGTTCGAAAATTCGAAATGGAAAAGACCGCACGCGACCGCCTTATCGTTCGCTCTGTTGCTTCTTCTTCGCCTTTTCGTTCTCGGCAACGCCGAGGAAGGCGAATGCCGCGCCCAGCATGGCGGCGTTCTTCAAGAAGTGGTTCTGTTCGTTCCCCCGTTCCTGTCCCTCCTGATTCCAGAAGTCGTGGGTGAACGGCGTGACGCCGACCAAGAAGCTGATGGCGGCGCTGGCGGCGAGTCCAGGAAGCTTCCACAGACTGATTCCGACGCCGCCGACGACGAGGAGCCAGTGGGACGCCACCACGGACAACTCGGGCATCGGGATGCCTTTCGCTTCCGCGTAGCCCGCCTGTGCTTCGATGTTTCGAAATCCGGAAATCCCCATGTACGTCAGCAGGCCGCCGAAGATCACTCTGGCGAGCCTGAATCCGGTTGATTTTGCTACCGTGTCGCTGCTTTCTGCCATGGCTGACTACACGTCCAATCGCCACTTATAGCTGATTCCCAAAATGTTCGGTATCGCTCACGTCGGGTCCTGACATCGGTGTTACCGCCCCGGATGCTACCGATTATTGCTTTTATTTGTTCCCTTTCATTTCCACTTGATCGAGCACCCACGCGACGGCAGGAACTCCAAGTCAACGTCCTCGCCCGCGAGCACGCTGTCGATGGCGTCGCGGATGTAGAACTCGGTGGCTTCGGCGTCGGGATTCAACGCGTCGTCGAGTCGGCCGTGGTAGGCCAGCGTGAACGTGTCGCCCTCGTTACGGAGCAGGAACGGGTCGGGCGTGCAGACCGCGCCGTAGGACTCCGCGACTTCCTGTGTCTCGTCGTGGAGGTAGGCGTCGTAGGCGATGGTTCCGTTCTGAACCATCTCCTGCATGTTGTCGAAGGAGTCCTCCGGGTACTCCTCGGCGTCGTTCGCGTTGACGCCGACGACGGCCACGTCGTCGTACTCCTCCGCGAGGTCGTTCAGCAGGTCGAACTTCGCCTTCGCGTAGGGACAGTGGTTGCAGGTGAACACGAGCAACACGGCGTTGTTGTCGGAGAAGTCCGACAGCGTGTGAAAGACTCCGTCAGTGCCGCGCAGTTCGAAGTTCGGCACCGGATCGTCGCGTCCGATTTTCTCCTCGGATTCCTTCAGTACCATATCTACTCGTTTTCACCGAACCCTCAAAACAGGTTCGCCCACATCAGGTGGTTTTCGTCGGTGAAAACAGCGGAAACGGTGGTCTCGTGGAATCGCCCCGTCTCCCTTCCGCTCTCAGAGCGACAGGTACGGAATCGTCGCCAACTCGTCCGCCGAGTAGGCGAGGGCGTCGGACTGACTCACGCCGTCGGGCGTCACGAGGTCGATGACGTTCGGGTTCATCGAGTCGTCGCGCCCGCCGCCGAAGGTGTAGCCGCCAGCAGTCGCGTTGACGGGTCGAATCCGGCCCGGACTGTAGCCGTCCTGTCCGAGCAGCAGCGGCACGAGTCGCATGCCCGTCAGGTCGCCGAACACCGATTTCGGCAGTTCGAGTTTCACCGCATCGACCGACCCGTACCCCGTTATCGTCACGTCCTGCGTGAGTTCGCCTCCGTCGGCACCTTCGACGCGGGCCGGAACGAATCCTTCCGCGACGACGCGGTAGTGGTACGGCGCTTCGAACGTCGCGTTGACGCCCTCGCGTGCGGCCGTCGTCCCGTCCGCGTCCGACTCGTCGGGGTCACGGAGGTACACCTGAATCGTCTGGAGCGACAGTTTGTTGCCGCCCCACGGGTTCGTCAACTCGCCCGCGAGGGAGAGCAGGAACTGATAGCTGTCGTCGGTCTCGTAGACGCCGAACCCCTTGATGTCGAACGCGCCGTCCACGAACTCGCCGGAGGTCGGATAGGTGTACGAACCCGGTCCGTCGTCGTCGCCTTCGGGGTCGTCCCACGTCGCAACCTCGTCACCCACATCGACGTATGCGACCGTCTTCCGTCGCACCACCGTGCCCAACTCGTCCAACGAGTCGGTGTCCGTTGCGGCCGCCACGGTGATGCCGCTCTCCCCGTCGCCGACTTCGACTTCGACGCTGAACTCGCCGCCCTCGCGGACGACGGTATCGGTCGGCGTCTTCACGACGACCGTCGCGCCGTCGGTTTCCCCGGAAATCGTCACGGTTCGATCCGTGACCGGCGAGGACGGGAACTCGACCGAGAGGTTCGGTCCGTCCGGGACCTCGCCGTCGGCGTATCGCCCTGCCACGAACTTCGGCGTCTCGACCGGCCGTCCGGCCTCGACGCCGTAGGCGAGGCGGACGAACTGCGCCATGCTCCACGAGAGCGGGGTCGCCGACCCGGTTCCTTCACCGAACTCCCACCCGTAGTCGGTCGGGTCGGGTCGGTCCCACACTTGCTCGGGAATCATCCCGCCCGAGTTGGCGAACTTCGCCATCGTACCGAGCAGGGATTTCGGGTCGTACCGGCGCTCGCACCCCGTGAGAAGTTCGTACTCGCCACGCTCGCCGGTGAAGATGGGCCAGAGTCGGCCCTGTCCTTCGTTGTCGAGCGTCCACGGACCGCCCTCGCGGTAGTCGTCGTTCGGGTCCTCCCCCTGTTCGCCGTAGCCGTCGTCGTTGTAGCGGTAGAACGCCGGACCGTACGGCGTCTCGACTTTGATGGTGTCGTCCACGACGGCCAACGAGTTCCGAACGACCGGGTCGTCCCACGGCTTGACGCCGAGACGGACGAGTTCGAGGAATCCCGCGTCGATG
Source organism: Haladaptatus sp. AB618 (assembly GCF_024136965.1). Classification (NCBI taxonomy): domain Archaea; kingdom Methanobacteriati; phylum Methanobacteriota; class Halobacteria; order Halobacteriales; family Haladaptataceae; genus Haladaptatus; species Haladaptatus sp. AB618. The sequence continues at coordinate 39,089 of NZ_JAMYJX010000005.1, read as the reverse complement.
ACGTTCCGCTCGTCCAGCGTCGGCCCGCCGTTGTTGATGGCCCGTGGTGCCCCGTCGTCGGGATCAGTATCGTCGTTGATGCGGAAGTAGTAGGGCGTGTTCGTGTGTTTCTCGGTCCCCTCCGTCGTCGCCATCCACTCCTCGGTCTTCGCTTGCCAATCGTCGGCCAGCGCGAGGTAGACGAGCGCGTCGGCGTCCTCCCCTTCCGTGTCGGCAAGCGCGGCGGAGCAGGCGAGCCCGGCGATTTCGGCCGCCGTCGTGCTCGGCGAGTAGCCCGACTCCTCCTCCCATCGTTCCTGGCCGGTCGCCGGACCGTGCCCGACGACGTACTCCGTCGAGCGGCGAACGTTCCCGTAATCGTAGCTCACGTCGTCGAACCCGATGCCGTGGCGCTCGTGCAGTTGGTACGCCATGATCTGCGGGAACGAGATGTTGTCCATCTGTTCGCCGCCCCAGCGCGTTCGCCCGTCGAGGAACGTGTTTTGGGGCAGGAATCCCTCCTCGTCCTGCTGATACTCGTACAGGTATTCGACGGCAGCAATCGCGCTCTCCTCGTCTCCCATCGCCGACATCGCCGTGAACGCCTGATACAGGTCGCGCGACCAGACGAAGTTGTAGCCGTAATCCGACGGTTCGTTCGCCACCACGGCGTCGCCCCACGGGACGCTCGGACTGGCGACCCCCGCACCGCGGAACCGCTTCGACTCGGCCGCTTTCAGTGCCATCGCGCTGGCGTTGAACTGCCGTCGTAGGTCCGAATCACTTCGCACGCTCTTCGGTACGTCGACGCCCTGCAGATAGCTCCGCCACGATTTCGCGTAGCGCGCTCGTACCTTCGAAAACGGCGAGGAGAGCGCCGATTTCGCCTCCGCGTACGCACTCCTTTCGTCCGCGTTTTCGGCGAAGCCGAGCGCGACGGTGGCCTTCAGGTGTTCCGTTTTCGTTCCGAGACGCCCGACGAGGGCGATGTTCCCGGTCGCCTCGTCGTATCTCGTGTCCGCCGATCCGTCCGTCAGTAGCGGCGAGATGCTGTCGCCGCCGATCACGTCGACCGTCGTCCACTCGAATCCGGCATCCGCGACGAGCGCCCCGGCGACGTTGTACGGGTCGCCGTTCTCGTCCAGAATGACGGCATCGCCGTCGTTTTCGGCCGTGTCGTGTCCCGCCAAGTACTTCGAACTCCCATCGGATTTCGCGTGACCCATGTCGCTCATTCCGCTGTTGGAGAACGCCGTGTCGGCGAGGGCGTACACGTCGTACTTCGTGCTCCCGCTGAACTTCACGTCCGCGAGAAGCGCGTCGTGGTCCGGATGCGCCGCGTACTCCACGACGAGTTCCCAATTTCGGTCGCCGGTCGCGGTTATCGTCTGCCGGAACGAGAGCGAATCGTCGTCGACCATCTCGGTCGTTCGCTCGACGCCTTCCTCGTCGTCGTCCAATCGAGAGACGTCGAACGAGCGAGCGACGTAGCCCTCTTTCGGCGCGGCAACGACGAAATCGAGCGTTCGGAGGTTGATATAGTCGATCCGCGGGAACCGCGTTTCGGTCAGCGCGCCCTCGGTGAGGGTGAACCAGACCCGCGACGGGTCGTCCGCGTCGTGGTCGGCGACGGTGCCGACGCCGTACTTCTCGCCCGTCGTCCAGTGGGCGTCGGTGCCGCCGGTCGGCATTCCCTCCGCCGTTATCGGTGTCGCCATCGCCCCGGTAACGCCCGCCCCCAGCAGTGTCAGCGCGGTCCGCCTCGTCATATCGAATGTTTTCTCGCGCACGACACAATCTACGATGATTGATTACTTCATACTTTTCCAAAGATAATTATCTATAATTTCTGATTCATGCTTTCGTTGTTTCAGCCGATGTCGCTCCGGCAGTGATCTCAGCGACGGATTTCTTCCGGTGGCCCGCCCGCCAATCGCTCCCTATCGTGCTCCGCCTCAAAATCGAGTTCCGGGCCGACGGGTACGATTCCGGTCGGGTTGATGTCCGTGTGGCTTCGGTAGTAGTGCTCCTTGATATGGTCCATGCGGACCGTTTCGGCGACGTCCGGTAGTTGCATCAACTCCTTCAGGTAGTTCCAGAGGTTCGGATAGTCCACGATTCGCCGGACGTTGCATTTGAAATGCGTCGCGTACACCGCGTCGAAGCGCACGAGCGTCGTGAACATACCCACGTCCGCTTCGGTCAGAACCGGGCCGCAGAGATACCGCTGCTCGGCGAGCACGTTCTCCCAGTGATCGAGCGCGTCGAACAGTTCTTCGACGGCCCCTTCGTAGGCCGGTTGCGTCTCCGCGAATCCCGCGCGATACACCCCGTTGTTGATGGGTTCGTAGATCGCTTCGATGGTTTCGTCCACCTCGTCGCGGTACTCCTCGGGATACAGCGTCACGTCACGGTCCGCGACGTCATCGAACGCGATATCGAACATCCGCATGATCTCCTTCGACTCGTTGTTCACGATGGTCTCCTGCTCCTTATCCCAGAGGACGGGCACCGTCACGCGCCCCGTGAACTCCGAGTCGGCGTTCGTGTACACCTCGCGGAGGTAGTCGGCCCCGCTGATGTGGTCGGGTGTACAACCAGACGTTTCGGGCGAGAACTCCCACCCGTCGTTCTTCCGATGCGGGTCCACGACCGACACCGAGATGTGGTCGTCCAGTCCCTTCAGCGCCCGCGTGATGAGCGTCCGGTGTGCCCACGGACAGGCGTACGAGACGTACAGGTGGTAGCGTCCCGACTCCGCCGGAAATTCACTGTCCGGGTCCGCCTCGACCCACTCACGAAACGAGGTCGTTTGCCGTTCGAACTCCCCCTCGTCGTTCGTCGTCTCGTACGCGTCCGTCCGCCACTCGCCGTCGACGAGCATGTTCATGTCTACCGATAGGTCTTTCCTGGCCTTAGCGGTGGGGTTCCCCCACGTTCCTTCCGCATCCGTTCGGGGGACCCGGCCGCTACCCGTCCCTTGGCCGGTCGATTCTATCTGTCCCTTCATCCTTTCCAGATCTCTATCTGGATATCTGTACAGATTTCTTCCTGGATAGCTATATAGAAATCCAGCATCAGGCACCGCTTCTCCGCGGATACGACCCCGTCGAAACACCTCCGTCCCGTTGGACCCCCTCCCTGAATGGATGGCTTCCCTCGTGAAACGTCTACGTCGCTTAATGTTCTCCGTCGTGTACTTCCCCTCATGGCACTTTCGCCTCCGATTCTCGCTGTCGGGGCGTTCGTCGTCGGCGTCGTACTCATCGTGTACAGCGTCGAGGAACTGGTCGAAAACATCACGAAATCCGCAGTGTTGACCGGCTTGTCCCCGTTCGTCCTCGCTATCCTCTTCGCCGGGATGGACGTCGAGAATTGGGTGTTCGGCGTCGCCGCGATGCTCGGTGATCTTCCGGGTATTGCTATCGGGTCCGCGCTGGGATCGGGTCTCTTCCTCGTCGGTGTCGCCGTCGCCATCGGCGGATTCCTCACACCGTTCGAAACCACGGTAGACCGCGATTACCTCCTTCTCCTGCTCGCCTCCCCGCTCGTCTTGTTAGCCTTCATTTTCGACGGAAGACTGTCGCGGCTCGACGGCGTCGCCCTGCTCGTCATCTTCGTGCTCATCCTCGGGTACATCTATCGCGAGGAACGAGCTGGCCGGGAGACGTTCCGGGACGAGGAAACCCAAGAAGCGGTCGAAGCGGTCGAATCCAGTGGACACGGTGGCTGGTACTACCTCGGCTTGTCGGCCCTGTTCGTCGTCGGCATCGTGCTCGGATCGGAGTTGGCCGTTCGAGGCGCACGGGGTATCGTCACCGCGTTTAGTCTCGACGGGACCGTGTTCGGAATGACGTTCGTCGGAACGGCGATGTCGCTGGAGGAAGTGTCGCTGGTCGTCGTTCCAGTTCGCGAAGGGAAGCCGAGTATCGCCATCGGAAACGTCGTCGGAAGTCTGCTCTTCTTTTCGACGGGAAACGTCGGGCTGCTCGCGGTGACACGACCGTTCGCGCTCTCGCCCTCGGTGCTGCTATTCTACTGGCCCGCATTCTTCATCGCCACCGTCGTGACTGGCCTATTTCTCTACCGCGGCCGCATCGGACGCCCCGAAGCCGTCGTCTTCGGTCTCATTTATCTGGGTTGGTGGGTCGGTGGGTACGTTATTTTCTGACTTCCCGAACGCTCATCCCCTCATCCACCGAAACGGTCTGTTCGTCGTCCGCGAACTTCAGCGTCAGCCAAACCGTGTTCGGGTCCTCGGAGACGACTCGCGTGTCCACGTTTTTCGATATCTCGTCGAATCTCCAATGAGGTACCGTAGTGATATCGACTCCGTGGTCGTAGCAGAACGAAACCACGGCGGGATGGTCGATGACGTTCTCGATGATCGAGGTTCGAAGAAATCCCCGGCACCGGTCGCAGGTGTGTGTAATCTCGATTTCGCCCCCATCGATTCCGATTTCGTGGCTGACGGTACTCGCACACCACGGACAGATGCCGTCCCGAAGGAGGACTACCAGTCGTCTCGTCCAGCGATCGAACGCTCCGATACGGTCGTCGTCCGACCTGTTTTCGAGTCCGGCGGGGGGATACGGGGCGTTCGATACCGACTCGTCGCAGGTGGGGCAGTACGCGTAAAACACCTGATGGTCGTATCGCAGTTCGAGCGGGGATTCACAGTTCGGGCACCGCTCGTCGAGCGGAATCGGGTCGATTGCGTCCGGTCCCATGACGCTCCCGAGCATCGCTCGATAGAGCGCGATGCCACCGGCGAGATGCGTATATCCGTCGTCCGTTTTCCGGAGGAACGTTCCGTCGAGCGCGTTCAAATGGTACTGAAACCCGCCGCTGTCACGCATCCCGACGGCGTCTTTCAGCTCGGTGAACGTCACCAGAAGCCCTTGTCTTCTGGTTGGCGAACGAATCGCTCTGCGATTCGTTCACGTTGCCGTCCAGTTCGGCGCATTCCAGAGTACGTACAGGATTTTCAGTCGGGTTTCGTTGGCGAGCAGTTGGAAGGCGTTCCGGAGTTCCTCGTCCTCGGGTTCCGACGTCACGATTTCCCGTTCGATGGGGAGGAATTTCATCGGGTCGGTTTCCCCCACCAATCATGACAACGATCCAATTGAAACGTCGTTCAGCGAACCCTTTTCTCACCCGGTTGTGTCCCTCTCGGTACGAACGCGCCAGTGACGGCGCACGAAACATGAATCCACGACAGAGATACTTCCATTCGATTCGCACCGGTTTCGAACCGTCCACCGAACACCCACGATGCCATCGCTGAACGAACTCATCCGCCGGTTCTACGCCTACCGTGGCCTCACTTCCGAGGGATTCGTCTACCCCATCCTCACGGTTCACGCGCTCGCACAGGGACTCGACCTCGCCGGTGTCGGCTTCGCCGCGGGGTCGTTCTTCGTCGGCACGCTCCTCGGCGAGATTCCGACCGGTTACCTCGGCGACCGAATCGGCCGTCGGAACGGCCTCGCCCTCGGGTCGGTGCTCGTCTCGTTGACCCACCTCGGCTTCGCGTTCGCCCACTCGCTCGCCGGGTTCGTCGCGCTCTGGGGGTTCTGGGGTGTCGCGGCGACGTTCCGCTCCGGCACCACGGACGCGTGGCTGTACGATACGCTCTCGGATCACGGTGAGACCGCCTCGTTCGCCCGAATTCACGGCCGCAGTAGCGCGACGTTTTACGCCGCCGCCGCGACGACCGCGCTCGTCGGCGGGGTGCTCTACGAGCAGTGGGCCCCGTTGCCGTTCCTCGCCGCGGCGACGTTGACGGGCCTCGGAACCCTCATCGTCCTGACGCTCCCCGAACCGTCGGCCAGCAGCACGAACGAGGGATTTTCGCTCGCCGACGCGCGCACCGCACTCGTCCGCGTCGTCTCGAACCGCCGCGTTCGGTCGTTCGTCCTCCTCTCGGGCGTCGCCATCGCCGTTCCGGAAACCGTGGACGTGTTCGTCCAACCGGTCGCGCTCTCGGTCGGGTTCACCCCCGCCACGCTCGGCGGCCTGTACGCGGGACTGATGCTCGCCGCCGCCACCGGGTCCTCCGTCGCGGCCAGAATCGGCGAACGGTTCGGTATCGGCGGCTGGTTCACGCTCGGGCCGCTCCTCCTCGCCTGCGGGTTGCTCGGCGCGAGCGTCGTTCCGGTCGTCGCGCTCCCGGCGTTCCTCCTCTCCCGCGGAACGAACACCGTCTACGGCACCCTTCAGAGCACGTTCCTCAACGACCGAATCACATCACACGGCCGCGCGACGACGCTCAGTGGCGTCTCGATGATCCACGCGCTCCTCTTCTTCCTCGCCCGCACGGTTGGCGGGACGCTGGCGAACGCAACCTCCCCGCTCGTCGCCCTCGCCACGTTCGGGTTCGTCGCCGTCGGTTCGGTCGTCGTCTTCCGCTCGGTTTCCGATCCGTTCGTGTCTCGCGGGTCGGTCGCCGTCGACTGACCGACTTCCGTGCGGAATCGTCGGTTCTTCACGAATTAAAACCCCTCCTGGGAAATATAGGGTATATATCACCTTGCTCCTTGTAACTTCGTTCGAAGCATGACCGACCAAACCACGAACGAGGGACTGGAGGACGTCATCGTCGCCGAAACCCGGCGGAGCTACATCGACGGGGACGCCGGTGAACTGGTCATCGCGGGGTATCCGCTCGCGGAACTCGCCGAGAACGCGACGTTCGAGGAGACGGTCTTCCTGCTCTGGAACGACCGGCTACCGACCGCCGACGAGTTGGCGTCCTTCCGCGCCGACCTCGCCGAGTACCGCGACCTCTCCCCAGCGACGCTGGACCTGCTTCGAGCGGCCGCGGCGGACGACGCCCCGCCGATGGACGCGCTTCGGATGGGTGTCGCCGCCGCGACGCTCGGCCACGAAACCGACGGCTCCGAGGACGAAGCACGACTCCTCGTCGCGCAACTGCCGACCATCGTGGCGGCGTACTGGCGGCTCGAAAACGGCGAGGAGCCGGTTTCCCCCGACGACGACCTCTCCCACGCCGCGAACTACCTGTACATGCTCACGGGCGAGGAACCGACCGACGCCGAGATTCGCGGGTTGGAGACCTACCTCAATTCGGTCGTCGACCACGGTCTCAACGCCTCTACCTTCAGCGCGCGGGCAATCGTCTCGACCGAGACGGACCTCGTTTCGGCCATCACCGGCGCGGTCGGTGCGCTCAAGGGACCGCTTCACGGCGGCGCACCTGGCCCGGTGCTCGATATGCTCCTCGACATTCACGAGTCCGGGGATACGGAGGAGTACGTCGAAGACAAACTCGACGCCAGGGAGCGAATTATGGGGTTCGGCCACCGCGTCTACAACGTCCGAGACCCGCGTGCGGCCGTCCTCTCGTCGGCCGCCGAATCGTTCTACGAGTCGGGAGGGGAACGCGAGTTCTTCGAGACGGCGAAAACGGTCGAAACGACGACGACCGACCTGCTGGCCGAGCGCAGGCCGGACCTCAGTCTGGCGACGAACGTCGAGTTCTACACGGCCGTCCTCCTCCACGGTATCGGGATTCCGTCCGAACTGTTCACGGCGACGTTCGCCGTCGCTCGCGTCGGCGGTTGGACCGCCCACTGTCTGGAACAACTCGACGACAACCGCATCATTCGCCCCCGTTCGTCGTACGTCGGCGGGGAAAACCGCGAGTGGCGACCGGTCGAGAACCGCTAACTGGGTATCTTCAGCCACTAACTACCCATCACGGTTCGTTTTCGGTCATCGACTACCACCGGGACGACCCGAGCCATCGACCTTCCGGCGGATACTGTCTCGTTTTCGTGCGTTTTCATCGGCAACCGTGTCCTGCGAGTTCCGATATTCCTCCTGTGATCTATTCACTCTCCCACGTTTTTACATCGAGATTCGGATGAAGCGTGTGCTTGCTTGCGATTTGTTGCTCTCACGCCCAATAGAGATATATGTCTATTACAGCGAGTATGTAATAGAGTATGACTCTCAGTCCACCGAAGCGAATATCGACCGGTGTGGATGGACTGGACGAGATACTGCACGGCGGAATTATACCGGGACGGAGCTATCTCGTTCGGGGCGATCCAGGTACAGGAAAGACGATTCTCGGCATTAACTATCTCACTACGAACCCGGACGATACCGTCATGTTCGTCAACTTGGAGGAGTCGGAACATGACATTCGGGAGAACGCGGCGACGCTCGGCATCGACCTCGGTGCCGTGAACTTCCTCGATTTGAGTCCCGACTCGGACGTGTTCGTCGACGACCAGTCGTACGATATCTTCTCCCCCAGCGAAGTCGAACAGGAACCGCTCACGCAGGCGATCACGGACCGCGTCGAAGCCATCGAACCCGACCGGGTGTTCATCGACCCGCTCACGAAACTTCGTCATCTCACGTCCGGTGAGTATCAGTTCCGAAAGCAGGTCATCGCGTTCATGCGGTATCTGAAAGAACAGGGTGCGACGATTCTACTCACGTCGGAAAACACGGAGAACTCGCCGGACGACGACCTCCAGTACATGACCGACGGTACCATCGAACTCAGGCGCTCGGAGCGAGGTCGAACCATCAGCGTGCCGAAGTTCCGCGGTTCCTCGATTCGGGAAGGAAGACATTCGATGCGAATCGAGGAAGGTGGGCTCGCCGTCTATCCCGAACTGACGACCAACGAGCACGACAGCGAATACGTCGCGGAACCGATTCCGTCCGGCGTCACCGAGATCGACAAACTGCTTCACGGTGGGCTCGAACGCGGGACGGTCTCCGTCCTTAGCGGACCGACTGGCGTCGGGAAGACCACTGCCGGAACGCAATTCATGAAGGAAGCCGCCAGTCGTGGCGAGCGCTCCATCATCTACATGTTCGAGGAATCCACCGAGACGTTCATGCGGCGGAACCAAGCCATCGACATCCCCGTCGGGGAGATGATGGAGGAGGGGACGCTCTCGGTCGAGGAAGTCGAACCGCTCGATCACTCCGCGATGGAGTTCGCCAGGAAGGTCCGTCGCGAGGTCGAGGAAAACGACATCAGCATCGTGATGATAGACGGCCTGCAGGGGTACAAACTGTCCGTCAGTAGTGAGGACGACCAGATGCTGGTTCGCAAGCTCCACACGCTCTCGCGCTATCTCAAGAACATGGGCGTATCCGTTATTCTCGTGGACGAAATCGACACCGTCACCGGTGAGTTCCGCGCGACCGAGGCGGGTATCAGCTATCTCGCCGACAACCTCGTCTTCCTCCGGCACCTCGAAATCTCCGGCGAGATGCGCAAGGCCATCGGCGTCCTGAAAAAACGCACCAGCGACTTCGAGCGGACCCTCCGTGAGTTCCGCATCACCGAACACGGTCTCGAAGTCGGCGAACCGCTCACCGGTCTCCGAGGCGTCCTCTCGGGTGCACCGGAGTGGATCGAGGACGCACCGAGACTCGATGATGAATGACCGACGCATCACTCGTGCTCGTTTTGAGCAAAAACGAGCGCAATCAATCCCTCCTCACCGACCTCGTCAACGAGGAGGGATGTGAAACCAGGCCCGTCTCGACGGTCGAGGAGTTCGACAACGTCCTTCGGGGCGAGGATTCCATCACCATCGCCGTTCTCGACACCGAAGGGTACACCGCCGACCTCTGGAAGCGGTGTGACTACCTGAACGAACGCGACATCCCGACCGTGGTTCTCACACCCGAAACCCCTCCACACGTCCGCCGCGAAGCCATCAGTCGCGGCGTTCGCTCTATTCTCGAAAAGCCGGTCGACACGGCCGATCTGCGGGCGACGATTCGCGGCATGCTCACGACGACGTAAGGAGTTCGGCGTCATCGCCTCGCTCGTCTCTCTCGCCGCACTCGTTTCGTTCGTCTCTCATCTCTCGTCGCACTTGTCTCTCGCCGCACCCGTTTCGCTCGCCGGGTCGGTCGTTCCCGTCCGCAAGAGACAACGCCTTTAACCGTCTCGGCATATCCTTCGGTCGATGCGAATCGAGAACAGTTTCATTCCCGTCCGCGGGGTGGGCGAGAAGACGGAGCAGAAACTGTGGCGAAACGGCGTCACCCACTGGGACGAGTTCGACCCGTCCCACGTCGGGAGCGCCACGGGCGACCGAATCGAGTCGTTCATCGCCACCGCGAGCGAGCACCTGGACGACGGCAACTCCGCCTTCTTCGCCTCGGCCTTTCCCTCCAGCGAGAGCTGGCGGCTGTACGACAACTTCCGCTCGAACACCTGCTTCTTCGACATCGAGACCACCGGCTTGAGCCACTTCTCCAGCGTCACAACCACCGTCAGCCTCCACCGCGACGGCGAGACGAAGACTCTCGTCCGCGGCGACGACCTGACCGCCGAAGCCCTTCAGCGTGAACTCGGCGAGTCGGACCTCGTCGTCTCGTTCAACGGCAAACGCTTCGACCAACCGTTCCTCGAACACGAGTTCGACCTCTCGCTCGACACGCCGCACGTCGATCTGATGTACACCTGCAAGCGCCTCGGTCTCACGGGCGGCCTGAGTGCCGTGGAGTCCTCCCTCGGAATCTCCCGCGGCGGCATGGACATCGGCGGCGAGGACGCCGTTCGCCTCTGGCACCAGTACGAAGCGGGCGACGAGGAGGCACTGGAAACCTTGATCGAATACAATCAGTACGACACGCAGAACTTGGAATCGATTCTGGAACACGCCTGCGACGAACTCCACCACGACGTCTTCGCCCAACACGTGGAATAACGGGTTGTTCGGTGGACTTCGTGTTCGATTTCGACTGCGCGTGAATTCCGGTTTTGATCGTTCTGCGATTGCAGTTACTGGAGGGGGATTTCGTATCTCAAAGGCTCGTCCGTAAGGCTCGTCCGTGCCACACGGCGCGCGTGAGAAACGCGCGCGAGGGATGAGCGACGCCGTGACCGCAAGGAGCGGCGGAGGGAATCGGTTGGGGTGGGTGTGGCGGTTGCGGTAGCGGTATGATGCGGCTCGGTTACTGAAATCAAAGCAAACCTAACCACCTCCCTTCGAAGCGAGTGGGTTGGAGGCTTTCAAACTCGTTGTGACGTTGCGCCAGTACTTTTCAGTAGGTTCCAGTACTGATCCTCTCACCATTCCGCGACGGCACGAACCGGCCCACCATCTGCATCCGCCACGGCTAGCGGAAACGCCGAGAGCCGAAACCGCTCGGGAAGCCCGTCCAGATTCGTCAGGTTCTCCAGGATGAGGTGGTCGCTGCCGAGGAGTGCGTGGTGGGCGGGGATGCCGTCGGGTTCGTCGTCGCGGGCGTTTTGGGTCGGTGTGGAGTCCACGTTGAGGGCGTCGATACCGACGTGGCAGTCGTTATCGACACACCACGCCGCGGCGTCGGCCGTGAGATACGGGTGGTCGAAGTAAGCGTCGGTTCCCCAGTGGGCGTCCCACCCGGTGTGGAGGACGAGCAGGTCCGCGTCGGCCGGATTCGGTAACGCGCCTCGGTCGATGGGTTCGCGTGGACCCTTGCCCCGGCAGTCCACGAGACGGGCCTCGAACGCGAACGTCTCGATGGAAAACGAATCGAGGGTCCGGCCGTCGGGTTCGGTGTGGCTGGGTGCGTCGATGTGTGTCCCGCTGTGGGTTCCGAGTTCGAGGCTGGTGACGCGGTAGCCATCCTCCTCGTGGGTCGCGTGCGGGGTGCACTCGACGTGCGGGTCGCCGGGGTACACCGTCGTCGCGGGGGTCAACGGATGAGTACAATCGCGGAACATGTTCGTTCGATTCTCGAACCCGTGTGATAAAAATCTCGTCGCCCGACTACTCCACTTAAACCACTGTATTATTACCACCCGTCGTTCGATTACAGGTTGTATATTTCGATAGAAATATACCCCCTCACTGGACATCTACAGCAACGCGCGTATGAGTGATTCCAAACTGACAAAAATTTCGACTGGAACACCGGGTCTCGACGAGATTCTTCGGGGTGGGTTTATTGCGAAACGAAGTTATCTTCTCCGGGGCGATCCCGGGACGGGCAAAACGATTCTCGGAATGAAGTATCTCACGGAAGGTGTCGATTCGGACGAGACGGTACTGTTCGTCAATTTGGAGGAGTCCGAGGACGACATCCGTGACAACGCTTCGACGCTCGATATCGGTCTCTCCGACGTTCATTTCCTTGATTTGAGTCCTAACTCGGACGTGTTCGTGGACGAGCAATCGTACGACATCTTCACGCCCAGCGAAGTCGAACAGGAACCGCTCACACAGGCGATTACGGACCGCGTCGAATCCATCGACCCGGATCGGGTGTTTATCGACCCCCTCACTCGACTTCGTCACCTCACGTCCAATGACTACCAGTTCCGGAAGCAGGTCATCGCGTTCATGCACTACCTGAAGGAACAGGGTGCGACCGTCCTGTTCACGTCACAGCACAGCGATGAGTCGTCCGACGACGACCTTCAGTACATGACCGACGGTACCATCGAACTCGAACACACCGCACACGGACGGACGATCAACGTCCCCAAATTCCGGGGGTCGTCGGTCAACGAGGGCGACCACGCGATGCGGATTCAGGACGGCGGTATCGCCGTCTATCCCGAACTCACCCCGGGCGAGTACTCCAATGAGTTCGAACTCGACGCCATCTCCTCGGGCGTTCCCGAGGTGGACCAACTGCTCAACGGCGGGTTCGAACGCGGGACCATCACCATCCTTAGCGGACCGACCGGCGTCGGGAAGACGACCGTCGGGACGCAGTTCATGAAGGAGGCCGCCGGACGCGGCGAGCGGTCGGTCATGTACATGTTCGAGGAGACGCTGGAGACGTTCCGCGAACGCAGCCAAAATATCAACATCCCCGTCAAGCAGATGGAAGAACAGGGGGCACTCACTGTCGAGGAGATGAAACCGCTCGACTGCTCGGCGACCGAATTCGCCTATCGAGTGCGGAAGGACGTCGAGGATAACGACACCAGCATCGTCATGATCGACGGCATCGACGGCTACAAACTTTCGCTTCGGGACGACGACGACCGCGTGTTGGTTCGCAAACTCCACACGCTCTGTCGGTACCTGAAGAACATGGGAATCACCGTCATTCTCGTGGACGAAATCGACTCCGTCACCGGCGAGTTCCAGGCGACCGAGGCGGGAATCAGCTATCTCGCCGACAATATCGTTTTCCTTCGGCACCTCGAAGTGGCGGGTGAGATGCGCAAGGCAATCGGGGTCCTGAAGAAACGCACCAGCGATTTCGAACGGATGCTCCGCGAGTTCCAGATAACCGAACACGGACTCAAAGTCGGCGAACCGTTGGACGAACTCAGCGGTGTTCTCTCCGGTTCTCCAGATTGGGCGCGAGGACGATCGGAGACGAATAATGGGTGAAGCGGCCCTCATCCTCGCGCTGGGAAAACGAGAGCGAAACCTCGAACTGCTCGCCGACCTGCTCAAGAACGGCGGCTACGATGTCGAAATAGCGACCAGCATGGGTGAGTTCGACGAACTGCTCGAACAACGCGACGACGTTGCCCTCGCCGTCCTCGACGTGGACGGTTTCACCGAGGACATCTGGAAACGGTGTGAACAACTCAACGCCCGCGACATCCCTATGCTCGTCCTCGCCGCACAGATTCCACCCGCAATGCGACAGAAAGCGGTCAGCCGCGGCGCACAGACCATTCTCGAAAAGCCGGTCGACAAGGCGGATTTACAGGCGACGATACGCGGATTGATGGAATACATCCGGATGAATCGCTGACCGGTCACTTCGCTCGATGCGCTTTTTGGCTTACCGCTCGAATTCTACACCATTCGCCGTCGATTTCCACACTTCCGTTTCGAATAGTCACGACGTTCGAACCGTCGAAGGAGAAAGGATGACGAGCCGTTTTGCGACCCACCGGGAACCATTGGGGGCGGGAGGGTGAGTGGGCGGGAGCGGGATGGGGGGGTTGGGATGGAGGCTGTCGTGGAACCGCGGGCGGCACGGGACCACGGGCGATGAGGGCCGAAGCGCGGTCGTTAGGGGGAACGACCGGGGGTGGTGGGTCGCTACGTCGTCATCGATTATTTCTATATCCGATACCTAATTCAGTACTTCCATCTTACTATCAATAGCAACGTTACTGTCGATAGTATCAACACACTTCATACTATTCTATATATCCGTACTTTCCGTACTCGCCTCGTTCGTAACACTCCGTTCGTCGTCCTTCCTGCACGCCGAACGTCCCACGACCACGTTCCATCTCGTCGCTACAGTTTATGCCGAAACGCGCGGAGCACGTCGTGTCCGGTGTCGGTCAACGTCACTTGCTTTTGACGTCCGACTTTCCGAACCTCGATGTAGTCGTCCCGTTGCAGTGGGTCGATGATGTTCGCGTTCAACAGGGCGAACTTCGCCTTGTCGTTCGCCGGATTACTGTCCGCGATGAAGGAGAGTCCCGCCTCTTCGGAGTACCCGATAATGTCCTTCTTCTTCGGCGTGTACACCTCCGTATCCGACTCTTGGAGGTAGTTCATCACCGACACTTGATCACGTGTCGGCGATTCGATGGGGTAGGTCGGGAGCACTTCCTCACCCGTGTACCCGTAGCTTTGCCGTTCTTCCCTGTCCGCGTGGGCGTACCCCTCGGGATGGACGTAGTAAGCCGTCGCGTCCGTCGCCATACAGGCGATTGCCGCGCCGACGGCGGAGAGTTTCGACCCGCTCGCGACGTTCACGCGAACGATGTCGTCCTGGTGTTCCGAAACCAGCGTCGTGACGATTCCCAACACGTCGTAGATATCCATCAAATCCACCGTCCGCGACCGGACATCGATCCCTTCCGCTTCGAGTTCGTCCTTCAACGCGTCGTGGTAGTCCGGCCGGTCGGATTCGGGACTGTCGTGTTCGAGGAGATAGAGGATGTCCACCCCGTGCTCCTGAACGGGTCCCAAGATTCGGTCGTATTCGAACCCGAGCGGAGCGATATGTACCTCATCGATGGATTGCATAGCCGATTTCTTTGCGTGAAACTCGTTAAAACCGCTAGATTTTCGTCCCGCCTTCCGTTCGAGTACCACCAACTCGCGGCGAAATTTATGACAAAATAGTCAATCGTCATCAAACCAAGATGCACCGATGACTTGAGTAGATAAATGAGAATCTAGTCACGTCACGTATCGAATCGAATCCGCGACTCATCGAGCGGTTGTCCGCGAGCGAGTCGGGGGAACCGAGGCCAGTTGGAACTCTTCTTATATAATCGTATAACTGGAATTCTCGTCACCGCGTGTCCGTCGCCTCCACGTCCGTCGCAAGCAGGAGGGTGAACGAGACGACCGCGACCAACAGCAGGACGAGCGCGAGATACCCACGCCACGAACTGGTCGGCAGTGACACCGGTCCGACGAACGATAACGTTCCGACAGCGAGACCGATCCCGAGCACAGCGACGAGCAGTCCCCCTGTCGCGTGGGCTACCTCACCACGGCGCGTCTCTGCGGTCCGCCCGATCTGGAGTCCGACCTCCGCCGCGTGGTCGCCCACGTCCCGGACCACGAGGGCGGCACCGACGGCACAGAAGACGATGACCGGGGCCGCTCCGAGTTCGGCGGCGGCGAGTGCGCCGATGAACAGCGCCGCGCCGCCGAACGCGAACCCGCTCGCCGAATCGAGCGCGACCCACGGTCTGACCGCCAACACCGCGAACACCTGCACCAACACGAGCAGAATCAACACGCCCGCAACGCTCCCCGCGATGACCGTCGCCGGACCGAGTTGCTCGACCATTCCCCAGGGCTCGATGGTCGCGAGCGTCGATCCGACCGACGGGACGAACGTCGATACCGCTCCGACGAGTCCCGCCAACGCGACGCCGCCGATACCACCGGCCGCAAACGCGAGCGTCTGGGGCGGTTCGTCACCCATCCACGCGATGATGACGTGTTGTGTCCCCCGCGCGGCGAGGATTACCAGTTCGAACAGGATGATAGCACCGACGACCGCTTGAAGCACGCCCGAACCGAACACCGACCGGATTACGTCCCCGAGCACGGACAGCGACGCCAGTAGCCTCGCGAACCAGCGCGGTCCCCATCCGGAATACACGACGATGATCTGTATCGCGAGGAACGCCCAGTACGCCACCGGGACCGTTTCGAGTCGGAAGCCGAACGGTTCGAGGATTCGCTGCCGGAGTCGTGCCTTCGCCGGAAGCCAATCGTCCAGTATTGGGACCACCCAATGGAGCAGTTCGACGGCCGCCAAACAGCCGATCTGCAGGGCGATGATCATCGCCAGCGTGCTCGACGTGGCAGCGTTGACGATGACCAGACCGCTGAGTCCGCCGAGCGTCCTGAAGAGACCACCGTGGATGCACACCCCGAGGGCCGTCCCGACGACGAGCACCGCGGTGGACCGCCGAAGCATGAGGTACACCGGAAAGCCGACGCTCGACGAGAGGTCGACCCTCGCGTTGAGCAGTACCGCCGTCATTCCGAGTCCGAGCAGGAGCGAGAACAACGGCGGCGTCCCGAGTCCGGTGGAGGCCGTCAGTGCGATCGCACCGCCGACGATCGCGAGGCTTCCGGCCGCTCGGCGTTCGTTCTGCTTCGACTGCATCCCGTTCGCGCCCAGTGCGATGCAGACCGCACCGACGACGCCCGCCGCGACGCTGACGAGGTTACCCGTTCCGACGCCGAGCAGAATCACCGCACAGACCGCAACGACGCTCGCCAACCCGCCACCGAAGCGCGTCGAACCGTGATTCACGCTCATGCGGACCTCCTCGTGCTCTTCGAGACGGCCGCCGCAAGCGGTTCGTCGGGCGACCAATCGATCGCACGGAGTCCGCTCCGTCGCACCTCGTTCAACCGTTCCGCCCGCGCGAGACTGGACACCGTCCCGCCCGGCGTTTCCGTTCCGGTCATGTTCGGGCTGACGACGGTCACCGCGTGGCCGTGTGCGTCGAACCGTTTTGCGACAGTGACGGCCATGTCGTCGGCCAGCGGTGAGAGGAATATCACCTGCGTCTCGGAGGACAGACGTTTCCGGAGGCGCTTGAACCGCGACTCCCGTATCCGTTCCTCACGCCCGGTTCCGAAGAGTCCGCTTCCGCTCGTCGTCTTCCGGGGCGTATCGATCTCTTCGAGTTCTTGACGGACACGAGCGACCTGCTCACGGCCGCCATCGGGCGCGAGAAACAGGGGTTGTGGGCCGTACAGAGCCAATCCGACGAGATCGTTCTGTCGGACGAGCGCGGCCGTCATCCGCTCGGCCGCGTACCCGGCAAGGTCGATGGCGTTCGGCTCCCCCGACCGGCGAGCGATACAGGCCTTCGATCGGGCGTCGATGAGGAGCAGGACCGACGCGGACCGACTTTCGCGGAAGTTCACCGTCGTCAGCTCTTGGGTCCGCGCGAACCGCTTCCAATCGATTCGGCTCATCGGGTCGGCGGGACGATACTCCCGTGTCGAGTGGAACTCGATACCTTCGCCGCTCGCATCGGTCTCGATGTGTCCCGGCATGGAAGTGGTCAACTGCGACAGCGGCATGTCCTCGACGTACGTATCACACGTTATGGTCATCGGCAGGTTTCGCTCCTCGCGGGCGTCGGCCGTCCCGCTCATGGATTTGGCCACGAGCGTCGTCGGTTCGAACTCGTGTGCGCCACGCTGGGCGCGAATCGTGTACGAGAACGAAACGGTTTCGCCCGGCCCCACACTCGTCCCGTGGCGCGGCGACCCGTCCACGACGCCGAGTTGTTTCGGAACGCCGTCCACGATACGGAGGTCCGGGACCGCACGGTCGCCGTAGTTCTCGACGGTTATCGTCACCTGCACGTCCTCGCTCGGGCGGGGGGATCGCTCGCTCACCGCTCGGTCGACTTCGACCGTGATATCCGGCGTTCTGGACATGAACTGGTAGGCCGCGTAGACGAATCCGATGACGGCCGAGAGGAACATCACGGTGTTTCCGGTGACGACGCCCGCCGCACCGGCGAGCAGCGCGACCGTCATTCCGGCGTTCAACCGCGGGCCGTTCCCATCGCTCATCGTGACTCCCCTCCGTTACGAGTTCGGAGTTCCGAAACCGCCCGCTCGGCGCGGCGGTCGAACGTCTCACCACGCGCCCAGTCGCTGATTCTCGTGCGAAGCGGAATGGACGCGTTCGACGCGCCGAGGAAGGCCGCCGCACGCGGGTCGTCCGTCCACGACCCCGCTTCGAGTCGCTCGGCCGCTTCCTGTTTGGTGTCTCCCTCTGCACGGAACGTTTCGATCGCGGCTCTTCGAACGTGACGCCGCGCAGTCGCCCGGCGACTGCGCCGCTCCCTGGCTTCTATCCCGAGATCTTCGGACAGTCGGAGTCCGTCGTCCACGTCGGACCCGGTCGTCCGCTGTTCGTGGAAGTGCGCTTTCTCGGGTTCGGTTCTCGGTTGCCAGATGACCTCCCGCTCGTCCACAACGCCGTCTTTCAGCGACCAGATGGCGAGCACGCCGCCCGCGCCCGCGAGGAGGAAAATCGTTATCGGTCTCGCGATCCAGCCGACCAACGGCCTGACCGTGGCCTCCGGTACGACTTGCGGGACGAAGACGACGAGGAACGCACAGGCCAGCGAAACGATACCGCCCGCGAGCAGGATTCGCTCGCGGCTTTGATCGGTTCGGAACAGCCGTCCGACGTGCCCGGCAGCGCGTCCGATGGCACGTCCCACGAAACGCATCATTCGTCGTCCTCCCTGAACCGTTCGATCCTGTCGATCGCGGTGCGGGCCAATTTCGTCCGCTTCCCGGACGCCGGGAACCTCCCGTACCTGACTTCACGGAACGCATCGGTCAACTGGCGAACCGCATCTGCCGGGTACCCGCGGTTCATCGCCACGCGTGCGTACTCCGCGGGGGTCGTGGTTCGCCGACGCCTGACCGGGAGACGTTCGATCATCGATTCCCACGCCTCCTCGATACTCGGCGGTCCCCGTTCCTCGGGTTCCGGCGGGGCGGTTTCGTGGCTCGTCGTTCGTCGTTTCGATTTCCGGTTGGACCCGCCGAAACTCGGCCGTGAGAGGACCTTCGGTATCGAAAAGAGGCCGCTTCCGACGCTTCCGACGGAGAGCAACGCCCCGCCGAAGCCCCGTCCGAGGATCGAGAACGTTTCCGCGATTGCCGACCCGAGACCGACGGTCCCGGCCGAGAGACCACGGCCGAGTTCGGCTAACAGACCGAACGCGTCGTCGGTAAGTCGCGGAATCGACGCGGAAAACCCGACGACGAGACCCATCGTTCTGGCGGGAATTTTCCCGAATAGTTCGCCGATGGGGACGCCGCGAATCACGAGCGGTATCGCGCCACCGCCACCGACGCGAACCGTCCCGGTACGGAATCCGGCGAGGAGGAACCCGACGAGGCAAAGGAGGGCGACGCCGATTCCTTCGAGGATCGTTTTGAGCAGGTCTCCTCCGCCGGCCGAGGGGTGGTGACTGGCTCCCGCTCCGGCGTTCGTCGTCGTAGTCGTCGTTGTCGATTGGCCGTTTGAGTCGCCGTTCGAGTCGCTGCTCGTCGTCTGGGCCGCTGTCGTCATCGCATTCGATTGCTGACCGGTCGTGGTTCCGGCCTCGACGGTCGAGTGACCGCCGTGGCCGGTCCCACCCGAGTTACCTGCACGACTTCCGCCTCCCGGACCGGCGGGATACGACCCGAACCCGGTCGCCGGAAACAGGGACGCGCCGAAGATAACTGCGAGGACGCAGAGGGCGATGAGGGCGGCACGGAGATGATTACGGTCCACTGCTGTTCGGGTTCTTTCTCATCCGGCAAATATCTTCTCCTAACCGAACACATCTTTGAACCAACATTCATGTGTGATGACCGCGACACGTTACGTACGACATGTCACGAGACCCCGCCCTGACTCGGCGAATATTCGCCACCCTCGCGTGCGTGCTGATCGCAGACCTCCTGCTCGTCGGCTGTGTCGCGTTCCTCCTCCGCCCGTGGCTCGCCCCCGTCGCGTCGAGCCTTCCCGCCGGTTCGGGATGGCTGGCGTTCGTCGTCCCCGCGACCGCGGTGTTGGTGTGGGCGCAACTGCGCTACACCCGCCGCGAAGCCCTCTCGGAGGTCGATGCGACCGTCGTTACCGACGAGACGCATCCGAACCTCGTCGCGCGCGTTCGACGGCTTGCGACCGGCGTGGACGTCGCCGTCCCGACCGTTGCCGTTTCCGAAGCTGAGGTCGCAAACGCCTTCACCGTCGGAACGCCACGACGCGCCACGGTCGTCGTTTCGACCGGCCTGCTCTCCGCCCTCGACGAGGACGAACTGGACGCGGTGCTCGCCCACGAACTCGCGCACGTCAAAAACCGCGATGCGATGGTGATGACCTTGGCGACCTTCCTCCCGGCGCTGGCGGGCAACTACTCCCTGCTCGCCGACCTCGGTCTGGGGAAATCGGCCAGACGAACCGCTTGGATGGTCGCCATCGCCCTCCTCTACGTTCCGAGTGCGGCCGTCATCGACGCGCCGATTTTCGGCGTTCGATACACCGTCACGTACGTCCTGCTCGTCGCGTTCGTCCTGCTGTTCGGCGGGGTCGCGCTGGGACTGCTGGCGATGCCAGTCATCTCGCTCGCGGGACGGCTTTCACACGACCGGGAGTTCGTCGCCGACCGTGCGGGCGCGACGCTCTCGGGCAGTCCGGCCTCGATGGCGTCCGCGCTCACGACATTGGCCGACACACCCGTGGCACCCGACCGGGACGCACGCGCCGTCGATGGCGTGAAACAGCTCTGTTTCCTGTCCGGCGGGTTCGGGAAGGGCGAGGAGGACGAAGCGGGCGCGCTCGACTCGCTCCCGATTTCGGTGCAGACCCATCCCGCGATCGAGGACCGTCTCGCCGAACTCCGTGACGTGGCGTCGGAACTCGAAGCCTGAGAGACGGTCGAAAAAATTCCGATCCGCTGTTATCGCGTTTCGTTGAACGACTCGATTCGTCGGCGGACCGTCGAGAAGACGCCCGCCCACTTCAGTTCGACCACGCCCCATACCAGGAGCGTCAGGACGCTGATGAGGATGGCGACGACTTCGGGGACGCCCATCCAGACCGGCGTGATGTACATCAGCGCGTTGAGGTACTTGCCGGGCATCTTGTCCTTGACGCCGATCCAGAACTCGGTGACGAACCCGTTCGACTTGGATTTGAGTCCCGCTTTTTGGGCGCTCGGGCCGCCGGCGCTTTCGTCACCCGTGCCGAGCCGCTCGGCTTCGTAGGGGAACGCGATTTGCACGTCCCAGACGATCTTGCCCTTTTCGTTCACCTCGAAGACGCGGTTCCCGTTCGAGTCGGTGATGAGCGTGTGGCCGTTCGGCAGACGGTCGGCGTCGCGGGGCCACTGCATCTTCGAATCCTGCCACACCCACGTCTGGTTCCAACTCCCGTTCTCGCGCTGGTACTCTATCACGCGGTTGTTGTCGGAGTCGGCGACGACTTCCGCCGGGCCGCCGTTCGACTCGTTGATGTAGTCGGGGTTGTGTTGCTCGTAGAGAATGCTGTGGTCGTCGTCCTTGCCGAGCGTCTCGTTCTTGAGCATGCCCTTCCCCGGCTTGAGGAACACGACTTGGTCGTGATTCCGGATGCTCACGGCGATTCGTCCGTCCTTGAGCGCTTGCACGTTATTGATGTGCGACCAGTCCTTCGGGTACTCACCGCCGGTCTTGTTCGGTTGGTAGACGTCGCTCACGTTCCACGTCCATCCGACCTGTCCGTTCGTCGTGTTCACGATGAAGACGCGGTCGAGGAAGATGTCGGCCACGACGAAGTGGTTCTTGTCGAGACGGTCGACGTCGTGATACCGGGTCGCTTCCTTCCCGGGCGTGATCTGCGACCAGATGGGGGTTACCTTCCCGGTCGTCAGGTTCACGCGGTCGATCCCGTTTCGCGTACACGCGGGGACCTCCCCGTGGACCTTCATATACGTGTTCCATGTCTTCTGGGAGACGTTGCGCTTCGTGAGGTTCCAACTGGTCGGACACTCCGATTTGTTCAGGTGGTCCGCGTAGGAGTACTCGACCGTCGTTTTCGTTCCCTTCACCGGGTCGACGTCCCAGTATCTCGTGTGGGTGTCGTTGTAGTACAGGATCGACCCGTTCGGGTTGAACGCGACGAGTTCAGCCCGCGCACGAGGACCACTTCCTTCCTTCCCGAGCCACGAATTGGAGTCCGTTGCGATGACAGTGATGTTGTCACGGGGGGAGACCATTGCGCCCGTTTCGGCTCTGATCTGGGACTGTGTTTTTCCGCTGAAATCCGCCGAACTTCCCGGGGTGGAGGCGTACGCGTTTACGACGGCGATCCCGGAAAGTATCACGAGTCCGGCAAAGAAGAGCCGATACATCCGCTTTGATACCATTACCTCCCTCTATTGGGTCCGAAAATATACTCGTTTTGACCGATCTCGTCAATCAAGAATCATTTTAACGCGCGATTACTCCGGGATAATTAATTTCCCTGTCATGATCTATCGCTGTGGATCGTCAGGAAATCCGACCGTTCCTCCGTGGGCAACCGGGGGGTCCCCCGTTCCGTTTTATCCGTCGTTCCGCAACCGAAAGACGAAGAAGGGACACGACCGTAGTGGGCGATAATGAGCACTGCTGAAACTCGACTCCGAACGTTCGGCGTCGGACTTCTCCTCTCGATCGGAGCGTACGGGGTCGGTCAAATCGTCGCCGCGATAGCGATTTTCGGCCTCATGGCCGTCGGAATCGACGTTTTGAACCGCCCCGGAATCCTGCTTTTGGTCAGTTCCGTCATGCTCCAAGGTCTCACCTTCGGTGGTATCGCGCTCGTTTACCTGAACTATCGCGACCTCGGTCTCGACTTCATCCACATCCACGTCCCGTCGCTTCGGGATATCGGTGTCGCCATCGGTGGGTTCGTCCTCCTCTTCGGCGCGTTGAACGTCATCTCCAGCGTGATCCAGTCGCTCGGTCTCCACTCGGCGGAGAACTCCGTCGTCGATATCGCGAGCGGGAATCCGGCGGTGTTCTTGCTGTTGATTCCGCTCTCGTTCCTCCTCATCGGTCCCGGCGAGGAACTCCTTTACCGTGGCCTCATCCAAGGGGTTCTCCGCGAATCGTTCTCCCCCGTGCCCGCGGTCATCCTCTCCAGCGTGCTCTTTGCGTCCATTCACTTCTTCTCGTTGCAGGGGTCGGGCAAATTCGTTTACCTTGTCGTCGTGTTCTTCCTGGCGCTCATCCTCGGGAGCGTGTACGAGTACACGAACAACCTCGCCGTCCCGATACTCATCCACGGCGCGTACGACGCGACACTGTTCGGACTCCAGTATCTCATGGCAACGGGCCAAATCCACCCGTAACCGTCCGCCACGGGATAATAACTCATACCGGATTTTTTAATAATCTCTATCTAACGAACCCCCGTTCCATAGCAGCTGGATTAATAAACTCGTGGTGGCTACGTTCTCTCATGCAAGACGCGGATTCGGACACGCCGCCCGACTCCGGTTCGTGTGGCTGTTGTGAGGGAGAAACCTCCGACGACGGCCGCGGGGACGGCAGTTCAGATGGTGATTCGATGAGTGGGAACGGCAGCGGGAGCGACGTCGTCCGGTTGTCCGTCCCGGATATGGACTGTGCATCCTGCGCGGGCAAGGTCGAAAACAGCGTCCGGAAAATCGACGGTATCGACGCCATCGACGCGGGCGTCACGACCGGAACGCTCACCGTTGAGTACGACGGTGAGACGACGAGCGCGGACGAGATTTCGGGTCGCGTCGAGAAGGCGGGGTACGCCGTCGAAGACGATAGCTCCCAGGTGACGGTTTCAGTCCCGGACATGGACTGTGCGTCCTGTGCGGGCAAGGTCGAGAACGCCCTCGATTCGGTACCCGGCGTCCGCTCCTACGACACGCGGCCGACCACCGGAAAAGCCGTCGTCACGACCGATTCGTCGGCCTCCGTCGGCGACGTGACGGCGGCCATCGAGAACGCGGGATACGAAGTCACGGGAACCAGCGAAGACGAGCGCGGCGAGTCGCCACGCTCGTCCGAAAGCGTCTGGCGGAGTTCACGCGCCATCAAAACGTGGATCAGCGGCGTCTTCGTCGCGCTCGGACTCCTCTTCGAGTTCGCACTCACGGGACAGAACGCGACGGTCGTCGCTGGTGCCACTGCGGTCGGAAATGCCGACATCACGGTTGCCGATGTTTCATTCCTGCTGGCCGTCCTCGTCGGTGGACAGGCCATCGTCACCAACGGTTACTACTCGCTTCGCAACCGAAACCTCGACATCGACCTGCTGATGAGCGTCGCCATCCTCGGCGCGCTCGTGGTCAGCGTCGGATTCGGGAAATCGCTCTACTTGGAAGCCGCCACGCTCGCGTTCCTGTTCAGCGTCGCGGAACTGCTCGAACGCTACTCGATGGACAAGGCGAGAAACTCGCTCCAAGAACTAATGGACCTCTCGCCCGACGAGGCGACGGTCAAACGAGATGGGGTTGAAGAAACCGTCCCCGTGGACGAAGTTCGCATCGGCGACATCGTCGTCGTGCGCCCCGGGGAGAAAATACCGATGGACGGAACGGTGACGACCGGCGAGAGCGCGGTCAATCAGGCCCCGATTACGGGCGAGAGCGTGCCCGTGGACAAATCCGAGGACGACGAGGTGTTCGCCGGAACGATCAATGAGGGCGGCTACCTCGAAATCGAGGTCACCTCGGAAGCGGACGACAACACGCTCTCGCGCATCGTGGCGATGGTCGAGGACGCACAGGCCAACAAGACCGAGCGCGAGCAGTTCGTGGAGCGCTTCGCGGACTATTACACGCCCGTCGTACTCGGATTCGCCGTCCTCGTCACGGTCGTCCCGCCGTTGTTCTTCTCCGAACCGTGGGTGAAGTGGTTCGTCTACGGGTTGACGCTCGTCGTCCTCTCGTGTCCGTGCGCGTTCGTCATCAGCACGCCCGTCACCGTCGTCTCGGGTATCACCAGTGCGGCGAAAAACGGCGTCCTCGTCAAGGGTGGCAATCACCTCGAAGCGATGGGTGAGGTCGAGGCCGTCGCCTTCGACAAGACGGGCACCCTGACGAAGGGTGAGTTGACCGTCACCGACGTGATTCCGCTCAACGGCAACACCGAGGACGACGTGCTCCGCTGTGCCCGCGGCCTCGAAGCGCGCAGCGAACACCCCATCGGCGACGCCATCGTCGCCGAGGCGAACGGCGCGAACGTGGCCGAACACGAGATAGAGGATTTCGAGAGCCTCACCGGCAAGGGCGTCCGGGCGGACCTCAGTGGGACGACCCACTACGCCGGAAAGCCCGCGCTGTTCGAGAACCTCGACTTCGACCTGAACCACGTCCACGCGACCGACGGCAGCGTCGCCGTGGCCGAAACTCGCGACCTCTGTGAACGCAACGACTGTCTCGACCTGCTCGAAGAGACGGTTCCCTCGCTCCAGCGCGAGGGAAAGACGGTCGTCTTGATCGGCCGCGAAGACGAACTCGAAGGCATCGTCGCCGTCGCCGACGAAGTTCGTCCCGAAGCGACGGCGGCGATTCAGCGTCTGCGAGACCTCGGTATCGACAACCTCGTCATGCTCACGGGTGACAACGAACGCACCGCGAAGGCCATCGCCGAACAGGTCGGCGTGGACGAGTTCCGCGCCGGACTCCTGCCCGAGGACAAGGTCGAAGCCGTCGAGGAACTCGATGAAGAATCCGGTTCGGTCCACGAGCAACGGTCGTGGGCTCGCCGGACCTCGTCCGGCGGTGTTGCGATGGTCGGCGACGGCATCAACGACGCCCCCGCACTCGCCACCGCGACGGTCGGCGTGGCAATGGGTGCCGCCGGAACCGACACCGCGCTGGAAACCGCCGATATCGCGCTGATGGGCGACGACCTCTCGAAACTGCCGTATCTGTACGACCTCGCACACCAGGCGAATGGCGTCATCCGCCAGAACGTTTGGACGAGTTTCGCCGCGAAAGCCGCGCTCGCGATCGCGGTTCCGTTCGGTCTCGTCCCGATCTGGGCCGCCGTTCTCGTCGGTGATGCGGGAATGACGACGGCCATCACCGGTAACGCCATGCGTCTCGCTCGAATCGCGCCGAGCGACCGTCTCGGCGAGTAATCGTTTTTCGCTGTTACTTTTTTCATCGATTCGATGGCTGTACCATAGCCGCTTTCTTCGACCCGCCCCTATCGAAAATCAGCGGGTCGGACGTGCCCGTCCGACGTTCTCCCGTTAACAGAGAAAACTATGGATACTTCCACACAAAACGCCGACACGGCGACCGCCGGGTCGAACAGTTCGAGACGACAACTCGCGATTGCAGGTACAGCCCTCATCCTCCTCACCGGGGTGATTCACCTCGCCTTGGCACCCGAACACCTGGAGGAAACCACCTATCTCGGCGTGCTCTTCGTCGCCAACTTCGCCGCGGCGGCAGTCGCCGCGTACGGCATCTACCAGGACCGGGACTGGGGCTGGTGGCTCGGTGCCATCGTCGCCGCCGTCGCTATCGTCGCCTACATCGCGAACGGTACCGTCGGCCTGCCGATGACCGAGTCCGAAGGGCTCCTCGAACCGGCCGGTATCGTCACCAAAGTAATCGAATTCCTGTTCCTCGGCGTCACTGCCGTGTGGATGGGGAAGAACTGACGACGAACGCGAATCTCCGCTGACCAACCGAGAACCGCCAACCAACCGAGAACCGACTTTCGAGCCGTTTCTGAACCGAAAACGCGACCGCGCCGTTCATCGGTTCAGTTGCAGTGCCGATTTTATCTCACCCGTTACCCCACCACTGTCGAGTCCTCGTATCGGCGCGTTATCTCGACTTCCTCGTCTTCCGCCGGAAACGTCACCTCGTAGATGTCGGGCATCGTCAGTTCTGCCCGCCAGAACTCGGCGTCGAAGCGCTCGTCGTACTCGTGCAGGATCAGCGTGAGGAGATTACCGTGCGTGCCGACGACGATGGACTCGCCGGAATGACGTTCGCGGAGACGCTCGACTGCCGCGACCCCCCGCCGTTTCGCATCGCGATTCGACTCGCCGTTCGGCCACGCGAACGACCAGTCCGACCAGACCCGCTTGATCGCGCTCTCGAACGTCTCCCCGATGGATTCCACAGGGCCGTCGGTCAACTGCCGCTCGCGGAACCCGTCGTCCGTTTCCAGTTCGACGCCGTTCCGATCGGCGATCGGACGGACCGTCTGTCGGGCGCGGGCGAACGGACTCGAAACGACCGCATCTACGGACTCGTTCGAAAGGATGTCGGCGACGCGCTCCGCTTGCTCGTGACCGCGTTCCGAGAGCGGCCGTTCCGCCTCTCGGTTCGGAACCCACGGCGAGTGGGCGTGGCGGACGAAGTGGATGGTCGTCATACGGTATTTCCTCCCGTCCTCCGAGTAATCCTTCCGATTTCGGACACGCCGTGCGATTTTTCGTGGGCTTCGCAGCTAATTTTATGGTCGTCCTCGTTCACCGTTCCTATCACATGCGCGATTTTCACACCCACTCGAACTACTCCGACGGGAAGTTCCTCACTCGCATGGTACGGGCCGCCGAGGCTGCCGGTCTCGACGGTATTGGCTTCGCCGACCACTGTACCGTCTCGTCCCGCGAGTACCCGCGCGACATCCGTGCGATACGGGGCTTCAACTTGGACGCCACCTACGAACGTCGGAGACGGGCCATCGAGGGGTTGCGCGAGACCAGCGACGTGGCTATCTACGACGCCGTCGAGATGGATTACGATCCGCGCGACGAGGACGAGATTCGTGATTTCTTCGAGCGGGCGAACTTCGAGTACACCATCGGCAGCGTCCACGACATCGAGGGGATGAACGTGCAGGTGTCATCGAACTTCGACGGGATGTCGGACGAAGGGATCGACGCGTTCGTGGACCACTACTTCGAAAACCTCGAATCGCTCGTTCGCTCCGAACTGTTCGATATCGCCGCCCACCCCGATCTGATAGAGCGCACGCCGGAACTCCGTGGACGCGCCACCGAATCCCACTATCGAACGCTCGCGGAGGCGTTTTCGAACTCCCGGACCGTCCCTGAGATCAACGCCGGTCGGGCGCTGACCGACGCGGGAATCGTCCACCCGTCGGAAGGGTTCTTTGCCGTCCTCCGCGAGTACGACGTTCCGTTCACCGTTGGCTCCGATTCACACAGGCCGGACGAACTTCCGAACCGACACGAGTTTCTGGACGATCACTTCTCGTCGTTGGACCTCGAACCGATCGCGCCGCCGAGTCTCGTCCGCTGATCCCCATCCGCTCGCCGATTCTCGTTCGCCGATTCTCGCCCGCCCATTCTCACTCTCCGTTCTCCCGTCCCCCGTCGGTCGCCTCGCCGCCTTTCGTCGTGTCGTCGAACCGCTCGTCCGTTTCCCGCGTCGTCGGCTCGATATCGATCGGGGAGTCCGGTTTCTCCCCACGGAGTTGCGGGACGACCACGCCGAAGAACTGGACGACGATGACCATCAACAGCGGCCCGAGGAAGACCCCGTACCACCCGAACAGTATCGGACCGAGCAGGTAGGCGAACATCACCAACGAGAGGTGGAACAGCTTCCCCGATAGGTACGGACGGATGTAGGTTCTGACGACGTTGTCGAACGCGAGCGTCATAAACAGGAAGAACACCACCGGGTACCAGAGGTCGGTCGGGTTGCGCTGAATCGCCCCTAACGCGAGAAACGCCGCGATGGCGATGTAGACGACGGAGCGACCGACGAGCGGCACGAGCGTGAAGATACCCGTGATGACCGCGAGCAGTATCGTCGCCGGAATCAGGAGGTTGTTGGGCGCGAAGAGGTTGAACAGGTTGTAGATGAGGGCGGTCAGAATCATGATGACGAAGATTGTCAGCGTGTAGCCGAAGTAGATGGAGTTCAGCCCCGAATCGACCGCTTCGAGGTAGTCGACGGACAGTCGGTCGTCCCCGAGCAGTTGTTCTTTCCCCCACCGAGCGAGGCGTTCGTCCTCCACGAGGAGGAAAAAGCCCAGCAACAGGGAGAGAAAGAGCATGAACACGCTCGACGCGACGGCACCGATGAACGACTGTGCGCTCGTCAGCGCCGACTGCACCGACGGGTTCTTGAGCGTCGTGCTCGCCGTGTCCAACAGTTTGTTCGGGTCGTTCGGGATCGTGATGTTCGGGACCCCACCGAACAGTTTCGTCACCATCGGCGTGGTCGCGAAGTTGGCCAGTTGGCCGATTGCGATCGAGAGGAACACACCCAGAAAGAGGACGACCGGCACGACGATGAGCAGCAACGACAGCGCCGCCGAGAGGTTTCCGTTCCCGATTCGCTTGCCGACGAAGCGGTTTATCGGCCGCGCGACGTAGTAGATGAACAGTCCGAACACGACCCACGGAAGGAACGTGTACGCGACGACGGCGACGATGCCGAACACTATCAGGCCGACGACCCACCACCGCAGGTTCGGCCGCTCGATACGAATCCGCGTCGCTCCCGAATCAATCCCACTCCCAGCCATACCTATCGTACGTCATCCAGACCGTTAGCTCTGCCGCTGAAAGCGCCGGAAACAGGTGATTGAAGAGCTGGTACTGGTGTTTACCCTTCGACCACAACACCTATCCTGTTAGCTGGCCTACTTGTGTGTGAAGGCACGACTCGGCTCCCACGGCCGGTCGTGCTGTGGGGGAAGTGACATGAGTGACCCGAAATCGGGACCGAACTGGGGTATCGGACGACGAGCGACGGGCCAATTCCGTGATTACGAAGGGGTCGCCGAGCCGTGAGTTTCTTGAGGGTTCTTCCGTTGGCGTTCGTGATGATCGCCGGGCCGCAGATTCTGAGTGCCATCTTCCTCGCGACGAGCGAGAACTGGCGGCGCAACTCCGCCGCGTTCGTCTTCGGTTCGGCGCTCTCGATCACGTTTCTGGTCTCGCTCGCGTACTTCCTCGGTATCGGCGCGAACCGCCAGCGCGGGTCGAACACCACGCTCTCCGTCATCGTTCTCGTTCTCCTCCTCGCCGCCATGGTGCACACCTACCTGACGCGAGAGGAATCGGAACCGCCGAAGTGGATGGGGAAACTGACGACGGCCAACCCGCGGTTCTCGTTCCGACTCGGTTTCCTCCTGCTCGGATTCTTCCCGACCGACATCCTCACCTCGGTCGCCGTCGGGTCATACCTCTCGGCGAACGGATTGGCGTGGACTGACTCGCTCGGGTTCATCGCCATCACCCTGTTATTTCTGGCGTTTCCTGCCCTCGTGTTGCTCGCTTTCGGCAAGCGTGCGCAGGCGTGGCTTCCGAAGGCACGCGAGTGGATGAACGACAACTCGTGGATCGTCAGCGAGGCCGTCATTTTGCTCTTCGTCGGGATGAGCCTCAACGACCTCCTCGGATAATCGCCTCCGTTCGTCCCCGGAACTTTCGCATCAGAACCGATACTCGCGTATTCGCACGTCCTCACCGTATTTCTCCCGTAACTCTTCCCTTCCGGCTTCGACCCGCTCCTCGTCGCCCGTCTGACTGTCCGGTCGCCGATAATACACGAACAGCGGCTCAGGAACGTGATAGCCGTCGAGACCGGCGTCGAGATACCGCAGGAGGAGGTCGTACTCCGCGAATATCATCTCCGGGTCGTAGGACCCGAACCCGCGGAGACGGTCGGTTCGGTGCACCATGCCGACCTTGACGGTGTTCATGGCGTTCTCGCCCGTCTCGACGGTTTCCCACGTCCCGTCCGGAAACCGCTCGTAGTAGTCCGGATAGACGAAATCGATCTCCTCGTTATTTTCGAGAACTTCACACGACTGCTGGAGGAGTGACGGGAGGAACTCGTCGTCCGAATCGAGGACCGTCACGTACTCGCCGCGCGCTCGCTCGATTCCCTGATTGCACGCAACAGTGCCGTTTCCGCTGTTTTCCTCGTTCTCGATGAGTCGTACGGACGGCGATTCGAACGATTCGACGAGTTCGACGGTTTCGTCGGTCGAACCGTCGTCGACGACGATGTGTTCGATCCACGCTTCGTCCATCGTCTGCCGTCGAACGCTTTCGAGCGCACGCTCGATGTACTCAGCGGAGTTGTACGCCGCCGTGACGACCGAGACAGTCGGTGCAGTCATCTCAATTACTACGAACGACAAATCATCGTTTCCACAATACGTTTGCCCTCGCTCGAAACTCCTCGACGAGTCAGTTGTGGAGAAAGATTATGCTCCGTCATCGTGTATGAATCGCTACGATGCCCTCTACGGTTCCTCGAAACCTCCTCGTCGGTGACCATCCTCGGACCAGTGTCCGAGCACTGGTCGCTGGACTCGTGATGGCCGTATTCGCGGTATCCCTGCGATTCGTCGCACCGACGCTTCTCCTCGGTCCTACCCTCCTGTCGCTCGCAGCGGTCGCCGGTTTCCTCCTCGCGGCGGGGGTCGGTTGGTATCGTGGAAGCGTCCTCGTCGGAATACTCGTCGCCACCCTTCCGGTGTTCGCGTTCGACGCCGCATCGACGGCGCTCTTCGAACCGGCGACGCTCGAACTCGCCGTTCGCGCCGCCCGCCGGGCCGCGTGGTTTTCCATCGGCGTGTCGGTACTCGTCGCCGGGCCGCTCGGCTACGCCGTCGGCGCGGCCCTGCGGTCGGACGACGAATCGCTTCCTCCGCTCCGTTCCCGCTGGAATTTCGACATTGCCGACGAACAGCGGGCCGTATTGTTCGTCTGGGGCTGTTTTGCAGTAGTGGTTGCTGCCGCGTTGACTGTCTTCCCACTGGCTGTGATGCTCTCGCTAGTCGCCATCGCTCCGGTCTTCGCCGTCGCTGGACTCGTCGTGGCCGCCGTCCTCGGCTATCAAAGCCCTGATGCGCTCGCGTCGGTCATCGCTGGCGGTATCGGTGTCAGTTCCGGGTTGTGGCTGTTCACGCACGGATTCGCCGCCGTCGAAGCGGGGACGCGAGCGATTCCACCGCTCGCGCTCGTCAGAATCGTCCTATTTGGCGGCGTCGTTCTGCTCGCCGGTTTCGTCGCCGGTATTCCGCTCGGCTTGGCCGGGTACGTTATCGGACGAACGTTGGACGCCTGACACCACTCGGTTGTCGTACCACCAACGGATGACGATTCGGACGATTTTCTGCCGATTTCTGGTCAGCTGTTTTGCAGCTGTCGCTCTTTTCCGAGAGGCATACGTTTTTGCGCTATCGCCGCACGGTTGCATTCATGACACGACTCACCGACGCCATCGTCGGCGACGCGTACCGGAACGATTTCCAGTGGCAGGTCCTCGAAGACCTCGTCGACCTCGAAACCAGAATGGCCGGTCAGCAAGGGGAGAAGGACGGCGCGGAAATCCTCGAAGGCTACTTCGAAGCGGTCGGACTGCGAGACGTCCACCTCGACGAATTCGACATCGACGGCTGGTGGCGGGGTACCTCCTCCATCGAAACCGGCGGGAGCCACAGCCAGCGCTACGGGAAGGATTATCAAGTCATCGCGCTCCCGGGAACGCCCGCCGGAACTGTCGAGGGAGAACTGGTGGACGTCGGGTACGGGCGACCGGAGGACTTCGAGACGGCCGACTGCGAGGGCAAAATCGTACTGGCTTCCAGCGAAACGCCGGATGACTACGGCCGCTGGATTCACCGGATGGAGAAGTACGTCAGCGCGGCCAACGCCGGGGCTGTCGGCTTCGTCTTCACCAACCACATCGAGGGATGTCTCCCGCCGACCGGTGAGGTAGGCTACGATAACCGTCCCGGTTCGATCCCGGCGGTCGGCGTCTCGAAGGAACTCGGGGCGCGTCTCGCCCGCCACGCCGAGGACGGCGACCTCTCGGTGACGGTCGATGTGGACTGTCGAAACGAACCGTCGACGTCGGTCAACGTCGTCGGCGATATCGGACCTGACACGGACGAAATGGTCCTTCTGACAGCCCACGTCGATACACACGATATCGCCGAGGGCGCGAACGACAACGGTGCGGGAAGCGTGTTGGCGACCGAGGCCGCCCGCCTGCTCGCCCGAATGGAGGACGAACTCGAAACGCGCGTTCGCGTCGTCGTGTTCGGTTCGGAGGAGATCGGACTCAAGGGTGCCTACCACGCGATGAACACGTACGACCTCGACACCGTGAAGTGTATCGTCAATATCGACGGCGCGGGACGGGACAGAACCCTTTCCGTGAACGCGAACGAGTTCGACGACCTCCTCGACGCCTTCGAAGTGGTGACCGACGAACGGTCGATTCCACTCGTCTCCAGCAACACCGTTTCGCCACACGGAGACCAGTGGGCGTTCGTCCAGGAGGGAGTTCCGGGCGTGATGGTCTCCTCGACGAGTCCCGACAAGAGCGGTCGCGGATGGGGTCACACGCACGCCGATACCCTGGATAAGGTCGACCTCCGCGACCTCCGCGAGCACGCCGTCACCATCGCGGACGCCGTTTGTGCCCTCACCGAACCCGACCGTGAGGTTCCGAGCCGTTCCCGCGAGGACACGCGTGATCTGATCGACGCCGGATACGAGCAGGAACTCAAACTCGGCGGGCGCTGGTCGTACTGAGCATTCGTCGATCCCTCCGGAATCATCGTTCGTCCGGTGACCGACTGACCGTCCGACTGTACTCGATTTCAATCCGAAATCCGATTCGATATTCCGCTGACCGACGCTGCCCCGCCGTTCCCGGGACCGCCGAGTCAGCTGTTCCCGACGGTTTCCGAGGATGAATGGGAGGAGTTCTACGACGCCTATCCGAGCGCGTTCGATGGAATCGACACGTGGGTCACACAGATAAGCTGTACACTCGTCCGGACGCCGGAACGACTGATCCTCGTGGATACCGGACTCGGTCCGAACCTATCGATACAATCACAGTGAAAGTGACCGCTATGGGTGGTTACTTCACGCCATGCCCTCGACTTATTCCCGTGACAGAATCCTTTGAATCAACCCGTCCAGAGACGCTTTCCCGCGTTCTTGGTAAGCATTTCATCTACACGTATGATAATGGCTGGCAGTACGAGATGTATATCAAGGACGGGTACACGATCGATTATCGGATTCATAGTGGGATGGTCGGAGGCCGATGGGTTCGTGACCAGGATGCTCACATCGTTCGACTCTCCGATGACGTGTTCAAGGTCTCTTGGGACGAGCCGACTGGAACCAGCGTCAGTGTCTCCTTCAATCTCACCGAACGACAGATCCATGGTGTCATTTTCTTCCCACAGTGGATCGAACAGAACCCGGAGCTAACCGTCTGCTACCAAAACGAACATCTCGATGAGATGCGCCAGTATCGGGACGAAGGACCGACGTATCCAAAACTGGTGGTCGATGAGTTCGCTGAGATCATGTTTATCGAGGACGTCGGAACCGAGCGTGAGGATATCATTGACTGTGCACCCGCGGAGCTACCCGATCGGTACACGGATCGGCGCAACTGAACCCCACGAATAACTAGCATACGCCGATGTGATTTTAGCAGTTATAGCCGGTAGCACCGTTGATGCCGCGTGTTTGCTCCATCTACTCCCTCCCTTCGATTCTTACGATTTCATATAGCGGTATGAAATTTATAAATTCGGATCTTCTCGTTTCATGGTCTCTATCCTCCAAATTCTCCGACCACGCCATTTCCGATGTCACTGCCGCTTAGTTTGATAATCGGAAGTGAATATGGTCGGGTCGCTCCCCTCGGGGAAGCACGAAACCTCTCATCGACAACGAGGCGGTTCCGTCTGGAAAGACAGCGCTGTTTCCACCGATTTTCGATATCTCGTTCCTCCGATTACCGTGACGAAAGGATTGATGATGGTGTATCGTGCATCATCGTTCGTGAATTCAATTAACATCGGTATCGTCGGCGCAGGTAACCGCGGACAGCTACACGCGCGAGAGTATACTACTATAGAGAACGCATCTCTGGTGGCTGTTGCAGATATCGACGAGGAATCGGCGCATTCGCTCGCCGCCGAGTACGATATCCCCTCCGTCTATTCGGATTTTCGCGACATGCTCGACGACGCGGACCTCGACGCCGTGAGCGTTTGCGTGCACAACAACCTCCACCCACCGGTTGCGATCGCCGCCTTCGAGGCCGGGTGTCACGTCTTCTGTGAGAAACCGCTCGCGGCAACTTACACCGACGCCAAGGCGATCGCTGATGCGGCCGAAGCGGCGGGAAAACACCTCGGCGTGCAGAACGAGAACCTGTTTCTCGACCGAACCCGCGCGGCAAAGCGACTCATCGACGATGGAAAGCTTGGCGACGTGTACTACGGAAAGGCCGTTCGCTCACGTCGACGTGGACGACCGTACGTGGACGGGTACGGTACGCCCGGATTCGTCTCGAAGGAGTCCGCCGGTGGCGGTCCGATGATCGATATCGGTACCTATCAAATCGGCCAACTGCTGTATCTGCTCGGGAACGCACCCGTGGAACGGGTGAGCGGCGCAACCTTCGAGCACACCGGCGATGCGTATTCGGCGGACCTCATTGGCGACAATCGTCCGACGTACACCGACCGACTGGAGACGTCCGGGTACAACGTGGAGGACGCCGGTCTCGGTTTCGCCCATCTCGAAGACGGGTCGGTACTCTCCGTCCGCGCCGCGTGGCACATGTTCCTCCCCGACGAACCGAGTCAGGTCGCGGGAACGAAGGGCGGTGTCCAGTTGGACCCGTTCGAGTTCTACACGACGACTGCGGACTACGAGGCGACGGTTTCGCTGGACATCAACGATTACGAGACACGACAGGCACTGTTGGAAAGCGAGGGCGGGTACGAGTTCGAACGGGATATCGGCCAGTTCTCCCACTGGATTCGAACGCTGACCGGTGCGGCCGACGTACCGATTCCGACGGGCGATATCGCGCTCAACTCGATGCTCGTCATGGAAGGTACCTATCTCGCACAGGAGGCAGGACGGGAACTGACGGCGGCGGAAATCGCCGAACGGTCGAAATCGACGGCAATCCAGTTGGATTGAGAACTCGTCGACGACTGGGGGTTCTCGATATCGTCTCCGTCAGACACACGCCTGACTGACCTTCTTGTACGTGACCGTCGTTACTCTTCGTATGGGACTCACGACTGTCGCACGTGTCCACGAGCGAGACACATCCCGCGACAGGGGGACGTCGATATGACCGAACGAACCGTCCAAATCGAGATCTTGGTCGCGGATTCGCCGGAGGATGCCCCGGAAGTCGAAGCACACTCCCGTGTGGACGTCGCCGTGAACGGACAGATGTACCCGACCGCAAAGCTCATGGACGGCCGCTACGTCGCGTGGTGGTTCGAGGCGGCCGCTCCCGCTCCCGACGACAGCGTTACGACCGAGTGGGTCGCCGCTCCAACCCGATACCTGGCGGCCGCGACGCTCGGGGAACTCTGGGAGGATCCGGCGGCGTTCGATTCGATAACCGGCGCGAACTGCTAAAAGGGTAGAGACGATCGATTTTACAGGCGGTCGGTAGTCGTAGACGATTCCCTCGGCCGACGGTACCGTTGTTCAGACACTTCCGGCCGAAAACTCACTGCTTGGACTCCCAGTTGACGCCGTTCTAACGGATGAATCCGGACTTGTCCAGTGAGCCACCGTCCAACCAGTAGGGTCACACAGACGTTGAACGCGACGACGACGAGAATATCGGACGTGACGAACGTGACCAACAAGCCCGTCAACAACACCCTGAGGGCGAGCGCCAGTACACCAACGGTGGCTATTGCTGTGAGTATAGCGCTCGTCCACCCGTACGCCTGCCGCATGTCACCACGCTTGAAGTGGGCCGGCGAGCGGGAGACGAACGTTTCCTTTATGCTTCCGAAACTGACGTTCGGGACCACTACAGATGTCACTGTTGACGACTGATAACACTGCGCTAACGATTCCTTGCTCCGACGAGCACCCCGCACCATTATCATCCCGTTCGTTTGCTTCGCTATTCAAACTGTGTCAGTCCGCTGTCTGACGGTGGAATAGTTGACGGCCGCGCTTCATATTCCCTCCTGATGGCCACAAACCCCATACCATCACTTGTGATACGATTAACACGTAGACCACATTGAACAATGATCTCTCTACCTGTGGACACCGCACCCGATAGAAGTGCGCTTCTCGGTGCCGTCATCTGGCTCGTCGTCCCCGTACTGATCTCACTCGGGCGTATCGCACACTTATTCTTGCTCGCCCCACTCGTCCTCGTTCCGCTCGTCCTGCCAATGCTCACACCCGATTCACGTACTCCCCTCCACCGAATCGCCATCCTCGGGCAACCGTTCGGTGCGGTGTTGGTCGCTCTCTCGTTCGTCTTTTCCCCCGGTCTCTTCGCAGGCGTTCTCGTACTTCCATGGTTAGCGACCACGGTAACGATCGCTCTTTTGGGCTTCGCTCGTCTCCTTCCACGTGGATTCCGTCCGCTCGAAGAACTCTGTCTCAATGCGGGACTTCTCTACATCGCCGTCGGTGGGTGCTGGCTACTGATAAGCCGCCTCGGAGCGAACCCACTCGGGTTCGGTGACGCTATCGTCTTTTTCACCGCCGTTCACTTCCATTATGCGGGATTCGCCCTTCCAGTCGTGGTGGGGGTCACCGGTCGCGCCATCGATGACGATCGCATTCGTCGATTCTACCGACCGATCGCGACTGTGGTCGTTTTCGGTCCCGGACTGATCGCCATCGGAATCTCGTTGTCCCCCATCGTCGAAGTCGCGTCCGTTACCGTTCTCACACTTTCGGTGATGTCGTTCGCGCTGCTTCTCATCCTCGGCGTCGTTCCAACTCGCTCGAACCGCCGCCAACAGGTATCCTTGATCGGTGCTGCGGTTGCCGTCGGTATCTCGATGCTGTTCGCCCTCGGATACGGTCTCTTCCAATATCTCGGGACTCCGATCACAAATCTCTCCATCGGGCGAATGGTGCAAATTCACGGTCACCTCAATGCCCTCGGATTCGCTCTTCTCGGCATCGTCGGTTGGCGGCTTTCGACACCGCCTCCCCGATTCGAGGACCCGACCCCGTCGATCCCTTTCAGTTCGCTGACTTCGACGTGGCGAGTCGGAAATGATTACGTCGAACGAACCGGAATCGAGGCCGATGGCGGTTCGAAGCCGGTCGGTCAGGTAGACGACTTCTCGACGTACGCTCGTCACGACTTCGACACCGAATCCGTCCACACTGCCGTTCGAAACTTCTACGAACGAACGAGCGAGTACACGCTCTCATATCGCACCCATTGGCATCGTGGCTTCCGCCTCGGTGCCCGTATCGCTGCGCTGTTCACGGGTTCCTTCGAACAGTTGAACCTCCCAACGCCCGAAACCGCATCGAAGACGGCGAACAGCCGCATCATCGATATCGACGACAGAGCGGACGGGCGTGAAAACGTCCGTGCATGGGTTCGAACCGATTCGGAAACCGGATCTGCCGTTTTCGTCGCGGCGTATTCGACCCACGAGTACGCTGGTGAAACGTACATGAACGTCTCCCTTCCACTCCCCGGTTTGAACTTGAGTGGAATTCTCCGTATCGACTCGCTCGATTCGACCGAACACGAAGGCGCTATTCGACTCACTTCGAAACGCCCGAAGCCCGGCGGTCATTCCGGACTCTATCTCGTAACACCGTTCGTTCCGATTCGGCTTCCCATGCACGAGGTGTTCCGAGTTTGGTCCGCAAGCGATACCCCCGCTACAACTGGAGCCATGGCGACTTCGGAGACCACGCTCATCGCACAACACGAGATGTGGCTGTTCGGTCGCCAGTTCCTCACTATCGACTACGCGATCACACCGACTGCCAGTTCGAAGACACGAACAGCAGAACCCGAACTGGACTGATTTGTCGAGTTTTCATACAATGTATTAACAGACAGTTGTCACACCATCTCCCCACGCGCGCACGAAACAACAACATACAATTCGGTATCGAGGAATACCGCTCGGTAATGTGAGCTTGTCCCGTGGGATATGTCGAATCGTGCCACTGCCGCTTCGATTCGACGTACTTAAATTCAACCGGCCATTTCGATAGAATGCGAAGGACGCCTCGTGGTCACCCCGCGAGGTGTCAGCCGGAGACCCGCCACATTTGACGATGTGCTGTTTGGGTTTCGGGCGAAAGAAAGCCAATCCAATGCCCTTAAGTGTATGGGGGCACTC